>NZ_JBSNCG010000003.1:1302500-3010645 GCF_058780635.1 Azospirillum sp. UENF 312511 | reverse complement strand
TACGCAGGGGAGGGGAGAGACGGGCGGACAGTGGGGTGGCGGACGAGGAAGAACGGGAAAATGCTATGCTGACCGAGGATGGCGTGCCGGATTGCGAAAGCTGCGGGGCCTGTTGCGCCTACTCCTGGGAATGGCCCACCTTCATCGGCGATTGGGACGGTGAAGAGATCATGGAGCACTTGAAGGAGGACGGGCGCATGCGGTGCAACGGCAACCGCTGCGCCGCCCTGATGGGAACCCTCGGCGAGTCCGTCTTTTGCAGCGTCTATGAGCACCGCCCCTTGGTGTGCCGGGAATTCACCGCGGGAAGCGACGCCTGTCACACCGTCAGGTCTCAACTGGGGCTGCAAGATTGAACCACGCGCCGACCCGGTGACGCAGGCTGCGCCGACGGTCCTCTTCCGGGGCCGGGGCGATGTCCCAATCCCAGACGCGGTCGGGAGAGGGAAGATCAAGCCCCCAGAGCGAGGTCTCGCGCTCCTGAATGGCGCCACTCTCCATCCAGAGACTTTCCGTGTCGGTGAAGAGCGTGACCTGTTCGGCGACGCGGGAAAGCCAGGAGCGATGCGTCTGCGCCAGGGTTCGGGCAAAGCGGTCCCGCTCCGCCTCCGGCGTGTTCGGTGCCTTGCGGTCGATGGCGTCCAAGGGCAGAAGCGGGAGCTGCGACAGGAGATTGCAGGACAGGGCAAAGGCGAACCGCTCCCCCGGCAGGTCCGGCGGTGAGGGTAAGGGAAGCGGGGAGCCATCGGAAAGAGCGGCATCCAGCGGCGCCAGCGCACCGGTGACGTCGAGAGTGAGCAGGCGGACGTTGGGATGGCGCCGCGCCTGCAGGCGTGCGGTGTGGGTGTGAACCATGTCGACCAGCACCACTTCGCCGAATCGCTCGGCCAGCAGCGGCAGCGGAACCTCGATCAGCAAGCCGGACCCCGCCACCAGTGCCCGCCCACCCCGTGGCGCCCGCTCGGCGGCCTCCTGGACAAAGCGGCGGCAGGCATCGACGTGGGGAGCCCAGGCCTGCCTCTGACGGCGGTGGCGCGCGCCGAGGGCCACTGCTTCCGCCAGATAGCCGTAACGGCGGGCCAAGGGCGGGCAGGGCGTGCTCAGATATTCGAAGGCTTCCCTCAGCATGGCCGCGTCCTGCTCCGCGCGTCTTTCACCGGTCCGGTCCTTGCCCCGAAGGGAACCCCCTTGACCGGAACGGGTGGCAGGGTACCTATGGCGGCATGGTGGAGATCAAGAGGAAAGCGGCCCTGGTCACCGGGGCGGGAAAGCGGATCGGACGCGCCATCGCGCTCGACCTCGCGGCGCGTGGCTGGCGGGTGGGGGTGCATTTCGGGCATTCCCGCAGCGAGGCCGACGCGGTGGTGACGCAAATCGTCGGACAGGGTGGCGTCGCCGTGGCGCTTCAGGCCGATCTGGAGCGCGAGCTGGACGCTCAGGCGCTGGTGCCCGAAGCCGTCGAGCGGCTGGGCGCGCTGTCGCTGCTGGTCAACAACGCCTCCCGCTTCGAACGGGACGAGGTGGAGAACGTGACCCGCGAGTCCTGGGACCGCCATATGGAAGCGAATCTTCGCGCTCCCTTCGTGTTGAGCCAAGCCTTCGCGGCTCAGGTGTCGGGCGGTGCGGAGGGGTTGATCGTCAATATGATCGATCAGCGGGTGTGGAACCTCACCCCGCACTTCATCTCCTACACCCTTTCGAAGGCCGGCCTGTGGACATTGACCCAGACGCTCGCCATGGCGCTCGCCCCGCGCATCCGGGTCAACGCGATCGGGCCAGGGCCAACACTGAAAAATGTCCGGCAGACGGATGAGGAGTTCGCCGCGCAGCGTGACGCGACTCCGTTGAGGCGCGGTCCCTCGCCGGAGGAGATCTGCGCGGCTTTGCGCTTCCTCATCGACGCGCCGTCGGTCACCGGGCAAATGGTCGCCCTCGACGGTGGCGAGCATCTGGGATGGGCGCAGCCGTCCCTGGGATTCGTGCCAACGGAATAGGCGGTTCGGCCAGGGGCCGTCTGGCCGTTCAGCGACCAATCCCATGGTCGGTCGGGCACCCCGGCAAGAGGACCGCGCGTTGTACACATCCGGCCTCATCGGCGCAAGGGGCTGTTTGCACGATCCGGAAAAATAGCGACACAGCGCCAAAGTGCCGACTTGACTCGGGGCGTCTCCAGTAAAAACAAAGGCTTAGGTGAAATGCCTAATTTTTGTGCATAGCTTTCGAATCCCTTGGGCCGCCTTGGTTCCGCTGGGGTAACTCTTGGGTTATCGACACACTTATCCACAGGAGTCGTGGATATCCCGACGAGTGCCCACCGAAGAGGTGAGTCGTTCGTCTTAACCATTCAGGACAGGGGGTGGTTGACCCCCTTCCAGGACCCGACGACATTCGAGACATGGCTGATACCGCAGACACCCCCACGGACCTCATTCTCCCGGAGGCGGACGGCGCCGAGCTTCTGGGCGCCGACGCTCCAGGCGCGGATGCCCAAGGCGTGGACAAGACGCCCCGCACGCGACGGCGCCCCGCCGATCTCGCCCGGGGGGCGGAGGTGATCCGCGACCATCTGAAGACCCTGCCGCAGACGCCCGGCGTCTACCGCATGCTGGCGGGCGACGGGGCCGTGCTCTATGTCGGCAAGGCCAAGAACCTGAAGCGGCGGGTGTTCAACTACACCCAGGTCAACCGCCTGCCCGTGCGGCTGCAGCGCATGGTGTCGGAAACGGAGACCATGGAGTTCGTCACGACCCACACCGAGGTCGAGGCGCTGCTCCTCGAATCGAACCTGATCAAGCGGCTGATGCCGCGCTACAACGTGCTGCTGCGGGACGACAAGACCTTCCCGCACATCATGATCACCAAGGATCACGACTATCCGCAGCTGACCAAGCACCGGGGCGCGCGGTCGCGCGACGCCGACTATTTCGGCCCCTTCGCCTCGGCGGGGGCGGTCAACCGGACGATCACCGCGCTCCAGCGCGCCTTCCTGCTGCGCAACTGCGCCGACACGGTGTTCGCCGCGCGCACCCGGCCCTGTCTGCAGTACCAGATCAAGCGCTGCACCGCGCCCTGCGTGGAGCGGGTCAGCCCGGCGGAGTATCAGGCGCAGGTCGATCAGGCCCGCGCCTTCCTGTCCGGCAAGAGCCGGGACATCCAGACGGAGTTCGTCGCGGAGATGACCAAGGCGGCGGAGAATCTCGACTACGAGACCGCCGCCCGCTACCGCGATCGTATCCGGGCGTTGACCGCGGTGCAGGCGCACCAGGACATCAACGTCGAAGGGGTGGTCGAGGACGCCGACGTGATCGCCGCCTACGCGGAGGGCGGGATGACCTGCGTGCAGGTGTTCTTCTTCCGCGGCGGGCGGAACTACGGCAACCGCGCCTACTTCCCCAGCCACGACAAGAGCGCCGAGACCCCGGAGGTGCTGGCCGCCTTCATCGCCCAGTTCTACGAGAACAAGGCGGCCCCCGGCCTCGTCCTGGTCAGCCACGACCTGCCGGAGCAGGAACTGCTGACCGAGGCCCTGGCGCTGCGCGCCGGCCATCGGGTGGAACTGGCCGCGCCCAAGCGGGGCGACAAGCGCCGCATCGTCGAACACGCCCTGACCAACGCGCGCGAGGCCCATGGGCGGCGGCTGGCCGAAAGCTCGTCGCAGGCGCGGCTGCTCGACGGGGTGGCGTCGGTCTTCGGGCTGGACGGCCCGCCGCAGCGGATCGAGGTTTACGACAACTCCCACGTCCAGGGTGCCCACGCCATCGGCGCCATGATCGTCGCCGGGCCGGAGGGCTTCATCAAGAACGCCTACCGCAAGTTCAACATCAAAACCGAGGGCGCCGCCGGCGACGACTTCGCGATGATGCGCGAGGTCATGGCCCGCCGCTTCGGTCGGGCGATCAAGGAGGACCCGGAGCGGACTCAGGGCACCTGGCCCGATCTGGTGCTGATCGACGGCGGCGTCGGGCAGCTCAACATGGCGCTGGGCGTGCTGGCTGATCTGGGGATCGACGACGTGACGCTGGTCGGAATCGCCAAGGGGCCGGACCGCGACGCCGGGCGGGAGCGCTTCTTCATGCCGGACCGCGCGCCGTTCCAGCTGGAAATGCGCGACCCGGTGCTCTATTTCCTGCAACGGCTGCGGGACGAGGCGCACCGCTTCGCCATCGGCACCCATCGGGCGAAGCGCACCAAGGCGTTGGGGAAATCGATGATCGACGAGATTCCCGGAATCGGACCCGGCCGGAAGAAGGCCCTGCTTCACCATTTCGGGAGCGCCGTCGCCGTCTCCCGCGCCGGACTGGCGGATTTGGAGTCGGTCGAAGGGATCAGCAAGACGGTGGCGAAAAAGATATACGATCATTTCCATTCAGACGGTTAGAATGACGCCGCCCGCCGCGCGTTTCCCCCGATTCCAGAGTTGCGACCGATGCTGACCAGCCTGCCGAACCTGCTCACCCTGTCGCGCATCGCGGTGATTCCCGTCGTGGTCGGGTTGTTCTACGTGCCGGAGGCGTGGGCCGCCTATACGGCCTGCGCCCTGTTCGCCGCGGCCTGCATCACCGACTGGTTCGACGGCTATCTGGCCCGCGCCTGGGAGCAGGAAAGCGTCATCGGCAAATTCCTCGACCCGATCGCGGACAAGCTGCTGGTCGCCGCGACTCTGATCATGCTGGTCGCCTTCGCCCGGCTGTCCGGTCTGTCGGTGCTGGCCGCCGTGGTCATCCTGCTGCGCGAGGTCCTGGTGTCCGGCCTGCGCGAATATCTGGCCGGGCTGAACGTCGGGGTGCCGGTCACCTGGATGGCCAAGTGGAAGACGACGATCCAGATGGTGGCGATCGGCTTCCTGATCGTCGGCGACTACGGCCCGGTCCACATCCCGGTCACGCTGATCGGCACGCTGGGCCTGTGGGTGGCGGCGATCCTCACCTTCGTCACCGGCTGGGATTACATGCGCGCCGGGCTGAAGCACATGATGGCCCACCAGCCGGTCAAGCCGCAAAAGGGCGCTCCGGGGAACCCGGCCCGCACGCCGGGCTGAATCGCTTTCCAGCGGCCGCTTTCCTGGGGTCAGTTTTCCGGCACATGGCAGAGCGGGCCGCCATTCCGGTTTGTCCGTTCGCATGCCCGTGTGTTTCTGCTATGTGACCGGGGAACGCCCGCGCAGCGATGGGCGGCAAGGCGGAGGATAGAGGCTTCCATGAAGATGTTCGGCCTGACGGGGTGGAGCGGCAGCGGCAAGACGACGCTGATCGTTCGCCTGATCCCGGCGCTGATCCGGCGCGGCCTGACCGTTTCGACCATGAAGCACGCGCACAAGGGCTTCGACATCGATCATCGCGGCAAGGACAGCCACAACCACCGCGAGGCCGGCGCCACGGAGGTTCTGGTCAGCTCGCCCCGCCGCTGGGCGCTGATGCACGAGATCCGGGACGACGAGCCGGAATTGTCCCTGGCGGAACTGCTGCCGAAGCTGTCGCCCGTCGACCTGCTGCTGATCGAGGGGTTCAAGCGCGAGCCGCACGAGAAGATCGAGGTGTGGCGCGCCTCGGTGGGCAAGCCGCTGATCGCGCGCGACGATCCGAGCATCGTCGCGATCGCCAGCGACGGTCCGGTCCCGGACGCCAGGGTGCCCGTCTTCGACCTGGGCGACGAGGAGGGCATCGCCTCCTTCATCATCGAGCGTTGCGCGCTGGACCGGTGCGGGGCGACGGGGCAGGCTGTCTGAGACGGCGGTGTGCGGGGGTGGAGTGGAGCGATGGCTCAGCTTAGCGACGATTGCTTCGCCTTCGGCGGGGAGATGATGGCGGTGGACCGGGCGCTGGAGCTTCTCTCCGGCCGCCTCCATCCCGTCACCGCGACCCGCCGGATCGGTCTTGCCAACTCCCTTGGCCATGTGCTGGCCGAGGATGTCGTTGCTCCGTTCAACGTGCCGCCGCACGACAATTCGGCGGTGGACGGCTACGCGGTCTTCTTCGACGACCTGACGCCCGACGCGGCCACGCTGCTGCCGGTCACGGCGCGCGTCGCAGCCGGCCATGCGCTGGACCGTCCCGGACGGCGCGGCGAGGCGGTGCGCATCTTCACCGGCGCCCCGATGCCCGAAGGCTTCGACACGGTGCTGATGCAGGAAGACTGCAAGGCGGAGGAGGGCTCCGTCGCCATTCCCCCCGGCATCCGGCGCGGCGCCAACCGCCGCCGCGCCGGGGAGGACATGGCGCGGGGAAGCACCGTCCTGACCGCCGGCCGCCGGCTGCGGGCGGAGGACATCGGCCTGCTCGCCTCGCTGGGGCGGCGGGAGGTGACGGTGCGCACCGCCCTGCGTGTCGCCGTCTTCTCCACCGGGGACGAGGTGCGGGAGCCGGGCGTGCCGCTGGAGCCGGGCTGCATCTACGACGCCAACCGCTTTGCCCTGATCGCCGCGCTGCGCCAGCTCGGCTGCGGCGTGACCGACCTCGGCATCCTGCCCGACCGCCTCGACGCCGTTCGCGGCGCGTTGGAAGAGGCGGCGGGGACGCACGACGTTCTCATCACCTCCGGCGGCATGTCCACCGGGGAGGAGGACCACGTCAAAGCGGCGGTGGAAGCGTTGGGCGGCCTGCATTTCTGGCGGCTGGCGATAAAGCCGGGGCGCCCGGTGGCTCTGGGCACGGTCAAGGGCGGAACCAAGGGGGCGGCCGTCTTTGTCGGCTTGCCGGGCAACCCGGTGGCGGTCATGGTCACCTTCCTGCGCATCGCTCGCCCGATCCTGCTCCGGCTGATGGGGGCGGCCGACGAGGCGCCCGCCTTGTTCCCGCTGCGCGCGGGCTTTACCTACAAGAAGAAGGCGGGGCGGCGCGAGTATGTGCGGGCCACGCTCGCCCGCGCCGCCGACGGGGTTTTGACCGCGGTCAAGCACCCCCGCGACGGGGCGGGCATCCTGTCGTCGATGGTCGAGTCCGACGGGCTCGTCGAACTGCCGGAAGAGATCACCCGCATCGAGCCGGGGATGATCGTGGATTTCCTGCCTTTCAGTGAGGTTCGGTGATGAAGATCCTCTATTTCGCCTGGCTGCGCACCAAGATCGGCGTGGCGACCGAGACGGTGGACCTGCCGGCGGAGGTCCGGGACGTCGGCGCTCTGGTAGCGTGGCTGAAGACCCGCAGCCCGAAGCACGCCGACGCGCTCGCCAACAGCACGGTGGTCAAGGTCGCGGTGAACCAGGAGCATGTGCCCTACGACCACCCGGTCGGCCCCGGCGACGAGGTGGCCCTGTTCCCGCCGGTGACCGGCGGCTGAGGAAGGAAACTTTGCCGTGACGGTGAAGGTGCAGAGCGAGGATTTCGACGTCGGGGCGGAACTGGCCGCGATGACCGGCGGCAAGACCGGCATCGGCGGGGTGACCCTGTTCGTCGGGCTGGTCCGCGACATGGCCGGCGGCGAGTCCGTCAGCGCCATGACGCTGGAGCATTATCCCGGCATGACCGAGCGGCAGTTGGAGGCGATCGAGGCGGAGGCGCGGGCGCGTTGGCCGCTGGACGACGCGCTGATCATCCACCGCTACGGGCGGCTGGAACCGGGCGACCGGATCGTGCTGGTCGTCACCGCCAGCGCCCACCGCGAGGCGGCCTTTGAAAGCTGCCACTTCCTGATCGACTGGCTCAAGACCAAGGCGCCCTTCTGGAAGATGGAGGCCACCCCGGAGGGCGAGCGCTGGGTGGAGGCCAAGGAATCCGACGACACGGCGGCGGCCCGCTGGACGAAACCGGCGTGAGGTGAGAGGCAGGGCACAGACGGCGCCCTCCTCGGGGTGATTGGATCCGCTCCCGCGCAAGGCTGTGCGCGCATGCGGAGCGTCCGATCATGCGAACCCGGTTCCTGCTCACCGGACTGGTGGCCCTGTCGCTGGGCGCTTTCCTGACGTGCCCGGTTCAAGGGAAGGAGCGGCAAACGGCGGAGCGGGTTCTGACCGACCCGGTCGGCGGCTGTCGCGTCCGCGATCCTGATCCGAGCCGGGGGAAGTCCGTCCGCTGGACCGGCGCCTGCCGCAACGGTTTCGCCCATGGTGCCGGTGTTCTTGAAACGTTCAATGGTGCGGAACCGGTGGACTGGACCGAGGCGGTCTTCGTCGATGGCCGGGCCGAGGGGCCGGGACGCAGCGGGCGTGAGGATGGGACGATCTTCGAGGGCCGTTTCCGGCATGGCCTCGCCACCGGCCCGGGAACGCTGACTCTGCCGGATGGTCACCGCTACGTCGGCGGATTCGCGTTCGGACGCCCGACCGGGCAGGGGGAGTTCGTCGCCTCCATGGGGTTGCGCTACCGTGCGCGGGTCGACCGCGACGGGCGGGTGTGGCCCGGCGCGCTTCTCGGCTCGAAGCCTGCCGAGCCCATCCGGTCGGTCGAGCGGCCGGAACCGCGGGGCAGGGCGGCGCCGGGCAGCCTGGAGGAGTGGCTGCGCACACCGCCGTGGGACTACCGCGATCCGCCGCCGAGCGATGCGAACCGGCGTTGACCAGCTTTGCACAGGCGGCGTTTGCCAGACGCGCCGCTCCGTGGTGACATCCGGAACCCCTTCGGAAGACGGCGATGAACTGGCAGACCCTCGGATTCTTCTTCGCGACGGCCTTCGTACTGTCGATGACGCCCGGCCCCAACATGCTGCTGGCGATGAGCCTCGGCCTGCGCTACGGCGTCCGCCGCGCGGCCTGGGGCGGGCTGGGCATGTGCGTGGCGCTGACGACGATGGCCACCCTGTCGGTGCTCGGACTCGGCGCCCTGCTGGCGGCGTCGGAGCCGGCCTTCCAGGCGGTGAAGTGGGCGGGCGTGGCCTATCTGACCTGGCTCGGCATCGCCGCGTGGCGGGCGCCGGTGCCGGACGGCTCGCCGCGCGTCGGCGCCGCCGCGGCGGCGGAGGAAGCCCCGGCCCATCGCCTGTTCCTGCGCGGGCTGCTGGTCGCCTTCAGCAACCCGAAGGCTCTGGTCTTCATGGCCGCCCTGTTCCCGCAGTTCATCGACCCGGCGGCCCCGCTGATGCCGCAGTTGGTGGCGCTGGTGGCGATCATGGTGGTGATCGAGTTCGGCTGGATCATGGCATACGCCACCGGGGGCAACAGCATCGGCGCCCGGCTGACCAGCGGGTCCGCGGCCCGCACCCTCAACCGCCTGACCGGCGGCTTGATGATCGGCGCAGGCGGGCTGCTGGCGCTCGCCCGCCGGCTGTGATCGCCCACCGTTTGTGATTGCTCAGTCCATCCGGCGGAGGGTCGTCTCCAGACGGCCCTTGCCGGAGCGGTCCAGCCAAGCGGCGGACAGGCGCCCGTCCGTCCGGATGCTGTAGCGCAGCACGTTGCGCCCCTTCTCATCGAACACCAGCTCGTCGTTCTCGATGCGGCCCTTGCGCTGGGCGCGCTCCATCGGCTGGTCGGCCTCCATGCCCGGTCCCAGCACATAATCGGCGTAGACGGCGTCGCCTTCGATCCGGTCCACCGCCAGCGCGATCTCCCGCCCGTTGATGTAGGCGCCGTACCAGACGCCGAGGAAGGAGCGGGCGCCGGTGCCCGCCGGAGAGGAGGTGCCGCTGCCGGTGCGCGGCTCCGGCACCGCGGCCCGCATCAGCTCCGCGCTCGGCGTGCGGCCCCAGGATTCGTCGCAGGACGGGTCGCCCCGGCGCGGCGGCGCCTCGGCGAAGCGCAGGATGCAGGACCCGAAGCGCCGGACGAACATGCCGGTCGTCGCGGCGCCGTGGCCGGTCAGCAGGGCCGGCTGATCGACCACGATGTGGTCCAGCCCGCGCGAGGACAGGATGCCGCGCGCCGATTCCCCGCGTCCGCCGGGGTCGAAATCGTCACCATGGAAGAAGAACAGCATCACACGCGCGCTGTGGATGCCGCGCAGGATCGGCCAGAGCTGCGCCGCGTTGTCGCGGAAGCTGTCGTAGGAGTCGGAAAAGTTGCCGAAGGCCGCGGGAGCGGTGCCGACGACGGCGTCCACCCGGTCGCTCTGCCCGGCGGCCATCAGCGAGATGAAGGCGCCGAAGGACTGGCCGGTCAGCACGACTTTGCGATAGCCACGGTCCTTCAATTGATCGGCGTAGCCCGCCAGCGCGCGGGAGCTGTTCGGCAGGGTGTCGCTGACCCGCATACGATCCAGACGGAACACGTCCCATCCGGCGTCTCTCATGGTCTTCATGTAGAGTGGGGTGGGGGCGTTCGAATCCTCCACCTCCACGGACCGGCCGTGGCTCCACACCACCGCGCCGCGGGCCATCGTCGGGCCGAGCAGGGTGCCGTCGCCATAGGCCGGGTTCAGGTGAATCTGGGCCGCCGCCGTCTGCGCCGTACCGAGCATTGCCAACGCCGCCACCAATCCAAGCAGCGCCTGTCCGACTGTCCGCCTCATCCTTCCACGCTCCTGTCTGCGGGCGTGGAAAGGGTCCAGGAATATGGTTAACCCGACCTTTCCATCGGACCGGGCCGGCGTTTGTCACGGAGTGTTGTCACAGCCCCATCGGTGCGGGCGGCCTGCGTCAGAAGGTCCATCGATTGCAAATGCGAATGACTCGCAAATTAGGCGCGGATCGTCTAAGGTCAGTTCCGTCACTTCAGTCGGGAGGGGTCAACATGTGCGATTCGGTGGGCGAGGGGCGGCTGTCCCCCTGGACGGTGTCCGATCTGACGACGGCGGAACGCGCGCTTCTGACCGGTTTCCGGCAATGGTTCCGTCACGGCACCGCGGGCGCGATGGCCGCCATGCGGGCCAGCTTCGGCGTGGCCGGCGTGCCGTCGTCGGCTCTGCTGCCGCTGTTCGCCCTGCTGGGTACCTTCGCCGTGACCAACGCCGGGCGGCCGGCGTTCCGCTGCCCGACCTGCTCGCGGGTCGGGATGGACGAGATGGCGGTGCTGGACGCCTTGGCCGCCATGCAGGCCGGGGAAGGCGACGTGACGTCCCAGGTGTTCGACCGCTGGCTTCCCCTGGTCGCCCTGACCATGGCCACGGATTCGGCGCGGGAACTGGCGGACATCCTGGACGGCGCGCGCATCCGTCTGCCGCGGCGCCGTCCGGCGCGGCTCATAGCGCTGGCGGCGGAATGACCGGCGCGAAGCCGGCACTGGTCTGCCACGCCGCCTGCCGGAACAGAGGCTTGCGCATGATCCATTGATCGATGGGCACCTGGACCAGTTCGCCGGCCGGGGTGCGGTAGGAATAGCGCCCCCGTTCGGTGCCGCGCAGTTCGTAGCCCAGCCGTTCGTAGAAGGCGAGGACACCGGCGTTGTCACGGTCCACGCCCAGTTCCGCTTCCGAATAGCCGTGGTCGAGCGCGGTTCCCTCGGCGGCGGCCATCAGCCGTGTGGCGATGCCCCGGTTGCGAAAGGGTTGGAACACCCGCAGCGCCCACAACGTGGCGCGGCGCAAATGCCGTTTGCGTTGGAAGTCGATGCAGATCTGGCCGGCGGGAAAGCCGTTGATCTCGGCCACCAGAAGAGCGCCGCTTCCGCGCTCCTGGGCGCGGAAGGCCGTGGCGAGGATTTCCCGGTGTGGCGTGTGCAGCCCGAACCATTCGAGATCCGGCAGGTCCGTCCGGCTGGCCGGGCGAATTGCGACGGGCAGGCTGATGACATCCTGCGACGCGGTGGCGGCGTCCATTCCTCCTCCGGGCTTCAAACCATCTGAGGGAATGAACGGGCCGGCGCTGGCGGCGTTCCCCGCGTCCGATGAAAGTCTTACCGGGCAAAACCGGCCCACGAACCGTGAAAAGGAAAAGATTTAGGAAAATTTATTACGAAAGCGTGTTTTGAAAACACGATAGACAACCCTTAGAATATGACGATAAGCCTTGTTGACGGATTGAGACGTCTCTTGATAAGTCTCTATACGAAATAGGGCGCGAAGATGCCTGTACGGTGACGGCGCCCGGAGACGGGGAGGGCGTGCGATGATCAAGATTGTCAACCTGGGGCGTACCGGCCTTTTCGTGGCGATGCAGAATGGTGCCCTGACCACCATCGGCGGTCGCAGTCACTGGCGGTCGCTCGACGATATCCGTTCGGCCGCCACTGCGGCCAAGATCAAGATCAGCGACACGGTTCTCCGCACCGTTCTCTGATCGCGACACCCGCAGCTTCCGTCCAAGACAGCGGGCCGATCAATCTTTCAGACGGGCTTCGGACGGGCTTTCAGGCCGGCGGCACCGGATCGGGCCGCTGGTCCCGGTCCACTGCTGCAATCAGCCGGCCCGAACCCGCGCCAGGAAGCGGTCGACCTCCGCTCGCAGATTGTTCGAATGGACGGACAGTTCGTTCGTCGCGGACAGGACGCTGCGCGCTTCCGACCCCGTGTCCGACGCCGAGGCGTTGACGCGCACGATGGTTTCGCTGACCTCGCGGGTGCCGATCGACGCCTGCTGAACGTTGCGGGCGATCTCGGTGGTGGCGGCGCCCTGCTCCTCCATGGCCGAGGCGATGGAAGTCGAAATGTCGTTGATCCGCGCGATGGTTCCCGAGATCGAGCGGATGGCGAGAACGGCGTCCTGCGTCGCCCCCTGGACCGCGCCGATCTGTGCGTTGATCTCCTCCGTCGCCTTGGCGGTCTGGTTGGCGAGGCTCTTCACCTCCGACGCGACGACGGCGAAGCCCTTGCCGGCCTCGCCGGCGCGCGCGGCCTCGATGGTCGCGTTCAGCGCCAGCAGGTTGGTCTGGCTGGCAATGTCGTGGATCAGCTTCACCACCTGGCCGATGCGGCTGGCGGCGTCGGCCAATCCCTGCACAGTGGTGTTGGTGCGTTCCGCCTGCGACATGGCCTCACCGGCGATGGCCGCCGACTGGGTCACCTGATGGCTGATCTCACCGATGGAGGCCGTCAGTTCCTCCGCCGCCGCGGCGACCGTCTGGATGTTGACGGAGGCTTCCTCGGCCGCCGCGGCAACCTGGGTGGACTGCACGCTGGTTTCCTCGGCGGTGCGGCTCATGTTCTGGGCGGTGCCCTGAAGCTGCTGCGCGGCGGACGCCACCGCCTGCACCACGCTCTTCACCTCGCGTTCGAACGAGTCGGCGGTGGTTCCCAATTCACGCGAGATGATCGCGGCGGTGTTCAGGTCGACATAAACGGAGGTCGCCAGATCCATGTCGAGGAAGACCGCCCTGTTGATCGCCTGCATGAGCTGGGCGAGCTTCTCCGGCTTCTTGCGGTAGACTTGATAGGCGAGGTCGATCAGCTTGTTGAGGGTGAAGCAATAGGCGCCCGTGTACCAGCGCGGCTCCAGACCGATGCGCTGGTGGGCCTGCCCGATCTTCAGCACCTGCGCCATGTAGGCATCATCGAAGGTGCCGGTGAAGACGTTCTTCAGCCAATGCTGCTTCTGCATGTCGCGCGCCCGGCTGACCACCGTTGGATCGGCGAGCAGCGTCGCGACCTGCGGGACCGAGCGCAGATAGCCGTAGAAGTCCTCAAGAACCTGGTCGATGCGCTGGGCGAGGTAGGGTTGGAATTCCCGAAGGACGGCCTTCGTGGGTTCGTCGATTCGCAAGAAGGAGATACGGTCAAGAATGGACTGCGTCTGGGCAGAATGCGACATGGATCGACTTCCCCACGAAAATAGGACCGCTTCAGATTAGCGCAATTTGTTTTTAATGCAAAGTAACTAACCTGCGGGCGGCACTATGGAGGGTTACGGTGGGTGTGAAAACCGGAAGCGTTGTCGCAGGCCCAACAATTCACCGGGCTTTAATGAAATAGAAAACCGGCGGAGCCGTTTGGCATCCGCCGGTATGTAATGAGGCAATCTGGACGTCGACTGTTCGTCTACATCAGGCGGCCATATATCAGGCGGCCATGTGGGCCGGCGCGCGGCGCAGCGCCTGGGCGGCGCTGAGAACGGCCTTCTGCAGCTTCTCGAACGCCCGCACCTCGATCTGGCGCACCCGCTCGCGGGACACGCAGAACTGCTGGCTCAACGACTCCAGGGTGGACGGGTCGTCCTTCAGGCGGCGCTCGAACAGGATGCGGCGTTCACGGTCGTCCAGCCGCTCCAGTGCCTGTCCGACCAGCCGGCGGCGCAGCGCCAGTTCGTCGGCGTCGGCGATCACGCTTTCCTGCGTCGGGCGGTCGTCGGCCAGGAGTTCCAGCCAGTTGGTCTCGCCGTCGCTGGACAGCGCAGCGTCGAGCGAGCTGTCGTTGGAGGAGAGGCGGCGATTCATCTCGATCACCTCCTGCTCCGGCACGTCCAGCTCGGTCGCGATGGCCGTGACGGTGGAGGGGGAGAGGTCGCCCTGCTCCAGCTCCTGCATCTGGCTCTTCAGGCGGCGCAGGTTGAAGAACAGCTTCTTCTGGGCGGCGGTCGTGCCCATCTTCACCAGCGACCAGCTGTGCAGGATGTATTCCTGGATCGAGGCGCGAATCCACCAGGTGGCGTAGGTCGCGAAACGGAAGCCGCGTTCCGGATCGAACTTCTGTGCGGCCTGCATCAGGCCCACGTTGCCTTCGGCGACGAGGTCGGGCAGCGGAAGGCCGTAGCCGCCGAAACCGCGGGCGATCTTGATGACCAGCCGCAGATGGCTTCCCACCAGACGTTCCAGCGCGTGGCCGTTCCCGCGGTCGCGCCAAGCGACGGCGAGCTCGCGCTCTTCGTCGGGGGCCAGGATGGGGAACCGCTTCGACTCCTCGACATAACGGGTCAGGCTGGCGTTTTCACCAGTCAGGAGTTTCTTGAGCACACCGGCCTCCTCTCTCCAACGCTCCACCGTCTTTTGCCGCGGAACCCTTTCGATGGCCGTTTGGGACGCCCACCGTTTCGGCATTTTTTTTCTGGGGGATTTGCCGAAATTATCCGGGAACACGTCAATCAGACATTGATACTGTGCCGCTACCTCCAAGTCGGATCAAGCCTTGAAACGGCAGTGCAGCAATATTTTTTGGCGTATGTCCGGACTATTCGGTCCTTATGAATGCCGAAAAGATCGGGAGAACTTTTGGAAGATTGGCGAAAAGATGACGATTTCCGTTTGGAGCTAAGGCAGATGCGGTTCTCTCCGCTTTGTCATCATTCGGCCATCCGCCTTCATCTTCTGCATAAGCTCTGGCCATACAGGCTAATGGACCGCGCTGCTCAGCATATGACGTTCCTCAGGGGTGCTTGGTGAAACGCGCTTCCGCCGTGGCGACGTTGGTGTTCTCCCAGGTTGCGGACGTGCTATTCCAGGGCCGAACAAGGCGAGAGGCGATCCATGCACATCCGCAACAGCCGGCCGGATGATCTGCCGCGCATCCAGGCGATCTACACCCATCACGTCCTGACCGGCACGGCGAGCTTCGAGGAGGTACCCCCCGGCCTGGACGAGCTTGCCCGCCGACGGGACGACGTGCTGGCCCGGGGCATGCCCTATGTCGTTGCGGAGATGGATGGGCGGGTCATAGGATACGCCTATGCAGGCCCCTACCGGCTGCGCACCGCCTACCGCTACAGCGTTGAGGATTCGATCTATCTCGACCCGGACTGCATGGGCCGAGGCGCCGGCCGGGCGTTGCTCGCGACGGTGATCGAGCGTTGCACGGCGGCAGGGTGCCGCCAGATGATCGCGGTGATCGGCGACAGCGGCAACGCGGCGTCCATCGGCTTGCACCGAAGCCTGGGGTTCGACTCAGCGGGCCTGCTGAAAGCGGTCGGCTTCAAGTTCGGGCGCTGGGTGGACAGTGTGCTGATGCAGCGGCAACTCGGCCACGGTGAAGCGACGCTGCCCGACGATCGTTGAGGGAGCCATATCCCGGCCCTCCATCGGCGAAGGCAGAAAGAAAAAAGGCGCATCCATCAAGGATGCGCCCGCCGATGGGACGTGGGGCAGGGATCAGTCCTGCGCGACCCGCTTGCGGCCCAGGCCGAGCTTCGTGGCCATTTCCGACCGGGCCTTGGCGTAGTTCGGGGCAACCATCGGATACTCCGCCGGCAGATTCCATTTGGCGCGGTAGTCGTCCGGAGACATGTCGTAGACGGTCTTGAGATGCCGCTTCAGCATCTTCAGCTTCTTTCCGTCCTCCAGGCAAATGATGTATTCCGGGGTCACCGACTTCTTGATCGGCACCGCCGGAACCAGCTCGGCCTTGGCCGGCGCGGCCTTGTCCTCGCCCAGGCCGTTGAAGGCCGTCTGCACGTTGAGGATCAGCGCCGGCAGGTCGGCGACCGGCACCGTGTTGTTGCCGACATAGGCCGCAACGACCTTGGCGGTCAGGGCCTGCAATTCCGATGCTTCGATGGTCATGGCCGCGTTCAGCTCCGTTCCCCTGTGAGTCGGCCGATTTGAATCGGCCTTGGATTGGGCGATGTCGATCAGACGTTCACCACGTCGCGCAATTGCTTGGCCGGCTTGAAACGCGGCGCTTTCGACGCGGCGATCTGCACCGCCTCGCCGGTGCGCGGGTTTCGCCCCTCGCGGGCAGCACGCTCGGCAACCTCGAAAATACCGAACCCGGCAAGACGCACCTCCTCGCCACGGGCGAGCGCCGAGGAAATGCCTTCGAACACCGACTGGACGACCTTCGCCGCATCGGATTTACGAATGCCGGCGTTGGTCGCGATGGTCTCGATGAGTTCGGCTTGGTTCATGCGAAACTCCTGGTGCCTTCGCGCGTGTGGATTTTCCCGTGTTCTTGGCAGATCGAATCCATCAGCACAAGAGCGATGGCCGGAAAGGCAACCCTAAGTGTTTCATCAATCATGAGTTCTTGCGTTCACTGTGGCCTGGATGCATCAAAATGACCGTCCCTCGCGGCACAACGGTGCCGCATGGCTGCCAAAGGAAGGATGTCCTCCGCGGAAAGTTGATCAACTCGCGGGATGTGGATCTTGAACGGACTATGGGCGACACCATTTGCGTGGCGTTCGGGTCCGGGCCCCTCTGACGGCTGAGGCGTCAGCCGTGATGTCGGATACCGCTTGAATTCACTGCAGACGCAGCGCAATCAAGTGGGTCTTGTTATGGATTCCCTTATCGCACCCGTCTTTCTCGATTTCATGGGAAAGCCGGTGTGGGTTTGGCTGACCTTCGTCGGCCTCGTCCTGGCCTTGCTGGCCTTCGACCTCGGCATCCTCAACCGCCGCGACCGCGAGATCGGCGTCAGGGAAAGCCTCCGTCTCTCCGCCTTCTACATCGCCGTTGCCTTGCTGTTCGGCGGCTGGGTCTGGTGGTCGATGGGCGATACCGCGGCGGCCCAGTACTACACGGGCTTCTTCATCGAAAAGAGCCTGTCGCTCGACAACGTCTTCATCATTTCGCTGATCTTCACCTACTTCGCAGTCCCGCGCGCCTACCAGCACCGCGTGCTGTTCTGGGGCATCCTGGGCGTGATCGTGATGCGCGGCCTGATGATCGCCGCCGGCGCCGCCCTGGTCAGCGAGTTCCATTGGGTGCTCTACGTCTTCGGCGCCTTCCTGCTGCTCACCGGCGTGAAGATGCTGTTCGCCGTGGACAAGGAGCCGGACCTCGCCAACAACCCGGCGCTGCGTTTCCTGAACCGCCACCTGCGGATCACCGACGGTTTCCGCGGCCAGAAGTTCTTCGTGCGCGAGGCGGGTCCGGACGGGCGAACCGCGCTCTACGCCACGCCGCTGTTCCTGGCGCTGATGATGGTCGAGTTCGCCGACCTGATCTTCGCGGTGGACAGCGTGCCAGCGATCTTCGCCATCACCACCGACCCCTACATCATCTACACCAGCAACATCTTCGCCATCCTCGGCCTGCGCGCGCTCTACTTCGCGCTGGCGGCGATGGTCCACCGCTTCCGTTACCTGAAATACGCGCTGGCGCTGGTGCTGGTCTTCATCGGCGGCAAGATCTTCTACACCCAGATCTTCGGCAAGCCGGACCCGCTGGTCTCGCTGGGCGTGACACTGACCCTGATCGCGGGCGGCGTGGCGGTCTCGCTTCTCAAGACGCGCAGCGAGGGCAAGCGGCTGCCGGCGGAGTGATGCCGGACAAATGATCCCAGTCAGCCGGTGAAGCCCAGGCGCTTCAGGGCGGCGATGCTCTCCTTCGCGCTGGTGTGGAGGATGAAGTCGCCGCCTGCCTGCGTCCAGGGATCACGGGCCTTTTCGCGATCGTCCACCAGAACCGTGCCCGGCCCGCCATGGCGGTGCTTGTCGCGGGCCATGCAGGTGATGACCCGCACATGGGAACCCAGCATATGGGCGACCCAGCGCCGCTTCTGCTCCGGCGCCCAGGAGCCGAGCGGCAGGCCGGTCAGGATGGTCGGGGTGTAAGGTTCGCAGAATCGCCAGAGATCCTGCGCGTCGTGCATGAACTCCAGCGTTCCGAAGAAGTCGGGATGGCGGGACAGTTCCCGCCACATGACCTTCATCGGGATCTCCTCCGGGCGCTTGCCGGTGACCGCCTTCACGCCGCGGTCGAAATCGGCCAGAACGCCGTCGAGGTCGAGAAACAGCTTGGGTCTCTGCATTGTCTGCCTTGTCCTGCCGGTCCAACGTCCAGTCCAACCAACGTCCAGCCCATCCAACGCCGGGTGAACGCGACCGCAGACTAACGGTCGCACGGAACCTTCGCCAGCCGGTTGGGTTGCACCCGAAGGCATAGGCGCACGGCTCCGGTGCGGCAGGGGGGTACGGATGACGGTCATAGGCATTTCAGGATCTTACGGCGGCTTGAATCTGGGGGACGAGGCGATCCTCACCTCGGCCATCGAGCAGCTGCGCGCTGCGGTGCCGGGGGTGGAGGTGGTCGTCTTCTCGCGCAACGCCGCCCATACCCGCGAGAACCACGCGGTGGATCGCGTTCTGAATCCGCGGGAAGCCATGAAGGACGAGATCACGCCGGAGGTCGAGCGGCTCGACCTGCTGCTCCTGGGCGGCGGCGGCATTCTCTACGACAGCGAGGCGCAGACCTACCTGCGCGAGGTTACCATCGCTCAGCGGCTGGGGGTGCCGACCTACACCTTCGCCATCGGCGTCGGTCCGCTGAAGGATCGGGTGGAGCGCGACGCGGTGCGCGAGGGGCTCGACCGCATGACCGGCATCACCGTCCGCGAACCGAGCGCCAAGCGGCTGATCGAGGAGATCGGCGTGCAGGTTCCCGTGACGGTCACCGCCGACCCGGCGCTGCTGCTGAAGCCGGAGCCCTTCACCGAGGAGATGCTGGCCGAGGCCGGCATCCCGCGCGGCCGCCCGCTGGTCGGCCTGTCGGTGCGCGAGCAGGGTGCTGCGGCGCCGGACCTCACCGATGCGGCCTATCACCAGCTGTTGGCGGAAGCGGCGGACTACATCGTGCAGCGCTTCGGCGCCGATGTGGTTTTTGTGCCGATGGAGCGCGCCGACGTGCGGGAGGCGCACCGCGTCATGGGCCGCATGGCGGTGTCGGAACGCGCCCATCTGCTGCAATACCGCTACACGCCGCGCCAGATCATCGGGCTGATGGATCATTTCGAAATGGCCGTGGGGATGCGGCTGCATTTCCTGATCTTCGCGGCGATCACCGGCACGCCGCTGATCGCGCTCCCCTACGCCTCCAAGGTGTCGGATTTCCTGTCCTCGATCGGGCTGGAGCCGCGGGCGACGGTGTCCCACACCACCGCCGGAACCTTCCTCGCCGATCTCGACCGCCTGTGGGACCACCGCGCGGAGCAGAAGGGACTGCTGCGCGACCGGATTCCCGTGCTGATGGAGCGTGCCCGCGAGACGGCGCCCCTGGCCCTGCAGACGGTGGCGCCGCGCGCCGAAACGGCGGCCAAAGCAGCGGCCAAAGCAGCGGAATGATGAAAGGAGCCAGTCTTGCCCGTCCTGCCCTGTCCCCCAAACCCTGAATCGGTCACTCTGCCGCCGCGCCGCGCCATGAAGGTCGCGCGCTGCCACGTGCTCGTCGTCGGCGGCGGTCCGGCCGGCATGGGGGCGGCCATCGGCGCCGCCCAGTCGGGGGCCGACACCATCCTGGTGGAGCGTTACGGCTTCCTCGGCGGCAACGCCACGGCCGCCCTCGTCATGCCCTGGATGAGCTTCTACACCCAGCGCGGATCGGTGGCGGTCGTGGACAACACCCGCCTGATGCCGCAGGACCACGGCCCTGGCGAGCCGGTGGTGGGTGGGGCGCTGGCCGTCTTCCTGGGCCGGCTCTACACCAACCAGGGGGCCATTCCGCCCTCGCCGGATACCGGCTTCACCGTTCCCTTCGACCCGGAGGTGCTGAAGGTCACCGCCCAGCAGATCCTCGACGAAGCCGGGGTGAAGGTGCTGCTGCACGCCTTCGCCTCCACCGTCCTCGGCGAGCCGGGCAAGCCCGACGCGGTGGTCTTCGAGACGAAGTCCGGCCCGGTGGTCATCGAGGCCGACGTGATCGTCGATTGCACCGGGGACGGCGACATCGCGGCGCTGGCCGGCTGCGACTATGAGGTCGGGCGGGAGGAGGACGGGCTGACCCAGCCGATGACGCTGATGTTCCGCATGGTCGGCTTCGACCACGACGCCTTCAACGGCTATGTGCGGGAGCACCCGACGCAATGGCGCGGCGTGCACGGGCTGTGGGACCTCGTGTCCAAGGCCACCGCCAACGGTGACCTCGATCTGGCGCGCGAGGACATCCTGTTCTTCGCCACCACCCATCCCGGGGAGATCGCCCTGAACTGCACGCGGGTCACCGGCGCGCTGGGCACCGACGTCTTCGACCTGACCCGCGCGGAGTGGGAGAGCCATCGGCAGGCCGCGCAGATCGCGAATTTCCTGCGCAAATACGCCCCCGGCTTCGCCGACGCCTACACCTGCCAGACCGGCACCGGGATCGGTATCCGCGAGACGCGGCGCATCGTCGGCGACTACGCCATGACCGCGGACGACGTGCTGGGCGCGGCCAAGTTCAAGGACGCCATCGCGCGGGGCACCTACCCGGTGGACATCCACAGCCCGACGGGCCGCGGCACGGTGCTGAAGCGCGTGCCCTCCGGCGAATGGTACGAGGTGCCGATGCGGGCGCTTCTGCCCAAGGGGACGGAGAGGCTGCTGGTGGCCGGACGCTGCATCTCCGGCAGCCACGAGGCCCATTCCTCCTACCGGGTGACGCCCACCTGCATGGCGACGGGGCAGGCCGCCGGGGTCTGCGCGTCGATGGCGGCGCGGCGCGGCGAGCGCACCCGCGACATCCCGGTCGGCGCCATCCAGCGCGAGCTGCTGCGCCAGGGGGCCCTGCTGCGCGAGCCGGAGGCGTAAGGCTTCCCTGGGGTCAGCGCATCGCGAAGAGTTCCTGGTGGAAGCGCTGGTCCACCGGCAGGCCGTGGGCCGCGAAGTCGTGCCGCAGCGCCTGCCCGAAGCCCGTCGGGCCGCAGAACCAGACGCTGGCGTCGCGCCATTCCGGCACCAGCGCACGGATGCGCTCGCCATCCAGACGGCCGTCGCGGCTGTCGATCAGGACATGGAGGCGAACCCCCGCCGCCGCGGCGTCGGCGGTGAGCTTCGCGATCGCGTCCCCGTCGTACTCGCTGGTGGTGTGGAAGAAATCGATGGTTTGCCGTGGCCGCTCGACGCTTGCCGCCAGGAACTTCATGCGGGCGATGAAGGGCGTGACGCCGATCCCGCCGCCCACCCAGATCTGGTGCGGGCAGGGGTCGTCGAAGGTGAAGCAGCCGTAAGGTCCTTCCACCGTCACCGCTTGGCCGACCGCCAGCCGTTCCCGCAGCCGCCGGGTGTGGTCGCCAAGCTCCTTGACCACGAAGGTGATCCGGCGCTCGGCGTCGTTCCAGGCCGAGGCGATGGTGTAGGGATGGGCCCCCTCCGCCCTATCCGAGGTGGCGAAGGCGAACTGGCCCGCCTTGTGGCCCGGCCAGCCCTGCGGAACATGGATGGCGACCTCCAGCGTGCGCACGCCCGGAAAGTAATGGAGGGCGCTGATTGTTCCGGGAATTCGCCGGTCGGCGGCGACCCGGCCGAGCAGCACCACGACGGCGGCCCAGGCGCTGGCGGCGAGCAGAGGCGCCATCACCCAGCCGATGGGCAAACGCCAATAGGCGAAGTCCGTCAGCACGACGGCGTGGAAAACCAGCACGAGATAGGTGATCGCCAGCAGGCGGTGCGTCTTGAAGAACATCCGGTAGGGGAGGCGCTTGAACAGAGCCAGCGCGATCAGCAGCACGGCCGCGTAGAAGGCCCATTCGCCAAGCCATTCGGCGGTGCCACGCAGGCTGCGGAGCGACTGTTCGAGGGAGCTGTCGGGAATCGCCCGCGGCCCCCGCTGCGGCCGGGCCAGCCACCCCCAGCCCACCGCCCATTTCGGCCCCTGGGCCCACAGCCAATGGACGATCGCCGCGACGAGGCCGGCGATGCCCAGCCATTTGTGCAGGCGGTACATCTTGTCGAGGCCGCCGAACCACGCCTCGGGCCAGCGCGGCCGCAGCGCCAGGATCGTCGCCATGCCCATGCAACCGATGGCGATGAGTCCGCTGTACTGGACCAATGCAGCGCGAAGACCGAAAAAGCTGTCCGCCGAAAACACGCCGGGTTCAGCGGCAAGCCATAAAATCGTGAGAAGGGTTGAAATACCCCATAAAGACAGTTTGATTCTTTTCACGGCGACATCCTCCGTGTCGGCCACCGTCGAGGTGCGGATGGAGGGATGCTTCGCTATCGCCTTTCCGGTGACAAGCCGATTCCGATCATCGCAGCCATTCGAATCTTCGGCCACGACAATGGCGGGGGAGGGCGGTAAACCCGGTTACTTGCGAATCCAGACCTTGGTTTCCATGAAGCGGTTGGCGAGGAAGCGGTAGGTATGCTTCTGCAACTGCTCGATGGCGGTTGACTTCTCCACCGGTGTGGTGTCCCAGGCCTGGAGGATGTCCTCCCACTCCAGCAGCCGGGCGCGCAGGTCGTCGCGGATCTTGCGGATGAATGTCACGGTGGTATCGAACGACTTCAGTGCGCCGAAAATCTCGCCGGTCTGGGCGTCCGCCTGCTCGAAGATGGCGTCATAGTCCTTGAGCGGCTTGCCCAGCAGCCCCTGCATGCGCGCGACCTCATTGCACAGGGTGCGGTCGGTCCGATAGATCTGGGTCAGCCGGGTCAGCTTGCCGCTGATGGCGCGGATGGCGTTGAAGCGGTCGCGCAGCGCCTCGATGTAGGACAGCTCCTGGGTCAGGTCCTCGATACGGTCGGTCAGGTACTGCTCGTAATTGTCCTTCAGGTTGAGCTTCGCCGCGATGTCCTTGAAGGCGGCCTTGACGCGCTGCTTGGTCTGCGGGTCCTCGACGATCTGCTCCAGCTCGTCGGCCTTCACCACGATCATCTCGCTTCCGGAGATCGAGGAGACGAGCTGCACAGTCAGACGTCCCCGTGCGATGGTCCGGTGCTTCTCCTCCACCGACCAGGAGGCGCGGCCGTCCAGCAACTCCCCGGGAATCTGCTCGCCGGGGCGGATCTGCTTCACATAGGCCAAGCCCTTTTCGACCACATCCAGCAGCTTGGAGTCGCGGCTGTCCTCCTTGATGTCGAAGGATTCCATCAGCGTGTTGAAGGGCAGGGCGGCCTTCAGATCCCCCAGCAGGATGTGGAGCACCGGCTGCTTGGAGGAAGGGTCGATGCAGAAGAAGGCCCCGGACAGGCTGAACACCTTGTGCTCGAAATCGAAATGCGTGTCCCGCATCGGCGCCGCGGGCGCCGCCTCGGCATCGGCTTCCGTGCTTCCGGTTTCGGGATCGGGGACATCGGACATGGGCAGGGACCGGAAGCGGGAATGGGACGGGGAGGTTACAGCAGATCGCGCAGCCGGAACCAGAGCATCGCGAGGACAAGCGCCGGTGTGCGGAATCGCCGCCCGCCGGGGAAGGGCAGGTGGGGCACGCGGGCGAACACGTCGAACCGCTCAGCCGTGCTGCGGATCGCCTCCGCCATGACCCGACCGGCCATGCCGGCCAGCGCCACCCCGTGACCGGAATAGCCGTGGGCGAAATAGGTGGTCGGCGTCAGCCGCCCGACATGCGGCATGCGGTTCATGGTGATGGCGACGTGGCCGCCCCAGAAATGGTCGACCGCGGCGTCGCGGAGCTGCGGGAAGACCGCCAGCATCTTGGACCGCATGGCGATTTTCAGCCCCGGCGCGTCCAGTCCGGAATAACTGACGCCGCCGCCGAACAGCAGCCGGTGGTCGGCGGAACGGCGGAAGTAGTTCAGCACGAAGTTCATGTCGCTGACCGCTATATTGGTCGGCAGCAGAGACGTTGCGGCGGCCTCACCCAGCGGCTCGGTGGCGATCATGTAGGTGGCGACGGGCATCACCTTGGCCGACAGGCGCGGCGCCAGAGATCCCAGATAAGCGTTCCCGGCCAGCACGAGGAAGCGCGCCGTCACCCGCCCCTTCGCCGTGCTGGCGACGGGGCGATCCCCGGTGTCGATGGCGGTGACCCGGCTGTCCTCGAAGAGGCGCACGCCGGCTCTGGCGGCGGCGGCGGCGAGGCCAAGAGCGTAGTTCAGCGGGTGCAGGTGCCCGCTTCCGTCGTCGGCCAGCCCGCCGACATAGGCGTCGCTGCCCACCACCGCCCGCATGGCTTCGCGGTCGAGCGCGCGGACCTTGTTGTAGCCGTAGCGGTCGCGCATCTCGCGCTCCATCGCGGCCACGTCGTCCATGTGGCGCCGCTTCACCGCCGCGTGGGCGAAGCCCCAGGTGAGGTCGCAGGGAATGGCGTGCTTCGCAACGCGTTCCGCCAGAAGCGCCTTGGACTCCTCACCGAGGTCCCACAGCCGCCGCGCGTCCTCTTTCCCGACCCAACGCTCGATGGTGCTCATCGACTTGTTGTAGCCGGTGATGATCTGCCCGCCGTTGCGGCCCGACGCTCCCCAGCCGACGCGGTTGGCTTCCAGCAGAACCACGTCGTAGCCCTGCTCGGCCAGTTCCAGCGCGGTCATCAGCCCGGTGTAGCCGCCACCGACCACACAGACGTCGCAGGACAGCGAGTCCTCCAGCGCCGGGTGCTGCGGGTAGGGAGTCGCGGTGTCGGCGTACCACGAGCGGATGTGGGATGATGTCGGCATGACCGCCGAGTTAGGGGAGGGAGCCCCGTCCCGTCAATGATTCCAGCGGTCATATGGGCAGGATCATTGTTCCCCTCTGGCGCGAGGAGGGGGTGCGGGATCATAGTAAGGCGGTCGTTCACAGCAGGGAGGGGCTGCCCACCGTCCGGTGCGGTCCATACGTTCATGGGTTTCATGGAAGACTTCATCAAGAAGAACCGCATCACCGAAGTGGAATGCCTCGTGCCCGACATGTCGGGCATCGCGCGCGGCAAGATCGTGCCCGCCGAGAAGTTCCTGCGCATCCTGCGCGACCGCGGTCTGCGGCTGCCCGAGGCGATCTTCGTCCAGACGGTCACCGGGGAGTACCCGGAGGACGACTCGGTCACCTCGGATGAGAACTCCGACATCTACATGATCCCCGACGAGCGGACGATCCGCTTCGTCCCCTGGTACGAGGAGCCGACCGCCCAGGTCATCACGGACTGCGTCTACGCCGACGGCAGCCCGGTGAACTTCTCGCCCCGCCATGTGCTGAAGCGGGTGCTGTCGCTCTACGAGGAGCGCGGCTGGAAGCCGATGGTGGCGCCGGAGCTGGAGTTCTTTCTCGTCCAGGTCAACAAGGACCCCGACTATCCGCTGGTGCCGCCGGTCGGGCGCAATGGGCGGGTGGAGAGCGGACGACAGGCCTTCGGCATCGACGCGGTGAACGAGTTCGATCCGATCTTCGAGATGGTCTACGACTTCTGCGAGGCGCAGGACATCGACATCGACACCCTGACCCACGAGGCCGGGGCGGCGCAAATCGAGATCAACTTCAACCACGGCGACGCGCTGGAACTGGCCGACCAGGCCTTCCTGTTCAAGCGGACGGCGCGCGAGGCGGCGCTGCGCCATCAGGTCTACGCGACCTTCATGGCCAAGCCGATGCAGAACGAGCCGGGCAGCGCCATGCACATCCACCAGTCGGTGGTCGATGCGGATTCCGGGCGCAACCTGTTCTCCGACGCCAACGGGGCGGACACGCCGCTGTTCATGTCCCACATCGCCGGGCTCCAGAAGTATCTGCCCTACGCGATGCCGCTGCTGGCGCCGAACGTGAACTCCTACCGCCGGCTGGTGCCGAACTCCGACGCGCCGATCAACGTGCATTGGGGCCGCGACAACCGCACCACCGGTCTGCGCGTTCCCGTCTCGCCCGCCGATTCGCGCCGGGTGGAGAACCGGGTGGCCGGCGCGGATGCGAATCCGTACCTCGCCATCGCCGCCTCGCTGGCCTGCGGCTATCTCGGCATGGCCCAGGGGCTGGAGCCGACGGACCCGGTGAAGGGGTCCGCCTACCGGCTCGCCTTCACCCTGCCGCGCCACCAGGGCGACGCGCTTCAGAAGTTCAACGCCTGCAAGCCGCTGAAGGAGGTGCTGGGCGAGAAGTTCCTGGACGCGGTGACCTGCGTGAAGGAGGCCGAGTACGAGGCCTATCACCGGGTGATCAGCTCCTGGGAGCGCGAGAATCTTCTGCTGAACGTTTGAGCATTTTTCCGCCCCCTTCCGCCCTTGCCGCGGAAGGGGGCGTTTGCGTTCCGCAAAACCCGCAAAACCACCCGCAAATCGTTGACAACGAACCCCCCCGTGGGTGCAATAGCGCTCGCGCCGGGGACGCCGTGCGATGCGCGCCGCCCCCCACGTCGAATGGAAAAAAGTCGACCAGTCACGAACTGACGAACGATCCAGAATTCGGGGGCTTTCTGCATGAAACGTTTCGCTCTCAGCGTCATCGGCGCCGTCGCGGCGATCGCCATCGCCGGCCCGGCGCTGGCCCAGGCCAAGAAGCCGGTCAACATCTACATCTGGAACGATTATCTGGGCGAATCGACGCTGGCGGACTTCACCAAGGCCACCGGCTACGACACCAAGGTGGACCTGTACGACAGCCTGGAACTGCTGGAGCAGAAGGTGCTGGTCGGCAAGTCGGGCTACGACGTGATCGTCCCGACCGCCGAGCCGACCCTGTCGCGCATGATCCAGGCGAAGGTCGTGGCGCCGCTCGACAAGGCGAAGATCCCGAACCTGAAGAACGTCGATCCGAAGGTCCTCAAGCTCCTCGAGAACTCGGACCCCGGCAACAAGTTCGCCGTGCCCTATCTGGGCGGCACGGTCGGCATCGCCATCATCCCGGAGAAGATCAAGGCCGTCGCCCCCGACGTCCCGCTCGACAGCTGGGACCTGATCTTCAAGCCGGAAGTGGCGAAGAAGGTCGCGGCCTGCGGCATCACCGTGATGGATTCGGCCATCGACGTGATCCCGTCGGTGCTGAACTACCTCGGCCTCGATCCGAACTCCGAGAAGAAGGAGGATCTGGACAAGGTCGAGAAGACGCTGCTGGCGGTCCGCCCCTACATCAAGCAGTTCGTCACCGGCCAGAACATCAACATCCTGGCGGGCGGCGACGCCTGCGTCGTCATGGCCTACAACGGCGACGCCATCCAGGGCGCCGCCCGCGCCGAGGAAGCCAAGAACGGCGTGAAGGTCGAGTACATCACACCGAAGGAAGGCGTGCAGGTGTGGTGGGACACGCTGGCCATCCCGGCGGACGCGCCGAACAAGGAGGGCGCGCACGCCTACATCAACTTCATCCTGGACCCGGCGAACATCGCGGCGGTGTCCAACACGGTCAGCTACGCCAACGCCGTTCCGGCCTCGCTGGCCTCGGTTGACGAGGGCGTGAAGACCAACCCGGCCGTCTTCCTGCCGGAGAACAGCAGCCTCAAGCTGTTCGCGCTGAAGTCGATCAAGCAGACCACCGACCGCGCCCGCACCCGCGTCTGGACCAAGGTCAAGACCGGCAAGTAAGCGCGCCGCGAACCGGCACGCACGACACGCGCCCTGGTCGTTTCCCATCGGGAACGGCCGGGGCGTTCCCATGAGAAGAGGACGCCGAGAGGACCCGCATGGCCGTCCAGCCGATCCGCAAGCCCACGCGCCTGGAACCCTGGCAGGACCCGGGACAGAAGCCCTATGTGCGAATCGAGAAGGTGACCAAGACCTTCGGCGATTTCGTCGCTGTGGACGAGGTCAGCCTGTCGATCTACCGGGGCGAATTCTTCGCCCTGCTGGGCGGCTCCGGCTCCGGCAAGACGACCCTGCTGCGCATGCTGGCCGGGTTCGAGACGCCGACCGAGGGCAAGATCTTCATCGACGGCGTCGACATGGCCGGCATCCCGCCCTACGAGCGGCCGGTCAACATGATGTTCCAGTCCTACGCCCTGTTCCCGCACATGTCGGTGGAGCAGAACGTCGCCTTCGGCCTGAAGCAGGACGGCGTCGCCAAGGCGGAGATCAAGGAGCGGGTGGGGGCGATCCTCGACCTCGTCCAGCTCGGCCAATTCGGCAAGCGCAAGCCGCACCAGCTCTCCGGCGGCCAGCGGCAGCGCGTGGCGCTGGCCCGCTCCCTGGTCAAGCGGCCCAAGCTGCTTCTGCTCGACGAGCCGCTGGGCGCACTGGACAAGCGGCTGCGCGAGCGGACCCAGTTCGAGCTGGTCAACATCCAGGAGAAGCTGGGCGTCACCTTCATCGTGGTCACCCACGACCAGGAGGAGGCGATGACCATGTCCTCGCGGATCGCCGTGATGAACCACGGCGTCATCGCCCAGACCGGCACGCCGACCGAAATCTACGAGTACCCGCAATCCCGTTTCGTCGCCGAGTTCATCGGTTCGGTGAACATGTTCGAGGGCAGGGTGGTGGAGGATCAGGCCGACCATGTGCTGATCCGCTCCGAGGACGCCGGCTGCGACCTCTACATCAACCACGCGGTTGCGGTCCCCGCCGGCGCGACGGTTGGCGTCGCGGTCCGTCCGGAGAAGATCGCGCTGAGCAAGGAGCCGCCGGCCAACGCCGCGACCAACGCCGATGGGCGCAACGTCACCAGCGGTATCGTGCGCGAGATCGCCTATCTCGGCGACGTGTCGATCTATCTGGTCGAGCTGAAGACGGGCAAGACAGTGCGCGTCACGGCGCCCAACGTGGTGCGGCGCACCGAGATGCCGATCACCTGGGACGACGAGGTGTATTTGAGCTGGCGTCCCTTCGCCGGGGTGGTGCTGACGCAATGATCGACCTTTTGCGCCGGATCGGCCTGTGGGGGCGGGGGGTGGTGGTCGCCATCCCCTACCTGTGGCTTCTGCTGTTCTTCCTGGTGCCCTTCCTGATCGTGTTCGGCATCAGCCTGTCTGAGGCGATGCTGGCGCAGCCGCCCTACGCGCCGCTGATCGACTGGCTGGTGGACGAGGACGCGGGCACGACCAAGCTCCAGATCCTGCTGAATCTGTCGAACTACCTGCGGCTGGGCGGGGACGACCTCTACATCCTGGCCTATCTGAACTCGGTGAAGATCGCGCTGGTCACCACCGTCTGCTGCCTGCTGCTGGGCTACCCCATGGCCTACGCCATTGCCAGAGCGGATCCGTCCAAGCGCGGGCCGCTGATGATGCTGGTCATCCTGCCCTTCTGGACCAGCTTCCTGATCCGCATCTACGCCTGGATCGGCATCCTGAAGGCCAACGGGGTGGTGGACAACCTGTTGCAATGGACGGGCCTGACGACGGAGCCGTTCGAGCTTCTCTACTCGGACTGGGCCGTCTACATCGGCATGACCTACTGCTATCTGCCCTTCATGGTGCTGCCGCTCTACGCGACGCTGGAGAAGCTCGACCCGACGCTGCTGGAGGCGGCAGCGGACCTCGGCTGCCGGCCCTGGAAGGCGTTCCTGACGGTGACTCTGCCGCTGTCTCTGCCGGGCATCATCGCCGGGTCGCTTCTGGTCTTCATCCCCTCGGTCGGCGAGTTCGTGACTCCGGAGCTGCTGGGCGGCCCGGACACGCTGATGATCGGCCGCGTGCTGTGGAACGAGTTCTTTGCCAACCGCGACTGGCCGGTCGCCTCGGCGGTGGCCATCGCGCTTCTGCTGTTCCTGGTGGTGCCGATCATGGTTTTCCAGCATGTCCAGGGACGCCAGACGGAGGCCGGACGATGAAGCAGATGGGAAAACTGGCCTGGGCGCTGTGGTTCGGCTACGCCTTCCTCTATGTGCCGATCGCGCTGCTGATCTTCTACTCCTTCAACGAGTCGCGCCTGGTCACGGTGTGGGGCGGCTTCTCCACCAAATGGTACGCCGAGCTTCTGCAGAACGACCAGCTTCTCGGGGCGGCTTGGCTGTCGCTCAAGGTGGCGGCGATGTCGGCCACCGCGTCGGTGGTGCTCGGCACCGTCGCCGGTCTGGCGCTGGCCCGCTTCGGGCGGTTCCGCGGGCGGACGCTGTTCGGCGGCATGATCACCGCGCCGCTGGTCATGCCGGAGGTCATCACCGGCCTGTCGCTGCTGCTGCTGTTCGTGGCGCTGGAGCAGGCCATCGGATGGCCGGACGGGCGCGGCATGACGACGATCACCATCGCCCACACCACCTTCACCATGGCCTATGTGGCCGTCATCATCCAGTCGCGCCTCGTCAGCCTGGACGAGAGCCTGGAGGAGGCGGCGATGGACCTCGGCGCCCGCCCGGCCAAGGTGTTCTTCGTCATCACGCTGCCGATCATCGCCCCGGCCATCGTGTCGGGCTGGCTGCTCGCCTTCACCCTGTCGCTCGACGACGTGGTGGTCGCCAGCTTCGTGTCGGGTCCGGGCTCCACCACGCTGCCGATGGTCATCTTCTCCAGCGTGAAGTTCGGCATCAGCCCGCAGATCAACGCGCTGGCGACGTTGATGATGGTGGTGGTCGCCACCGGCATTTTCATCGCCAGCCTGGTCATGGCGCGGCAGGACCGTCAGCGGAAGCGGGACGAGCAGATGGCGGTGCAGGGCGGCTGAAAAGCCCCCCTGTCGCCCCCAAACACCGCCTCATAGGGGCTATGCCGTTAGGCCGCAGACCACGGGGTGGCCGTTCGCCGTTGCATTTGCTATTGTATTGGCATCTGCAACAGCGAATGAGGTCGTATCGTGCGCGCGCTCTTATGGTTCCCCATGCTTCGTCTTGGTTTTTCGATGCCTTTTTCGGCGCCCAAGCGCCGTTATTCGGACCGTCCGCCCTCCCGCCGCTGAGCGGTCGAGCGCGCTGCCCTTTCGGGCATTCCAGTGGCCCCTTGGTGGCCGTTGCCAAATCCTCCGCTCCGTGGTTAGGGTGACCGTGGGTCACGGGTGACGCCGTGACGACCCGCTCCGGCCACGCACAAGAGCCGGACAGTTCAGGGATTTGGCAGGAGATTCAAAGATGACGACACCGGCGGCGGAAGGCTTCACCATGCCGGGCGAATGGGAACGGCACACGCGCTGCTGGATGGCGTGGCCGTGCCGGCCCGAGACGTGGCCCGAGGGGGCCTTCGACGCCGCCGCTGCCGCCTACACCGACGTTGCCCGCGCCATCAGCCGGTTCGAGCCGGTGACCATGGTCTGCGATCCCGCCGACGTCGCCGACGCTTCCCTGGCCTGCGGGCCGGGCGTCGAGATCCTGCCTCTGCCCATCAGCGACTCCTGGATCCGCGACACCGGACCCAGCTTCGTCACCGATGGGAAAGGGCAGCTGGCCGGCGTCCATTGGCGTTTCAACGCCTGGGGCGGCAACTACCCGGACAGCGCCAAGGACCAGGAGGTCGGGCGCCTGATGCTCGACCATCTCGGCCTGCGCCGCTTCGAAGCGCCCTTGGTCATGGAGGGCGGCTCCTTCCATGTGGACGGGGAGGGGACGCTGCTGACGACCGAGCAGTGCCTGCTGAATCCCAACCGCAACCCGAATCTCGGCAAGGCGGAGATCGAGGAGCTTCTGAAGGAGCATCTCGGCATCTCCAGCGTGATCTGGCTGGGCGAGGGCTATCAGGACGACGAGACGGACGGTCACATCGACGAGATCGCCCTGTTCGTGAAACCCGGCGTCGTCATGGCGATCACCACCGACGATCCCGGCGACGCCAATTTCAAGGCGTTCCAGGACAATTTGGACCGGCTGAAGCGCGCCCGCGACGCCCAGGGGCGGGAGCTGGAGGTCATTCCGGTCCGCCAGCCGGCGCGGCGCGACGAGAACGGCGTGCGGCTGACCCTGTCCTACACGAATCTCTACATCGCCAACGGCGGCATCGTCATGCCGGCCTTCGAGGACTCGGCGGACGACGAGGCCTTCCGCATCGTGCGCCGGGCCTTCCCGGACCGCGAGGTCGTGCAGGTTCCGGCGCTGGACATCGTGCGCGGCGGGGGCGGCATCCACTGCATCACCCAGCAGCAGCCGGCGGTCTAATCCGGCACTTTCAGTCGCTTGCGGAAAGGTTGAAGGCGCGTGTGGCCTTCCCTTTTGAGTCGGTCGCTGCGTCGATTCGGACCTTGAATCGGTGGGTGAGCGGGCGCATCTTCTTAATATGCAGTTAAACCCGCTCAACATGCCTCCGATGGCAAAGCCGCAGCCGCCGATTACACCGGCGATGCAGATGGCTATGTCTCCGGCGGTTCAAGCGGCGCAGCAGACCACGCCCACCGTCCGAACCCAGACGGTCCAGGCGACCCAGGCGGTCGGCAAGATGGACCAGACGCGGGAAACGCGCAACGCGACCCAGTCGGGGCAGGCGATCGACCCGCAGACGGCGGCGGTCCAGGCGCGGACCAACGGAGCCGGCTACGGTGGCAAGCAGCGCGGCACGCTCCTCGACGTCAGCGTCTGAGGCGTTTTCACGCGTCCTTTCCGGCTGTTCAATCCGCGCGCTCTCCGCCATTATTGCGCAAAGCCGAGGCGGTTTTTCGCGTTGCCGAAGGCTGTTTCCAGAAAGCTGGTTCGGCTGTAACGCGTTGGAGCCGGTCGCGTGATGCATTCCGCCCTGATCGACATGATCGCCGTCGGACAAACGGACGTTGGCCGTGTCCGGTCGCGCAACGAGGACTCGTTCCACCTCGACCCGGCGCACGGCTTGGCGGTGATCTGCGATGGCATGGGAGGGCACGCCGGTGGCGACATCGCGAGCCGCACCGCGGTGGACGTGGTGGCCGCCGTCATTGCGTCCAGGGACCACGCCTGTGGCCATGGCGGACGGACGCTGTCCCCGGCGGAGGAGGAAAGGGCGGCGGCTGATGCCGCATCGACGGTCCGTTCCGCGGTGGTGGCCGCCAACCGCCGCATCAACGCCCTGAACCGCCAGCGCGGTTTCGCCGAGGGGCGCGGCATGGGCACCACGCTGGTGGGGCTCTGGCGCGTTCCGGGAACCGGGCGCGTGGTGGTGTTCCACGCCGGAGACAGTCGGCTGTATCGTCTGCGCCACGGCGAGTTGCGCCTGCTGACGCGCGATCACAGCCTTTATCAAGTCTGGCTCGACAACGGGCGCCGCGGACAGGCTCCCCAACGAAACATCATCGTCCGCGCGCTCGGCACCGGGGAGCAGGTCGAACCTGACATCGCCGTTCACGATCTGCAGCCCGATGATCTCTATCTTTTGTGCTCGGATGGGCTGACCGGAATCGTGCCGGAAGGCTTGATTCAGCGGATACTCACCCAACAGCCGCCTCCCGCCGCCGAGGATGTCTGCACCAAGCTGATCGATCTCGCAAACGGGGCAGGCGGGCCGGACAACATCACCCTCATCCTCGCCCGCTTCGTCCTGGTTCCGGCCTGACCGAACGTCAGGGCGCCTTGGTTTTCAGGAATCTTGCGGAGGCCACGGTGGTCGGTGCCGCGGCTTCCAACGCCTGTTTCAGCGCAGGAAGATAGGACGCGGCCGCCTCGGCTTCGGGGCGGGGGGATGGGAACAGCGGCGTCGGGCTGGCGATCACGACGATCAACTCGTGACCGTAGGGCGGTCCGATGCTCCAGAACCGTCCGCCGGCGCCGCGCTCTCCCAGGCGGCGGACCGCGTTGGCCTCCACCCGACCGCTGATCTCCAGCGGATTGGGCAGCAAATGAATCACGTTGCCGTCCGAGGTGAAGTAGTCCACCTGAAGATGGGCCGGAAAATCAGGGGCGGCCACGTCGAACACCAGATCCTGGCCGCCGTCGAGCGTCGTGCCGCCGCCTTCACTCTTGACGCGGATCGACAGGGGCGCCGCCAAGCCGGTGTTGGTGGTCCGGAGCGTGCTGATCAGGGTCAGGGGCTCGCACAGGGCAGGGGACGCCCGCTCGACCTCCACGGCGGCCCGTTGGCCGGTGCCGTAGTCCTGGGCGAGCAGCGCAAGGCTGTCCGGATCGGTGTCGCCCGCGGTCAAGCCGGAGATCGCAATCCTCTGGTCCTTGCCGACGGCGACCTCCAGCTCGGCGCAATGAAATTCCGCCAAGGCCGTTCGCAAAGCCGACAGGTCGGGCACGGCCGGAACCGGCGGAACGTCCGGTGCGGGAAGCGCCTGTGCCGGCGCGGGCACGTGGTCCGCGGGAGGCTCGGAGTCGGTGGAAGCGTGAACCGGCCACGCGGTCGCTCCGATGGCAGCGGCAAGCAGCGCCGCGGCGCATCGATGCCGCCATATCGTCGGCGCAAACGTCGGCGCGGAGGCGTCGTTCACCGGAACCTGACCGTTGGGTATAAACTGTGGTTTATGTAGCGTGCATTTCCGGCATAGCCAAGGGCAGAGGCCCCTGCTGTCGAGACCAACGTCGATCATATAATCTGTATTATGGAAAATAAAACCCACAGGAAGAGAGCAGGGCACCAATCCGTCCCTTCCTGCGTTTCGGCCAATCGACTATCGTCGCGGCTCGTTCCCGCATCCATTCCCTTCGATGAAGGCTGCGCCTTATGCCTCGTTCCTCGTGGCTTTGTTCCTCATGGCTTTTCGGCCCCGCGCTGTCGCTCTGCCTGATCCCATTCGCTGCCATGGCCCAGACGCCCCCCGATTGCGCCAAGCCATCCAATCGTGCCGACCGCACCATTTGTGCCAGCGCCGATTTGAAAGTGGCCGCCGAGGATGTGGCGACACTTCTGCGCGACACCTTGGGAAACACGCCCGTCGAAGGCCGAGATGCCATCGAGCGCGCGCAGAAGGCGTTTCTGGCCGAGCGCGACGGTGCCTGTGCCGACGCCTCTGCGATCCCGGCCTGCCGAGCGCTGTATGAGAAACGCGCCGCCGACCTCGCCGCCCAGAACTCTTCGGCCCAGAAAAAGCTGTCCGCGATCGTCGCCGGCATCCCGAAGGACGCCAAGGCTGCCGCCGCGGCGCTTCAGCGCCACAACGGCGCGCCGGCAAAGGCATGGCTGGTCTATCTTTATCAAAGCGGCGCGGTGGCCGTGCCCGACAAGGACGCCACCGTGCGCAGGCTTGTCGATGAAATCCTGAACCAGGATCTTCCGAAAGATCCCTATCTCCATGAAGAGATGGCAAATCTCGGTGACGTTCCGGGCGCGCCGCTGGGCACGCTGCTGCTCTTCCTGCGCCACGTTCTGTCGACCACGGAAATGGACGCGCCCTGCTTCCTGTTCACCAAGCATGGGCAGCCGGCTTTTGAAGCCTTCGGCGCCTTCTGGGGCAACGCGCGCGACGAGACGCCCGGCCTGTGCACCCCACCATCGTCGGTGTTCGATCTGCCGGAGTGGAAAACCGTCTCCGCCCACATGGACCCGGCCATCGAGCCGGCCCTGGTGGAGCGCGGCAGCATCCGTCACGGCTATGAGCGCCAGTTCGAGGTGGACGATCTCCAGGCGTCGATGGTGCCCAGCACGCTTCTGGAATCGCCGATGTCCGCCGAGGCCAGGAAGATGGCCGAACAGCGTGGAAAGGCCGTGACCGCCTTCCGGTCCTGGGACGACTTCGAGGTTTGGCCGGAGAAGGAATATCGTGCGGCGTTGCACGCCCTGCCCTCTGCTATCACTGCAACATCAAAGATTTACCGGGAGAAGTTCAAGCTGAATCCGCAGACCGCGGATCAGGCGGCCAAGGCGGCCGCGGACCGTTTCATTGCCGGGCGGCTCGGCCTCATCATGCCGGACGACTGACCGTCGCCCTGCCCCATCCCGTCCCGACCTGCCCCAACCTGATGGTGGTCAAAGCTCGATGACGAGCCCGTCATAAGCGGGCTCCACCCCCGGTGGAAGCAGGCGACGGACCGTGTCGTAGTCCATGGTCTGGTCCATGTGCGTCAGATAGGCCCGCTTGGGGCTCACCCGCGCGATCCACTCCAGCGTCAAAGCGAGATGCGCATGGACCGGGTGCGGCGGCTCGATCCGGGCGCAGTCGACCACCCACACCTCGACGCCCTCCAACGCTGCGAAGGCGTCTTCATCCAATCTCACAACATCGGTCGAATAGGCAAATTTATCAAACCGATAACCAAGGGTCTTCAGATAGCCGTGATCCTGCTCGAACGGCACGATCCGGTGACCGCGCACTTCGAAGGGGCCTTCCACGGCGCGAGGCGTCAGCACCGGGCGATAGAAGGGATCGCCGGGGCGCAGGGGTTCGAAGCAATAGCTGAAACGCCGCTCCAGCGCGCCGAGATCCTCGGCGCGGCCATAGGCGTCGATGGGGGCGTGCATCGCCCGGCACAGTTCCCGCAGCTCGTCGATGCCGTGGGCGTGGTCGGCGTGCTGGTGCGTCCACAGCACGGCGTCGAGCCGCCGCACATCCGCGTTGAGAAGCTGTTGGCGGAGGTCAGGCGACGTGTCGACCAGAACGCTGACACCGCCCTGCCCGGCTTCCTGATCGTGCTCCCACTCCACCAGAATGGACGGCCGCATCCGATGGTTTCTGGGGTTGGTCGGGTCACAGGAGCCCCAACCGAGACCGATCACGGGAACGCCCCGCGATCCGCCGCAGCCGAGGATCGTGACCCGTTGTCCGGTCATGCGGCGGCCTGTCGGCCCGTGCCGGCGCGGGGGAACAGGCGGAAGAAGTTTTCGGTGGAGATCCGGGCCATGTCCGCCGCGGCCACGCCCTTGACCTCGGCGACGCAGGCCGCGGTGTGGGCGACGTAAGCTGGTTCGTTGCGCTTGCCGCGGAACGGAATCGGTGCCAGATAGGGCGCGTCCGTCTCCACCAGAATCCGGTCCAGCGGAACGTCCTTCACGATGCCCCGAAGGTCCTCGGACTTCTTGAAGGTGACGATGCCGGACAAGGAGATGTAGAAGCCGAAATCTAGTGCTTCTTCAGCGAGTTGACGCCCAGAGCTGAAGCAGTGCAGCAAGCCGTTGACCGGCTGGCCGGCGGCCTCTTCGCGGACGATCCGCATGGTGTCGTCGTCGGCGTCGCGGGTGTGCACGATCAGCGGCAGGCCGGTCTCCAGGCTGGCGCGGATGTGCCGGCGGAAGCAGTCCTGCTGAACGTCGCGCGGACTCTTGTCGTAGAAGTAGTCGAGCCCGGTTTCGCCCAGCCCGATCACCTTCGGATGCTTCGACAGCTCGACGAGGCGTTCGATGGACACCCCGGCGATCTCCTCCGCCGCCTGATGCGGATGGACGCCGAGCGAGCATAGGACATCGTCGTACCGTTCGGCGACCGCCAGGATGCGGTCGAAGCGCGACAGGTAGGTGCAGATGGTCACCATCCGCCCCACCCCGGCCTGCCGGGCGCGGTCGACGACCGCGTCCAGCTCCTCAGCGAAATCGGGAAAGTCGAGATGGCAGTGGCTATCGACCAGCATCGTTCGTCAGCTCTTCGCTTCGTCCACATAGCGCGGGAACACGCCCTGCGGCGTGGGCAGCGGCGTGCCGGCGACCAGCGCCCCGTCCGCTCCCAGCCGGTCGAACCCGCGGGCCTCCGGCCCCTGCGCCAGCTGATCCAGAATCTTCGCCGAGGCTTCCGGAATGATCGGCTGCGTCAGGATGGCGAGGTGGCGGATGGTCTCGGCCAGCACGTACAGCACGGTGGCCATGCGCGCCGGATCGGTCTTCTTCAGCGCCCAGGGCGCCTGTTCGTCCACATAACGGTTGCCGTCGCCGATCACCGCCCAGATGGCGTCCAGCGCCTTGTGGAAGGACTGCGACTGGATCTCCGCCCGGACGATCGGCAGCAGGTTGCGGGCGGCACCGAGCAGAGCGTCGTCGGCCTCCGTGAAGGGGCCCGGCTGCGGCACGGCGGCCCCACAGTTCTTGCCGATCATCGACAGGGAACGCTGCACGAGGTTCCCGTAATCGTTGGCGAGGTTGCCGTTGATCCGCTGCACCATCTGCTTGTGCGAGAAGTCGCCGTCGTTGCCGAAGGGCACCTCGCGCAGCAGGAAATAGCGGGTCTGGTCCAGGCCGTAGGTGTTGACCAGCGTCTCCGGCGCGATGACGTTGCCCAGCGACTTCGACATCTTCTGGCCTTCGATGGTCCACCAGCCATGCGCGAAGACGCGCTTGGGCGGGGCCAGCTTGGCGGCCATCAGGAAAGCCGGCCAATAGACGGCGTGGAAGCGCAGGATGTCCTTGCCGACCATGTGCAGGTTGGCCGGCCAGTATTTGGCGTACTCGCCGCTCTCGTCCGGGAAGCCGACCGCGGTGATGTAGTTGGCCAGGGCGTCCAGCCAGACATACATGATGTGGTCGGGGTTGCCGGGCACCGGAATGCCCCATTTGAAGGTGGTGCGGCTGACCGACAGGTCCTTCAGCCCCGACTTCACGAAGGACATCACCTCGTTGCGCTTGCCGGCGGGGGCGATGAAGTCCGGGTTTTGCTCATAGAATTCCAGCAGGCGGTCCTGCCACGCCGACAGGCGGAAGAAGTAGGACGGCTCCTCCACCCACTCGCACTCGGCGCCGGTCGGAGCGATCTTCTTGCCCGAAGGCGACGTGGTCAGCTCGTCCTCGCCGTAGAAGGCCTCGTCCCGCACCGAGTACCAGCCGGCGTAGCTGCCGAGATAGATCTCGCCGGCCGATTCCAAGCGGCGCCACAGCTCCTGAACCGACGCGATGTGCCGCGGCTCGGTGGTGCGGATGAAGTCGTCGTTGGAGAAGTTCATCAGCGCGACGAGGTCGCGGAAGTTCTTCGACACGCGGTCGGTAAACTCCTGCGGCGCGATTCCGGCGTTCATGGCGGATTTCTCCACCTTCTGGCCGTGCTCGTCGGTGCCGGTGAGGAACTTCACGTCATAGCCGTCCAGCCGCATGAAGCGGGCCAGCACGTCGCAGGCGAGCGTGGTGTACGCGTGCCCGATGTGCGGCACGTCGTTCACGTAATAGATCGGAGTCGTCAGGTAGAAGGTCTTCGACCCGGTCATGGCAGAGGCTCTCCCGAGAATGCGCCGGCCCGGCGCGTTGCCGGCCCGGATGGGCGTGGTGTGTCGTCCGTGTTAAGTAGCAGCCGCTTCCAGCGTCGCCAAGGCGTTCAGGACCACCTGTTTGCGGTCGAGATTGGCGGATTCCGCACGGGCGAAATGGCGTTGGACCTTTTCCCACACCTCCACCCAACGTTCAAGGCCGCGGGCGTTGGCCAGACGGGTCATCAGGGCAGCCTCCCCGGCCACCACCTCCGCCGGCCAGGCGCCGCGGGCCAGCGACCGGACGAAGCGGGCCAGCCACCAGACGAGCAGGTCGGTGGCCGTCTCGTACAGCCCGTCGTCCTGCTTGCGGGTCAGCTTGTCGCCGAAAGCGTGGGCGGCGGTGATGTCCAGCCGCGGCAGGGTGCCGAGCAGGCCGATCAGTTCCCGGTAGAGATCGAGCCCGCCGGCCTCGGCGAGCCCGATGGCCCGCCCGATGCTGCCCTCCGCCAGCCGGGCGAGCGCCGCCCGGTCCTCACCGTCGAGGTCAGGACGATGCTGGGCCAACAGGTTGAGGACCGTTTCCTCAGGAAGCGGTTGAAGCGTCAGCTTGCGGCAGCGGGAGCGGATGGTCGGCAGCATGCCGCCGGGGTTGTCGCTGACCAGAAGCAGCAGGGCGCCCGGCGGCGGCTCTTCCAAAATCTTGAGAATGGCGTTCAAGCCACTGAGATTCATACGGTCCGCGCCGTCGATCACCGCAACGCGCCAGCCGCCCTCGGCGGCGGTCTTGCGCAGGAACGGGCCGATCTTGCGCACGTCGTCCACGGCGATGTCACGCTTCAGCCGGTCGCGCTTCTCGTCGCGTTGGCGCTCCACGGTCAGCAGGTCGGCGTGCCCGCCCGAGGCGACGCGGCGGAAGACCGGGGCGTCCGGGGGCAGCGCCAGCGAGGCGGGCGGCGGCGGTGCGCCGAACAGGCCGGCGTCCGGCGGCTCGAGCCCCTGCGACAGGACGAAGCGGGCGAAGCGGAAGGCCAGCGTCGCCTTGCCGATCCCCGGCGGGCCGCCGATCAACCAGGCGTGCGGCAGGCGCCCGGAGTTCCAGGCGTCGAGCAGCAGGCGCTCGGCGTCGTCATGGCCGGTCAGCTCCGGATTGCGGCGCGGGGCGAGGGCATCCTCCTCCGCGACCGGTTCGGGCGCGCGGGCGCGGCTCACCTCAGGAGGCTCCCAGGCGGCGGGTCACCGTGTCCAGAATGGCCGCCTGGACCGTTTCCACGGGGTGTCCGGCGTCGACGACCACGCAACGCTCCGGTTCCCGTGCGGCGATATCGAGGAAGCCATCGCGCAGGCGGTGGTGAAAGGCGACGTCCATCCGCTCGTAGCGGTCCTCTCCGCCGCGCCGGGCGACGGCACGGGCCAGCCCGTCCTCCACCGGCAGATCGAGGATCAGCGTCAGATCGGGCCGGAAGTCGCCCAGGGCGGTGGTCTGCAGCGTGGCGACCAGATCGCGCCCCAGCCCCAGCCCATAACCCTGATAGGCCATGGTGCTGTCGAAGAAGCGGTCGCAGATGACCCAGTGCCCGGCCTCCAGCGCCGGCCAGACGGTGCGCTCCAGATGGTCGCGGCGGGCGGCGGTGTGCAGCAGCGCCTCGGTCACCGGACCCCAGCGCCCGGTCTCGCCGGACACCAGAAGGCCACGGATCTCCTCGGCCCCCGGCGAACCGCCGGGCTCGCGGGTCAGCACCACCCGCTTCCCCCAACCGATCAGCGCGTCGGCGAGCAGGCGGATCTGGGTGGTCTTGCCCGCCCCTTCACCGCCCTCCAGCGTGATGAACCGCCCGCGCGTCATGGTCTGCTCCCGATGGTGATGAGGCCCGCCGCGTTCCGGACTCCGGCGGTGACGGGCCGGCTTACACCAATCAGCTCGCCCCGAAAATGAGGAACTTCGCCGCCGCCAGGGCGCGGCCGACGAAGCCCAGCTTCTCCACGTCCTGGGCGGCGACCACCGGGAACTCCTTGCCCGGGAAGCCCGGCGCGGAGACGACCACCTTGCCGACCACGTCGCCCTTCTTCACCGGCGCGGCGACCGGGGCGTTGCTGACCAGCGACACCTTCATGCCGCTGCGGTCGGCGCGGGCCATGGTGACCTTCATGTCCTCCGGCACGGTGACCGGCACGCTGTCCTGCGCGCCCAGCCAGAGCGGCACCTGATCGACCGTCTCGCCCGCCTTGAACAGGGCGTAGGTGGCGAATTCGCGGAAGCCCCACTCGATCAGCCGGGCCGATTCGTCGGCGCGGGCCTGCATGTTCGGCAGGCCGTTGACCACCAGGATGAGACGGCGCCCTTCCCGCTCGGCCGAGGCGGTCAGGCCATAGCCGCCGGCCTCGGTGTGGCCGGTCTTCATGCCGTCCACGTCCATGCCGCGGTAGAGCAGCGGGTTGCGGTTGCCCTGGTTGATGCCGTGGTACTTGAACTCCCGGATCGAGTAATAATGGTAGTATTCCGGGAAATCCTTGATCAGATGCTCGGCCAGGATCGCGAGATCGCGGGCGGTCATGTAGTGGTTCGGGTCGGGCCAGCCCGTCGCGTTGGTCAGGTTGGTGTCCTTCAGACCCAACTCGCGGGCGCGCTTGTTCATGCGCTCGGCAAAGGCCGATTCGGAGCCGGCGAGACCTTCGGCGAAGACGATGCAGGCGTCGTTGCCCGACTGCACGATCACACCCTTGATGAGGTCGTCGACCTTGATGTTGTTGTGCAGCTCCACGAACATCTTGGAGCCCTGCATCCGCCACGCGCGCTCCGACACCGGCAGCGTGCTGTCCAGCGTCAGCCGGCCTTCCTTGATCGCGTCGAAGACCATGTACATGGTCATGATCTTGCTCATCGAGGACGGCGCCATGCGCTGATCCGGGCTCTTCTCGAACAGCACGGTGTTCGAGGTGATATCGACCAGGATCGCCTGCTTGGCGATGGTTTCGATGCTGGCGGCGTGAGCCACCGGCCCCACCCCCGCCGCGAACAGCGCGACCGCAAGGCCCATGGCGAAACGGGTGCGGGCAACGCGGGTGCGGACGACAGCGACCATGACAACTCCCTTCGAAACGCGGACTGGACAAGACGTGAAACGGAACGAGGCCCGGTGCCGGGCCAAGCTTGGACTGGGCTCGCGGGTGATCAATCAACCACGATTTTGGCGTCGGTAAGGCCGGCTTGGAGGATCTGGTTCAAAACAGCGTCGGCGGAGTCCACGCTGGCCAGCGGCCCCACCCGCACCCGCTGCAGACGCTGCCGTCCGGCGACCGTCTGGGTGACCTGCGCCTGCTGGCCGAGCGAGGCCAGACGGGCCCGCACGCGGGTGACGTTGTCCGGGCTGCCGAAGGCACCGACCTGCACATAGATCTGCTCGTAGGGCTTCACCGGCAGCTCGGCGACCACCGGGGCCGGAACGAAGCGGCCATCCACCATGTCGCCGGCCACCGTCGTGGGCGGCGGCACCGGGGCACGGGTGACCGCGGCGGGGGTCGGACGGGCGGTGCCGTTGACCTCCACCGAACCGCGCGGGGCGGCTTTCGGCGGCGGGCCGTCCAGTTCCGCCAGCATCGGCGCCGGCGTGCCCTGGCGGGCCGCGGCGGCGACCGCGCGGCTTTCCTCCGCCAGAATCTGCACGCGCACCTTGGCCGTGCCGGTGCCTTCGAACCCAAGCAGTTGCGCACCGCGCCGCGACATGTCGATGATTCGCCCGTTGGCGTAGGGGCCGCGGTCGTTGATGCGAACAACCAACGACCGGCCGTTGTCGAGATTGGTGACGCGCACGAGGCTTGGCATGGGCAAGGTCTTGTGCGCGGCCGTCAGCTCATTTTGGTCGTAAACCTCGCCGTTGGCGGTGACCTTTTGGTGGAATCCCGGACCATACCAAGAGGCGATCCCGGTCTCGCTGTAGGAGTAATCCTCGGCGGGATAATACCAGACGCCGTTGACCTGATAGGGCTTGCCGACCTTGTAGACGCCGCTGCGCGGCAGTCCGGACGAGGATGGCGCGGGCGGCGCTGACGCACAGGCGGCGAGCGTCAGCGCTCCTGCGAGCACGACTGCCCCCCTCAGCATATGCGCGCGTCGCATGGTCCCACCCCGCTAAATCTGGTGGCGCCACTCTAGCCGAGTTACCTCGCCGCGCCAACCGCGCAACACCCCTCAGGAGCCCGCCTGTGCTGCAGTGCGGTCATGGGCGGGCCCCGGAAACAGCGAATCGGTCCGCCCCATCAGGCGGTAGGCGACGAGGCCGATCCATTCGCGGATCGGGTCCTGGAGCGCGTCGATCTGCTTGTCGAATTCGAAGCGGACGAAGGGCCGTCCGCCAAAGCGCGTGCGGTAATCGACCGGATAGGGAATCACCTCCCAGCCGACCTGCCGGAAGATGCCGACCGACCGCGGCATGTGCATGGCCGAGGTCACGAGGACCCAGGTCTCCCCCGGCTTCGGCTTGACGAGCCGCTGGCTGTACAGGGCGTTTTCCCAGGTGTTGCGGGACTCGTTCTCGTAGGTCACGCTGTCCGGGTCGATCCCGACCTGCCGAAGCGCGCCGCGGACGGCGAGATCCTCGCGCAGGTCCAGGGCGTCCTGACCGGCCAGCCGTCCCGAGCCGCCGGTGAACACCGCGTGCGCCTGCGGATAGCGGCGGATCAGTTCGGCGAAACCCAGGATACGCTCCGCCGCGTCGTTGACGGACGGCTCCCCGCGGTCGCGGGTGATCGGCGGGTTCACCGCCCCGCCCAGCATGATGATGCCGTCCACCCGTTCCGGCAGGTCGGGCCGGGGAAAACGCTCCTCCAGCGGCAGCGCGACCCATGAGGCGATCGGCGTGACCATGACGACGACGAAGCCGACGGTGACCGCCACGACCAGCCGCCGCCCCCAATGGGCCAAGCGGCGGGTGAACAGCAGCGCCGTCCCGGCGGTGAGGATCAGCACGAGCAGATTGCCCGGCGAGACCAGGAGCCACAGCAGCTTCGACAGCACGAAGGACAACAGCCGACCTCCCCTTTCGATTTCCAGCGGCTTCTAGATACGGGCGTTCACCATGAATGCCCAGGGGGCGACGGCACGGTAACGAATCCGCCATCAATCCGTAACAGCGGCGTCTTCGGCGGCGCGTAAGGTCCGCGGCGCAACCAAGGATTTACCGCATATGCTGTCGAACATTTCCATCGGCACGCGAATCGCGCTGCTGGTCGCCGCGTCCGTGGTCACCTTGGGCCTGCTGGGCGGGACGGTCACCGTCGGCGCCCAGCGCATGTTCGAGGCGACCGCCGAACTGGACCAGTTCCGCGACGCCTATGAGCACACCGCCGCCATCGAACGCCGGGCCAGCCGTCTGCGCTTCCAGGCGCTGCGTTTCGTGGCCGACCGCGACGAGACGGCGGCCGAGGCCTTCGCGAAGAACGCCGAGGAAGCCTCGCGCCTGCTGGACAATCTCAAGGAACGCGGCGTGGAGCGCCTGCCGCAGGAGGAGTTGGACCATCTGTCGCAGGGCATCGGCACGCTGAAGGAGCGCTTCTCGTCGGTGGTCGCGCGGGCAAAGGAACTGGGTCTGTCCGACGACAGCGGCCTGCGCGGTGTCCTGCGCGCCTCGGCCCGCGCCATCGAGGACGAGCTGAAGCAGTGGCCGAACGCCGACAAGCTGACCGGCCGCATGGAGTCCATGCGGAAGATGGAGAAGGACTTCATTATCTACAGCGACGAATCGCTGCTGTCCGGACACCGCAAGGCCTTCAACGAATTCACCTTCTTCCTCGCCGATTCGGGCCTGGACACGGCGACCCAGACCAGGCTGGAGAAGCAGGCCCGCACCTACCGCACAGACCTCGGCCGGTTCGTGGACGCCACCAAGGCGTTCCGGGCCGAGGTGCAGACCTTCAACGATGCCTTCCAGGCCATGGTGCCGCGCTTCGAAGCCCTGCTGGAGTCGGCCAACGCCGGCATGGCCGGAGCGGTGGAGACTCAGAACCGGGTGCGCGGCGAGGTGATCGCCAACGTGTTCCAGGTCGGCTCCGTCCTGCTGGTCGGCTTTGCGATCATCAGCCTGCTCGTCGCCCGCAGCATCACCCGGCCGCTGCGCCTGATCGAGGGTGTCATGGAGCGGCTGGCCGGCGGCGACCGGACGGCCACCGTTCCGGAGACCGGGCGGCGCGATGAGATCGGCGCAATGGCCCGCGCCGTCAGCGTGTTCAAGGAGAATCTTCAGCGCACGCATGAGCTGGAGCAGGAGTCGCGCCGGGCCGAACGGCGGGCGGAGGAGGAGCGGGAAACCGCGCTGCGCGCCATCGCCCATGACTTCGATTCGGCCTTCGGGCGGGTGCTCCACACGGTCAGCCACGCTGCCGACCAGATCCGCAACGGCGCCCACATCCTGCGCGACACCGCGGAGAAGATGAAGGAACAGGCGCTCGACACGTCGGAGAAGGCGGAGCAGACCTCCGAGGTGGTCGGCATCGTCAACAACGTGTCGCGCACCCTCTCCGCCTCCATCGGTGAGATCGGCGGGCGGGTGACCACCTCCAGCACGGCGATCCGCCGCGCCGTGGATCACGCCCGGCAGAGCGACTCGGCGGTGGCGGCGCTGGCCGACAGCTCGCAGCGGATCGGGGAGATCGTCCGTCTGATCAACGACATCGCCGGGCAGACGAACCTGCTGGCCCTGAACGCCACCATCGAAGCCGCCCGCGCCGGAGAGGCCGGCAAGGGCTTCGCCGTCGTCGCGTCGGAGGTCAAGGTTCTGGCCAACCAGACCGCCAAGGCGACCGAAGACATCGCCGGTCAGGTCGGCGCGATCCAGGAGGCCACGGGCTCCGTCGTCGAGGCGATCCGGGCCATCCGGACCACCGTGGAGGAGGTCGCCCACCTGTCGGAGGACGTGTCCGCCGCCGTGCGCGACCAGCTCGAACAGACCGAGGAGATCGTCGGTGCGGTGGGCCGGGCCAACGACAACACCCACGAGGTGACCGAGAGCGTCAGCACCATGGCGATCACCGCCGCGGAGACCGGCAAGTCGGCCATCGAGATGATCTACTCCGCCGCCCAGCTGGCGGACGAACTCCGGCAGCTCGAAGCCGACGCCGACCGCTTTGTGTCCTCCATCAAGATTTGAGTCCTCAGGCAGTCGGAAACTCTTCAGACAAAGAGAAAGGGCAGGTGCCGAAGCCCCTGCCCTTTCTCGCTTTTTGGGGGTCTGGATGACCGGCCTTACGCAGCCAGCATCTCCAGCGCCTTCTGCAGCTTGTCGCGGGCCTGCTCCGCAGTGTCGCGGCGGTCGCGCTGCTCCTCGATCACCTCTTCCGGCGCCTTGGCGACGAACTGCTCGTTCGACAGCTTGGCGTCGATCTTCTTGATCTCGCCCGATAGCTTCTCGATCTCCTTGGTCAGGCGCGCCCGCTCCTTGTCGAGGTCGACGATGCCTTCCAGCGGCAGGATCAGCGTGGCCTCGTCCAGCACCGCCTGGACAGCGCTCTTCGGCACCGGGCCGGACAGCGGCTCGACGCTGGCCAGACGGCCCATGCGCAGGATCAGGTCACGGTGCGTGTCCAGCCGCTTCAGGCTCTCCTGACCAGCATCCTTCAGCTTCAGCTCGATCTGCGCCGCGGGCGGCACATTCATCTCCGACCGCATGGAGCGGACCGAGGAGATCGCCCGCACCACCCAATCCATCTCGTCGCGGGCGGCCGGGTCGACCAGCTCCGCGCCATGCTCCGGCCAGCGGGCGGAGATCAGGCGGTTCGCCCGGTCGGTGGACAGCTGCTCCCACAGCTCCTCGGTGATGAAGGGCATCAGCGGGTGGAGCATGTGCAGGATCTCGTCCAGCACCCAGGCGGTGGTCGCCCGCGTCTCGGCGATGGCGGCCTCGTCCGAACCGTTCAGGATCGGCTTGGTGAACTCCAGGTACCAGTCGCAGAAGGTGCCCCAGGTGAAGGCATAGGCAGTGTTGGCGGCCTCGTTGAACTTGTAGGCCTCGATGGACTCGCCGACCTTCTTCGCCGCCTCCGCCAGGGCGCCGACGATCCAGCGGTTCACCGTCTGGCTCAGCCCGACCGGCTTGAAGCCGGGGACCGGGGCGACCCCGTTCATCTGAGTGTAGCGCGCGGCGTTCCACAGCTTCGTCGCGAAGTTGCGGTAGCCCTCGACGCGGCTGACCGCCAGCTTGATGTCGCGCCCCTGGGCAGCCATGGCCGTCAGGGTGAAGCGCAGGGCGTCGGTGCCGTACTGGTCGATCAGTTCCAGCGGGTCGATGACGTTGCCCTTGGACTTCGACATCTTCTGGCCCTTCTCATCGCGGACCAAGGCGTGGATGTAGACCGTCCGGAAAGGCACGTCCTTCATGAAATGCAGGCCCATCATCATCATCCGGGCGACCCAGAAGAAGATGATGTCGAAGCCCGTCACCAGGACGTCGGTCGGGTAATAGCGCGCCAGCTCCGGTGTCTCGTCCGGCCAGCCCAGCGTGGAGAAGGGCCACAGGGCCGACGAGAACCAGGTGTCCAGCACGTCCTGGTCGCGGGTCAGCGCCACGTCCTCGCCGTAATGGGCCTTGGCCGCGGCGATGGCTGCCTCCTCGGTCTCCTCGACGAAGAAATGGCCGTCCGGGCCGTACCAGGCGGGGATCTGATGGCCCCACCAGATCTGGCGGCTGATGCACCAGGGCTGGATGTTGCGCATCCATTCGAAATAGGTGTTCTCCCACTGCTTGGGAACGAACACGGTCTTGCCGGTCTCCACGGCCTCGATGGCCGGCTTGGCGAGCGTGGCGGCGTCCACGTACCACTGGTCGGTCAGCCAGGGCTCGATGGCCACGCCGGAGCGGTCGCCGTGCGGCACCATGTGGGTGTGCGGCTCGATCTTCTCCAGCAGGCCCAGCGCCTCCAGCTCGGCCACGACCTTCTTGCGTGCCTCGTAGCGGTCGAGCCCGCGGTAGGCCTCGGGAACCTCGTCGCCGGTGATGCGGGCGTCGCGGTCCATGATGTTGATGGCCGCGAGGTTGTTGCGCCGCCCGACCTCGAAGTCGTTGAAGTCGTGGGCCGGGGTGATCTTCACGGCACCCGAGCCGGTCTCCGGGTCGGCGTACTCGTCGCCGACGATGGGGATCAGGCGGCCGACCAGCGGCAGGACGACGTTCTTGCCGATCAGGTCCTTGTAGCGCTCATCCTCCGGATGCACGGCGACGCCGGTGTCGCCCAGCATGGTTTCCGGGCGCGTGGTGGCGACCACGATGAAGCGGTCCGTCTCGCCTTCAATCGGGTAGCGGAAGTGCCAGAGGTTGCCCTTGATCTCCTTCTGCTCGACCTCGAGGTCGGAGATGGCGGTGTGCAGCTTGGGGTCCCAGTTGACCAGCCGCTTATCCTTGTAGATCAGGCCCTGCTTGTGCAGTTCCACGAACACCTTGCGGACGGCGCGGCTCAGCCCCTCGTCCATGGTGAAGCGCTCACGCGGCCAGTCGGGCGAGGCGCCCAGCCGGCGCAGCTGGCGGGTGATGGTGCCGCCCGATTCTGCCTTCCACTCCCACACCTTGTCGATGAAGGCGTCGCGGCCGAAGTCGTGGCGCGTCTTGCCTTCCTTGGCGAGATTCCGTTCCACAACCATCTGGGTCGCGATGCCGGCGTGGTCGGTGCCCGGCTGCCACAGGGCGTCGCGCCCGCGCATCCGGTTGTAACGGGTCAGAACGTCCTGGAGCGTGAAGGTCAGCGCATGGCCCATGTGCAGGCTGCCGGTCACGTTCGGCGGCGGCATCATGATGGTGTAGGGCTTGCCGTTCGACTCGGTCTTCGCCGCGAACGCGCCCGTCTCTTCCCACAGCCGGTAGTGCTTTTCCTCGACCTCGGCGGGCCGGTACGTCTTTTCCAACATCACCAGGAACTTTCGCTTACGAATTCAAACGGAATGCGTGGCGGGCGTGACGCCGCTCAGAATTTCTGGGAGCGCCGGATCATCCGGTCGATTTCCTGCTGCACCAGCCGTTCGACGATGGTCGGCAGATTCTCGTCCAGCCACTCCTTCAGCAGCGGCTTCAACAGCTCGCGGACGACTTCTTCCACGGTGCGGACGCCGACGGGCATCGGGCCGATGGACAGGTCGTCACCGAGCTGGCGCGCCAGATGCGTGAAATGGTGGGACGATTCCTCGGCCACCCGGCGGGAGATCAGCCCGTCGTCGAGACCCGACGCACGGATGCGCGGCCGCGGCGGGGGCGGTTCGTCGTCATCGAAATCGTCGAAGGCCGGTGCCGGACGCTTCGCGGCGGGGCGCGGCGGCGGAGGCGGCGGTTCGGGGTCCGGCGCGTGATACGCCGGCTCCGGGTCGGCCATGCCACCGAAGGCCGGCTCGTCGCGCCACGGATCGGGCTCCGGTTCGTCGGGCTCGTCCCTCCCCTCGTCCTGGAGCATTTGCGTGAGTTCCAGAACGTCATCGTCGTCATCCTCCATGGGGGGAGGCGGCGGGGGCGGCGGGGGCGGTGGCGGAGGGGGTGGTGGAGGCGGCGGAGGGGGCGCCGCTTCCGCCTTCGCGGGTTCGCCGTCCTCCGAGATGATGCGGCGGATGGAGGCGAGGATCTCCTCCATCGACGGTTCTTGCTGGCCTTTATCGCTCATCGTGGCAAACCCGGGGACGTCATCCTGACGCGGACACTAGGGCAGGACTGGGTAAAAAGCCACCAGACAAAAACGGCCCGCCGAAGCGGGCCGTTTCGATCATCCGGGAACGATCACCCAGGAAGGGGCATTCAAGTGCGATCACTCCGGCACGCCGGTTCCGATCCACTTGTTGCGCACCTGCTTGTAGTGTGTATCAGCATCGTAATACTGGACCGGCAGGTTGAGCTGCCGCGCCGTCAACTGGCCGATGGCGCCCAAGACCGTGAAGGCCTGGACCATCTCCGTCCGCTGAGCGCGGACGAGGTTGACGCGGGCGTTCAGCAGTTCCTGCTCCTGGTTCAGCACGTCGAGCACGGTGCGCGAACCGACCTGGGCTTCCTGCCGCACGCCTTCCAGCGCAATTTCGGCGGCCCGGATCTGGGAGTTGTAGGACTCGATGCTCGCCCGGGCGGCCTGCAGCCCCTGCCACGCGCTGATCGCCGCCTCGACCGCCTGACGGCGGGTGTCGTCGATCTGCAGGCGGGCCTGATTCGCCGTGTGCTTCGCCTCGCGGGTCAGCGCTTCCGGCAGGCCGGCCTGATAGAGCGGGATGGTGATCTGCGCGGTGAGCTGCAAGCCATCCTGCCGCTTGATCTCTAGGCCCGACGAACTGCCGGCGTCGATGGTGCGGGTCCCCTGCGCCGACAGGTTGGCCGACGGCAGCAGGCGGCCGAACTGCTGGTCCACCGCCTCGCGCTGCGCTGCCTCGGTGTAGGTGGCCGACAGCACCGACGGGTTGTTGGAACGGGCCATCTCGACGACTTCGTCGAGCGTCCCCGGCAGCTTGAACTTCGGCTTCGGCGCCTTCAACTTGCCCGGCATCGAGCCGACGACGCGCTCGTAGGTCGCGCGTGACGCCTGGAGCGTGCCATCGGCGGAGATGCGGGCGGCGATAGAGGCGGCCAGGCGCGATTCCGACTGGCTGACGTCGGTGCGGGTGTATTCGCCGACGCGGAAGCGGTCGCGGGCGGCGTCAAGCTGACGGCGCAGGACCTGCTCGTTGTTGGCCTGGAGTTCCAGCACCGCCTGGTTCTGCACGACGTCCAGATAGGCCGCCGCGGCGTTCAGCAGGATCTGCTGCTCGTTGGCGAGCACGGTGGCGCGCTGGGCTTCGACGGTGCGCTCGGCGCGGCGGACGGCCGGACCTACGGTCGCGTCGTAGAGCGGCTGGGTGGCGGAGATGCCGACGCTTTTGGCGTTGTTTTCCGACTCGAATTCCGTGGTTTGACCGGTTCTAAGATCCCGGCCGTTGCTGTTGCTGGCGCTGCGGGTGACACCCGCGGTCGCCCGCACCGTCGGCCGGTAGCCGGACAGGGCCTGCGGAACGCTCTCGTCCACGGCGCGCTGACGGGCGCGCTGGGCGGCGAGCGCCGGGTTGTTGGAATAGGCCTGCGCTAGCGCGTCTTCGAGGGATTGGGCCGACGCAGTGTCGATGCCCCCGACGAAGGCAACCCCCAGCGTGAGGGCGGTCGCCATCAAATGGCGCGCGAAACGGCTTCGCACAGTCATGTTCAGTAGACCTTCATGTTCGGGTCGATTCGGCGCGCCCAGGCATCCACCCCGCCATTCAGATTGGTGGCTCGGGAAAATCCCTGGGAACGCAACCACATGGTCACCTGCGCGCTGCGCCCGCCGTGGTGGCAGACGACCACGATGTCGCGGTCCCGCGGCAACTCCCCGACGCGGGCGGGCAACGCCCCCATCGGGATGTGGAGGCTGTCGGGAAGGGCGCAGATGGCCACTTCCCCCGGTTCCCGCACATCAAGGACCAGCGGATCGCCGCCGGATGTCCGGATGCGGTCGAGGTCCTCGACGTCCATGTCAAACGGCGCCGGCATGCCTTGATTCTCCGCTGCGGGCCGCAGGACCGCGGCCGGTGAAAGGCAAGGTGACAGGCTGATGGGACAGGTCGAAAGGAGCCGGAGCCCCTGGTGTCACTCACTCAGAAATCAGAATACAAACTTCGGCTTGGCTTCGAAACCGGGCAGCGGGTGCGTGTGCGCCTCGAACAGCGTGCGGGCCGAAGCGACCCCGCCGCTGCGCTGATACAGCTTCACTTCACCGACCCCACGGTCGCCCATGACGGCGGTAACCAGGCGCCCGCCCTCGGCCAACTGGGCCAGGATGCCGTCCGGCACCTCCGACACCAGGCCTTCGATCACGATCACGTCGTAAGGGGCCTGCTGCGGATAGCCCTCGGCCAGGGGCGCCGAGATGATGACGGCGTTGTCGGCACCGACGGCGGTCAGCGACTCCGTGGCCTGCCGGGCCAGTTCGTCGTCGGACTCGATGCCGACGACGGTTGCGGCGAGGCGGGCCAGCACGGCGGTCGAGTAGCCGGAGCCGCTGCCGATGTCGAGCACGACGTCGGTCTCGTCGATGCCCACTTCCTGGAGCATGCGGGCGAAGACCATCGGCTCCATCAGATAGCGGCCTTTGCCGATGGCGAGGTCCTCGTCCACATAGGCGATGCCGCGCGCCGCCTTCGGCACGAATTGTTCGCGGGGAATGTCGAGCATGGCATCGACCAGACGCTGGTCGGTCACCTTGTTCGGTCGGATCTGCCCTTCGACCATGTTGAGGCGGGCGGCGGCGTATTCGGACATGGCGGTCGCTTACAATCTGGTGGACGGAGCGCGGCGCCAAGCCGTGGTTCGCGGCCTCGCTGCCTCGTCGCGTATATATCTTCAAAGTCTCACGAACACAACGCCGCACCGGATCATCGAGAAAACGCGACGAAGGCGCTTGACCACCCTCATGAACAGCAGTATACGTCCGCTCCCACGCCGCGGCGCTCCCGCTAGGGGGTGCCGGACGCAAGGATGGCGCGGTGGCAGAGTGGTGATGCAGCGGACTGCAAATCCGTGTACGTGGGTTCGATTCCCGCCCGTGCCTCCATCCTTGATCCGGCTGAAAGATCAGCAAAATCAATGCGTTCGACAAGCATCGCGCCTGAACGGCCCGGTGCTTTTCCGCGTTTTCGCGTTCCGTGGACCCTGCCCTCTGCCCTGCTCGATCGGTCGTTTTTTTTGCGATCAAAAGACTTGGCAAGCGTCGGAGGGTCCGCTATATAGCCGCCCACGCCGGACGTTGCGCCTCGCAAGGCCGGCCAGACTGATCCCGGTTAGCTCAGTCGGTAGAGCAGCGGACTGTTAATCCGCGTGTCGCTGGTTCGAAGTCCAGCACCGGGAGCCACTTCGATGAAAAGGCCGAGTCCCTCGTGGGCTCGGCCTTTTCTCATAGCGGAATTCTTCTCCACCGCTTCCGGCATCATCCGAAGGAACGAGCGTTCCGACCGAAGGCCCGATGCCGCCGCGCCTCTCCCGGCGTTACAATCCCACCGGATGCCCTTCGAGTCGGGATTGCGCCTGTTCAGCGGTGGAGGCGACCCATGACCCTACTCCCTCTCAACTTCCGGCCCCTTACGTCCAAGGGTGGCACTCCACGGCCCAACGGCCGGCAGGAGGACAGTGGCTGGGTTGGCGCGGTGGCGATCATCGTCCTGTCCATGGCGGTGGCCATCGCCCTGCTCGGCGTTGATTGGCACCGCATGCTGGTCCCCGGCGACGCGGTGCTGCCGGAAAACCAGCGCTCCATGGTGGTCGCACCGATGCCGCGCTGAACCGGGACGCCTGATGGCCCGACGATCGGTCGGACCATCCTCCGCGGCTGGTCTATCGCGGTTGCGGGTCGTCGTAGATCAGGCGGTTGTCCGCGGCCTCGCCTGCAGGGTCACCGATGTCGCGTTTCCATTCGCCGCACCAGTCTGTGGACAGGGTGATCGGAAAGCGCCCTTCGGTGTCGCGCGGGGTCACCTGCGGCGGAAAACGGCGGCACAAGCCCTTCGGTCCCCTCTGGCGGATGCCCTGCCCTTCCCAGAACAGACAGGTGTAGCAGTTGTCGATTCGCTTCATCGTGGGGACGCGCTCCTTGCTTCAACAGCGGCGTCCCGGCCCGACGACCCGGCCCGGGAGCGGCGGCAGTGTCGGTCAGCCGCCCCCTCCGCGTCGATGAAGAAATGCGCGCCGGTGTCGGCGGGGGCGCGTCACTCGTGCCGTGGCTTGCCTTTGCGCATGTCGTCGGAGTGCTGGACGTAGAAGGCCTTGATTTCGGCATCCAGTTCGAGCTTCCGGCGTTCGCCGGACGAACCGGCGGGTTCGTCGGCGAGACGTTGGAACTCCGCCACCGCCTGTTCGAGTTCGCGTTCGCTGTTGATCGGCATCGGTCCCGTCCTTCGTCGTGTCGTTGCTGCGGGTAACGTTGCCGGCGGGCGGAGGTTTCATGACCCGGACAAGTCCGCCCCCGTCGAATCAGGGAACCCCTTGATGGACGCGTGCTGGCGCTCATGTTTAATCCGGGGTTCGAGCAATCCGGCGTCCCGCCCGAACTCGACTCCGGCAAGGGAGGGAAGCATGACGGGTCGCTGGCGCCGCATCCCCTGGACGATAACCTGCTTTGCGACCTGCCTTGCAGCCTTCCTTTCAGTGATTGTCCCCGTCACCGCGACACGGGCGGACCAGCTCGACGCGGCGAAGCTGTCGGGCGCCCTCGTCCGCATCTCCGCCACCATTCTTCCCGACAGCCAGAGCGCCCGCTCGCTCGGCACGGAGCGCGAGGGGACCGGAGTCGTCATCGACGGGTCCGGGCTGATCCTCACCATCGGCTACACGATCCTGGAGGCGTCGCAGCTCCAGGTCACCACCGGCGAGGGGCGCGGCTATCCCGCGGAGTTCGTGGCCTACGATCAGGCCAGCGGATTCGGGCTGCTGCGCGCCGGCATGGGCTTCAGCGCCGCGCCCGTCCGGCTCGGTGACTCCGACGCGATCAAGGAAGGGGAGCGCGCCATGGTGCTCACCCGCCAGGGATCCACCGGGGTGCAACCGGTGCTGATCGCAGCGAAACGCGAGTTCGCCGGCTATTGGGAGTATCTGCTGGACGAGGCGATCTTCACCACCCCGCCGATCATGGGCTTCAACGGCGCCGCCCTGATCGACCGCAAGGGCGAACTGGTCGGGATCGGCTCGCTGATCGTGCGCGACGCGGTGCCGGCCCATGGCGGCATCCCTGGCAACATGTTCGTTCCGGTCTCCGCGCTAAAGCCGATCCTGGCCGATCTCCTGGCCTTCGGACGGCGGCAGGAGCCGGCGCGCCCCTGGCTGGGCGTCACGCTGCGCGAGGAACAGGGCCGCCTGATGGTCGAACGGGTCACCCCGCAGAGCCCGGCCGCGACCGTGGGAATCCAGCCGGGCGACATGATCGTCGGGGTCGCCGGCCAGCGGCCGAAGGGGCTGGCGGATTTCTACCGCAAGGTCTGGGGTCTCGGGCCGGCCGGCGTTACCGTGCCGCTGGAACTCCTGCGCGGTCCCAAGCTGGAGCCGGTCGCCGTCCCCTCCGCCGACCGCTACAGCACGCTGAAGCTGAACCCGACCTTCTGAGAGACCCTTTGGCCGCCTCGCCCCGGACCGGCGGATGCGCTACATCCTTGGACCGTGCTCGCCCAAGCCAAGGAGTCCCCGCCCGTGGATCACCCGGACATCGAGATCCAAGAAAAGAAGAGAGCCTACAACGGCTATCTGAAGGTCGACGTCTACCGCCTGCGCCACAGGAAGTTCGACGGCTCCTGGACCGGTGTCCTGCCGCCGCGCGAGGTCTGCGTGCGCGGTCAGGCCGTCGGCATCCTGCTCTACGATCCGGACCGCGACAGCGTCGTTCTGATCGAGCAGTTCCGGGTCGGCGCCGCCTCCACCGGTGGGCAGGCGTGGCTGACGGAGATCGTCGCCGGCCTGTTGGACGAAGGCGAGACACCGGAGGAGGTCGCACGGCGCGAGGCCACGGAAGAGGCTGGCTGCACCGTTCGGGACGTTGAGATGATCTGCGACTATTATCCCAGCCCCGGCGCCTTCGACGAGCATGTCACCGTCTTCTGCGGCAGCGTGGACAGCCGGGGACTCGCGGAAACGGGCGGGCTGGCGGAAGAGCATGAGGACATCCGCATCATGGTCGTGCCGGCCGACGAGGCGATTTGTCTGCTCGACGAGAACCGGCTGAACAATTCCATCGCCATCATCGCGCTGGGCTGGTTCGCGCGGAACCGCGACCGGTTGCGCAGTCAGTGGCGTGGGAAATAGAGGACGTTGAGAAACAGAAAGAACGATTCGATCTCGTTCAATGCTGCATTTCACAAGCCGACCTTGAATTCCCTGGTGCGCAATCCGATAGTGTTGCCCGGTTCATCATTCGATTCGGGAGACAGTTCGTGGACATCCGCACCGGCTTCATCGGCTCCATCGGCAACACGCCGCTGATTCGGCTGGAAGGGCCGTCGAAGGCCACGGGATGCGAGATCCTGGGCAAGGCGGAGTTCCTCAACCCCGGCGGCTCGGTGAAGGACCGCGCGGCCCTGGCCATCGTCCGCGACGCCGAACGCCGGGGCCTGCTGCGCCCCGGCGGCACCATCGTCGAAGGCACGGCGGGCAACACCGGCATCGGGCTGGCGCTGGTCGGCAACGCGCTCGGCTACCGCACGGTCATCGTGATGCCGGAGACGCAGAGCCAGGAGAAGAAGGACATGCTGCGCCTCGTCGGCGCCGACCTTCGTCTGGTGCCGGCGGTGCCCTACTCCAACCCCGACAACTACGTCCGCTATTCCGGCCGGCTGGCCGAGGAACTGGCGAAGACCGAGCCGAACGGCGCCGTCTGGGCCAACCAGTTCGACAATGTGGCGAACCGCGAGGGCCACCGCCTGACCACCGGTCCGGAAATCTGGACCCAGACCGAGGGGCGGATCGACGCCTTCACCTGCGCGGTGGGCAGCGGCGGCACGCTGGCCGGCGTCGGGCTGGCTCTGAAGGAGCGCAACCCGGATGTCCGCATCGTTCTGGCCGACCCGATGGGCGCCTCCCTCTACCATCACTACGCCCATGGGACGCTGAAGGCCGAGGGCAGCTCGATCACCGAAGGCATCGGCCAAGGCCGCATCACCGCCAACCTGGAGGGCGCTCCGGTCGATCAGGCGCTGCAGATTACCGACGAGGAAGCCCTGCCGGTCATCTTTGACCTGATCAAGTCGCAGGGCCTGGTTCTGGGCGGCTCGTCGGGCATCAACGTCGCGGCGGCCATCCGCATCGCCAAGGAGATGGGGCCGGGTCACACCGTCGTGACGATTCTCTGCGACGGAGGGCAGCGCTACCAATCGAAGCTCTTCAATCCGGAGTTCCTGCGTGAGAAGAATCTGCCCGTGCCCGATTGGCTGGATTCGTAAACGCACCTGAGGTCTCATGGAGCTGATCTTCCGCGAGGACGCCTACGCCACCTCCTGCACCGCCACCGTGACATCCGCGGACGAGCGGGGCATCCGACTGGACCGGACGGTCTTCTACCCCAACGGCGGCGGCCAGCCCGGCGACACCGGGCTGCTGCGTGTCGCCGGCGCCACGCTGCGCATCGTCGACACGGTGAAGGGCGACGGGCCGGACGACGTCCTTCATGTGCCCGAGCCCGGTGCGGCCCTGCCCGCCCCCGGCACCCCGGTGGAGGCCGAGATCGACTGGGACCGCAGGCACCGCCACATGCGGATGCACACGGCGCTGCACCTCGTCTGCGCGGTCCTACCCGGCGCCTCGATCACCGGCGCCCAGGTCGGGGCGGAGCGCAGCCGGGTCGACTTCAACGTGCCGACCGAGGGGCTCGACAAGGAAGCCATCGCGGCGGCCCTGAATCGGTTGGTCGCTGCGGACACGCCGGTCGGCTCGCTGTGGATCACCGACGAGGAGCTGGACGCCAACCCCGAGCTGATCCGCACCCTGACGGTCAAGCCGCCGCGCGGCCATGGCCGCGTCCGGCTGGTGGACATCGCCGGGGTTGACCGCCAGCCCTGCGGCGGTACCCATGTGAAGCGGCTGGGCGAGATCGGCGGGCTCGATGTCGTGAAGATCGAGAACAAGGGCAAGCAGAACCGGCGCGTGATCGTCGCACTGCGCGATTGAACGGGGAGGACATCGTATGACCAATTCACACACCACGCTCACCCTCCCCGGCCAGATCGTCCCGACGGGCTGGCTGGCCGAACGGCTGGGCCAGCCGGGCCTGCGCGTCCTCGACGCCTCCTGGTTCATGCCCGGCTCCGACCGCGACCCGGGTGCCGAGTTCCTGGAGCGGCACATCCCCGGCGCCGTGTGCATCGACATCGACGATGTGGCGCAGCCGGACACCCACCCCCTGCCGCACATGGTGCCGGACGAGGCGACCTTCGCGGCCAAGGTCGGGGCGCTCGGAGTCGGCAGCGGCGACACGGTGATCGTCTATGACAGCGCCGGCATGGCCACCGCCGCCGCGCGCGTCTGGTGGATGTTCCGCCTGTTTGGGCATGGCCGTGTCGCCGTGCTGGATGGCGGCCTGCCGAAATGGATCGCCGAAGGCCGGCCTCTGGAATCCGGTCCGGCCGCCCCGACCCCGGCGGCGTTCACGGCGGCGCTGCGACCCGGCCTGCTGCGCCGGGCCGACGAGGTTCTCGCCAACATCAACTCGCGGGTCGATCAGGTGGTGGACGCCCGGGCCGCGAACCGCTACGAGGGCGCCGTCACCGAACCCTGGCCGGGCCGCCGCAGCGGGCGCATCCCCGGCAGCCTCAACCTGCCCTTCAACGAGCTGGTCGACGCGGAGAGCAAGACCCTGCTGCCGCCGGAAGCCATCGCGGAGCGGGCGAAGGGCGCCGGCCTCGATCTGGAGCGTCCCATCGTCGCCTCCTGCGGCAGCGGGGTGACCGCCTGCGTGCTCGCGCTCGGGCTGGCCGCGGCCGGCAAGGAGGATGTGGCCGTCTATGACGGGTCCTGGGCGGAATGGGGCCTGCGCTCCGATCTGCCTCTGGAAACCGGACCGGTGAATCAGTGACCGAAGCGCTGAGCATCCGCCACTACGAGGCGGCGGACCGCGACGACGTGGTGGCGCTGTGGACCGCCTGCAACCTCGTGGTGCCGTGGAACGACCCGGTGGCCGACATCGCGCTCGCCGTGTCGAAGCCGAACGCCACGATCCTGATCGGCCGCGACGGAGACCGTACCGTGGCGTCCGTCATGGTCGGTCATGACGGGCACCGCGGCTGGTTCTACTACTTGGCGGTCGATCCCGCCTGCCGCGGGCACGGGCACGGCCGGGCGATGGTCCGGGCGGCGGAGGGCTGGCTTGTGGAGGCAGGCATGCCCAAGGCGCAACTCATGGTGCGCGCGACGAACCACGCCGTGGTGGCGTTCTATGAGCGGCTGGGCTATGCCACCGGTCCCGTTACCGTGATGCAGAAATGGCTGAAGACCAATTCTCCCTGACGCCGCCTCCCCGGACGTCCCTGTCGCAGTCCCGGATCGTGGCGCCGGTGCCGCCCGGCTGCCTGTCCGTCATCGTCACCTATCTGGAGATGAAGGCCCCACCGGCCCACGCGCCCCTGCCCCGCCCGGCGGGTGACGTGGCGCTGGTGCGGGCCAACCCGCCAACCGCCTCCTACTACCGCTATCTCTACGACACGGTGGGGGAGCCCTGGCTGTGGCACGAGCGGCGGCGGATGCCGATGCCGGAACTTGGGCGCGTCGTCACCGACCCGCGGGTCGAGATCTGGGTCCTCTACGTGAACGGCACGCCCGCCGGCTACGCCGAGATCGACCGGCGGGAGGAGGATACCGATTTGGCCTATTTCGGGCTGATCCCCGATTTCATCGGCCTGAAGCTCGGCCCCTGGCTGCTCGACACGGCGATCCGGCTGGCCTGGCAGGGCGGGACGAAGCGGCTTCTCGTCAACACCTGCACCTTCGACCACCCGAAGGCGCTGCCGCTCTACCAGTCGATGGGGTTCGTGCCCATCCGGCATGTGACCCGCGAGATCCGTGATCCGCGCCTCCTCGGCTGGCTGCCGCGGACCTCGGCCCCGCACATTCCGATCAACGAGTGACGGGCCGCCCCGGCCCGCTCTCCGCCGTTCCGAACGCCAGGACACCGACGCCATGACGAAGGGCATTCTGTTCGCGTTCCTGGCCTTCGCCTTCTTCGCCTGGGGCGATGCGCTGGTGAAGGCGATCGGGCATGGGCTGGACCCCTTCGAGGTCACCTTCTTCGCCTACATCCTGCCGTTGCTGCTCTCCCCGGTCTTCATGACCAAGGGCGACCGGGTCGGCGACCTGCTGCGCTGGAACCGGCCCTGGCTGATGACGGTGCGGCTGGTCTTCGTGGCGGCCTCGACCCCGCTCAGCGTCATGTCGTTCCGAAGCCTTCCCTTTGCGGAAGCCTTTGCGATGATCTTCCTGATGCCCAGCCTGGTGACGCTGCTGTCGATCGTCGTGCTGAAGGAGCCGGTGCGCTGGCGCCGGCGGCTGGCCATCGGAGCGGCCTTCATCGGCGTGCTGATCGTCGCCCGCCCCGGCTTCCGCGAATTGCTGCCCGGCCATTTCGCGGCGCTGGGCTGCGCCTTCAGCTCGGCCGTCGTGGTCATCACCGGGCGGATGATCGGGCATACGGAAAAACGCTTCACCCTGATCGGAACCGTGTTCCTGTCGACTGCCGTCGCGTCTGGCCTGCTGATGATCCCCGGTTTCGAGTGGCCGACGCGCGAGCAGTGGATTCTGACGGTGGGTTTCGCCACCACGACCTTCGCCGCCCAGGCTTTGTTCACCCTGGCCGCCGCCTTCGCCCCGGCCGACCGGGTGGGGGCGGCCCAGTACAGCCAGATCCTATGGGCGCTGGCCATCGGGGCGATCTTCTTCGACGAGTGGCCGGACGTCCTGTCGTTGATCGGCATCGTCATCGTCGTCGGCTCCGGGCTGTTCATCTTCGCCCGCGAGCACGCCCGCCATCCCGATCCTATCCCTGGCCCCATCCCCGAACCGGTTCCCGATTTGGAGCCGGATATCAGCTCAGAATCTCTCCCAGAGCCGCGACCAGAGCCCGGTTTTCGTCCTCCCGCCCGACCGTGATGCGCAGGCAGTCGGCCAGCCCGTAATCCTGGGTGGGCTTCACCAGAATGCCGCGGCGCGCCAGATGGTCCAGCACCGCCTGGACGCCGAGCGACGGGTCGGTCGGGATGCGCGCCAGGATGAAGTTGCAGACGCTGGGATAGACGCGCACGCCGAGCTGCTCCAGCTCGTGGCTCAGCCAGGGCAGCCACGCGCTGTTGTGGGCGAAGGTCGCCTCCTCATGCTCGGTGTCGCCGACGGCGGCCTCCGCCGCGGCCTGGGCAGCGATCCCGACGTTGAAGGGGCCGCGCGTCTGGTTGACTGCCTCGATCACCCCCGCCGGACCGTAGGCCCAGCCGACGCGCAGCCCGGCCAGCCCGTGCAGCTTGGAGAAGGTGCGCACCATCAGCACGTTGTCGGAATTCTCGACGATCGCCGTTCCATCGCTGTAGTTGTCGCGGCGGCAATAGTCGGCGTAGGCCGAATCGAGCACCAGCAGCGTGTGCGACGGCAGGCCGGCGCGCAGCCGCAGGACCAGCTCCGACGGTATGTAGGTGCCGGTGGGGTTGTTCGGGTTGGCGAGGAAGCAGAGCTTGGTCTTCTCGTTCGCCCGGTCGATCATCGCCTCGACATCGACGACCAGATCGCGCTCCGCGGCGATCACCGGCGTCGCCCCGGCGGCGCGGATCGCCTTCATGAAGCCGCGATAGCCGTGCTCGTGGCACAGCACCTCGTCTCCCGGCCCGGCGAAGGCCTGGGTCACGAGGTGGATCATCTCGTCGGAGCCATTGGCGCAGGTGATGTGGCCGGCGTCCAGATCGTAGCGCCGGGCGATGGCGTGGCGCAGGCGATCCTGCGACCAGTCGGGATAGCGGTGGATTTGCGCCGCCATGTGGCGGTAGGCGGTGAGCGCCTTCTTGCCGGGTCCCAGCGGATTGACCGTCAGCGACAGATCGACCCAGGCGGCGCCGTCCTCCGGTGGTCGGGCGGGACGGTAGGGCTTGATCTGGCCAATTCCAGGACGGGGACTCAGCAGCTCCATCAGGCAGGCTCCGTTGTGCATAGCGGCAGACAGCACGAACGGACTGCATTCAACCCGAAACCGGGGCAACCCGCCAGCGTTCCTTGCGGGTTGCGCTGGTTTACCGCGCCGGAACAAGCCGTTCCGGCGCGGTTATGAGCATCAGTGGTTCAGGATCTGGCTGAGGAACAGCTTCGTCCGGTCCGACTGCGGGTGGTTGAAGAACTCGTTGGGCGTGTTCTGCTCAACGATCTCGCCGCGGTCCATGAAGATCACGCGGTCGGCGACCGACTTGGCGAAGCCCATCTCGTGCGTGACGCAGAGCATGGTCATGCCGTCCTCGGCCAGACCGATCATGACGTCCAGAACCTCCTTGACCATCTCGGGGTCCAGCGCGGAGGTCGGCTCGTCGAACAGCATGACCTTCGGGCTCATGCACAGCGAGCGGGCGATCGCCACGCGCTGCTGCTGCCCGCCGGAAAGCTGGCCGGGGTACTTGTGCGCCTGCTCGGCGATGCGCACCCGCTTCAGGTAGCGCATCGCCATCTCTTCCGCCTCGGCCTTCGGCTTCTTGCGGACCCAGATGGGGGCGAGCGTGCAGTTCTCCAGCACGGTCAGGTGCGGGAACAGGTTGAAGTGCTGGAACACCATGCCGACTTCGCGGCGGACCAGCTCGATGTTCTTCAGGTTGCCGGTCAGCTCGATGCCGTCGACGACGATGGAGCCCTTCTGGTGTTCCTCAAGCCGGTTCAGGCAGCGGATCATGGTCGACTTGCCGGAACCCGAGGGGCCGCAGATCACGATCCGCTCCCCCTTGGCGACCGACAGGTCGATGTTCTTCAGGACGTGAAACTCGCCGTACCACTTGTGCACGCCCTGGCACTGGATGATCGCCTCCCCTTTCGGGAAGCTGCGCGCGGCGCCGGCGGTTTGGGCCATGGTCATCTCTTTTCCCCTTCCCTCAGCGACGGTGACCGCGACGCAGGTCGCGTTCGAGCTTTTGGCTGTATTTGGACATCGAGTAGCAGAACACCCAGTAGATCACGCCGATGAACAGGTAGGCCTCGCGGTAGAAGCCGCGCCAGGCCGGATCGGAGAGCGCCGCCTTGGCGGTTCCCAGCAGGTCGTAGAGGCCGATGATGATGACCAGCGACGTGTCCTTGAAGAAGCTGATGAAGGTGTTCACCAGCGGCGGGATGGAGATGGCGAGCGCCTGCGGCAGGATGATCTTGCCCATTGCCTGCCAGTAGTTCAGGCCGAGCGCGTCCGCCGCCTCGTACTGGCCCTTCGGAATGGCCTGGAGACCGCCGCGGATCGCTTCCGCCATGTAGGCGGCGGCGAACATGATGAAGGCGATCTGGGCGCGCAGCAGCTTGTCGAAGTTTACACCGGTCGGCAGGAACAGCGGGAACATCACCGACGCCATGAACAGCAGGCTGATCAGCGGCACGCCGCGGATCAGCTCGATGTAGGTCACCGAGATGACGCGGATGGCCGGAAGCTGCGACCGCCGGCCGAGCGCCAGCAGGACCGACGCCGGGAAGGCCACGGACAGGCCAACCACCGAGAGCATCAGGGTCAGCGGGAGGCCGCCCCACAGCGTGTTCTCGACGTAGGTCAGGCCGAGCACGCCGCCCCACATCAGCACGCCCACCGCGGTCAGGCCGGCGATCCAGACGAGGGCCAGCCAGGGCTTCCAGAAGCGGCGGTCGCAGCTCGCCAGCACCAGCGCGATGATGATCACGATGGTGATCAGCGGCCGCCACTGCTCGTCGTACGGGAAGGTACCGAACATGACGAAGCGCAGCTTCTCGCTGACGAAGGTCCAGCAGGCGCCACCCTCCTGCCGGCACACCTGGGGCGGCGTGCCGAAGCTGTTGGCGCTGAAGATCAGCCAGTCGAGAAGCGGCGGGATCGCCTTGAACAGCAGCCAGGCGATCAGGATGGTCAGGAGCGCGTTGTACCAGGTGTTGAACAGGTTGTTGCGCAGCCACGCCACGGGGCCGACGGTGTTGGACGGCGGACGCTCGTCGGGGATGCTTCCGGTGGGGACGTTGCCGGTATGGACGTTGTCTGTCATGGCCGTCAGCGCTCCACCAGCGCGATGCGCTTGTTGTACCAGTTCATGAAGATCGAGATGCCCAGGCTGATGACCAGATAGGTGCCCATGATCATCGCCACGCCCTCGATCGCCTGACCGGTCTGGTTCAGCGTCGTGTTGGCGATCGACACCAGATCCGGGTAGCCGATGGCGAGCGCCAGGGAGCTGTTCTTGGTCAGGTTCAGATACTGGCTGGTCAGCGGCGGCACGATCACCCGCAGGGCCTGCGGCAGGACGACGAGCCGGAGCGTCTTGCCGCTGTCGATGCCAAGCGCCCTTGCGGCTTCCGTCTGGCCCCAGTTGACCGCCAGGATGCCGCTGCGCACCACCTCGGCGATGAAGGCCGCGGTGTAGACGACCAGGCCGACCAGGATCGCGAAGAACTCCGGAGTGAGGACCACGCCGCCGACGAAGTTGAAGCCCTGCAGCTTCGGTACGTCCAGCGCCGTCGGCGCGCCACCGGCGATGTAGGCGATCAGCGGCAGGCCGATCAGCAGACCCAGGCTCGCCGATCCGATCGGGAAGGGCTGGCCCGTCCGCTCCTGCCGGGCCTTGGCCCAGCGCCGCAGGAAGATCACGCCGATCACCGCGATGGCGAGCGCGAAGCCCATCGTGCCCCACACCGGGTCGGCGGAGGGCACCGGCACGAACAGGCCGCGCTGTGACAGGAACACGCCGGGAATCGGGTTCAGCGCCTGCCGCACCGGTGGCATGCTTTCCGAGACCAGCGCGTACCAGAAGAAGAGCTGGAGCAGCGGCGGAATGTTTCGGACGATCTCCACATAGGTGGAGGCCAGCTTGGCGATCAGCCAATTGCTCGACAGGCGGGCGACGCCGATCAGCGTGCCCAGCACGGTCGCCAGCACGACGCCGATGATCGACACCTTCAGCGTGTTCAGCACGCCGACCAGGAAGGCCCGGCCGTAGCTGTCCCGTGGATGGTAGTCGATCAGGCTCTCACCGATGCCGAAGGAGGCCTCGCGGTCCAGGAATCCGAATCCCGTCGCGATGGACCGCTTCGACAGGTTGTCGAGCGTGTTGTGAATAAGGAACCAGCCGACCGCGATGACGATGCCGACCACCAGAACCTGGTAGAACACGGCACGGACCGTCGGGTCGCTGAGGGAAAATGAAACACCGCCAGGCGCGCTTGGGCGCGCGGTGTCCCGGGTCTCGCTGGCCACGGTTCTCTCCCCTCACCAGCATGGCATAAGGGCGTCGGCCGCCTCCCGAACGTCCGACGCATCTTGCGCCACGTATATCGTCTCCCAAACGGGCTGCGGCACGGGCCTTGATTCTTGTCGCCCTGAAACCGCCCTGCCCGTCGTCAAAAAAGGATGGACCGCGGGCCTCCCTGTGGTCCGCGGTCCCCCTTTCCGTCCTTAGCGGATCGGCATCGCGTACTGCAGACCGCCGTTGGTCCACAGCGCGTTCAGGCCGCGCTCCAGCTTCAGCGGGGTCTTCGTGCCGACGTTGCGCTCGAAGATCTCACCATAGTTGCCCATGGTCTTGATGATGTTGTAGGCCCACTTCTCGTCCAGGCCCAGCGCCTTGCCCATGCCCGGCGAGGTGCCGAGGATGCGCTGGATCTCCGGGTTCTTGCTGTTCACGAACTCGTCGACGTTCTTGGACGTGATGCCCATCTCTTCGGCCTGGATCGTGGCGTAGACGGTCCACTTCACCACATCGAACCACTGGTCGTCACCATGGCGGACGGCGGGGGCCAGCGGCTCTTTGGAGATGATCTCCGGGAGGATGATATGGTCGTCCGGAACCGGGGCCACGCCGGCGCGGGTGCCGGCCAGGCCGGAGGCGTCGGTCGTCAGCACGTCGCAGCGGCCGGCGAAGTAGGCGGCGTTCACCTCGTCGTTCGAACTCGATGACGACCGGGTTGTAAGACATGTTGTTGGTGCGGAAGTAGTCCGCCAGGTTCAGTTCGGTCGTGGTGCCGGCCTGGACACAGACGGTGGCGCCGTTCAGCTCCTTGGCGCTCTTCACGCCGAGCTTCTTGTTCACCATGAAGCCCTGGCCGTCATAATAGGTGACCGGGGCGAAGTTCAGGCCGACCGAGGTGTCGCGGGTCAGCGTGACGGTGGTGTTGCGCGACAGCAGATCGACCTCGCCCGACTGGATGGCGGGGAAGCGTTGCTGGGCCGACAGCGGGGTGAACTTGACCTTGTTGGGGTCGTTGAACAGCGCAACCGCGACCGCGCGGCAGTAATCGACATCGAGACCGGTCCAGTTGCCCGAGCTGTCGGGGTTGCCGAAGCCCGGAAGGCCGGCATTCACGCCGCACTGAACGAAGCCGCGGCCCTTGACGGCGTCCAGCGTCGGACCGGCCTGGGCACCGGTGACGGCGCCGAACACCACGGCCGCGGCAGCAGCGGCGAGGATTCCCGATTTCATATTAAGCTCCACCCTGTTCTTGCGTTTTTACGCTTAGGTTCATGCATTGCGCGCTCCGCATGGCGGACACGCGCGTGTGACAAGAGTGCACCAACAGCATCCGGCTTGTCGAATCATCCTTAAGCCGTGCATTTGGCTTGGTTATCCCTTACAGAGGCTTAGGGAAAAGAATCTTTGGCGGCCGGGTCCATCCTGGAATGTCGGGATACGACCGCCATCACTGTTGTTGCGGGAAGACCCATGAAAGACGCACGAAAAGATACGGTCCTCGGACATGCCGGGCGCAGCCCGCGCGAGAATCACGGAATCGTGAATCCGCCGGTCTACCACTGCTCGACGGTGCTGTTCCCGACGCTGGAGGATCTGGAAGCAGGCGACCAAGCTCCTTTCGACCGCATCAACTATGGGCGCATCGGGACTCCGACCACGCTGGCCTTTGAGCAGGCCATCGCGGAGCTTGAGGGCGCCTATCGCGCGGTCAACACCGGCTCGGGCCTGAACGCCATCGCAACGGCGCTCTTCGCCTTCACCAAGACGGGCGACCATGTCCTGATCACCGACAGCGCCTACGGTCCGACCCGCCGATTCGCCAACGACACGCTGGTCCCCTACGGCGTGGAGGTCGAGTATTTCGATCCCACCATCGGCGCCGGCATCACCGGGTTGCTGAAGCCGAACACCAGCGTGGTGTTCCTCGAATCGCCGGGTTCCCTGACCTTCGAGGTGCAGGACGTCCCGGCCATCGCCGCCGCGGCCAAGACGGTGGGCGCCACAGTGATGATCGACAACACCTGGGCCACCCCCCTCTTCTTCCAGCCATTGCAGCATGGGGTGGACGTGTCGATCCACTCAGCCACCAAATACATCGTCGGCCACGCCGACGCGATGCTGGGCGTGATCTCCTGCGCCAACGAGGCGCAATGGCTGGCCGTGAAAAAGGCCGCCACGCGGACGGGCACCTGCGCCGGCCCGGACGACATCTATCTGGGGCTGCGCGGCCTGCGCACCCTGGCCGTCCGTCTGAAGCAGCATGAGGCAAGCGCGCTCGCCCTGGCCGAGTGGCTGTCGAAGCAACCCGAGGTCACGCGCGTCCTGCATCCGGCCCTCCCGGACTGCCCGGGCCATGAACTGTGGAAGCGCGACATCGGGCGCTCCTCCGGCCTGTTCTCCATCGTCATGAACGCCGTGCCGAAGCCTGCTCTGTCGGCCATGCTGAACTCGCTGGAGCTGTTCGGGATGGGCTACAGCTGGGGCGGGTTCGAGAGCCTGATCCTGCCGGCGCGCCCTGCCGCCGTCCGCACGGCGACCCGCTGGACCGATCCCGGCACCATGCTGCGCCTGCACGCCGGGCTGGAGGACGCGGACGATCTCATCCGCGACCTGGACGGCGCCTTCGCCCGCCTGAGGGCCGCCCTGTAACGGGTGGGTCCCAACGAGCGCACACACACGAGGATTGAACATCATGACGGACGCCACCGCGCCCGGGGCACCCATCGAGCCGTCGTTCGATGACGTGATCGCCGCCATCAGCTTCAACGCCGACGGGCTGGTCCCGGCCATCGCCCAGGCGGAAGGAAGCGGCGAGATCCTGATGATGGCCTGGATGAACCGCGACGCCGTGCTGGAAACGCTGCGCACGGGGCGCGTCTGCTATTGGTCGCGGTCCCGCAAGGGGTTGTGGCGCAAGGGCGAAACCTCCGGCCAGATGCAGCGGCTGAAGGATTTCCGCGTCGATTGCGACGGCGACACCCTGCTGGTGATCGTGGAGCAGGACGGCGTGGCCTGCCACACTGGGCGGCGCAGCTGCTTCTACCGCGCGCTGCGCGATGGAAAACTGGAAATTATTCAGGATGTTGAGACCGATCCTTCGGTTCTCTACGGACACACGCATAAGTAAGACGCTAAACCTTCGCTGCAATGCGAAAAGTGTTTGATCTATGTCAACGTAGCCCGGGGCGGGAAGAGGTAGAAAGCTCTTGTCTCTAACCCTCCCTGTATTCGCCTATGCCGGGGGTTCCAATGGAACCCTCGGCTATTTTTTTATCCAAAGTCAAAGCCGGTCCGGTTGCAGCGGATCGATAAAATTATCGCAGATTGATACAGATCAACGAAGCGGGTCGTCCGAACAGTTAAACAGTCCTTGTCTCTAACCCTCCCTGTATTCACTTAACCGGAGATCCACTGGATCTCCGGTTTTTTCTTTTGCGGGTGGTGGAGATCGGAATTGCGTTACGGGCGGTGCCGCGTGCGGGACCAGCGCATGACCGCTCCGATGACGGACAGCGGAACGACGATCACCGCTCCGATCAGAATATAGGGCAGCGCCCAATGGAACATGTCCGCGGCGAGCCGGGCGATGTCCTGGATGGTGGCCCAACTGTTGGTCAGGATGCTGGCCGGATTGATGTCCAGGAAGGACAGAACCAACCCGACCACGAAGCACAGCAGAAGCGTTCTGACGACCCAACCCACCAAGACATCACCTCGTATTGACGCCGAACGGCGTGGGATTGATCAAGCGCCCCGTGAAACGCCACCGGCACGGAGCGCGTTCTTTGCGGTAGATGGTTATTGTGGCGGCGCATGAGAACGCCTTAGCCCAACCTCGCCCAGGCGCTTTCGGGTTATCCCCATTTTCTGTGGATAACTTTGTGGATGAGTCCTCAAGCCCGTTGGGGTGGCCACAGCTTGCCGTTATGCCCCTAAATTGGGCATGGTCATCGCGAGGCGAAACCATTGGATACATTGCAATTCGTCAGAGTCGCACCGCAACCAAAGGCTTCACGATCCCTTTGCCTACGACAAAAAGGATATGGGGATAACTGTGTTGACCGTTTGGGAGTTGGAAGCCCGTCCGCTGGCGGAAGTCCGCGGACGGCGCACATCGATCGGGACGATCTGGTGTTTCAAAAGAAGGTGGCGACCCCAGCAGGATTCGAACCTGCGACCTATCGCTTAGAAGGCGATTGCTCTATCCAACTGAGCTATGGGGCCCCGGTCCGGATCAGAAGCGCGGACGGTCCATACGGAAGTTGTCGGCATAGTTGCGCGGACGGACGCGGCGCACCGGCGCGTCCTGGACCGTATAGTCCCAGCCCTTGCGCTGGGCGAAGGCAACCGCCTCCTCCGACGTCTCGAAACCGATGCGCACTTGGTTCAGCGTGTCGCCGGAGCTGATCCAGCCCATCAGCGGCTCCGGACGGCGCGGGGTTTCGATCTCGTACTCGAGCAACCAACGATGCGTCTTGGCACGCCCGGACTGAGTGGCCGCTTTGCTCGGCTGGTAGATCCGGACCTTCATGACGCGGCATCTCCTCTGATACGTGCGTGGTGCATCGTTCGAATTTCGTTGGTCGGGGCGCCCGGATTCGAACCGGGGGCCTCCAGTACCCAAAACTGGCGCGCTGACCAGACTGCGCTACGCCCCGACGTCGCGCAGTGGAATACACGAACCCTGCGCGGACGGCAAGACGCTGCCGCATCTATCCCGCAGGGTGGACCTTCCGTATGATGCCGCCCCTTTCGACCGCGTCGGCCACCCCTTCCGTGAACACCTCTTCCCCGCCCCGTCTCGCCGTCTTCGTGTCCGGGCTGGACGACACCCCGGCCGGACGCGCCGCCGTGGCTCTGGCCGATGCCCTGCGGCTGTGGGGGTATGGGATTGACGTCATGGCCCCCATGGGAGGTGGACCGTTGCGGGCGGCGCTGCACCCCGGCATCGGCCAGATCGACCTTGCCAAGCGCCACACCGGCACTTCCGTCCTCGCTCTCGCGCGGATCGTCGCGGAGCGGCGGCCGGCCGGGCTCATCGGGGTGGGAGGGGATGCCGGACTCGTCACCCTTGGCGCCGTCCGGCTGGCGCGGCGGGGCACGCCCGCGGCGGTGCTGGAGGACCAGCCGCCGTCCGACGGCGGGGTGCGGCGCACCTTGCGGGCGTGGCTGCATCCGCGTGCCTGCATCGTGGTGAGCGGCGGCACCACACCCCCCGACGAGGCCGCCCGGCTCGTCCTGGCTGCCTTCGGGCTGCCCGACGAGGTCCGTTAAAGCGGATTGCAATCCGCTTTGGACCGCGACTGCGGTCCCGGTCGCACATGCGACCGGAGCCCGCCGGCGAATGAGGCGATAAGAGTCTAAAGCGAACGGAAGTTCGCTTTAGCGCCGCGGCGCCCTCACTTCGCGGTGCCGAAGGTCGAATGCACCACGCGGTCGCCCGGACGGATGCCCAGACGGGCGCTCATGCCGCCGTTGATCTCCAGGATGCCTTTCACCGAACCGGCGGAGTTCACCGCGTCCAGCGACTGCGGCACGGCGTTGGCGTGGATGTTCACGATGCGGCCGTCCGTCCCGATGAAGATCATGTCGAGCGGGATCAGCGTGTTCTTCATCCAGAAGCTGGCCGGCTGCGGCCGGTCGTAGATGAACAGCATGCCGGAGTCGGCGGCCATCTTCTCACGGAACATCAGCCCCTGCGCCTGCTGCGCCGGGGTTTCCGCCAGTTCCACGTCGAAGCGGTACTTGCCGCCGCCCGCCGTCTCGACGGTCAGGGAGGAGCGCGCGAAGCTCTCCAGCGCCGTCGCCGGCAGGGCCGACAGCAGAATCGCGGCCCCCATCAGAAGCCCACCCAAGAGGCCACGCACAGCCCGTCCGATCATCGCGACCAACCCATTCCTTGACGTTCAGAGCTTGGACGATGCCGCCGTGATGTGCGGCTGTCCAGCGGCCTCTTCGACGGCGTTACGCCGCCGTCCGGTCGGTGGCGGTGGTGTAGATGTCCTTGGTCAATGGCTTGACCTGCTTGATCTGATAGCCGGGTCGGGCGCTGAAGCGGCGGATGGCGCGCTCCCCGGCCTCCCGGTCGCTCTCGGCCCAGACGAGATAGTCGCGCCCGCGCGCCCATTCGACGGCCAGCGGGTGCAGGGCGTCGATCTCGCCGATCTGTGTGTTGACGACCGTCACCAGCCACTCCTTGTCGTTGGGGTTGCGCCGGTCGGTCAGGATCAGGAGCTGGGGCCGCTGCTTGGTCTGCGCCTCGGACAGGCGCCGCTGGATGTCCGACTGTTTGCGGCGCGCCTCGACCGTGTCGGCCATGCACTCGTCGATCTCCGTGACGAGGTTCTCCTCCTCGCGCTGGAGCCGGCGGATCGTCGCTTCCAGCTTGCTGGTGGAGTCCTTGGCGGCGCGCATCCGGCTGCGGCTCTGCGCCACCTGAGCATCGACCGCCAGCAGCACGTTGCCCAGCCACGCCCCGATGGCGATGATCCCCAGGATGATGAGGAAGTTGATCATCATGACGCGGGTGCCCTGATCCGGCCGGGGTTTGGGCGGCCCTGAGTTCTTCTGGAACGTCTTGGTGAAGCCCATCTTGAAGGGGAACGCCACCTCGACGAGCTGCTTGGCCTCCTCCGCGTTGGACGCCCAGACCTCCGCCACGTTGGCGCAGCGCCAGATCGGGTTGACCTGGGACTTGTCCCCGCCGGAGGACGCCTTCTCTTGGGCGAGGTTCACCAGGAACTTCGACAGACCAGCCTTGGGATCGCCCACCTCATGCACGAACACGGGCGGCTGGAGCGCGATCTCCGCGATCGCCCGCTCCATCTTGCGGTTTTCGGTTTCCGCGCGGTGCTTCTCGGCGGACACCTGATTGCGCCGCTGCACCTTGACGTTCACCCGGTCCTGAAGCTCGTGGATTTCCGAATGCAGGACGTAAATGCGGCTCTCAAGCTGGCCGATTCCTGCGGATCGATGGAGAAAATCGGGCAGGAAACGCTTCAGCATCATGGCGACCGGAACGGCGGCCAACATCATTGCGGCGATGGTCAGCAGGAGCAAGGTGGTGTTGGACATCGGCGGCCTGCCCCCTCTCCTTCTCTCCAGCTCCCGGTCCCCAGCATGACGTGGCTGGTTGGATCGGCCTGCGGACAGCGCGAGTTCGCGCGAATCAGCGCTGGCCGATTCGTCCCAATACGTCAACTGCGTGACATATGCGAATAAAAAACTTTCCAAAGATTATCCAGTGCGGACCATCTTCGCGATTGCCGCAGCGACAACGCGACGCACCTCGTCGCGCAGCGGGCCGGGACGTGGCGCGTCGGCGAGCGTGGTGAACCAATGCTCCGGCGGGTTGCGCCCGGCGGCGCGCGACCAGGACAGCGACCGCAGAACGCCTTCCGCCTCGGGCGTCGGCGGCACCGCCGGGTCGATGCCGTTCAGCACCGCCCAGATTCCTGCCCAGCAGCGCCCGACAGACCAGGGATTGTAGCCCCCGCCCCCAACCACCATCAGGCGCGGTGCCAGCCCCATCAGAGCGCGCACCGCCCGCCACAGCGCACCGTTCGACAGTTCCAGCCGGCTCAGCGGGTCCTCGGCCAGCGCGTCGGAGCCGGTCTGGATGACCAGCGCCTGGGGGCGGAACGCTTGCCCCAGCGGCAGGATCACCGTCTCCAGAAGGTAATCCATCTCCGTGTCGTTGAACGCCGGCGGGACCGGCAGGTTGACGGCCATGGCGCCGGGGCGATCCTCCGCCTTGCCGGTGAAGGGCCAGCGCCCGTCCTCGTGGACCGACAGGGTCAGCACGCGGTCGTCGTCGGCGAAGGCATCCTCCACCCCGTCGCCGTGGTGGGCGTCGAGATCCACGTAGAGCACCCGGTCGATCCCGGAATCGAGCAGGGCCAGGATGCCCAGCACTGGAGCGTTGAGGTAGCAGAAGCCGCTGGCCCGCCCCGGACGGGCGTGGTGGGTGCCGCTGGCCGGGCTGTAGACGATGCCGGCCGGCTGCTCCGCCAGCAGGCGCCCGGCCAGGATGGCCGCACCGGTGCTGATGGCGGGGCGGCGGTACATTTCGGGAAAGACGGGATTTTCCAGCCGGCCGAGGTTGTAGCGCTCCCCGGTTTCGGCATCCACCCGCTGGTCCGCCTCCGCGCGGTGGAGGGCGGCGATGTAGTCCGGGCTGTGGAAGCGGCCCAGTTCCTCCGGCGTCGCCAGCGGGCTGTCGCGGTAGACCGCGTCGGGCAGCCAGCCCATGGCGCGGCTGAGGTCGATGGCGGTGGACACCCGCGGGATGGCCAGCGGGTGCTTCGCGCCGTAGCTGGAGCCCCGGTAGATCTCGCTGCCGAGAAACAGCGGGATGGCGGGAAACGCTGGCGGAAGTTCGTTCGGAAAATCGGTCGGCATGGGGTGGAGAGGTGGAGCGGCGACGCCCGTCCGTCAACGTCTCGTGCACAGGGCCCCTTGTCGTGGCCGCGCAGCGATCTCTTTTCTTGAGGGGTATGGGCGAAAACATCCGCGGGGGAGGCACGGCATGGACGGTGCGTGGCGTCTGGCGGGGGTGGCCGTTGCGATTCTTGTGGCCGGCGGAGCGGGAGCGCCGGCTCTGGCCGACACGCCGGTCGATCTGGAACTGGTGCTGGCCGTGGACGTGTCCGGCAGCGTTGACGCCGAGGAAGGCCGTCTCCAGCGCGAGGGCTACGTCGCCGCCCTCACCGACCCCAAGATACAAGCGGCGATCCGCGGCGGTCCCTTCGGGCGCATCGCCGTCACCTACGTCGAATGGGCCGGCGACAGCTTCCAGCGCATCACTGTGCCCTGGACCCTGCTGAGCGACCACGGCAGCGTCGAAGCCTTCGCCTCCTCCATCGCCGAATCGCCCACCCTCAGCGCGCAGTGGACCTCGATCAGCGCGGCCATCGACTTCAGCGCCCGCCTGTTCAACGACAACGGATTCGAAGGGACGCGGCGGGTCATCGACGTGTCGGGCGACGGTGTCAACAACCGCGGCCGTCCCGTGCAATGGGCGCGCGACGAGGCGGTCGCCGCCGGGATCACCATCAACGGCCTGCCGATCCTCAACGACCGGCCCAATCCCTGGGGCGGGGCGGCACCGACGAACCTCGACGGCTATTACGAGGAGCATGTGATCGGCGGACCCGGCGCCTTCCTGGTGCCCGCGGTCAGCTTCGAAGCCTTCGCCGACGCCATCCTGAGCAAGCTGCTTCTGGAAATCTCCGGCCTCACCCCAGATCCCGGCGCGGGCGCACGCACCGGCCTCGCCAGCCGTTAGCCGGATCGTTGCCAGATTGGCTCAACAAACATTACCTATGGAGGGCCGGTCATCCGGTTCGAAACCTGCGAGCGAGACCATGCCGATCAAGACGATCCTGCTGCACATGTCGAACGACGACCGCCATTCCCAGCGGCTGGAGGCCGCTGTCGGTCTGGCCAGGCGCTTTTCCGCCTTTGTCGAGGTGCTGTTCGTCGCCACGCCGGTGTCCATGCCCGCCGCCGTGACCGGCCGCGCCGCGTCCTACGCCTACATCGCGGAGGCCACGGCCATCGCCCACGAGAAGGCCGAACAGATCGAGCAGGAGGTTCGGCAGGCGCTGAAGGACTGCTCCTACTCCTGGACGATTGAGGAAGGCGACCATGTGGAGCTGTTGGCCGCCCGCGCCGTCTACGCCGATCTCGCCGTGGTGACGCAGAGCCACGACGACGAGCGCGGCGACCGGGTGATGCTCCAGGTACCCGACCGGCTGCCGCTGACCAGCCCCTGCCCCACGCTGGTCCTGCCCTATGCCAAGCCGTCCGCGGCGGCCATCGGGCGCCATGTGGTGGTGGCCTGGAAGAACACGCGGGAGGCCGGACGCGCCGTGCGCAACGCCCTGCCCTTCCTGAAGGAGGCGGAGAGGGTCACCGTGGTCACCATCGACCCGCCGGGCCATGCGCTGGACAGCGGGCGCGATCTGATGATCTGGCTGGAGCGCCACGGCGTGCGCAGTCAGCATCAGGCCAACATCTTCCAGGGCGGCGATGTGGGCGACGTCCTGGTCAGCGCTTGCCGCGAGTTGGGCGGCGATCTCCTGGTGATGGGGTCCTATGGCCATTCCCGCCTGCGGGAGATGGTGCTGGGCGGCGCCACCCGAACGGTTCTGGCGAAGCTGGAAGTGCCGGTGCTGATGTCGCACTGACAGGGAAACGCCGGGCGGCGACGGGCCGCCCGGCAGATTGGACCTGGAGCTAGAGGAAGAACACCCAGGTCACCAAGACGAACAGCGGCACCAGGATGCCGCAAGACCACAGCATGTAGCCGAAGAAGCTCGGCATCGCCACGCCGCGCTCCTCCGCGATGGCCTTGACCATGAAGTTCGGCGCGTTGCCGATGTAGGTGTTGGCCCCCATGAACACCGCGCCCGCCGAAATGGCCGCCAGCGTCACCGCCAGATCGCCCATCAGCACCTGCGCGTCGCCGCCCGCGGTGTTGAAGAAGATCAGGTAGGTCGGCGCGTTGTCGAGGAAGCTCGACAGGATGCCCGCCGCCCAGAAATAGGCCGCGGGGACCGGCTGGCCGTCCTGGTTCACCGCCGCGATGATGGCGCCCAGCGCGCCGTCCGTGCCCGCCCGCAGAATGGCGATGGCCGGGATGATGGTCAGGAAGATCGCGGCGAACAGCTTCGCCACCTCCAGGATCGGCCCCCAGGTGAAGGCGTTCAGGCGGCGGCTGTGCGCGCTGGTCAGCTTCAGCGACAGGCCGGTGATGCCGATAAGCAGCAGATTGCTGACGATCGTCTCCAGCGGCACCTGGATGTGGTAGATCTCCACCCCCACCCCCGGATGCCAGACGCCGCTGAGCAGCACCGCACCGACGATGGCGACGAGCAGGAGCAGGTTGACCGCTCCCTCGATCCGCACCGGCTCCCGCTCATGCACGCCCTCGATCAGCGGGTGCTTTCCGGGGTCCTTGGTGTGCAGGTAGAGGTCCACCACGAAGTAGATCGCCAGCAGGCAGCCCGACACCAGAACCATCGGCCAGAACAGATGGATGGTCGGCCAGAAGAAGCTGACCCCCTTCAGGAAGCCCAGGAACAGCGGCGGATCGCCCAGCGGTGTCAGGGAACCGCCGACGTTCGACACCAGGAAGATGAAGAAGACGACGGTGTGCACCTTGTGTCGCCGGTGCTCGTTGGCGCGGATCAGCGGGCGGATCAGCAGCATCGAGGCGCCGGTGGTTCCCATCAGGCTCGCCAGCAGCGTGCCCAGCCCCAGCCCCAGCGTGTTCGCCAGCGGCGTCCCCACCAGCGTCCCAGCGATCCGCACGCCGCCCGCCACCGTGAACAGGGCGGTCAGCAGCACGATGAAGGGGATATATTCGAGAAACAGCGTGTGCAGCAGCTCGTAGGTGGCGAGCCCCGCCCCGAAGGTCAGCGCGAAGGGCAGCAGAAAGGCAATGGCCCATCCCGCGGCGACTTTGCCGAAATGATGGTGCCAGAAGGATGGCGCCAGCAGCGGCATCAGGGCGATGGACAGCAGAATCCCGACGAAGGGAATCACCCAGAAGACGTTCAGGTCGCGCCCGTCGAGATGCGGGGCGCCCGCTGCCTCCGCCGCCAGGGCCAGCCCCGGCAGTCCGGCGGCGGCGAGGCCGGCAAGGGCGGCCAGGGAACGGGTGAGATGTCGGTTCGGTCGGGCGTCGGTCATCATACGCATTCGGCTGTAATATCAGTTGCGCAAGTATGCGTCCCACCATGGCTTAAGCCAAGCCGGAACGGCCCTGCCGAATCCCCTTTGCGGCCGTGCGTGGACAGCGGGGTTACAGGCAGGGTTTGATTTCTAAAGGGCTTGGCACCGGTCCGTCGATCCAGCCGTGAAGCGGACGGCAGGCGCCGCCCGCGCACAACTCGTGGTCCGGGGTGAAGGAGGAAGCGGCCAGGACCAGCCGTTCCAGTGGCGGCACCGTCGGCACCCAGACCCACCAGCCGTCGGCCAAGCGGGACTCGGCGGGCGGCTCCATCCCGGCGCCGGTGCCCTTCACACGGGCCTCGGTCAGGACGAGACGTCCATCCTCGATGCGCCAGTCCTCCCGCCATTCGGTCTTTTCCACCGAATGGGTCCAGGACAGGGTGAAGGCAGGCCCCGGCAGGGCGGCCAGAACCGCCCCACCGAGCGCCGACAGGCATAACGCCACGCTCATACCGCCGCCATCATGCCGCCTCCATCATGCCGGGGCGCTGGTCCGCCCCAGGCGGCGCAGGCGATGGCGCTGCCACAGCAGGAAGGCCGCCGTCATGACGAAGCCGGCCTCGTCCGTCACGGGCAGGGACAGGACGAACAGGAAAGCCGCCGCCGCCGCGAACACCCGTTCCGCCCAGTTCATCGGCGTCCAGAAATAGCCGATGGTCGCCGCGCCCCACAGGCCGATGGAAATCAGCGCCTTGAACAGGACGTAGGCCACGGCCAGCGGGTCGTCGGTCTGGAGCATCAGCGCCGGGTCGTACACCGCCATGAAGGGCACGACGTAGCCCGCCATGGCGACGCGCGTGGCGATCCAGCCGATCTCCATGTGCCCGGCCCGGCAGATGGACGAGGCGGCCAGCGCCGCCAGGGCCACCGGCGGGGTCAGGTCGGCCATGATGCCGAAGTAGAAGACGAACATGTGCGAGACGATCAGCGGCACGCCCATCTGCAGAAGGGCCGGCGCCGCGATGGCCGCGGTGATGATGTAGTTCGCCGTGGTCGGCAGGCCGGTGCCCAGAACGATGCAGGCCAGCATGGTCAGCAGCAGCGCGATCAGCAGATTGCCGCCCGACAGGTCCATGATGGTGGAGGCGAAGCTGGAGGCCAGTCCGGTCAGCGTCAGGATGCCGATCAGCACGCCCACCAGCGCGCAGGCCACGCCCACCCCCACGGCGTTCTTGGCGCCGTCGGCGAGGCTCTGCACCAGCAGCGCCAGCGTTTCCCGCCCACCCTTGAGCGCCAGACAGGGCAGAACCAGCAGACCGACGATGGCGAAGGCCAGATGCTCCGTCCGCAGCCCCATCCGCCACAGCGCTGCGGCGATCAGGCCGAGGACGACCCAGAAGCCGACGCGCAGGACCGTCGGGCCGATGAATCCGACGATCCGCGTGCCGAGGATCAGCGCGACGGTCAGGGCGATGCCGATCACTCCGGCGAACAGCGGCGTGAAACCGGAGAACAGCAGATAGACCAGCGCCGCCAGCGGCAGGATCAGGTACCAGCTTTCCTTCAGCGCACTGAGGACGCTGGGGCACTGGTCCTTTGGCAGGCCGACGAGGTTGTTCTTGCCGGCCTCCAGATGGACCATCCAGAAGGCGCTGCCGAAATAGAGGATGGCCGGGATCGCCGCGGCGATGGCGATGTCGCTGAAGGGGACGCCGATGGTCTCCGCCATGATGAAGGCGGCCGCCCCCATGACCGGCGGCATGATCTGCCCGCCCATGCTGGCCGTCGCCTCCACCGCCCCGGCGAAGGCCGGGCGGTAGCCGAAGCGCATCATCAAGGGGATGGTGAACTGGCCGGTGGTCAGCACGTTCGCCACGCCCGATCCGTTGATCGTCCCCATGAAGCCGGAGGAAATCACCGCTACCTTCGCCGGCCCGCCCTTGGCATGGCCGACGAGGCCCAGCGACACGTCGTTGAACAGCTTGATCATGCCGGCGCGCTCCAGGAAGGCACCGAACAGGATGAACAGGAAGATGAAGGTCGCCGACACGAAGGTGGGCGTGCCGTAGATGCCCTCGGTCGAGAGGTACAGGTTGTCGATCACCTGATCGACGTCGTAACCGCGGTGGGCCAGCCCGAAGGGCAGATGCCGCCCGAACAGCGCGTAGGGGATGAAGACGCCGCACATGATCGGCAGCGCCCACCCCATGATGCGCCGCGCCGCCTCGAACACCAGCGCGATGGTCAGCGCGCCGACGATCAGGTCCGTGGTGTTCGGATCGCCCGCCCGCTGGATGAGATCGACCTCGAAAACGTAATGGTAGAGGCCCAGTGCGAACGCGCCCAGGCCGAGCAGCCAGTCGTACCAGGGAACGCTGCGCCGTTCCGCCTCCTGCCGGAAGCCGAACAGGGTGAAGGTCATCAGCAGCAGGAAGCCGACATGGACCGACCGGACGACCATGCTGGACAGCGGGTTGAAGGCCGCCGTCCAGATCTGGAACAGCGAGAAGGCGACGGCGATGGCGAAGACGGCCTTGCCCGCCACGCCTTCGAAGGCCACGACCGTGGAGGGGTTCTCACGGTCGATGGCTTGGCGGATTTTGTTGTCCGCCTCTTGGGGGGATGCGCTCATCGCACGGGGGTTCCGGGACGACGCGGCGCGCTTACATCAGGCCCTTTTCCTTGTAGAACTTTTCCGCCCCCGGATGCAGCGGCACCGGCGATTGGATGGTCGTGGCGTCCAGCTTGATCTGCTTGGCGGCGGCGTGGGCCGCACCCATCGCGTCGAGATTCTCGAACATCGCCTTGGTCATCGCGTAGACCGCGTCGTCCGACACGCCGGAATGGGTGACCAGCAGGTTGCGCACCGCCGCGGTCGGCACCGGCTCGCTCTGGCCGCTGTAGCTGTTGGCCGGGATGGTCTCGGCGATGTAGGCGGGATCGCCGACCTTCTGGATCACGTCGGCCGGGATCGACACGATGGTGATGTCCTGCGAGGTCGCCAGATCCTTGATCGCCGCCACGCCGAGCCCCGCGGAGATCAGCGTCGCGTCGAGCTGCCGGTTCTTGATCAGGTCCACCGATTCGGCGAAGGGCAGATACTCGGTCTTGGCGAAATCTTTGTAGCCCAGCCCGGCGGCGGCGAAGATCGCGCGGGCGTTCAGCTCCGTGCCCGACTTCGGCGCACCGACCGACACGCGCTTTCCCTTCAGGTCGGCCAGCGTCTTCACGCCGGAGTCCTTGCTGGCGACGATCTGGATGTAGTTGGGGTAGATGGCGGCGACGGTGCGCAGCTTGGTCAGCTTGGTCTTGAAGCCGGCCTCCTCGTCGCCCTTCCAGGCGCCGCTCAGCGAATCGCCGAGCGAAAAGGCGATCTCGCCGCGCTCCGACTGAAGGAGGTTCAGGTTCTCCACCGACGCCTTGGTCGCCTGGACCGTGACCTTCGCCCCCGGGATGGCCTTGCCGTAGATGCCCGACAGCGCGACGCCCAGCGGGTAATAGACGCCGCTGGTGCCGCCGGTCAGGACGGTGACGAACTGCTCGGCCTGGGCCGGCAGCGCGGTGAGCATGCAGACGCCGACCGCGGCCAGGAAACGCTTCATACTTCTGCCCTCCCAAAAGGCTGTCCGTTGCGGATCGTTCGTAAGACGCTTTGGTTTGCGTCGGATTGTTGGCTATCCTAACTTGTGGTCGGTGGGTCCGCCAGTCCGTAGGAACCGATAGGCGCGCGGCGGTTCGGCACAAGCACTCTCCCTTCGGAGGAGGCCGAACGGCGTCTTGACCGGATAGGACGGCGCCCCCCTATCCTTGTTCCGGTTGGTCCTGCGCCACACTTTATCCCGCAGAGTCGAAAGAACCCGTCGAAAGAAGCGTCGCGAAAGTCCGAGGCAACAGAACGTCACCAAACAATGGGAGGACAGCGGATGTCGTGTACCGTTTCCATGACCGTCAACGGAAAGGCGGTCTCGCGCGAGGTGGAGGAGCGGACCCTGCTGGTCACCTTCCTCCGTGACCAGCTCGGCCTGACCGGCACCCATGTTGGCTGCGACACCAGCCAGTGCGGCGCCTGCGTCGTCCACATCGACGGGCGGTCGGTGAAGTCCTGCACCATGCTTGCCGCCCAGGCCGACGGCGCCGCGGTCACCACCATCGAGGGGTTGGCGGCGGCGGACGGCACGCTGCACCCGATGCAGGCGGCCTTCCGCGAGCATCACGGCCTGCAATGCGGCTTCTGCACGCCGGGCATGGTGATGAGCGCCGTCGATCTGGTGACCACCAACCCCTCCCCCAGCGAGCACGAGGTCCGCGAAGGGCTGGAGGGCAACATCTGTCGCTGCACCGGCTACCACAACATCGTCAAGGCGGTGATGGCCGGGGCGGAAGCGATGCAGGGCGGCACGATGAAGGCCGCCGCCGAATAACGGGCAGAAGCAAGGCTCACATGGGAGGAACACGAAGATGGCGAACCCCACCGGCATCGGCGCTTCCGTGCGCCGGCGCGAGGACGCGCGCTTCCTGACCGGGCGCGGCACCTACACCGACGATATCAACCGGCCCGGCCAGACCCATGCGGTCTTCGTCCGGTCCCCCTACGCCCACGCCCGCATCATCGGGATCGACGCGGCCGAGGCCATGCAGGCCCCCGGCGTGATCGCCGTGCTGACCGGCGCCGACATGGAGACCGACAAGGTCGGCAGCCTGCCCTGCGGCTGGCAGATCCACTCCAAGGACGGTTCCCCGATGAAGGAGCCGCCGCACTTCCCCATCGCCCGCGACCGCGCGCGCTACGTTGGCGACGCCGTCGCCGTGGTGATCGCCGAGACGCGCGAGCAGGCGAAGGACGCCGCCGAACTGGTGATGGTCGATTACGAGGAGCTGCCGGCGGCGGTGACCTCGCTGAAGGCGCTGGAGGGCGGCGCGCCGCTGGTCCACGACGACGTCGGCGGAAACCTCTGCTTCGACTGGCATCTCGGCGACGCGGCGGCGGTGGACGCGGCCTTTGCGCAGGCGGCGCATGTAGCGAAACTGGACCTCGTCAACCAGCGGCTCGTCCCCAACGCGATGGAGCCGCGGGCGGCGCTCGGCGAGTATGACCGGGCGACCGGCGAGCACACGCTGACCACCACCAGCCAGAATCCGCACGTCATCCGCCTGCTGATGGGCGCCTTCGTCCTGGGCATCCCGGAGCACAAGCTGCGCGTCGTCGCCCCCGACGTCGGCGGCGGCTTCGGCTCCAAGATCTTCCATTACGGGGAGGAGGCCGTCGTCACCTGGGCGGCGAAGAAGGTCGGGCGTCCGGTGAAATGGACCGCCGAGCGCTCGGAGAGCTTCCTGACCGACGCCCACGGCCGCGACCATGTCAGCCACGCCGAGCTGGCGATGGACCGGGACGGCAACTTCCTGGCGCTGCGCGTCGCGACCATCGCCAACATGGGCGCCTATCTGTCGACCTTCGCGCCGTCGATCCCGACCTATCTCTACGCCACACTGCTGGCCGGCCAGTACAAGACCCCCGCGATCTACGCCGAGGTGAAGGCGGTCTTCACCAACACCGTGCCGGTGGACGCCTACCGCGGGGCCGGGCGGCCGGAGGCCTGCTACCTGATCGAGCGGCTGGTCGAGGTCGCCGCCGCCGAGACGGGCATCGACAAGGCGGAGCTGCGCCGCCGCAACTTCGTGCCGGCCAGCGCCATGCCCTACCAGACGCCGGTGGCGCTGCAGTACGACACCGGCGACTTCGCCAAAAATCTCGACATCGCCCTGCCCTTGGTCGACTACGAAGGCTTCGCGGCGCGCAAGACCGAGTCCGCCCGGCGGGGCAAGCTGCGCGGCATCGGCTTCGCCACCTACATCGAGGCCTGCGGCATCGCTCCCAGCAACGTCGCGGGCGCGCTGGGCGCGCGGGCGGGACTGTACGAGTTGGCGGAGGTGCGGTTCCATCCGACCGGTTCCGTGACGGTCTTCACCGGCTCCCACAGCCATGGGCAGGGGCACGAGACGACCTTCGCGCAGCTCGTCTCCGAGCGCTTCGGCGTGCCCATCGAGAATGTGGAGATCGTCCACGGCGACACCAGCAAGATCCCCTTCGGCATGGGCACCTATGGCTCGCGCTCGCTGGCGGTCGGCGGGTCGGCCATCGTCAAGGCGATGGACAAGGTGGAGCGCAAGGCCAAGAAGATCGCCGCCCACATGCTGGAGGCCGCCGAGGCCGACATCGAGGTGAAGGACGGGCGCTTCGTCGTGGCGGGCACCGACAAGGCCCTGACCATCGGCGACATCGCCCTGCAGGCCTACGTCCCGCACAACTTCCCGCTCGACGAGCTGGAGCCGGGGCTGGACGAGCAGGCCTTCTACGACCCGAAGAACTTCACCTACCCCAACGGCTGCCACGTCTGCGAGGTGGAGATCGACCCCGACACCGGCGTGGTCCAGGTGGCGAGCTTCGCCGCGGTGGACGATTTCGGGCGGGTCATCAACCCGCTGATCGTCGAGGGGCAGGTGCATGGCGGGCTGGTACAGGGCATCGGGCAGGCGCTCTACGAGAACTGCGTCTACGACGAGGACTCGGGCCAGCTCATCACCGGCTCCTACATGGACTACTGCATGCCGCGGGCGGACGACGTGCCGTCCTTCACGGTGCGCTACCACGAGGACCAGCCCTGCACCCACAACCCGCTGGGCGTGAAGGGCTGCGGCGAGGCCGGGACCATCGGCGCGTCGGCCGCCGTGATGAACGCGGTGGTGCACGCCCTGTCCGAGTACGGCGTCACCCATCTCGACATGCCGGCGACCCCCGAACGGGTCTGGCAGGCGATCCGGCGCCACACCCCCGCCCAGGCGGCCGAATAAGAGGGAGGAGACATCATGTACGCCTTCACCTATCACCGCCCCAAGAGCGTCGCCGACGCCGTCGCCCTGCTCGGCCAGTTCGAGGACCCGAAACTGCTGGGCGGCGGACAGACGCTCCTGCCGACGCTCAAGCAGCGCCTTGCCCGGCCGAGCGACCTGATCGACCTCGGCCAGATTCCGGAGCTCCAGGGCATCCGGGAGGAGGCCGGCGGCCTGACCGTCGGCGCCTTCACCCGCCACGCCCAGGTCGCCCATTCCGAGACGGTGCAACGGGTCATCCCGGCGCTGGCCAGCCTCGCCGAGGGCATCGGCGACCGGCAGGTGCGCAACATGGGCACACTCGGCGGGTCGATCTGCAACGCCGACCCCTCCGCCGATTACCCGGCTGCGGTCGTCGCGCTGAAGGCCACGCTGCGGACCGACCGCCGGGAGATCGCGGGCGACGACTTCTTCACCGGCATGTTCGAGACGGCGTTGGAGCCCGGCGAGATCGTCACCGCCGTGCATTTCCAGACGCCCGACAAGGCCGCCTACGCCAAGTTCCGCAACCCGGCCAGCCGCTACGCCATCGTCGGCGTGTTCGTGGCCGTGTTCGGCAGCGAGGTCCGCGTGGCGGTGACCGGCGCCGGCCCGTCGGTCTTCCGGGCCGACGACATGGAGGCGGCGCTGGCCCAGGACTTCCGCGCCGACGCCCTGAACGGCGCGTCGGTGTCGGCGGCCGGGCTGAACGCCGACATCCACGCCAGCGCCGACTACCGCGCCCACTTGGTGCGGGTGATGGCGCGGCGCGCGGTGGAGGCGTGTGGGTAAAAGTCCCTTCACTGTGAAAGTCCCCTCTCCCCTCTGGGGAGAGGGTTAGGGTGAGGGGGTTGCGCTTTTGCCGAACGTACCGCCATGTACATCCCCCTCACCGGCCCTCCGGGCCACCCTCTCCCCGGAGGGGAGAGGGTTACCGCACCCTGTAAGGCATCCCGCCCACCATGCCCAACACCCTCCCCGCTTCCGTCGATGACACGCTGGACCTGCTGCGGCGGGGGAACTACGTCGCCGACCGCTCGCTGGCGACGGCGCTGTACCTCGCGCTGAAGCTGCGGCGCCCGCTGTTCCTGGAGGGCGAGGCCGGGGTCGGCAAGACCGAGATCGCCAAGGTGCTGTCCGCCACGCTGGGCCGGCGCCTGCTCCGGCTTCAATGCTACGAGGGGCTGGACGTCGCCGCGGCGGTCTATGAGTGGAACTATGCCCGGCAGATGATGGAAATCCGGCTGGCCGAGGTGTCGGGCGACCGCGACCGGGACGCGCTCAGCGCCGATCTCTTCTCCGAGCGCTTCCTCATCAAGCGCCCGCTGCTCCAGGCGCTGGAACCCGACTTGGCCGGTCCTCCCGTCCTGCTGATCGACGAGCTGGACCGCACCGACGAGCCGTTCGAAGCCTATCTCCTCGAAATCCTCTCCGACTTCCAGGTCTCGATCCCCGAGTTCGGCACCGTCACCGCGCCGGAGCCGCCCATCGTCATCCTGACCTCCAACCGCACCCGCGAGATTCACGACGCGCTGAAGCGGCGCTGCTTCTACCACTGGGTCGACTACCCCAACGCCGAGCGGGAGCGTGCCATCCTGGCCGTGAAGGCGCCGGAGGCCGACGCGCGGCTGGCCGCCCAGGTCGTCGGCGTCGTACAGAGCCTGCGCGGGATGGACCTCTACAAGGCGCCGGGCGTGGCGGAGACGCTGGACTGGGCGCAGGCGCTGGTCGAGCTGAACCAGTTGGAGCTTGAGCCCTCGGTCATCAACGACACGCTGGGCACGCTGCTGAAATACCAGGACGACATCGCCCGCATCCAGGGCAGCGAGGCCGCGCGCATCCTGGCCCAGGTCAAGACGGAACTCGCTGCCGGCACGGCGCGGTGAGCGGCCATGCAAGGCGGCCTCGCCATCAACCTGATGCATTTCGCCCGCGCGCTGCGGGCGGCGGGGTTGCCGGTCGGGCCGGGCAAGCTGCTCCAGGCCGTGGAAGCCGTTGAGGCGGTCGGGATCGGCAACCGGGCGGACTTCTACTGGGCGCTGCACGCCGTCTTCGTGAACCGGCGCGACCAGCGCGAAGTCTTCGACCAAGCCTTCCACGTCTTCTGGCGCAACCCCGACATCCTGAAGCGGATGATGGGGCTGATGCTGCCGACCATCCGCACGGAGTCGCCGGACACGCAGGACCCAATGTCCCGCCGCGTCGCCGATGCGTTGCGCGGAACCGCGCCGGAGGCCGAGGGTCCGGAGAAGTCGGAGATCGAGGTGGATGCCGCCTTCACCGTTTCGGCCCAGGAACGATTGCAGGAGAAGGATTTCGAGAAAATGTCAGCGGCGGAGATGGCCGAGGCCAAGCGGATGCTCGCCCGCATCGCCCTGCCGGTGGCCGAGGTGACGACCCGCCGCCACCGCCCCGACCCGCGGGGGCTACGCGTGGACCCGCGGGCGACGCTGCGGCGGATGCTGCGCTCCGGCGGCGATCTCGCCGATCTGGCACGGCGCAGCCACCGCACACGGCCGCCGCCGCTGGTCGTGCTGTGCGACATCTCCGGCTCCATGACGCGCTATTCACGGATGCTGCTGCATTTCATGCACGCGCTCAGCAACGACCGCGACCGGGTGCACAGCTTCGTCTTCGGCACCCGCCTGACCAACATCACCCGCCATCTGCGGCACAAGGACGTCGATGTGGCGCTGGACGCCGTGTCGGCGGCGGTGGCCGACTGGTCGGGTGGGACGCGCATCGGCACGGCGCTGCACGCCTTCAACCGGACCTGGGCGCGTCGGGTTCTCGGCCAGGGGGCGGTGGTTCTGCTCATCACCGACGGGCTGGACCGGGATGCCGGCGAAGGGCTTGCGACGGAGGCCGAACGGCTGCACAAGAGCTGCCGCCGTCTGGTATGGCTGAACCCGCTCTTGCGGTGGGAGGGGTTCGCACCAAAATCCAGCGGTATCCGGGCCTTGTTGCCGCATGTGGACGACTTCCGCCCGGTCCACAACCTGAACAGTCTGGCCGGGCTCGCCGACGCGTTGAACCGCGACGGGCCGCGACGGGCCGAAAGCCTGCGCAAGTGGCTGAAGGAGGCCGCATGAAGGACGATATTCTGGAGCAGGCCGCGGGCTGGCGCGCGGAGGGCCGCAAGGTGGCCGTGGCGACGGTGGTCGCCACCTGGGGGTCCTCCCCCCGCCCGGTGGGCAGCCAGATGGCGGTGGACGACGCCGGTTCGATGATCGGCTCGGTCTCCGGCGGCTGCATCGAGGGGGCCGTGGTGCACGAGGCGCGCAAAACCATGGAGGATGGCGAGCCCCGGATGATCTCGTTCGGGGTCAGCAACGAAATGGCCTGGGAGGTCGGGCTGGCTTGCGGCGGCCGGGTGCAGGTCTATGTCGAGGCCGTGGAATGAAGCGCGACATCACCGAACGGCTGCTGGCCGCCCGCAAGGCCGGGCGTCCCGTGGCCCTGGTCACCGACCTCGGCACCGGCCTTCAGACGCTGGTTTACGAGGACGCCATCCACGGCGGCTTCGGGCTGGAGGACGACCTTCTGGAGGAGGTGAGGGAGCGGCTGCGCCAGGATCGTTCCGGCCTCCTCACCGATCCGGAGGAGGATGAGGACGGCGTCCAGCTGTTCGTCCAGACCCACAACCCGCCGCTGCGGCTGCTGGTGGTCGGCGCCGTGCACATCGCCCAGGCGTTGGCTCCCCTCGCCGCGCTGACCGGCTACGCCGTCACGGTGATCGACCCGCGCGGCTCCTTCGCCACGGAATCGCGCTTTCCCGGCGTTTCCCTGCACGATTCCTGGCCGGACGAGGCGCTGTCCGCCCTGACGATCGACAACCGCACCGCCGTGGTGACCCTGACCCACGACCCCAAGCTGGACGACCCGGCGCTGCTGGTGGCGCTGCGCTCCCCGGCCTTCTACGTCGGGTCGCTCGGCAGCAAGCGCACCCACGCCAAGCGGCTGGAGCGGCTGAAGGAGCAGGGCGTGACCGACGCGGAACTGGCGCGCATCCACGCGCCGGTCGGGCTGGACATCGGCGCCGTGACCCCGGCGGAAATCGCCCTGTCGGTCATAGCTCAGATCACCGCCGTGCGGCGTAAGGCCGGCGCGGCCTGACAGGAGTTCATCACCATGTTTTTCGGCCCGCTGCCCCTGCGGGAGCTGGAGGGCGCCATTCTGGCGCATTCGGTCCGCCGCGGCTCCGTCAGCTTCAAGAAGGGCCGCGTCCTCAGCGCCGAGGACGTGACGGCGCTGCGCGACGCCGGCCTTACCACCGTGACCGTCGCCAAGCCCGGTCCTGACGACGTGGGCGAGGACGCCGCCGCCGCCCGCATCGCCGCCGCCCTGAAGGGGCAGGAGATCACCGTCGGGGCCGCCTTCACCGGGCGCGTCAACCTGTTTGCCGAATCGCGCGGCCTGTTCGTTCCGGATGTCGAACGGATCAACGCGCTGAACCTCATCGACGAAAGCGTAACGGTCGCCACCCTGCCCGCCTTTGCGCCGGTCGAGCCCGGCCAGATGGTCGCCACGGTCAAGATCATCCCCTTCGCCGCCCCCCGCGGCGCCGTGGAGGGGGCGGAGGTCGAGGCGTCCGCCGGGATGCCGGCGCTGCGCGTCGCCCCCTTCCGTCCGCTGACCGCTGCGCTGATCCAGACCCGCCTGCCCGGCGTGAAGGACAGCGTCCTCGACAAGACCGTGGCCGTGACGCGGCAACGTCTGGAGGCGATGGGCGGGCGGCTGGTCCGCGATTCGCGCTGCTACCATGGCGAGGCGGCGCTCGCCGACGCAATCGCGGCGGCGGGGAGCGTCGACCTGCTGCTGATCGCCGGGGCCTCGGCCATCACCGACCGGCGCGACGTGCTGCCGGCGGGCATCGAGCGGGCGGGCGGCGTGATCGAGCATTTCGGCATGCCGGTCGACCCCGGCAATCTGCTGCTGATCGCGCACATCGGGGAGACGCCGGTGCTCGGCCTGCCCGGCTGCGCCCGGTCGCCCAAGCTGAACGGCTTCGATTGGGTGCTCCAGCGCATCGCCGCGGGCATTCCGGTAACGCGGGCCGACGTGATGCGGATGGGCGTCGGCGGCCTGCTGGCCGAGATTCCCAGCCGCCCCCTGCCCCGTTCCGGCGCCGTCGCGGTGGAACCGCCGCGGGCGCCGCGCATCGCCGCGCTGGTTCTGGCCGCCGGGCGGTCGAGCCGGATGGGCGGCAGCAACAAGCTGCTCGCCGATGTCGGCGGGGAGCCGCTGATCGTCCGCACGGTCGAAGCGGTGCTGGCCTCGCAGGCCAAGCCGGTGGTGGTGGTGACCGGCCACATGGCGGAAGCGGTGTCCGCGCCGCTGGCCGGGCGTCCGCTGACCATCGTCCACAACCCGTCCTTTGCCGACGGGCTCAGCGCCTCGCTGCGCGCCGGGCTGGCCGCCCTGCCGGCGGATATCGACGGTGTGGTGGTGTGCCTCGGCGACATGCCGCGAGTTACGCCGCAGGCCATCGACCGGCTGATCGCCGCCTATAACCCGCTGGAGGGTCGGACCGTCTGCGTCCCGACCATCCATGGCAAGCGCGGCAATCCCGTCCTGTGGGACCGCGGCTTCTTCGCGGAGATGGCGAAGCTGAGCGGCGATGCCGGGGCCAAAACCCTGCTGGCCACCCACGCCGATCAGGTGGTCGAGGTGCCGGTGGAGGACGGCGGCATTCTCTACGACGTGGACACGCCGGACCTGCTGGCGGAGCTTCGCGGGTAAGGTCAGGCCGCCCGTTCGATCACCAGATCCAGCCAGCGGCGGGAGATCGTCCGGGCGACCGCCTCGGCGGCGGGCAGGTGCCGCTCCAGCGCGGCGTCCAGCCCGTCGAGGACGGCCCGGTTGCGCTCCCGCGAGTCGACGCCGAATTTCTCCGCCCAGCCGCGGACGATGGCGGCGTCGGCCTCCGGGTGGAACTGGAAGGCGTAGAGGTTGCGGCCGAGCCGGAAGGCCTGACGCATGCAGGCTTCGCTCCAGGCCAGTGGCACGGCGCCCTCGGGAAATTCGAAGGTGTCGTAGTGCCACTGCACCATGTGCAGCTCCGGCGCCAGCCCGCCGAGCAGCGGATCGTCCGAAGCGGCGTTGAACAGCCGCACCGCGCCCACGCCGATCTCCGCCACCGAATGGCGGTAGACGCGGGCGCCGAAGGCGCGGGCGGCCAACTGCGCCCCCAGGCAGATGCCCATCACCGGGCGCTCTTCCGCCGAGAAAGCGCGGATCAGTTCCATGACCCGCGGAAAGTGCGGCCCCTGACCGTCGTTCCAGGCGTCCTGCGGTCCGCCCAGAACCAGAAGCCCGTGATAGCTCTCCGGCGTGGCGGGCAGAACCTCCCCTTCGTCAGTGGCGACAGTGACCAGCGTCGCGCCGAACTCGGTCAGCGCGTCCCCGACGAGTCCGGCGGGGGCGTTTCGGTTGTTCTGAACGACCAGGATGCGCATGGAGGGGCCACGTCGGTGAAAGCGGATGCCCCGTTCATGAGCGGCAGAGGCGGCGAAATCAAGCGGCGCAAGGCGGCTATGCGCCGCGCCGCGGGACGGCGTACAGTGCGATGACGCGAAGGAAGCCTTTCAACTTCCCCAGGGAGACGAGATCGATGCTGACCCGGATTCGCACGCTGGCGGGGGCCGCCGCCCTTGCCGGCACCCTGCTGTTCCCCGCGACCTTGCTGTTCCCGACCTCCGCCGCCGCGCAGAACGGCACGGTGACCTTCCTGCACTTCAACGACATCTACGAGATTTCCCCGGTGAAGGGCCGCGGCGGCTTCGCCCCCCTGATGACGGTGCTGAAGACGGAGCGGGAACGCAGCGCCGGTGCGCTGACGACGGTGGGCGGCGATTTCCTGTCCCCCTCCCTGCTCTCCGGGACGACGCGGGGCGCGCAGATGCCCGACCTGTTCAACGCCATGGGCGTGGACGTCGTCGGCTTCGGGAATCACGAGTTCGACTTCGGCACGGAGGTGCTGAAGGCCCGCATCGCCGAATCGAAGTTCCCCTGGGTCGGCACCAACATCGCCGGACCGGACGGTCAACCGTTTCCCGGTTCGGTCGCCACCTGGACGAAGACGGTCGGCGACGTCAAGGTCGGTTTCCTCGGCGTCCTGACGCCGGAGACCGCGCATCTGTCCAGCGGCGGGGCGGAGGCCACCTTCACCAACGTGCAGGCCGCCGCGGCCCTGGCGGTGAAGGCGCTGCGCGACGCGGGGGCGAACATCGTCGTGGCGCTGACCCACCAGACCATCACGGAGGACCGTGAACTGGCCATCAAGGTGAAGGGCATCGACCTCGTGCTGGGCGGCCACGACCACGACCCTATCAGCTTCTACGAGGGATCGACCCTGATCCTGAAGGCCGGGGCGGACAGCCATTACCTCGGCGTCATCGATCTGGCGGTCAGCACCAAAGCGACCGAAAAGGGGCCGGCGACCACCGTCGCTCCGGCCGGCTGGCGCTTCGTCACCACCGCCGGGGTGGCTCCGGACTCCGAGGTCGGGGCGCTGGTCAAGCGCTACACCGACCAGCTCGACGCCACGCTGGCCGGGGTGATCGGGCGGACGGAAACCGACCTGGACAGCCGCAAGGACGTCGTCCGTTCGCAGGAGACGACGATGGGCAACCTGATCGCCGACGCGCTGCGCGACGGGTTGAAGGCCGACGTCGCCATCACCAACGGCGGCGGCATCCGCGCCGACACGCTGCATCCAGCGGGCAGTTCGCTGACCCGCAAGGACATCTTCGCGGAGATGCCCTTCGGCAACGTCGCCGTGCTGACCCTGCTGTCCGGCGCCGACATTCTGGCCGCGCTGGAGCATGGCGTGTCGAAGGTGGAGGACAAGGCCGGGCGCTTCCCCCAGGTGTCGGGCCTGACCTTCACCTATGACCCGAAACTGCCGTCGGGCACCCGCGTGACCGGCGTGACGGTGGGCGGCCAGCCGCTCGACCCCACCCGGACCTACCGCGTGGCGACCAACGACTACATGCTGAAGGGCGGCGACGGCTACGCCGCGCTGTCCCGCGGCCGGACGGTGGTGGACGCCTCCGGCGCCGTGCTGATGGCGACGATGGTCATGGATTACGTGGAGGCGAAGAAGACGGTCGCCCCCAAGGTCGAAGGCCGCATCGTCGCGAAGTGACCGGAGCGCGCGCAAAAAAGAACGCCCCTGGACCGGCTGGTCCGGGGGCGCAAGGCCAGGATGGATCGTTGGTGAAGCGTCAGGCGCTGCGGCGGACGTGGCGCGCGGCCCCTTCGACCCGCGCGTTCAGCCGCCGCACCGCGTCGTTCGCGGTTTTCGCCGACAGCTCCGACACCTTGACGCTGCGGTTGAGCAGAAGTTCCATCTCGTCTTTGACCATGCTGCTCTGCGCCGCATAGAGGTCCTGGACCGACCGGCTGCGCATCATCGCGTTGATGCCTTCGGCGTTGCGGGCCATGGCCTCCTGGGCGAAGCCCATCCATTCGCGCATGATGGACTGCATCCCGTCCATCAGCACGGACCCGCACTGCGTCATGACGTCCATGTTCTCGCGGGCCTGCTGGGCGACCTCGCCCTGAGCCTCCGCGGACAGGCCCATCATGCGGTTGAGTTGATCGGTGGTCTGGCCGGCAACTTGGCCAGCCACCTGGGTCGCCTTTCCCATCATGTCGCTGGCCGTGTCGGCGCCGCGCTGGGTCGTTTCTGCGGCGGTTTCCGCCATGCGGCGCGTGGTGTCCTCGGCAACATTCCGGCCTTTGGCGGCGGTGTCGCGCGCGATGGTCTGCGCGTCCTTCTCTGAAGCCATCTGCCTTGCTCCTGGTTTCGTTCCGTCCGAATCGGACGCTCCCCCCATTTTTCTTGAGTGTCGCGATTTTTGTGCAGTGCGACACAAACATCCATATACCATGGTGGCGAAGAATAGTTCCACAACTCTAAAAACTAACCTTACCTACTTTTTTGTGGATATAGAGAAGTCTCCACCAGGATTTATTGCAGTGAGTTTTACATCAAATTTCATGGAGTGTTTTAATTGATCCAAAGAAAATTACCAAGCAGCACCGCAAGTGAGATGCGGATCGCCGGAGCACACCCCAAATTCTGAGGTAGGAAATCCTGAGCCGGCGCGCTGCCCGTCCTGGTCCGGCACCGGCCCACCCGCGGAGGATGCCCATGCTCATCGGCGTGCCGACGGAAATCAAAAACCATGAATACCGCGTCGGGTTGACCCCCGCCTCGGTCCGTGAACTGACGCATCACGGGCATAGCGTGCTGGTGCAGGCGGGAGCCGGCGCCGCCATCGGGCTGGACGACGAGCACTATGAAGCCGCCGGGGCGGAAATCGTGCCGGACGCCGCAACCGTCTTCGCCCGCGCGGAGATGGTGGTGAAGGTGAAGGAGCCCCAGCCGCAGGAATGCGCGATGCTGCGCCGGGGGCAGATCCTGTTCACCTATCTGCACCTCGCCCCCGATCCGAAGCAGACCAGGCTGTTGCTGGACTCCGGCGCTGTCGCCATCGCCTACGAGACGGTGACGGACTCCCGTGGCGGCCTGCCGCTCCTGGCGCCGATGAGCGAGGTGGCCGGCCGCATGTCGGTGCAGGCCGGTGCCCATTGCCTGGAGAAGGCCCAGGGCGGGCGCGGCGTCCTGCTCGGCGGCGTGCCCGGCGTTCCGGCGGCCAAGGTGGTGGTGCTGGGTGGCGGCGTGGTCGGCACCAACGCCGCCCGCATGGCCATGGGTCTGGAGGCGAAGGTCGTTGTCATCGACAAATCCCTGCCCCGCCTAAAGGAACTGGACCTGCAATTCGGCGCCAAGCTCCAGACGCTCTATTCGACGGTCGACACGATCGAGGAGCATGTGCTCGACGCCGACCTCGTCATCGGTGCGGTCCTCGTGCCGGGGGCCGAGGCGCCGAAGCTGGTGACCAAGGCGATGGTGGAGCGGATGCGGCGGGGCGCCGTGGTGGTGGACGTCGCCATCGACCAGGGCGGCTGCTTCGAAACCTCGCACCCCACCACCCACGCCGACCCGACCTATCTGGTGGACGGGGTGGTCCATTACTGCGTCGCCAACATGCCGGGGGCGGTCGCGCGCACCTCGACCTTCGCGTTGAACAACGCCACCCTGCCCTTCACGCTGGCGCTCGCCGACCGGGGATACCGCGCGGCGCTGGCGCGCGACCCGCATCTGCGGGCGGGGCTGAACATCCACGCCGGGGCGGTCACCTGCAAGGCGGTGGCCGACGCTCAGGGGCTGGGTTACCAACCGGCGGAGGAGGCGCTGCGGCTTTGAATTCCGCTCCCGGAGGGGGCGACCGCAATCACCCTCTCCGGGAACGGTCACTCAGGCCGACCGGAGCCGCGAGAATCGGAAATCGCAGTGACTGGCCCCGCCGGCCAGGGTTTGCGTTCTTTCCAGATGGATGCCGCGTGTCGCGTAGGCGTCAAAATCGAGACCGCAGATGTTCGGCAGAATGTCCTTGTCGCCATGGCGGGCCGCGAATTTGCAGAAACCGCAGGCTTTGTAGTTGATGCCGAACTCGAAATCGTCGCCCGGACCCGGCTCGACGAAGTCGTAGACGAAATCCTCAGGAAACTGCTCCTGATGGCTTTTCGCCGCCTGCTCACGGAGAAACGCCTGATTCTCTGGTGACATGAATTGACGCCCCGAGGCGAGACGCTCCGCTTCGGGCACGGTGAGCAATTGGGCCTTGTAGGTGTCCCGCTCGATGTCGCCGATCACGGACAGCGGCACGCCGTGCCGCCGGAGCACCCGGCTGATCGCCATGAAGCCGAGGAGACGCATGAAGAAGTCGCTCATGCGACTCTCCGCACCGCCGACATAGGGCATTTGCGTGAGCACGATGGCGAACTCGTCCATCACCTCCCGCTTGATCCCATCAAGGCTGGAGGGATGAACGTGCTCGCCCAACATCGCTTCGGCAAGGTCGAGGCGATGGCGCATGGCGGCCTCCATCGCGCTGCGATGATCCTCGTAAAATGGATGGACCGTCTCAACCATTCGGTGCTCCCAAATGAACAGCTGCAATTCTCTGCTGGCTCACGAGCGTTTTCCGCCAAAGCGGGCGGCGATCTCCCCAACGATGCCGCGGCGGAACAGCAGCACGCAGGCGACGAAGATGACGCCGATCACCACCGGCACCGGCAGGTTGCTCGCCGCCAGATAATTCTCCAGCGTCACCACCAGCGCCGCCCCGACCACCGGGCCGAACAGCGTTCCGATGCCGCCCAGCAGGGACATCAGCACCACCGCGCCGGACATCTGCCACTGCACATCGGTCAGCGTGGCGAGCTGGAAGACGATGGCCTTGGTGCCCCCGGCCAATCCGGCCAGCGTGGCGGACAGGACGAAGGCCATCAGCTTGTAATGGTCGGTGCGGTAGCCGAGCGAGATGGCGCGCGGCTCGTTCTCGCGGATCGCCTTCAGGACCTGACCGAAGGGCGAATGGACGGTGCGCCAGATCACCGCGAAGCCGAACAGGAAGACCGCCAGCACCGTGTAGTACATCGCCATCGACTGGCTGAGGTCGATCACCCCGAACAGATGCCCGCGCGGCACCGCCTGGATGCCGTCCTCGCCACCGGTGAACTTGAGCTGGAGCGCCATGAAGAAGACCATCTGCGACAGGGCCAGCGTGATCATGGCGAAGTAGATCCCCTGCCGGCGGATCGCCAGCGCGCCGAAGGCCAGACCGAGCGTCGCCGCGAAGGCCGTTCCCAGCAGGATACCGAGTTCCGGCGGCAGCCCCCAGACCTTCACCGTATGGGCGGTGATGTAGGCCGCCCCGCCGAAGAAGGCGGCGTGGCCGAAGCTGAGCAGACCGGCGAAGCCGATCAGCAGGTTGAAGGCGCAGGCGAACAGCGCGAAGCACAGCACCTTCATCACGAAGACGGGGTACAGCACGTAGGGCGCGGCGATCAGGACCAGCAACAGCACGGCCAGGGCCAGCAGGCCCGGCATGGCCGGTCGCCCAGTGGCGGGGGCCGCGGTTTCGCGGCGAACGGCGTGGATTTCGGTCGCCATGGGTTACCTCTCCCGCCCGAACAGGCCGGCGGGCTTGATCAGCAGCACCACGGCCATGATGACGAAGACGACGATGTTGGACGCCTCCGGATAGAACACCTTCGTCAGACCTTCCAACAGGCCCAGACCGTATCCGGTCAGCACCGCCCCCAGAATCGACCCCATGCCACCGATCACCACCACGGCGAAGACGACAATGATGAGGTTCGAGCCCATCAGCGGCGACACCTGATAGATCGGCGCGGCGAGAACGCCGGCCAGCCCGGCCAGAGCGACGCCGAACCCGTAGGTGGCCGTGATCATCAGCGGCACATTGATGCCGAAGGCCTGGACCAGAACCGGATTCTCGGTGGCGGCGCGCAGGTAGGCACCGAGCTTCGTCCGCTCGATGGCGTACCAGGTGGCGAGGCAGACGACCAGCGAGGCGACGACGACCCAGCCGCGGTAGTTGGGCAGGAACATGAAGCCCAGATTTTGCCCGCCGCGCAGCAGGTCGGGAATGGGATAGGGCTGGCCCGACACGCCGTAGAAATGGCGGAACGCCCCCTCCACGATCAGCGCGAGGCCGAAGGTCAGCAGCAGCCCGTAGAGATGGTCGAGCTTGTAGAGGCGGCTGAGCAGCGTCTTCTCCAGAAGCACGCCGAAGGCGCCGACGACCAGCGGCGCCAGCAGCAGCGCCCACCAGTAGCCGATCCCCGCCGTAGTCAGCAGCAGCCACGCCACGAAGGCCCCCAGCATGTAGAGCGCGCCGTGGGCGAAGTTGATAACGTTCAACATGCCGAAGATGACCGCCAGCCCGAGGCTGAGCAGCGCGTAGAAGGACCCGTTGATCAGCCCCAGCAGTAGCTGCCCGAACAGCGCCTGGGGCGGGATGCCGAAGATGGTGGACATGGTGGTTCGCCTCCGGCCGTTCTCCAACCGTTTTGCGCGGCGGGTGACCGCCCCGGCGCCCGTCCCCGCACGCGGCGGACGGATCGCCGGGGCGGGCGGGGATCAGCCCGGCAGCTTGCAGCCGCTTTCCGCCATGGTGGCGAAGGCCTCGTCGCCGGGGATGGTGCGGATGATCTGGTAATAGTCCCACGGTCCCTTGGACTCGCTGGGCTTCTTCACGCGGGCCAGATACATGTCGTGGACCATGCGCCCGTTCGGCAGGATCTTGCCGTTCTTGGCGAACATGTCGTTGACCGGCATCTCCTTCATCTTGGCGGCGACGGTCGGCCCGTCGTCAGTCCCCGCCGCCTCGATGGCCTTCAGGTAGTGCTTCACCGAGGAGTAGCTTCCGGCCTGCACCATGGTCGGCATCTTGCCGGTCTTCGCCTTGTACTTCTCCGACCAGGCGCGCTTCTCGTCGTCCATGTCCCAGTAGAAGCCGGTGGTCAGGACGAGGTCCTGGGCGACCTGGAGCCCCAGCGCGTGCACGTCCGACAGGAAGATCAGCAGCCCGGCCAGCTTTTGCTGCCCGCTCTGTGTCAGGCCGAACTCCGACGCCTGCTTGATCGAGGTGATGGTGTCGCCGCCGGCGTTGGCGAGGCCGATGACCTGCGCGCCCGACGACTGCGCCTGCAGCAGGAAGGAGGAGAAGTCCGCCGTGTTCAACGGCGCGCGCACCGCGCCCACGACCGTGCCGCCGGCCTTCTTCACCTGCGCCGCCGTGTCGGTTTCGAGCTGGTGGCCGAAGGCGTAGTCGGCGGTCAGGAAGAACCAGCTCTTGCCGCCCTCCTTCACGATGGCCTGACCGGTGCCGACGGCCAGAGCGCGGGTGTCGTAGGCCCAGTGGAAGCCGGTGGGGGAGCAGGCGTCGCCGGTCAGGCGCGAGGTCGCCGGCCCCTGCATCAGGAAAATCTTTTTCTTCTCGCGCGTCACCTCCTGCACCGCCAGGGCAACGCCGGAGTTCGGCACGTCGACGATGACGTCCACCCCGTCGCGGTCGATCCATTCGCGGGAGAGGTTTGAGCCGATGTCCGGTTTGTTCTGGTGGTCGGCCGAGACGACCTCGATGGGCTTGCCCAGGATCTTGCCGCCCACCTCCTCGACCGCCATGCGGACGGCAACCGCCGAACCCTCGCCGCCCAGGTCGGCGTAGAGGCCGGAGCGGTCGTTGAGGACGCCGATCTTCACGACGTCGCCCGAGACCTTGCCCTGCTGGGCCTGCGCAGAACCGACGGCCAGCGCGGCGAGCGCCGCTCCGGCAAGCAGACGTGCAATCATTCCATTCCTCCCCGTTCGAATTCGAGCGTTTCTGCTTGTTGATTCAGACACCCAGATACGTGTGCAGCTTCTCCATGTTGGCGGCGAGCTGGTTGTTCGGGATCATGTCCATCACGCGGCCTTCCTCCATCATGTAATGGCGGTCGGCGATGGTGGCGGCGAAGCGGAAGTTCTGCTCGACCAGCAGGACGGTGAAGCCGCGCTGCTTCAGCTTGCGGACGGCCACCCCGATCTGTTCGATGATCACCGGGGCCAACCCTTCCGTCGGTTCGTCGAGCAGGATCATGGTGGCGCCGGTGCGCAGGATGCGCGCGATGGCCAGCATCTGCTGCTCGCCACCCGACAGGCGGGTCCCCTGGGTCGAGCCCCGGCCCTGAAGGTTGGGGAACAGCTCGTAGATCTGCTGGACCGTCATGCCGCCGTCCTTCACGACGGGCGGCAAGGTCAGGTTTTCCTCGACGTTGAGCGAGGCGAAGATCCCGCGCTCCTCCGGCACGTAGCCGATGCCCAGGCGTGGGATCCTGTGCGGCGCCATGCCGATCAGCTCCTGCCCCTGGAATCGGATGGAGCCGGTGCGCTTGCCGACGATGCCCATGATGGAACGCATGGTGGTCGTCTTGCCAGCGCCGTTGCGGCCCAGCAGGGTCACCACCTCGCCCTGGCGGACCTCCAGGTTCACCCCGTGCAGGACGTGGCTTTCGCCGTAGAAGGCCTGGAGATCGGAAACCTCCAGCATCGCGGTCTTCACCGTTGCGCCGTCAGGCATGACCGCTCCCCATGTAGGCTTCCCGGACCTTCGGGTGACGCGACACCTCGGCGTAGGGCCCCTCGGCCAGAACCTCGCCGCGGGCCAGCACGGTGATCCAGTCCGACAGGTTGGAAACCACGGACAGGTTGTGCTCCACCATCAGGATCGTGCGGTTGGCCGAGACCCGCTTGATCAGCGCGGCGATACGATCGATGTCCTCGTGCCCCATGCCGGCCATCGGCTCGTCCAGCAGCAGCATTTCCGGTTCCAGGGCCAGCGTCGTGGCGATCTCCAGCGCGCGTTTGCGGCCATAAGGAAGCTCCGCCGCCGGACGATGGGCGTAGCCGGCCAGCCCGACATCCTCCAGCAGCTCCATCGCCCGCCCGTTCAGCCGGTCGAGCACCGATTCCGATTTCCAGAAGTGGAAGGAGTTGCCGAGCGGCCGTTGCAGCCCGACCCGTACATTCTCCAGAACCGACAGATTCGGGAACACCGCCGAAATCTGGAAGGAACGGATGATGCCCAGCCGCGCCACGTCCGCCGGCTTCACCGCGGTGATGTCGCGCCCGTTGAACAGGATGTTCCCATTGCTGGGTTGAAGAAACTTGGTGAGCAGATTGAAAACGGTCGTTTTTCCGGCCCCGTTGGGACCGATCAGCGCATGGATGGACCCCCGTTTCACCCGCAGGCTGACGTCGCGGACGGCGACGAAACCCCGGAATTCCTTGGTCAGTCCGCGCGTCTCCAGAATGACGTCACTTGCCATATCCTCCCCATTCCCTGTTTTCAGCAGCCTTCCGCGAGACCGCCTGTTGTTTGGTTCAGGTTATCAGCAATCTGTCACACGTACAGCTTACGGAAAGAACTTAATCCCGTCCATCCGGAAGCATCGAAGGCATGACAAAGCGTGGCCGGACGGCAGAACCGCCGGCAAAAAGGGGGCTGTGGGTGGCCGAAACGCGGGCATGAAAAAAGCGGCCACGCAGGGCCGCACACCGACTCGCGGCACGCCCCCGGTTCAAGGCCGGAGGCGTGCCTTTCTCTTTCGACGCAGGAGCCGGAAACCGCGGTACCGATACGACTCAGGTGGCCGCGGATCAGGCCGCCGAGGTCAGCGGAAAGCCGCTGTAGTCGAGCGACGCGGACCAGAAGCGTTCGAGCTTGCGCAGGGTCTCGTTCGCCTTGACCAGCTCCTCGTCGCTGAAGCCGGCCTTCTCCAGCGCCGTCAGATGGCGCTCGAACATGCGGCTGATCTTCTCGCGGAGATCGAGGCCCTTCTCCGACAGGCGGACGCGCACCGACCGGCGGTCGTGCGGCGAACGCTCCTGCCCGAGATAACCGTTCTCGACCATCTTCTTCACATTGTAGGACACGTTGGAGCCGAGATAATAGCCGCGCGCCGTCAGTTCGCCGACGGTCATCTCGTCTTCGCCGATGTTGTACAGGATCAGGCTCTGAACGTTGTTGATGTCCTGGATACCGAGCCGGTCAAGCTCGGTCTTCAGCACCTCGAGAAAGTGGCGGTGAAGCCGTTCGATCAAGAGGATGCTTTCATAATAGGGTTTGCGCACCGCGGTCTCCTTTGGCTCGTACCGGACATGGGCCGACCTGTGGCCTTTCCGGGGTCCTTAAGGGGAGATTAACCGATCATTGTCCGGCAATCACCTCAATAATGCCCCAAAAGCACAGCCCGGGTTGTAGAACAGCCTGGCCCTGCGGAATATCCCCGTCCTGCCGTGCCAAGCCCCGTCGCGTGCCAGGAGATGCCTGGAATCCAGGCACCCCGGCGGCGTCCCCGCCCGGCAAACCGGGCGGCAAGCCGACCCGTCTCATCCGACCCCCGACAAAAACCGTCAGGCAACAACAACGGTCAGGTTTGAGACAAGTCCCGCAAGGATTTCCCCGATACTAACGCAGAAACGCGCGGAATGTGCCCGCATCCGTGCACGTCCTGGATGCAATAAAGGAGAGCGGGCCTCTTCATTCGGTAAAGCGCAAATCCCCGCCAACGGGTTCGGCGAAGTAACCGGCCACCTCTTCAGCCGTCACTTCGGCCAGAGAGGCCGGCGACCAGCGCGGATTACGGTCCTTGTCGACCAGCGCCGCGCGGATGCCTTCGTAGAAATCATGGCGGGTGAGGAAGGCGAGGCTGAGGCGAAGCTCCTGGATCATGCAGCCGTCGAAGTCCAGCTTGGCGCCGCGGCGCAGCGCCTCCAGCGTCACCTTCAGGCTGGTCGGCGACACCCGCTTCAGCGTGGCGAGCTGGCCGGCGGCCCACTCCGTGCCCTCGGCCTCCAGGGCGGCGACGATAGCCTCCACCTCGTTGTGGGCGTAGCAGCGGTCGATGGCCGCGCGGTTGGCCGCGACCGGCGGTTCGCCGGCTTCCTCGCGATGGCGCGCAACCGCCTCGTCGGCCGGCACGCCGTCGGCCAGATCGGCGATCAGGGACTCCAGCTTGGCGCTGGGCACGAAGGCGTCGGCGGCGCCGACCTCGATCATGTCGGCCGCCTTCAACCGGTCACCGGTCAGGCCCAGCCAGATGCCGACCTGTCCAGGCAGGCGCGGCAGGAAATAGGTGCCGCCGACGTCCGGATAGAGCCCGATGCCCGTCTCCGGCATGGCGAACATCGTCCGCTCGGTCACGATCCGGTGGGAGCCGTGCACCGACAGGCCGACCCCGCCGCCCATGCTGATGCCGTCGATCAGCGCGACATAGGGCTTCGGGCAGGTGTGGATCAGGCGGTTGAGGACATACTCCTCGCTGAAGAAGGCGCGGATGGACGCGCCGTCGTCCTGCCCCGCCTTGGCGGCCTTGCCCGTCTCGTACAGGTTCACCACGTCGCCGCCGGCGCAGAAGGCCTTCTCCCCCGCGCCCTGCACGATGATGGCCTTGACCTCGGGATCGGCGATCCAGGCGCGCAACTGCGGATCGAACAGGCGGATCATGCCCAGCGTCAGGGCGTTCAGCGCCTTCGGGCGGTTCAGCGTCACCAGCCCGATGGAGCCGCGGCGTTCGAACAGGATCTCGGCGTTTTGGGTTTCGGCGATCTGGGTCTGGGCGGGGTCGCTCATGGTTTGGGTCGTTTCCATTTGTTCGTTTGTGGGGCGAATTGATCGGTTTCGGGCGATGATACGGGTGGTGGGCGGCGTGTCAAACCGCGGTTTCGCAGCGCAGCGTCGCGGAACACCGCCCCGGCCCCAGCCGTTGCCGCACCCACAGTCATGAGCGGGACAGTTCCATGATGGCAACCTCAGCAGCGCAAGCGTCACGTCAGGAGGGAGCGGGCCGCAAGACGGCCATCATCCTCAACCGGTCCGCGGGAACGCTGGCCGGACAGCCGATCGACGACACGGTGGCGGCGATCCGCAGCGCCTTCGAGCGGCACGGGGCGGAGGTGTCGCTGACCGCGGTGGAGCCGGCCGACTGCGCGTCGGAAATCCGCAAGGCGATCGACTCCGACGCGGAGCTGGTCATCGTGGGCGGTGGCGACGGCACCATCCACACCGCGGTCAACATGATCCTGCCCACCGGCAAGATCCTGGGCATCCTGCCGCTCGGCACCATGAACCTGCTGGCGCGCGACCTGAAGACGCCGCTGGACCTCGACGAGGCCTACGAGGCCCTGGCCGCCGGCGAGGTGAGCAGCATCGACGTGGCGGAGGTGAACGGCGAGGTCTATCTGAACAGCTCCGTCCTCGGCTTCTACCCGCAGGTGGTCCAGGAGCGCGAGGAGAAGCGCAAGCGGCACCGGCTGCTGAAATGGCCGGCAATGGCGCTCGCCATGGTCCGCACTTTCCGCCGCCTGCCCCTGCTCGACGTCCGGATCGACTGGGGCGAGGGGCCGCGCCGCGTGCGCACCCCAATTCTGGTGGTCTCCAACAACCCCTTCGACGGCGAGGCGGGCAGCATGCTCCTGCGCCGTGCCCGGCTCGATTCCGGCAAGCTCGGCGTCTATGTGGCGCGGCAGCGCGACCCCTGGGGGCTGCTGCGGCTGATGGGGCGCACCATGCTCGGAACTTGGCAGCATGATGAGGAGTTGGAAACGCTGACGGCCACGCAACTGACGGTGCACAGCCGGCGGCGGCGACTGAAGATGGTCAACGACGGTGAAATCCTGCAGATGGAGCCGCCGCTGAACTACCGCATCCGTCACAAGGCGCTGAAGGTCCTGCTGCCCAAGGCGGCGCCTGAAGCCGACGGCGCGGCAGACGGCGCGTGACGCGAATGACTGCCGGGGAGGTGTCGTGAAGAAGCTCGCCCACATCTCGGACCTGCATTTCGGGCGGATCGACCCGCTGGTGGTCGACGGCCTGCTGGCCGACCTGACGGCGGCGCGGCCCGACCTGATCGTCATCTCCGGCGATCTGGTCCAGCGCGCCAAGGCCCGCCATTTCCTGGAGGCGCGTGCCTTCCTGGAGAAGCTGCCCTTCCCCTATCTGGTCGTGCCGGGCAACCACGACATCCCGGTCTACAACGTGGTGCGCCGCTTCCTCGACCCGTTCGGCAACTACAAGCGCTACATCACCACCGACCTCAGCCCCTTCCACATCGATTCGGAAATCGCCGTTCTGGGGATCAACACGGCGCGCTCGGTCATCACGGATTTTTCCGAAGGGCGCATGAACAAGGCGCAGATCAAGCGCGTGCGCGAGGTCTTCTGCGAGGTACCGGACACCGTCTTCAAGGTGCTGTTCACCCACCACCCCTTTCTGCCGCCGCCCGACGCCCCGAAGACGAAGCTGGTCGGGCGGCACAAGCTGGCCCTGCCGGCGCTGGAAAGCTGCGGGGTGGACCTGCTGCTGGCCGGGCACCTGCACCGCGCCTATTCCGGCGACATCATGACCCACCACACCCAGGTGGCCCGCTCCATCCTGGTCGCCCAGGCCTCCACCGCGACCTCCACGCGCCTGCGCAACGAGGCCAACGCCTACAACCTCATCGCCATCGAGCCGCCGCGCGTCACCTTCGAGGTGCGGTCCTGGGAGGGGGCGGCCTTCACCGGCGGCCTCGTCTCGCAATGGCGCAAGGACGGGCACCGCTGGGTCATGGAGATGCAGGACTCGGGATTCAGACCTGTGAGCGGTGCGGCTTGAGTCACGGCGGCCATGCGGCGTAGGATCGCGCCGCAAGTTTTAAGAGCACATCAGGTCCCCCGCATGTCCGCTTCGCATTTCCGGTCCCCGGCGTCCTTCCCGCGCACCCGGCTGCGCCGCAACCGCGCCGACGCCTGGACCCGCCGCCTCGTCGCCGAAAACCGCCTGACCGTGGACGACCTGATCTGGCCGGTCTTCGTCATCGAGGGGCAGAACCAGCGGGTGCCCGTGGCCTCCATGCCCGGCGTGGAGCGACTGACCATCGACCTGCTGACCGAGGCGGTGGCCGCGGCCGGCGACCTCGGCATCCCCTGCGTCGCCCTGTTTCCGGTCGTCGGCGCCGAGGGCAAGTCGGAGGACGCTGCGGAGGCCTACCGCCCCGACAACCTGATGAACCGCGCCATCCGTGCGCTGAAGACCGCGGTGCCGCATGTTGGCATCCTGGGCGACGTGGCGCTGGATCCCTACACCACCCATGGCCACGATGGCCTGCTGCGCGACGGCTACATCCAGAACGACGAGACGGTCGAGGTGCTGGCCCGGCAGGCGCTGTCGCAGGCCGACGCCGGCGTGGACATCGTCGCCCCGTCAGACATGATGGACGGCCGCATCGGCCTGATCCGCGACAGGTTGGACAGCCATGGGCACGAGCTGGTGCGGCTGTGCTCCTACGCCGCCAAATACGCCTCGGCCTTCTACGGCCCGTTCCGCGATGCGGTGAATTCCGGCGGCTTCCTGAAAGGCGACAAGAAGACCTACCAGATGAACCCCGCCAACACCGACGAGGCCCTGCACGAGGTCGCCCTCGACCTCCAGGAGGGTGCGGATATGGTGATGGTGAAGCCCGGCCTGCCCTATCTCGACGTCATCCGCCGGGTGAAGGACACCTTCGCCGTTCCGACCTTCGCCTATCACGTCTCCGGCGAATACGCGATGCTGCGCGCCGCCGCGCAGAACGGCTGGCTGGATTACGACAAGGCGCTGCTGGAGACCCTGACCGGCTTCAAGCGCGCCGGCTGCGACGCCATTTTGACCTACGGCGCCGTCGATGCGGCGCGGCGGCTGCAGGAGGGCTGAGCCCTTCGGGCTCGTCTTTGAGCTGTTCGGGCGCACGGGTGTGCGGACGCTTTTATAGCATGTGGCCATCGCCGACCGATGGAGTTTCCCCATGCACAATCGCTCCGCTCTCCTGCTCGCCGCCATCCTTGCCATGGGCGCCGCCCCGGCCACCGCTTTTGAGCTGACCAGCCCCGACATCAAGGACGGGGCGCCCCTGGGCGAGCGGCATGTCTTCGCCGGCTTCGGCTGCACAGGGGAAAATGTCTCGCCTGCGTTGGCCTGGAAGGACGCACCGGCCGGCACGCGCAGCTTCGCTGTCACCGCCTACGACCCCGATGCGCCGACAGGCAGCGGCTGGTGGCATTGGATCGTCTTTAACCTTCCCGCCACCACCCTGCGGCTCTCGGCCGGGGCTGGAAATCCGGACACGGGATTGCTTCCGGCCGGAGCGTTGCAAAGCCGCACCGACTTCGGTACGCCGGGCTACGGCGGTGCCTGTCCGCCGGTCGGCGACACACCGCACCGCTACGTCTTCACCGTCCACGCATTGAAGACGGACAGCCTTCCGCTCGACGCGAACTCGTCGGGCGCCATGGTCGGCTTTCTACTGAACGCCAACCGCCTGGAGAAGGCCACGCTGACCGCGCGTTACGGTCGATGAGCGTGCAGATGGGCCGCTGCGGACCTTGCCCGCGCGTCCCGGCGCCTCCTAGACTGGACGCCGCCATGACACCGGACCTCCTTCCCGCATTGTCCCGCTACGCCGCCCGCGACCTCCGACCGGGCTCCGGCGATCGCCCGCACCGTCCCGAACTGTGGGCGTTCGTGGCGCGCGACCGCGAACGCATCACGGACATCCGCATAGAACGCACGGCCTTGATCGTGGTGATCGACGGTGCCAAGGAGGTCACCGACACCCGAGGCACCCACCATTTTCCGAAGGGTTCGGCGATGCTGCTGCCGCCCGGCTGGATCGGCACGGTGGTGAACGCCCCGAGCGAGGCGACCGGGCATTACCGCGCCCTGATCCTGGAATTTCCGGGGGACATGGTCCGGCGGCTTCTCGACGCACATCCCACCGCACGGGTCGGCAACCGGCAACATCCGCACGACTTTCGCGTGGCCCTGACCCCCGCTCTGGCCAGCGCGGTGGAGCATGCCGCCGCCGGCTTGGCCGTGGGTTCCACGCTCAGCCCACGCCTCGTCGAGCACCGCTGCATGGAAGTCCTGCTGGCCCTTCTGGACGACTGTGTGTGGTGGCTCGGGCACGGAATGCCCGGTGGCACGGCCGACGCGGTCCGCCAATTGGTCCGCGCCTATCCCGACCAGCCTTGGACAGCCAGGAGCGTCGCTGTCGAGATGGGTCTCAGCACGGGGACCTTGCGCCGACGCCTTGCCGATGAAGACGCCTCCGTACGGCGCATCCTGACGGTGGAGCGTGTCGCTCACGCCCGTCGGTTGCTGGAAAGCGACGGGCTGTCCGTGCAGGAAGCGGCGGAGGCGGTTGGCTACACCTCCCGCTCCCACTTCGCCCGACGGGTTCGGGCCGTCACGGGCGCGAACCCGTCGGACCTGCGTGGCGATGGTCGCTGATTACTTCGGCGTGCCCTTCCACACCTGGAACTGCGGGGTTTCCAGCAGCAGGTCGGCGTGGCCGAAGGCCGTCTTGAACAGCTTGCCCACCCCCGCCGTCCGCTGCGTCACCGCGACCAGCGAGCCGCGCAGCTTCAGATACTGTTTGGTGCCGGCAACCAGCGCCTCCAGCATCCCGAAGTCCTCGTCCTTGCCGCGATGAAGCGGTGGGTTCGAGACGATCAGCCCGAAGCGCTCCCGCGCGCCGAGCCCGGCCAGCCCGTCGCTCAACACGCATTCCGCGTCCGGCACGTTCTGGCGGGCGGCGTGCAGAGCCACCGCGTCGATGTCCAGCAGGGTCAGCCGGGCGTCCGGCGTGCGCTCCCGCACCGCCCGCGCGATCACCCCGGCGCCGCAGCCGAAGTCCAGGACGGCGGTGCCAGCCGCGATCTCCGGCAGGACCTGGAGCAGGCATTCCGTGCCGGTGTCGAGACGGCCATGGGCGAACAGGCCGGGGTAGGACACCAGATCCAGCGCCCCGTCGCGCCCCGGCAACGGCAGGGCCACGGTCTCCCGCCAATCCTCCAGATTGCCCTTGGCCGAATCGCTGGTCCGGCGGGTTTCCAGCAGACGGGCGCGGCGCTTGATGGTCAGGGTCTCCACCCCCTCCGCCAGCCCGTCGAAGCGCTTCGGCGCGGAAGTGATGCCCTCGTCGTTGCTGCCGGCGATCCACAGCGGCGCCCCCGCCGGCAGGCGGGCGGCCAGGGCGTGCAGCGCCATCTCGAAGGCGGCCCAGCCGCGCGGCAGGCGCAGAACCGCGCCGTCAAAGGCGCCGTCCGCCGGCCAGGGCGTGGCCGCCTTGCCGACCAGCGCCAGCCGGTGCCAGGAGACGACCTCCGCCCCGCCGTCGGCCAGGGCCTCTTCCATGGCGCCGTCGGTGTCACCGGCCACCAGGATGCGGCCCTGCGGGCGGCGCTCGGCCAGGGCCTCCGCGGCGACGCCGGCCACGGTGGAATCGCGGTCGGTCGCGCGGTTGGACAATCGGCTCACAGGTTTCTTCCTTTTATCCCCGGTCGCGCATCAGGCGCGCCTTGTCGCGCTGCCACGTCCGTTCCTTCTCGGACTCACGCTTGTCGTGCTTCTTCTTGCCGGCGGCCAAGCCCACCTCGACCTTGGCGATGCCGCGGTCGTTGAAATAGACGGACATGGGGATCAGCGTGATCCCCTTCTGCTTGATGGCGCCCATGAGCTTGCTCAGCTCGCGGCGGTGCACCAGCAGCTTGCGCGGCCGCTTGGTCTCGTGCTGAAGCCAGCGTCCCGCCTGCCCGTATTCCGGGATGTAGGCGTTGAACAGGTACAGCTCCCCGTTCTTGAGGCCGGCGTACGCCTCGTTGATGCTGGCACGGCCGCCGCGCAACGACTTCACCTCGGTGCCGGTCAGGATCAGACCGGCCTCCATGGTGTCTTCGATGAAATAGTCGAAGCGTGCGCGGCGGTTCTGTGCCGCCATGCGCCTTGGTTCGGGCTCGCGGGCGGCCACGTATCCTCCTTCCCTGAGGCGGGATGCTGCCGTCCCTTAGGACAGCAGCCCGGCCTTCTTCATCGCGTCGCGGACCGTGGTCCGCGTGCTTTCCGACGCGGCGACCAGCGGCAGGCGAACCTCGTCCGAGGACTTGCCGAGCAGGCTGGCGGCGTATTTCACCGGGGCCGGGCTCGTCTCCACGAACATGGAATCGTGCAGCGGGGTCAGCAGGTCGCGGTACTTGTAGGCGGTGGCGAGATCGCCCTTCCGCCAGGCGTCCTGCATCGCGGCGCACTGGGCCGGCGCGATGTTCGCCGTCACCGAGATGCAGCCGACGCCACCCTGCGCGTTGAAGGCCAGCGCCGTCGCGTCCTCGCCCGAGAGCTGGATGAAGTCGGGACCGACCTCCTGCAGCAGGCGGACCGGGCGGGCCAGATCCGCCGTGGCGTCCTTCACGCCGACGATGTTCGGCAGCTTGGCGAGACGGGCCATCGTTGCCACCGACATATCCACGACACTGCGGCCGGGAATGTTGTAGATAACGATCGGCAAATCCGCCGCGTCATGGATCGCTTTGAAATGCTGGTACAGACCTTCTTGCGTCGGCTTGTTGTAATAGGGCGTGACGACCAGCGCCGCGGCGGCGCCGGCCTTCTTGGCGTGCTGGGTCAGCGAGATCGCCTCCTCGGTGGAGTTCGACCCGGTGCCGGCGACGACCGGAACCTTCCCGCCCGCGGCTTCGATGCACAGCTCGACGACCCGGTTGTGCTCCTCGTGGGAGAGGGTCGGCGACTCACCGGTGGTGCCGCAAGGCACGAGACCGTGGGTGCCCTGCGCAACCTGCCACTCGACGAAGGACTGGAAGGCGGCCTCGTCCACTTTCCCGTTTTTAAACGGGGTCAAAAGAGCGACGATGGAACCGTACAACATGCCTGCCACCTCCGACGGACTTCAAGAAAAGTGTCGCGCACCTTAGCCGCACCCGTTCCCCCGAGCAAGAGCGCCCGGATGATCATCCGACATGCCACCCGTTCCGCCACCCGTTCCGCCATTGCCGCCGCCCTGCTGGGGCTGATCGTGCTGGCCCAGCCCGCCGGGGCGGCCAGCCTGACGGCGCAGGACCTCGCCGTCTATCGGCAGGCCTTCAAGGCCGCCGACAACGACCGGCACGACGAGGCGCTGCGCATCGCCGCCCAGGCATCCAACAAGCTGCCGGCCAAGGTGATCCGCTGGATGGCCCTGGCGACTCCCGGCGGCGGCAGCTTCGACGAGATCGCCGCCTTCATCCGCGAAAACGGCGACTGGCCCAACCAGGCGCAGCTTCGTCGTCAGGCGGAAAAGGCGATGCCCATCGACCTGGACGAGGATCGGGTGCTCGCTTGGTTCAAGCAGTACCCGCCCCTGTCCAACGAAGGCTTCATGCGCCACGCCGACACGCTGCTGGCAACCGGCAACGCCGAGCGGGCGGTGCGCATGGTGCGCGACCGCTGGGTGGAGGCGAACTTCACGTCGGCGGACGAGGAGCAGTTCCTGGCCCGCTACCGCTCCCACCTGCGCCAGCAGGAACACAAGGCGCGCATCGACCGGCTGCTGTGGGAGCGCCAGGAAGCCGCGGTGCGCCGCATGCTCCCCTTCTTCGACGAGGCCTACGACCTGCTGATCGAGGCACGGATCGCGCTGGACAGCGACGCCAAGAACGCCGACGCGGCGCTGGCCCGCGTCCCCGCCTCCCTGCGCAACGATCCCGGCCTGCTGTTCGACCGCGCCCGCTACCGCCGCCGCAAGGGCGACGACGCGGGGGCGCTGGAGATCATCGCCCAGGCGCCCAAGGACATGGGCCGCCCGCAGGCCTGGTGGACGGAGCGCCACATCCTGGCCCGCCGCGCCATGGTGAACGGCGACCACAACCTCGCCTACCGTCTGGTGACGGCGCATGGGCAGACCGAGGGCAGCGGCGCGGCGGAGGCGGAATTCCTCGCCGGCTTCCTGGCGCTGCGCTTCCTCGACGACCCGTCGAGCGCCTTCAACCACTTCCACAAGCTCTACCGCTCGGTCGGCGCGCCGATCAGCAAGGCGCGCGGCGCCTACTGGTGCGGGCGCGCGGCGGAGGCGCTGGGCCAGACGGCGCAGGCCAAGGACTGGTACGCCAAGGCCGCCCAGTACGGGACGACCTTCTACGGCCAGCTCGCCGCCCGCCACGCCGGGAACGGGCGCATCGCCCTGCCCGCCGAGCCGCGCGTGTCCAACGCCGACGCCACCGCCTTCGAACGGCGGGAGGTGGTCCGCGTGACCAAGCTGCTGGCCGAGATCGAGGGCAACACCGACGAGCGGGTGACCGCCTTCCTGCGCCGCATCAGCCTCGACGCCAAGGAGCCGGCGGATTACGTGCTGGCCGCCAAGCTGGCCCGCGAGGTCGGGCGCCGAGACCTCGCCGTCGCCGCCGCGAAGGACGCCGCGCAGAACGACGTGTTCCTGGTGGAAGCCGGCTATCCGATGATCGAGAGCCGGCCGGCCGCTCCGGAAATCGCCCTGGTGCACGCCATCATCCGGCAGGAGAGCACCTTCAACACCCGCGTGGTGTCGTCGGCCGGGGCGCGCGGCCTGATGCAGCTGATGCCCGGAACGGCGCAACTCGTCGCCGGCAAGCTGGGCGTCAAGCACGACACCGCCAAGCTGATCAGCGACCCGGACTACAACGTGCGGCTCGGTTCGACCTATCTGGCGGACATGATCGACCGGTTCAACGGCTCCTACATCATGGCCATCGCCGCCTACAACGCCGGCCCGACCCGCGTGCGCCAATGGATCGACACCTACGGCGACCCGCGCGGTGAAGCCATCGACGCCGTGGACTGGTTGGAGCTGATTCCGATCTACGAAACCCGCAACTACGTGCAGCGGGTCATGGAGGCCATGCTGGTCTACCGTGCGCGCATCCAGGGTGCCAAGGCGGAGCTGAATCTGGACAAGGAAATTCGGCGATGAAGTCCCCACGGTCCCTCGCCCCCCCGGAAGGGGGACCGTCGCATCGCTCAAAAACGAATATTCGAAAGTCACAAAAGCCGGCTCATCTCTGTCACATACCAAAATCGAAATCGTCCAATTTTTGACGTTTTCGTCTGAAGTGGTAACTCTTCTTCCTGCCCAGAAGATGAATTGCATTTAATGCTCTATTAACCACAACCCGACAGAATTCCCACGCACGGACGGACCGTGTTTCTCTTTATTCCGTGATTGGGAGCCTACCATGCCAGCACCGATGGTCGCCGATGAAGTCCGCCAGGCGTGCCGCATCCACGCGCGCCTTTTAGACGCCTTCATCACCTTGACGGAACAGGAGCTGGCGCAACTCGCCCCTGGTTTCGCCGAGGAAAGCCTCATGGAATCGCTGGAGAAGATGCGGGCTGCCCGCAAGAGCTACGGCGCCCTGGGCGGTGTCGTCGCCCTGGACGTGGTGGCGTCGAACGCCGCCTGACCAAGGGCGTTGCGTTCGGGTCGGGCTTTCGTTCGGGAACAGGGGACCGCTAATCCTGCGGCGTGTCCCCGTTGCCCGCACCACCCGACTGCCGACGCTGCACCTCGCGCCACTTGGCGACGTTCCGGTTGTGATCCGGCAAAGTCTTCGCAAAGACATGCCCGCCGGTGCCATCGGCGACGAAATACAGGAAGTCGTGCTTTTCCGGGTGCAAAGCCGCCTGGATGGACGCCCGCCCCGGGTTGGCGATCGGCCCCGGCGGAAGCCCTGCCGCGACGTAGGTGTTGTAGGGCGACTCGAATTTCCAGTCGTTGCGGGTCAAGGCCCGCCCCAACTCCCCGCTGCCATCGGTCAGCGCGTAGATCACCGTCGGATCCGACTGGAGCTTCATGCCAGTCTCCAGGCGGTTGACGAAGACGCCTGCGACCTTGGCGCGCTCAGCCGCGACACCGGTTTCCTTCTCCACGATGGAGGCCATGGTCAGCGCCTGCTGCGGAGTCTCGTAAGGCAGGTCCGGACCACGGTTCTTCCAGGCGTCGTTCAGCGCCTGGGTCATGGCGTGCTGCATCCGCTCGATCAGGGCCGAACGCGAATCGCCGTAGGAGTAGTGATAGGTTTCAGGCAGTACGGTCCCGTTCTTCGGAACCGTCTTCAACTCGCCTGTCAGCGCCGGTTCGGCATCGAGCAGCGCCACCACCTGCGCGGAGGTCAGCCCCTCCGGCACCGTGAAGCGGCGGACCACGGTCTTGCCCTGGTGCAGCATCTCCAGCACGCCGTCGACACTGATTCCCGCCGGGAACGCATACTCGCCCGCCTTCAGCGGACCCTGGAGCTTCGCGGCGAACAGGAAGAGGATCGGAGAGTCGACGACCCCCGCATCCTCCAATGTCAGCGCGATCGCTTCCAGCCCGCTGCCGCGCGGAATGACCACCGTCTCGGCATGCTCAAGCGGTCCGGGGGCCATCACTCGGAGGGCACCCCAGAACACCAAGCCGCTGCCCGCGGTGAGGACGGTCAACGCCCCCGCCGCGATTCGGAGGCCCCAACCCATCGGCGGTCTCCGCGATGCTTCGCCGCTCAGGCGAATTCCTTGAAGATCAGCGAGGCGTTGGTGCCGCCGAAGCCGAAGGAGTTCGACAGCGCGGCCCTCACGCGGCGCTCCTGCGCAACCTTCGGAACGAGGTTGACGCCGAGGCAGCTCTCCGATGGGTTCTCAAGGTTCAGCGTCGGCGGAACCAGGCTGTGGTTGATCGCCTTGATCGAGTAGATCGCCTCGACCGCACCGGCGGCCCCCAGCAGGTGGCCGATGGCCGACTTGGTGGAGGACATGGCGACGTTGTCCATCGCCGCGCCGAACAGACGCTTCACCGCGCCCAGCTCGATCTCGTCGCCGAGCGGCGTCGACGTGCCGTGCGCGTTGACGTAGTCGATGTCCGACGGCTCCAGCCCGGCCCGCTTCAGCGCGTTGCGCATGGCGCGGAAACCGCCGTTGCCGTCCTCCGCCGGGGCGGAGATGTGGTAGGCGTCGCCGGACATGCCGTAGCCGATCACTTCGGCGTAGATGTGGGCACCGCGCTTCTTGGCGTGCTCCAACTCTTCGAGGACGACGACACCGGCGCCCTCGCCGATCACGAAGCCGTCGCGGTCCTTGTCATAGGGGCGCGACGCCTTTTCCGGCGTGTCGTTGAAATTCGTGGACAGGGCGCGCATGGCGGCGAAACCGCCGACGCCCAGGCGGCTGACCGCCGCTTCCGTACCGCCGGCGACCATCACGTCCGCGTCACCCAGCATGATCAGGCGCGAAGCATCGCCGATGGCGTGCGCGCCGGTCGAGCAGGCCGTGACCACCGCGTGGTTCGGACCCTTGAAGCCGTGCTGGATGGAGATGTGGCCGGACGCCAGATTGATGAGGCAGGCCGGAATGAAGAAGGGAGAGATGCGGCGCGGGCCCTTCTCAGCCAGGGTGACGGCACCCTCAGCGATGCCCGGCAGACCGCCGATGCCCGAGCCCACCATGACGCCGGTGAGTTCGCGCTCTTCCTCGGTCTGGGGAACCCAGCCGGAATCCTTGATCGCTTCGTGGGCGGCGGCGATGGCGAAGATGATGAAATCGTCCATCTTCCGCTGGTCCTTCGGCGGAACGAAGGCATCGGGGTTGAACAACCCGTCGCCATCCCCGCGCGGAACCTGCCCGGCAACTTTCGAGGCCAGATCGGAGGCGTCAAAACCCGTGATGGCGCGGATGCCCGATTGGCCGGCGGTCAGACGCTCCCAGTTGAGCTTATGGCCGACACCGAGCGGCGTGACCAGACCAAGGCCGGTAACGACGACACGTCTCATGGGGTATTCCTTGACCTTTCCTCGGAAAACTCAGCGACGGCCAGGCCACTTTGGAAAGCTGCCTGGCCTCTCACGCCAGCGCCTGATCAGGCGGCGGCGTTCGCCTTGATGAAGTCGATGGCGTCCTTCACCGTCAGAATCTTCTCGGCGGCGTCGTCCGGAATCTCGCAGCCGAACTCTTCCTCGAAAGCCATAACCAGCTCGACCGTGTCGAGGCTGTCGGCGCCGAGATCGTCGATGAAGGAGGCGTTCTCCGTCACCTTCGACTCCTCGACCCCGAGGTGGTCCACAACGATCTTCTTAACGCGCTCGGCGACATCGCTCATTTTTTAAGACCTTCCAATCCTTGAGACCGCTCGGGCGAATTCGGCCGGCTCAACACGCGGCTGCGTGCTTTCCTGCCACAAAAAGCCCCGTCCGATAACACATTTTTACAGCCTTGACCAGCGCCCGCGGGCGCCGGTCCGAACCTGTGGTTCAGGCAGCGAATCCGCCTCAGATCATGGCCATGCCGCCGTTGATGTGCAGCGTCTGGCCGGTGACATAGGCGGCCTCATCGCTCGCCAGGTACACGACTCCGGCGGCGATTTCCCCCGGCTCGCCCATGCGGCCGGAAGGAATGGCGGTGAGCAGCTTGTCCTTCTGCTCGGAATTCAGGGCGTCGGTCATCGCCGTGGTGATGAAACCCGGCGCGACGCAGTTCACGGTGATGCCGCGCGACGCGACCTCCGCGGCCAGCGACTTCGACATGCCGATCATGCCGGCCTTGGAGGCGGCGTAGTTGGCCTGCCCGGGGTTGCCGGTGACGCCGACGATCGAGGTGATGCCGATGATGCGGCCCCAGCGGCGCTTCATCATGCCGCGCAGCACGGCGCGCGACAGGCGGAAGGCGGCGGTCAGGTTGACGTCCAGCACCGACTGCCAGTCGTCGTCCTTCATGCGCATGGCCAGCTGGTCGCGGGTCAGGCCGGCGTTGTTCACCAGGATGTCGATCTGGCCGAGGGCGGCCTCCGCGTCCTTGGCGAGTTGCTCGGTCCCGGCGGCGTCGGAGAGGTTGCCGGGCACCACCAGGGCACGCTCGCCCAGCTCGGCGGCGAGCGCCTCCAGCGGGGCGACGCGGGTGCCGGACAAGGCGACGGTGGCGCCCTGCGCGTGCAGCGCGCGGGCGATCTGCGCCCCGATGCCACCCGAGGCGCCGGTGACCAGCGCCTTCTTTCCGGTCAGGTCGAACATGGAATGCCTCACAGGGTCTTCAGGAACGATTCGACGTCGGCCGGGCCCTGGACGGAGGTGCCGGCCAATTCCTTGTCGATGCGCTTGGCGAGACCCGACAGCACCTTGCCGGAGCCGAGTTCGATCAGCGTGTCGACGCCCTGCTCCTTCATATAGAGCACGCTCTCGCGCCAGCGAACCATGCCGGTCACCTGCTCGACCAGAAGGCGGCGGATCTCGTTGGGGTCCGACACGGCCGACGCGGTCACGTTGGCGACCACCGGAACCGCCGGCGCGCCGATCGTCACGTTGGCCAGGGCCTCGGCCATGGCGTCGGCGGCGGGCTGCATCAGCGGGCAATGGAAGGGCGCGCTGACCGGCAGGCGCACGGTGCGCTTCAGCCCGCGCTCCGCCGCGATCACGATGGCACGGTCGATAGCCTCGGCGTGGCCGGAGATCACCACCTGCCCCGACGAGTTGTCGTTGGCGACGGTGCAGACCTCGGTCTGGCCCGCGGGGGTCTTGGCGGCGTCGGCGGCGATGGCCTGGGCCTGCTCCAGCTCGGCGCCCAGCAGGGCGGCCATTGCGCCCTGTCCGACCGGCACGGCCTTCTGCATGGCCTGTCCGCGCAGCTTCAGCAAGCGCGCGGTGTCGGCCAGCGTGAAGGCGCCGGCGGCGCACAGGGCCGAATACTCGCCGAGCGAATGGCCGGCGACGAAGGCCGCGTGCTTGGTCAGGTCGAGGCCCCCCTGGTCCTTCAGCACCCGCAGAACGGCGACGCTGACGGCCATCAGGGCCGGCTGGGCGTTCTCGGTCAGCGTCAGGTCCGCCTCGGGGCCTTCGAACATCAGGCGCGACAGGCGCTGGTTCAGCGCGTCATCCACCTCTTCAAAGGTGAGCCGCGCGACCTCGAACGCCTCGGCCAGCTCACGGCCCATGCCGACGGCTTGGCTGCCCTGGCCCGGAAAGACGAACGCCCTGGTCATGCTGTCTGGGAACCCTAGTAATAAGGCGCGCCACCCGCGGCGCTGCCGTTGAATTCGGCGACAGTCATACCCGGCCTTTCGGGCAAGTCAAGCGATGCTCAACGTTGACGAGGTCGAATTGGTGCCTTTCTGTTGCTTTTTCGGCGTTTTTTCATTGGTGCGATGCAAAGGCGAACGGAGAAAAGGGTCATTCAAAGGCATATCAAAGGCAGGAGCGCGGGAATCGTCGGCCGGCTCGTGTTTCCGCTTGTCGGGATAGGGCTTTTGTGCATACTGCGCCGCTTCATAACTCCTTGCCGGTGGCCCGCGTGCCGTCGGCTAGGCCCGGGCGGCTGATCCTGTCCATTGGGGATGGGGCGCAGCGCCGGACCATGAACAGCCATGGGGAGTACAATGGCTCTTTACGAGTGCGTGCTGATCGCGCGCCAGGACATTTCGGCCGCCCAGGCCGAGCAGCTTGGCGAGCAGTTCGCCCAGATCATTCGCGACAACGGCGGCCAGGTCGCCAAGACCGAATACTGGGGTCTGAAGACGCTCACCTACAAGATCAAGAAGAACCGCAAGGGTCACTACACCCTGTTCAACCTTGACGCCCCCGCCGCCGCCGTCCTCGAGATGGAGCGCAACATGGGCATCAACGAGGACGTGCTGCGCTTCATGACCGTCCGCGTCGACGCGCTGGACGCCAACCCGTCGGTGATGATGCAGAGCCGCGGCGAGCGTGGTGACCGCGGCGATCGCGGCGACCGCGGCCCGCGCCGCTTCGAGGATCGTGGCCCGCGCCCGCCGCGTCGCCAGGAGCCCACCGTTGCCGAAGGGGAGAACGCCTAAATGTCCGACAAGCAGACCTCGGGCGCTCCGGCCCGCACCGGTGGCGGTCCCCGCCGTCCGTTCTTCCGCCGCCGCAAGACCTGCCCGTTCTCGGGCGCGAACGCCCCGGCGATCGACTACAAGGACGTCAAGCTCCTGTCCCGCTTCATCTCCGAGCGTGGCAAGATCGTGCCGAGCCGCATCACCGCGGTTTCCGCGAAGAAGCAGCGCGAACTCGCCCGCGCCATCAAGCGCGCCCGTTTCCTGGCCCTGCTTCCCTACGTGGTGAAGTAAGGACCGAAGCGGACAACAGGCAAAGGCAATCCCATGGCCTCGCCCCTGGCCGCCCCTCTGGCGGCTGCCATCGGTGTCGGCGTGGTCAGCGCTTTCTTCTATCTCGCCGTTCTGTTCGGCGGGTTCGGGGCGCTGATCCTGGGCTATCTGGCGCCGCTGCCGCTGTTCCTCGCGGGACTGTGGCTCGGCTCCACCGCCTCCCTTCTCGCCGGTGCGGTGGGAACGGTGGCGGTCCTGGCGGTGTCGTCCAGCGTCCTGGTGTCTCTCGCCTATCTGGTGACCGCGGCTGTCCCGGTCATCCTGGTGGTGCGGCAGGCGCTGCTGGCGCGGGCGGCTCCCGACGGGAGTGTTGAATGGTATCCTCCGGGCCGGCTCCTGATGGCGCTGACCGGAATGGGACTGGCGGGCCTTCTGGGCGCCGCGGTTCTGACGCTCGATCAGCCCGGCGGGCTGGAGGGCGCGGTGCGGGAAACGCTGAGCCGCATGGCGGACCAGATGTTCTCCGCGCAGGGCCAACAGGCCCCGGACCCGCAGGACATCTGGATGGCCGAGGTGTTGCCGGGCTTCGCGGTGATCTCATGGCTGGTCATGACGATCGTCAACGGAGCCCTGGCGCAGGGCGTCCTGATGCGGTTCGGCCGCAACCGGCGCCCTGCCATGCGGCTGGACGACGTGGAGCTGCCCCGGTGGCTCGCCACCGCGTTCCTGCTGACCATGGTGGCCGCCTCGCTGGCGTCGGACCCGGTCGGGTTCCTCGCGGTCAACGCCGCGCTGATCCTGTCCCTGCCATTCGCCTTTGCCGGGCTTTCGGTGGTGCATGTGTTCGCCCGACGCCGATCGGCTAAGCTGCCGATCCTCATCGGGTTCTACATGTTCCTGTTTCTTTTCGGTTGGCCGATCGTGCTGATGGTCGGTCTGGGCATGATCGAGCAATGGATTGGGCTGCGTCGCCGTCTCCGGCCCGCCGGCCCCGATCAGGAGGACGAGTGATGGAAGTTATTCTGCTGGAGCGGGTCGAGAAGCTCGGCCAGATGGGCCAGGTCGTGAAGGTGCGTCCCGGCTTCGCCCGCAACTATCTGCTGCCGCAGAAGAAGGCCATGCGCGCCACCAAGGCGAACATGGCGTTCTTCGAGAAGCAGAAGGCCCACCTGGAGGCCGTCAACCTGGAGCGCCGCAAGGACGCCGAGCAGGTTGCCGCCAAGATGAACGACGTGACGGTCGTCGTGATCCGTCAGGCCGGCGAGACCGGCGTGCTGTACGGTTCGGTGACGCCGCGCGACGTCGCGGACGCCCTTGACGCCGCCGGCTACAAGGTCGACCGCAAGCAGGTGTCGATCGAGACCCCGATCAAGACGCTGGGCCTGTTCAAGCTGCGCGTCGTCCTGCACCCCGAGGTGAGCATCTCCGTCACGGTGAACGTCGCCCGCTCGCAGGAAGAGGCTGAACTGCAGCTCTCCCGCGGCGGCATGGTCACCGCGGCCGACCTGCGCGACGACGAGGACGAGATCGAGGAGGCCCCCGAGGCCGCCGAGGCCGAGGTTTCCGAGGAGGGCTGACCGCCCGCTCAACGAGACCAGTCCGCTCGTCCGGAAGCCGCCCGCCCCCAAAAGGGGCGAGGCGGCTTTTCCGTTTTCCGCACTCCACCACATCCGGCCCCTCACCCTTCCGGATGCGCCGGACGCCCCGCTCCCTGCCCCGTCCGGTGGGTTGCCTCCCCCCGCTCCGAACTCCGACTCTCGTTCCTGGTGATTCGCTCGCGGCGAAGGAACCGGACCGAGTCGTGTTCGACGGATGCGGAGATGCGCGATGCTGCTTGCCCGCCTGCTCAGCCCGGCCCTGACCGCCGGCGCTCTGGACCTCGTCGGCGCCGATGGGCTGAGGCACCGCGTGGGGGTCGGCACGCCGTCCCTCACGCTGCGTCTGCACGACAAGGCGCTGCACCGCGACCTCGTGATGAATCCGCGGCTGCGCTTCGGCGAGGCCTACATGGACGGCCACCTGTCCATCGAGGGGGGCTCGGTCTATGATTTCCTGGCGCTGCTGAGCGCCGGGACGGACAATGTCCAGGGCGTTCTGGGCAATCTGCGGGAAACCCTCTCGCCCGCGCTGCGGCTCATCCAGCAGAGCAATCCCCTGCGGCGATCGCGGCGCAACGTCGCTCATCATTACGATCTGTCGCGGTCCTTCTTTGAGCTGTTCCTCGACCGCGACCTGCAATATTCCTGCGCCTACTTCCCCACCCCGGACACCGGGCTGGACGAGGCGCAGGAGGCCAAGAAGCGGCACATCGCGGCGAAGCTGCTGCTTCGGCCGGGCATGCGGGTGTTGGACATCGGCTGCGGCTGGGGCGGCATGGCGCTCTATCTCGCCCGCATGACCGGCGCCCAGGTCACCGGAATAACCCTGTCCCGCGAACAGCTCGCCGTGGCGCGGGAGCGGGCGGCGCATGCCGGGCTGGCCGGTCAGGTCCGCTTCGAGCTGCGCGACTACCGGCAGATGGAGGGACGTTTCGACCGCATCGTCTCGGTCGGCATGTTCGAGCATGTCGGGGTGCCCCATTATCCGGCCTTCTTCGCCAAGTTGCGCGACCTGATGGCCGAGGACGGGGTCGCGTTGCTTCATGCCATCGGCCGATCGGACGGGCCGGGTTCCACCAACCCGTGGTTCCGCAAATACATCTTTCCCGGCGGCTACTCGCCCGCCCTGTCGGAGGTGATCCCGGCGGTGGAGAAGGCCGGGCTGTGGAACACCGACGTCGAGATTCTGCGCCTTCACTACGCCGAGACGCTGCGCCACTGGCGGGAGCGCTTCGCGGCCCGGCGGGAGGACGCCCGCGCGATGTACGACGAGCGCTTCTGCCGCATGTGGGAGTTCTATCTGGCGGGGGCCGAGATCAGCTTCCGCTACCAGGGGCACATGGTTTTCCAGATGCAGCTCGCCCGTTCGCTGGGCGCCGTCCCGCTCGTCCGCGATTACATGCAGCGCACCGAGACGGCCCTGGCCGAGGCCGTGCCGCCGCCCTTGCGGACGGGTCGGAACGTCGGCGCCAGCAACGCGTGACCCGAGGTGTCCGCGTCACATCGACCCACAGGTTTTGCTCTGGACCAAGCTCTTGATAGAACGCTTAAATTCTCCCTTACCCCCAGCTTTCACCGGCTGTGGGCAAAAGTTACTCACAGGAATGTGGGTAGATTTACCCCGATCGCACAGCTTTGCGTCCCGCCCTTTGCTAAAGTGCCGCCATGGATGACAAGACCACCCAGCTTTTCGAGCCGCGCCCCCTCGACGGCGGGCTGTCCCGTGCCGCTGCCGTGAAGCCGACGGCGGAATACCGCACGCCGCCGCACAACGAGGAGGCCGAACAGGCGCTGCTCGGCGCCATCCTGGTGAACAACAAGGCGTATGAGAAGGTCGGCGAGTTCCTGCGCGCCGAGCATTTCTACGACCCGGCGCACCAGCGCATCTTCTCGGCCATCGCCAAGATGGTGGAGCGTGGACAGATCGCCAACCCGGTGACTCTGAAGGCCTATTTCGACAACGACGTCGAGCTGGCGCCGGACGGTGGCGCCGGCTATCTGGCGCAGCTCGCCGCCAACGTCGTGACGGTGGTCAACGCGGGCGATTACGGCAAGACGATCCACGACCTCTTCCTGCGCCGTCAGCTGATCGAGGTCGGCACGGACATGGTGAACGAGGCGTATCAGCACGACCTCGACATCGACGCCATGGACCAGATCGAGACGGCGGAGAAGCAGCTGTTCGACCTTGCCTCGACCGGCGACGTGCGCGGCGGCTTCATCGCCTTCTCCGAGTCGCTGAAGGCGGCCATCGCCACGGCGGAGACGGCCTTCCGCCGCTCCAGCCACGTCACCGGCGTGACCACCGGCCTGCGCGACATGGACCGCAAGCTGGGCGGCCTGCACCCGTCGGACCTCATCATCCTCGCCGGGCGCCCCTCCATGGGCAAGACGGCGCTGGCCACCAACATCGCGTTCAACGCCGCCAAGGCGCACATGCGCACCAACGGCGGCGAGGGCGCGCCGGTCGGCTTCTTCTCTCTGGAAATGTCGGCGGAGCAGCTCGCCACCCGTATCCTGGCCGGCGAGGCCGAGGTGTCGGGCGACAAGATCCGCCGCGGCGAGATCAAGGACAGCGACTTTCCCAAATTCGTGGCGGCCAGCCAGGAACTCAGCCGTGTCCCCTTCTTCGTGGACGACACGCCGGCCCTGACCATCGCCGCGGTCCGCACCCGCTGCCGCCGGCTGAAGCGCACGCACGGGCTGGGAATGGTGGTGGTGGACTATCTCCAGCTGCTGCGCGGCAGCTCGACCAAGGGCAACGAGAACCGCGTCCAGGAAATCTCGGAGATCACCCGCGGTCTGAAGGCCATCGCCAAGGAGCTGGAGGTGCCGGTGCTGGCGCTGTCCCAGCTCAGCCGCGCGGTGGAAATGCGCGAGGACAAACGGCCGCAGCTCGCCGACCTGCGTGAATCGGGCTCCATCGAGCAGGACGCCGACGTGGTGATGTTCGTTTACCGCGAACAGTACTATCTTGAGCGCGGCGAGCCGGCCCGCCGGCCCGAGGAGTCGGAGGACAAGTACAACGACCGCTACGCCAACTGGCAGAGGCGCTACGCCGAGGTGCACAACACCGCGGAGGCGATCATCGCCAAGCAACGCCACGGCCCGATCGGCAGCGTCCGCATGTTCTTCGACGGACAGTTCACGAAATTCGGCGACCTCGACACGACCCATGACTTCGGCCCCACTGAGTGATCCGCTGGCCCGCGCCGGCGCCGTCCTGACCATCGACCTCGGCGCCGTGGTCGCCAACTGGACGCAGCTCCGCGACCGGGTGGCCCCGGCGGAATGCGCCGCCGTCGTCAAGGCGAACGCCTATGGCCTGGGGGTGGAGCGCGTCGTTCCGGCGCTGGCCGCCGCCGGCTGCCGGACCTTCGTGGTCGCCCAGTTCGAGGAGGCGCTGGCCGTGCGCGCCGTGGCGCCGGCCGACGCCCGCGTCCTGTCGCTGGGCGGCCTGCCCGCCGGCACCGCGCCCGACTTCACGGCCCAGCGCATCCTGCCGGTGCTGAACCATCTGGGCGACATCGCGGCGTGGCAGGCCCACGCCAGGGCGCAGGGAACGGCCCTGCCCGCCGTCGTTCACATCGACACCGGCATGAACCAACTCGGGCTTGGTCCGGACGAGCTGGACACGCTGGTCGGCGACCTCTCCCGGCTGGAGGGGGTGGATGTCCGGGTGTGGATGACCCACCTCGCCTGCGCCGACGAAGATTCGGTGATGAACAGCCAGCAGCTCGGGCGCTTCCGTTCGGCGATCGGACGGCTGCCGGCGGCCGAGGCGAGTTTCGCCAATTCCTCCGGGATCTTTCACGGAACGGCCTTCCATTTCGACCTCGTGCGGCCCGGCTGCGCGCTCTACGGCGTCAATCCGACGCCCGCCGCGGAGAACCCGATGCGGGGCACGATCCGGCTCGACGCCCGGCTGCTTCAGGTGCGCAACGTTGACAGCCCTATGACCGTTGGCTACGGTGCCACGCACCGCGTTGCGGCGAGAGGAAAAATCGCAACCATCGCAGTGGGTTATGCCGACGGATATCTGCGCTCGCTCAGCGGGCGCGGCCATGTCTTCGTCAACGGCGTGGCCGCTCCGGTGGTTGGGCGTGTTTCGATGGATCTGGTGACGGTGGATGTCAGCCACCTCCCCGACGCGGCGGTGACGCCCGGCGGGCTGGTGGAGCTGATCGGCCCGAACCGCCCGGTGGACACCGTGGCGAGCGAGGGCGGCACCATCGGCTACGAGATCCTGACCTCGCTGGGCGCGCGTTACCACAGGGTCTACCGCGACCCACCGCCGCCTGAGGTCGCTTGATGGGTTTCCTTGCCACCACCGGACGGGCCTTCCTGATCTTTCTGGAAGCCACCGGAAAGCTCGCCATGTTCACCGGCGCCGCCCTGTCGCACTGCGTGCGTCCGCCGTTCTACCCGCGGCAGATCCTGCGCCAGATGATCGACATCGGCTACTACTCGCTGCCGGTGGTCGGGCTGACCGCGCTGTTCACCGGCATGGTGCTGGCGCTGCAGAGCTACTCCGGCTTTTCCCGCTTCCAGGCGGAGGGCGCCATCGCCACGGTGGTCGCCCTGTCGGTGACACGCGAACTGGGGCCGGTGCTGGGCGGCCTGATGGTCGCCGGGCGCATCGGCGCTGCCATGGCCGCCGAGATCGGCACCATGCGCGTGACCGAGCAGATCGACGCGCTGTCGACCCTGTCGACCAACCCCTTCAAGTATCTGGTGGCGCCACGGCTGATCGCCGGGCTGGCCATGCTGCCGCTGCTGGTGCTGGTGGCGGACATCATCGGCGTGTTCGGCGGCTTCCTGGTCGGCGTCTACCGGCTGGACTTCAACCCGGCCTCCTACATCGGCCGGACCTGGGAGTTCCTGGAGCCGGTCGACGTGATCTCCGGCCTCGTCAAGGCGGCGGTGTTCGGCTTCATGGTGTCGCTGATGGGCTGCTACCACGGCTACCACTCGCGCGGCGGCGCCCAGGGCGTGGGTGCGGCGACGACCAACGCGGTGGTCTCGGCCTCCATCCTGATCCTGGTGTGGAACTACCTCATCACCGGCATCTTCTTCTCGACGAAGTGAGCGCCTCCATGTCCCAGGTTCCCCCCGCTCATCCGCCGAAGATTTCGCTGAAGAACGTGCACAAGGCGTTCGGTCAGAAGGTCGTGCTCAACGGCATCGACCTGGAGGTCGGGCGCGGCGAATCGCTGGTCGTCATCGGCGGGTCGGGCACCGGCAAGTCGGTCATGCTGAAATGCATCCTCGGCCTGCTGTCGCCGGACAGCGGCTCCATCCGCGTCGACGGCGAGGAGACGACCAAGCTGCGCCCGCGCGAGCGGGAGAAGCTGCTGCACAAGTTCGGCATGCTGTTCCAGGGTGCCGCCCTGTTCGACAGCCTGAAGGTTTGGGAGAACGTCGCCTTCGGCCTGATCCAGGGCGAGCACATGCCGCGCCCCAAGGCCAAGGACATCGCCATCGCCAAGATGGGCGCGGTCGGCCTCGGCCCCGAGGTGGGCGAGCTGTTCCCGTCGGAGCTGTCGGGCGGCATGCAGAAGCGCGTCGGCCTCGCCCGCGCCATCGCCGACGAGCCGGAGATCATCTTCTTCGACGAGCCGACGACCGGCCTCGACCCGATCATGGCCGACGTGATCAACGAGCTGATCGTGAAGTGCGTGAAGGACCTCGGCGCCACCGCCGTGACCATCACCCACGACATGGCCTCGGCCCGCAAGATCGCCGACCGCGTGGCGATGATCTACCAGGGCCGGATCATCTGGACCGGCCATGCCAACGACATCGACAACTCCGGCAACCCCTATGTGGACCAGTTCGTCCATGGCCGGGGCGAAGGGCCGATCAAGATGCAGGTGCGGGCGCTGTAAAGCGCCGCAGCGCCGGTTCGTGCAAAATTAACCTGCCGCCCGGTAGGGTCGGCCAGAACAAACGCCGGCCACCACAGGCCGGCGTCCCATCGGAGAGACGAGCATGGCGGACATCACCACGAACGGACTGGCCTTCGCGAGCTTCATGCTGAGCGCCAAGATTCTGGAGACGCTCCAGGCCAAGGGGCTGCTGACCAACGAAGAGACGGTGCAGACCATCAAGAACGCCCACGAGCAGCTCCTCAAGAACGACAACCAGCTGTCGCTCGAAGCGGCCGACGCGCTCGCCCATTTCTTCGCCGGCCCGACCGACGGGAAGTGACCGTCACGGCGCCGGACGCGCCGCCGACCGTGCGAGGTTGTCGCGCAGTTCCGGCAGCAGGATGGCGCCCAGCATGGCGATGACCGGCAGCAAGGCGTAATCGCCCTCTGCCGCCGCGGCGATCAGCTCCGCTCGGGTCAGCAGCTCCAACCGCATCTCCTCCAGGTCCCCGGAATCCGCCTCGGCCACCTTTCGGGCGTTGCGGGCGTGGAACATGTGGCAGACGCAGCCGCGCTGGTTGCCCTGCACCACGTAGGAGCCGAGCGCGGTCCAGTCCTCCGCGGCGTAGCCGGTTTCCTCCAGCAATTCCCGCTTCGCCGCGGCCAGCGGCTCCTCACCGGGGTTCAGGGCGCCGGCGGGAAAGGTCTGGCTGACGCGGCGCGGGCCGTGCTTGTAGGTGCGCAGCATCAGGACGCGCCCATCCGCATCCTCGACGAACATCTGGACGAAGTCCATCTGCTCGACCTGATAGAAATTGTCCACGCGCCGGCCCTCCGGCGTCTCGATGGTTTCGGCGTGCACCTTGAGGAAAGGCCCGGCATCGAGCAGGGTTCGGCGCTCCAGGACCGTCCAGGGCGTCAAGTCCCCGCTCATGCCGCGACGGCCCCGGCAACGGTCCCGTAGGGCGGCTGGGTGAAGCCCGCCGGCGACAGGGTGAAGATCTCGCAGCCCGTCTCGGTGATGCCGACCTGATGCTCGAACTGGGCGGACAGGGAGCGGTCGCGGGTGACGGTGGTCCAGCCGTCCGACAGGATCTTCACGTCCGGCTTGCCGGCGTTGAGCATCGGCTCGATGGTGAAGACCATGCCCGGAACCAGCAGAACCCCGGTGCCGCGCTTGCCGAAATGGTCGACATGGGGCGCGTCGTGGAACACCCGCCCGATGCCGTGCCCGCCGAAATCGCGCACCACGCCGTAACGGTGGGATTCCGCCAGGGTCTGGATGGCGTGTCCGATGTCGCCCAAATGGTTGCCCGGCTTGGCCTGAGCGATGCCGGCCATCATCGCCTTGTAGGTGATGTCCACCAGCTTGCGCGCCTTCACCCCGATCTTGTCGCCGACGAAGAACATGCGGCTGGTGTCGCCGTACCAGCCGTCCAGGATCACCGTCACGTCGACGTTCACGATGTCGCCGTCGACCAGCGTCTTGTCGTCGGACGGAATGCCGTGATTCACCACATGGTTCGGCGAGATGCAGCTCGCCGCCGGATAACCGTGATAGCCGAGGGTCGCGGGGATGGCGCCGTTGTCCCGCATGAAGGTTTCGATCAGCCGGTTCAGATGGCCCGTGCTGACCCCCGGCACCACCTGGGGCGTGATGTGGTCGAGCGTCGCCGCGGCCAGCCGCCCGGCCTTGCGAATCGCCTCGAACTCCTCCGGGCCGTGCAGCGGGATCTTCCGCGCGTCCTTTTCCGCCACCGTGTCACCTCACATCCGTTGTTCATCATGAATTCCGGGACAGAACCTATCACCGGAACGGCCGAGAAAAGCCCCAGCTTTTTATCACCTCTGCCATAGGATTTAGAACGTCAGCTTGCTATATGTGGGGCGCTGCCGCTCCAACCAATCGCTAGACCTTTGGCAAAGCCAACCACCCGCTACGTCTGTCAGGCTTGCGGCGCGTCCTTCCCGAAATGGGCGGGTCGCTGCGACGCTTGTGGCGAATGGAACACCCTCGTCGAGGAAGCCGCCCCGGACGCCGCCCCCAAGGGATTGGGCGTGGCGCGCGGACGCCGGCTGGACTTCGTCGGGCTGGCCGGGTCCAGCGAGGCGCCGCCGCGCCGCATGACCCGCATCGAGGAATTCGACCGCGTCTGCGGCGGCGGCCTCGTCCCCGGATCGGCGATCCTGATCGGCGGCGACCCCGGCATCGGCAAATCGACCCTTCTCCTCCAGGCCATGGCGCGCCTATCGCAGGAACACCGCTGCGCCTACGTCTCTGGCGAAGAGGCGGTGGATCAGGTGCGGCTGCGCGCCGTCCGGCTGGGCTGCGCCGCCGCACCGGTCCAGCTGGCCTCGGCGACCAGCGTGCGCGACATCGTCGCCTCGCTCGACGGCACCGATGGGCCGGAGGTGGTCGTCATCGACTCGATCCAGACCATGTATGTGGACAATCTGGACAGCGCCCCCGGCACCGTCGCCCAGGTGCGGGCCTCCGCGCAGGAGTTGATCCGCGTCGCCAAGCGGCGCGGCTGCGTCCTGCTGCTGGTCGGCCACGTCACCAAGGAAGGCACCATCGCCGGCCCCCGCGTGCTGGAGCACATGGTGGACACGGTGCTCTATTTCGAAGGCGAGCGCGGCCACCAGTTCCGCATCCTGCGCGCGGTGAAGAACCGCTTCGGCGCGACGGACGAGATCGGCGTGTTCGAGATGACCGACGGCGGGCTGGGCGAGGTCGCCAACCCGTCCGCCCTGTTCCTGGCGGAACGGCGCGGCGACGTGTCGGGCGCCGCGGTCTTCGCCGGCATGGAGGGCACCCGCCCGGTGCTGGTCGAGGTTCAGGCGCTGGTCGCCCCCTCCCCGCTCGGCACGCCGCGGCGCGCGGTGGTCGGCTGGGACTCGGCGCGTCTCGCCATGGTTCTGGCCGTTCTGGAGGCGCGCTGCGGCGTGCAGATCGGCGCCAACGACGTCTATCTCAACGTGGCCGGCGGGCTGCGCATCACCGAGCCGGCGGCGGACCTTGCGGTCGCCGCGGCGCTGGTCTCCTCCCTGACCGGGGAGCCGGTGCCCGCCGACGCCGTGGTCTTTGGCGAGATCGGCCTGTCGGGCGAGGTGCGCGCCGTGGGCCAGAGCGACGCCCGGCTGAAGGAAGCCGCGAAGCTGGGGTTTTCAACGGCGATCTTTCCGGCTAGACGGAACGGCAAGAAGCCGGGGCGCGGCGACACCGGCCTGAAATCGGTCGAGTTGCAGCAGCTCAGCGAATTGCTGCCGCTGTTCCAGGCCGGATCGGGACCCCGTCCGCCGCGCGGCCGGGATTGAAGCGTCTGATTTGACACAAGCATCTGAAGCGAAAGCGCACGAGGCGTAGCGGCGTTATGGACACCTTCCCGATCAACCCGGCGGATCTGGCCGTCATCGTGGTGCTTCTGCTGTCGGCCCTGCTGGCCTTCACCCGTGGCATGGTGGCCGAGGTGTTGTCGGTCGCGGCCTGGGTCGGTGCGGCGCTGGTCACGCTGAACGCCCTGCCCCACGTTCTGCCCATCGCGCAGACCTACATCCATGTCGAGATGGCCGCCTACGCCGCGTCGGCGGTGGCGCTGTTCGTCGTCAGCCTTGTGGTTTTGACAATCCTGGGCCGCGTCGTGTCGCGTGGGGTGCAGAATTCCGGCCTTTCGGCGCTCGACCGCTCGCTGGGTTTCGTCTTCGGCCTGCTGAAGGGTGCAATCCTCGCCTCCGTCGCCTATCTCTTCTTCGCTTGGCTGGTGCCGAACCCGGCGGAACACCCGGCGTGGCTGCAGAGCGCCAAGACCCGGCCGATGCTGGTCTCCGGGGCCGCCATGATCTACGAGGTGATGCCGGAGTCGCTGCGCAAGGACGGGCTGGGCCAGATGGACATGGCGCGGGAGCGCGCGCGGCAGGCGGTGGAGGCCAAGGAAGCGCTGGACCGCCTGTCCACGCCGGTTCCCGGAGCGCCGAAGACCGGTGGTGCGTCGCAATCCGATACCGGCTATAAGGACCGGGACCGCGGCGACCTTGAGCGACTGATCCAGAACGCACGCTGAACGCCGCATGGTGCAGAGTGCCTGTGAGTAACGCCCCGCTGGCAAAGAGGCCGCCGGGGCAATGCCCTTTGGTGATGCTGTGTATGACGAGGATCTTTCGATGCTGACGACGCATCCGTTCGACGACGACAAGCTGCGCGAGGAGTGCGGCGTGTTCGGCATCCACAGCCATCCGCAGGCGGGGGCCATCACCGCGCTCGGCCTGCATGCGCTGCAGCATCGCGGGCAGGAAGCCTGCGGCATCGTCAGCCACGACGGCGACCGCTTCCATCTGGAGCACACCCTGGGCCTCGTCGGCGATCACTTCTCGTCGGAAGCCATCATCGGCAAGCTGAAGGGCCCGCAGGCCATCGGCCACGTCCGCTACGCCACCACGGGCGACACGACGATCCGCAACGTCCAGCCGCTCTACGCCGACTTCGAGTTCGGCGGCTTCGCGCTGGCCCACAACGGCAACCTGACCAACGCGCACACGCTGCGCCGCCAGCTCGTCCGCCGCGGCTGCCTGTTCCAGTCCACCACCGACACCGAGACCATCGTCCATCTGATGGCCATCGCCCGCGGCGGCTCGCCGGTGGACCGGCTGATCGAGGCGGTGCGGCAGGTCGAGGGCGCCTTCTCCCTGGTGGCGCTGACCCCGAACGAGGTGATCGGCGTCCGTGACCCGCTGGGCGTCCGCCCGCTGGTCCTGGGCAAGCTGGGCGACACCTACATCGTGACCAGCGAAACCTGTGCCCTGGACATCGTCGGCGCCGACTATGTGCGCGACGTCGAGCCGGGCGAGATGGTCGTTCTGAACGAGCAGGGCGTGCAGAGCCTCCGCCCCTTCCAGCCGCAGGGCCGCCGCTTCTGTATCTTCGAATACATCTACTTCGCGCGGCCCGACAGCGTGATGGAGGGGTCCTCCGTCTACAACGCCCGCCAGCGGATCGGCGCCGAGCTGGCCCGCGAATCGGGGATCGAGGCCGACGTGGTGGTTCCGGTGCCCGACAGCGGCGTGCCGGCGGCCCTCGGCTACGCCACGCAGAGCGGCGTGCCCTTCGAGCTGGGCATCATCCGCAACCATTATGTCGGCCGCACCTTCATCGAGCCCACCGACCAGATCCGCCATCTGGGCGTGAAGCTGAAGCACAACGCCAACCGCGCCATGATCGAGGGCAAGCGGGTGGTGCTGGTGGACGACAGCATCGTGCGCGGCACGACCTCCAAGAAGATCGTCGAGATGGTGCGCGCCGCCGGGGCGAAGGAGGTGCACATGCGCATCTCCAGCCCGCCAACCTCGCACCCCTGCTTCTACGGCATCGACACGCCGGAGCAGAGCAAGCTGCTCGCCCACCGCATGTCGGTGGAGGAGATGCGCGACTTCATCCAGGCCGACAGCCTCGCCTTCATCTCGCTGGACGGTCTCTACCGCGCCATGGGCGCCGAGCGCCGCGACCCGCAGAAGCTGACCTTCTGCGACGCCTGTTTCACCGGCGACTACCCCATCGCGTTGACCGACGCGTTGGACCACCCGCCGGTCGAGGCGAACGTCCGCATCCGCGCCTGACCGCCTGACCACCGCCGCGACGGGCCGGCCGCAACCCAGCGGACCGGCCCGTTTGCCAATCCCGCTACCGAACATCGTCGAGTCGCCGCCATGTCCCGTCTTTCCGGCCGCACCGCCCTCATCACCGGCGCCTCGCGCGGCATCGGCGCCGCCGTCGCCAAGCGCTTCGCCGCCGAAGGCGCCCACGTCATCCTCGCCGCCCGCACCGTCGGCGGCCTGGAGGAGACCGACGACGCGATCTTCCAGGCCACGGGCCGCAACGCCACGCTGGTCCCGCTGGACCTGCGCCAGTTCGACAAGATCGACCAGCTCGGCTACTCGATCTTCGAGCGCTTCGGGAAGCTCGACATCCTGGTCAGCAATGCGGGCGTCCTGGAAGCGCTGGGGCCGGTCGCCCATTACGATCCGAAGCTGTGGCAGCGCGTGATGGACGTGAACGTCACGGCCAACTTCCGCCTGATCCGCTCCTTCGACCGCCTGCTGCGCGCGTCCGACGCGGGGCGCGCCATCTTCGTGACGTCGGGCGCCGCGAACGCGCCTTACCCCTACTGGAGCCCTTACGGGGCCAGCAAGGCGGCGCTGGAGATGATGGTGAAAACCTACGCGATGGAAATCGCCTCGTCGAACCTGCGCGTCAATCTGGTCGATCCCGGCATCGTGGCGACCAAGCTGCGCATGCAGGCCTTCCCCGGCGAAGACCAGACCAAGCTGGCCCAGCCGGAGGACGTGACCGAAGCGTTCGTGGCCCTGGCGGAGGCGTCCTGCACCCGTCACGGCGAGGTCGTGTCGGCGCAGGGGTAAGCTTAGAGACGTCTTAACGAAAAACGGAATGAGAGCAGCGCGCCGACGAGCGTGAGGAAGCCGGGCTGGGTGTCCGAGCCGTAGCCCAACTCCTGCAGCAGCATCTTCCAAGGGATGCCACGCTTCAGCACGAACCCGATGCCGCACGGCGCGGAAACCAAAGGCTTTCCCCTGCCCCGATAAGTCGAAGGCGTTCCTCACCCTTCCCACCGCTGGTCCGGGTCTACAAGGCCGTCCTCGGAAAATCGGACGTTGTAAGCCGGCCAGATTTATGGATCAGTCGACGGCTATCCAGAGGGAGGTGATGATGCCGATAGAAGCTTGGCTTGCCTTTACCGCAGCATCCGCGGTGTTGTTGATCATCCCAGGCCCCACGATTCTGCTTGTGGTATCCTATGCGCTCGGTCAGGGCCGGCGTTCAGGGCTCGCCACCGTCGTCGGCGTTGCGCTCGGCGACTTCACCGCCATGACCGCATCCATGCTGGGTTTGGGCGTGGTGCTGGCCGCCTCGTCCCTGCTCTTCACCGCATTGAAATGGGTTGGGGCAGCCTACCTCGTATATCTCGGCCTCAAGTTGTGGCGATCCCCGGTTGTCGAGGCCACATCAACCGAGCCGGCTCCCGCCGTGCCCCCCTTCCGCATGGCCCTTCATACCTATGCCGTGACGGCACTGAATCCCAAAAGCATCGTCTTCTTCGTTGCCTTTCTACCGCAGTTTGTTGATTCCACTCAGCCGCTTTTGCCACAAATACTGATCATGGAGGCGACCTTCCTGGTGTTGGCGACCCTGAACGCCACGTTGTACGCACTTCTGGCCTCGGCGGCGGGACAAGCGGTGCAACGCCCCTCGATCCGGCGGATTTTCAATCGGACAGGAGGAGCGATGCTCATCGGGGCGGGGATAATGACCGCAGCGTGGCGACGAACGGCGTCTTGATGACGTCTACCGCCGCTTTCCTCACTCGTCATTCCCGCCTTGGCCGGAATGCATCCTGTCGGCACGAGAAGGTGCCGCCGACAAGACCTTCTCGATAAATGCTAACGCATTGATCTGCCGGGATTTGATGGTTGGAAAATGATGAATGCGATCATTTTCCAACCGCATCAGTCCAATCAAATGCTCATCTGCGGAAAACTGAATCCTCGCCCTCGCGGAAATGACGAGGATACTCGTTACAGAAGCGGAAAGGGAGACCGGGAGGGGGCCAATGCCGAGCCTCTCAGTCGTCCGCGTAGGGATTCTTCTGCTTGCGCAGCAGCAGCCGCACCGGCACGCCCGGCAGGTCGAACGTCTCACGCAGATGCGCGATCAGATAGCGCTGGTAGCTTTCCGGCAGATCCAGCGGCTTGTTCACGAACAGCGCCACGGTCGGCGGGCGGGTCTTCACCTGCGTGGCGTAGCGAATCTTCACGCGACGGCCCTCGACCAGGGGCGGCGGGTGGTGATCCAGCACGCCTTCGATCCAGCGGTTGAGCTGGGCGGTCGGGATGCGGCGGTTCCACTGCCCGTAGGTCGACAGGATCGAATCCAGAAGCGTGTCGAGCTTCTTGCCCTGCAGAGCGGAGATGGTCACGACCTCCACGCCCTTGATCTGGGCCAGGGCGGCCTGGAGCTTGTCCTCGACCTGACGCAAGGCCATGGCGCGGTCGTCCACGGCGTCCCACTTGTTCAGCGCGATGACCAGGGCGCGGCCTTCCTCGACCACCGTGCGGGCGATGGTCAGGTCCTGCTTGTCGAGGATCTGGTTCGCATCAACGACGAGAAGGACGACCTGGGCCATGCGGACGACGCGCAGGGCGTCGGCGACGGCCAGCTTTTCCACCTTGGCATCGACGCGGGCGCGCCGGCGCATGCCGGCGGTGTCGACCAGCCGGAACTTGCGGCCGCGCCACTCCCAATCGACGCTGATGGCGTCGCGCGTCATGCCGGCCTCGGGGCCGGTCAGCACGCGCTCCTCGCCGATCAGGGCGTTGAGCAGGGTCGACTTGCCGACGTTCGGACGACCGACGATGGCGATCTGGATCGGACGGGCGCGCTCTTCGTCGGTTTCCGGCTGGTCGCCGACGGGCAACTCCTCGCCATTCTCCCCCTTGAGGGGGGCCGGGGCCGTCTCGACCGCCTCCGGCTCCGGCGGGGCGTAGGGCAGCAAGGCTTCGACCAGATCGGCCATGCCCTCGCCATGCTCCGCCGACAGAGCCAGGGGGTCGCCCAGGCCAAGCTCGAAGGCCTCGTAGAGGCCGGTCATCCCCACTTTGCCCTCGGCCTTGTTGGCGACGAGGATGACAGGGGTTTTGCTCTTGCGCAGCAGAGCCGCGAAATGGCGGTCCAGCGGCGTGATGCCGCTGCGAGCGTCCACGATGAACAGCGCCACGTCGGCGCGTTCCAGGGCGCGTTCGGTCTGGCGACGCATGCGCGCCTCCAGGCTGTCGTCGGTGACGTCCTCCAGGCCCGCGGTGTCGACCACGGTGAAGGACAGCCCGCCCACACGGGCGGGGGCCGAGCGCCAGTCGCGCGTCACGCCGGGCGTGTCGTCGACCAGCGCCAGCTTCTTGCCGGCCAAACGGTTGAAGAGAGTCGATTTGCCGACATTCGGCCGACCGACGAGAGCAACGGTGAAGGACATCGGGCCGGGGGCCTTATAAAGAACCAGGGGCGGCGATCAGCGGTACGCCACCAGCGTACCGTTCTCGCCCAGGACATATAGGGTGTTGTTCGCCACGACCGGAGGCAAATAGGTGGAGGCCGGCAACGAATAGCGGGTCAGCACCTGCCCGTCGGCGGGCGACAGGGCCAGCATCTGGCCGTTCGACCCGGTGACGTAGAGCTTGCCGCCGGCCAGGACCGGACCCGACCAAGTGATCGGCCCCTTCTTGTCCTCCGGATCGGTGAACTGGGCGAGCTGGGTGACCCAGCGGGCGTGACCGGCCTGACGGGTCAGGGCGACCAGCTCCGAATCGTTGGTGACCACGAACAGGTAGTCGCCGGCAAGCCAGGGGGTCTGGGTGCCGCCGATCTCGGCCTCCCACAGGCGGATGCCGATGCGCTCGTCGATGGCGACCATGCGGCCGGAATGGCCGATCGCGTAGACGACGCCGCGATCGATCACCGGCAGGCCGCGGATGTCGGCAAGGCTGCTCAGGGCGCCGCTGCGGCGGATGGCCGCCAAACTCTCCTGCCACGCCACGCGCCCGTTCTCCGGACGCAGGCCGTACAGCTCGCCGGAGGAGTAAGGGGCGACGATCAGGGTCGGCGATGCCGCCGGGCTGACGGCGCCCAGCAGGCCCGCCGTCTCCAGAATGCCCTGGTGCGACCACTGGACGGCGCCGTCGGAGGCCGACAGGGCGGTGAGCTGGTTGTCCAGCGTCAGGACGAGGACGCGCCCGCCTTCCACGGTCGGGGCGCCGCGCACCGGACCCGGAACGCGCTTGCGCCAGATGACCGAGCCGTTGGCGGGATCGAGCGCAATCGCCTCGCCGAAGCCGGTGGCTGCGAAGACGCGCCCGTCGGCGTAGGCGACGCCGCCGCCGCTGGCGCCGCCGCGCTCCTTCTCCGGCTTGGTGTCGATTCGCCAGAGCTGGCGGCCAGTCCGCTCGTCGAGGGCGGCGACGTGCGAGTCGGCGTCCATGGCGAAGATGCGGCCGTCGGCGATGATCGGCGCCTCCAGAAGGGAGCGGGAGCTGCTGGCCCCCGTGCCGACGTCGCCACGCCACGCCTCGGCGGGCGTGGCCGACAAGGCAAGGTTGCCGCCGGCGTGTTCCGGCGTGCCGCCGGACTGCGCCCAGGCCGGGTTGGCCACGGCGGTCGGCAGGGCGACCGGCGTGCCGACCAGCCGCTGGTCGACCTCCACCTTGCGCTCGCGGGTCAGGACGGACACCCGCTCACCCGGCAGGGGCGGATCGGGCGTCTTGCCGAACCACCCGCTGACGGTGTCGCAGCCGCTGAGCAGCACGGCCAGCAGCGGGGCGGAAAGCAGGGCGGCGCGCAGGGAGCGGCGCTTCGCGGTCGGGTGCGCGGTCGGGACGGCCATGGGAATGCGGGTCATCAGCTCTTGCCGTAGAGGGTGGCGAGATCGGCGGCGCGCGACCGGACGCCGGCCGGAGCCTGCGAGTCGTCGGCCAGTTGCTGGAACAGGGTGCGCGCGCGCTCCTTGTCCCCGGCGCGGGCGGCGAGCACGGCGCTCATCTCGCGGGCGGAGAAGCGCCAGGGGTTGGCATCCGCCGTCAAAGGCTGGAGCCGCGCCTGAAGCTGGGCCGGATCGCCGGAGTCGAGCTGGTGCATCACCGACAGCAGGGCCGCCAGCTCGCGGTAGACCGCGGCGGCGCCGGCGTTGTTGGACAGCGTGTCGTAGACGGTCACCGCCTCCGCCGTCTTGCCCTCGCGGGCCAGCAGGGCGGCGGCGTTCAGCTGGGCCAGCGCGGCCATGCCGGGGTCGGACTTGGCGGCGAAGGCGGCCAGGGCCTCGACGCCCTTGTCCGGCCCCTGGGCGGCCTGGGAAAGGGCGGCGGCCAGGGCCGTCGTCCCGCTCTCCTTCTGCGACTGCTGCCAGTTGCGCCAGGCGACCGTGCCGCCCGTCGCAGCGACGACCGCCAGCGCGGCCGCCAGCATGATGCCGCCGTAGCGCTTGAACACGCGCTCCATGCGGTCGCGGCGCAGATCCTCGTCGACTTCGCGGAAAATATCGCTCATGGCTCTACAGCGGCATCCTACGGCACGAAAACCGTTACAGCGGGGATTGCGCCCGCGCGCGGCTGCGGCGGGCGGTTCTGATGGTTCAAAGGGCCGGATAGCATTGGGCGCCGCACGCGGTCAAGGCGCAACGGCGCCCAATGCGGCATTAAGGCCGCGCTTTGGGCGGATTCAGGCGGGATTCCGCCATTTGATGGAGCAGCCCATGCTGGGGATCTGGTCGGTCGGCCCCTGCCCCGTCTGGGCGATGCGGACCATCGCGTGGAACAGTTCGCGCGGGGCATCGGGGATCGGCTCGCGCTTGGAGGCGTCCAGCCGCCCGCGGTACTGCAGGCAAAGGTCGGCGTTGAAACCGAAGAAGTCGGGTGTGCAGACCGCGCCGTAAGCCCGCGCCACCTCCTGAGTCTCGTCGAGCAGATAGGGGAAGGTGAAGCCATGCTCCGCCGCGAAGCGCTTCATGTTGTCGAAGCCGTCGTCGGGGTAGGCGTCGGTGTCGTTGGACATGATGGCGACGGCGCCGATGCCGTGGGCCCTCAGCGCGTCGACCTCCTCGACGATTCGCCCGATCACCGCCTTCACATAGGGGCAGTGGTTGCAGATGAACATGACCAGCGTGCCGCTCGGTCCCTGGACGTCGGCCAAGCTGTAGGTCTTTCCATCGGTTCCCTTCAGGCTGAAATCCTCCGCCTTCCGGCCGAAGTCGCACACCGGGGTTTCCGCCGCCATCGCTGTCGTTCCTCCTTCTGGACCCTCGGACGCGCCGCCGGCGCGGGTTCGGGCATGAGTATATGAGGTGAGGCGAAAGCCGGAATCGAAAAGGCCGCGGCGGCACCTTGTTCGTGCCTGCTCGCGGCCTGTCGGTCTCCAACCCGGTTTTCTTTGTTTCCCGCCCTGCCCCGTGACCTTCGAACCCGCCCCTTTACGAGGCCATGGCGGCGGCGGCGATCACCGCCTGGGTGCGGTTCTTGACGCCCAGCGACTTGAAGATCGCCGTGACGTGGATCTTTACCGTGCCCTCGGACAGGCCGAGTTCGTAGGCGATCTGCTTGTTCGACTTGCCCGCCCGCAGGCAATCCAGGACTTCGCGCTGGCGCTGGGTCAGGCCGTAGGCGCTGCGGTCCGCGCCGTCCAGGCGACCGCGGCGCGGCGCGGCGTCGGAGGCCGCGGTCGCGGCGGTGAGCGCACCGGGGGGCACGTAGATGCCGCCGGAGAAGACGAGGTTCAGCGCGCCCATCATCACCTTGACGCTGCTCGACTTCGGAATGTAGCCGGTGGCCCCGTGGTCGAGCGCGCCGCGGATGTCGTTGAGCGCCTCGGAGGCGGAGATCACCACAACCGGCACGCCCGGCTGGAGGCTCTGCACCTCGCGCAGCCCGTCGAAACCCGGCCAGTTCGGCATGTGCAGGTCCATCAGCACCACGTCGAACCCGCCGCCGACGCGGCACTGCTGAAGAACCTCGTCGAAGGTGCCCGCCTCGACGAAGATCGCGTCCCCGTGAAGCTGCTCCAGAAGACGGCGCAGGCCTTCACGAAAAAGGAGATGGTCGTCACCGATCAGAATTTTCATGGCCCCGTCCGCCTTCGTTTTTCCCGTTGCTTCGGATCAGCCCTCCCCGGACTAACCGGGCCACCCCGTTGGCGATCCAACTACCCTTTCGCCCCGTGGCTTGAAGAACTGCTACCACATTCGGAAGAGAGGCAATATCCGGACAAGGGCCATAGGTCATTTGCGGCGCGAAACAATCACCTATACAGCAAAGGCCGACTGAACAAAACGGGAACTATGACTTTTCATCTATGCTTCAGCACGAAAGAAAGCGGCAGCGGAATTTTTTCCATGTTTGGTTGTTCAAAACGAATGCCTTGGCGACGTCCCGCCACGGAACATCCCATGCGCGCAAAGGATTAGCGCCAATGATCGAAATGCGTGAAAACCTATCCGATCGGTGTGCCGTCCTGTACGAATGGCCGGCACTTTTCCTGCGGGAATGCCCCACTTTGCGACACACACCTGTACTGGCCTTTCAGTGCGGTCCGTCACAAAAGAGTTATCGCTTGGAGCGATCCGGTCGCCATTCAGATGCGCTTGACGATCTTGAGTGATCATCTATCGTTTGATTTACGTGTTACACGCCTAATTTATAAACTGTTTGTCACAGTGTCAAGTTTTTTTCCAGGTTTGATGGATATATACCAGAAATTCGATGCAGTCTTTAAACGAAGTCACTTAAGCGAAGACACAGAGCGCCGACGGATAGAGAGCACGAGACAAGCCTAAAACACAGGCGGCGATAACGCCCGACAAGGGCCTGCCGTGGATGCCTCCTCCAAACAGAGCTGACCCATGCACATGAACCATGAGTACGCCCAAGAGAAAGCATCGCACTCGACCCGGAACGCGGTGACCCCCATGCACGTCTGCCTGATTCTCGACAACAATTCCCTGACCGACACCGTGGTGCAGGCGCTCGACCGGGCCGGTCGCCATCGTGTGACCGTCTTCCACGACATATCGGAACTGACGCAGAGCACGCTGACGCCCGATGCGATCCTGATCGGCCTTCAGCAGTTCACCGCGCTGCGCGAGAACGAACCGATGGTCTATCTGCGGCTGTCACGCCGGTCGCGGATCGTCGTGGTGCTGTCGTCGCGGGAATTGCTGGACGCCGCACACATCCTGGCCTTCGCCGATGCGTGGGTGTTCGAGGACATCAACGTGGATCGCATCAACGAACTGCTGGACCTGGGGCTGGAGGGGCACTGTCTGATGCCCAAGCAGTTCCTGTCCCGGCTGGGCGTCGATGAGATCCGGCTGACCTTGCTGCCGCGGCTGTCGGAACCGGAGTTCGAAACCCTGCGCCTGCTTGGCCAGGGGCTGAACAACCGGACGATCGCCAACCAGCTCGATCTGTCCGAGGCGGTCATCAAGTCGATGGTGCGCAGTGTTCTGTCCAAGCTGCACTTCCGCAACCGAACGGAAGCCGGCGTCTTCGCCGCGCGACAGCAGGGCGCGTTGCAGTCCGCCCGGGAAGGCATGGTGCCGCCGCATATGCACACGGCCCCGGCCCATCGGACCGGCACGTCCTGACGCTACGTCGGACGCCCCTCACCTTCCAACCGCAAGAATCCCGGCCACCGCGCCGGGATATTTTCTGTCTGCGCTCTGGTTTCCCTTTGGGCGCCAAGCGGGTGCATGCCCCGCCCTTGGCCCCCGCCCTTGGCCGGACGCGCAAACGCCGGACCGGCCCGCCACCCCGAACGGGTATGGCGGGCCGGTCCGGCGCCTGCACCGGTGGAGATGACCGCGGGAGAGCGGTTACTGGTGGGCGGCCGCCGCGGTCACCGCCCCGGCCCCGGCCAATTCCCCGCCGATGCCGTTGTTCAATGCCCAGATCGCCGCCTGGGTGCGGTTCGACGCGTTGATCTTGCGCAGCAGGCTCTTCAAGTGAACCTTCACCGTCGCCTCGGTGATGTTCAGGTGGTTGGCGATCATCTTGTTGCTGTCGCCGTTCAGCAGGCAGCGCAGGATCTGGACCTCGCGCTGCGACAGGCCCTTGCGCGACACCGGCATGTCGGTGCCGTTCCCGTTCACCCGGCCGGAGATCAGCAGAGCGGCGAGATGGGTCGGAAACACCTTCTCGCCCATCATGACCAGGCGCAGCGACTGGGCCAGCGCGTCGGACGACAGATCCTTCATCAGGTAGCCGTCGGCCCCGGCCTCCAGAGCGTTGGCGAGGCGGCGGGTGCACAGGTCGCTGGTCAGGATGACCATGCGCGCGTCGGGAAGCTGGGCGCGCAGGCGCCGCATGCCATCGGCCTCCTCCTCGCCTCCGTTCACCAGATCGAGCAGGATGAGCTGCGGACGCAGGCCGTTCTCCACGGAGTTCAGCGCCTCGCGCAGATTCCCCGCCTCCGCCGCGATCTGGAAGGGTGAATCGTCGAGAAGCCTCTTCAGGCCTTCGCGGAACAGCTTATTGGAGTCGATCAGAAAAGCACGCACTGGTTCCATTGGTCAGCTCCCGCGATTTTTGGAAAATTGCTCTGACTCCCTGGGCAATCTTGTAGGCTACCAATCACCCGAGGTTTCCCCACCCGTGCCCCACCGATGGCATTGACGTGCCGATATTTTGGATGACCTTACCCCTGTGTCGTGCAACACGGTACCACTCTGTGGGATTAAAAGAAGAACGCATTGGGCATATGCGCAAAGCTACTTTTAATCATGGATTACTGCATCTCTTTTAAAGTATCCATCACCCCCAATCGAATGGATACTTTCTGAATTTTCTACCACTTTCTTGCGGAGGCGCGCACGCTTTGGATGCGCGATGGCGATGCCCGGTGCATATGGGTTGCCGAAAGTTCCCGACCCCAAACGGACAGGAGGCACTCATGCCGAAGAAGCGCATCCACCCCTTGCCGTGGGCGTCCTATGATCGCCGCCGCCCCCTCACCGTAGGTCATAAAACCATGCGGAGGGAGCGTTCCCGACAGAGGCGGTGCGCGGTTCGATGTGGACGATGATTGGGGCGGCGGCGGCCGGCTATCTTCTGCTTCTGGCCCGAAGCGCCTGGAAGCAGGGGGAAATGCGCCAGTTTCTGCGCAGCCTCGCCATCGTGCTCGCCCTGTGCGCGCTGGTCGCCGGCGCGGTCCTCACCGCGATGCTGCTCGATTCGCGCTGACCCTCGGAAAAGCGCAGGCCGGAATGCACGCCGGAATGCATGAAGGCCCCTCCCCGCCTGACAGCGGAAAGGGGCCTCCCCGGACCGGTCTGCCGTGGATGGACGGTCAGATCTGGCCGCGCTCGTGGGCCTGACGCATCAGCACATACTGGCGCATCATCTGGTTGCGGAAGCGGTAGCGGGTCCAACCCGGCTCGACCACCGGAGCCAGCACGCCGCCATACTCCTCGCGGCAGAGCCGCTCCAGGATGCCCAGCGCCTCCTTGGTCGGCGGAACGCCGCCCGGTCCGGCCAGCTCCTTGGGGTCGAAGGTCCCGTAGGAGTCCGCCGGGCACAAGGCGCAGGCCAGCAGCACGTCTTCCAGCTCAGCACGGCGTTCGGCGGCCAGCGCGCGGGCGTAGGAGTCGACAATGCCGCGTTCCGCCTCCTGGAGACAGCGGGTGACGGCGTAGGCGAGGTCGTCCCGCTCCACCACCGTCGAACCGCGGCTGACCGCGCTGCGGGCGGCGTGCAGGCCGAGAAGCTGCGCGTAGTAGGGCAGACCGCGGACGAACTCGCAGACGCGGTCCACGGCTTCCGGCGCGAAGGCGATTCCGGCGTTCTCGGCACCGGCGTTGATGAGGCGTCCGATCTCCACATCGGTCATCAGCGGCAAATGCACCGGCACCAGCGAGCGCTGGATCGACGGGTGCTTGCCCAGCAGCTGGTCGAGGTTCTCGGCCACGCCGACCACCAGCAGCGTCACCGGGATCGAGCTGTCGGTCAGGTTCTTGAACAGCTCGGCCAGCTTGTTGCGGAAGTCCTCGTCGGTGACGCGGTCATACTCGTCGAGGATCAGCAGGACATGGGTGGCGTGGATGCCCGACAGGACCTCGTTCAGCTCCGTCACGCTGAATCCGCCCTCGGGCAGAAGCTCGTTGAAGCTGGTGAAGCTGCGTCGCGAGGCGAAGGGGTTGTCGATCCCCGACCGGTAGTAGGTCGAGGGGATCTTCTTGAGGAAATGACGGAAGATGTCCTCGAAGCTCAGCTCCGCGCTGCAGGTCAGCTTCAGCGAGAGGTAGCCGGCCTGACCGGCGATCTTCTCGATGGCGTTGGCGACGGAGGTCTTGCCGCGGCCGCGGTCGCCGAACAGGATGACGTGCGCCCGCTCCTCCTCGATGGCGGAGATGATGCGCTTCAGCGTGTCGGTCCGGCCGATGAACAGCGAGTTCAGCTGCTGCTTGGGCCGCGTCGGCGTGAAGGCTTCGCGCAGCAGGCCGTTCAGTTCGGGGGTGAGCCCCTTCAGCATCGCCGGCGCACCGACCGCACCCGGTCCACGCAGGCCGCCGTTGACGGTCATGGTGAAGCGCGGAAGATCCGTGTCGACGGGAGCTTGGCCACGCTGACCGCCCAACCCACCACCGGCACCGCCGCCAAGCGGGCTGTTCAGCGGATCGTGCCGCAACCCCGACGGGCCGCGCATCGTCTCGCCAAGCCCGCCGCCATGCCCCGTCCCCGCCGCGCCGCCAACCGGTCGCAGATGCGGTGCCGGACGGCCCGCGAGGGGGCTCTGGGATTGCATCGGCGGATGCCCTTGAGCCGCATTGCCCGGGGAGGAGCCCGGTCCGGCCGCTCCACCACCCGTGATGCCGCCACCCATGGACATCCGGTCATCCGCATCGGCGGTCGCCCGCCGCTTCCGAAAGAAGTTTCGCATCCGTCCCGATTCCCAGAATTCCGCGTTGTCGTCACCAGCCGGCCTTGACCGGTGGTCTGATCGTCGCGTCGCCCGCCCCGCTCCGGCTGGCCCCGGCTTGGCTGGAGTTGCCCGGCGGCTGCGGTGGACGCATTCCGGATGTAAGCGATGCGACGGCAAGGGTTGCCTGGGATTTCGGATTATTATCCAGAGGAGGTCCAACCCTTATGGCGACTCCTTCCGGGTGGTCCGGCACCTCAGAATCCGGCGGCGTGGCCCAACAGGGTCCAGACGAACAGGGTGCCGAACAGGGCCGTCAGTCCGGCAAGCTCGCGCAGGAAAACCAGGATCGACATGGCAATCTTCCTCGATCGGTTGGCGGGGACACGACGGGCGACGTCGAAACGCCGGACGGCAGCTTGGCGACAACGTCGACGAAGGAAAACGTATCAGAACAAAAAATGAACGACAAGCGGGTTGTTCGTTTTTTGTTCCACTCCAGACCCCTTGGCTCGATGGTGCGTTCGAAGCCGGCATCAAATCCGATTGCGACGATTCACGCCGCCTTGCACGCTGTGGCTGGCGGCCCCGCACCACCGGAACCATATGGTCTTGTGGTGAGCGGTTGATGTAAGGAGAAGGTTCGCGGCCGAAGCGTTCCGCCCGCAAGGAGGGACCCCCGACACCGGACCGCGATCCGAACGAACGGACCATCATGGACAGCGCCAACCAGCAAACCGGCGACGGACCGAACGGCGCCGCTCCGGCCGCCAACCCCGCTCCCACCTCCCCGGGCCACCCCCCTCAAGCCAACCGCATGCCCGCTCTCGTCCTGGGGGCGCTGGGCGTCGTATACGGCGACATCGGGACCAGCCCGCTCTACACCATGCGGGAGTCCTTCACCCACACCGGCCTGCCGCTCGACGAGCCGACCATCCTCGGCATCCTGTCGCTGGCGACCTGGGCGCTCATCATCGTCGTGACGCTGAAATACGTCCTGCTCGTCATGCGGGCGGACAACAAGGGCGAGGGCGGCGTCCTGGCGCTCGGCACGCTGGCCCACCGGGGGCTCAGCTCCAGAGCGGGCAACCGCGCCATCATGGCGCTGGCGATCCTGGGCATGGCCCTGTTCTACGGCGACAGCCTGATCACCCCGGCCATCTCGGTGCTGAGCGCGGTCGAAGGGCTGAAGGTCGTTACCCCCGCCCTGTCCCCCTACATCGTTCCGATCACGCTGGCGGTCCTCACCCTGCTGTTCCTGTTCCAACGGCAGGGCACCGGCCGCGTCGGCATCTTCTTCGGCCCGATCATGGGGGTGTGGTTCGCCACGCTGGCCGTGCTGGGCCTGATGCAGGTGCTGCACTGGCCGGATGTGCTGCGCGCGTTCAACCCGCTGTACGGGGCGGCGCTGTTCGTCAACCACGGCTGGGTGGCTTTCCTGACGCTGGGCGCCGTGGTCCTGGCGGTCACCGGGGCCGAGGCGCTCTACGCCGACATGGGCCATTTCGGGCGAGCGCCGATCCGCATCGCCTGGCTCTACCTCGTCCTGCCGGCCCTGCTGCTGAACTATTTCGGGCAGGGCGCCATGCTGCTGCACGAGCCGGAGACGCTGGAGAACCCCTTCTTCCATCTGGCGCCGGACTGGGCGCAGCTTCCCCTGGTCCTGCTGTCCACGGCGGCCACGGTCATCGCCAGCCAGGCGGTGATCTCCGGCGCCTTCTCGCTGACCCGGCAGGCCGTGCAACTCGGCTATCTGCCGCGGCGCGAAATCCGCCACACCTCGGAGCATGAGGTCGGGCAGGTCTACATCCCGCGCAACAACTGGCTGCTGCTGATCGGCGTGGTGATCCTGGTGATCGGCTTCGGGTCCAGCAGCAATCTGGCCGCCGCCTACGGCGTGTCGGTGACGGGGGCCATGGCCATCGACACGATCCTGGCCGCGGTGGTGGCGTGGCGGCTGTGGCGCTGGAATCCCCTGCTGGTGGTCGCCGCCTTCTCCACGCTGCTGGTGATCGACCTCGCGCTGTTCGGGGCGACCCTGCTGAAGGTGCCGGACGGCGGCTGGTTCCCGCTGCTGATCGCCGCGGCGGTCTACACGCTGATGACGACATGGCGCCGGGGCCGCCGCATCCTCGCCGAGCGGCTCTACGCCGACGCCCTGCCGATGGACCTGTTCCTGCAGCGCGTCACGCCGCAGTCGCCGCAGCGCGTCGCCGGGACCGCCATCTTCATGACCGGCAACCCCGACGTCGTCCCCCACGCCCTGCTCCACAACATCAAGCACAACCGGGTGCTGCACGAGCGGGTGGTCGTCATGACGGTCATCATGGAGGAGGTGCCCCGCGTCTCCCCGGACCGCGCTGTCCTGGTCGAGAAACTGGGCAAGGGATTCTTCCGGGTCGTCCTGCGCTTCGGCTATCTGGAACAGCCGCACATTCCCCGCGCGCTGGAAAGGTGCCGCCGCTTCGGCCTGCATCTGGACATGATGGAGACGTCGTTTTTCTTGGGCCGCGAGACGCTGATCCCGTCGCGTTCGACCGGCCTGCCGAGCTGGCGCGAGCCCGCCTTCATCCTGCTCTCGAAGACGGCCCTGTCCGCCACGGAGTTCTTCTGCATTCCGCCGGGCCGGGTGGTGGAACTGGGCACGCAGGTGGAGATCTGACCGTCAGTCGCGCGCCACGATGGGGGTCAGGCGGAAACGCGCGGCGGCGGCTTCCAGCCGCCCGTCGCGCTTGACCGCGTCGACGAACCGGTTGACCCGGTCCAGCCACAACGGGTCTCCCGGCGCCACCGCGTAGGCATAGGGCGTGGACTGCACCGGAATCTCCGGCGTGATCAGGTGCGCCCATTGGTGGACGCTGAGGATCCGCTGACCGTAGGGATAGTCGGTCAGAAAGGCGTCGGCGCGCCCGGACTGCACCTCCTCCTCCCTCTCCTGAGGTCCGGAGACGATGCGGACACTGGCCTTGCGGAGGGCGCGGCTGGCGTAATCGTCCATGACGGTGCCCTTTTGAACCGCGACCACCATGCCGTCCTGGTCCAGATCGTCCCAGCGCAGGATGCGCGGGTGCGCCTGGGAGGAAACGGCGTAGATGCCGCTGTTCAGATAGGGCTGGCTGAACGCGACTTTCTCGGCGCGGGCCGCGGTGACGCCGATGCCGAACATGCCGATGTCGCAACGGTCGCTCAGCAAATCGGCGATGAAGCTCGAAAAGCCGCTTTCCACGAAGCTGACCCGCGTGCCCAGGTCCTGGCCCAAGGCCCGTGCCATGTCGACGTCCAGGCCCTGAAGCTCGCCGCTGTAGGGATTGCGGAAGGAGATGGCGTAATAGTCCGGCCAAATGCACACGCGCACCAGCCCGGTGCGCTGCACCCGGTCGAGCCGGCTTTCCGCCAAGGCCGGCGCCGTGCCGGACACCAGGAACATCGACTGGAGCGCCGCATGGAACGCCGCATGGAACGCCAACGCCGACAGCGCGATGGATAGACGCCGCACCGCCTTGCCCCCTGAAAACCAACCGACCACTGCGGCAGGATAGCACCACACGCCCAGTCTGCACAACGCGGGCTTGCAATTCGCCCGCCCGCTGTTAAGATTCGCATGATATCAGCACACCGCACGGAGCCGCGCGTGATGGCCAAGCTTGCCCTGTTGCAGCATCGGGGCGCCCTTCTCGCGTTGGCTTTCTTGTCGGTGATGGCGCTTCTGTTCGAATTCACCTACGACATCCATGCCGACCGCGCCCTGGCGTTGAAGCAGGCGGCGGAAAACATCGACGACTTGGCGAGCGCCCTGGAATCCTCGGTCAGCCGCACGGTCCAGACGGTGGACGTCACCCTCGCCTCGGTGGGCGATGCGGTGAGCTTCGGCAATCTGCTGAGTGGTCAGCCGACACCGGGCCACGAGGATGGGGCGCTGGCCCCCCTGCTTCAGGAACGCCTGCGCCGGTCGCCGCACATCCGTGGCCTTTGGGTGCTCAACCGCCGGGGTATCCTGGTGGCAACGACGGAGGACCCGCGGCTGCTCGGCACCTCCTTGGCGGAGTTCGATCTGTTCCGCGCCCACCTGTCCGGTCAGAGCAAGGGGCTGCAGGTCGGGAGCCCGGTGCGGGGCCGTTTTCTGACGCCGGCCGGGGCCTCGGAGGACCGGTCGGGCAAATGGGTCCTGCCGATGAGCCGGGCCATTCGCGGGGCGGACGGGACGCTTCTAGGCGTCGCGATCGCCTCGGTCAATCCCGAGTATCTGCAGAGCGTCTTCCGGGCGGTGCGCAACGGGCTGCACGGAACGGTGTCGCTCTACCGCCGGGATGGCCTGCTCCTGACCCGGCTTCCGCAGGATGGTGGGGAGGGCATCGGCAGCCTGATGGCGGGGACGGATCTGTTCCGGGTCCATCTTCCAGTGTCGGAAGGCAGCGTGTTCCATGAAACCGCCCCGGATGGACAGGCGCGCATCACCGCTTATCGCGCCACGCCGATCTGGCCGCTGGTTCTGGCGATCAGCCGTAGCGAGGACGAGGAGTTGGCGGGCTGGTGGACCAACCAGCTGGAAATCGCTGCCGTCGCCTTGGGCTCCAGTCTGGTCATCCTGCTGTTCACGGGCGCCCTGATCCTGCTGCGCCGCAAGGAGGCCCAGCTGGAGGACGGCAACGCCCGCTTCAACGCGCTTCTGGAAACCGCCGTGGAGGGCATCCTCACGGTGCGCGGGGACGGCGTCATCGAATCCGCGAACGGTGCCGCCCACCGTATTTTCGGCTACCCGCCCGGCGATCTGATCGAGCGTCATGTGCAGGAACTGATGGAGCCGCATCATCACGCGGCTCACAGCCGCATCATGGAGACCATCGCCGCGGGCTCCCGCCGGATCGGCCCGAATTTCTCCCGCGAGGTCGATGGCCTGCGAATGGATGGGGAGGTCTTTCCCCTCGACCTGTCCATTGCCGAGGTGCGGACCCAGCAGGGCATCCTCTTCGCCGCCTTCTTCCGTGACCTTTCGGAGCGCAAGCGGGTGGAGCGGGCGCTGACCGATGCCAAGGAGAAGGCGGAAGCCGGGCAGCGCAGCAAGATGGAGTTCCTGGCGACCATGAGCCATGAGATCCGGACGCCCATGAACGGGGTGATCGGCATGGCCGGGCTTCTTCAGGAAACCAAGCTCGACGAGGAGCAGCGGGGCTACGCCGACACCATCCGCGATTCCGCGGAATCGCTGCTGACCATCATCAACGACATCCTGGACTTCTCCAAGATCGACGCCGGACGCCTCACGCTGGAGGTGAGCGACTTCGAAGCCGTGCCGCTGGTCGAGAGCGTGGTGGAACTTCTGGCCCCGCGCGCCGCGGCGAAAGGGCTGGAACTGGCCAGCTACGTGCCGCCGGCCCTGCATGGCCCGCTGCGCGGCGATCCCGGACGGCTGCGCCAGATCCTGATCAACCTCGCCGGCAACGCGGTCAAGTTCACCGATCAGGGCAGCGTGACCATCGTGATGTCGATCGAGCCGAACAGCCTCCCCTCCGAAGGGGACGGAGCGCCGGCGCGCGACGCAGAGGATGGCGCTCCGCAGGACACGCTGGTGACCGTCCGTTTCGAAGTCCGGGACACGGGGATCGGCATCGCCACGACGGACCACAAGCGCCTGTTCTCCATGTTCAGCCAGGTGGACGGATCGTCGGCCCGGCGTCACGGCGGAACCGGGCTTGGCCTTGCCATCTGCAAACGCCTCACCGAACTGATGGGCGGGCGGATCGGCGTGCACAGCGTGCCCGGAGAGGGCAGCGTGTTCTGGGTCGTCATTCCCCTGTGGCGCGGCCCCCTGTGGCGCGGCACGGCGACGGAAACCATGGTTGTGGCCGGGGAAGAAGTGGGTGCTTGGGCCGGACGGCGCGTTCTGCTGGTGGACGATCTGGCGGTGAACCGCGACCTGCTGGCCCGTCAGCTCGCCGCGATGGGGCTGGAAACCGAATCCGCCTCCACGGGAGAGGACGCCTTGCGCCAGCTTCTGGCCGCGAACGCGGCGGGACGGCCGTTCGACGCCGCCATCCTCGATCATTGCATGCCGGGCCTGACCGGGCCGGAGCTGGCCGTCCGCATCCGTGCCGAACCGGCGCTGGGGACCCTGCCGCTGGCGCTGGCCACCTCCCACCGCATGGGCGATATGGAGGGGGACGCCGCCAGCGTGGCGGTGAGGATCGTCAAGCCGATCCGCGCCGCAGCGCTGCAGGCCGCCATCTCGCGCCTGTTCACCGCGCCACCGCCAAGGATCGCACCGCGGGCGCCGGCTTCCGTGAGCAGGCCCTCTTCCGGAGCGGTGGCGTCCGGCACCGCCCGCCGCCGCATCCTGGTGGCGGAGGACAATCCGGTGAACCTTCAGGTGACCCTGGCCCTGCTGCGCCGGGCCGGCCATGCGGTCGATTCCGTGTCAAACGGTCTGGAGGCAGTCAACGCCGTCGCCGCCCTGCCCTACGACCTCGTCCTGATGGATGTCCAGATGCCGGAAATGGACGGTCTGGCGGCAACGCGGGCGATCCGCCGGATGGGCGGTTCCGCCGCCCGTGTTCCGATCGTCGCCATGACCGCCAACGCCATGGAAGGCGATCAGGCGGTCTGTCTGGCCGCAGGAATGGACGATTACCTGCCCAAGCCCATCGCCGTCGACCAACTATTGCGAACCGTTGCCCGGTGGAGCGGTTATCCGAAAGAGAGCGGGCCCGACAAGCCGGAAATGAGCCACGAGGCCGGGACGCCGCCGCGGATCGACCACGCCAAGCGCCAGGACCTGCGCGAGGCGATCGGCGACGAGGGGTTCGCCATGCTGATGGAAACCTTTCTCCACGAAACGCCCGGCCATCTCGACCGGCTCCGGCAGGCGGCCCAGAGCGGGGATTTCGCGACGGTGGAACGCGAAGCCCACATCCTGAAGGGCTCGACCGGCAACGTGGGATTTGCCCAAGCGTCCGCGCTGGCCGATGAACTTGTGGCGGCGGCCCGCAACAGGGATGTGTCAGGCATCGGCGGAAACCGGATCCAGGCCCTGGCCGCCGCCCTGAAAGACGCCGAGCGCGTCGACACCTCGAAGGACAATGCTCGGATTGCGCTGGAGACGGCGGAGCTTCCGGCGGACAGGAGGCCCGGAGGGGCGTAGCCTTCCGGAACGGCCCACGTCCGTTGCGGGCCCCCGCGATCCATGGGCTTCACCCCCTGGTGAAACCAGGCACCCAGCGCGTCCCTTCTTCACCGATGCTCAGCGCTGCCCGCCGCAGACACGGGCAACGAAGCTGTCGATGTCGCCGTTCAGCGTCACGGCGCGGCGCGCCAGTTCCCCCGCCGACGAGAGCACCTGGCTGGCGGCGGCGCTGGCGTCCTGAGCACCGGAAGACACGCTGGTCACCGCGTCGGCCACGGTGCGAACGCCGGCCGACGCCTCGCGGATGGAGCGGCTGATCTCGTCGATGGCCGCGCTCTGCTGCTCGGCGGCACCGGCGATGCCGACGGCGATCTCGTCAATGTCGTGGATCATGCCGCCGACGCGCTGGATCACCGCCGCCGTATCACGGGTCACCGACTGGACCTGGGCGATCTGAAGGGTGATGTCCTCCGTCGCCTGGGCCGTCTGGTTGGCGAGATTCTTCACCTCGGTCGCCACCACGGCGAACCCCTTGCCGGCCTCGCCCGCCCGCGCCGCCTCGATCGTCGCGTTGAGGGCCAGCAGATTCGTCTGGCTGGCGATGTCGTTGATGAGCTGAACGACGGCGCCGATCTGGTCGGACGCGGCGAGAAGGGAGCGGATGGTCGCGTCGGCCTCCCGCACCTTCTCCACCGAGCTCCGGGCGAGATCGGCGGTGCGGGACACGCCCTGGGCCACCTCGCCGATGGCGCCCGACACCTCGCCGGTCGCCGCGGCCACTCCGTCCACGTTCGAAGACACCTGCTCCGCCGCGGACGCCGCCGAGAAGGACTGCTCGCTGGCCGTGGCCGCGGTCGCCGTCATGGCGGTGGAGGACGCTTCGAGCTGGGCGGCGCTGGCCGACAGGCTCTGCGCCACCTCCTTGATGTTGGCGCCGATGCGGGTGGCGCTCTCCACGAATTCGCGGCTCTTGCCGTCCATGGCGGCCAGACCGTCGTTGATCTGACGGGCGTAGGCCCCGAACTCCCCGACCATGCCGGTCATCACGATGCGCCGGTAATACTGCCCCTCCGCCGCGTGCTGCATGGCGGCGTTGGCCTCCTTGCCGAAGGATTCCACACGGTCGAGCAGGCGGTTGATGGTGTGCAGCATGTCCGCGATGGGGCTGGTGCCGTGGATGTTCAGGATGCGCGGCTGCAGGTCGCCCTTCTCTGCCGCGGCGATCACCGTCATGGCTTTCCGGATGGTCCGGTTGGTGAGCGCCAGCCAGCGGATGGCGGCAAGACAGGGAAGCACCGCCAGCAGACCGAGCACGGCGGCGGCCACGTCGCCGGTGGCGAGACCGTACACCGCCTGCGCCGCCGACAGCATGGCGGCCGATGCGGCGGCGGCAAGCGCCTTAGAGACTGAAGACAAACTCGTCATAGCTCGTGCCCTTGTCGCGCAGGAGTTTTTCCAGCATGGCGCCGGAGGCCGCCATGGCCGCGTTCCGGTCGGCGTGCCGCGCCTCTTCCGCGCGCAGCGCGGCGTAGAGGCCCGCCGCCGCGTCCACCGCCGGCCGCGCCGGAACACGGCGGCTGGAGTGATAACCGGTGATGGTCCGCCCATTCCCGCTGTCCGGGTTGCCGAAAACCGGTGTAACGTGGGCAAACACCCAGTAATGATCGCCGTCCTTCGCCCGGTTGATCACATAGGCGAAGATTTCGCTTCCGGCCTCGATGCGGCTCCACAACAGCTTGTAGACGCAACGCGGCATGTCCGGATGACGCACGATGTTGTGCGGCCGTCCCAGAAGTTCCGACTCGCTGTACCCGCTGATGCGCAGGAACACATCGTTGGCGTAAGTGATGCGGCCTTTGAGATCGGTCTTGGAGACGATGATCTCGTCGCGGTGAAATGTCCGCTCTTGTCCGGTCAAGCTGTTGTGTGTGCCGCCTATGCTGACCGCCATGACCGTCCGCCTCTCAAACGCGCGGTGAACTCAAACATTCGACAAACAAGTCACCAACCTGACCGTTGGTAATATCTTTTGTTGATTGACTCATAGCGTACGTAATAATCGGTTGGCTTTAAAAACGGACAGGGACGAGCTGCGACAAATTGTACCACATGCGTCGCGCGCATAAGGGGTTGCGGAAAAGCGCGCCCCGCGGAGTCCGAGGCGAACGATCCAGTCACCCCTTGGGCGGACTGGTGGAAATTTTCCCTCTAAGATAGTGGATCACAATCCCGGTTCGTAAACGGCGACCCGGTTGCGTCCCTCGCGCTTGGCGCGGTAGAGGGCGAGGTCGGCCCGATGGATCGCCTTCTCCAGCGTGTCGTAGGCGCCCTCGATCGCGGAAATGCCGATGCTGCTGGTCAGGTGGAAGCGGCCCTCGGGTCCCGGAATCGCCATGCGGGACAGGTGGCGGCGCACCCGCTCCGCCACCACGCGGGATTCCTCCGCGGTGGCGCCGGGCAGGACCACCACGAACTCCTCGCCGCCCAGACGTCCCAGAATGTCGTATTCCCGCAGGATGGCCTGACAGCCGCCGGCCACCATGCGCAGGGCGTCGTCGCCGGTGGCGTGGCCGTAACTGTCGTTGATGCGCTTGAAATGGTCGACGTCCAGCACGAAGACCGACATCGGCTCGTTGAAGCGGTGGGCGCGGGCCAGTTGCGAGCGCGCCAGTTCCATGAAGGAACGCCGGTTGTAGATTCCCGTCAGCGGATCGCGGGACGCCATGTCCCGCAGCGCCTCCTCCATGTTCCGGCGGTCGGTGTAGTCGTAGATCCAGGCCAGATTCACCTGAACGCCCTGGATCACCGCCTGATTGACAGTGAACAGCGTCCAGAAGGACGACCCGTCGGCCCGGCGGAACTGCACCTCCATGTTGGTCACCGACCCGAAGGAGCGCAGGCGATCGATCACCCGCTCGCGCTGGTGCCGGTCCAGGTAATAGTCGCGGGCTTGGCGGCCAATCAGATCTTCGCGCTTCAGCCCGATCAACTCGGCGAAGCGGGTGTTGACGAAGATGATCCTGCCGTCGTCGCGGCGCGACACAGACACGCCGATCGGACTCTGCTCCAGAATGGCCTGGAGCCGCTCCTCGCTGGGGAGCCCTTCCGTCAGGTCGTGAATCACTCCGACGATGCCGCCCAGGTTCCCGGTGCTGTCGCAGAAGACGGCCTTGGTCAGGCTGGACAGGCGGGTGGTGCCGCCGACGAAGGGAACCGCCTCCTCGTAGCTGCGCTGCCCCCAGTGGACGGTTAGCTCGCGATCCTGGTCGGCGTGCGCCTTGGCGATGCGCGGGTCCATCACGGCGAAGGCGGTCTTGGCGACGATGCTGCGGCGCTCCAGACCGGTGTAGCGCTCAAAAGCGTCGTTGCAATCGGTGTATTCGCCCGCCGCGTTCTTCACGAAGACGGGAACCGGCAGCGTCTCGAACAGCACCTCCTTCATCAGAAGCTGATCGCGCAACGCGGCCTGCGCCAGCCGATGGTGGCTGACGTCGGTGTAGACTCGCAGCGACTGCCGCTCTCCCGCCAGCCCGGTGAGGGGGCCGATCGACTCGGACACCCAAACGGTTCCGCCATCCAGGCACCGCAATGGCCGTTCTCCCGACGCGTCCGGCAGGGACGGGAGAAAAGCGTCCTCCGGCTCCAGCGCCGCGAGATCGAGGCCGGTCAGACCGCCTTGGGCATACCGCAGCAGGCCGTGCAGGGCCGGGTTGGCATACAGGATGGTCCCCGTGTCCGTGGTGACGCAGACCCCCGACGGCAGCGTGTCGAACGCACGCCACAGCGCAGCCCGGGTTTCCTCCGCATCCCCAGAAGGACTCATTGAACCAACCGAATCCAGCATGGCCCCCACAGCGTCATGGAAGATTCTTGCGCCACGATAGGGCAAACCGCGAGTACGTTAGCCGATGCGCCTTTTTGCCCCTGTGTGCCATCTTGTCGCGCTATGGTGGTGATCGCCTATTTTAAGCGCAAAATCTATCGATTTCTGAATGTTTCACACGCAACCATCACACGGTCTTCCACCGTCCGGTCCACCGGCAACCCCACCCTCAACCAATCCTGCCGATAGTCGAACCGGCGGACCAGCACCCCGGCCCGGCCCAACACGTCGTAAAGCCCGGCGGCCTGGGGGTCATCTATCAGACGAAAGAGCGACGTCCCTCCAGCGACGCGGAGCCCGGCCACCGCCAGACGCCCGTCGAAGCGGGCCGCGGCCTCGGTCAGACGCCGCCGGGTGGCGGTGATCCACGCCGAATCCGACAGCGCCGCGGTCGCGACGGCCAGCGCTGGGCCCGACACCGCCCACGGCCCCACGGCGGCGCGCAGATCCCGGACCAGCGCCGGCTCGCCGAGCAGGAAGCCGAGCCGGACTCCGGCCAGCCCGAAGAACTTCCCGAAGGAGCGCAGGATGACCAGACCGGCGCGCCCGGCCTCCGACGCCACGCTGCGCTCCGGGGTGACCTCGGCGAAGGCCTCGTCCACCACCAGCCAGCCGCCCCGCGCCGTCTGCCGCTCCGCCAGGGCCAGCAAGGTTTCGGGCGGGACGATGCGGCCGTCCGGGTTGTTCGGGTTCACGACCACAACCACGTCGGCGTCGCATCCCTCCAGCGATTCCACTTCGGTCACGCGATGGCCGGTCTTGGCCCAGCCCGCCGCGTGCTCGGCGTAGGTCGGCCCGAGCACGGCGACCGTCCCCGGACGGCGCAGCCGCGGCAGAATCTGAATCAGCGCCTGGGAACCGCCCCCGGCGGCGACGCGGTCCGCCGACGGCGCGCCGTAGCAGGCCGCCGCAGCCTCGCGCAGGGCCGTTTCGGCCGCGCGATCCGGCAGGCGCGCCCAGGCATCGGCCGGGATGGGCGGCAGCGGGTAGGGCCAGGGGTTGATGCCGGTGGACAGGTCCACCCAGGGCTCCGGCGCCCCCGGAAAGGCCGCCCGCGCCGCGCCGAGGTCGCCGCCATGGATGATCTCGCCCTGAACGCCTCTCTCATGGACGATCTCCTCATGGACGATCCTCTTGGACCCCGCCGCCGATTCCGCCATCATCCCGCCCCTTCCCTTCCCCAGAGGATTCGATCCCGTGGAGCTTCATCCGTCCGTGCTCGCCGCCGCTCTCCTCATCGAGGCCGCCGCCGGCTATCCGGACGCACTCTACGCCCAAATCCGCCACCCGGTGGTGTGGATCGGGGCGCTTATCGCCCAGCTTGACCGCGCGCTCAACCGGGAGCGCGATTCCTTTGCCATCCGCAAGGCGGCGGGGGTGCTGGCCCTGCTCGTCCTGCTGCTGGTGGTTGGCGGTGCGGCGTCGGCAGTCGCCGGGCTCTGCCGGCACCTGCCGCTCGGCGGCCTCCTCGAAGCGGCGCTGGCCTCCACCCTGCTGGCGCAGCGCAGCCTGCACGACCATGTCGCGGCGGTCGCCGCCGCCTTTCGCGACGGCGGGCTGGAGGCGGCGCGCGAGGCGGTGTCGCGCATCGTCGGCCGCAACCCGGCGAGCCTGGACGAGCATGGGGTGAGCCGCGCCGCCATCGAAAGCCTGTCGGAGAATTTCTCGGACGGGGTCGTCGCCCCGGCCTTCTGGCTGCTGGTCGGCGGGCTGCCGGGGATCGCGCTCTACAAGGCGATCAACACCGCAGACAGCATGATCGGCCACCGCACGCCCCGGCACGAGGCGTTCGGCTGGGCTGCGGCGCGGCTGGACGATCTGGTCAACCTGCCCGGCTCCCGCCTGTCGGCGCTGCTGATCTGGGCCGCCGCCCGCTTCACCGATGGAGCCGACGCCGCCGAGTCCTGGCGGTCGGTGCGGCGCGACGCCCACCGCCACCGCTCGCCCAACGCCGGCTGGCCGGAGGCGGCGATGGCCGGGGCGCTCGACCTCCGGCTCGGCGGGCCGCGGGTCTATGGCGAGGTGCGGATCGAGGACGCCTGGATGGGGCCGGGCCGCACCGCCGCCACCGCGCAGGACATCACCCGCGCCCTTCACCTCTACCGGCGCGCCTGCATCGCCCTGGTGGCCGGCGCGCTGCTGCTGGCGCTGACCCTCTGACCGCGCCAAAGGAAAAGGGGCTCCGAAGAGCCCCTTTCCCAATCAGACAACCCGGCTTCAGACAACCCGGAAGTTCTTGAACTGCCAGGGATCGTCGTGGTCGATGTCCTCGGGGAACAGACGCTCGCGGTCCTGCAGCGGAGTCCAGTCACCGTAGGCGCCGACCAGCTCGCCAAGATAGGGCTTGGCGATTTCCAGGATGCGCTGGAAGTCGATCTCGTCCGGCTCGACGATGCCGCGGTTCGGATTCTCCAGCGCCCAGATGATGCCGGCCAAAACCGCCACCGTGACCTGCAGCGAGGTCGCGTTGTTGTAGGGCACCAGGGCGCGCGCCTCGTCGATGCCCAAGCGGGAACCGAACCAGTAGATGCCCTTCTTGTGGCCCATCAGCAGCACGCCCAGCTCGTCGGTGCCGCTGACGATCTCGTGCATCATCAGGCGCTGGCTCGGCTGCATGTACCAGTTCTTGCCGGCCAGCTCGTGCACCGACTTCACCGCGTCGTCGCAGGGGTGATAGGCATAATGCACGGTCGGGCGGTAGGTGACGTGGTTGCCGTCGCGCTGGGTGTAGTAGTCGGCGATGGAGATCGCCTCGCTGTGGGTGATGAGGAAGCCGTGGAACGGCCCCTCCAGCGGGGTCCAGGTGCGCACGCGGGTGGAGGCGCCCGGCCGCATCAGATAGATGGCGGCGTCGCAGCCGAACTCGTGGCGGCGGCCATCGGCCGGGAAATGCTTCTCGTGGCTGCCCCAGCCGAGTTCGGTGGGCTGGCAGCCCTCGCCGACGAAGCCGTCGATCGACCAGGTGTTGACGAACTCGCCCACCTTCTTCGGCTCGTTGGACACCTGGGTGTCGCGCTCGGCGATGTGGATCACCTTGACGCCCAGCTTGGCGGCCAGAGCGCCCCAGCCGGCGCGGTCCTTCGGGACCTCCGTCGATTCGCCAGTGTCGGCCGCGACATTGAGCAGCGCCTGCTTCACGAAATGCGAGACGAGGCCGGGGTTGGCGCCGTGGGTCAGGACGGCGGTCGGCCCGCCCTCGTAGGTGGCGCGGTGCGACAGCGCCGTCTCGCGCAGGGCGTAGTTGGAGCGCAGCGACGGCGACAGGGACGGATCGGTGTAACCGCCGGCCCACGGCTCGACGCAGGTGTCGATGTAGAGCGCGCCGACCTTGTGGCAGAACTCGAACAGGGCGACGGACGACACGTCCACCGACAGGTTGACCAGGAAGTCGCCCTTGCCCAGCATGGGCTCCAGCACCTGGGCGTAATTCTCCTTCGTCAGCGGCAGGTTGATGAATTTGACGCCAAGCTCATCCGCCTCGGCATGACCGCGCTCCTCGGCGGTGACGATGGTGATCTGGTCCTTCGTGATTCCGATGTGGCGCAAAATCAGGGGCAACACTCCCTGGCCAATCGATCCGAAGCCGACAATGACCATGCGGCCGGTGAAGGTGATGTGCTTGGTGTCCAGGGTCATCTAAGACGGTCCCCCGTGGTTGGCGTGACAGAAATACAGCCCGTCACCCTCGCGCCTCTTGCAAAGGCGGAGGGTGGCGGACCAACGATGGTTTACGGTGATTTTTTAGGGATATCCACAGCTTTCCCGCGATGCGGGACTTATGCCACGCAGCTCTTGAGGACGTAGCCGGGCGTTTCCAGCAGCGGCGCGTCCGAAACCTCGACCACGCGGGCCTGGTCGAACCCGTTGAAGGCGGTGCGCAGGCAGGAGCCGTAGGCCCCCAGCTGGCCCAGCTCGATCCAGTCGCCGGCGCGGATGTCCGCCGGCAGGTGGAACGGGCCGTTCATGCGGTCCGCGCTGTCGCAGGTCGGGCCGTAGAAGGCGAAGGCCTCCACCGGCTCGTCGCCCATCGGCGCGAAGGGACGGATCATGCGGGCCGGGAAGCGGAAGCCGGGGACACCAGCATCCGACAGCGCGCCGTAGACGCCGTCGTTGATGAACAGCTCGTTGCCGCGGCGTTTCACCACCTGCACGACCAACGACACGCCCGGCGCGACCAGCGCGCGGCCCGGCTCGCACCAGACGCGGCAGTGGGCCGGCAGGTCGAGCTTCGCCACGCCGCGGGCGATGGCCTCCATGAAGTCGCCGAGCGGCGGCGGGGTGACGCCCGGATAGGAGACGGGAAAGCCGCCGCCGACATCCAGAACATCGATCACCACGCCCGACTCCGCGATGATGCGGCCGGCCAGTTCCAGCGCCCGCTCGTAGGCGGACGGATCGAGCATCTGCGAGCCGACATGGAAGGACACGCCGACCTTCGGGGCCACCATGCGCACGGCCTGGAGCAGTTCGACCGCCTCCGTCGCCGGGGCGCCGAACTTGCCGGACAGGTCGTAGACCGCGTTGCCCTTCGGCAGGGCTAGACGCACGACGAGGCCGAGGTCCTGGGCGTCGCCCGTCTCCTCCAGAATCTTCTGAAGCTCCTCCATGCTGTCGAGCACGAAGTCGCGCACGCCGTAGTGCTGATAGGCGGTGCGGATCGCCTCGCGCCCCTTCACCGGATGCATGTAATGCAGCACCGCGTCCGGAAACATCTGGCGGATCAGACGGATTTCACCGGGCGAAGCCACGTCGAAGTGGCGCACGCCGCCGGCCGACAGGGCGCGCAGCACCGCCGGCTCCGGGTTGCACTTCACGGCGTAGAGCACGTCGCCGGACACGGCGGCGTCGAAGGCGGCCACGAAGCTGGACGCGGTGTCGGCCAGGACGCCCGGACGGATGCAGTGCATCGGCTCCTCGGGACGGGCCATCGCCACCGCCTGATGGACGGAGGTGCGGCGGTCCGACACCGGCGAAGCGCCGAAGGACGGGGCGGAGATGGAAACGCCGCGGCGCAGCGGGGCGACGGCGGAACGGGAACGGATGAAGCCCATGGCGCACTCCTTACCCTGGGCCACCCGGCGCGGGGCGGTCCAGCGAACAGACGGGAATCCGACACGGCCGTCAAAGCCGCGGATCGGAATTCGGGTTGTGGTGAAAGGCGACGGAGAAAAGCCGGGTCAAACGCTCACGAGCGGGCTAACAGCTCCGCAGGTTCAAAGCGTCGATGTCCGGCTATGGGCTACCGTCTGAGAGCCCTGCCGTGGAGAGCCAACATGCCTACCTCCCTCTCGGGACCGGCCCACTGATGACCGGTTCTGCCAAAAAGGACGCGGTACGTCGTTGCATAACCACAGAGGGCCATTGGCACGTGCGAGTGCGTCGTCCCCGATGAATTACGCTTTTTTCCCGGCGATTCAAGTGATTTTTTGATGACAGGTCGGGATCGGTCCGGGATCGGCCCGGGATCGCAACGATGGCGGCGGTCAGCGGGGCGCCGCATCCGCCGTCTCGGCGAAGGCCGGACGGTCGGAGCCGAGCACATGGTCCATCAGCCAGAAGCGCAGGAACCCCCGCACCGCGACGCCGGTGTCGAGCCGGCCGCTCTCCACCTGCTGGCGGATGCGGGCGAACTGCCCCTCCAGCAACCGGTGGTGGTTGCGGTGAGCCACGAAACGGCCCGGCGCCACACGGCGCAGCACCCCTTCCTCCATGGCGAAATGGGCGTGCACATGGTCGTGCAGCATTCCCAGAAGGTCCAGGGATTCGTGAATCGGCGCCCCTTGGCGGCTCATCAGGTCCAGTTCGTTCATGAGGTCGGCGAGCTGGCGGTGCTGCGCGTCGAGCGGCCCCACTCCGACGTCGAAGGCGCTGTTCCAGGCGATCAGGGTCCGCCCTTCCGGCGTCCTGGAGGCGTCGCGCACCAGCGCGGTGTAATCGCCGTCGTGCCGGATCTCGTGTCCGCACAGAGCGGCATCCAGCGTGCCCGCCACCGTGCACAGGAAATCCGAGGTGACCTCGCAGTCGCGCACATAGTCGATCAGCCGGCCGAACTGCTGGTCCAGCATCGCGTGGTGGCCGGCGTGCTCCTCCCACCGGGTGAAGCCGGCGGCGCGGATGATGACCTCTTCATGGTCGAAATGCATGCGCATTTCGTCCGCGAACCGGCTGAATCGAGGAACCATGGAGTCACGGGAAGCGCCGTCCGCGCACGCGCAGCGGATGGCCTCGATATGGTCCATCAGCGACGTATGGGCCGCGTCGATGAAGCCGTTGCCCGTACACGGGATGGAGTGGCCATCCGTGGTCATGGAGCCTCCGAAGCGGGTGGCGCGCCGCCCTTGGATCGGCGCCGATACCGAAGGGCTTGTAACAGCGCCGCTTTTCGCCCGCAATCGGCTGCGGCGAAAGGTAACGGCGGCAGCCGGGTCATGTTGGGCGGGTCATGAAACGTTACCGGTTTCCGACTCGAACTTCGGAAAGCGGTCGGCGATCACGTCACCGGTGAAGGACGCCACCCAGCCATCCGGGCGCGTGAAGAAGCGGATGGCGGTGAATTCCGGGTCCGGTCCCATGTCGAACCAATGCTTCGTCCGCGCCGGGATGCTCAACAGGTCACCCGCCCCGCACACGAGGCGGAACACTTTTCCGTCCACATGCAGATAGAAGGCGCCGCTTCCCTGCACGAAGAACCGGGCCTCGTCCTCGTCGTGGGTGTGCTCCGCAAGGAAGGCGGCGCGGCGGACCGCGGCATCCGGCTGACCACGCGGCATCCGCACCACGTCGGCGGACTGGAAGCCGCGCGCGTCCTTCAGGGCCGTCACCGGCCCGGCGTAGGCTTCCAGCACCGCATGGGCGTCGGCGGCGTCTGGAATGGCCTGAGGCGCTGGCCAGCGCTCGAACAGCACGCCGGCCAGCGCCAGATGGGCGGTGACCAGCGCCGGGTCGGCGGATGAGAGTTCCGCAACGGTGGGATCGGTGTCGCTGTAGACGGACAAACGGGCCATGGTCGCCTCGTTGTGCAGGTGCACTCAGAATGAGACGAAGCGGCGCCCGGCGCAACCGAAACGGTTGAATTCATACCTCAGTATGCGCGCAACGAACGAATCAGCGGCGGATTGCCAGCCCCAGCGACACGATCAGCCCAACCGCGAGCAGAAGCCCGACGAATCCGCCGACTCCGGCCCAGCCGAAGGCGTACCAGAAGACGCCGCCCAGCGTCCCGGCGATGGTAGAGCCCATGTAATAGCAGAACAGATAGATCGCCGACGCCTGCCCGCGGTTGACCGGCGCCCGCTGCCCGATCCAGCCGGAGGCGATGGTGTGGACCCCGAAGAAGGCGAAGGTGAACAGGGCGATGCCCGGAACCATCGTCCACAGACTGTCGGGCGTCATCAGCGCCAGACCGGCCGCCATCATCGCCGCGGCGACGGCCAGCACCCTGCCCCGCCCCAGCCGCACCGCCAGCCCGCCGAACAGCGGCGAGCTGACGACACCGCAGAGATAGACCGTGAAAACGGCGCCGACCGCCGCCGGGCGCAGGTCGAAGGGCGGCGCCAGCAGGCGGAAGCCGATGTAGTTGAAGACGGTGACAAAGGCCCCCATGGACAGGAACCCCATGGCGAACAGGGCGAGCAGCCCGCGGTCCATCAGGTGTCCACGCCACGCCTCGGCCAATTCCCGCACGCCCGCCGGCCGCCGCTGGAAATGGCGCGATGCGGGAAGCGCAAACCACACCGCCAGTGCGGCGGCGATTCCCAGCGTGCCGATCACCCCCATCGCCATGCGCCAGGACGCGACATCGGCCACCAGCGCCGTCAGCGCCCGCCCCGACATGCCGCCAAGCGCCGTTCCGCCGATGTACAGGCCCATGGCGACCCCGGCGGAGCGCGGGTCCACCTCCTCCGACACGTAGGCCATGGCGACGGCGGGAAGACCGCTGAGCGCCATTCCTTCCAGCGCCCGCACCAGCAGCAGCGACGCCCAGTCCGGCGCCATCGCGCCGCTGATGCCCAGCGTGCCGGAGGCGAGCAGGGAAAGCGCCATGATCGCCTTGCGCCCGAACCGGTCCGACACCGCCCCGGCGACCAGCAGCGCGAAGGCCAGAACGCCGGTGGACACCGACAGGGCGAGGCTCGACTGCGCCGGGGTGACGCCGAACTCCCGCGTGAATTCCGGCATCAGCGGCTGCACGCAGTAGAGCGCGGCGAAGGTGGAGAAGCCGGCCACGAAGAGGATGCGGCTCGCCCGCTTGTAGGCCGGCGTGCCGGCGACGAGATACTCCGCCCCCGGTTCAGCCGCCCCCTGCCCCGCCGGTTCGATCCGAACCCTGCCGAAATCGCCGTCCGCCACGTCGGTCCGTCCCCATGATGCGCCGCAACATGCACGCAAGAGGGGAATGTGCGCCCGCAACGGCGTCCTGTCCAACGGATCGGACGCAGTGCAGCAATATGATTCCGTTATGACAACCGGCCGCTTATGACAACAGGGTGCCCAGCGGGCTCAGGGGATCAGCGCGCCGAGGTCGAAGTCCTTGGCGAAGGCCAGCATGGCGCCGCAGGCGCTGGCGGACGACACGCGCAGCACGCCGTTGCCGACGACCGTCGGGAACTTGCTCTTCTGAAGCGCCTGCTGGGCACGCTCCAGATCGGCCACCGTCAGCACCATGCCGGCCAGGAAGGGGCGCGGAACCGCCAGCGCCGGGTCGCCGGTCCAGCCCCAATGCAGCGCGGCCGGATCGGCCACCACGATGGGGGCGCTGCCGGTCGGCACGACGCGCGCCGGCCCCCGCGTTTCCACCGCCGTGCCGAACAGCCGGGCGTAGGAGGCGGCGGTGGCGTTGGGATCGTCGGCGGCGACGACCAGGGCGGCGAGGCCGGTCACCGTGTTGTCGTGCTGGATCAGCTCCGGACGCCAGACCACCTCGGGGGTGTGGTGCTGGCACAGGAAGACCCGCCCGCCCCATTCCGACACGCCGTCGATCGGGGTCGTCGTGAAGCGCGCCTGTTGCGCGCCGCCCGGCAGCTCGACGGGACGGCCGAACTCCACCGGCTCGCCCGCCGGATAGCCGGCCTCGACCAGAAGCCGCTGCGCCGCCCGCGCGTCGTCGGTCTTCAGCGCCGCCGCGGCGATACCCTCGCGGGTCTTCAACACGTCGCTGAAAAAGGCGGTGAAGGGGTGCGGCTGTTCGATGGCGAGCAGCTCCAGATAGTCGCCCGCCCCAAACATCATGGTGTGGTTGGCCGACTTCAGCTCGCCATGCCGGCCCTTCGGCGAGATGGTGAAGCCCATGCGGCGATAGGCGTCCTGCGCCTTCTCCAGATCGCGGACGACGATGACGAGATGGTCGATGCCGTTGATTCCGTGTGCGCCCATGACCCTTGGCCCTCCGCTTTGCCGGCTTTTCGCGTTCGGCCAGCCATAGTGCAAGGGGGCGGCGCAGCGCAAGAGTCAGGGCGCAAGGGTCAGGGCGCCAGCGGTCGCTCGCGCCACGCGGCGACGACGTCCGGCATGGGCGGCGATTCCCCATGCTCGCCGTGGATCGCCAGGATTTCCGCCGGGGGAACCACGGCGCCTCGCGCCACGAAGGCGCCCTGCACCACGGCCAGCGCCGCCGTGCCCGTGGCGGTCTCCACCCGGTGCTCGATGAAGAAATACTTATCGTCCCAGCACAGCACACGGGTCGCCAGCTCGAAGCGCTGGAAGGGCGCCAGCGGGCGACGGAAGCGCAGGTTGGCGGCGCCGATCACCGGTTGCCAGCGGTGACGCAGGATCGACCGCCCCATGCCGGAGCGCAGCATCAGATCGACCCGCCCCAGGTCCATGACGCTGAAGTAGCGGGCGTTGGTCATGTGCATGTTGAGGTCGAGGTCGGTCGGCCACACCCGGAAGCGCAGCCGCGCCGGTTCCAGGAACCCCACCGGTCGACCGGTCAGAGCGGACGCGATGACGGCGATCAGGCGGAACAGCAAATTCATAAACTTATCCCCTCCGGCCCGGCCGGGCGGATGGGACCGCACCGGCTCAGGCGCTCTTGGACGCCAATCCGCGCTCGTCCAGCGCGGCCTGCACCTGGGCCCCGATCTCCCGCAGTTCGCCCACGGTCGCCTCCAGGTCCTGGCGCTGCTGCTCCAGGTCCTTCAGCCGCGCGTCGATGCGCTTCTGCAGGACCTTCAATTGCTCCACCCCGCCATCGACGTTGTAGAGGTCGAGATACTCGCGAATCTCCGCCAGCGAGAAGCCCAGCCGCTTGCCCCGCAGGATCAGCTTCAGCCGGGCGCGGTCGCGCTTGGTGTAGACTCGGTTGTTGCCCAGTCGGTTGGGCGAGAGCAGCCCCTTCACTTCGTAGAAGCGGAGGGCGCGCGGCGTGATGCCCAGTTCTTCCGCCAACTGATTGACCGTGTAGAGCTGTTCCATGGTGGGGGGCACGCCTTCCGTCACGTCGCGCCGCGGCGGCGTGGGGGAAGCGATGGCCGCTCGCTCCACGCCGCCGGACGGCGTCTCCGTTCCTACCACACACGCCGCGATGTGACAAAGCCGTGCGCCTTTTCCCGGTCACCCCTCCGGCTGCTGCAACGATTCGGCGATCAACTCCTTCTTGGACAGCTTGCCGACCGCCGTCTTGGGCAGCTCGGCGCGGAACTCGATCCGCTTCGGCATCTCGATCCGCGAGATCTTGTCGCGCAGGAAATCCCTCAACTGCTCCGCGGTCAGGCTGGCGCCGGGCCGGAGCTGGACAAAAGCCTTCGGGCTCTGGCCGCGGTAGTCGTCGGGGATGCCGATGACGCAGACGGCGACCACGTCGGGGTGCTGGTAGATGGCCTCCTCGATCACCCGCGGATAGACGTTGTAGCCACCACAGAGGATCAGGTCCTTCAGCCGGTCGAGCAGGAAGACGTAGCCGTCCTCGTCCATCACCCCGACGTCGCCGGTGAACAGCCAGCCGCCGACGATGGTGCGCCGGCTCTCCTCGTCCTTGTTCCAGTAGCCGGCCATGACGTTGGGTCCGGACAGCACGACCTGCCCCTTCTCGCCGGGCGGCAACACGCGGTCGGGATCGTCGAGCGCGCGGATCTGCACCATGATGCCGGGCAGAGGCAGGCCGATGGAGCCCTCCTTGTTCACCCCGGTCAGCGGGTTGCAGGCGCAGACCGGCGACGCCTCGCTGAGGCCGTAGCCCTCGACCAGCACGCAGCCGGTGGCCTCCTCGAACTGGCGCTTCAGCTCCATCGGCAGCGGCGCCCCGCCGGAGATGCAGTAGCGGATCGACCGCATCGGGTGGCGCGCCACGTCCGGGTGGCTCAGCAGCGCCTTGTACATGGTCGGCACGCCGGGCAGCAGCGTGGGCTTGCGCCGCGCGATGGTCTTCAGCACCTGCAGCGTGTCGAAGCGCGGCAGCATGACCAGCTCCGCCCCCGCCGCCAGCCCCATGTTCAGGATCACCGTCATGGCGAAGACGTGGAAGAAGGGCAGGACGGCGAGCATCCGCTCCTCCCCCAGTGCCATGCCGGGGAACCAAGCCTGCACCTGCCGGGCGTTGGCCACGAGGTTGGCGTGGGTCAGCATCGCCCCCTTGGGCACGCCGGTGGTCCCGCCGGTGTATTGCAGCACCGCCACGTCGCGCCGCGGGTCCAGCCGCACCGGCGGCATTACACCGTCGTTGGCGAGCAGCGCGTCGAAGTCCACATGCCGCCCGTCCTGGGGAATGCTGGCCAGCTCGCTGCGCTTCAGCACGCGGAACAGCACGCTCTTCACCGGCGGCAGGATGGAGGCCATGCGGCAGACGACCACCGTCTTCAGCCGCGTGCGGTCCAGCATCGCCTCGATGCGCGGATGGATCTGCTTCAGATCGAGCGTGACCATGATCTCGGTCCCGGAATCCTCGATCTGGTGCTCCAGCTCCCGCTCGACGTAGAGCGGGTTGTAGTTCACCACCGTGCCGCCGGCCTTCAGGATCGCGAAATAGGCGATCACATAGGTCGGCGTGTTCGGCAGGCACAGTCCCACCCGCACACCCGGCCTCACCCCCATCGCCGCGAAGCCCTTGGCCGCCCGGTTCACCAGTCCCAACACCTCCGCGTAGCGGTAGCGGCGGCCGAGGAAGTCCAGGCACGGACGGTCGGCGTAACGGCGGGCGGCCTCCTCGAACAGCTCGGCCAGTGGGGTCACCGCGATCGGCTGGTCCCAGGCGATTCCCTCGGGGTAGCGGGCCAGCCAGGGATGGGCCGGCGTGTCGTCCCCGATGCTGCCCCGGCGCGCAAGATTCTCGGTCATCTCCGATCCTCCCGGCTGCGCGGCGGTCAGGACAGGCGACGGCGGAAGGCGGTGCGGGGCAACGGGATTCCGGGCGCGGCGGCGGTCTGCATGGTTTCACTCCCCTCGAATTGATTTGATGGTTCCCGGATCGTTGAGGCGCCGGAAACGTTTTGGTTATGACGTTGACGTAAACGTAAACTCTGCTTACTGTCAAGATCCGACAAACACGAATCCAGGGGAGAGAGACCGATCCATGGTTGAGGACATCCTGCGCGAACTCCAGTCCCGCTCCACCAGCTTCCGCAGCCTGAAGGCCGACGTCCGCTTCGCGCTGGAGGATGGCGAGGCGGTGCGGGTCAATGCCCGCGAGACGCCCGTCGCCATCGCGCGGGAGGGTGCTGGGGACGACGATCCCGACTGCACCATCCGCATCTCCGCCGAGAATCTGAAGAAGCTGATGGACGGCCGGCTGAACCCGATGCTGGCCTTCACCATGGGCAAGCTGAAGGTGGACGGCTCGATGGGCGTCGCCATGAAACTGGCGCAGCTTCTCGACGACTGAGCGCCTGCGACCGGGCGACGGAACCGGACGGCGGCACCATAAGCCGCCGCCGCACAACGAACACAGGGAGGGAACATCCATGACGCACGCCCTGCGCGCGGCGCTTGCGGCCGCCGGCCTGCTGCTCTCCGCGGCCGCGGCCCAAGCGGCTGAGCCACGCACGCTGACCTACCGGATTCTGATGGGCGACGATCCGGTGGGCAGCGAAACCGTCCGGCTGGAGCCCCAGGGCGAGGTGACCAAGGTCGCCGTCACCGCCTCGACGCGGGTGAAGGTGCTGTTCATCAACTTCCGCTACGATCACAAGCGGGAAGAGGTGTGGAAGGGCCGGACGCTCGAATCCATGAGCGCCCAGACCGACGACGACGGCACGCCCCACACCATCCGCATGATGCGGACCGGCGGCGGTTACTCCGTCACGGTGGATGGCAAGACGGGCGAAACCGGCGCCAACACCCTGCCCCTGACGCTGTGGACCCCGGAGGTGCTGAAGCGCCCCACCCTGCTATCAGTCATCGACGGCAAGCCTTACAGCGTGCGCACCGACCTCGTCGGCACCGAGACGCTGACCGTCGGCGGGCGCGCGGTGCCGGCGCAGCATCACCGCATCTCCGGCGACGTGGAGCGCGATCTGTGGTTCGACGCGCAGGGCACGCTGCTGAAGACCCGCTTCAAGCGCAGCGGCTACGATGTTACCTACATCCTGGACTGAGATGTGTTCTGCGTGAGGGTGTGATGCCGCTGTTCGTGTTCCCCGACGACCCGTCCTGGAACGAGGAAGCCGACGCCGTCGAGTTCGCGGTGGAGGTCGGGGAGTATCACGGGCGGGTCTTCGTCCCGCGCCGCGCTTTGCAAACCCTCGCCGGCCATCTGCCGAAGCCGGACGAGGCGCTTCAGTATGTCTGCCTGAACCGCCCGGTCTTCGACAAGGCAGTGGAGGCCCGCATCATGGACCGCAAGCTCGATCCGGATGCGAACGTCCATCTGACGGCACGGGACGTGCGGCGGGTGGCGCCGTAGGAGCTTCAGTGGGCGCGTCGGGCCCCCACCCAACCCTCCCCCGCTTCGCAAGGGAGGGCTTTTCTCCTCCCCCTGCGGAGCTCTCGCGCAAACCGGAGGTTTGCGCTGACGCGGCAGGCGGACCTTCGGTCCGCCGAGAGCGGGGGGAGGTCGGGAGGGGGGCCCTACACGACCACCCCTACTCTCAAATGCTGTAATTGTCCGCGATCCCCGACCGCAGCTGCTCCACCTGCTCGCGGAAACCGCCGCTGTCGCGGCCCGGCTCGTTGCGGACATCCTGGACGATGCGCGCCGGGCTGCCGCCCAGCACGATGATGCGGTCGGCGAGATGCACCGCCTCCTCCAGGTCGTGCGTGACGAACAGCACGGTCTTGCCGGTCTCGCGGTGGATGCGCAGCAGTTCGTCCTGAAGGCCGTGCCGCGTGATGGCGTCGAGCGCGCCGAACGGCTCGTCCATCAGCAGGATGTCGGGATCGACGGCCAGGGCGCGGGCGATGCCGACGCGCTGGCGCTGGCCGCCCGACAGCTCATAGGGCCAGCGCCGGCCGTAATCGTCCAGCCGGACGAGGCGCAGCGCGGCGGCCACCCGCTCCTCCCGCTCGGCGGTGGAGATCGGCAGCCCCTCCAGGCCGAAGCGGACGTTCTTGGCGACCCGCCGCCAGGGCAGCAGGCGGGCGTCCTGGAAGACGAGGCTGACCGGACGGTGGCCCGGCTTCTTCGTCTCGTGGATGGTCACGGCACCGGCGCGCGCCGTGTGCAGCCCGGCAACGACGCGCAGCAGGGTCGACTTGCCGACGCCGGACGGCCCGACGATGGCGACGAAGCTGCCCCGCTCGATGGACAGGTCGACGTCCACCAGGACCGGTGGGGCCTCGGCGCCGTAGCCGATGGCGACGCCCTTCAAATCGATCACAGCGGAGCCGTTTACTTTTGCCATGCGAGCACCCGCTGCTGAACCTGCATGAACAGGAAGTCGCACACGCCGTAGAGCGCCGCGATGGTGACCATGTAGAGCACGACGATGTGCGTGGCGAGCAGGCCGGAGGCGTCGGACATGCGCGCGCCCAGGCCGGAGATGCCGAACAGCTCCGCCGCCACCACGGTCATCCAGCCCTGCCCCAACCCGGCACGCACGCCAGCCAGGATGCCCGGCAGCGCGCCGGGCAGGACGATCTTGAACAGGCGCGGAATCAGCCCACCCTGACCGAAGGCGTGGCCGAGTTCGATCAGGTCCTTGTCCACCCCGCGCACCGCGCTGTAGGTGGCGTAGTAGTTGATCCAGAAGACCGTCAGCGCGATCAGGAAGGTCGCCGCCGACTTGCTGACGCCGAACCAGATGATGGCGAAGGGAATCCAGGCGATGGACGGGATGGGGCGCAGCATGCGCACCACCCAGGCCTGAAAGGCGTCCCACACCCCCCAGGTTGCCGCCGCCGTGCCGAAGGTGATGCCCAGGACGGTGCCGAGCGCCAGCCCCGACAGGTAGTGCGACAGGCTGGCGAAGACCATCGCCTGCCAAGTGCCGGACCGGAACTCCGCCAGGAAGGCGCCGGGCACGGCGCTGGGCGACGGCAGCAGCCCGGCGGGCACGATACCGCTGCGCGCCAGCGCTTCCCAGGCGAGCAGGAAAGCGCCGACGCCGAGCGCCGACAGGGCGATGGAGCTGTGAAGCTTCAGCGGCTGACGCATCACGCTTACTTCGCGGCGGCCGCGTCGTAGAAGCGGAAGTCGAACGCTTCCGCCACTGGAATGGTGCCCTCGGCGGAGCCGATCTCCTTGGCGTAAGCCATCATCTGCTCGACCGCCGGGACCACGCCGTGCGGGTCGGCAACGAACTTGGAGCCCGGCGAGCGGAAGGCGGCCTCCAGCGTGGCCGGCTCCATCAGACCCTTGCCCAGATACTCGTTGGCGACCTTGGCGGAACGGGCCGGGTCCTTGGCGATCTGGTCGACGGCGCGGATGTGCGCCTTGAGCAGGCGGGTCAGCGCCTCTCCATGCTCCTTGGCGACCGGACCGCGGACCGCGATGACGGTGCCCGGCTGGTTCGGGAACATCTCCGCGCCGGTGGCGAGCAGACCGACGTTCGGGTCGACCTTCTGGGTCACGGTCACCGTCGGCTCACGAATGGTGGCGGCGTCGAGGGCGCCGGCCAGCAGCGCCTGCTGGGTCTTCTCGATGCCCATGGAGATGATCTCCAGGTTGGCCGGGTCAGCCTTCAGGACCTTGAACAGCCAGTGGCGCAGCACCGTGTCCGGGACCGAGCCCGGCGGCTGCGTGCCGATCTTGACCTTGCGGCCGCTGTCGGCGACGAACTTCGCGATGGACTCCGCGGTGGCCTTGCCGCCCAGCGCCTTGGCGAACTCGCCGCGGCTGGCGACGACCATCTCCTCGACCGCCGAATTGGCGATCACCGACACATCGGCGCCCTTCGAGCGGGCGACCAGGACCGGAGCGACGCCGGCGTAGAGCAGGTCGATCTTGCCGGCGGCCATCGCCTGGATCGCGTGCGGGCCGGATTCGAACTTGGTCAGCTTCAGATCGATGCCCGCCTCGCGTGCCCAGCCTTCCCCTTCCAGGATGAACAGCGGAGCGGCGGCAAGGATGGGGATGTATCCGACCTCCAGCTTCACCGGATCGGCGGCGCGGGCCGCGCCGGGCGTGAAGGCGGTCAGGGACGCGGCGGTCAGGGATGCGACGGCGGCCACAGCCAGCATCGCGGAACGTCGGGTCAGGGCGGTCATGAATCCATCCTCGCTGGAAATACCCGGCCTATTTAGCACATCCCCTATCGGAAGGAAGAGCGAATTGCACAAATTTGCATGATGCAATGCCCTATTAAACTATGAAAATTTGTTCTTTTGACCGTCAAAAAGGCCCAGGCAAAGCGGTTTTCCGGCCTCCGAACTTTGCCGCCGCGATTAGTTCAACCTCTAATTAACATTTATAAAAGATTAGCAACCAATACCCAATCATCCGGTATGACCCACAGCGGGAGAGGGAACATGACCGCCATCGACTCCACAAAGGCGCAGCCCTTCGCATCTGCCCTTTCCCAATGGACCAGAACCGGTCCGACGAAGCTTCAACCCACCATCCCGGGGAACGGCTCCAGCCCCGCAGGCGATCAGGTGACCTTGTCCGCGCAGGCCAAAGGCCTCATGGCCGGAGGTTTGGAAGCGATTCCGGCCAAGGGAGGACCGACGGAGTTCGCCATCACGGGCACCCCGCCGGCGAGCAGCGACCCGACGGACGATTATTTCGCAAAAATGCAGAAGTATTTTGAGGATCTGAACAATTTTACAAAGAAGACCCTCGGCCTGGGCGATCGGGCGGGCGTGACGGGGGTTGGACTCACCGGCGACATCATAAATGTCATGAAGAAGGCGGCGGCGAAGGCGGGCATCGTCGAGCCGGAAATGCCCGCCTCAATCAAGGCGATGAAGGAGGAACGCGAGGCGCGCAGCGCGTCCGAACCGGAGAAGGAACCGGGGCCGGGGATGAAGGGGACCTCCCTGATCACACTGTACATGCCGGAGGACCAGGGTGGCGGACAGGTTGAATTGTGGCTCGACAACAAGGCCCTGGATAAGCTCACCGACCTGTCGGCGCAGAATGTCAAATCCAGCCTCGTCGACCTGATGAAGGGCGACGGCAAGGCGGCTGCGGCGAACGCCGCTATCGACAACGGCATCTTCGGGAAGGCCTTCGCTGAGAACGCCGCTTGGCATCCGGAATTCCGGACCCCGAAAGCGCGCATGGCCTATTTCGACCCGAGCGCGGAACCCGGCGAGTCCCCGCTGTTCATGATCCAGTCGAAGAATCAGGCCGGATACGTGTCCCAGCACGCCGGTGATCTGGCGGCAAACCTCATCAACCTGCTGAAGGCGGCAAAGGACTGAGGCGCCGGCCTTCCCTTCCCGAAGGAAACGGAAAGCCGACGCCCCTCGTGATGCCCGTCCGCGTTACACCCGGTCGCGCTTCAGGGCGTTCCGGCCGAACGCGCCGTCCACATAGTCGAGCAGTTCGCCCAGCGCTTCCACCGGGGTGACTGCGCCGGTGTCGATGGTCAGCTCCGCCGACTCCGGGGCCTCGTAAGGGGCGGAGACGCCGGTGAACTCCGGGATCTCACCGGCGCGCGCCCGGCGGTATAGCCCCTTGGGGTCGCGCGATTCGCAGGTGGCGAGATCGGCGGCCACATAGACCTCGTGGAAGCGCTCGCCGCCGATGGCCCGCGCCCGCGCCCGGTCGGCCTGAAGCGGCGAGATCAGCGAGGCGATGACCAGCATGCCCGCATCGGCGAACAGCTTGGCCGTTTCGGCGACGCGGCGAATGTTCTCCGCCCGGTCCTCCGCCGAGAAGCCCAGCCCGGCGTTCAGCCCGTTGCGGACGTTGTCGCCGTCCAACACGAAGACCTGCCAGCCGCGGTCGAACAGGGCGCGCTCAAGCGCCATGGCCAGCGTGGACTTGCCGGCCCCGGACAGGCCGGTCAGCCAGAGGACGCCACCCTTGTGGCCGTTGGCGGCGTTGCGCTCGTCCGCCGTGACGGCGTGCGAGACCTCGGTCGTGTTGGCCGAAGCGGCGGGCCCCTCGTCCACCTCGACGACGATGCAGCCGCCGACCACGTCGTGGCCGTCGATCAGCACGCCGCGCCCGGTGCGCGACAGCGCCGAGGCGAGATCGACGGCGATCGGCGAGCGGGAGCGCAGGACGACCTCGGCCACCTCGTTGCGGTGGACCGCCTTGGCCGGGGTGCTCGACAGGTCCTCGATGTCGATGACGGCGGTGATGCTCTCCACCGTCACGCGGTGCTCGCCCGTCGTGATCTTCAGCGTGTAGGTCTTGCCGACCGCCAGCGGCTCCGAGGTCAGCCAGAAGGCGCGCACGCCCAGCCGGTGGGTGACGTGCGGCGCGCCCTCTTCATGGTGCGCGACATGGCCGCGCTCGGCGAAGATGCGCTTGTCCAGCGTGATGCCGATGCTCTGCCCGGCCTGGGCGGCGACGATGGGCTGGCTGTGGTTCCACCCCTCGATGCTGACCACCGTGGCGGTGGCGCCGGTCGGCGAGAAGCGCAGCGTGTCGCCGACGCGCAGGCGCCCGCTCTCGATGCGGCCGGCCAGGATGCGGCGGTCGTCGGGCTTGTAGACGTCCTGCAGCGGGAAGCGCAGCGGCAGTTCGGTCGGCGCCTGCTGCGGACGGAAGGCGTCCAGAGCCTCCACCACGGTCGGTCCCTCGTACCAGGGCGCCTTGTCGGAGCGGGTGACGATGTTGTCGCCGTGGCGCGCCGCGATCGGGATCACCGTGGAGGTGTGCAGGCCAAGTTCCGCCAGATAGGTGCGGATCTCCTGCGACACCGCCTCGAACCGGTATTGGTCGAAGTCGACGCGGTCCATCTTGTTGACGGCGACGGCCACCTGACGCACGCCCAGCAGATGCAGCAGGAAGGCGTGGCGGCGCGACTGCTCCAAGGCGCCCTCGGCGGCGTCGATCACCAGCAGAGCGGCGTCGGCCTGGGAGGCGCCGGTCACCATGTTCTTCAGGAACTCGGTGTGGCCCGGCGCGTCGATGATGACGTAGGGGCGCTGTTCCGTCTTGAAGTGGATCTGCGTGGTGTCGATGGTGATGCCCTGGTCGCGCTCGGCCTGGAGCGCGTCCATCACGAAGGCCCATTCGAAGGGCATGCCGCGCTTGCGGCTCATCTCGTGGACCTGCTCCACCTTGCCGTCGGGCAGGCTGCCGGTGTCGTTCAGCAGGCGCCCGATCAGCGTCGACTTGCCATGGTCGACATGGCCGACAATGACGATGCGGAGTTGGCCGTTCAGTTCGTTCCGGATGTCCATGGTCCCAATCCCCGCTTCTTACATGTAGCCCGAGCTGCGCAGGCGCTCGAAGCTGTCCTCGGCCTCGTTGTCCATGGCGCGGCCGGCGCGCTCCGGAATGCGGGTCACGACCAGTTCGGCGATGATCTCGTCGATGGTGCCGGCGGTGCTGTCCACCGGGAAGGTGATGTTCTTCTCGCCCAGCGAGCGGTAGCGCTTGCCGTCCTTGGCGAAGTACAGCGGGACGATGGGAATCCCCTCGCGCTTGGAATAGCGCCAGATGTCCAGCTCGGTCCAATGCAGCAGCGGGTGGATGCGGACGTGGGTGCCTTCGTCGAAGCGGGTCTTGTAATGGTCCCAGAACTCCGCCGGCTGGTCCTTCACGTCCCAGTCGCCTTCCAGCGAACGCGGGGAGAAGACGCGCTCCTTGGCGCGGGTCGCCTGCTCGTCGCGGCGGATGCCGACCATGATGCCCTGGTACTTGCCGGTGCGCAGGAGGTTCTTCAGCCCCTCCGTCTTGCGGGCGGCGGCGCGGGTCAGCGGCGGCAGGGTCTGGTCCATGTCCGCTTCCGGCGGGCACTGCTCCACCCGCAGGTCGAGGTCCCACTCCCCAGCGATGCGGTCGCGGAAGTCGTAGACCTCCTGCAGCTCCATCGCGGTGTCGAGCTGAACGACCGGGAACGGAACGCGCCCGAAGAACGCCTTGCGGCAGAGCCAGAGCAGGACGTTGCTGTCCTTTCCGATCGACCACAGCAGAGCCAGCTTGTCGATGCGGTTGTAGGCCTCGCGGAGGATGTAGATGCTCTGGCTCTCAAGGTAATCGAGATCGGCGGTCATTGTGCGGTTCCGGTCTTCTTGAAGGTGTGAATGCCGCATTCGGTCTTGGCGGTTCCGGCCCAGCGGCCCGACCGCGGGTCCGCACCGGGAGCGACACGCTCGGTGCAGGTGAAACAGCCGATGGACAGGAAGCCGTCGGCCTCAAGCGGGTGGCGCGGCAGGTTGCGCCGCGCGAATTCCTGGTCGATCCGCTCGCGGTCCCAGTGGGCGAGCGGGTTGATCTTGATGCGGCCCGTGCCCTCCTCCGCCTCGAACAGCGGAAGGGCGGCGCGCGTCGATGCCTGGAAGCGCTTGCGCCCGGTCACCCAGGCGTCGAAGCCCTCCAGCGCGCGGTCCAGCGGCACCGTCTTGCGCAGATGGCAACAAGCGTCGTGCGAGCGGGTGAACAGCAGCCCGTCGGGATCCTCCGCCGCCAGATCCGCGTCGGTCGGGCCGATCGTGCGCACGCCGGTCAGGCCGAGCGCGGACACCAGCTTGTCGCGGTAGCGCAGCGTTTCCCCGAACAACTTCCCGGTGTCGACGAAGAGAACCGGGAAGGACGGGTCGGCTTCCGCCGCCAAGGCGAGCAGCACCGCCGATTCCGTTCCGAAGGACGAAACCACAGCAACGCGGCCGTCGAATTCATCACGCAGAAGGGCGTTCAGAAGCACCGCCCCGTTCAGCCGCCCGTAACGTTCGGTCAGATCGGCCACGCGGTCGCGTTTCACAGCCTGGGCAAGTCCATCAAGCATGACCTAATTGCCTATCCACGAAGTGGAGTATTTGTTCTGAATTGCACATTAACACCAGTTTCACGGCGTTGCAATGCATATACATTGTCTACTTGTATTATAGGTTTAAGAGAGTTTGTAAAATCTGTTGATTGCACCCCGCCATCGCGCTTAAATGCGCCCATGATGCCTTTTCACGATAGCTCCGGTGTGCATTTCGGGTGGCCGCGGTGATCCCGGTCGCGCTCGACCCGACGCATGTGCAGATCGCGCTGGTCGGTCAGGGACCGCTGGCGAAGCGCCGTCTCGCGCAGTTGCTGGAAGGCGGCGCGGCACCGGCGGTCTATTCACCGGAACCGGATGCGGAATTGATCGCCCTGTCGGGTGCGGACCTGCGCCGCGCCCTGCCCTCGCCCGGCGACTTGGAGGGCGTGCAGGTGCTGTTCGTCGTCGGCATCGACGACCCCGCCGCGGAGTCGCTGGCCCGTCAGGCGCGCGACCGCAACATCCTGGTCAATGTCGAGGATGTGATTCCGCTCTGTGATTTCCACGCGCCGTCTGTGATACGGCGCGGCGACCTTCTGATGACCGTCTCCACCGGCGGCCGGAGCCCGGCGCTGGCCCAGGTGCTCCGCGAACGGCTGGAGACTCTGTTCCCCGCCGTCTGGGCGGACCGGCTGGCGGAACTCGCCGCGCTCCGCGACCGCCTGCGCGCCACGGGCGCCAAGGGACCCGAGGTGCTGCGCGCCTGCCGGGATATGATCGCCGCCAAAGGATGGCTGCCATGATCGCATCGTCTCTTCTGTCCCAGAACTCTTCTGTCCCGCCTGCCCGCCTTCGAGCCGGGCAGCGTCTGGCTGGCCGGGGCCGGTCCCGGCGATCCGGGCCTGCTGACCCTGCTGGCCGCCAAGGCGCTGGGCGAGGCCGACGCCATCGTCCACGACGCGCTGGTCGGCAGCGGCATCCTGGAGGCCGCCAACCCCCACGCCCTTCTGGTGGACATGGGCAAGCGCGCCGGCCACCCCTCCCCCAAGCAGGAGGCGATCAACGCGCGGCTGGTGGAGCTGGCGCGCGAAGGCCGGCGGGTGCTGCGGCTGAAGGGCGGCGACCCCTTCGTCTTCGGGCGCGGCGGCGAGGAATGCCTGGCGCTGGCCGAGGCCGAGATTCCCTTCCGCGTGGTGCCGGGCGTGACCGCGGGGATCGGCGGGTTGGCCTACGCCGGCATCCCGGTGACCCACCGCGGCTTCGGCACCACGGCGACCTTCGTCACCGGCCACGACAAGGCCGGCGGCCTGCCCGCCGATCTGGACTGGGACGTCCTGGCGCGGCTGCCCGGCGCGCTGGTGTTCTACATGGCGCTGGGCACCATCGGGACCATCGCCGAACGGCTTGAAGCCGCCGGCAAGCCGCCGATGACCCCGGTCGCCATCGTGTCGAGCGCCAGCACCGAGGCGCAGAGCGTCATCGAGACCAATCTTGCCCATTGCGCCCGGGACGTCGTGCGGCTACAGGCCAAGCGCCCCGCGATCGTCGTGGTCGGTGAGGTCGTGCGGCTGCGCGCCCTGATCAGCGCGTGGCAGCAGACCACCGGCCAGAACCCGTTTTCCATCGCCGTGTCGGCGTGAGCGTTCGTTTTAGGAGTTGAAGGCATGGCGTTGAACGATAAGTCCAGGAACGAGGCGGTGCTGAAGGCCATCACCGCCAACCGCCTGCGCGACGGCGAGGTGATCTTCCTCGCTCCCGGCCCCGGCCTCGGCTGGGTGGAGCGTCTGGACGACGCCGCCCTGTTCGAGGACGCGGCCGCCGCTGACACCGCCCTGGCCGCCGCCAAGGCGCAGGCGGAGGGCGAGCAGTTCGCCGTGGACGTCTACGCCTTCGACCTGCGCGTCGTGGACGGGCAGCGGGTGCCGGTCAAGACGCGGGAGCGCATCCGGGCGCTCGGCCCCACCGTCCGCATCGATCTCGGCAAGCAGGCTGCGGCCTGAACCGGGCGGCCACTTTTTTGACAAGGGCGAGTTCCATGAACCACATCGCGCCCGGCCGCAACGCCGGGGTCTACAGCTACGACGACATCGACCGCCGCTTCGTCGCGGAGCGCGTGGAGCAGTTCCGCGCCCAGGTCGAGCGCCGCCTGTCCGGTGAGCTGACCGAGGACGAGTTCAAGCCCCTGCGGCTGATGAACGGCCTCTACCTCCAGCTCCACGCCTACATGCTGCGCATCGCCGTTCCCTACGGCGTCCTGACCGCGCGGCAGCTCCGCAAGCTGGCCGAGATCGGGCGGAAGTACGACAAGGGCTACGGCCACTTCACCACCCGGCAGAATCTCCAGTTCAACTGGATCAAGCTGGAGGACACCCCGGCGATCCTGCATGAGCTGGCCGAGGTGGACATGCACGCGCTGCAGACCAGCGGCAACTGCGTGCGCAACGTCACCACCGACCAGTTCGTGGGTGCGGCGCGGGACGAGGTGGTGGACGGGCGCGTCTACGCCGAGATCCTGCGGCAGTGGACGACTCTGCACCCCGAATTCACCTTTCTGCCGCGCAAGTTCAAGATCGCCATCATGGGGTCGGACGCCGACCGTGCGGCCATCCGCGTCCATGACGTCGGCGTCTTCGCCAAGCGCAACGAGCGGGGCGAGGTCGGCTTCACTTTCTACGTCGGCGGTGGCCTCGGCCGGTCGCCCTTCATCGGCAAGTTGATCCGCGACTGGGTGCCGGAGGAGGACTTCGTCGCCTATCTCGAAGCCATCCTGCGCGTCTACAACCAGTACGGCCGGCGCGACAACATCTACAAGGCGCGCATCAAGATCCTCGTCCACGAGCTGGGCCAGGAGAAATTCACCCAGGAGGTGGAGGAGGAGTTCGCCCGCCTGCGCGGCCCGAAATACCGCCTCGCGCCGGAGGTCGTCGACGAGATCCGCCGCCGCTTCGGCGGTCCGGCTTATGAGACGCTGACCGACGAGCCGGAGTCCTTCCAGGCCGCCAAGGCCGCGAACCCGGACTTCGCCCGCTGGGTGGCGGTCAACGTGCTGGCCCATAAGGTCCCCGGCTACGCCGCCGCCACCATCTCCCTGAAGCCCGCCGGGGGCATTCCCGGCGACGCCACGTCGGAGCAGATGGAGCTGATCGCCGATCTGGCCGACGCGCACAGCTTCGGCGAACTCCGCGTCAGCCACGCCCAGAACCTCGTCCTCGCCCATGTCCGGCAGGACGAACTGTTCACCCTGTGGACGGCGCTGGAGGCCAACGGACTGGGCACGCCGAACGCCGGGCTGATCGGCGACATCATCGCCTGCCCCGGTCTCGACTACTGCGCGCTGGCGAACGCCCGCTCGATCCCGCTGGCCCAGGCCATCTCGGCCCGCTTCGCCGACCCGGCGCGGCAGCAGACCATCGGCGAGCTGGGCATCAAGATCAGCGGCTGCATCAACGCCTGCGGCCACCACCATGTCGGCGCCATCGGCATCCTCGGCGTGGATAAGAAGGGCGAGGAGTTCTACCAGATCACCGTCGGCGGCGACCCGACCCTGACCACGGCCATCGGCGACATCCTCGGCCCGGCGGTGACCGCCGACGAGACGGTGGACGCCATCGAAGCCATCGTTGAGGTCTATCTGTCCAACCGGCACGACGGGGAACGCTTCATCGACACGCTGAAGCGCGTCGGCCACGGCCCGTTCAAGGAGAGAGTCTATGCCGCTCATTAAGGACGGCCGCATCGTCGAGGACGAGTGGGTCGCGGTCGCCGACGGCGACCCGGTTCCCGCCGACCGTCCCGCCATCGTCACCTTCGAGCGCTGGCAGGCGGAGCGCGCGAACTTCGACGGCCGCAACGCGGCGCTCGGCGTCCGGGTCAAAAGCGGGACCCTGGCCCCGGCCGTCGCGCCGGACCTGGACCGCTTCGCCCTGGTGGCGATCGAGTTCCCCAAGTTCCGCGACGGCCGCGGCTTCTCCACCGCGCGCGAGCTGCGGGAGCGCTTCGGTTATCAGGGTGAAATCCGGGCCGTCGGACACGTCATCCCCGACCAGTACCGCTTCCTCCTGCGCACCGGCTTCACCTCCGCCGAGGCGCCGGAGAACACCAACCCGGAGAGCTGGGCGCACGCCCTGACGGAGATCACCGTCGCCTTCCAGCCGTCGCTGGACGACCCGCAGCCGCTGTCGCTTCTGCGCCGCCGCCTGGGGTCCTGACACGCTTCGCCCGGCGCCCGCGTCCCAATGTCATGGGCGCGGGCGCGGCGCGGTTTCACACCCCGCCAAACGCCCAGAACAGGCCGCCCGCCGCCGCCGCGGCAAGCGCGACCAGCACCCCGGCCACGGTGCGCCGCAACCGGGCCTCGCGCCGTTCGACCTCCTGGCGCTTTCTCAGCAGATATTGTTGCTCCGGCCCGAGAAAGGCCCCCGAATCGCCGTCCAGAGAGACGGAGCGTTTCGCATTGCCCCGGCTTCGTACGACCGGGGAGGTCCGGACCTGCGGTAGCGGCGCCCGCCCCTCAAGAACCATCGATTCGCCCGCCAGGGAACGCCCCGTGGCGGAGCGCCCCCGGCCGGTCTTCCTGGATGCCTTGCGTCTCTTGCTCGCCATAGCCCTTCCCTCACCATCCGCCTGCGGAGCATAGCGGTCCCGGCCGGCTTATCCACCCCCGGAACGCGGCAGGCCAGCAAAGTCACACCGCATGGTTTCCGACCCTCATGCCGACGCATTGGGCAATTGAGGCGAATTTGCGGCAATCCAACGTCAGTTCCCGCGAATGCGGGCGAACGGCGGGAAAAATCCCGACAACATTCCTCACATGGCCAGCCAAAATCCGTACTATGCGGCATCGCGCCGATGCAGCCAGGATTCTCGCATGTCCCATGACGTTCCGCTTATTTCCATGATCGCCATCGCATTCGGGTTGGCCTTCATCTTCGGATACCTCGCCGACCGCATTCGCTTGCCTCCCCTCGTCGGTTATCTGGTCGCCGGCGTCATCATCGGTCCCTTCACGCCGGGCTTCGTCGCCGACGGTGCCCTGGCCGCCCAGCTGGCCGAAATCGGCGTCATTCTCCTGATGTTCGGCGTCGGTCTTCATTTCTCGCCCTCGGACCTGCTGGCGGTCCGGAAAATCGCCATTCCCGGCGCGGTCGGCCAGATCGGCCTCGCCACCGCGCTGGGCGTCGGACTGGCCTGGCTGTGGGGCTGGAGTCTCGGCGCCGGCCTCGTGCTGGGCCTCAGCCTGTCGGTGGCGAGCACGGTCGTGCTGCTGAAGGCCCTGGAAGAGCGCGACATGCTGAACACCGCCGAAGGCCGCGTGGCGGTCGGCTGGCTGATCGTCGAGGACCTCGCGATGGTCCTGGCGCTCGTCCTGCTGCCGGCCCTGGCGGAGGTCCTGGGCGGCCACGCGCCGGGCGCCGCAGGGGGCGCCACCGGGGGCCATGGCGCCGGCTCGGACGGCCCGATCTGGCTGACGCTGGCCCTGACGCTGGGCAAGGTCGCGGCCTTCTCCGTTCTGGCGATCGTGCTCGGCCCACGCGTTGTCCCGGTGATCCTGACCAACGTGGCGCGCACCGGCTCGCGCGAGCTGTTCACCCTGTCCGTTCTCGCCATCGCGCTCGGCGTCGCCTACGGCTCGGCGGTGCTGTTCGGCGTGTCCTTCGCGCTCGGCGCCTTCTTCGCCGGTGTGGTGCTGAACGAATCGCGCTTCAGCCACAAGGCGGCCACCGATTCGATGCCGTTGCAGGACGCTTTCGCCGTTCTGTTCTTCGTGTCGGTCGGCATGCTGTTCGACCCGTCGATCCTACTGCGCGACCCGCTGGCGGTCATCGCGGTGGTGGCCCTGATCGTGGTCGGCAAGTCGCTGATCGCCTTCGGCATCGTGATCCTGCTGCGCTTCCCGGTGGGCATGGGTTTGGCGGTGTCGGCCAGCCTCGCGCAGATCGGTGAATTCTCCTTCATCCTCGTCGGCCTGGGCATGTCGCTCGGCCTGTTGCCGGAGGAAGGGCGCGACCTCGTGCTGGCCGGCGCCCTGCTGTCGATCACGTTGAATCCGGCGGTCTTCGCGGCCGTCGCGGCACTGCGCAAGCATCTCCAGGCCAAGCGCGCCGCCGGCGTGCCGCCCTATGGCTGGGAGCAGTTCGAGCAGCTCCAGAGCAGCCTCGCCGACGCCCGCCACCAGGCCGAGGAGCGCGAGAAGGAGCACGACCTGCAGATCCAGGCGCTCGCCAAGACCTTCCCGGTGCTGTCGCTGCTGGACGCGCACGAGCAGGAGCGGCTGATGATGCTGTTCCGGCCCAAGTCGGCGGTGCCTGGCGAGCGGATCATCCGCAAGGGCGACCGCGCCAACGCCATGTACTTCATCTCGTCCGGCGCCGTGGAGGTGCTGATGGAAGGCCAGACCATCCGCCTGGGCGCCGGCACGATGTTCGGCGAGATGGCCCTGCTGAGCGGCCAGCGGCGCAACGCCGACGTCGCCGCGGTCGACTATTGCCAGCTTCAGGTGCTGGAGCGGCGCGACTTCAACCAGTTCACCGCCCGCCATCCGGCGCTGCGCACCGCCCTGATCGACATGGCCGCGCAACGGCGCAAGATGAACCAGCAGGACGCCGCCACCGACGAGGCCGTGGCCGCATCGGAAAGCGCCGCCTGAACGGACGCGCATTGAAACGGAACACCGCCGGCCTCTCCAGCAGAGGCCCGGCGCCTTCCCCAAACAGGCCGCTGGAGAACAGCAAAAGAAAAGGCCTTGGAGCCGATCAGCTCCAAGGCCTTTTCATCTTCCAGAACTTGGTCGGAGCGACAGGATTTGAACCTGCGACCCCCAGACCCCCAGTCTGATGCGCTACCAGGCTGCGCTACGCTCCGTTCGACGGACCGCCCTTCGTTCTGGAAGGGAGCGGGACTATAGCCGGGACCTTGGTCCAACGCAAGCGCTACAGTTCACTTTTTTTCACACCTCTCGAATTTCTTTTTCCTCTCCCACCGCGAGCAGAAGACGCGCCTCCTTCAACTCGTCGAGCACCTGGGCGATGGCCTGCCGGATGGTGTCCGACAGGCCGTCGAGCGCAACGACCGGTGCGCCCTCCTCCCCGTCGAGCAAGGCCATGGCCGCTTCGTCAGGAACCGCCTCGAAGGTGTCGGGGACATCCGGTTCCTCCGGCGTTTCCTCTACCCTGCGGGCGTCCGGATCGTCGTCCACCTTCCCGTCCTTCAGCAGGCGCTGCACACCCTTGATCGTGTAGCCCTCGCCATACAGCAGGTTCTGAATCTGACGCAGCAGGTCCACGTCTTCCGGGCGGTAGTAGCGCCGCCCTCCACCGCGCTTGAGCGGGCGGAGCTGCGGGAACTTGCCTTCCCAGAAACGCAGCACATGCTGCGGCACGTCCAGGTCGGACGACACCTCGCTGATCGTGCGGAACGCCGTGGCGGACTTCGTGGTGCCGCGCGCCTTCATATCCGGGAAACCCTTGTTGTCGGCCGGTTCGTGCGGCGGATCAGGAGACCGCCTTCACGCGCTGCGCCTCGGCTTCCTCCGCCTCGACGACCTCGTTGATGCGGTTCTTCAGGACGTGGCTCGCCCGGAAGACCAGGACGCGCCTGGGCAGGATCGGAACCTCTTCGCCGGTCTTCGGATTGCGGCCGACCCGCTGCCCCTTCTGTCGGATCTGGAAACTGCCGAAGGACGAGATCTTGACCATCTCGCCGCGGGCCAGGGCGTCGGAGATCTCCTCCAGGACGCTTTCGACCAGATCGGCGGATTCGTTGCGCGACAGGCCGACCTCTTGGTAGACCGCTTCGCTGAGCTGCGCGCGGGTGACGGTGTTCTGTGACATGGTTCGCTTCCCCCCCGAAACCATAGGGGAAAAACCGTAATCCGGGGAAAGAACCCGGTCAATTCAAAAGCTTGGATCGCGTCGTTGTGAGCAGCGCAGCAAACGCCACCCTGCGGAAAAACGAAGCGGGCGCGCCGCTTACCAGCGCACCATCGCGGCACCCCAGGTCAGGCCACCGCCGATGGCCTCCATGAGGATCAGGTCACCGCGCTTCACGCGGCCGTCATGCACCGCTTCGCACAGCGCCAGCGGGATCGACGCGGCGGAGGTGTTGCCGTGGCGGTCCACCGTCAGAACGACCTTGTCCGACGGCAGCTTCAGCTTGCGGGCGATGCCGTCAATGATCCGCTGGTTGGCCTGATGCGGCACCAGCCAGTCCACCGCCGACGGCTCCAGACCATTGGCCGCCAGGGCCTCCTCGACGACCGAGGACAGCTTGCTGACGGCGTGGCGGAACACGTCCTGGCCGTTCATCCGCACATGACCGGCCGTGCCGGTGGTGGACGGGCCGCCATCGACGTAGAGCAGCCCGTACTGGGCGCCGTCCGAATGCAGGTGGGTGGACAAAACGCCGCGGTCCGCCGAGGTCCCGGCGGCGTCGTAGCCGTCCATCACCACGGCCCCCGCGCCGTCACCGAACAGGACGCAGGTGGTGCGGTCCTTCCAGTCGAGCAGGCGGGAGAAGGTCTCCGCACCGATGACCAGGGCGCGGTTGGCCTGCCCAATGCGGATGAAGTTGTCGGCGATCGACATGGCGTAGACGAAGCCGGCGCACACCGCCTGGATGTCCAGTGCGAAGCCCTTGGTCCCCAGCGCCGCCTGCACCTTCGTCGCGGTCGCCGGGAAGGTGTTGTCCGGAGTCGTCGTTGCCAGCACGATGCAGTCGATGCTGGCGGCGTCCACCCCGGCATGCTCCAGCGCGCGGGTCGCCGCGGCGATGGCGAGGTCGGAGGTCAGTTCCCCGTCGGCAGCGATGTGGCGCGACTTGATGCCGGTCCGCTGGACGATCCACTCGTCCGAGGTGTCCACGCGGGCTTCAAGGTCGCGATTCGTGACGACGTTGGCCGGGAGGTAGGAACCGCAGCCGAGAACTCGGGAACGCTTGACCATGATGTTAGACCGCCGCCGCCTTCGTGTCGGGAAGAGGCTTGGCGTCGGCGAGACGCTGCATCTCTTCCTTGATTCGGTCGTTGAAACCGTTTGCCGCCAGATTGTAGGCCACACCGATGGCGTTGGCGAACCCGATGGCGTCGGTGCCCCCGTGGCTCTTCACGCAGACGCCGCGCAGCCCCAGGAACATGGCGCCGTTGTAGCGGCGCGGGTCGGTGCGCTGCTTCAACCGCTTGAAGGCCCCGCGGGCCAGCAGGTAGCCGAGACGCGCCGTCCAAGAGGACTGGAACGTCCGGCGCAGGAACTCCGTGAAGAGCTTCGCCGTGCCTTCGGCGGTCTTCAGGGCGACGTTGCCGGTGAAGCCGTCGGTGACGATCACGTCCACCGTACCGGTGGCGATGTCGTTGCCCTCGACGAATCCGTGGAAACGCCCCGGCAGCGGCATTTCGCGCAGACGGGTCGCGGCGGCGCGCACCACCTCGTTCCCCTTCACCTCTTCCGAACCAATGTTCAGCACGCCGATGGTCGGCTCGGACAGGTTCAGCGCGGTGCGCGCGAAGACCGCGCCCATCACGGCGAACTGCACGAGGTTCTCGGGCTGGCATTCGGTGTTGGCGCCGAGGTCGAGCATGACGCTCTCCCCCCGCAGGGTCGGGAAGAAGGAGGCGATGGCCGGGCGGTCGATCCCGGGAATCGTCTTCAACACGAACTTGGCCATGGCCATGAGCGCGCCGGTGTTGCCGGCGGAGACCACGCAGGCGGCTTGCCCGCTCGCCACCGAGTTGATGGCGAGACGCATGCTCGACTGGCGTCCGGCGCGCAACGCGACCGACGGCTTGGCGTCGCCGGCCACGGCGTCCGGGGTGTGGCGCACCTCGGCCACCGCTCTCAAGGCGGGCCGCTGCGCAAGCAGCGGCTCGATGCGGGCGGTGTCCCCGAACAGCAGGTAATGCACCTGCGGGTGACGCTCGCGGGCGATATCCGCCCCGGCAATCACCATGTCGGGTCCTTTGTCACCGCCCATGGCATCAAGGGCAATGGTCAGGCGCTGGCTCACCGCGGACAGGCTCCCTGGCTAGGACGTAGGGCGGCCAACCAAACCGCCATCAGGCCGCCGGAGCGCTCTGAACCACTTCGCGCTGGTCGTAGTGACCGCAAGAGCCGCAGACATGGTGCGGGCGCTTCAGCTCGCCGCAGTTCGAGCACTCGGCGTAGGACGAGGTCGGGAGAGCGTGGTGCGAGCGACGCATGTTGCGGCGCGACTTGGAGGTCTTCTTCTTCGGAACAGCCATGGCCGTAAACTCTCTTCATTGTAAAAGGCGGCCCGAAGAGGGGCCGCCTGACGCGAGCGGCATTCAATACGGCAATTGCCCCCGAAGGGCAAGCCCGTTCCGCCCTCAATTCTGTCGTTTCAGACGTTCCAGCGCGGCGAACGGGTTCGGCTTCTCCGGATCGGCGCTGGCATCATCATCGGCGGGGGCCACAGCCTCCTCCTCCTCTTCGCCTTCGCTGTATCCGTCGAACGCCACGCCTTCTGCATGAGGATAGGGGTCGAGCGCCAGGGACAAATGCTGGGCGGTCAATTCACCGATGTCGATGCGCCCGTTGGTCATGGCCTCCGGGATGTCCTCCTCGGCGATGTTCGGGTCGATCTCGATTTCATCCTCTTCCCCGGGGACCATCGACTCCGGCGCGAACAGCGCGCCGAAGCGGTCGGAGACCTCGGCGGGCACCGGCTCCAGCGTGACGACGCAGGTCTGCACCACGTCGGCCTCCAGTTCACCCTCGACGCGCACCATCTGGCCGCCGCGCACGGAGCGCAGGCGAACCCGGGCGGTCAGGCGTCCGATTCCCTCCAGCTCGAACCGTTCGGCCAGCGCCTTGCGCTCGGCTTCCGTCGCCTCGATGGTTTCGACCAGATCGCCGTCGCGATGGACGGCGTCGGCGCGGACGATGCGCGAGAATTCCGGTGCTGGGCTGGCGGAGGGCTGGGTCGTGTTGCGCATGTCGAGCAGTTCCTTGTCACAGCACCCGTTCTGAAGCGGGCGCCTTCGTCTCACTGTCAGATGAATTTGGACGCCAGGAAAGGCAAGTCCAATCGCCACCCCTATAATAAGGAGAGACTCGATGGACGCGGTCAGTCGGTCCCGGCGCCGGGCGGCGGACCGAAGCGCACCTCCCCGGCCATGAGCGACTCCAGCGGTTGCGTCTCCAGCCCGGCGGCCTCGCGCCGGACATAGGCCGCCATGACGGCCAGCCGCTCCGGCGGCACCTCCGACACGGTGCCATAGACGTTGTTGTCGAGGGCGACCTCCAACGCCTGCTCCCCCTCGTCGGCGAGCGCACGGTCATAGACCTCGATCCGGCCGGCGATGCCGCGCGCCATGGTCTTGATGCGCCGCCCGACTCCGCTGTCGCCCACCCCCTGCTCCATCAACGACTTCTCGAAATGGTCGATCATCGCTTCGAAGAGCAGGCGCGAGCGGTCCGCGGCGGCAGCCCCCTGCCCCTTCAGGCGGCGCATCACCAAGAAGACGTGAAGCACCACCATGTCGAAGCGCCCGTCCAGCGTGTCGGGAACGCCAAGGTCACGGTAGAAGGCCGGCCGGCGTGCCTGTGCTGCGATGGTGAGATAGAAATCGGCGACGGCGCGGGCTTCACGCCGACGCCGGAACAGGCGGTCAAGCACGGTTTCTCTCTCGATCGGAGTTTCGTTGACAGGACAAACCGCGCGATGCGATTGTCCCGGCATTGCGGGCGGAGTCCGGCCTGCCGCAAGGGTCCGGCGGTCCGCCCGCGCCATCATAGCCTGAGCACCATGACGAGATCGATTCCTTCGGCGCTGTGCGCCTTCGCCTTTCTGGGTCTCGCCGTCTCCGCGTGCTCGCCCACCGTGGCGACCCGCGGCAACATGGCGGACCCCGACCGCATCGCCGAGATCAAGGCCGGCCAGTCGCGGCGGGAGGATGTGGCGGACATCCTCGGCACGCCGACCTCCGTGGGAACCTTCGACCAGAATGTCTGGTACTACATCGGTCAGAAGACGGAGAAGGTCGCCTTCTTCCAGCCGAGCGTGATGGAGCGCCGTGTCGTCGTCGTCCATTTCGACGACGCGGGCGTGGTGACGGAGATGAAGCAGCTCGACGCCACCGACGGGCAGCAGATCGACATCGTCGATCGCAGCACCCCCACCGCCGGCCGCGAGCTGAGCTTCCTCGAACAGATGCTCGGCAATGTCGGGCGCTTCTCCGCCAAGGACTCGCGCAACCGGGGCCCCGGCCGCTGACGCCAACCGGCCTGCATAGACGTGAAAAGCCCCGCTTCCGCGGGGCTTTTCTTTTGGTGCCGTCCCGACTTTCGTCGATCCGGCTCAGCCGATCTGGGCGAGGATCGCCAGCAGCAGGATCGCCACGATGTTGGTGATCTTGATCATCGGGTTGACCGCCGGGCCGGCGGTGTCCTTGTACGGGTCGCCGACGGTGTCGCCGGTCACCGCCGCCTTGTGCGCGTCGGAGCCCTTGCCGCCGTGATTCCCCTCCTCGATGAACTTCTTGGCGTTGTCCCAGGCGCCGCCGCCCGAGGTCATCGAAATGGCGACGAAGATCCCCGTCACGATGGTGCCCAGCAGCATGGCGCCCAGAGCGGCGAAAGCCTGCGCCTGGCCGGCGATGGCGGCGATGACGATGTACAGCACGACCGGCGCCAGGACCGGCAGCAGCGACGGGATGACCATCTCCTTGATCGCGGCACGGGTCAGCATGTCGACGGCGCGGCCATAGTCCGGCTTGGCGGTGCCCTCCATGATGCCGCTGATCTCGCGGAACTGGCGGCGCACCTCCACCACCACCGAGCCGGCGGCACGCCCGACCGCGGTCATGCCCATCGCCCCGAACAGGTAGGGCAGCAGGCCGCCGATCAGCAGCCCGACGACCACATAGGGATCGTCAAGCCGGAACTCGACCGCCACGTTCGGGAAATAATGCTTCAGATCCTGCACATAGGCGGCAAACAGCACCAGAGCGGCAAGACCGGCGGAGCCGATGGCGTAGCCCTTGGTCACCGCCTTGGTGGTGTTGCCGACGGCGTCCAGCGCGTCGGTCGTCACGCGGATGTCCTTCGGCATGTCGGCCATTTCCGCGATGCCGCCCGCGTTGTCGGTCACCGGACCATAGGCGTCGAGCGCCACCACCATGCCGGCCAGCGCCAGCATCGTGGTCGCCGCGATGCCGATCCCGAAGATGCCGGCCTGCCCGTAGGCGATGATGATGCCGACGCAGATGACCAGGACCGGAAGCGCCGTCGCCTCCATCGACACCGCCAGACCCTGGATCACGTTGGTGCCGTGCCCGGTCTCCGACGAGCGGGCGACGCTGCGCACCGGGCGGAAGGCGGTGGAGGTGTAATACTCGGTGATCCACACCAGCAGGCCGGTCACGCCCAGCCCGACCAGGGACGAGACGAACAGGTTGCCGCCGGTCACATAGCCGCCGCCGTTCAGGGGAATCGGCCGGGTGAAGCCGAACATGATCGCAGTCACGATCAGGATCAGCACCAGCGAGATGCCGGCGGTTGCCGCCAACCCCTTGTAGAGGGCGGCCATGATGTTGTTGTTGCTGCCCAGCTTCACGAAGAAGGTGCCGGCGACGGAGGCGGCGATGCAGACCGCGCCGATGACCAGCGGGTAGACGAGCAGCAGGCGGATCACCTCGCCCGAAAAGAAAATCGCCGCCAGCAGCATGGTGGCGACGATGGTGACGGCGTAGGTTTCGAAGAGGTCGGCGGCCATACCGGCGCAGTCGCCGACATTGTCGCCGACATTGTCCGCAATCACCGCAGGGTTACGGGGATCGTCCTCCGGAATGCCGGCCTCGACCTTGCCCACCAGATCGGCGCCGACGTCCGCCCCCTTGGTGAAGATGCCGCCGCCCAGCCGCGCGAAGATGGAGATCAGCGAGGCGCCGAAGCTGAGGGCGACCAGAGCCTCCAGCACGGCGCGGACCTCGATCGGGTCGGTCACGCGGTAGATCATCGTCAGGATGCCGTAGTAGACACCCACCCCCAGCAGACCCAGACCGACCACCAGCATGCCGGTGATCGCCCCCGCCTTGAAGGCGATGTCGAGCGCCGGGGCCAAGCCCTGGGTCGCCGCCTGGGCCGTGCGCACGTTGGCCCGCACCGACACATTCATGCCGACATAGCCGGCGGCCCCCGACAGGACCGATCCGATCAGGAAGCCGATGGCCACATGCAGGCCGAGGAAGGCGCCGAGGATGATGAGAAGAACCACACCGGCGATGGCGATGGTGGTGTACTGGCGATTCAGATAGGCTCGGGCGCCCTCCTGCACGGCCGCAGCGATTTCCTGCATGCGGTCGGAACCGGCGGAGGCCGCCATGACTTGCTTGCCCGCGTAGTACCCATACGCCAGGGCCAACAGGCCGCTGGCGATGATGATGACGAACGCTGCTGCCATCGGTTCCCCCAAATTCTTATGGTTTCGGGCCCGATTACCGCCTTGTCGTGAAAACGACCCGTACAAACGAAGGTGGATGACGGGCGAGTTGTTCCCGAAAAGGATGCCGAAGAGAATGGCACAATGCAACAGCCGCCACGCCCGAATAGGCGCGGCGATTTGGCCGAGGCGCTCCTGACTTTCGGATAGGCTTTTTTAAGAACGGTTACAAATTGCGCTGTGTAACCACCTGAACAAGAACATTTTGCACCACCCCTTCTCCCACCACTTTCGCGGCGGCGGCGGCGAGCTTTTCTTTTACGGCAATGATGTTGACCAAGTTGCCGGTCATCACCGACCGGTCGTCGACAGCGGCGTAGAGGGTCGACAGGCAGCGATCGTAGACGAGCGGCTGGCGGGCCTGGACATAGGGAACCTTGTCGAGAACGACTTCCAGCGTGACGACCACAGTCACGAACTGCTCCACCTTCTGCGTGCCGATGGCCGGGACGACCAGCGGAGCCATGCGGACGAAGCCGGTGGGTGGCTTGGGCGGCGGCTCCTCCTTCTTGGGGGCCGACTCCTCATGCTCGACGAAATACTTGTTGTAGATCATCCAGCCGCCGAAGCCCGCGCCGCCCAGCAGCAGCAGGCCCAAAACCAGCAGTATGACGGCCTTGATCACGCCCATCCCTTCCCGGATACGGAACGGATCGAGCCTAGCGCCGCCCTGCTTTCGATTGCGTTAAGCGGAGTCGGGCGACGAGGGGGCTTTCAGAAATGGTCCCAGCCACGAGTTGGCAGGTCAAGAACCCGCCCCCGCGCATCGGTCACCGTCACCTCACCCGCCGGCCCGTCCAGCAAATGGCCGATGGCGGTCACCGGCACGCCGGTCTCCGCCGACAGGGCGGCGAGCGCCGGAGCGGCGTCCTCCGCGGCGGTGAAAAGCAGCTCGTAATCGTCGCCGCCGGTCAGAGCCATGGCGAAGCGCACCGGATCGTCGCCGATCACCGACCTCGCTGCATTCGACAGGGGCACCCGCCTCGACTCCAGAACCGCGGCGCAGCCCGATTCCTCGCACAGATGGCCGAGATCCGCGACCAGACCGTCGGACACGTCCAGGCAACCGGTCGCCAGCCCGACCAGACGCGGCCCAAGCGTGGTCCGCGGATCGGGCCGCCGCAGGCGCCCCAGCAGCGCGGCGCGCGCCGAGTTGTCGGCCACCTCGAGCGTTCCGTAGGCGATCCGCAGGCCGAGCGCCGCGTCGCCGATGCTGCCGGTGACGTAGACGCGATCGCCGGGGCGTCCACCCCAACGCGGCACCGCCCCGCCCTTCGGCACCAGACCGAAGGCGGTCACCGACAGGGTGATGGGTCCGGAGGTCGAGACCGAGTTGCCGCCCGCCAGCGCGATGCCGAACCGGGCCTGATCCTCGCCAAGACCGGCGGCGAAGCCGGCCAGCCAGTCCTCCCCCACCGTCTTCGGCAGAGCGGTGACCAGCGTGTAGGCGTAGGGGGCCGCCCCCATGGCGGCGAGGTCCGACAGGTTGGTGCGCAGCAGCTTCGCGGCGATGTCGCCGGGCGCGTCGTCGGGAAAGAAGTGGACACCCGCCACCATGGCGTCCGTGGTGACGACCAGCTCCTGGTCCGGCGGAACGCCGAACACGGCGGCGTCGTCGGCAAGCCCGCGGGCGCCCGGAAAACCGGACGCCAACGGCCTGAAATAGCGGTCGATCCGCCCGAACTCGCCGAGCGGCTTGCCGGTGTCTGCCCTAGCGGTCTTTGGGCTGGTCACGGCTGGGGTCCGGCTGGGCCAGTTCGTCCGGCCGCAGCGCACGGGCCACGTGGTCGAGCACACCGTTCACCATGCCCGGCTCGCGCGCCGCGAAGAAGGCGTGCGCCACGTCCACATACTCGCTGATGAGGATTCGCGGGTGCGTGTCGTTGTGGACGAACAGCTCGTAGGCTCCGGCCCGCAGGATGGCGCGCATCAGCAGTTCCAGCCGGTCCAGCGCGTAGCGCGGCTCCAGCGCCGAGGCCAGCATGCCATCGACCTCCGCCCGGCGGTGCGCGGCACCGCGGACGATGTCGGCGAACAGCTGCGGGTCGGCGGCGACGAACTTCGCCCCGTCGATCTCCTCACCCAGCCGGTGATTGACGAATTCGCCGATCACGGATTCCACGGCGATGCCGGTCGGTTCGATCTGGTTCAGGTCGATCTGGTACAGGGCCTGAACGGCGGCAAGGCGCGCGGCCTTGCGCCGGGCCTTGGCCGATCCGCCACCCGTCCGGTTCCGGGAGCCGCGCTTCTGTTTCGCGCGGCCAGCCGCGTCGTCGTTGCTCATGATGCTCAGTCTGTCAGGAATTGCACCGCGGGGTCACCGCGGATAGAGGCGGAATTGGCGCTTGAGTTCGATCATGTCAAGGCAGGCGCGCGCCGCGAAACCGCCCTTGTTCTTGGCCGTCACGGAGGCCCGCGCCCAGGCCTGCTCGCGGTTCTCCACGGTCAGCACGCCGTTGCCGATGGCCAGCGCGTAGCGCAGCGCGAGGTCCTGGAGACCGCGGGCGCTCTCGTTGCATACGATGTCGTAATGGGTGGTCTCGCCACGGATCACGCAGCCCAGCCCGACATAGCCGTCGAAGCGCTTGCGCGCCGTGAAGAAGTCCATGGAACGCAGGGCGTACAGGATCGCCGCCGGGATTTCCAGGCACCCCGGGACCGAGACGCGCTGGTAGGTGGCGCCCTCCTTCTCGATCTCGGCGATGGCGCCTTTCACCAGCTCGTCGGCGATGTCCTCGTAGAAGCGGGCTTCCACGATCATCAGATGGGGCTTTTCGGTCATCTCGGGTCGCTCGGCTGGCGGTTACTGGTCTTGCAGGGGAATCGGGCGGTGGCCGAGCACGGTCAGGCCGTACCCCTCCAGCCCGATGATGGACTTCTTGCGGTTCGACAGCAGAACCATGTCGCGCACGCCCAGGTCCAGCAGGATCTGCGCGCCGACACCATAATCCCGCAGGGCGGGAGTCGGATTCTCGTGGCCTTCCAGCCGCGCCATCACCGATTCGGTCAGGCTGTTCGCCATCGGCTCGCGCAGCAGGACGATGACGCCGCGGCCTTCCCGCGCGATCATCTCCATGGAAGCCTGAAGCTCGCCGTCGCGCGCGGCGCTCCTGTCGCCCAGCACGTCGTCCAGCACCGACAGGGCGTGCATGCGCACCAGCACCGGCTCGTCGCCGGAGATGTCGCCGCGCACCAGCGCGATGTGCTCCGCGTAAGCCACCTTGTTGACGTAGACGTAAATCTGGAAACGCCCGCCGAAGCGGCTGTCCAGAGCCGCCGCCAGCTTCTGCTCGACGATCGTCTCGGTGCGGCGGCGGTAGGCGATCAGGTCGGCGATGGTGCCCACCTTCAGCCCGTGGAACTGCGCGAACTTCACCAGATCCGGCAGGCGGGCCATGGTGCCGTCGTCGTTCATGATCTCGCAGATCACGCCCGCCGCGGTCATGCCGGCCATGCGGGCGATGTCCACCGAGGCTTCCGTGTGGCCAGCGCGGACCAGCACGCCGCCGTCGCGGGCGAGCAGCGGGAAGACGTGGCCCGGCGTCACGATGGCGTCCGGCCCGGCCGTCGGGTCGATGGCGACCTGGATGGTGCGGGCGCGGTCGGCGGCGGAGATGCCGGTCGTCACACCCTCCCGCGCCTCGATGGAGACGGTGAAGGCGGTCTGGTGGCGGGTGCCGTTCTGCTGCGCCATCAGCGGCAGGCGCAGCCGCTCGATGTGGTTCTGGTCCATGGCGAGGCAGATCAGGCCGCGCCCGTACTTGGCCATGAAGTTCACGGCCTCGGGGGTCGCGCACTGGGCCGGGATGACCAGATCGCCTTCGTTCTCGCGGTCCTCGTCATCGACGAGGATGAACATCTTGCCCTGGCGCGCTTCCTCGATGATCTCCTCAGGGCGCGACAGATACTCGTGAAACTCGGACGTCATTCCTGCCCTGCCAGCCGCGCCACATACCGCGCGAGCATATCGATTTCCAGGTTCACCCGGTCCCCGGCCTTCAGCGCGCCGAAGGTGGTCGCATCCTGGGTGTGCGGGATGATGTTCACGCCGAAGCGCGCACCATCGACCTCGTTCACCGTCAGCGACACGCCGTCCAGCGCCACCGACCCCTTGGAGGCGATGTATTTCGCCAGGGTGGCCGGGGCCTCGAAGGTGAAGCGCTTCGAACTCGCCGTCGGCGCGGACCTCCACGACGGTGGCGACGCCGTCGACATGGCCGGACACGATGTGCCCGCCCAGCTCGTCGCCGACCTTGAGCGCCCGCTCCAGATTGATGCGCGTGCCTTCGGCCCAGCCGCCCAGCGTCGTCTTCGACAGGGTCTCGGCGGAGGCCTGGACGGCGAACCAGCCCGGCCCTTTCTCGACCACGGTCAGACAGACGCCGTTGTTGGCGATGGACGCGCCGATGGGAACCGTCTCCATAGCGAAGACGGTTTCGACGGTGAACCGGGTGTCGCCCTGCCGTTCCACGGCCCGAACGCGCCCAACATCGGTGATGATTCCGGTGAACATGGGCCGGCAATTTAGCAGGTTTTCAATCGTGTGAAAGATTCATCCGCACGGCGTGGCACGCAACGGACTGTTGCGCGCCGCACGGTGCCGGACACCATGAAAACCAGCGCCGCTCAACCGCGCCGGACGTAGCTTTCCACGAGGTCGTCCCCGGCCTGCCGCAGGTCGGTTCGGCGGAATCGCGACATGCGCTCCAATCCGTCCACCCCGAAGGCATGGACCGCCGGCAACCCGTCGCCCCCCATGACAGAGGCGGCGCGGAACCATTCCAAGCAATCCACCAGATTGGCCCGCAGCAGCGAGGCCGCCAGCGTGGCGCCACCCTCCACCAGCACGCGGGTCAGGCCCCGGCGGGCCAGGGCGACGCTCGCCGCGGCCAGATCCGGCAGGCCGGCGGAGTCGGCCGGCACACGGATCACCTCGAGTCCACAATCCTGGAAGACGGCCAGGCGGCTCGGGTCCGCATCCTCGCGGGTGACCACCCAGGTCGGCACGGAGCGCGCCCCCACGGCCAGCTTCCCGGTCAACGGCAGGCGCAGCCGGCTGTCCACTACGATCCGTACAGGCGAACGATGGGCCAGCCCCGGCAGGCGGCAGGTGAGTTCCGGATCGTCGGCCAGGGCGGTGCGGATGCCGACCATGATCGCGTCGTGGGTGGCGCGCAGCCGGTGCCCCCAGGCCCGCGCCGTCGGCCCGGTGATCCATTGCGACTGGCCGCTGTGGGTGGCGATGCGCCCGTCCAGCGTCGTCGCCGCCTTGAGCGTGTAGAGCGGGCGCTCGTCCTGGATGCGCCGGAAGAAGCCCTCGTTGAGAGTCCAGGCGGCGTCCTCGCAGACGCCGGTGTCCACCGCGATCCCGGCGGCGCGCAGCCGCTCCAGTCCGCCCCCCGCCACCCGCGGGTCGGGATCGCCGCAGGCCACCACCACCCGCGCCACCCCGGCCTCCACCAAGGCCAGAGCGCAGGGCGGCGTTTTCCCGTAATGGTTGCAGGGCTCCAGCGTCACATAGGCTGTGGAGCCCTGCGCAGCCCCACCGGCACGGGCCAGCGCTTCCGTCTCGGCGTGCGGCCGCCCGCCCGGCTGGGTCCAGCCGCGCCCGACCACCACGCCGTCGCGCACGATGACGCAGCCCACCGCCGGGTTCGGCCATGTGTTGCCGAGCCCGCGCGCCGCCAGGGCCAGCGCGGCCCGCATGTGGCGGAGGTCGTCGGGGGGAATGGCTTGCTTCGCCATGGGCGCCGCCCGCCCCCTCACCCGTTCTGGGCTTCGGGGGCGAGCTGCTCGACGAACTCGTTGAAGTCCGACGCCTCGCGGAAGTCCTTGTAGACCGAGGCGTAGCGGATGTAGGCGACCTGATCGAGCGTCTGGAGCGCCACCATGATCATCTCGCCGATCTGCTTCGACGGGATCTCGCTCTCGCCGGAGGATTCGAGCTGGCGCACCAGACTGTTCACCACCCGGTCGATGCGGTCGGCGTCGATCGGGCGCTTGCGCAGGGCGATGCGCATGGAGCGCAGGAGCTTTTCGCGGTCGAAAGGCTCCCGCTGGCCGGTGCTCTTCACCACCGTCAGCTCACGGAGCTGAACGCGCTCGAAAGTGGTGAAGCGCGCGCTGCAACTGGGGCAGAACCGCCGTCTGCGGATCGCCGAGTTGTCCTCGGTCGGTCGCGAAGTCCTTGACCTGGGTGTCCTCGTGTCCGCAGAACGGGCAGCGCATGTCCGGCCTTTCCCCTTAGTCGGTCTTGATGATTACAGGGTCGGGTAGATGGGGAAGCGGCGGCACAGCTCGCGCACCTCTTCCCGCACCTTCGCCTCGACCGCCGCGTTGTCGCCGGAGTTGCTGGCAGCCAGCCCATCCAGCGTCTCGACGATCAGGCGGCCGACCTGCTCGAACTCGGCCACGCCGAAGCCGCGGGTGGTGGCCGCCGGGCTGCCCAGGCGGACGCCGGAGGTGATCATCGGCTTCTGCGGGTCGAACGGGACGCCGTTCTTGTTGCAGGTCATGCCGGCGTGCTCCAGGCTCGCCTCGGCGGCCTTGCCGGTCAGGTTCTTCGGACGCAGGTCGACCAGCACGATGTGGCTGTCGGTGCCGCCGGACACGATGTCCAGGCCGCCCTCGATCAGCACCTTCGACAGGGCGCGGGCGTTGTCGAGGACGCTCTTGGCGTAGCTCTTGAACTCCGGACGCAGCGCCTCGGCGAAGGCCACCGCCTTGGCGGCGATGACGTGCATCAGCGGGCCGCCCTGCAGGCCGGGGAACACCGCCGAGTTGATCTTCTTGGCGATCTCCTCGCTGTTGGTCAGCACCATGCCGCCGCGCGGGCCGCGCAGCGTCTTGTGGGTGGTGGTGGTGACCACGTCGGCGTAGGGGAACGGGTTCGGATAGACGCCGCCGGCGATCAGGCCGGCGTAGTGGGCGATGTCCACCATGAAGTAGGCGCCGACCTCGTCCGCAATGGCGCGGAAGCGCTGGTAGTCGAGGACGCGTGGGTAGGCGGAGCCGCCGGCGATGATGAGCTTCGGCTTGTGCTCGCGGGCCAGGCGCTCGACCTCGTCAAAGTCGATCAGGTGGTCGTCACGGCGCACGCCGTACTGCACGGCCTTGAACCACTTGCCCGACAGGTTCGGGGCGGCGCCGTGGGTCAGGTGGCCGCCGGCCGCCAGCGACATGCCGAGGATGGTGTCGCCCGGCTGGAGCAGGGCGAGGTTGACCGCCTGGTTGGCCTGCGAACCCGAGTTCGGCTGGACGTTGGCGAAGCCGCAGCCGAACAGCTTGCAGGCGCGCTCGATCGCCAGCGTCTCGGCCACGTCCACATACTCGCAACCGCCGTAGTAGCGCCGGCCCGGATAGCCTTCGGCGTACTTGTTGGTCATGACCGAGCCCTGGGCCTCCAGCACCGCCTGGGAGACGATGTTCTCGGACGCGATCAGCTCGATCTGCTCCTGCTGGCGGACCAGCTCGTCGCGCACCGCGCGGGCCAGTTCGGGATCGGTCTCGGCGAGCGAGGCAGCGAAGAAGCGGCCGATCTCGGCGCGGGGGTCGGCGTTGGTCACGGTCATGGCAGGGCAGGTCCTTGGTTCAGAAAGCAGTCACGGGCCGGGTGAAGGGCCGTCTCATCCCATTTTGGCGATTCGCCGGCTGTGCCGTTCACCGCCTTCGAAATCGGTCTTCAGAAAGGCGTCCACGCAATCCTTCGCGATCTCCGCGCCGATGATGCGGGCGCCCAGAGCCACCACGTTCGCGTCGTTGTGCTGGCGCGCGAGGCGGGCGGTCGTCACGTCATGCACCAGGGCCGCACGGATGCCCGGGTGGCGGTTCGCCGCGATGCTGATACCGATGCCGCTGCCGCAGATCAAGACGCCGCGCACCGCGCGCTTGTCGTTGATGGCGCCGGCCAGCGTCGTGGCGAAATCCGGGTAATCCACCGATTCCGGACCGTTGCAGCCGAGGTCCAGCACCTCGTAGCCGGCGCCGGCCAGCCAGGAGGCGATCTCGGCCTTCATCTCGTACCCCGCGTGATCGGACGCGATCGCGATGGTGGTCATGAAAGAAAAACTCCGTGCACGAAATACGAATGGCGCCGGCCCGGCGGGGACGGCGGCACGGCGCGCAAGCTACCAGATATCGCCCCGGACTGCCAGAAGGACACAACGCACAGGGGCTTTGCACCGGGCACAGAACCGCAAAGGAGGGAGGCCGGGCATGGGCGCGGATCACGGGCCCCATGATCCATGATGCATGCCGAGAACAAATGTTTCTCTATTTCCCGCCCCCGTTGACGTTAACGGCCAGTAAGCAGAGCCGCCAATTCGGTCTCGCACCACGAATCGGTCAGTTGCGGTGCCCGATTCCCATGGTCTTGCCTAGCTTCCCCGCACTAGACGATGCCTAAACGTGGGGCAGTGCAGCCGCAGCCCGGCCATTTCCTGGGACATCTGATTTGCCACGCCTTGTAACTTCATGCAGATCGCAAATAACTTAATTCGCTCCTCTCGAAATTATATTGACACCCAAATCACGCTGTGCAACTTGGTTGCTAGGGACAAAATGAAAAATCAGGACTAATGGCAATGAGTGACCAGCTTCGCGCCGATGTGCCCGATAACGAGCTTCTGCGGATGACCGCGGACATCGTCTCCGCATATGTCAGCAAGAACGTTCTGCCGGCGCAGCAAATTCCCGAGGTGATCAACACGGTCTACTCGTCGCTGACCGGGCTGAACACGCAGCCCCGAGAAATTCCGTCGGAGCCGCTGAAGCCCGCCGTGCCGATCCGCAAGTCGGTGACGCCCGAATACATCGTGTGTCTGGAGGACGGCAAAAAGCTGAAGATGCTGAAGCGTCATTTGCGCTCCACCTACAACATGTCGCCCGACGAATACCGGGCGCGCTGGAGCCTGCCGCCGGACTATCCGATGGTCGCGCCGAACTACGCGGCGCAGCGCTCCGAGTTCGCGAAGCGGATCGGCCTCGGCCGCAGCTCCGGCCGCCAGACCCGCCGCAAGGCCGGCTGAGCGCCAGCACCGTCCTGAACGAACAGGGCCGGCCTCCCCGATGGGAAGCCGGCCCTGAGTCGTTATGCCGTCATGTCTTTCCTGGCCCTGAACCGTCCGGGCCCTGTATCCCGGACCATGGCGCCGACGGACTTCAGCGAACCCGCCAGCGCCTCCCATCACCCGCAGTTGCGGCCAGACAGGCGGCAGTTGAAGCGTTCGACATTGCGGGTCAGTTCCTGCCCTGTGCTGGTGTTTTCCTCGTTCAGACAGCGCAGATAGTCCATGGTCTTGTCCACGTACTCCTTCACCTCGAACTGGCAGGTGGCCATCTTGTCCGCGCTGACGAAGGTGGTAGTGTCGCTCATGCAGAGCGGAACGCCGGGCTTCGTGCAGATGATGGTGGTTTCCGACCGCGCCGCCGGGCTTTGCAGCGCCACGGCCAGCACCAGCAGCGTGGCCGCCGGCTTCAGGGTCTCTCTCAACAGCACGGGCATTCTCCGCAAGACCGTCACGCAACGCATTGCGATCGTCTCCCTCCGCATTCGGTCAGGATCGACGCGCCTGGAGCGCACTGCCCAGGAAGCGCATCGGTCCGTTCGTTCGTGGAACGGTTTCTACAGGCGTTACATCCGATGCACCAGTGCCCACGGCGCGGCATAGGTCTAGAGTCGGAGTTGAGCAGTTCACCCCTGGACTGGTTCCGCAGGTCCGGCACCGGGATGTCAGTGCTCACCATCAGCAGAAGCCAAGACTAGCCGCGCCCCCCGCACCGCCGGGAGGGCGCGCTTCTTGGCGCCTGTACTCACAAAACCCGGTCAGCGGCAAAACCCGGTCAGCGGCAAAACCCGGTCAGCGGCAAAACCTAGTCAGCGTTTGACGGCGTCGCGCTTCATGACGAACTGGAGCTTGCTGATCGCGGTCCGCTTCAGCAGTTCCAGACTGCCGGTGGCCGGGCCGACGACCGACACTTCCGTCGCGGTGACGGGGTCGATGGCCATGACCTTCAAATAGCTGCCGACCCGCTGGAATTCGAACAGCACCTCGCCAACAGCGCCTCTTGTGCCGTTTCCAGCCGTCTGGCCCTTTCCAGGCGCCCGATTGCCCACCATCGCTTCTTCTCCATCGCCGGCCTTCGCCGGTCCCGTTACCACCTTAGCACAGCGCAACCGCTCCGGAACCCCGTCTGCCACGTCCTGTTGTTGGCGGACGACGCACTCAGCAAGGGAGTACCGGCACCATGGCTGCCAAGACCATGCAGGATCTGCTGATCGAAGAACTTCGCGACATCTACCACGCCGAAAAGCAGCTCACCAAGGCCCTGCCGAAACTGGCCAAGGCGGCGCACTCCGAACAGCTCCGCGCGGCCTTCGAATCCCACCTGGAGGAAACCCGCGGCCAGATCGAGCGTCTGGAGCAGGTCTTCGACGAGTTGGACACCCGCACCCGCGGCAAGCATTGCGACGCGATGGAGGGGCTGATCAGCGAGGCCCGCGAGATCATGGAGATGGGTCTCGCCCCGGAGGTTCAGGACGCCGCCCTGATCGCCGCCGCCCAGAAGGTGGAGCATTACGAGATCGCAAGCTACGGCACCGTCCACGCCTACGCCACCGCCTGCGGGCTCACCAAAGTGGCGGAGCTGTTGGAGCAGACTCTGAACGAAGAGAAGGAAACCGACAAGAAGCTGAACATGCTGGCAATCAACGACGTGAACAAAAAGGCGATCCAGGCCAGCGGGCAAAAGGCGGCCTGACAACGGCGCGCCGTGCCATAAGCCGAATCTCTTGTTACAGCGGGCACCATTGAAGGCGGGCGGACGAGCCCCTACTATCGGGCCCACCCAATCGATTTCTCCGGTGCCCCCATGCGCAGGGTCGCGTCCATTATCGGCTCCCTTCTCATCGCCGCCACCATCGCCGGTTTGTCCACGGTGGTTCAGGCGGCGGAGGGGCCGGCGGCCCTGCCGCCTTCCGTCCGCATCAAGCCGGTGATGGTCCCCATCGTCACCCGCGGGCAGGTGGAGCGCTACACCCAGATCGAGGTGATGCTGGAGGTGGCGAACGCCACCCGGCTGGGTGAAGTCCAGGTCGCCATCCCGCGGCTGCACGACGCCGCGCTGCGCGCCGTCTATCTGGGCATTGAGGAGGGATGGATCGTCCGCGGCAACATCGCCAACATGCCCGCTCTGCGCCGCAAGATCGACGAGGAGAGCGTCAAGCTGTTCGGCAAGGACGTCGTCAGCCGCATCCTCATCACCCCCTTGTCCCGGCAATCCTCCTTTCCCTGACCCCCTACCCTCCTTCCGGTGGTTGCCTCCTCGGGCGGTTCGCGGCAGCATGGCCGCCTGACCGGTGAGGAAACGCGAGAATGGCCGTGGTGTATGTGGCGCGCAGTGCCGCGCTGACGAAGTGGGCGTCCGACGTTGGGCAGGGAAAGCATATCTTCAAGCTGGGCGTGGCCGCCGACAAGGACGAGGCCAAGACCGCGATCGACGCCGGCTGGGCGGGCGAAGGCGATTGGCGCCTGATCCACAGCCAGGACGTGGCGGATCTCGACGAGGAGACGCTGATCGAGCGGCTGATGCGCAAGGAGAAGGTCATCGATCCGACCTACTACCCGAAGCTGAAGGGGGCTGCCGGCGTCTTCCGCATCACCTTGACCAACGTGCAGAACAGCCTTCTGGTCGCCAAGGCGATGTCCGCCGACGAGCCGCTGACCGACATCAAGGTGAAGCCGAAGGACATCGGTGAATACATGATCCGCAACGCCCTGCCCTCCCCGTCATGAGCAGCAACGTCCCGCCACTTTACACCATTGGTTACGAAGGAGCTTCCTTCAACTCCGTCCTGCGTGCATTGAAGGCGCGGGGCGTCGGGGTCCTCCTCGACGTGCGTGAGTTGCCCTTGTCCCGCCGCGCCGGCTTTTCCAAGAGGCCGCTGTCCGCCGGGCTGGAGGAGGCCGGAATCGGCTACGTCCATCTGAAGGGGCTGGGCACGCCCAAGGAGGGGCGCGTCGCCGCCCACCAGGGCGACCTGGACCGTTTCTGGTCGATCGTCGATGCGAAGATGCAGGCCCCGGAAGCGGAGCATGACCTGAACCGCGCCGCCGCGCTGGCGCGGGAACGCCCGGCCTGCCTGCTCTGCTTCGAGGCGTCGCCGCACCTCTGCCACCGGCTCCGCGTTGGCGAATTGCTCCACAGCCGTTTCGGCTTCACGGTGGAGCATCTGAACCCCACCGACTTCTCCTTCTAGGGGCTGACATGCACTCCCGCTGGTACCGCTTCGCCGATCTGTCCGCCGGCACCTTCCACGACATGCTCCACCTCCGCCAGAGCGTGCTGGTGGTGGAACAGGCCTCGCCCTTTCCCGACCTCGACGGACGTGACCCGATGGCGCAGCATCTGGCGCTGTATGAGGGCGACACACCGACACCCGTCGGCTACGCCCGCATTTTCGGTCCGGATGCCGACACCGGCACGACCTCGTTCGGGCGGTTGGCGGTCGCTCCGGCGTGGCGCGGCAAGGCGTTGGGCCGTCGGCTGGTCGCGGAATGCCTGGAACGGCTGGCCCAGGAATGGCCCGAGCACGACGTGCAGATCAGCGCGCAGCTTTACTTGGAGAGCTTTTACGGCGGCTTCGGCTTCCGGCGCGTCAGCGAGATTTACGACGACGTCGGCATCGACCACATCGACATGCGGTTGAGCCGATAGGGAGGAAAATCCTGTCTATTTCCTGGCCTCGGCCAGGATATCGCCGGCTTCCTTGCGGATGACGTTCAGGTTCTTCAGCAGGATCGCCAGCGCCTGATCGTAGTTGAATGCCTCCTCCAACTCGTCCGGGATGTCGGTGTCGTCGGCGGCGACGGAGACCTTGGCCTTCTTCTTCACGGTCGCGAAATACTCGCTGCCGGTCTTCTCGAATCCCTTGATGGCCTTCTGCAGGGCATCGACGTCATTGGCTCGCGTGGCGGCGTCCAGCGCCTTCGTCGCTTTCTCCAGCCCGCTCGACGCCCGGAAGGCGAGCAGGAAACCCTCGGCGGGCTTCTTCTTGCCGGTCAGCGCCTCGAACATCTTCTTGGCGGAGGTCCAGTCGGCGAAGAAGGTGGTGGCGGGCATCTCCTTGGCGCTGCCGGCCTTCTCCAGCTTCTTCAGGACGGACTGGCTTTCCAGCTGGGCCATCTGCTCGACGTTCATGGCGCCGCCCAGCATGTCGGCCGCCACCTCAACCGCGCCCTCGTTTTTCGCCTTCTGCGCCTTGACGATCACCGCGCTGAGCTTTGCCCGGAAGATCTTGGTCGCCTGGAGCAGATCGGCCAGCGCCGCGCGCAACGCCTTGGCGTCCCCGGCCTTGTAGGCCTTGTCCCAGGCCGCGGCAGCCTTCTCCACATCACCGGACTTCTTCACCACCGCCAGGGCGTCACCCGAGTTCGGGATCTTCTTCGCCTCGGCCTCGCACTTCGCCTTGTGCTTCTTGAACTCGGGAGCGGCGGCGAACGGCATGGTCAGGTCTCCGGCTTGATGTCTTCCACCCCGCTCGACCGCAGCGAACGGTTGCAGAAGACTAAGCGTTGTCCCGCCGCCGTCAACGCGGACCCGGTTCAAAATGGAAGAAGCGGCTCCACTTGGCCCAACGCTCTAGCCGACCACCATCGCCTGTAGCGTTTCCAGCCGGTCGGCCTCCGCCGCCGGCTTGTCCCAGCGGATGCGGTGGACGCGCGGAAAGCGCATCGCCAGACCGCTCTTGTGGCGGTTCGACGGGTGCACGCTGTCGAAGGCGACCTCCAGCACCAGCCCCGGCTCGACCTCGCGCACCGGGCCGTAGCGGCGGGTGGTGCGGTTGCGCACCCAGCGGTCGAGTTCCACCAGCTCCGCGTCGGTGAAGCCGAAATAGGCCTTGCCCACCGGCACCAGCTCCTCGCCGCGCCAGACGCCGAAGGTGAAGTCCGAGTAATAGCTGGACCGCTTGCCGTGCCCGCGCTGGGCGTACATCAGCACGGTGTCGAGGGTCAGCGCCCCGCGTTTCCATTTGAACCAGGGCCCCTTGGGACGCCCAGCGACGTAGACGCTGTCCTTGCGCTTCAGCATCAGCCCTTCGATGCTGTTCTCCCGGCTGCCCTCGCGCAGGCCCTTCAGCGCCTCCCAGCCCTCGAACGGCACCAGCGGCGACAGGTCCATCCGCCGGGGCCGCACCGCGTCGTGCCAGCGCTCCAGCCGGGCGCGCCGCTCGGTGAAGGGCAGGCTCCGCAGATCCTCCTCGCCGTCGAACAGGATGTCGTAGAGCCGCACCCAGGCGGGAAACTCCTTGAGCATCGCCGCAGTGACCGTCTTGCGGTTCAGCCGCTGCTGAAGGTCGTTGAACGGCGCGATCTCGCCCTCGTCGCGGGCAACCAGCAATTCGCCGTCCAGCACGGCGTCGAAGGTCATGTGGTCCGCGATGTCGGGAAAGGCGCCGGACACGTCGTCGCCGGTCCGGCTGTAGACACGCCGCTCGCCGCCGCGAGCCGCCAGCTGCACGCGGATGCCGTCCCATTTCCACTCTGCCGTGTAGTCGGCCGGATCGAGCCCGGCCATGTCCTCCTCCTCCAGCGGATGGGAGAGCATCAGCGGGCGGAAGCCCGCCCCCTTCCCCGCCGCCGGCCGGTCGGACCTCCCCTCCAGCCAGGCGAACAGGTCCGCGTAGGGCGGGGTCAGCCCGTGCCAGCACTCCTCGATATCGCCGAGATCGACCTTGCCCCACTCCGCCAGCGCCGTCTTGGCCAGCCGCGCCGACACGCCCACCCGCAGGCTGCCAGTGATGAGCTTGAGCAGCGCGAAGCGGCCCGAGGAATCCAGCGTGTCGAGCCAGCCTTCCACCAGACCCATCACCTGCCCGCGCTTGGCCGCGCGCAGAGTCTCCACCACCTCGGTCATGGAAGGCGGCAGGCTGTTCGCGCGCTCCGGACGCTCCGGCCAGATCAGCGCCACCGTCTCGGCAAGGTCGCCCACATAATCATAGGACAGGGCAAAAAGCTCGGGATCGACGCGGGTGGCGACCAGTTGCCGGATCGCCGCCGGCTTGGCCTCGTGGAAGACCAGCGATTCCGTCAGGGCCGCCAGAGCCCAGCCGCGGTCCGGGTCGGGCGTGGTGGCGAAGAAGTCGGCCAGCAGGCGGATCTTCCCGTTGCGCGCCGGCATGAAGACCAGCCCGTCGATCAGTGCGGAGAAGTTCCTCACGCACCCTCCTCCTCAAAGCCGACCAGGGCCAGGGCGCGGGCGCGGATGCCGCGCTGGGTCGCGTGGTGGACCAGCGCCTCCTCCCGGCCATGGGTCACCCAGACCTCGGGCGCGGCGACCTCGTCGAGCGTCTGGACCAGTTCGTCCCAATCGGCGTGGTCGGAAATGACCAGCGGCAGTTCCACGCCGCGCTGGCGCGCCCGCTGACGCACCCGCATCCAGCCGGAGGCCATCGCCACCACCGGGTCGGTCAGCCGCCGCGCCCAGCGGTCGGCCACCGCGCCCGGCGGGGCAAGCACCAGGGCGCCCTTCAGCTCCTCCTTGGCCGCCACGGTGGCCGGGCGAAGCTCGCCCAGGGGCACGCCGAAGCCCTCGTAGAGCTTGCAGATCGGCTCCAGGGCGCCGTGCAAATAGATCGGCCGGTCGTAGCCGGCGGCGCGCAGCAGGGAGATCACCCGCTGGCATTTGCCCAGCGCGTAGGCCCCGACGACATGGCTGCGCTCGGGAAAGATCGACAGTGAGTGCAACAGCTTGTCGATCTCGCCCAAATCCGGCGGGTGACGGAAGACCGGCAGGCCGAAGGTCGCTTCGGTGATGAAGACGTCGCAGGGCACCGGCTCGAACGGGGCGCAGGTTCGGTCGAAGCGCCGCTTGTAGTCGCCGGACACCACCACCCGCGTGCCCGCATGCTCCAGCACCACCTGCGCGCTGCCCAGCACATGGCCGGCGGGGACCAGACGCACCGTCACGTCGCCGATGCGGATCGCCTCGCCATAGTCGAGCGTCTGCGTCGCCGCCCCCGCCCCCTCGCCCAGCCGTTGCCGCATGATGGCGAGCGTCCCGGCGGTGGCGAGCACATGGGCGTGGCCGGGCCGGGCATGGTCGGAATGGCCGTGGGTGACGACCGCGCGCTCCACCGGGCGCAGCGGGTCCACGTAGAAGCCGCCGGGCTCAACATAGAGCCCCTCGGGGCAGACCTTCATCCAGCGTTCGGCGGGGGGACGGGCGGGGCTTTGTGCAGGCATGCCCTGCAATATAGGCCGTCCTCGCGAAAGGACAAAATTCCGATTCCTGCGGTTGCGTCGGCGCGAACCACAGCGCAGGATGCGGGAGAACGAGGGAGACCCTGACCATGCACGACCGCCTGTCCCCGACGCCCGAGGTCGCCGCCGCCCTGGCCGAGGGCCGACCCGTGGTGGCGCTGGAATCCACCGTTATCTCCCACGGTATGCCCTATCCGAAGAATCTGGAAACGGCGACGGCGCTGGAGGACGCGGTGCGGGCCGAGGGGGCGGTGCCCGCCACCGTCGCCGTTCTCGACGGTCGCATCCGCGTCGGGCTGGACGGTGAGTCTCTGGAGCGGCTCGCCAAGGGCGGCACCAGCGTCATGAAGCTGAGCCGCCGCGACCTGCCCGTCGCGCTGGCGACCGGGGCGCTGGGGGCTACCACCGTGGCCGCCACCATGATCGCCGCGCGGCTGGCCGGAATCGCCGTCTTCGCCACCGGCGGCCTGGGCGGGGTGCACCGCGGCGCCGAAACCAGTTTCGACGTGTCGGCGGACCTCGACGAGTTGGCCCGCACCAGAGTTTGCGTCGTCTGTGCGGGCGCGAAGTCGATTCTTGACCTTCCGAAGACGCTGGAGGTGCTGGAGACCCGCGGCGTCCCCGTCCTGGGTCTGGACACCGACGCGTTTCCGGCCTTCTACAGCCGCAACTCTGGTCTGCCCGTCTCTCATCGCTGTGACAACGTGCATGAGGTCGCGGCGATCCTGAGGGCCAAATGGGAGCTTGGGCTGGAGGGCGGCGTGGTCCTCGCCAACCCCATCCCGGAGGCCGACGCGCTGGATGGCGAGGTCATGGAGCGGGCCATCGCGCAGGCGCTAAAGGATGCGGAACATCATGGAATCACTGGAAAATCCGTGACGCCTTTTCTCCTTGCGGCGCTGGAGCGGATCACCGGCGGGCGCAGCCTGACCGCGAACATGGCGCTGATCCGACACAACGCCGTGACCGCGGCGCGGCTGGCGGCGGCCTACGCGGCGCTGGCCTCCTGACCGGTCATAGGCCGTTACGCATAAGAGGTAAGCCATCCGTGACGTCCGGATTTAAGTCCCCGTTAACCGACGCCGGGTGAATCTGCGCTCGTTCTTCAGCGGAGGTCTCTATGCGTGCGCCCAGCCCGTCGAACCTGGTTTCCCGGATGATCGCCATGGCCGCCCAGCCCGACGAGGGCATCGGCGACACCGACAACCGCCCGGCTGCGCGGGTCAAGAAGATCGTCTGGGCCTCCCAGGCGGCGAAATTGCGGGGTTCCCTCTCCTCCCGCCTCGTCCACGAAATCGAGTGCGCGGTGTCCGCCGACCTCGACAGCATGGAACTGCCGGAAGTGTTCTTCACCTCCGTCGAGTTCGCCGGCCGCGTCATCACCTGCGACCTCGACGCTTCGGGCACCGCCTCGATCTTTGGCCTGATCGACATCAGCGATTACGACGAGCTGGTGGAAGAGGCCGGCGACGACGCGCTGTTCGGCGTCGATTGGGACGGCGTCTACGTGACCCCGGCGCGCACCCGCCACTGAGGCTTTCCACGCGACCCAAGGAAAAAGCCGCGGGACCCGGACGCACGCCGGGTCCCGCGGCTTTTTGCGTTGGCGTCCTCAGCCCAGCGCGCGGGCGAGGATGACGTCGAGAGCCTTCAGCATCTCCGGGTCCCGCTTGTCCGGCGCGGTCATGATCGCGTAATCGAGCGCGGTGTGGCAGCCCTGGGCGCACAGCCCGTCACGCGCCTGGACCTTTGGCGCGAGCGTCTTGACCAGCGACCGGGCCTTGCCGGCGTTGGCCACCACCACCCGGATGACGGCGTCCACGGTGACGTGGTCGTGCTCCGGATGCCAGCAGTCGAAGTCGGTGACCATGGCGACGGTCGCGTAGCACATCTCCGCCTCGCGGGCGAGCTTGGCCTCCGGCATGTTGGTCATGCCGATCACGTCACAGCCCCAGCTCCGATACAGCTCGGACTCGGCCTTGGTCGAGAATTGGGGGCCTTCCATGACCATGTAGGTGCCGCGGCGCTGGTGCGGCACCTTCAGCTCCACCAGCGCCTCCTCGATCAGGTCGCCCAGCCGCCCGCAGACCGGATGGCCCAGCGCCACATGCGCCACCAGACCGGTGCCGAAGAAGCTCTTGCTGCGGGCGAAGGTGCGGTCGATGAACTGGTCGATCACCACGAAGGTGCCCGGCGGAAGATGCTCCTTCAGCGAACCGACGGCGGAAACCGACAGGATCTCTGTCACGCCCAGCGCCTTCAGCGCGTAGATGTTGGCGCGGAAGTTCAGCTCGGACGGCGGGATGCGGTGACCGCGGCCGTGGCGCGGCAGGAAGACCAGCTTCTGGCCGTTCAGCTCGCCCGTCAGCAGCTCGTCCGACGGGTCTCCGAAGGGCGTTTCCACCTTCACCCAGCGTTGATTCTCCAAGCCATCGATGTCGTAGACGCCGCTGCCGCCGATCACGCCGAGCACCGGCGCGGACCCGGTTTGCGCCATAGTCACATGCCTCCGTCAATGGGAGGGCGCAGTATTCCGCCCCGGCCCGGCAAAGGCAACGGTCACGGCGGAGGCGGTCACAGCGTTCGCAGCAGAACCACCACCAGCGTCAGATAGACGGCGGCCTTCGCCGCGGTGCTGAGGCGCGCGACGCTCCACAGCGCCACGCCGGGGCGGCGGAACAGGGCGACCAGCGCCATCCCCGCGCCGAACCCGCCGAGATGGGCCGCCCAAGCCACATCGCCCAGACTGGAGCCCGGAGCCGGCGGCATCAACGTCATCGCCACGTTGATCGCCAGGAAGCTGCCCACCACGAAGGAGGCGGGAACCCGCGGCCCCGGCGTCACGCCGAGCGTCGCCTGCGGGTGCAGCAGCAGAAAGGCCCCCATCACCCCGCAGATCCCCCCGCTCGCTCCGACCAGCGGTGCCATGGGATCGACGGCCAAGGCCCCCTCCACCATGGCCCCCGACGCCGCGCAGAGCAGAAAGAACAGCAGGTAGCGCAGGCTGCCCATCGCCAGCTCGACCGCACCGCCGAAGGCCCAGAGCGCCAGCATGTTGCTGACCAGATGCACGATGTCGCTGTGGATCAGGACATGGCCGAACAGGCCGCGCCACACCGCCCAGGTCGGCAGCGGCCCAGCCGTCTCCACCGTTCCGAAGAAATAGGCGGGAACAAAGGCGAGGGATTCCGGCGGCAGGCCCAGCACGAAGGCCAGCGTGCAGGCCATGACGATGCCCTGGTTGACGTAGGGAATCCTTCTGGCAGCGCGCACCGCTCCCCCTTCGCCGATGACCGGAGCCTTGGCGGCCCGGCCTTCATCCTTGCTCGATATGGGGGCTCTTGCGCCGATGACCAGCGCCCGAAAGCGGCTCGCAAGCAGGTTGGAAGGTCGGACCTATCAGTAATTCCACTCCCACTTGACGCCGACGCGGGTGTCGGAATCGGCGCCGACATCCGCCTGGGCCTTGATGTTCTTCGTGATGTCGACCTCGACGGTGGCGCGGCTCTGGTTCGCGCCAATGCCTTGCTCCACGCCGACATAGACGCGGTCGCTGACGTAGCGCCCGGCCTCCACCGCCCCGCCCTTGCCGTCGGCACCACCGGTGAATTCCAGCCGGTCGACACCGAGGCCGCGGCGCAGGTTGCCGAGCAGGCCGGGCCCTCCGCCGCCGAAGCCGGCCAGAGTCGCCGCGGACTGCGCAAGCTGGACCGCCTCCACCGCGTTCAGGTTGCCGACCGATTTCCCGAACAGCACCGCGGACAGCACCTCATCCTGCGGCAAGCCTTGCGGGGAGGTCAGCTCCAGCTTCGGCTGGCCGGCGGTGCCAGTGACCAGAACCTGGGCGGTCACATCGTTGGCGGTGGCCTCGGCCAGGAAATCCAGCCGCGGGTCGATGGTGGGGCCGCCGTCGAATTCGATGATGCCGCGCTTGAAGACGAAGGTCTTGGCGAGAAGGTCCAACTCGCCCTTCAGCATGTTCAGCCGGCCGCTGACCAGCGGCTGGCTGGAGGTGCCGGTGACGGCAAGCTGGCCGGCGAACTCCGCCTCCAGCCCACGGCCCCGGACGAATATCTGGTTCTGCGCGTTGATCGTCAGGTCAAGGATCATCGCGAAGGCCGGCTCAGGCGCCGCGGGTTGCCCATTGCCCGCCTGCCCGTTCTTCAGGCTGACCGGCTGCGCCTTGCGGCCCTTGCCGACCTCGACGACCTTCAGGTCTACCACGTTGGGCGGGGTCTGGTTGGGAATCTGGATCTCGGCCCGCTCGATCCGCACGGGACCGGCCAGCCGCGGATTCAGGAAACTGCCGGTCAGCGTCAGGTTGGTGCCGAGGGTGACCGCCGCCAGATCGTTCTGCACCAGCCGCGCCCGGTCGGCCTGGATGACGAGGTCGAGCTGCTGCTGCAGGTCCACGGCGGCGGGGCGGATCACGCCGCGGGCGCTGATCTCACCGCCGTTGGTGGTCCGCCCGCGAAAGCTCTGGATGGTGAAGACGTCGCCGTCGCCGACGATGCGGGCGTCGATGTTGCTGATGATGGCGCCGCTCGCCCGGTTCTCGTAACGCCCGTTGGCCAGCGTCACCGTGCCGCCCAGCCTCGGGGCCGCCACGGTGCCGTCGACGCTGACGTCGAGCCGCAGCGTGCCGCGCGCCCTGTCGCCGCTGGCCGCCAGCAGGTCGTTGGCGAGGGAGGCGTCGATGGCGCCGCGCAGCGCCGCCTCCAGACGGCCGCGCTCCGGCACCGAGAAGGCCAGCGTGTCCGGGTTCATCGCCAGCGGCGCGGCGGCGGTCAGGGTCACCCGGCCGGCGTTGTTGCTGGTGGCGACGTCGCCGTCCACCGACAGGCGGGCCTCCCGCCAGCGGGCGTTGACGGTGGCGTTCAGGCCCGGCACGCCGGCCTGGGTGGTCTGCTGTGCCTTCAGGTTGGCGACGCGCACCGTGGCATCGGCCTGCGGGCGGCGGACGGTGCCACCGAGAGTCGCCTGCGCGTTCAGCGTGCCGTCGAGCCGGAGGGTCGGATTCGCCAACCGGGCCAGCGCCATCGGCACGCGGTCCAGCCGCAGTTCGCCCGACAGCCGCTCCCCGTTCAGGCCGAGGTCGGCGGCGAGCTGGGCGTTGCCGCTGACCAGCCGCAGACCGGACACCTCGTAGCGCCGATCGCCCAGGGCGATGGCGGCGGGCTGGGTCAGCCGGAAGGATTCGCCGCTGTAGCGGCCCTGGAGCCGGTCCAGCCGGATGCGGTTCAGCGCGCCGTTCTGGGTGAACTCCCCGGCCAGTTCGAGCCCCAGCGGGTCGCTTCCGGCCCCCGCCGCCTCCGCCCGGAAGGCCGCCTTGGCGAGCGAACCGTCCACGCTGGCCGTCACCCGGGACAGGTCGTTGCCGGCGGCGGCCCCATCCTGAAGCTCCACGCGCGCCTTGCCGCTGGCGTTGCCCAGCGCGTCGGCGACGTCGGCGTTGGCGGTCAGGCGGCGCGCGGCGAGCAGCGGACCGCCCTCCCCCTCGACGCGGAGGTTGGTGGCGTTGGCGGTCAGGTTGGCCGCCTGCTTGCCGTTCGGCGCGTCGAGCGCGACGGTGAAACCCGCCGCTCCGGTCAGCGGCACGCCGGCCAGCTCCGACAGCGCCTGGAGCTGCGGCAGGTTGCCGTCGAGCTTGCCGGTCGCGGTCATGGCGTCGAGCGCGACGCGCACCGCACCGGTGATCCGGTTCGGCCCGTTCGCCAGCGCGAGGTCGCTGATCCGCAGCGCCTGTCCTTCCAGCGCGTAGGCGGCGTCGGCGGTCAGCCCGGCGCCGGCCAGTTCCGTGCGGGCCGACACACGCCCCTGCGGGGCGGCCGGCAGGTTCTCCGCGGTGGCGTTCAGCCGCGTGTCGCCGAAGCGGCGCCCCTGCACGGCGAGGTTCCGCGCGTGCAGCGCCGCTTCCGCCACCAGCGCGTCCAGCGGACCTCTCGCCGTCGCGTCGAGCGTCAGACCGCCGGCCATCTCCGTTCCGGCGGCGGTGCCCACCGGGGCGAGGTCGGCGATCTCCAGCCGGGTCTTGGCGTCCACCGCCCCGTCCACCAGGGCCGCATCACCCGTCAGCCGTCCATTGCGGCCATCCACCGTCAGGTCGGTGAGGCGCATGGCGCCGCCCGGCTCCATCACCGCCTGCGCGCCCAGGCTGACGTCGCGGCCAAGCACGCCGTCGGCGGGCGTTCCGGTTTGCAGACCACGCAGCGCGCCGCTGAGGCCCGCCGTCAGCGTGCCGTCCTCCTGCCGGCGCACCGGCCCGGCCAGGGCCAGCGACCCGGCCAGCGGTTGCCCGGCGAGGGCGGAGAGACGCGACAAGTCGTCGGCGTTCAGCGACACCGTCACGTCGGCGGTCTGACCCCAGCCGGTCACGCTGCCCTGCGCCCCGGCGCTGGCCGCCGCGGTGGTCAGTGTCACCCCGTCGATCCCCACCGCCCCGGTGTCGGCGTTGATCCGCGCCCGCCCGTCCAGCCGCACCTCCGGCCCGGCGACCGAGGCCAAGGCGGGATCGTCGGCGGCAAGGTCGTGGATCAGCCCCTCCACCACCACGGTCAGCGCGTCCAGCGTGCCCTGGGCGGTGCCCGACACGGTGCCCTCCCGCCAAGCGATGCCGGGGGCGAAGCCGTGCAGGGTGGAGTCCGGCCCGGCCTGGACCTCGTAGCGCAGGTCGAGGCTGCGGCGGTCGGCGCCGACACGCCCCGAGAGATTGGCCGTGGCGGCGGCGGTCTCGACGGCCACCGGCTGCAGGGTCAGGGCGCCGTCCGGAGCGACCACCACGGTGCCTTTCAGCGCCGGCTGCGGCCCGGCCAGCGGCGCGATGTCGGGGCCGAGCAGGGACGCCACGTCGCCGCTCGCCGCGATGGAGACGGCGTGCCCTTCCGGCACCGCCTTGATCGTGGCGTCGGCGGCCAGCCGGGCGGCGTTCTCCGCCGCCGCGGTGAAGGTGCCCTTCCAGTCGTCCAGCGAGCCCTGCCCGTCCAACGAGGCGCTGACCGGCGGCGCGCCGGGGATGTTCAGCGCGGTGGCGATCAGCCCGCCCGCCGGCTCCGACGCCTTCAGGTTCAGGTCGAGCCGCTTGTCGTCGGGGTTGAAGGCGACGTCGAGCGCCACCGTGCCCGGCTGCTCGCCCAGACGGTCCACGTTCAGATGCGCTTCCAGCGACGACCCGCCCGAGGCGAGGTCGAGCGACCCGTCGATCTTCAGCCGCGCCTCCTGCCCGATCAGCGGCTCCGCCAGGACCAACTCGGCGATGGCCAGCTTGTCCACGGCGACGCCCACCGGCAGGCTGGGCAGCAGCGAGGTCGGCCCCTGGTCGGGCGGCGGCTCCGGCCCCTCGGTGGGCAGCGGCGCGCGCTCCACGACGACGCGCTGCGCCTCGATGGCGTCGGCCTTGGCCCGCCCGGTCAGCAGGGCGGTCGGGGCGAGGTTGACGCGCAGATCCTCCAGCCGCAGCCACACGCCCTCGCGGTCGGCGACGGTGACGTCTGAAATCGTGAAGTTGATGGGGACCGCGCCGCCGATGGTGCCGATCCGGACCTGAAGGTCGGGGCCGTTCACCACCTTCTCAATGGTCTGGGCGATCCAGCGCCGGACGGCGTTGGCCGGACCCCAGCCGCCCCCTTCGGTGTCGGCCGCGCGGGCGGCCTCCGTCAGGACCGCCCCGGTCAGGACGGCGAAGGCCAGAAGAAGGACGATCAGACGACGCAGACCCGACACCACGCACCCCGTTGCGGCATTCCCCGAATGGTATAACGGGAAAGAGCATGGGCGATCCCGATCCAAGTGGCAAAAATGCGACCCGGCCCGGCATCACCGGTTGAAAGGACGAATCAGAAGGCCTGACCCAGACTGAGATAGAGCTGCCACTTCGCATCGCCGGAATCGGCGTTCAGCGGGAAGGCGACGTCGGCCCGCAGCGGCCCGAAATCGGTGTAGTAGCGGGCGCCGATGCCCGCACCGACCTTCAACGGTTCCTTGAAGTCCGGGAAGGCGCTGTCGAAGACGGTGCCGGCATCGACGAAAGGCACGATGCCGACGGTCTCGGTCACCTTGACGCGCAATTCCAAACCGGCTTCGAACAGCGACCGTCCACCGGTCGGGTCGCCGTAGATGTCGCGCGGCCCGGCCTTCTGGAAGCCATAGCCGCGCACCGACCCGCCGCCGCCCGCGTAGAAGCGATGGTCCGGCGGAACCTGGTCCAGCGACGCCCCCACCGTGCTGCCGACGCCAATGCGCGCCGCCGCGACGTAGCGCCCGTCGTCGGACAGATCGCGGTAAGCCGACGCGTTGATCTGGAAGCTGGTGAAGATCGAGTCCGTATCCCCGGCGTACGGAAACCAGGGGGTGGCGAGCAGCGAGGCTCGGTAGCCCCTGGACGGGTTCAGCAGATTGTCCGAACCGTCCCAGGCGATGCCCAGCGGCACGCCAATGAAGCCGGTCTGGTACTCCCGCAGGTTGTTGCGGACTCGCCCCCGCTCTCCAGACACGCCGTAAGAGATCTTGAGCTGGTCGGTCACCTGCCGCTCCAGCGAGGCCGAGCCGATGGTGGCGACCCGGTCGTAGGCCGGCGGCTGCTCCGACGCGACCTGGAAATCCAGGATCAGCGACTGGCGCGGCGCCAGGAAGTCGGGCTTGCGGAAGTTGGCGGACAGGCGGATATCCGGGAGGTCCAGGCTGCCGCGCGGCCCCTGCCCGGCACCGTTGTCGCCGCCGATTCGCCCGACCTCGACGCCCAGCCGCAGCCGCTCCGCCCCGCCGAACAGGTTGCGGTGGCCCCAATAGGCCGAGCCGCCCACGCCATCCTCCGACGAGTAGAAGGCGCTGGCCCCGATGAAGCGGTGCAGCTTCTCGGCCAGGGTCACGTCCACCGGCGTGACGCCGCCCGGCCCCGGCTCCTCGGCCAGCCGCACCCGCACCGTGTCGAACACGTCGAGCTGGGCGATCTGCTGGCGCGCCCGGTCGACCTTGGCCGGGCTGTAGATGTCGCCCTGCTTCCAGGGCAGGCGCCCGCGGATCAGCCCCTCGTCGACGCTGGCCAGCCCGTCGATCTTGGTGTCGCCGAACATCACCAGCGGGCCGGGATCGACCGAGTAGGTGACGTCCATGCTGTGGTCGTCGTGGTCCACCACCACCCGCCGCTCGGCGACGGTGGCGAAGGGGTGGCCGCGGTCGGTCATCCGGCGCAGCAGCGTGGACTGCGCGTCCACCACCTGCGGCGCGCGCGCCCGCTCCCCGACCGGCAGGCCGATGTCGCCGGGCGTCACGTCCCCACCCGGCAGCGGCGCGCCGTCGGTGGAGGCGATGGTGATGGTCTTGAAGCGGTAGGGTGTGCCGGGCGTCACCGCCACGGTCACCTTGGCCGGCGTCCGGGCCGCGTCCACCCGGATGTCAAGCACGGCGTCGTAGAAGCCGGCGGAGCGCAGCGCCGTCTGGAGGCGCTCCCGGTCGTTGTCGGCCCGCCGCTCCAACCCCAGCACCGACGGCGGCGGATCGTTCTTCAGGCTGACCAGCGAGGAGCTGTCGCGCAGCAGGTCGCGCAGTTCGTCGTCCTCCAGCCCGGTGAACTCCACCTCGTAGGGGATCTGCGGGCCGGGGGCGTCGGGGGTGGGGTCATCCTGCCCGGAACCGTCCTGCGCCGCGGGCGGCGGAGCGGCCTCCTGAACGGGGTCCTGCGCGCGCAACGGGTCGCCCGGCACGGCGACGAGCGCGCTGGACAGGAGAATGACGGCGAGGCGGGAAGCGGAAACGCGGCTGGTCATCACCGGACCATGTGGGATTCCGAGACGCAGACGCCAATGATTCGGTCGCCGCGGCGCAAGGAAATTCCGCATAGGCGCTTTGGGCGAGTTTCCCCCACCACGCCGCTTGCGTTATGAAGCCGGATCATTATATTGCGTCGCAACAGTTTCCCCGGCAGAGCCCCCCGATCGATCTCGGAGGGTTTTTTTGTTGTGCGCGGCCGACGTGCCGCGGTGTCGGGGCGGCATTGCGCAACGGAAGCCCCAGAGCGGATTTAAGAGTCCCCGACACATGAATCTTCGTAACGTCGCCATCATCGCGCACGTCGACCACGGCAAGACGACCCTGGTCGATCAGCTCCTCAAGCAGGCCGGTTCGTTCCGCGAGAACCAGCAGGTCGCCGAACGCGCCATGGACTCCAACGACCTGGAGCGCGAGCGCGGCATCACCATCCTGGCCAAGTGCACGTCGGTCCTGTGGAACGACCTGCGCATCAACATCGTGGACACCCCCGGCCACGCCGATTTCGGCGGCGAGGTCGAGCGCATTCTCTCCATGGTGGACGGCGTGGTCCTGCTCTGCGACGCCGCCGAAGGGCCGCTGCCGCAGACCAAGTTCGTGCTGGGCAAGGCGCTGAAGCTGGGCCTGCGCCCGATCGTCGTCATCAACAAGGTGGACCGTCCCGACGGCCGTCCGCACGAGGTGCATGACGAGGTGTTCGACCTCTTCGCCTCGCTCGACGCCTCGAACGAGCAGCTCGACTTCCCGACCCTGTTCGCCTCGGGCCGCAACGGCTGGGCGACCACGGACCTGGAGAACGGCGCCCGCGAGACGCTGACCCCGCTGTTCGAGCTGATCCGCGATCACGTCCCGCCGCCCAAGGTGGAAGAGGACCTGCCCTTCGCCATGCTGGCGACCACGCTGGAGGCGAACCCCTATCTGGGCCGCATCCTGACCGGCCGCATCCAGACCGGCAGCGTCAAGGTCAACATGGCCATCAAGTCGCTGAGCCGCGACGGCAAGCTGATCGAGAACGCCCGCATCAGCAAGGTGCTGGCCTTCCGCGGCCTTGAGCGCGTTCCGGTGGACGAGGCGCACGCCGGCGACATCGTCGCCCTGGCCGGCCTGACCACCACCACCGTGGCCGACACCATCTGCGCGCCGGAAGTGGCCGAGCCGCTGGCCGCCCAGCCGATCGACCCGCCCACCCTGGCGATGACCTTCTCGGTCAACGACAGCCCGCTGGCCGGCCGCGAGGGCGACAAGGTCACCAGCCGCATGATCCGCGACCGCCTGATGCGCGAGGCCGAAGGCAACGTCGCCCTGCGCGTCAGCGACACCGAGGGCGGCGACGCCTTTGAGGTGGCCGGCCGCGGCGAACTGCAGCTCGGCATCCTGATCGAGACGATGCGCCGCGAGGGTTATGAGCTGGCCATCAGCCGCCCGCGCGTGCTGTTCAAGACCGATCCGCTGAACGGCCAGCGCCTGGAGCCGATTGAGGAAGTCGTCGTCGACGTGGACGAGGAGTTCTCCGGCACCGTCGTGCAGAAGATGGCGGAGCGCAAGGCGGACCTCATCGAGATGCGTCCGTCGGGCGGCAACAAGACCCGCATCGTCTTCCACGCCCCGTCGCGCGGCCTGATCGGTTACCAGGGCGAGTTCCTGACCGACACCCGCGGCACCGGCATCATGAACCGGCTGTTCCACGGCTACGCCCCCTACAAGGGCACGATCGCCGGCCGGCGCACCGGCGTGCTGATCTCCAACGCCGACGGCACCGCGGTCGCCTACGCGCTGTGGAACCTGGAAGATCGCGGCCCGATGCTGATCGATCCGGGCGTTCCGGTCTATCAGGGCATGATCATCGGTGAGCACACCCGCGGCAACGACCTTGAGGTCAACGTCATCAAGGGCAAGCAGCTCACCAACATCCGCACCACCAGCAAGGACGAGGCGGTCCGCCTGACCCCGCCGATCCAGATGACGCTGGAGCGCGCCCTGTCCTACATCGGCGACGACGAGCTGGTCGAGGTGACGCCGAAGTCCATCCGCCTGCGCAAGCGCTACCTCGACCCGAACGAGCGCAAGCGTCACGCCCGCGCCGCCGAAGCCAGCTGAGGCTGACGGGCAAGGCAGTGTTGAGATCGCGGGAGGGCTTCGGCCCTCCCGCTTTTTTATGGCCCGTTTTCTTTTCAGCGGCGGTGACCGCGGTTACCCTCCCGGAAACACATCCGGAGGGACCAATGTCAGGGCGCGAACACCAGTACGGCACGACGGTGACCTGGACCGGCAACCAGGGAACCGGAACCTCGGGCTACAAGGCGTACAGCCGCGATCTTGAGATCACCACGCCCGGCAAGCCGCCGATCCCCGGCTCGTCCGACCCGGCCTTCCGCGGCGATCCCGCGCGCTACAACCCCGAAGACATGCTCGTGGCCTCGCTCTCGGCCTGCCACATGCTGTGGTACCTGCATCTGTGCGCCGTGAACGGCGTCAGCGTGACCGCCTACACGGACGATGCCGGCGGAACGATGGCCGAGGAGGCGCACGGCGGGGGCCGCTTCACCGACGTCGTCCTGCGCCCCCAGGTCACCCTCGCCCCCGGAAGCGATTCCGCCAAGGCCGTGGCCCTGCACCACGAGGCCCATGAGAAATGCTTCATCGCCAATTCGGTGAATTTCCCGGTGCGGGTCGAGGCGCGGATCACCGTTGATTGACAAAGAAAAATGAATGACAAAGAAAAACCCCCTTCCGGATGGAAGGGGGCGATTCCTAGTCCCGCAAGCTCTTCTTCTTGATATCGGGCTTCTCGCCCAATTCGTCGAACTTCTCCTGGACCGGCTTGTCGGGGTCGCCCGAGGCCTGCCCGGTTTCCTTGATGAGCTTGTCCTCAATCCGCTGCGCGGCGTCGGACGGGGCATCGTCCTTGCGATGCCCCCGCTCCTCCGTGCCCATCACTTGTCGCCTTTGAGGATGTCCTTCACCTTGCCGACGACCTTGTCCAGCTTGCCCTCGGCCTTGTCGGCGCGGCCCTCGTCCTTCAGATCCCGGTTGCCGGTCAGGTCGCCGGCCTGCTTCTTGACTTCGCCCTTCAGCTCCTTGCCGGCACCCGTGATGCGATCGGTGTTCATGGTGCCCTCTCCTTTGATCGGTGAATGTTTCAGCGACCGTAAACAGGGCCGCAGGAGAAACGTCACGCCTTCGCTTGATCGCAAAAGGAGAGGGTACCGTCGCGTTCGGCTTTGTCTGGCCTCACTTTTGGCCCAACCCCTCCCCGATCTTTCGGATAAGCCTGTCCCGCTCCTCCGGGCTGTAGCGCTCCGCGAAGCCCGACCCCCAAACCGGCCCCGGCCACGCCGGGTCCGTCCTGGAGCGGGCGATGACGTGGATATGAAGCTGCGGAACCAGATTGCCCAGGGCCCCGACGTTGATCTTGTCCGGGCTGAACAGGGTTTCCAGCGTTCGCGAGGCCTGGGCGATCTCGTCCACCAGCCGGTGCTGGTCCTCTCGGGACAGCTGGTGGATCTCCGTCAAGCCATGCCGGGCGGGAACCAGGATCAGCCAGGGCCACACCCGGTTGTCCATCAAAAGGACACGGCACAGCGGCCATTCGGCGATCGGGGCGGTATCGGCCTGCAAACGGTCGTGGAGATGGAACATCGTCATGGGGTCCCGTGTCTTCCCTGTGCTGACTTCCCTTCGGCCCGTAAGGATTTCCTTGCGGTGTCCGGGGAAGAAAACGCCCATCCGGCACGTTCGTCCAGTGGGGTCTTCGTCCAGTGGGGATTGCTGCCGCTGCAGGTCTGGGCACCGGCGCGTCGGAGTGGGACTGGTTGCGGGACTAGGAAAAATGTATAAACTGCCGCACGATCTTTATTCGGTCCGGTGATGTTCCGGTCGGAGGCGTTCGGTCTTCCGGCTTATACGGATCGCGCGGCGGATTGAGGCGTGTCCTGCAACCAGGGTGGTGGGTACGGGTGTTCGGTCCGAAGGCGGTGTCGGGGCGGCGAGTCCCCTGCGTGCCGATCCGGTTGAACCCCTTCGCTGAATTGAAAGATGCCCGGCCGGGGCGGACAAAGCCAGGACGGCCGGCAGACGTTTGGGACAAAGAAAGACGGTCATGCGCAAGTCGGCGATCGCGGCTCTTCTTCTCGTGATCCTGGGCAACATCGGAGTCTGGGCGCTGTGGAACCGCCCGGTCGCCGAACGGTCCTGGGGCGGCGCCATCAGCGGCGTCGGCTACACGCCCTTCCACCCGGACAAGAGCCCGTCCAAGGGCGACAAGGCCTCGGCGGAAGACATCGAGAAGGACATGAAGGCCCTGGAGGGGTCGGTCAAGGGCGTGCGCATCTACTCCACCACCGACGGGTCGGAGCAGACGGCGCCCATCGCCCGCAAGTACGGGATTCCGATCACCGCGGGCGCCTGGATCGCCGGCAAGCCGGAGATCGACGAGCCGGAGATCAACGGCCTGATCAAGCTGGCGCGCGACAACAACAACGTCCGCCGCGTCCTGGTCGGCAACGAGGCGATCCTGCGCGCCGACGTCACCGTCCCGCAGGCCATCGAATACATCAAGCGCGTGAAAAAGAAGGTCAACGTCCCGGTCTCCACTGCAGAGCCGTGGCACGTCTGGCTGGAGCATCCGGAACTGGCCGACGCGGTGGACTTCCTAGCCGTCCACCTGCTGCCCTATTGGGAAGGCGTGCCCGCCGACCAGTCGGTCGATTACGCCATGTTCCGCTACAACGAGCTGAAGACCAAGTTTCCGAACAAGCACATCCTGATCTCGGAAATCGGCTGGCCGGCCGATGGCCCGTGGCGCCGCGGCGCCGAGGCGAGCCAGGTCAACCAGGCCAAGTTCATCCGCACCTTCCTGAACGTCGCGGCTCAGAACAAGCTCGACTACTTCATCATGGAGGCCTTCGACCAGCCCTGGAAGCGGGAGATCGAAGGCACCGCCGGCACCAGCTGGGGCCTGTGGGACGCGTGGCGCAAGCCGAAGTTCCCGATGATCGGCGAGGTGACGGAGCTGCGGAACTGGCCGCTGCTCTGCGGCATCTCCATCGCGGTGGGCTTCCTGCCGCTCGTCTTCTTCTTGTGGCGCCGCGGCGGCGACCTGAAGTTCGGCGGACAGGTCTTCTACGGCGCGATGATCCAGGGCGTGTCGTCGGTGCTGGTCTTCACCTTCACCGCGGCCAGCGTCGCCGGCCTCGCCACCACCACGGAAATCGCCTGGGGCATCCTGGTCTTCTGCCAGCTCGTCCTGCTCGCCGTCATGCTGATCGACGGGCTCGAACTGACGGAGGTCGTCTGGCAGGACCGCTTCAAGCGCAAGTTCCAGCCTTGCTCGGCCGCCCCCCTGCCCAACGCGCCGAAGGTGTCCATCCATGTGCCCTGCTACAACGAGCCGCCGCACATGGTCATGGAGACGCTGGACGCGCTGGCCCGGCTGGACTACCCGAACTACGAAGTCCTGCTGCTCGACAACAACACCAAGGACCCGGCGGTGTGGCGCCCGGTCGAGGAGTACTGTCGCAAGCTGGGGCCGAAGTTCCGCTTCTTCCACCTGGACAACTGGCCGGGCTTCAAGGCCGGCGCGCTGAACTTCGGGCTGGCCCAGACGGCGCCGGACGCCCAGCACATCGCCGTCATCGACAGCGACTATCAGGTCCATCCCGACTGGCTGAAGGCGACCATCCCGCATTTCGACCGGCCGGAGGTCGGCTTCGTGCAGTCCCCGCAGGACTACCGGGACTGGAGCCACGACCTGTTCCAGCGGATGATCAACTGGGAATACGCCGGCTTCTTCCATATCGGCATGATCCAGCGCAACGAGCGCAACGCGATCATCCAGCACGGCACCATGACCATCATCCGCAAGTCGGCGCTGGAGGAGGTCGGACGCTGGGGCGAGTGGTGCATCACCGAGGACGCCGACCTTGGCCTGCGCCTGTTCGAGCACAAGTACGAGGCCGTCTACATGCCGGAGAGCTACGGCAAGGGCCTCGTCCCCGACAGCTTCTCCGCCTACAAGACGCAGCGCTTCCGCTGGGCCTACGGCGCCGTTCAGATCCTCAAGCACCACTGGCGCGATCTGCTGCCGGGCGGTACGCGCCTGACCGCCGGGCAGAAGTACCACTTCGTCACCGGCTGGCTGCCCTGGTTCGCCGACGCCGCCCACATGATCTTCGGCATCGCCGGCATCATCTGGTCGCTCGGCCTGCTGGCCTTCCCGAAGTATTTCGAGTTCCCGCCCAGCGTCTTCATGATCCCGACGCTCAGCGTCTTTGCCTTCAAGGTCGGCGCTTCGCTTTGGCTGTACGAGGCGCGCGTGAAGTGCGGCTTCTGGGACAAGGTGGGGGCGGCCATCGCCGGCATGGCGCTGACCCACACGGTGGGTCGCGCCATGTGGCTGGGCATGCTCACCTCCGGGCGCCCCTTCGTCCGCACGCCGAAGTGCGAGAACCAGCCGGCGCTGATGCAGGCCTTCCTGATGGCGCGGGAGGAGATCGCACTGCTGCTGGGCCTGTGGGGCGCCGCGTTGGCCATCGTGGTGGTGTTCGGTCACGAGAACCGCGACGCCTTCATGTGGTCGGGCCTGCTGGTCGTGCAGTCGCTGCCCTACCTGTCGGCCTTCATCACCGCCCTGATCAACGCCTTCCCCAACATCGGGCTGGGCAAGCAACGGCCGGAGCCCACGGAAGCCGCCAAGGCCGGGGCGGACTGACCACACCCACCCATCGGATCATCGGCCCGGATCGCAAGCATGAAGAGAGCCCCGCCGGAATGGCGGGGCTCTCTCCGTTTCGCCCGGAAAGGCGTCCCGTGCGCGTTCTCAGTCCTGGGAACCGCCGTCTGCCATCTGCCCGATCCCGATCTGCACCGATGCGGGATGGGTGGCGTTCACCTGAATCATCAGGCGCTCGACGATCTGCAACGCCAAGCGATGCAGGTTCGGGTCCTCGCCCTTTGGATCGCGATTTTGGTGGGCGGCAGCGGCGTCCTCGAGCGCTGCATGCGCTTCCTCGAGCCGTAAGACACCGCGTTCCACCAATGCGAGCATAAGGGATTCACAAATCGAGAGGGCAGCCAGTCCCGCCGCATCCCGCTCCGCCGCCATGCCGCCCCCCGCACTCATCTGTTACCACCGACGGCCGTTCAAAACCCCATACGGCCAATGCCACCAACAGTTTTGTATATGATCCCTCACCTGTCCGGTCGAGAAAATCTAACCCCCATTAACCTATGTTATAGATGGTTTTATCGTTTGGCTTAATCGTTCGAGGCCGCCCGGAATTGGGCTGGCAGTGGCACTCGCTTCGGGGCCATAACAATTGGACGATCAAAGGCTGGAACAGAAATGACCCGCGCCCAGGCCAACATACCGTCATCTCCACTGGGGCGCAAGATAACCAGTTACATGAGCCTGACAGACGAGGAGAAGAGTTTCCTCAACGAGTTGGAGCGCAATGTTACCCGGCACGGTTCGCGTTCTGATCTTCTTCAGCAGGGAGAACGCTACGGTTGCGTGCGGGTGATGCGCAAAGGTTGGGCAATCCGTCACAAAGCGCTTCCCGACGGGCGGCGGCAGGTCGTCAATTTTGTCCTGCCCGGGGATATCATCGGCTTTTACTGCAACCTGTTCGAGACGGCGGACCATGGCGTCACCACCCTGACCCCGGCGGAGGTCGCCAACTTCCAGCCGGAACGAATCATCGAACTGTTCAAGCTCTTCCCCCGTCTGGCCGCCGCCCTCGCCTGGTCGGGCGCCAAGGAGGAAGCGATCATCGCCGAACGCCTGCTCAGCGTCGGGCGCCGCACCGCGCTGGAACGCACGGCCCACCTGATCGTGGAACTGTTGCGGCGGCTGAGCATCGTCGGGCTGGTCGAGGAGGGGCGCTTCACCCTGCCGGTCACCCAGGAAATCCTGGCCGACGCGCTGGGGCTCAGCATCGTCCACATCAACCGGACGCTCCGGCGGCTGCGCGACATCGGGCTGATCGATCTGGCCGGGCAACAGATTACCGTCCACGATGTGAAGCAGCTCGCCTCGGTCGGCCAGTTCGACGAGCTGTACCTGCATCTGATCCAGGCGCCCAAACAGCTGGAGCACGCCTTGGACGCCAAGTCCGACCGGAAGCGCGCGGGGGACTGATCGGATTTGCGATCCTCTTCGATATCCCCTTCCGATTAACCTATGACAATGCGTCGGCGCGCCGTTCGATATAGAATCTTAATTACCTGCACAGATAACCAAGCAGACGGACCACGGAGCGGACAGCGGCCACCCCCGCAACAGCTTTCCCAAACAGGCCGGACGGGCGGTATCGGGCAACCGGCATCGCCGTCCCGCTGTTCACCGGTTTCCCCGCTGTTCATTGGATAACGCATGACCGACGCCCCCCTCGCCGGCCGATCCGCAAGCTCCGGCACACTGACCGTCGCCCTTCTCGAGGACGACATGGTGCTGTGCCTGTGCATGGAAACCCTGTTCGAGGATTGGGGAATGGTGTTGGTCAGCGCCCCGACGCCAGCCGCGCTGCTGGACGCGCTGAACGGCGGGGCGCTCCCCGACATCCTGGTCGCCGATTACCATCTGGGACGTCACGGCAAGGCGCCGGAATCGGTCAGGGAGGTTCTGGCGGACGTCGGTTCCGCCCTGCCCGTCATCATCACCACCGGCGATGAATCCGTGGCCACCAAGGCGGAGATCCGCGCCGCGGGCTGGCATTTCCTGCCCAAGCCCTACGATCCCGAATCGCTTCGCGCCCTGATCCTCACCGTTCTGGGGCGGGAGGACTGAGGGGCCGTTTCCAGGCAGCGTTCCGTCAGGCGCCGGCCCGGACGTCCTCCACCAACGCTTCCAACCGGTCCAGGTCGCGGACGACCAGCGCGTCGGCCCGCCGCTCCACCAACCCATCACGGGCGAGGTCGTTCAGCACGCGGGCGACCGTTTCGCGCGCGGTGCTGACCCGGCTGGCAATGTCGGCATGGACGGGGATCGGAGCGATCACCGCCGTCGCCCCTTCCACCCGCCCCCGCTTGGCGAGCCGCAACAGTTCGGCGTGAACACGGTTGTTGGCGCCCAGCGTCGACAGTTCCATCACCCGGTCGGTGGCGATGCGGACGACCCGGCACAGCCGCCTCATCACCGCCATGGCGAGGTCCGGGTGACCGGACACCAGTTCCTGAAAGGGCCGGGGCGCCAGGAAGGCGATCAACGTCCCCTCCTCCAAGGCCATCGCGGAGGCCGAGCGGGGAAGCCCGTCGATGGCAGCCATCTCGCCCAGGAAGCCGCCGGCCTCGATGTCGTCGAAGCTGATCTCGCGCCCCGCCGGGGAATGGCTCAACACCCGCACGCGCCCCTGGACCACCAGCGCGACGTCCCGCGACTCGCCCTGGTGGTCGATGACCTGCTCGTTCGCGTGGAAGCGGCGCCAGCGGCACTGGCGTGCCACGGCGGCGCGCTCCTCCGCGGACAGCGGGCTGAGAAGCGTGATTTCATCCAGCCGGGAAGCTCCAGCGTCGGCAGGCACGGGGTCGCATCCTTTTCTGACAACCGCCCTCAAGCGCAGCGCGGAGCATAGCCGGGCCTGCGCAAAGGTGGAACCGTCTCCCTCCAACGGGTGGCGCTAACGTCCCGTTAACCCTGAAAGCGGCAGAACGGACGGGACGCGCCCACCGGAATTGAGAGAGCCATGTCGTTCCAACTGCCCTCCGGCCCCGTTCCCCGCAGCCTGATCCCCTACGCCGGCCGCGTGGATTCGCAACGCCTGCTGTCGGTCGTCGCCATTCCCTTCGCCGCGGCCATCGCCATGGCGACCGCCGTGGCGGCGATGGGCGGCGTGACCGATCCCATCGCCGAGGCCGGCGGGCCGATGTACTTCGTCCTGAACTTCGTGAAGTTCTGCTATCTGGCGGTGTCGATGGCCCATCTGTCCGGTGCCCTGGCGGAGCGCGCCAACGGCGGGCTGCCCGCCGGCCTGTGGCTGGACGAGATGGACCGCGAGGAACCCGAGTCCCGCGAATCCTTCTGGCACGCCTTCCCCAACCATCTCGACGGGGCGGCCATCGCCGGCTGCGTCACGATGCTGTGCTTCCTGCTGACCTGAGCGCGCGCCGTCCGGACAGCGCGCCGTCCTCGACACGGATGCGGTGCAGGGTCAGCGGCACGTTCAGCAGCGTGGCCAGCACCGCGATCCACCACGCCCCGAAGACCAGGGGCAGCACGGCCAGTTCGCCCGCCACAACCAGATAGTTGGGGTGGCGGACCCAGCGGAACGGCCCACGCCGCACCAGCGGCGCGCCGGGCAAGGTGACGATGCGGGTGGTCCAGAACCGCCCCAGCGTGGCGATCACCCAGACCCGCCCGGCCTGGAGCAGCACGAACAGGGCGAGCAGCCAGCCGTTGACCGGCGCGTCCGCCGGAACGACGGCGAACAGCAGGGCCAACCATCCGGCGTGCAGCCCGACGAACAGCGGGTAATGGGCGGCCCCGACCTCCTGCGCTCCCTCGGCCAGCAGGCGGCGCGTGTTGCGTTGGGCGACGACGAGTTCGCCCAAGCGCTGGGCGGCGACCAGCAGCAGGATGACGTGGGGCCAGCCCAGCGGCAGCGTTTCCATTCCAAGCGCTCCTAGAGGTCGACCTGGGCCATCGCAGCCGTGAAGCCCGGGCCGAGCGCGGTCATCAGATGCGGGCCGCGGGCGCCGGACGCGATGCGCCGCTCCAGCACGAACATCACGCTGGCCGCCGACATGTTGCCGCAGCGGCGCAGCACCGCCCAGGCGTCGTCCAGCCCGGCGGACACCGGGGTGCAGACCTCCTCCAGCGCGTGCAGCACCTTGGCGCCGCCGGGGTGGACGATCAGCCCGACGAGATCGCCGCGGGCCAGCCGCCGCCGATCCAGGAAGCCGTCGAGCACCGATTCCAGCCGGTTGCGGATCAGCGCCGGGATGCTCTGGCTGAAAATCACGCCGAGACCGTCATCCTCGACCCGCCAGCCCATTACGTCCTGCGTTCCCGGCCAGGTGTGTTCCGCCCCATCCACGAGGCGCGGTTCTTCTCCCTCTGCATCGGCGCGCAGCACCGCCGCCGCCGCGCCGTCTGCGAACAGGGCGCTGGCGACGACGTTGGTCGGCGTCGCCTCGGCCGCGCGGAAGGCCAGTGTGCAAAGCTCGACCACCAGGAACAGCACCGTCCGCCCCGCCATCGCCTGGGCGATCTGCCCGGCGCGGGTCAGCCCCAGCACGCCGCCGGCGCAGCCCAGCCCGAACAGCGGCAGACGCACCGTGTCGGGGCGGAAGCCCATGCGCTCCAGCAGAAGGGCCTCCAGGCTGGGCGTGGCGATTCCGGTGGTCGAGGCGCAGACGATGGCGTCCACGTCCTGCGGCCTCAGGCCGGCATGGGCCAGCGCCCGCCCCGCCGCTTCCTCCAGCAAGGCCAGAGCGCCGTCTCGGAAGGCGGCGGTGCGCTCCGGCCAGCCGCGCGGTTCCATGTACCAGTCGATGGGCATGACCGCGTGGCGGGTTTCGATGCCGGTGTTGGCAAAGACCGGCACCAGCCGTTCGAAGTCGCGCATTCGCGGCCCGAAGACGGCCCGCGCGACGCCGAGCGCCTCGTCCTGGCCGAGACGATGGGGCGGCAGGGCCGTGGCGAGCGAGAGGATGCGGGGGGTGTGGGTCATTCTCAGCGATGTGATGCGCGCGGGGGTGGCGGACCAGCCCTCCGGAGGGAGTTCCTTCGCTTTCTCCCCGACGACTCTTTCCCGTCGTCCGATACGTCGTTGTGGATTGAGCGGGAGCCATGTCCTGTATCACTATAGCGGGCGTCGGATTTTCGGGGGTGGGGCGGTGGATCGGAACGAGCAGGACAGCCAGAGCGCGGCGGACGAGAGCACGTCCCACCGGCCCGCCGGTATCGGGCTGATGGGGCGGCTGCGCGCCTATTTCCTGGCGGGTGTTCTGGTGACGGCGCCGATCGCGGTCACGGTCTATCTCGGCTGGTGGCTGCTGGCCTTCATCGACGGGCATGTGCGCCCGCTGATCCCCTCCGCCTACAATCCCGAGAATTACCTGCCCTTCTCGATCCCCGGCATCGGGGTGCTGACGCTGATCATCGTGCTGACCCTGATCGGCGCCTTCGCCGCCGGCTATGTCGGGCGGCTGGTGGTGCGCATCGGCGAGGGCGTGGTGGAGCGCATGCCGGTCGTCCGCTCCGTCTACGGGGCGGTGAAGCAGATTGTCGAGACGGTGCTCGCCAAGAAGTCCAAGGCCTTCCGCGAGGTGGTGTTGGTCGAGTTCCCGCGCCACGGCATGTGGTCGCTCGGCTTCATCACCGGCGGCGCCCATCCGGAGATCCAGAAGATCTCCGAAGAGGAGATGGTGCACGTCTTCATCCCCTGCGCCCCGCCGACCGCCGGCTATCTGGCGATCCTGCCGCGGCGCGAGGTGACCGTTCTGGACATGACGGTGGAGGACGGGCTGAAGCTGGTGATGTCCGGCGGCATCGTCACCCCACCCGACCGCAAGCCCCGCGAGGTGAAGGCCGCGCTTCTGGACGAGCGCAAGCGGGCGTGAGAATGTCCTGACACGCTTTACTTACCCCGACCGCAACGTCTTGGCCGCCGCGTCCCGTTCGAACAGGTACAGCAACGTTCGCAGCGCCTGACCGCGCTCGCCAGCCAGATCGGGATCGCGATCCACGATCAGCTTCGCGTCGTCGCGGGCCGCCGCCAGCAGGTCGCCGTGCACCGCCAAATCGGCCATGCGGAACTCCGGCAGGCCTGACTGGCGGGTGCCCAGCACCTCGCCGGCGCCGCGCAGCCGCAAATCCTCCTCGGCGATGACGAAGCCGTCCTCGGTGTCGCGCATCGTCTTCAGCCGGGCGCGCGCCGTCTCGGTCAGTTGCGGGTCGAACATCAGCAGGCAGGAGGACGGCTTCTCGCCGCGCCCCACCCGGCCGCGGAGCTGGTGAAGCTGGGCGAGGCCGAAGCGTTCGGCGTGCTCGATCACCATGACGGTGGCCTCGGGCACGTTCACCCCGACCTCGATGACCGTGGTGGCGACCAGAACGTCCAGGTTGCCGGCCTGGAAGGCGGCCATCACCGCGTCCTTGTCCGGCCCGCGCATCTTGCCGTGGACCAGCCCCACCCGGTCGCCGAAGGTGGCGCGCAGGAAGGCGTGACGCTCCGTCGCGGCGGCGAGGTCGGTCTGTTCCGATTCGTCGACCAGTGGGCAGACCCAGTAGACCCGCGCGCCCTCCTGCACCTTACGGTGGATGCCATGGACCACCTCCTCCAGCCGGTCGAGCGCGATGGTCACGGTCTGGATCGGCTTGCGCCCCGCCGGCTTCTCGGTCAGGCGCGACACGTCCATGTCGCCGTAAGCGGTGAGCGTCAGCGTGCGCGGAATCGGCGTCGCCGTCATCACCAGCACGTCCACCGCCCGCCCCTTGGCGGAGAGTTGGAGCCGCTGGTGGACGCCGAAGCGGTGCTGCTCGTCGATCACCGCCAGCGCAAGGTCCTTGAAGGCAACATCCTCCTGGAACAGCGCGTGGGTGCCGACCAGCAGCGGCAGCTCGCCCGAGGCCAGACGGTCCAGCACAGCCTGCCGCGCCTTGCCCTTGTCGCGCCCGGTCAGCAGGGCGAGGTCCACCCCCGCCGCCTTGCACAGCGGGGCGAGGCTTTCGGCGTGCTGGCGGGCCAGGATCTCGGTCGGCGCCATCAGGGCGGCCTGATGGCCGGCCTCCACCGCGTTCAGCATCGCCATCAGCGCGACCACCGTCTTGCCGCTGCCGACGTCACCCTGGAGCAGGCGCAGCATCCGCCGCTCCGCCGCCATGTCCTCGTAAATCTCCGCCAAGGATGTGGCCTGGGAGTTGGTCAGCGAGAAGGGCAGCGCCGCGGCCACCTTGGCGCGCAGCCGCCCGTCGCCTTGGATGACGCGGCCCGACAGGCGGCGCTGCTGCATGCGGACCAGCGTCAGGGCGAGCTGGTTCGACAGCAGCTCGTCATAGGCCAGCCTGCGGCGGATCGGGTTTGTCGGGGCGAGGTCGGCCTCGTCCTCCGGCGTGTGGGCGCGGCGGATCGACTCGTGCCACGTCGGCCAGCCGTTGCGCGACCGCCACGCGGCGTCCTGCCATTCCGGCAGTTCCGGCACGTCGTTCAGCATGGCGCGCACGGCCTTGCGCAGCGTCTTGGCCGGAAGCCCGGCGGTCATCGGATAGACCGGCTCCACCGCCTCGATCTCGTCCTTCGACTCCAACGGGACCACGGCGTCGGGGTGGGTGATCTGCGGCGTGTCGTGGAACCACTCGACCTTGCCGGACACCACCACCGTCTTGCCGACCGGCATCTGCCGTTCCAGCCAATCGCCCTTCACATGGAAATAGATCAGCTCCAGCACGCCCGTCTCGTCGGTGCAGCGGACCTTGTAGGGATGGCGGGAATTGTGCGGGGCGGCGTGCGAATTGATGCACACCGTCATGGTGGCGATCCGCCCGTTCGGCGCCTTGGCGATCTTCGGGGCGTAGCGGCGGTCGATGACGCCGCACGGCAGGTGCCACAGCAGGTCGACGACCTGCGGACCGGCCAGCTTTTCGACGAGCTTGCCCAGCCGGGGACCGAGGCCGGGGAGCGCCGTCACCGGGCGGAACAGGGGGAAAAGAACGACGGGACGCACGGGAATGGAGTCTCGGCAGCGGGGATACGGGGGCCTGTGGCACCCATTCAAGCCCGCCGAGGGGGCTCCGCGTCAAGCGCGGCGGTTTCCGAAAAAGGCCGGAGAGGGAAAAGAAGACGGCGGTGTGCAAGGGTTTGGGGGGAAGCCTGGGCGGGGGACGCCGATCCAAGGCAAAAACCCAATGCACACCGCCGCAAGAAACGATCCGAGGGTATGCGGGAACATTCCGGATCGTGTGTGGCCGGCGGCGGGAACCGCCGGTGGATGACTCGCCAGTAATCAAACGTCGTCAATGACTGCAGTTGTAGCGTCGCCCGCCTGACTCCAGCGTTGCGGGATCATGAAATCCGTTTCATGAAGCTGCCGCTCACCGGGCGGCGGCCAGGAGGGTGTCGATGTCCACATGCTCCTCCAGCCGGGCGGCGATGCGGTCGAGCGCCTGTTCGACCGTCGCCGCATAGGACTGGCCGGACGCCTCGGCCCCCAGCCCCGTCAGGAAGGCGGCGCGGAAGCCGTCCGCCCCGAACAGACCGTGCAGGTAGCAGCCCATCACCCGCCCGTCGGCGGACACCGCGCCATCCGTCTGACCGTTCGCCAGGGTCAGCATCGGGCGGGCGCGGTCCGCCCCCTCCGTGCGGCCCATGTGCATCTCGTAGCCGGCGACCGCGGCCCCCGTGGCGGCCTCCGTCCCGGTTGCCTCCTCCAGCACCTTCGGCCCCTTCAGCACGGTGTCCACCTCCAGCAGGCCCAGCCCCTCGGCTTCGCCCGGCGGCCCCTCGATGCCGTCCGGATCGGCGATTTGCCGGCCGAGCATCTGGTAGCCGCCGCAAATGCCCAGCACCCGCCCGCCGCGGCGGCGATGGGCGGCGAGATCGACGTCCCAGCCCTGGGCACGCAGCACCGCCAGATCGGCAATGGTCGCCTTGCTGCCCGGCAGGATGACCAGATCGGCGTCGCCCGGCAGCGGCTGGCCGCGCGGCACCATGGACAGGGCCACGTCCGGCTCCTGGGCCAGCGGGTCGAAATCGTCGAAGTTGGCGATGCGCGACAGCATCGGTACGGCGACGCGCAACCGCCCCCCGGAGCGGGTCTTCCAGGTGTCCAGCGCCACCGCGTCCTCCGCCGGCAGCAGGGCGGCATCGACCAGCCAGGGCACGACGCCGAAGCTCGGCCAGCCCGTGCGCTCCGTGATGACCGAGAGGCCACCGTCGAACAGCCGCACGTCGCCGCGGAACTTGTTGATGAGGAAGCCGGCGACCAGCGCCCGCTCCTCCGGTGGAATCAGGGCGTGGGTGCCGACGAGGCTGGCGATCACCCCGCCGCGGTCGATGTCGCCGACCAGCACCACCGGCACGCCGGCCGCGGTGGCGAAGCCCATGTTGGCGATGTCGCCGGCCCGCAGGTTGACCTCGGCCGGGCTGCCCGCCCCCTCGACCACCACCACGTCAGCCTCGGCCTTCAGGCGCTCGAAGCTGTCGAGCACGGTGGGGAGAAGCTGCCCCTTGCGCGACTGGTAGTCACCGGCCCGCGCCGTGCCCGCCACGACGCCGCGCACCACCACCTGGGACCCGACGTCCGACTGCGGCTTCAGCAGCACCGGGTTCATGTGGACGGACGGCGCCACCCCGCAGGCCCGCGCCTGGAGCGCCTGGGCGCGCCCGATTTCGCCGCCGTCGGCGGTGACGGCGGCGTTGTTGGACATGTTCTGCGGCTTGAAGGGCCGCACGGTCAGGCCGCGACGGACCAGCGCCCGGCACAGCCCGGCCACCAGCAGCGACTTGCCGACGTCGGAGCCGGTGCCTTGGAGCATGATCGCGCGCGGCATGGCTCAGAACTCGATGCCCGGCTGGGCTTTGACGCCCGCCTGGAAGGGGTGCTTGACCAGCGTCATCTCGGTCACGAGGTCGGCGGCCTCGATCAGCTCCGGCTTGGCGGTGCGGCCGGTGACCAGCACATGCAACCCCTCACGCCGCCCGGTCAGCACCGGAAGCACCTCCTCCACCGGCAGATAGCCCATGCGCAGGACGATGTTCAGCTCGTCCAGCACGACGAGGCTGTATTTCGGGTCGGCCATCAGTTCCTGCGCCTTGGCCCAGGCGGCCTTGGCGGCGGCGATGTCGCGCTCGCGGTCCTGGGTCTCCCAGGTGAAGCCCTCGCCCATCGTGAAGAAGTCCACGAGGTCGTCGAAGCGCTCCAGCGCCACCGTCTCGCCGGTGGACCAGGCGCCCTTGACGAACTGCACCACCCCCACCCGCATGCCGTGCCCGGCGGCGCGCAGGATCAGGCCGAAGGCGGCGGTGGACTTGCCCTTGCCGTTGCCGGTGTTGACCATCAGCAGGCCCTTCTCCTGCGTCTTGCTGGCCATCACCCGGTCGTGCAGCGCCTTGCGCCGCTTCATCTTCTCGGCGTGGCGCTCGTTCTGGTCGGCGTCTTCGGTCATGGTGTCTCTCCCTTCAGCAGCAGCGGCAGCCCGGCGGCGACAAAGGCCACCCGCTGGGCCACGGCGGCGATGTCCTGATGCAGCCGCCCCGCATGGTCGCGGAAGCGGCGGGCCAGCGCGTTGTCCGGCACGATGCCCAGCCCCACCTCGTTGGAAACCAGCACCACCCGCCCCTCCACACCGGCCAAAGCGGCCAGCAGCTCGGCGGAGCGGACGGGCACGTCGGCATCGGCCATCATCAGGTTGGACAGCCACAGCGTCAGGCAATCGACCAGCACGCCCGTCCCGGCACCGGCGTGGCGGCGCAGCGCGCCGGGCAGGTCGAGCGGCTCCTCCACCGTCGTCCAACCGGGGCCGCGGTCCTCCTTGTGACGGGCGACGCGGTCGGCCATCTCGGAGTCCCAGACCTGGGCCGTGGCGATGTAGACCCGCGGGCCGGGCGATGCGGTCACCAGCCCCTCGGCGTAGCGGCTCTTGCCGGAGCGGGCGCCGCCCAGGACGAGGGTGATGTCGGTGCTCATGACGGTCGGCTCACCTGGGCGCTTGCGGGTATTGGGCGACGCTTGGCGGACGGGCGCTTGCGGAACCGGATGGTTAGCGCAGTTGGCGCCCCGGCGCAAACCGCCATGGAGTTGCCAGACCGGAGTGCAGATCGGCGGTTGTCCTCCGCCACCTCCGTCCCGTACCATCCGCCGCCTTCCCTCCCGAACGATCCCGGAGCCGCCGATCGTGACCGACACCACCCGGCCCCGCCCGGCCCTGGCCCGCGCCGCAGCCTTCCTCCGGCGCCTCGCCGGCAAGCTGTTCCGCCGCGGCGCGCCCGTCCCTCCGCCCCCGCCGAAGCCCGTCCCCGTGACGGAGCCGATGGAATCCGGGATCTTCACCGGCGACTCCGGCTCGCTCGCCTATCGGCTGTTCGTGCCGAAGGGTGTGGCGGCGGGCCCCCGCCCACTGCTGGTCATGCTGCACGGCTGCACCCAGTCGCCGGAGGACTTCGCCGTCGGAACCCGCATGAACCGTCTGGCCGAGGAAGCCGGCTGCCTCGTCCTCTATCCGGAGCAGACCCCCGCGGCGAATGACAAGAAGTGCTGGAACTGGTTCAACCCCGACCACCAGCGCCGCGAGCGCGGCGAACCGGCGCTGATCGCCGGAGCCACCCGGCAGGTCCTGGCGGAGCAAGGGGCCGACCCGCAGCGCGTCTACGTCGCTGGGATTTCCGCGGGCGGGTCCGCCGCGATGGTCCTGGTGACGACCCACCCCGACCTGTTCGCCGCGGTGGGCGTCCATTCCGGCCTGCCCTACGGCTCGGCCAGCGGCGTGCCGTCCGCCCTGCTGGCGATGAAGGCCGGCTCCTCGGCCGGCCAACGCCCGGCGGCGGGGGCTCCGGTGGTTCCGGCCATCGTCTTCCACGGCGACGCGGACAAGGTCGTGCACCCGCGCAACGGCGACCATGTGATGGCGCAGGCCACCGCCAACGCAGAGGGGCTGACCGCGAAGACCGAGGAGGGACAGGCACCCGGCGGGCGCGGCTTCACCCGCACCGTCCACAAGGACCGCGATGGAGCAACGCTGTTCGAGCAGTGGATCGTCCACGGCAGCGGCCACGCCTGGTCTGGCGGCAGCCCGGACGGCACCTACACCGACCCGCAGGGGCCGGACGCCGCGCGGGAGATGCTGCGCTTCTTCCTGTCTCACCGGCACGCCGAGCCCGCAAAAAGCGCGTGAGTCCGCGGTTACCACTTTTGCACAGCCGAATTCGCGACACCCGTGCCATAAACTCCCTCAGCACCCACCAGCCCACCGATCCGGCCATGCGCGTCATCGCTCTCCGCCTCGCTGCCCTCGGCGCCCTCGCGCTGTGCCTGTCGGCGTCGCCGGCGGTCCAGGCCGCCAACGTCTCCGCCGGGCAGGCCGAGGCGAAGGAGGCCGCCAAGTCGCTGGGCAACTGCACGCCCGCCAAGGTAGAGGTGATGAGCTACGTCACCGGCCGCTCCGGCCAGACGGTGTTCAAGGTGGGCTGCACGGAGGACAAGGACACCTTCGTGCTGGTGCAGTGCCGGTCGCGAATCTGCACGCTGCTGCGCTGATTCACGGCTTCTTAATGAGGTTCGCCTGGAATCGGATCGAACACGGAACGGGGTGTGAAGGGTGATGAGGCTCGCTCAGTCAATCGCGTTGCTGGCGTTGGCGGTGGTCCCGCTCGGCGCTTGCGGCGGGCCGATGATGGTCGCCAGCCTCGGCGCCGATCTGGCGTCCGTCACCAGCACCAAGAAGACGCTCGGCGATCATCTGGTGTCCGCCGCGACCGGGCGCGACTGCTCGTCCGTGTCCTTCTCGGAAACCGGGCATTACTGCCCGGAGAAGGTGTACGTCGACCGTTCCCGTGTCTATTGCTACAAGACGCTGGCCGATGTGGATTGCCACCACATCCCCGACCCCCACCGCAACGGCCACACGGCCCTGGCGAGCCCGCCGCCGGACATCCGGCCGGAACCGCGGCAGCCGGGCTGGATCGAACGGATGACGGCGGAGTAAGCCCCCGCGCCGTTCCTCAGCGCATCTTCTTCGCCACGAAGGCCTTGGCGAGGGTCATCATCGCCTTTTCATGGCTGACGCCGCCCTGCCCGCCCTTGCCGGCGGGAACCACCATGGTGGCGGACTTCACCGGAGCGGGTGAACCGGCGCGGCCACGCGGCGCCGGTGCGTCCTCACCGGGATCGCGGCCGAGGCGGCTCAGCACGTCGGCCAGCGCCTCCTTGCTCAGCGCCGAATCCGCGGAACCACGGGACCGGCCCGGCTGCGCGGGCGCAGACCGGCTGGGCGCCGACGGGCGGACGCCCCGCTCGATCGCCGCCGCGGCGATGGCCTTCAGGAAAGGCTGCGAGATGCCCAGCAGGAGCTGCGGGTCCTCGACCGCCCAGGCCATCAGAAGCTTCTGCGCGGTCGCCCGGCTCCCCTTGGCCGCCACCAGCGCGTCGCGCACCTTGCCGTCCACATAGGAATTCGCCATCGCCACACGCCTCCGACCGCCGCGGACGCTCATCCGCGCAACAGGGCGACTTTCCGGCGGCAAGGGTTAACAAAGGGTTGCAAAGGCGGTTGCCCGAACGCGGCAGGGCGCCCCATGGGCAGGGCGGTTGCGCGGCGGGGCGGGAATGGGGGATAGTGGGCCTATGCTGATCGAAACCTATGCCGACCTGATCTGCCCCTGGTGCTACATCGGAAAGCGGCGGCTTGCCCGCGCCCTGGCCGACCGGCCCCGCGTCCAGGTGGAACTGCGCTGGCAGCCCTTCCAGCTCAACCCGGACATGGCGGCGGGCGGCATGGAGCGCAGCGCCTATCTGGCGGCCAAGTTCGGCGGCACGGAGCGGGCGCGGCAGATCCATCTGGTGGTCGAGGAAACGGCGGAGCGCGACGGCCTGCCGCTGCGGCTGGACCGCATCCGGCGCACGCCCAACAGCTTCGACGGTCACCGGCTGATCCGCATCGCCACCCGCCACGGGCTGGGCGACCGGATGGCCGACGCGCTGTTCCACGCCTATTTCGTGGACGGGCTGGACATCGGCGACCGCGACACGCTGGCCGCGACCGCCGCCGGCCTGGGCTTCGATTTCACGGAGATCAAAAATCTTCTGAACGGCGATGCGGAGACCACGGCGGTCTTCAATGCCGACGCCACGGCGCGCCAGCTCGGCCTTCAGGCGGTGCCCTGCTACATCTTCAACCGGCGTTATGCGCTGTCCGGCGCGCAGGAGCCCGCCAGTTTCCTCCCGCTTCTCGACCTCGGGGTCGAGGAGCAGGAAGGCGTGACGGCGGCGGCCGATTGATGATCCGGGTCACCCCGCGCATCAGCCTGGACGAGAGCGAGCTTCAGGAAAGCTTCATCCGCGCGTCCGGTCCCGGCGGCCAGCACGTCAACAAGACGGACAGCGCCGTCCAACTGCGCTTCGACGTGGCGGCCTCGCCGAACATCCCGGACGACGTGAAGGCCCGGCTGGTCCGGCTGGCCGGCTCGCGCATGACGGCGGCGGGCGTGCTGATCATCGTCGGCGACACCTACCGCAGCCAGCTGCGCAACCGCGAGGACGTGCGGGAGCGGCTGATCGACCTGATCCGCGACGCGACGGTGGTGCCAAAGAGCCGCCGCCCGACCAAGCCGACCCTTGGCTCCAAGAAGCGTCGCCTGGAGGCCAAGGGTCAGCGGTCGGACATCAAGCGTCTGCGTTCCGGCAAGCCGGAGGACTGACGCCGCTTAGTGCGGGGTCTTCTGACGGTTCAGCGAGACCATGTTCCCGCCATACTGGAACTCCGGCAGGTTGGCGAACTGGTCCTTGGTCAACTGGGTCGCCACGAGGGCGTCCTGCTGCTGGTTGTAGCGGACGTTGTCGATGTCCAGCGCGACGTTGTGCCCGCCGATGCCCATGATGCCGCCGGTCGAGACCACCAGCTGGCTCGGACGGTTGCTGCGGTTGAACAGCACGTCCTCGACCTGCCCCACCTTCTGCCCGTCATAGGCGACGACCGACTTGCCCAGCATGGCCTGCGGCTCGATCCGCGAGGCGGTCTGGAGCGATTGCTCGGACATCGGGCGGGATGCCTGCTCGCTTCCCCCACCGAACCAGCTCGACGTCTCGGCGCAGCCCCCCAAAGCCAAAAGCGCGACCGCCGACAGGACCGGAACAGCAACCTTACGCATAGCCCCCTCCTTCTGACGAGATAACCACGCGGGTTTAAACAGGCCGTCGACCGCAATCGTCACGGTGTCTTGCGGCGATCACGCCCGACGCGCCGGAACGCGCCGCGTCCGGCCGCGTTCTGCACTCTCTCAACTCTCCCCCGAGGCTCCGCAGATCATGGCCGAAGACACCGCCCGCCGGTTGCAGGCCCGCCCCATTCCGGTGCCGAAGGCCGCCCCTCCCGCCTCCACCCAGACGACGCTGCTGGTCATCGCGCTGGTGGTGGCGACGCTGTATCTGGGAAGCGACATCCTGGTCCCCATCGCGCTGGCGGTGCTGCTGACCTTCGTCCTGGCGCCCATCGTCAGCCGGCTGGAGCGGCTGCGTCTGGGCCGGGTGCCCTCGGTCCTGGCGGTGGTGGTGCTGGTCTTCGCGGGCATCGCCGGTTTCGGCATGGTGGTCGGCGGGCAAATCGCCGACCTCGCCAACAACCTGCCCAGCTATCAGAAGAATGTGCATGACAAGCTGGATTCGCTGCGCTCCCGCGCCACGTCGGCGGGCAGCGGCGGGGTGGTGCAGCAGGCCACCGAAGCCTTCCGCGACCTGAAGCAGGGTCTGGAGCAGGTGACCGGCGACACCCCGCCCGCCGCCACGGCTCCGGCCAGCGCCCTGCCAACCCCCGGCGCCGCGCGGGAGCCGGTGCCGGTGCGGATCGAGCAGGACGGCTCCGACGCGCTGACCATCATCAGCGACGTGCTGGGGCCGGCCATGGCGCCGGTCGCCACGGCGGGCATGGTGCTGGTCTTCACCATCTTCATGCTGTTGCAGCGCGAGGATCTGCGCGACCGGCTGATCCGGCTGGCCGGGTCCGGCGACCTCAGCCGCACGACGGAGGCGATGAACGACGCGGGCGAGCGGGTCAGCCGCTACCTGCTGATGCAGTGCGTGGTCAACGTCACCTACGGCCTGCCCATCGGGATCGGGCTGTGGCTGCTCGGCGTGCCGAACCCGCTCTTGTGGGGGATGCTGGCGACGGTGCTGCGCTTCATCCCCTTTCTGGGGCCGGCGATCGCCGCAGCCTTCCCGATCCTGCTGTCCTTCGCGGTCGACACGGGATGGACCCTGCCGCTGCTCTGCATCGCCCTGTTCGTGGCGGTGGAGCTGTTCTCCAACAATGTGGTGGAGCCCTGGCTCTACGGATCGGCCACCGGCCTGTCGTCGCTGGCGATCATCGTGGCGGCGGTGTTCTGGACGACGCTGTGGGGGCCGGTCGGGCTGCTGCTGGCGACGCCGTTGACCGTCTGCCTCGTCGTGCTGGGGCGGCACGTTCCGCAGCTTCATTTCCTGGAGGTGATGCTGGGCGACCGGCCGGTCCTGCCCGACGAGGCCAAGCTGTACCAGCGTCTGCTCGCCCGCGACCCCATCGAGGCCATGGAGATCGCCGAGGAGAAGATGAGCAAGGGGGGGCTGGTCGAGGCGGGACACGGCCTGCTGATTCCCACCCTGTCGCTGGCCGAGCAGGACCGCCAGCGCAACCGCCTGAATCCGGAAGGGCGACAGGCGGTGGCCGAGGGCATGACGACGCTGCTGGACGAGATGATGGAGTCCTCGCCGCCTGCCGCGGAAGACACGCCGCTGGTCCTGTGCATCGGCGCCCGCAACGACCTGGACGAGGCGGCGGCGGCTCTGCTCGGCCACATGCTGCGCCCACGCGGGCTGCGCGCCGACGTGATCCCCTGCGAGAAGGTGTCCGTCCGCTCCATCGCCGCTCTGGCCCCGACCGGCGTGTCGGCGGTGGTGCTGTCCTACCTGAACCCGTCCGCCCTGTCGCACGCCCGGCGGCTGGTGCGCCGGCTGCGCCTGCATTTCGGCCCGAACGTGCCGATCCTGCTTTGCCTGTGGAGCGCCCATCCCGAAGCGGACGCGCCGGAGCACGCCATCTCCCAGACCACCGCCGACCGCGTCGCCACCAGCCTGACCGGCGCCGTCACGCAGTTGGAGGAGCTGGGCGTGCTCGCCGCCGTCGAAGCGGAGAAGGCCCCGCAGGCGTGAACGTCAGGACGGCGCCACGACGGTGCAGACGCGCTTCAGCGCGTCGGCCGCGCGCTCCACGTCCTCGTCACGCACCAGCACGTAATCGGTGTCGTAGGTGGACATGGCGAAGATCGGCACCCGCGCCTGGGCCAGCGGCACGGCGATGCGCGCCAGCACCCCGAACAGGGAAAAGTCCAGCGGCCCCTCCACCTTGAAGGCGCGCCATCCCCGCTCCGCCGTCACGCCCTCCGGCACGCGGGACTCGCGGCAGAGGATGGACAGTTCCTCCCCCGTGCGGGTGGCGCTGACCAGCGGGTCGGTCCAGTCGAGCCAGCCGGGCATCCCGTCCCCCGGCGCCAGCCGCGCCACCGCCAGCCGGTCGGGCAGGACCGACAGGGTCAGCGGCTTGGTTTCCGGCAGCAGGGCGGCGTCCAGCGTGGCGCGGTCCACCTCGAACGGTTTGAGAATGCGCTTGGCCCGTGCGGCCAGCGACGGGATGCGCGAGCGCATGGCCCGGCCCAGCATGTCCGCCGCGACCGGGCGAAGCTCCAGATCGTCCGCCGCCAGATCGACCATGGCCTGAAGCGCGGCGCTCTGCACGATCCGGCTGGCCCGGTTCTCGAACCAGCCTTCCAGAAGCGCCACAGCGCGCCCGCGCTGCTCCTCCGTCAGGGTCAGGCGGGGAAGGACGGCCGCCAAGTGCCAGCGCACCTCCGCTTGCTCGATCGCCGCGGCGTCGGTCAGCAGCCGTTCCGCGAAAGCGTCCAGCGGACGCGCATCGCCGCGCGACACCCGCTCCAGGGCGTCGGCGGCGCGCATCCGCACCCCGGCGTCGCCGTCGAACAGGCAGGCGACCAGTTCGGGCAAACGGGCGGGATCGGCGGCCACCGCCTCCGCCACCGTCGGCACGTCACCGAATGCTCGACGGTCACCGCCGAGCGCCAGGGCCTTCGCCAGCCCCCCATCCTTTTTCATCGCCTCAGCGCCGCCCGAAGGGACGCGAGGGGATATTCCGCCCGAACTTCGACCCGACTTTCAGCGCACTGGGGCGCGGCGGCGGAGGCGGCGGCGGGGGTGGCGGCGCCTCGCCCTTCGGCACGGCGCCACCGCCGGCCATCTGGGCGAGATCGCTCATCAGCCGGTTGACGCCGCGCACCCGCTGGGCCTCATCGGCCCATTCGCGGGTGTAGACCAGCTTGTGGTCGGGCCGCAGCTTCATCAGGCTCATCTGCTGGCTGATGTAGGTCAGCAGCTTGGCCGGCTCGGCGTAGCTGTTGTTGCGGAAGGTCAGAACGGCGCCCTTCGGCCCGGCGTCCACCCGTTCCACCCCCGCCTGACGGCAGAGCTGCTTGATGGTGACGACGTCCAGCAGGTTCTCCACCTCGCCCGGCAGCTTGCCGAAGCGGTCGATCAGCTCCGCCGCGAAGCCGTCGATCTCCGCCCGGTCCACCAGCTCGGCGATGCGGCGGTAGAGCGACAGGCGCACCGTCAGGTCGGGAACATACTCCTCCGGGATCAGCACCGGCGTGCCCAGGTTGATCTGCGGGGTCCAGGGCTGGTCCTCCGCCCCGCTCGGCACCTGCCCGTCCATGTTGGCGCGGGCGTTGGCGACGGCCTCCTCCAGCATGTGCTGGTACAGCTCGACGCCGACCTCCTTGACGTGGCCCGACTGCTCCTCGCCCAGCAGGTTGCCGGCGCCGCGGATGTCCATGTCGTGGCTGGCCAGCTGGAAGCCGGCGCCCAGGCTGTCCAGCGTCTCGATGACGTGCAGCCGCTGCTGCGCCGTGCCGGTCAGCGGCTTGTTCGGCGCGTAGGTGAGGTAAGCGTAGCCGCGCACCTTCGACCGGCCGACGCGCCCGCGAATCTGGTAGAGCTGGGCTAGGCCGAACATGTCCGCCCGGTGCACGATCAGCGTGTTGGCGTTGGGGATGTCGATGCCGCTCTCGATGATGTTGGTGGCGAGCAGCACCTCGAACTTGCCCTCGTCGAAGGCGGTCATCACCTCTTCCAGCTCGCTGGCCGGCATCTGGCCGTGGGCGGTGACGATCTTCACCTCAGGCACCAGCTCGCGCACCCGCTCGGCGACCTTGGGCAGGTCCTCCACGCGGGGGCAGACGTAGAAGGTCTGGCCGCCCCGGTAATGCTCGCGCAGGATGGCCTCGCGCACCACCACCGGGTCGTAGGGCAGGACGAAGGTGCGCACCGCCAAACGGTCCACCGGCGGTGTGGCGATCAGCGACAGTTCGCGCACGCCGCTCAGCGCCATCTGGAGCGTGCGCGGGATCGGTGTGGCGGTCAGCGTCAGGACATGCACATCGGCGCGCAGCTCCTTCAACCGTTCCTTCTGCTTCACGCCGAAATGCTGCTCCTCGTCGACGATGACCATGCCGAGCTGCTTGAACTGCACGCCCTTGCCGAGCAGCGCGTGGGTGCCGATCACGATGTCGGCGGTGCCCTCCGTCAGCTCCTGCTTGACCTTGGTCTGCTCCTTGGGCGTCACCATGCGCGACAGCTGGACGACGCGCAGCGGCAGCCCGGCGAAGCGCGTCGTGAAGGTCTTGAAATGCTGGCGCGCCAGAAGCGTGGTCGGCACCACCACGGCGACCTGCTGGCCGCTCATGGCGACGAGGAAGGCGGCGCGCAGCGCCACCTCCGTCTTGCCGAAGCCGACGTCGCCGCAGACCAGCCGGTCCATGGGACGGCCCGAGCCGAGGTCGGTGAAGACCTCCTCGATCACCTTCAGCTGGTCGTCCGTCTCCGGATAGGGGAAGCGCGCGGCGAACTCCTGATAGACGCCCTCCGGCGTATAGACCGGATCGGCCTTCTTCAGCATGCGCTCGGCGGCGATCTTCAAAAGCGCCTCGGCCATGTCCTTCAGGCGCTTCTTGACGCGGGCCTTGCGGCCCTGCCAGCCGGCCCCGCCCAACTTGTCGAGCTGCGCGTGCGCGTCCTCCGACCCGTAGCGGGTCAGCACCTCGATATTCTCGACGGGGACGTAGAGCTTGTCGCCCCCCTCGTAGATCAGCCGCAGGCAGTCGTGCGGCGCGCCGGACACCTCAAGCGTCTCCAACCCGTCGTAGCGCCCGATGCCGTGGTCCATGTGCACCACGAGGTCGCCGGAGGCCAGCGCCGTGTATTCGGCGATGAAGTTGGCGGCCTTGCGCTTCTTCTTCGCCGCCGGGCGGACGAGGCGGTCGCCGAGGATGTCCTGCTCGGTGATGACGGCCATATCGGCGGAGGTGAAGCCGTGCTCCATCCCCAGCACGATCATGCCGATGACGTGGCGGTCGAAGCGGCGGACGTCCTCGACGCTCTCCGCCGGCTCCAGCCCCGGAATGCCGTGGTCGCCCAGCACCGTCATCAGACGGTCGCGGGAGCCCGCGGAATAGCCGGCCACCAGCACGCGCCGCCCGTCGGCCCGCAGCGCCCGGATGTGGTCCTTCACCGCCTCGAAGACGTTGACGTCGGGCCGCGCCCGCTCCTCGGCGAAGTCGTGGCCGCGCCGCCCGCCGGCGTCCAGCGTGCCCTTGATGCCCGGCGGCGTGCCGAAGGGCTGGAGCTGCGCCACGGCGTGGGCGGCGAACAGGTCGTCCCAGGCCTGGGCGTCGAGGAACATCATGCCGACCGGCACCGGTTTGTAGACCGGCGAGCCCGTCCGCTTCTCGATGACGATCATGCTCTCGCGGGAGGCGTGGAAGTCCACCACCTGCGCGATGCGCGAATCGCGCGCCTCCGTCGCCTGATGGTCCAGCGACAGGATGGCCTTGGGCATGTAGGCCAGCAGCGATTCCATCGTCTCGTGGAACAGCGGCAGCCAATGCTCCATGCCGCCGTACTTGCGCCCGGCGCTGATCGCCTCGTAAAGCGGGTCGTCGTCGGTGACGGCGCCGAACAGCTCCCGGTAGCCGGAGCGGAAGCGGGCGATGCCGGCCTCGTCCAGGAAGACCTCCGACATCGGCTTCAGATCGACGCCGTCGCGCTTGTCGGTGGTGCGCTGCGACATCGGGTCGAAGCTGCGCACGGCCTCCAGCTCGTCGCCGAACAGGTCGAGGCGCAGCGGCTCGTCGGTGCCCGGCGGAAACAGGTCGACGATGCCGCCGCGCACGGCGAACTCGCCCGGCTCGCGCACCGTCTGGGCGCGGGTGTAGCCGTTGCCGGCCAGATAGCGCTGCAGCTTCTCCAGATCGATCCGGTCCCGCAGCTTCGCCGAGAACACCGCGTCGCGGAAGGCGGCGCGGGGCGGCACCTTCTGCACCATGGCGTTGACGGTGGTCAGCACGACCAGCGGCGGCGCGTCCGCCTTGCGCGCCATAAGGCGGGTCAGCGTGTCGATGCGCTTCGCCACGATGCCGCCGTTGGGCGACACCCGGTCGTAGGGCAGGCAGTCCCAGGCCGGGAAGACCTGCACCTCCAGCGACGGCGCGAAGAAGGCCAGCGCCTCCGCCAGCTGGGCGGCGCGGGTGTCGTCGAGCGCGACGTGGAGGAGTCCGGCGCTCCCCGCCCGCTTGGCGAGGTCGGCGAGGACGCGGGCGTCATGGCCGGCGGGGGCGCCGCCAACCAGAAGGCGGCCGGAGCGTCCCGGCTGCAACTGTTCGAAGCTGGGCAAGGATCGGGCCTCAGGACCCCTGACGGGGCGTGTAGCGGAACTTGGTCAACAGCTGCATGACGTCGGTGTCATGCTCGGCGGGCAGCGGCTCGCGCCCGGCGTACCAGTTGTAGAGGTCGGGGTCGCTGAGTTCGAGCAGCGCCTCGTAGCGGTCGAGCTGCGCGTGGTCGAAGTCCGGGACGTGAGCGTCGGCGAAGCTGCCGATCAGCAGGTCCATCTCGCGCATGCCGCGGTGCCACGACCGGAAGCGCAGCCGCTTGCGCCGGTTTTCCAGGGACTCGCCGCTCTCCGACAGGGTGTTCTCGTCGCTCATGCCATCCACGCCAAAAAGCCCCGGCCCCGGAAGATAGGGGGCGGAGCGGTCCACATCCACCCCCGCATCCTGCACACCGGCACGCCCCCGCGCAAACCGAAACGCCGGACGATCCCCCGGAAGGAGCGTAATTCAGCGCGCCAGCCACGTCTCCAGCCCGTCGCGCAGGTCTGCCCCCGGCGCCAGCCGGGCGAAGCGTTCCGTCTCCACCGCCAGCCCTTCGCCGATGGTCATGTTCAGCCCACGGGTCACCGCCCCCAGGATGCCGGACACCGCCGCCGGGGAGTGTCGGACGATCCGCCCGGCCAGTTCGAAGGCCGCGGGCAGCAGCGCGTCATGGGCCACCACCTGATTGACCAGCCCCACCGCCAGCGCCGTCGCCGGCGGGAAGGCGTCGCCGGTCAGCAGCCATTCCAGCGCCCGCTTCCGCCCGGCGTTGCGGGGAAGCCGCTGCGTTCCGCCGAAGGTCGGCATCATGCCGAGCTTGATTTCCGCCTTGGAGAAGGTCGCCCGCTCGCTGGCCACGGCGAGGTGTGCCGCCTCCAGGATCTCGCAACCGCCGCCGTAGCAGATGCCGTTGACCGCGGCGATGATGGGCTTGGGGAAGGCCTCGATCCGCGCGCACAGGGTCTGGCCGGGCCGGAAGGCGCGCACCGCCGCCTCCGGTCCCCGCCGGACGGCCGGGGTGAACTCCGCGATGTCCGCCCCGGCGGAGAAGGCCCGCTCCCCGGCGCCGGTGACGATGATCGCCCGCACCGCCGCGTCGGCCTCCAGCGCGTCCAGCGTGTCGAGCATGGCGGCGGCCAGCGCCGTGCTGATGGCGTTCAGCTTGGCTGGGCGGTTCAGGGTGAGGGTGGCGATTCCCCCGGCGGTGACGCACAGCACGGGGTTGGCGGGGTCAGCGTGTTTGGTCGTCAGGGACATGGCGCGTTCCTTTTGTCCTGCGTTTGGGATGCCCCACTGTCGAGCCCGAGCCACGCCCCTGACAAACGAGTACGCCGCGTGTTCGGGTGAGCAACGCTCATCTGAAACCGGGCCTCCGCCGCAGGCCAAAGCGTCACCTTGACAGAATCACGACAGTTGGTACACTGAACAGTCCCAGCCACTTGTCGTGGAGGTCGCCATGACCGACGGATCGATCGGACGCCCGGAACCCCTGGTCCGCTCGGCTGGCGTGGTGGAGCGCACCGGCAGCGCGACCGACCGCAGGAAACGGCGACAGAATCGGCAGGACCTGCAACAGCAGGAACGCGAGCAGCAGGAGCGCCGCGACCAGGACGAGGCCAACCACAAGCGGCGGCGCCTCTACGACCTGCTGTTCGACGAGATCGATGAGCTGGACACGCTGAACGCCGGGCAGCGGGCGCGCATCAAGCAGAATCTACGCGCGCAGCTCGCCAACCGCCGTCCGCCGCCGCACCTCGCCCCCAACCTTGCCCAGCCGCCGCCGGCGGACGAGGACATCGAACGCATCGCGGCGGAACTCCTCGAAAAGGCCGTCGCGGCCCACTCGGTCGATCACGACCACATCGTCGACATGGCGGCGCCGACTCATCCGGCGCTTCCGCCCGGACAGACGGCGGAGAATGTGGCGCTCGCCAACCAGCTCCGCGATTGCCTGGAACAGCGGACGACGACATCGCGGCGCGTCGCCGTGTATCTGCGCCTGCTCCTGACGCTCGAAGGCGCCTTCCGTCCGCATCTGGTGGTGGACGCCTGACCCCAAGCCCACCGCGGGTGCGATGCGCGAATTCGGAGAAAGCCCCCCTCCGATGCGCCACCCAGGATGGTTGGACCATGCGGCACAATGGACCTGTTGTTTCTCCGGCGGAGTCCGGGCGCGTTCCCGCGCCGTTCCCGCCGCGGAAAACCCGCTCCCGCAGGGAGGTTCCCCCGTGCCCGACACCCATCTCGCCACGCACGCCCAGCCGTCCGGCGACGCCCTTCGCCAAGCCCTTTCCACCCGTTTCCAGAAGATCCGCGCCCGCACCGCCGAACTCGCGGCCCCCTTGTCGCCGGAGGATCTGATGGTCCAGTCGGTGGCCGATGGCGCGCCGGCCAAATGGCACCTCGCCCACACGACGTGGCTGTTCGAAACCACCGTCCTGGTGCCCTGCAACCCCGGTTACCGCCCCTTCGACCCGGCCTTCCTGACGCTGTTCGCCGCGCGCGACGACCGGTTCGGCAGCCACCAGCTTCCCTCTCCCACCCTGCGCCTGCTTTCCCGGCCCAACGCAGCGGAGGTGATGCGCTACCGCGACCATGTGAACGCCGCGGTGCTGCACCTGCTGAACCAAGCCGACGAGACAGAGTTGCCGGAGATCGCCGACCGTGTGATCGTCGGCATCACCCACGAGCGGCGCCACCAGGAACGGCTGCTGACCCACATCAAGCACGCCTTCTGGAGCAACCCGCTGCGCCCCGCCTACGACCAGCCGCCGCAGGCCGTGCCGGCCCCGCCGCAGCCGGAACGCTGGATTGAGCATGAGGGCGGCCTCGTCGAGATCGGGCGGACGGAGGACTGGGCCGGATTCGACCATGAGGGGCCGCGCCACCGCGTCCATCTGGAGCCCTTCCGCCTCGCCGCCCTGCCGGTGTCCTGCGGCGCCTTCCGCGACTTCATCGAGGACGGCGGCTACGCGAAACGCTCGCTCTGGCTCGCCGACGGCTGGGAGGCGGTGCAGACCGAGGGTTGGCAGGCCCCGCTCTATTGGGAATGGCGCGACGGCGCGTGGCAGATCTTTACCCTCTACGGCATGCGCGCGCTCGATCCCGCCGAGCCGGTCTGCCATGTCAGCTGGTTCGAGGCCGACGCCTTCGCCCGCTGGGCCGGCAAGCGCCTGCCCGAGGAGGCCGAATGGGAGGCCGTGGCGTCGCGCTGCGACAGCATGGGCAACCTGCTGGGCACCGGCCACCGCCATCCGCGCCCCAGCACCTGCCACGGCGACGGCCCCTGGCAATTGTTCGGCGACGTGTGGGAATGGACGCGCAGCCCCTTCACACCCTACCCCGGCTACCGCCTGCCGGACGGGGTGGACGAGGCCGTCCATGGCCGCTTCATGATCAACCGCATGGTGTTGCGGGGCGGCAGCTGCGTCACCCCCTTCGACCACGCCAACCCGACGACCCGGCATTACCTGCGGCCGGAATCCCGTTTGTCCTTCACCGGCCTGCGGCTGGCAGAGGATGCCTGATGAATAGGACAGCCGAGACATTGGAATCGTTTTAAACGGTAGCGCTGCACCGCAGCAAGCTCTATAACCATAATTAAATTATGGCCTATGGAGCCTTCGATGTCTCTCGACCTGCCTCAGGTGTTCCGCCACCACGTCTTTTGTTGCGCCCAGCAGCGCCCGCCCGGCCACCCGCGCGGGAGCTGTGCGGCGAAGAACGCCCACCCGCTGTGGGAGCAGCTCGGCCAGCGCATCCAGGCCAAGGGGCTGCTGGACGTCGGCATGGCTTGGACCGGTTGTCTCGGCTTCTGCTCCGCCGGGCCGCTGATGGTGGTCTATCCGGAGGGGCTGTGGTACCGCCCGGAAACGCCCGCCGACATCGACGAGATCGTCAACTCGCACCTCGTCAACAACACGCCGGTCGAACGGCTGGTGATGGTGCTGACCCGCTGAACGCAAAGGCTGAACGCAAAAGCCCCTCCGCGGCATAGCCGGCGGAGGGGCGTTCTCCTTGCGGAACGACAGTGTGCGAAACGACGATGCTACTTGCGGAACAGGAACTCGCGGCCGACCTTCACGCGCTTCTCGCCGTCGTACTCGATGATGTCGGCGGTGGCGTAGGTCTCGGTCCAGCGCTCGGGCAGATAGCTGCCGGTGCCGATGATGTCGACGGGGGCGTTGGCCTCCGCCATCAGGCGGCATTTCGCCGGGCCGAAGCCGGAACTGGCGACGATCTTCACCGCCGGGAATCCGGCCTCGTCCAGCTTCTCGCGCATGAAATGGATCGCCGCGGCCGACACGCCGGTGCCGATCAGGTAGCGAAGCTGCGTCTCGTCGCGGTAGCCGCGGATGGAATGGGGCGCGTGCCGCTCCAGCACCGCGTAGGAACCCGGCGGGTCCAGCCCTTCCAGGAAGCGCCCGCCCGGCGTGTCGAGCCGCACCGCCAGCTTGCCCTGCGCGGCGAGACCGGGGAAGCGGCGGCAGACCTCCAGCGCGTCGGTCACCTCGCGCCCGAAGTAATCGACCAGGACGGTCAGCGGCAGCTCGGGGAAGGTCTCGTGGAACATCTCCGCCGCCCGCACGGTCGATCCGGCATAGCCGATCAGCGCGTGCGGCATCGTGCCCATGCCCTTCTTCTGGCCGAAGAAATGGGCGGTGGCGTCGGTGGCGTTGCCGATGAAGCCCTTGGCGCCGACCTTGCGCTTCGCCCGGTCCGACCCGACCGAGGCGGCGTAGGCCATCATCTCCTCCATCTCCGTGCCGGCGCAGTGGCGCGCCTCCATGGCGAGGAAGGCGGTCTTCGGCAGGTCGGCGCACATGGTGAAGGCATTGTAGGCGCCGACGCAGGCGGGGCCGAGCTTCTGCAGGATGATCGTCTCGGTGTCGACCAGATGGTAGAAGGAGCCGGTGATGTAGAGGATCGGCTCGCCCGCACCGACCCACTTTCCTTCCGGATAGTTCAGGACGATGTCGAGGTCGAACCCGCGCTCCCGCGCCACCGCCTCCAGCCATTCGATGGCGAGTCGCGGCGCGCAGACCACCGGGCGGCGCATGAAGATGGCGTAGGTGACCTTCTTGTCACCGAATTTCCCGACCGCCTCCTTGGTCCGCTTGAAATAGGTGTCGGTCCATTCGGTGATGGCCGACGCGGGCGGATGGCTGGCGGGCGTGTGACTGGCCGGCGGCTGGTTCCTGGTCTCGTCCATGGCGATGTCCTTGTCTTCCCGCTCTTGCCCTTCACGATGGCCCCATCCGGAGGCCGCCCCCGCGGCGGGAGAACGGCAATCCGACTGAGAAACCAGCATTATACGCCCCGGCCCTCCGGTGGAAGAGGCTTCATCCGCTTCGGCCAACCGCCGCAAGCAATGGTGATTTACCGAAAATACACTACGAAATCCGGCGCATTTCAAACACAAAGAAGCTGAGAAGAGATGCGCAATTCCTGACTGTAATGCGCTGTCACCAAAAAGTATAAAATACCTGTATTTGACGGCTTTCTTTTACCCATCCACCATACACCCAAGAACAGGCACCACCCCCTTCCGGTGCCGGGAAAAGCGACGAGGTCGGCATGAGCCGGACAATCCGCCAGAACGCGCCGAACATTGCGGCAGGCTCCTCGACGATGGGTCCTTCGACGGCAGCCCCCTCGACGCTGGATCGCCTGAGCCGGCGGGTGGTGGTCGGGCTTCTCTGCACCATGGCCGGTCTGGCCGCCGCGGGCACCGGCGGCGCCTTCCTGCTGAAGCCCGGCACGGCGCAGGCCGGGCGCGTGGTGGGGGACACGCTGCGCACCGCCGCCAACTACGCGCGGCTGCCGGCGATGATCTTCACGCTGAGCGACGGCGACCGGCTGCGCGAGCTGCGGGTCCGCGTGGTGCTCGACATGGAGCCGACGGCCCCCGCCAAGACGGTGGAGAGCTATGGGCCGCGCATCGCCAGCGCCATGACCAACGTGATGCTGGAAACCGACCCCGGCGAGTTGCGCGGCCGCAACGGCGCCTTCTACATCAAGGACGCGGTGATGCGCACCGCCGCGAAGGAACTCGGCGCGATGAAGATCCGGCAGGTGCTGGTCCAGGAACTCGTCATGCGCTGACGGAAGGCCCGCTCCGCCCATGCCGATGCCGGCCCTCCAACGCTCGACAGGGGAGCCGGAATGGGGAACACTCCCCTCCCGTTCGGATCTTGGGATTGCAAGGAGACGGCCGTGGCCGAGTTCGATTTCGACCTGTTCACCATCGGTGCCGGCTCCGGCGGCGTCGCGGCCAGCCGGCGGGCCGCGGCCATGGGGGCCAAGGTCGCCATCTGCGAAGGCAGCCGGGTCGGCGGCACCTGCGTCATCCGCGGCTGCGTGCCGAAGAAGCTGCTGGTCTATGCCGCCCAGTTCCGCGACGCCTTCGAGGACTCCAGCGCCTATGGCTGGTCCACCACCATGCCGGCCTTCGACTGGGCGACGCTGATCGGGCGCAAGGACGCCGAGATCGACCGGCTGAACGGCATCTACATCAAGATGCTGGAGAACTCCGGGGTCACCCTGCACACCGGCTTCGGGCGGCTGATCGACCGCCACACAGTGGAGGTGGCGAACCAGCGCTACACCGCGAAGAACATCCTGGTCGCCACCGGCGGCTGGCCGGCGCTGCCCAAGATTCCGGGCATCGAGCACGCCGTCACCTCCAACGAGGCGTTGCAGCTCGGCACCCTGCCCCACTCCGTCATCATTCTCGGCGGCGGCTACATCGCCGTGGAGTTCGCCGGGATCTTCCGCGGCCTGGGCGCCGAGGTCACGATCATGATCCGCGGCGAGGAGCTGCTGAACGGCTTCGACGACGACATCCGCGTCGCGCTGGCACAGGAGATGCGCAAGCGCGGCATCACCATCCTCACCCGCACCCAGCCGGTGAAGGTCGAGGAAGGCCCCGGCGGCTTCACCGTCACCGACCAGCTCGGGCGGGAGCATTCCGCCGGCCTCGTCATGGCGGCGACCGGGCGCCGGCCGAACACGCGCGACCTTGGGCTGGAGGCCGCCGGCGTGGCGCTGGACGACGCCGGGGCGATCCGGGTGGACGAGTATTCGCGCACCAGCGTGGACAACATCTTCGCCGTCGGCGACGTGACCGACCGCATGGCCCTGACCCCCGTCGCCATCGCCGAGGGGCGCGCCTTCGTGGAGACGCTGTTCAACGACAACCCGACCAGCATCAGCTACGCCAACATCCCGACCGCCGTCTTCTCCATCCCGCCGCTCGGCACCGTCGGCCTGACCGAGGCGGAGGCGCGGGCGAAGTACGCCACCGTGGACATCTACAAGGCCGGCTTCCGCCCGATGAAGCACACCATGTCGGGCCGCGACGAGCGCGTCCTGATGAAGCTGGTCGTGGACGGCGAGAGCCAGCGCGTGCTCGGTTGCCACATGATGGGCATGGACGCGCCGGAGATCGTCCAGGGGCTGGGCATCGCCCTGAACTGCGGCGCCACGAAGAGAGATTTCGACCGGACCATCGCCCTCCATCCCTCTACCGCGGAAGAGTTCGTCCTGATGCGCGAGAAGGTGTCCTGACGATCGGACATAAAACCAAAGGTCAGGAGCCCGATTTCCTGGAACGCTTCTAAGAAGCCTGTGTTGAGGGCACACGACGATGGCGGCGGCACTCACGGCGGCGGTCAAGCACCCCCGCGGAAGCCACCGCCTTCCATCCTTCATCAAGGCTCCCGGAGGGCTCCTACGCATGTTCATGCACAACAAGAACCTGATGTACACCGTCCGCGTCGCCGAACCGGACCCGAAGCTGGCCAGCCTGATGCTGGAACAGTTCGGCGGACCCCAGGGCGAGTTGGCGGCGGCCTTGCGCTACTTCACGCAGGGCCTTTCCGACGAGGACCCGGGCCGCAAGGACATGCTGATCGACATCGCGACCGAGGAACTGAGCCATCTGGAGATCATCGGCAGCATCGTCGCCATGCTGACCAAGGGCGTGAAGGGTAAGCTGGCCGAGGGCGCCGAGGAGGTCACCGACCTCTACGCCGACATCGCCAAGGGCAACGGCAGCCACACGCTGGCCCTGCTCTACGGCGGCGGCCCGGCGTTGACCAACTCCGCGGGCCAGCTCTGGAACGCCGGCTACATCGACAGCATCGGCGAGCCGACCGCCGACCTGCGCTCCAACATCGCCGCGGAAGCGCGGGCCAAGATCATTTACGAGCGCCTCATCAACATCACCCCGGACCCGGGCGTCAAGGACGCGCTGACCTTCCTGATGACCCGCGAGGTGGCGCACCAGAAGATGTTCGAGAAGGCGCTCTATTCCATCGAGAACAACTTCCCGCCGGGCAAGCTGCCGGGCAACCCGGAATACACCGACAAGTACTACAACATGAGCCAGGGCGACGGCGACATGCGCGGCCCGTGGAACCAGGGCGAGCAGTGGGAGTTCGTGAACGTCACCCCCGACCAGGGCCCGGTCAGCGGCGGTGACGGCAACCCCTCGGTCCGGCTGGCGGCCGAAGAGATGAAGGCCGTCAACGAGGCCGCCAAGCGCACCATGTCGCGCACCGACGTGAACCCGGTGACGGGTGCCGACCTCGGCGCCGGCCCCGGCTCCGGCAAGATGACCCCGGTGAAGTAACCCCTACCGTCCCAATTCCCCTCCCCCGCCCAGCGGGGGAGGGTCAGGGTGGGGGCAAGTGTTGGATTGCCGACTTCCCCACCTAAACCTTCACAACCGCCTCATCCCGCCTTGGCCGCGTCATCAGCCACAGTAAAACCAGCAGCCCGGGCACCGCCCCACCGGTGGACAGCAGGAAGAAGCTGCTCCAGTCCATCCGCTCCGCCAGCCAGCCGGACGACGCCCCGAACAGGTCCCCGCCCAGCTTGTAGAAGCTGCTGAGCAGCGCGTATTGCGTGGCCGTGTAAGCGGTGTTGCACAGGCTCGACAGATAGGCGACGAAGGCCGCCGTCGCGATGCCGCCGCAGACATTCTCCAGCGCCACCGTCACCGCCAGCGCCGACACGTCGTGCCCGACCTGCGCCAGCATGACGTAGCCGAGATTGGACAGCATCTGCATCAGCCCGCCGACCAGCAGCCCGCGCAGCACGCCGATGCGCCCGACCAGCACGCCGCCGATCAGCCCTCCGATGATCGTCGCCCACAGGCCGAACAGCTTGGTGACGTTGGCGATCTCCGTCTTCTCGAAGCCGAGATCGACGTAGAAGGGCGCCGACATCACCCCGGCCAGCACGTCCCCCAGCTTGTAGCAGGCGATGAACAGCAGGACCGCCGCCCAGGCCGGGCGCGTCATGAACTCCACAAAGGGCGCCACGACGGCGCCGTAAATCCAGGCCAGCAGGTCCGCCTTCCAGCCCGTCAGGTGCGGGCGGGCGGCCAGCCAGTCGGCCACATGCTGCTCCCGCGCCTTGGACTCCGCGGTGTCCGCGACCTTCGGCTCGCGGTTCAGCAGGATTGTCACCATACCGACCGCGACCAGCCCGGCCATGACGTAGTAGGCGACGTGCCAGCCGAAGAACTCCGCGAGGTACAAGGCCCCCGCCCCCGCCGCCAGCATGCCGAAGCGGTAGCCGAGCACGAGGATGGCGGCACCGGCGGCCTGCTGGTGCTCCTCCAGCACCTCGACGCGGTAGGCGTCGACCACAATGTCCTGGCTGGCCGAGAAGAAGGCGACCACCACCGCCAGCATGGCGGTCCACCACAGGTCGGTGACCGGGTTGGTGCTGCCCAGCCCGATCAGGGCCGCCATCAGCCCGGCCTGCGCCACCAGCGCCCAGCCGCGCCGCCGTCCGAACAGGCGGGTCATCACCGGCAGGCGCAGCCGGTCGATCAGCGGCGCCCAGACGAACTTCAGGGCGTAGGGCATGGTGACCAGCGCGAACAGGCCAATGGCCGTCTTGCTGATGCCGCCTTCGCGCAGCCAGATCGACAGGGTGGACCCGGTCAGCGCCAGCGGCAGCCCTTCGGAAAACCCAAGGAACAGAATGGCCAGAACGCGCCGGTCAAGATAGACGGAGGCCGCCTGACCCCAGGAGGATGGTTTCACCCGCTCAACCCTTCCGCACACCTGCGTAACCGTCTGTATAAGCTCCAGCCGGACGCCCCGGCCAGCGCGCTTTTTCGGGCGCGACGCCGCATCATCCATTGCGGAAGTTGCGGTCGAAACTATGGAAAAATTTCCCGGCGACCGCTATACAGAGTACCCCTCTGGCCGCCATCCGGCCATCGAGAGGAACCCTTAGCACAAGGAAAGAGCGGGCGTCATGGTTGAGCGTTGGTCCCCCGACAGCTGGAGGTCGAAGCCGGCGAAGCAGCTTCCGACCTATCCGGACCCGTCCAAGGTCGAAGCGGTCGAGCAGCGCCTGTCCTCCTATCCCCCGTTGGTCTTTGCGGGCGAGGCGCGCCGGCTGAAGGACAGCCTCGCCGCCGCCGCCGCCGGCAACGCCTTCCTGCTGCAGGGCGGCGACTGCGCGGAGAGCTTCGCGGAGTTCCACCCGAACAACATCCGCGACACCTTCCGCGTCCTGCTGCAGATGGCCGTCGTGCTGACCTTCGGCGCCGCCATCCCTGTGGTCAAGGTGGGCCGCATGGCCGGGCAGTTCGCCAAGCCGCGCTCCGCCGACACCGAGGTGCTGGAGGGGATCGAGCTTCCGTCCTACCGGGGCGACATCATCAACGGCTTCGACTTCACGCCGGACGCCCGCGTTCCCGACCCGGAGCGCATGATGCAGGCCTACACCCAGGCCGCCGCCACGCTGAACCTGCTGCGCGCCTTCTCCCAGGGCGGCTACGCCGACCTGCACAAGGTCCATCAGTGGACGCTGGGCTTCGTCGAGCGCTCCCCCGCCGGTGAACAGTTCCGCGAGATCGCCAACCGGCTGGACGAGACACTGGGCTTCATGGCGGCCTGCGGCATCACCGCCCAGACCACCCCGCAGATCCGCGAGACCGAGTTCTTCACCAGCCACGAGGCGCTCCTGCTGCCGTTCGAGCAGGCGATGACCCGCGTCGACAGCACCACCGGCGACTGGTACGACGTCTCGGCCCACATGCTGTGGATCGGCGACCGGACCCGCCAGCTGGACGGCGCGCATGTGGAGTTCCTGCGCGGCGTGAAGAACCCGATCGGCCTGAAGTGCGGCCCGACGACCGATCCGGACGAACTGATCCGCCTGATCGACCTGCTGAACCCGACCAACGAGCCGGGCCGCCTGACCCTGATCGTCCGCATGGGCGCCGACAAGGTGGCGGAGAAGTTCCCGCCCCTGCTGCGCAAGGTGCAGCGCGAGGGCCGCGTCGTCGTCTGGTCCAGCGACCCGATGCACGGCAACACCGTGAAGTCCTCCAGCGGCTACAAGACCCGGCCGGTGGAGAAGGTGCTGTCGGAGGCGCGTGACTTCTTCGCGGTCCACGAGGCCGAGGGCACCCACGCCGGCGGCGTCCATTTCGAGCTGACCGGCCAGGACGTGACGGAGTGCACGGGCGGCGCCCAGGCGATCACCGATCACAAGCTGGCGCTGCGCTACCACACCGCCTGCGACCCGCGGCTGAACGCCAGCCAGGCGCTGGAGCTGGCCTTCCTGCTGGCCGAAGAGCTGAAGCGCGCCCGCCTGAAGCGCGACGCCGACCGCCGCGCCGCGGCGGAGTAAGGCGTTTCCCTGGGGGCGATTTTCCCCCTCCCCCGACCCTCCCCCGCTTCGCGGGAGAGGGGGTCAACTTTCCCTCTCCCGCGAAGCGGGGGAGGGAGGGACCCACGCGCAAGCGTGGGAGGGTGGGGGCAGCGCCCTCTCCTACCGCACCACCATCCGCTCCAGCAGCACCTCGCGCACGCGAATGGCCTGCGCTTCGCGTTTCATCACGCTCGCCACGGTGCTCTTGATCAGGTTGGCGCCCTCGGCCCCGTTCAACTGGCCAGGCTCGATCTGGCGCAGACGGTCGGCCATCTGGTCGGCGATGCGGGGGACGAAGGGCGTGGCCGGGTTCGGGTCCCCCGTGGGCTCGATCTCCAGCAGAATGCGGATGTCCACCAGACGCGCGTCGCTGCCGCCCAGCGTGAAGGTCATCGTCGGCAGGGACGCGTAGGTCTTCTGCGCCTTGCGGTCGCCACCGGCGCTTCGCGTGCCGGATGTGCCGGAGACCACCGTCCAGGTGCCCAGCGCGGCGAGCAGCACCAGAAACACCGCGACGAGGACGGGCATCAACGACACCGATTCCCCATCGGAGCGCCGCAGCAGGAACCGCACGGGCCGCCTTTCCCCCATCATTCCCCTGGATGGGGCATGGGCATATTTAACGATGATTTATCCTAGATAAAAAAACGGGGCCGGTCAAAGCGCGTCGCGCGACCAGCCCCGCTTTTTTACTTGAAATCAGCGCCCGTCCTTCAGCCGCCGATGCCGCCCATGCACAAATACTTGATTTCCAAGTAATCCTCGATGCCGTACTTGGAACCCTCGCGGCCGATGCCGCTTTCCTTCATGCCGCCGAAGGGAGCGACCTCGGTGGAGATGATGCCCTCGTTGATGCCGACGATGCCGTATTCCAGCGCCTCCGCCACCCGCCAGACGCGCCCGATGTCGCGGCTGTAGAAGTAGGCGGCCAGACCGAACTCGGTGGCGTTGGCCATGCGCACGGCCTCCTCCTCCGTCTCGAAGCGGAACAGCGGGGCGACCGGCCCGAAGGTCTCCTCGCGGGCCACTTTCATCGCCGGAGTCACGTCGGCGAGGATGGTCGGCTCGAAGAAGCTGCCGCCCAGCTCGTGCCGCTTGCCGCCCAGCACCACGCGGGCGCCCTTCTCCGTGGCGTCGCGGATGTGGTCCTCGACCTTCTCCACCGCCGCCATGTCGATCAGCGGCCCCTGCTGCGCCCCCTCCGTGGTCAGGCCGGGGCCGACCTTCAGCGCCTTCACCGCCTCGGCCAGCTTGGCCGCAAAGGCGTCGTAGACTCCGGACTGCACCAGCAGCCGGTTCGCGCAGACGCAGGTCTGGCCGGTGTTGCGGTACTTGGACGCGATGGCGCCCTTCACCGCCTCGTCGAGGTCGGCGTCGTTGAAGACCAGGAAGGGCGCGTTGCCGCCCAGCTCCAGCGAGATCTTCTTCACCGTGCCGGCGCATTGGGCCATCAGCTCCTTGCCGATCTCGGTGGAGCCGGTGAAGGTCAGCTTGCGCACCGTCGGGTTGCCGGTCATCTCGCCGCCGATGGCGCGGGCAGAGCCGGTGACGACGCTGAGGATGCCCGCCGGAATGCCCGCCCGCTCCGCCAGCACCGCCATGGCGAGCGCGGTCAGCGGGGTCGCGGTCGCCGGCTTGATGACCATCGGACAGCCGGCGGCCAGCGCCGGACCGGCCTTGCGGGTGATCATCGCCGCCGGGAAGTTCCACGGCGTGATGGCGGCGGTGACGCCGATCGGCTCCTTCGTCACGACGATGCGGCGGCCCGGCAAATGCTGCGGGATGGTGTCGCCGTAAACGCGCTTGCCCTCCTCGGCGAACCATTCGATGAAGGACGCGGCGTAGGCCACCTCGCCCCGCGCCTCGGCGAGCGGCTTGCCCTGCTCCGCCGTCATGATGCGGGCGATATCCTCCTGGTTCGCCATCATCAGGTCGAACCATGTCCGCAGGGTCTTCGCGCGCTCCTTCGCGGTCAGGGCGCGCCAGGCCGGCCAAGCGCGCTCGGCGGCGTCGATGGCGCGGCGCGTCTCGTCCGCGCCCATCATCGGCACACTGCCCAGGACGCTGCCGTCGGCAGGGTTGGTCACCTCCACGGTCTTGCCGCTGTCGGCGTCGATCCACCGGCCATCGACGAAGCACTGGAAGCGCAGCAGCTCGGCGTCCTTCAACCCAAGACGGCGGGCGGTGTCCACGGAATCATACGGCATGGTGCCTTCCTTCCCTCGTTTCTTGCGCGCGGCCTCGCGGTCGGCCGCGCGTTCGGCAGAGAGTATAGGGCACCTCGCCCGCTCTGCGATCCTTCCCGTTGTGTGGGCAGGCCGCGCGGACCGGGGAAGAGAGGTCGGCACTTACGCCGGAAGGACCGGCACGTTGTCGATCAGGCGGGCCTTGCCCATCCAGGCGGCGGCCAGCAGGCGAGCCGGACGCTCCGCGCGGGTCACCGGCACCAGCGTGTCGGCGTCGCGCAGCTCGACATAGTCGATGGAGCCGAATCCGGCGGCGGTGATGCGCGTCCGCACCGCCTCCAGGGCCGTGGCGGCCTCCGCCCCGCCGGCCAGCGCCGTGGCGGCGTCGCGAAGCGCGCGGTTCAGCTCCGGCGCGCGGGCGCGCTCGTCGGCGGACAGATAGGCGTTGCGCGAGGACATGGCGAGCCCGTCGGCCTCGCGCACCGTCGGCAGCCCCTCCACCCGCACCGGGATGTCGAGATCGCGGGCGAAGCGGCGGATGACCATGAGCTGCTGGTAGTCCTTCTCGCCGAACACCGCCACATCGGGCTGGGCCTGCAGGAACAGCTTGGTCACGACCAGGGCGACGCCGCCGAACATCTGCGGTCGGAAGGTGCCGCACAGCCCCTCCGCCGGGCCGCCGACCGAGATGGCCGTGGCGAACCCCTCCGGATACATCGCGCGCACCGTGGGGGCGTAGAGCAGATGGCAGCCCGCCGAGGCGAGCTTGCGCGAATCCCCGGCCTCGTCGCGCGGGTAGCGGTCGAAGTCCTCGTGCGGGGCGAACTGGGTCGGGTTGACGAAGACGCTGGCGACCACTTGGTCGGCCAGTTCCCGCGCGCGGCGCACCAGGGCGAGATGGCCGTCGTGCAGCGCCCCCATGGTCGGCACCAGGGCCACCGTTTTGCCGTCGCGATGCCAGGTGGAGACCTGGGCGCGGAGATCGTCCACGCTGCGGACGACCGGCAGGGGCTGTTCCGACTCCGGCAGGCGGGCGGCGGCGAGGGAGGTCATGGCGGGTGCTCCACAGGCGTCATAAACGGCGCTGGGATAAACCGCCGGATCGGCGCTGTCCAGTCATGGAATTAACCGGGCGAGCCCGAATTTGAAATTTTTCCATCCTGCGGGCGGGTCGGACCGCGAAGCCCACCCCGCCCGCGGGCGGGTCAACGCATCAGCGTGACGACGACCAGATAGGTCAGGTTCACCCAGGCGCCGAGCGTGGCCAGGAGGACCAGGGTGGCCGGAGACAGGACCACCGAACCGAGGATCACGACGAGCGCCACGACCAGCAGGCCGAGGGCGAGAAGGGTCACGCGCGTATCTTCCATGTCACTGCTTCCAGATGATTGAGCAAATCGGATGCTGGAAGCGATAAACGAAAACCCCACGGGCTGTAGCTGATCTGAATCAACTGCGGTGGCGTTCGTCTCAAAAAGGCACACGCGACTGGGCAAAGGTATTTTGTGGTGTTGCGTCCAAGCACAGGGCCACGCAACCGGCGCGACGACCCATTACTGGCGAATTTCAACGATGTCTGGGAGAAGAGGCGGTGTTTGGGATGGTGGGCGCAGTAGGGATTGAACCTACGACCCCACCCGTGTGAAGGGTGTGCTCTCCCGCTGAGCTATGCGCCCATCCCAAAGAAACAACCGCTGACGCACCACAGAGACGACAACGCGGAGCCCGACGGACCCCGATCTTGACCGGCCCATATGGTGGAAGGGATGGTACCATCCGCAAAGCCCTCGAACCACCGGACTTTGGGATGGTGGGCGCAGTAGGGATTGAACCTACGACCCCACCCGTGTGAAGGGTGTGCTCTCCCGCTGAGCTATGCGCCCATCCCAGTAAAACCGCGTCGGCATCAGGCTCGTTTCGCTGTCGCGTCGTTGCCGCCGCTGCGGTGAGGCGGGTTTCTAAAGGCCCCGCCCCCTCCTGTCAAGCACCTGTTTCACACCAATATCAAAGAAGCCCTTCCGCCCGGAGCCCCCGATGAGCCAATGGACATGACGCACCGGACCGCGCTTCCCACCCAGTTTCCCGCCAAGCGCCCCCCGGCCGCCCTCGTCGCCGCCCTCATCGCAGGAATGTGCGCGGCGTTCGCCGGGCTGTTCCCCCTGCCCGCCCTGGCGCAGCGCTGGCAGTTGGACTACCGCGTCCATGTCGGCGGTGTGGCCGTGCTCGACGCGCGGGCAGAACTGATCCTGACCGAGGGCCGCTACAGCGTCCAGGTCAACGCCGCGACGGACGGCTTTCTGGGGCGCCTGTTTCCCTGGGAAACGCAATCCCTGAGCGTCGGCACGGTCGGCCCGGATGGCGTCGCCCCGATCCGCCACACCCAGTCCGGCGTTCTGCGCGGTTCCCCGCGGACCGTCACCTTGGACTATGGGCCGGCCGGCCGCGTCCGCACGCAGGTCTCCCCGCCCCCGGAGGAGGAGGACCGCGATCCCGTCCCCGAGGACCTCACCCGTCAGACCCGCGATCCGTTGAGCGGAGTCGTGGAACTGCTGCTGGCCGGACTTCACGGCGAGGGATGCCAGCGCACGGTGCCGATTTATGACGGGCGCCGCCGGTACGACATGATCTTCACGGACCGGGGAATGACCACGGTCGGGGCATCGCGCCATTCGGTGTTCTCGGGCGCAGCCCGGCAATGCCGGGTGTCCCACAAGCCGATCGCCGGCTACGAGCGCACGCCGCGCCAACCCTTCTGGCAGCGTGGCGGAGGCCGGGAGGAGCGCCCGCCCGTCGATCTGTGGATCGCTCCGGTGGAGGGGGCCGGCCCGCCCCTGCCCGTCCGGCTGGAGACCGACAGCGGATTCGGCGGGGTCGTCGTCCACCTCATCGCCGCCCGCAAGACCGATCAGACGGCGGAGCGTCCCGCCGAACCGGCGCCGTCACCGCTTCGTTGACGGGTCAGGCGCGCCCGACGCTGCCGCTGCAGGCGGTGGGATGATAGAGCAGTTCGGCCATCGGCCGCTCGGCCAGCGCCTGTTCGCACAGGCGGTTGAACTCGGCCATCTTGCGCTGGAGGTCGCTGTGGTGGGCCATCATCCGGTCGAAGTCGGCGGTGGCCGAGTCGATCTGGCTGTTGGCCGGGGTAAAATTGGCGGTGTGGCCTTCGATGGACAGAACGTCGGCGGAGAGGGTGTTGCCGGTCTGGGTCTTACCGGGGAAGGCAAGGATCTGGGCCATCGGGTGTCTCCTTCGCTCACCACCATTCGATGCACCCATCCAACTACATTTACCTTTCGTTAGCCACTGTTAATCTCTCGTTAACCATGACAAGAAGGAGACCTACGGCGAAGCCCTCGCTGGACCCGGCCGCGCGGCCGGCACTCAGGCGCCCAGCCGCCGCAGGGCGTCCGGCAGATCGGCGATGCGGTCGAGCAGGATATCGGCGCCCAGTTCCTGCACCGGCATGCGGGGATAACCGTAGGTCATCGCCACCACCGGCACCCCGGCGGCGCGGGCGGCCTTCACGTCGTTGCGGTTGTCCCCCACCATCGCAGCGCTGCCGCCGCCCAGCGCCTCGACCACCCAGGACAGATGGCGCCCGTCCGGCTTCTTCACGGGCAGCGTGTCGCCGCCGGCCAAAGCGCCGAACAGCGGCGACAGGCCCAGCGCGTCCAGCAGCTTGCGGGTGATCCGCTCCGGCTTGTTGGTGCACAGCCCCAGCTTCACGCCGTTCTCCGCCAGCACCGCCAGGGTTTCCTGGACGCCGGGATAGAGCACCGGAGGCTCGTCGTCCTGGAAATAGGCGTCGAGATAGTCGGCCAGGGCCGTCTTCAGAGCATCCTCGGCCAGGGCGTCGCCGGTCGCCGCGAAGGCCTGCCGGACGAGGGCGGCCGATCCGTCACCCACCATGCCGCGCACCTGCTCCTCCGTCAGGGTGGGCCGCGCGAAACGGGACAGGGTGCGGTTGAGGACGCGGGTCATGTCCCGCGCGCTGTCGATCAGCGTGCCGTCCAGGTCGAAGACGACCGCGGAGAAGGGAATGGCAGCGGGCGCGGCAGACATCGGCAGAAGTCCCATGGCAAGTCGAAGACGGGCGGATACCCCTTTCGATAGCACGGCCTTCCCCCGGCGGCGAGCCCCCGTTCCCGCAATCCACCGCCGGCATAGGCCCTTCGGTGCCGGCGGCGCGGGGTGCGTACACCCTCGAGCCGCGATTTGTGTATGTCAGATTGACACAAAAGTTGACTTGGGGTCCCGGCACCGGATGTGGCACTGAATGGCTGAAGACAGACGTATTGTCCGGATTTTGATGCGCATGCTTTTCCGCCCGTCCGCCATAACCCGTTTCCAATACTGCAGGGATATCCGATGACTCAGCACCGCCCGCTCGCCTGCGTCATTCTCGCCGCCGGCAAAGGCACCCGCATGAAGTCGGACCTGCCGAAGGTCCTGCACCGCGTCGCCGGCCAGCCGATGGTCGGCCATGTCCTGTCCGCGGTGAGGGCGCTCGACCCCGACCATGTGGTCGTGGTGGTCGGCCCCGGAATGGACAATGTGGCCGACGCCGTCGCCCCCTACCCCACCGCCGTCCAGCACGAGCAGCGCGGCACCGCCGACGCCGTGCGCGCCGCCTTCGGCCTGCTGGAGGGCTTCGACGGCGACGTTGTGGTGCTCTATGGCGACACGCCGCTGGTCACGCCGGACACGCTGCGCGCCATGGTCGCCGCGCGGCGCCAGCCGAACGACCCTGCGGTCGTTGTCCTGGGCATGCGGCCCGACGATCCCGGCGCCTATGGCCGCCTGATCCTGAATGCCCGCGGCGGGCTGGAGAAGATCGTCGAGTATCTCGACGCCTCGGAGGAGGAGCGCCAGGTCACCCTGTGCAACGCCGGGCTGATGGCCTTCGACGGGGCGCGGATGTTCGACCTCATCAACCGCATCGGCAACAGCAACGCCAAGAGCGAATACTACCTCACCGACGTGGTGCAGATCGCCCGCAGCAACGGCATGGCCTGCGCGGTGGTGGAGGCCGCCCCGGCGGAGGTCGTCGGCGTGAACTCCCGCGCCGAGCTGTCGGAGGTGGAGAAGCTGATCCAGCGCCGCCTGCGCAAGGCCGCCATGGACAACGGCGCCACCCTGACCGACCCGGACAGCGTCACCTTTTGCGTGGACACCCGTCTCGGCCGCGACGTGATCGTCGGCCCGCACGTGGTGTTCGGTCCCGGCGTGGTCGTCGCCGACCGGGTGGAGATCAAGGCCTTCAGCCATCTGGAGCAGGTGCGGGTGGACAGCGGCGCCCAGGTCGGCCCCTACGCCCGCCTGCGCCCGGGGGCGGAGATCGGCCCGGACGCCCACATCGGCAACTTCGTCGAGATCAAGAACGCGAAGATTGAGGCCGGGGCCAAGGTCAACCACCTCACCTACATCGGCGACGCGCGGGTGGGGGCGAAGGCCAACATCGGCGCCGGGACCATCACCTGCAATTACGACGGCTACGCCAAGAGCCACACCGACATCGGGGCCGGGGCCTTCATCGGCTCCAACACCGCGCTGGTGGCTCCGGTCAGGGTGGGCGGCGGCGCGATCGTCGGAGCGGGCAGCGTGGTCACCACCGACGTGGAGGGCGACGCTCTGGTCGTTGCGCGCGGGCGCCAGCAGGCTTACACCGGCTGGGCCAAGCGTTTCCGCGAACGGAAGCAAAACGAGAAAGCGAAAAAGGCGTAAGATTGCCCCGGTTGACCGTTCACCCGGCCCCGGCCATCATTCAGGAGTTGCAGGTTCATGTGTGGCATCATCGGCATCATCGGCACGCATGACGCGGCCCCCCGTCTCGTCGAGGGTCTCCGCCGCCTCGAATACCGTGGTTACGACAGCGCCGGCGTCGCCACGCTGGTCAAGGGCGGCATCGAGCGCCGCCGCGCCGAGGGCAAGCTGATCAACCTCGACGCCAAGCTGCGCGAGGCGCCGCTGCCGGGCGTGATCGGCATCGGCCATACCCGCTGGGCCACCCACGGCGGCCCGACCGAGAACAACGCCCACCCGCACGCCACCCACCGTGTGGCCGTGGTGCACAACGGCATCATCGAGAATTACCAGGAGCTGAAGACCGAGCTGATCGAGCACGGCTACGTCTTCGAAAGCGCCACCGACACCGAGGTCATCGCCCACCTCGTCACCTATTACATGGAGAAGGAAGGGCTGGGTCCGGTCGAGGCCGCCGCCGCCTCCTTCAAGCGCTTCACCGGCGCCTTCTCGCTGGTGCTGCTGTTCTCCGGCCAGGAGGATATGCTGATCGGCGCCCGCCACGGCACGCCGCTGGCCGTCGGCTACGGCGAGGGGGAGATGTATTTCGCCTCCGACGCCTTCGCGCTGGCGCCGCTGACCAACCGCATCTGCTATCTGGAGGACGGCGACTGGGTGGAACTGACCCGCGCCGCCGCCGTGATCCACGACGCCACCGACGCGGTGGTGGAGCGTCCGGTGAAGACCACCGCCCTGTCCGGCGCGCTGATCGGCAAGGACGGCTACCGGCACTACATGCTCAAGGAAATCTATGAGCAGCCGCAGGTCATCGGCGACACGCTGAACGCCTACATCAACCCGGAGACCGGCCGCGTCACCCTGCCGGAGACCAGCTTCGACATCGCCAAGGCGACGAAGCTGACCATCGTCGCCTGCGGCACCGCCTATTACGCCGGCGTCGTGGCGAAATACTGGTTCGAGACGCTGGCCCGCCTGCCGGTCGAGGTCGACATCGCCTCGGAGTTCCGCTACCGCGAAGCGCCGATGCCCGAGGGCGGCGTGGCCCTGTTCATCAGCCAGTCGGGCGAGACGCTGGATACGCTGGAGGCACTGCGCTACTGCAAGCGCCAGGGTCAGAAGATCCTGTCCATCGTCAACGTGCCGGAAAGCACCATCGCGCGCGAATCCGACGCGGTGCTCTACACCATGGCCGGTCCGGAGATCGGCGTCGCCTCGACCAAGGCCTTCACGACCCAGCTCACCACGCTGGCCTGTCTGGCGGTCACGGTCGGTCACGACCGCGGCGTCATCCCGGCGGAGCGGATGCAGCAGATCGCCCAGGCCCTGCGCGAGGTGCCGGCCCGCGCCGCCGACGTGCTGGCCCACGACGAGCGCCTGCACGAGCTGGCGCAGGAGGTCGCGGAAGCCCGCGACGTGCTCTATCTGGGCCGTGGCGCCATGTACCCGCTGGCTCTGGAAGGCGCGCTGAAGCTCAAGGAAATCAGCTACATCCACGCCGAAGGTTACGCGGCGGGTGAACTGAAGCACGGCCCCATCGCGCTGATCGACGAGAGCGTGCCGGTCATCGTCCTGGTGCCGTCGGACAACCTGTTCGAGAAGACCGTGTCCAACGTCCAGGAGGTCTGCGCGCGGTCGGGCAAGGTGCTGCTGATCGCCGACAAGAAGGGCATCGACAAGCTGTCCGACAAGGTTCGCTGGTCGCTGGAGCTGCCGGCCTGCGATCCACTGGTTGCCCCGCTGCTCTACGCCATCCCGGTCCAGCTGCTGGCCTACCACGTCGCCGTGCTGAAGGGCACCGACGTCGACCAGCCGCGCAACCTCGCCAAGTCGGTCACCGTCGAGTAAGGCGGTTCACCAAACAAAAAGCCCCCGTCCTAGCGACGGGGGCTTTTTACCGCCTGCGGGCAGCAGGGACGCCCGCGCTACCTCAGCAGCGTTGCTGCCGGTCGGACAAAGCTTTTGCGGCCGCGCTTGAACCCCATGAGAGGTGCGGCTATTCCGCCGAAGGCCTCGGCCTCGTCGTCGGCGTCGAGCACGATCAAGTCCGCCTGTCCGCCAACCGCGATGCCATAGTCCGCGATCCGCATCAGCCGGGCGGCCCCGTTGGAGACCATATCAAGGCAATCGCCGAAGCTCTCAGGCCCCAGATGCATGAGGTTCGCGTAGAGATTGCCCATCCGCATCAGCGAGCCGTCGCCAAAGGGCGTGAAGGGGTTCAGGACGTTGTTGGTCGCGACCGAGACGGCAACGCCGCCTTCCGCCAGCCGGTGAACCGGCGCCACCCCGCGCGGGGCGCGATGGTTGGCGTCACGCCCGTTGAGATAGAGATCCGTTGCCGGCAACGCCGTCACCCCCACCCCGGCATCGGCCAGGAGCGCGATCATCCGCTCCAGCGCCGCATCATCGATGGCGGCGAGCTTGGTGGCATGGCCGACGGCGACCCGCCCCTGCCAGCCCGCCGCCATCGTCCTCCGGCAAATCTCTTCCAAGTGGGACCAGCTGGGATCGAGATCGAAATCCAGATGGAAATCGAGATCGACGTCGTGCGCCACCGCCAGGGCGAAAATCCGCTCCATGTGCAGGGAAGGATCGGCATCGGTGTAAGGACAACCGCCCAGGAGATCGGCCCCCTCCGCCAAGGCCTGGGTCAACAACCGCTCGACCGCCGGGTCATGGGTCATCCCCTCCTGCGGGAAGACGCAGATCGACAGGTCGATGGCGAAGGCATACTCCCGCTTGAGCCGCTTCATGGCCTCGAAGCTGCGCAGGCCGACCAGTGGATCGAGTTCCACATGGGTCCGCATGTGCATGGTGCCCTGCGTGATCGCGCGCTCCAGGGTGCGGGCACCGCGTTCGTAGACATCCTCGATCGTGAAATCTCTTTTCAGGCGGGACACCGCGGCGATTGCCCCCTTGAGTCCACCACCGGCATCGCGGCACCGGCAGAGCAGACAGGATTTGTCGAGATGGATGTGCGTATCGACCAGCCCCGACAAGACCAAGCGCCCACCGGCGTCCTCCTCGACGACGGCCTCAACGATGGCGGCCCCCGTCAAGGCCGGGCCGATGGCGGCGATCCGTCCCTGCCTGACCGCGATATCCTGCAGGGTTTGCCCTCCCCTCAGGCGGGCGTTACGCAGGAGAAGGTCGAAAATCTGGTTCTGCGGCATTTCAGATCCGGCGTGACATTTGCATGCATAAACAGTATGCACTTTCAATGCCAGACTGACCACACTTGCGGAGTTCCCAATGAGCGAGATGACCGAACGCGATCTGCAGGCCGTGAAGGACTACCTGGATGCGTCGATGGCCCCCGATCCCGTGCGCGCGGCGAAGCATGTGGCTCCGGGTTTCGTCTGCCGCTTCACCGGGCACCGCATTTTCGACACGCCGAGCGGCCCGACCGGCTTCAACGCCGCCCGCTACAAGTGGGTGAAGAAGAGAATCGAGCGCTATGACGTGGTGCCGGGCGAGACGGAAACCATCGTCTACAGCCTCGGCTTCCTGTACGGCGCCTGGCCGGACGGCACGCCCTTCGACAACAACCGCTACGTCGACCGCTTCGTGGTGCGGGACGGGCTGATCGTCGAAACCGATGTCTGGAACGACAGCGCCGAATGGATTCTCGACCCCTCCTGCGCCCGCTGACCTGAATGCCCTGACATGAATGCCTGGCGCCCTTATTCGGTGTAGGGCGCCAGGATGTCCATAAGGTCGCGGCTCTTGGCGCCCGAGCTTTGCAGAAGCGCGCGGGCGGCCACAGCCTCCAGATGCTCGTCCATGAGGGCGCAGGCCTTGTCGGCGGGGCCGGTCCGGATCGCCTCGATCAGTTCCAGATGCTCATTCACCGCGCATTCGGACGAATGGGGCCGGCTGAAGACCGCCAGCGACAGTCCCGCGCGGTAGCAGATCTCCGTCACATAGCGGACCAGAACGGGCTTGCCGGTCATTTCCGCCAGCCGGACATGGAACTCCGTCGCAAGGCGGATCGAAATCCCCTCGGCGCCATGCCGGGCCTGATGTTCGGCTTCGACGATGGCCTTCAGCTGCTTCACCTGGGCCTCGGTCAACTTGCCGGCCAGATGCCGGACGACCTGACGCTCAAGATCGACCCGGATGTCAAAGATGTCCCGTGCATCCTCGAAGGACGGCACGGCGACCACGGCGATGCGGTTCCGGCGCAGATCGACAAGGCCTTCCGCCGCCAACTGCCCGAGCGCGCTGCGTGCGATGGTCCGGCTGACGCCGAAGCGCTCGCCCAGCGAATCCTCCGGCAGTCGGTCGCCCGGCGAAAGCGCCCGTTCGATGATGGCACGCCGCAAGGCCGTGCAGATCACCGCGACACGGTCGCCTCCGGTTTTCCTCGAACGCTTTTCCTCGACCATCGCCGCCCTCTCCTATCCCGCTCTGCATAAGGGAGGTCAGGCGGGAATTCAACTCGCCAAGTGCCGCATTTGAATGCAACAGCCTCATCACCCTGCACAAATCAAATGCATGCAATAATTGTACACACTTTTTCTCGCCAAAAGCCGGCCACCCCCGACGTGGCGCGCAGCCCGCCCCAGAAACTGGCGCATCTGTTGCATACAGTTTACCAGTCCGTCACGAGGTGCGCCGCATGTCCCCATCCCAAGCCATCCAGCAAGGCCGTTCCGCCATCGCCGTCGAGCTTTCCCAGGCCGCCGTTTCGTTCGGCGCGCCGGGCAAATCGTTCGCAGCCCTGCAGGAGACGAACCTTCGGATTGCCGATGGCGAGTTTGTCGCTCTGGTCGGCCCGTCAGGCTGCGGAAAGTCGACGATCCTGCGGCTGACCGCCGGCCTGCTGCAACCGACCCAGGGGGCCGTCCTCGTCGGCGGGCGCGAGGTGGCGGCCAAGGCCCTGCGCATCGGCATGGCCTTCCAGAATCCGACCATGCTGCCCTGGCTCACCATCGAGCGGAACGTCATGCTGCCGCTGAAGATTGTGCGGCCCTTCCGCTCCGACTATCGCGCCAAGCGCAAGACGGAATACCGCGACCGCGTGCATGCCCTGCTGGCCGATGTCGGGCTTGATAAGTTCGCCGGCCATTATCCCTGGCAGCTGTCGGGCGGGATGCTGCAGCGCGCGAACCTCTGCCGCGCCCTCATCCATGAACCGAGCCTGCTGCTGCTCGACGAGCCGTTCGGCGCGCTCGACCAATTCACGCGCGAGGAGCTGTGGGGGACGATGCAATCCCTGTGGCTGAAGCGCAAACCCACCGTCCTGCTCATCACCCACGACCTGAAGGAGGCGGGGTTCCTCGCCTCGCGCGTCTGCGTGATGAGCGCCCGCCCCGGTCGCATCATCAACGACAGCGCCGTCGACTTCCCCCGCCCGCGCACGATCCAGATGACCTTCGATGCGGATTTCGTCGCCCTCAATCAGCGCCTGCGCGACCTCATCATCGACGCGCGCACCGACACCGCCATCCGCGGAGCCTGAGCCATGAGCTACGAACTGCGCCGCCGCCTCTGGGCCGCCATCCTCATCCTCGGCTTCTTCGCGGCCTGGGAATTCCTCTGCCTCGCCCTTCAGGTCTCCGATCTGGTCCTCCCCCGCCCGACCCAGGTCTTCGCGACGCTGATCTCCCGCCTCGGCATCCTCTGGCCCCATGTGCTGCAGACCCTCTGGACCACGATGATCGGCTTCATCCTGGGCGTCACCGTCGGGGTGGTGATCGGGGCGGCCGTCGGCGTCTCCCGCACCGCCTACGACACGGTCTATCCCCTGCTGATCGGCTTCTCCTCGATCCCCAAGGTCGCGGTGGTGCCGATCTTCGTGCTGTGGTTCGGATCGGGCGCGACTCCGGCCATCCTCACCGCCCTGGCGATGTGCTTCTTCCCGATCGTCGTCAACATCGCGACCGGCCTCGCCACCACCGAGCCGGAGCTGGAGGACGTCCTCAAGTCGCTCGGCGCCAGCAAGCTCGACATCCTGTGGAACGTCGGGCTGCCCCGCACCATGCCCTTCTTCTTCGCCTCGCTGAAGATCGCCGTCACCTTCGCCTTCGTCGGCAGCGTGCTGTCCGAAACCGTCGCCTCCAACAAGGGCATCGGCAACGTGATGATGACGGCCTCCTCGAACTTCGACGTGCCGCTGGTCTTCGCCGGCCTCTTCCTGCTCGCCGCCCTCGGCATCCTGCTCTACGTCGCCTTCTCGCTGGTCGAGGCGCGCGTCACCGGCTGGGCCACCCGTCGCCAGGGCTTTGCTTCCGCCTGACCCTTCATCCCGAATCGGAGCCTACCATGTTGAAAAAGCTTCTCTCGACGCTTGCGCTCGGTCTTTGTCTGAGTGGGCCGGGCCTGAGCGGGCCGGCGTTGGCCGAAACCAACATCAAGTTCACGCTCGGCTGGAAGACCCAGGGCTCCGACGCTCCCTTCCTGCTGGCGCAGCAGAAGGGTTACTTCAAGGCCGAAGGGCTGAACGTCACCATCGACCAGGGCGAAGGGTCGGCGGCCACCGTGACCCGCATCATGTCGGGCGCCTATGACGCCGGCTTCGGCGACATCAACGCGATCATCCAGAACGCGGCGACCCGCCCCGGCGAGGTGCCGATCATGGTCTATCAGCTCTGGAACAAGCCGCCCTTTGCGATCGTCTCGAAGAAGGCGACCAACATCACCAAGCCTACCGATCTCGTCGGCAAGAAGCTGGGCGGCGCCCAGGGCACCCCGACCACCCGCCTCGTCACTGTGCTCGGCACGCTCAACAAGGTCGATATGACCAAGGTCGCCATCGAGAACATGGGGCCGAACCTGCAGGAGCCGATGCTGATCAAGGGCGACATCGATGGCGCCCTGGTCTTCAACATCACCAGCTGGTTCAACCTGATCAACAACCGCCAGGACCCCGCCAAGGACTACAACTGGCTGCTGTTCGGCGAATTCGGCCTCGACCTCTATTCCAACGGCATGATGGTGTCCCAGAAGCTGATCAAGGAGAACCCGGACGCCGTGGCCGGCCTCGTCCGCGCGGTCAACAAGGCGGCGGTGGAGATCGGCGTGGACGCCGAGGCCGGGGTCAAGGCGGTCCTTGCCTACGACAATCTGGCCAAGGAAGAGCTTGAACGCGCCCGCATGAAGTTCTCCTACGAGCAGCTCATCCTGTCGCCCGAAGTCGACCGGCTCGGCCTTGGCGATGTGGACGACGCCCGCCTCGCCCGCTCGATCGGCATCATGGTCGAAGGCTATCAGCTGACCGCCACGCCCAAGCCGGAACAGGTCTTCACCCGCCAGTTCCTGCCGCCGGCGGCTGACCGCAAGCTCGCCTACAAGGCCGACTGATCGCAGGACGAAGCCCGGCCGGAACAGCGGCCGGGTTTCACACGTGAGAAAAGAGATGGCCTGTCCGTCGTCACGCTGCATTTCTGCGGGATCGGCGGCGATGCCGTCTGGCTGGTGGCTGACCGGCAGGGGCGGCAACGCTGTTTCCTCGGCATCGGACAGGCGGCGGGCCGGCTTCCCGCCTATGAGGCTGCGATCCCCCTGCGCGGCCCCGTCTCGACCGTCACCTCGGCCTGCGCACCGGTGATCGATGGCTTCGGCTGCGGACGCCTACTCCGCCACGGCATCGCCTGGCTCGTTTCCCCCGCTCCATTCCCGAATGAGGCCGTAGGCCACGGCGAGCAACGTCGGGCCGAGAAAGATACCGATCAGGCCAAAGGCGACGAGACCGCCGACGATGCCCAGAAAAATGATGATGAAGGGGAGATCGCTGCTTCGACCGATCAGGATCGGGCGCAGGATGTTTTCGAGGCTGCCGACCAGAAGGCCGACCCAGGCCACCAGAAAGATCGCCATGCCGGTGCGGCCCTGGCTGGCCAGCCAGATCGCGGCGGGCAACCAGATCACCGCCGGCCCCATCGGCACCAGCGTCAGGAAAAAGGTGATGAAGCCGAGAAGCAGGGCGCCGGGAAGCCCCGCGATCCAATAGCCCACCGTGGCGGCGATGGCTTGCACCAGCGCGGTGCCGAGCACGCCATGGACGACCCCGTTGATCGTATCCGCGGCAACGTCGAGGGATTGCCGCGCACGGGCACCGGCGATCCGCCCCACGATGCTGTGCAGCCGGCGCACGGCGGTGCGGCCGTCCCGATAGAGGAAGAAGGCGATCAGGACGCTCAGTGCGATCAGCGACGTCCCCGAGAGAAGATGCCCGCCGCTCGCCAGCACCCCGTCGCGGATCTGGCCGAGATAGGGCCGGAGCGTCGTGCGCAGGTTGGACTCGCCGCTCGCCAGCACGCTCCACATCTCCTGCAGCCGGTCCCCCAGGATCGGGAGGCCGACCAGCCAGTCCGGCAGGGGTGGAAGCCCCCGGTCCATGGCCGCGTGAAGCGTTTCGAAGACCCGGACGACATTTTCCGACAGCTTTATTCCAAGCGCGACCAGGGGGCCGACGAGGATCGCCATGATTGCCAGCGTCATGATCGCCGCCGCCAGCGTCGTGCGCCCACCGAGCGCGCGCTCGATGCGCCGGTGCAGCGGCCATGTGCTGAAGGACAGGATGATGGCCCAGAGAATCGCCGCGATGAACGGGCGCAACACGACGAAGCAGCCGATCAGCAGGACCAGCATCATGGACAGGACGAGCGCCTTGCGGACATAGCTCATCTCGTGCCGCTCCGGAACCTCCGAAGCGTCGGCTTGCGGCATGAACCGGTCGTGAATGAAGTCCGCCATGGCTTCTGTCCCCTTCAGCGCGCGCTGGTCCGAGCACCGCCGGTCTTGCGGAAAATCATCGGGTGGTCACACGCCGCTCGTCACTCCCTTGGTCGGCGCCGGGCCCGGCGGGTGCATGGCCTCGTCGTAGCGGGGCTTGGCGCGCTCCTCCGCCGCCGGTTCCCGGATCCGGAACCAAGCGACGTAGAGCGCCGGCAGGAAGAGCAGCGTCAGCAGGGTCGCCACGATCAGGCCGCCGATGATCGCGTAGGCCATGGGACCCCAGAAGACCTCGGGCGCAATGGGGATCATGCCCAGGCTGGCCGCCGCCGCCGTCAGCAGGATCGGCCGCACGCGGTGCATGGTGGCGTTGATGACGGCGTCCCAGGGATGCTCCCCGGCCTCCAGATGCTCGTCGATCTGGGCGATCATGATGACCGAGTTGCGGACGATCATCCCAATCAGCGCGACCACGCCCAGAATGGCGACGAAGCCCAGCGGCGTGCCAGTCGGCAGCAGCGCCGCGACGACGCCGATCAGGCCGAGCGGCGCCACGCTGATGACCAGGAACAGCTTCTGGAAGCTCTGAAGCTGAATCATCAGGATGGTCAGCATGACGAAGATCATGATCGGGAAAACGGCGGTGATCGAGGCCATGCCCTTGGCGCTGTTCTCCACCGTGCCGCCCGCCTCGACGGTGTAGCCGGGCGGCAGGCTGCGCCGCAGCTCGTCCACCGCCGGGGCCAGCTGCTGCACCACCGTCGCGGCCTGCAACGGGGGAACCAGATCGGCCTGGACGGTGATGGTCGGCAGGCGCGTCCGCCGCCAGACCACCGGCTGTTCCAGGTCGTAGCGCATGGTCGCGACCTCGCCCAGCGGCACGGTGCGGCCGTCCGGAATGGCGATCTGGAGGTTGCGCAGTGTCTCGATGGAGCTGCGCTCCGCGTTGGTCGCCTGGGCGACCACGTCGATCAGGTAGATGTCGTCGCGCACCTGCGTGAAGGCGGCACCCGACACCGTGGCGTTCAGCGCCTGATTGAGCGACTTGGAACTGATCCCCAGCAGGCGGGCCTTGTCCTGGTCCACATCGACCCGCACCACCTTCGACGGCTCGTTCCAGTCGTAGTTGATCAGCAGCGTGTAGGGGTTGGTGCCGATGGTGTCGGCCATCCGGGCGGCGATGGCCCGCACCTCGCCCACGTCGGGTCCGGAGACGCGGTACTGGATCGGCCAGCCGACCGGCGGCCCCATCTCCAGCGGGCTGACCCGCGTGTTCAGATCGGAGAAGTTCTCGTTCAGCACCTTCTCCAGCCGGGCGCGGACAGCCTCGCGGACCTTGTAGCCCTTGGTCACCACCACGGCCTGCGCGAAGTAGTCGTTGGCCAGTTGCACGTCGAGCGGCAGGTAGAAGCGCACCGCACCCTGGCCGACGTAGAAGCTCCAACGATCGACGTCGGGATCGGCCGCCAGCACCTTCTCGAAGCGATCCACCACCTCCTCGGTCGACCGGATCGAGGCCGTCTGCGGCAGGGTCAGATTGACCAGCAGTTCCGGACGGTCGGAGGCGGGGAAGAACTGCTGCTGGACGAAGCGCAGGCCGAAGACCGACAGGCCGAACAGCAGCAGCGTCGCGACGATCACCACATAGCGCGCCCGCATGGCCAGGCGCAGGCTGCCCCGGAACATCCGCATCAGGCGCCCCGGCTCGCTGCCATGCTTCGCCTTCATGGTCTTGGGCAGCACGTTCACCCCGATGAGGGGCGCGAACAGGACCGCCACGATCCAGGAGAACAGCAGCGCCATCGCCACCACGGCGAACAGCGTGAAGCAGTATTCCGCCGCACCGCCCTGGGCGAAGCCGATGGGGATGAAGCCGGCCACGGTGATCAGCGTGCCGGTCAGCATGGGAAAGGCCGTGGAGGTGTAGGCGAAGGTCGCCGCCTTATCGAGGCTGAAGCCCTCCTCCAGTTTGGTGATCATCATCTCCACGGTGATCATCGCGTCGTCCACCAGCAGGCCGAGCGCGATGATCAGCGCGCCCAGCGAGATGCGCTGGAGCGTGATGCCGTAGAACTCCATGCCGATGAAGGTCATGCCCAGCACCAGCGGGATGGAGGTCGCCACCACCAGCCCGGCGCGCAGGCCCAGGCTGATGAAGCTGACCACCAGGACGATGACGACCGCCTCCTTCAGCGCCTTGGTGAAGCCGGCGACCGATTCCTCGACCACCACCGACTGGTTGGCGACGAGGTGGACGCCGATGCCCACCGGCAGGTTCGCCTCGACCTGCCGCATCCGCTCGCGGATGCCCTCGCCGAAGGTCAGCACGTTGCCGCCGGCCGCCATGGAGATGATCATCCCGATGGCCGGCTGCCCGTTGTAGCGGAACAGCGGCGACGGCGGGTCCGCGTAGCCGCGCCGGATGTCCGCTAGGTCGGCCAGCCGATAGAATTTGTCGTTGGCGCGCAGGCTGATGGCGCGCAGGCTGTCCTCCGACGTGAAGGCGCCGCTGACCCGGACCGAGATCTTCTCGTCGCCCGCCTGGACCACGCCGGCCGGGGCCACGGCGTTCTGCGCCTGAAGCTCGGCGATGACCTGCTCGCGGTCGATCCCCATCGCGGCCAGCTTGCGCGTGGAGAAGTCGAGGTAGATCCGTTCGTTCTGGACGCCGACGAACTGGATCTTGCCGACGTCCGGCACGCGCATCAGATCGGCCCGCGCGGTCTCCGCGTAGTCCTTCAGCTCGCGGTAGCTGAAGCCGTCGGCGGTGAAGGCGAAGACCGTGCCGAAGGTGTCGCCGAACTCGTCGTTGAAGGCCGGCCCCTGCACGCCCTGCGGCAGGGTGGACTTCATGTCGGCGATCTTCTTGCGGACCTGATACCACAGGTCGGGCACCGCCTCGGCAGGCGTGTAGTCCTTCAGGTTGACGTAGACGACCGAGATGCCGGGCTTGGTGTAGCTCTTGACGTAGTCGAGATAGGGGATCTCCTCCAGCTTCTTCTCGATCGGGTCGGTCACCAGCTTCATGGTGTCCTCGATGGTGGCGCCGGGCCAGTTGGCCTGGACCACCATGGTCTTGATCGTGAAGGCCGGGTCCTCCTCGCGGCCGAGGCGCATGTAGGCCATGCCGCCCGCCAGCGTCAGCGAGATGATCAGGTACCAGACGAAGGAGCGGTGGCGCAGAGCCCACTCGGAGAGATTGAAGCCGGTCATGGTGCCGCCGCCGTTTCGATTTTTTGGTTGAACCGGACCCGCTGGCCTTCGCTCAGGCTGTGCACGCCCGCGGTGACCACGACGTCGCCGCGGGTCAGGCCCTCGGTGACGATGACCGGGCCATCACCATCCCTGGGCCGGATCGCGACCGGCTGGCGCCGGACGGTCTGGGCCTTCGGGTCGACGAGCCAGACGAAGCTCCGCCCGGCCTCCTCGAACAGCGCCGTTCCCGGCAGCTCGACCACCGGGGCGGGCGGCTGCTTCAGGCGGCCGACGACGGTCGCGCCGAGGCGCAGGGCGTCGGGCGGGTTGTCCAGCGCGATCCGGACGGTGTGGGTTCGGGTGACGGGATCGGCCTGGGGCGAGATTTCGCGGACGCGGCCCACCGCCACGATGTCCGGTGCGCCGGCCAGCGAGACGTCGATCACCGGGTCCTTCGGCGCCGCCCGGATGCCGGTTTCGGCGACGTTGAAGACGGCTTCGCGCTCCTCCGGCTGGGCGACGCGCACCACCATCTGTCCGGCTTCGACCACCTGTCCGGGCTCGGCCCCGATGGTGGTCACCACGCCGTCCCGGTCCGCCCTCAGCTCCGTGTAGCCGACCCGGTCGCGGGCCGATTGCAGCGCCGCCTGCGTGGCGACGACCTTGGCGTCGGCGGTGCGCATCGCCAGCAGCGCCGCATCGTACTGCGCCTGCGGGGCGTTGCCGTTGGCCAGCAGCTCCCGCTTGCGGGACTCCTCGTTGCGCGCCTGCACCTGATCGGCCTTGGCGGAGGCGAGGTTCGCCTCGGCGGTCCGCAGCGCGTTGCGCTGGTCCTGGTCGTCCAGCCGCGCCAGCACGTCGCCGGCCTTGACCAGACTGCCCACATCGACTTTGCGCTCGACCAGCTTTCCGGCGATGCGGAAGCCAAGGTCGGCGTCGGCCCGCGCCTCGATGGTTCCGGTGGCGGAACCGCCCATCCGGAAGGTCACCGGCTCCACGGTGACGGTCCGCACCGGGCGGATCACCGGCGCCGCGTCGGCGTGATGGCCGCCCTGCGGCTGACAGGCGGCCAGCGCCGGGGCCAGCGCCAGCAGCGCGACGAGAAGCGGCTTCGCGGGTGGCCGCCACATGGTTGGGGGCCGCAGGGTTGGGAGCCGCGTGGTTGGTCGCGCGATGCGGGTCATGCGCCGCTCCCCTGCTTGATGGTGACCTTCTGGTCCGGCCGCAGCTTCTGGACGCCGCCGACCACCACCAGATCGCCATCGCTGAGGCCGCTGGAGACGGTGACCGTGCCGGTGTCGTATTGCAGGACGGAGACGGGGCGCAGGCTCACCGTGTCGGCCGGCCGTGCCACGACCCAGACCGCCGGCTCCCCGTTCCCCGTCTGGAACAGGGCCGAGGACGGCAGATTGACCACCGGCCGCGCCGGCAGCTTGGCACGCCCGACGACGGAGGAGCCCAGCAGGAAGGCGTCGGGAGCGTTGGGCAGGGAGACCTTCACGGTGTAGGTCCGGGTCACCGGATCGACCCCCGGAGACACCTCGCGGATCGTTCCTTCGGTGACGGTCTTGGCATCGTTGACGAGCCGCACCTCGACCGGCGGCAGGCCCTCCCGCCCCTCCAGCCGGATGCTGGCGCCCGGCACCTGGAAGACCGCCTCCCGCTCATTCGGGTCGGCGAGCCGCAGCACCGGCTGGCCGACGGCGACCACTTGGCCGGGCTCCGCCGCCTTCGCCGTGATGACCCCGTCGCGGTCGGCCCGCAGTTCGGTGTAGGACAGCGTGTCCCGGGCCGAGCCGAGCTGCGCCTCGGCGGAGTTCAGCTCGGCCTGCGCCTGCTGGAAGCGCTTCTGGGCGTTGTCGTACTGGACCCGGGTGGTGAAGCCGTTGGCGAGCAGGGAGCGCTGGCGCTCCTCCTGCGTCCGGCTTTGCTCGACAGCGGCCTGCGCCGCCGCCACATCGGACTCGGCGGACCTCACGGCGTTGGTCTGGTCCTGATTGTCCAGCCGCGCCAGCAACTGGCCGGACGTGACCGTCTGCCCCACCTCCACCAGCCGTTCGACAACCTTGCCACTGACGCGGAAGCCGAGATTGCTCTCGTGGCGGGCCTGGATCTCACCAGTCAGCGCGGCGGTGCGGTCGAACTGGCTCACCTGCACCGGCAGGGCGCGGATCAGCGTCGCCTCGGCCGGCGGCGGCGTCGGCTGCTCGCAGCCGAGAAGCAGGAGGCCGGCGAGGACCGCCGATCTGGAAGACCCAAAACCGGATGACCCAAAACCGGATGACCAGGACATGGTGCCTCTCTCCTTCTCGGGACCGTGTCACGCAGAGCGGTGGCGGCTGAGGATGGCGCGGGTGTGGAGCGCGATCATCCGTTCCTCGTCGGTCGGGATGACCCAGCCCTTGACCCGGCTGTCCGGCGTCGTGATGCACAGCGCGTTCGCGGTGTTGGCCGCCTCGTCGAGGTCGACGCCGAGCCAGCGCGCCCGCTCCGCGATGGCCTTGCGGATGGCCGGTGCCCGCTCACCGATGCCGGCCGTGAACACCAGCCCGTCGATGCCCTCCATGGCGGCGGCCAGCGCCCCAATGGCGAGGCTCGCCCGGTAGACGAAGCAGTCCAGCGCGAGCCTGGCGCGCGGGTCGGTGCTGGCCAGCAGGTCGCGGACGTCGTTGCTGATGCCGGACAGGCCCTTCAGGCCGCAGTCGTGGTAGAGCAGCCGTTCGATGGCGCGGGCGTCCATGCCCTTGTCCATCAGGTAGAGGACCACACCAGGGTCCAACTGCCCCGGCCGCGTGCCCATCGGCAGACCGTCCAGCGCGGTGAAGCCCATGGTGCTGTCGATGCTGTGCCCGTCCCGGATGGCGCACATGCTGGCCCCGCTGCCGAGATGCGCGACGACGACCCGCCCGCCGGCGATCCCAGGGGCGAGGTCCGGCAGGCGCCTGGCGATGTATTCGTAGCTCAGGCCATGAAAGCCGTAACGCCGCACACCCTCCCGGTGGAGGGTGTCCGGGATGGCGTAGCGGTCGGCCAGTTCGGAATGGTGGCGGTGAAAGGCCGTGTCGAAACAGGCCACCTGAAGCACGTCCGGCAAGAGTTTCCGGATCGCCCGGATCGGCGCCAGATTGTTCGGCTGGTGGAGCGGGGCGAGCGGAACGTAGGTCTCCAGCGTCCCGATCACCGCGTCGTCCACCGCCACATGGCGGTCGTAGGCCGGCCCGCCGTGAACCACCCGATGCCCGACCGCAACCGGCATGGCGCCGCCCAGCCGCTCCCGCAGCCACGCGCCGAGAAAGGCCAGCGCGCCGGGAACCCCGTCGCCGGACTCCGCCGGCAAGGGCACGCCGCCGTCCCGGCTGCCGTCCTGGCCGCTCTCCTGAACGATCAGCCGGGGCGTCGTGCCGATCCCCTCGATCCGGCCGCGCAGGCGCACCGGCAGCGTTCCGTCCGCCGCGTCGAACAGCTGGAACTTGATGCTGGAGGAACCGGCGTTGATGACCAGGATCGTCTCGGTCATGCTCATCTCGGTCATGGCGACCTCACCCCTTCACCGGCTGCTCGATCCGCTGCCGGTGCGCGTACAGCGCCGCCACGGCGCAGGAAGCCATGCGCGTCATGACGCTGTCGGCCCGGCTGGTCAGCACGATGGGCACCCGCGCGCCCAGCACGATGCCGGCGGCATCGGCGTTCGCCAGGAAGGTCAGGTTCTTGGCGAGCATGTTGCCCGCCTCCAGATCCGGCACGACGAGAATGTCGGCCTGCCCGGCGACCGGGGACGCGATGCCCTTGATCCTCACCGCCTCCGGGCTGATGGCGTTGTCGAGCGCCAGCGGCCCGTCCAGCAGGCCGCCAGTGATCTGCCCCCGGTCGGCCATCTTGCACAGCGCGCCGGCCTCGACGGTGGAGGGGATCTTCGGGTTGATGGTCTCGACCGCCGACAGGATCGCCACCTTCGGCTGGGGATTCCCCAGAGCGCGCGCCAGATCGATGGCGTTCTGGATGATGTCGCGCTTGTCCTCCAGGGTCGGCGCGATGTTCACCGCGGCGTCGGTGATGAACAGCGGCTTGGCGTAGGTCGGCACGTCCATGATGAAGACGTGGCTGATGCGCCGCTCCGTCCGCAGCCCGCTGTCCTTCCGGGCCACCTCGCGGAGCAGCTCGTCCGTGTGCAGGCTTCCCTTCATGAGGAGCTGGGCGCGCCCCTGGCGCACCATCTCCACCGCCGTGGCGGCGGCGGCGTGGCTGTGCGGCACGTCCACGATCTCGTACGGGGCGATGTCCATACCGGCCTCGTCCGCCACGGCCCGGATGCGCGCGGCCGGACCGATCAGGATCGGGGTGATGAAGCCCTGACGGGCCGCATCGACGGCGCCGCCCAGGGACGAAGCGTCGCAGGGATGCGCCACCGCCGTGGAGACGGCGGGGATTTCGCGGCAGGCGGCGACCAGCCGCTCGTACTTTTCATGCCGATGGGCGGACGGTGGCGGGCTGCCGGCCATGACGCGCCCTCCTCACCAGCGCAGGTACAGCCCGACGTCCCCCGGCATTCCGCCGGGATAGTCCAGGATCTGCGCCCGCAGCTTGTAGCCCTTGGCCCTCAGATTCTTGTCGAAGACCTCGTAGGCTTCGCGGGCGTAGCCGGTCAGGGAATCCGGCCAGTCCGGCTCGAAATTGTTGATCGCCCGGCCGCCGTCGGTGCAGTAGCTGCTCGGAAAGCGCGCCACCTGGATTTCCTTCACGCCGCGCGACGCGGCGTCGCGCACCGCGCGCGTGAACCGCTCCTTGGCGTCGGGGCGGACGTGCTGGTTCATGAAGGCTTCACGGACGGTGTCCTGTTCCTTCATGTGCTTCTTTTCCCGCTCCAGGGCTTCCTGGAGCAGTGCCATCTCATGCTCCTCGCCGAGCTTCCGGAGTTCGTCGGGCGAGATCAGGTCGTCACCGATGTCGGAGGCGGCTGTGGTCGCCCTGGTCTGGTCCATGTTGCTCATGACGCGTTCCCCTTGTTGCTTGTCAGCCTCTTGTCTCGGCGCCGGGTTCACTTGGCCTTCGCGGTGCCCATCGCCCTGGGCGGCGCGTCCGCCCGGCTGATGTCGGAGGCGGCCTTGGCCAGCGACGCTCCGCCGGCTCCAGGCAGCACGCGCAGGGGCGGCTCGCGCTCGGCCTCGATGCGCTCCTCCTTGTTGTGCAGAAGGGCGTCCACCTGCCGGAGCCGGGCACGCTGGTCGGGGGTCAGCGGCCCGGAGGCCTCCAGGACGCGTTCCGCCAGCGCCATCACCTCCTTGCGCTCCTTCTCGCCGTGCAGGAGCTTCGGCAGCGCGCTCATCGCCGTGTCTTCGTCCATCAGCATCAGGAAAACCTGTTCGCGGAAGACCGCGCGGACGGCGTCCACGGACAGGTGCTGGGTGCCGGGATGCTCCTCGCGGATTTTCCGCAGCATCTGGAAGGCGCGCTCGTCGAGGGCGCCCTCGCCGCGCCGCGCGTGGATCAGGACGCGGAACAGCGCCTCCCGCATCCCGCCCTCCTCGACGCGGCCCATGATCTCGGCCATCCGCTTCTCGACCAGGGCTTCGAACGCCTCATCGCGGACGTGCGGCGGCCGCGCGTCCTCGCCCGGCGCGGCCAGCCCGACCAGAGCCTGAAGGAGCGGCGCGTTGTAGAGGCCCATGAACAGGCGCTCGACGGCGCCGTCCCGCGCGTCCCGCCAGCGGTCGAGCCCCTGCACGATCTCGTCCGAGACGCGGTTCTGCGCGCTCAGGTACGGGTTGTCCGGGCTTACCGGGCGTCGGTGCTCGCGCACCCAGTCGGCCATGGGACCGACCGGCGCCATGAAGGGGTTGAGGTGCGAGAACAGGTAATACTGGCTGCGCGCCGGGTTCATCATCCGCAGCCATTCGGCGAAGGGCTCGTTGACGGTCGCTTGGATCGAGGGCCGGGCGAAGGTGGCGTACAGGCCCTTGTTGATGTCCGAGATGCGAGCCACCGCGGCGAAGCGCCGGTCGTCCTCCGGCGTGTTGCCGCCAAGCCCGCGGATATCGTCGAGCGTGCGCGGCTCGAACCGCGTCACGTAGTCGCCCGCGACCAGATCGGCACCAGGGACCTTCGGGTCCTTCGGCTGAAGGATCATCTCGTAGAGACCGGGCGGCAGCAGGTCGATGAAGTCGATGTTCTCGACGAACTCCGACGTCTCCTTGCGGGCGACGCGGCCGGACACGAAGATGCCCAGGTGCCCGATGTCGTGATGGAGGTTGTAGACGATGGTCTGCTCGTGCGCCCGGATGTCCTCGACGTCGCTGTAGAGGTCGAGGATCCAGCCCAGAGCCTGTTGCGGCGGCGTGATGTTGTCGCCGAAGGACGCGAAGACCAGGATGGGCGAGCGGATGTTGCGCAAATCCAGCCGGCGCCCGTTCCGGACGATGCCGCCGCTGGTCATCTTGTTGCCGACGAACAGCTCGTCGGTGATGGCCTCGATCTCCTCCCCGTTCATCAGGAAGAAACCGCTCCACCACTTTTCGAACTCAAGGTACCGGTCCGCTTCCGTGTCAATATGGGCGTACAGGTTGTACGCCTTCTTCCAATAGGTGTTGGCCGGGTCCAGCTTCTCGAAGTTGCCGACCAGATGCGCCCCGTCGAAGCGGCCGTTGCCGAGATCGCTCGCCAGGGCGGCAAGCCACGCTCCGCCATAGAGACCGCCGAGGTAGCGCATCGGGTTCCGCCCCTTCACGCCGGCCCAGTAGGACAGCGGGGAGCCCGCGATGATGATCGGCCCCATCAGGTCGGGCCGGACCGCGCTCAGCGCCATCACCGCCCAGCCAGCCTGGCAATTGCCGATGACGCACGGCTTGCCGCCCGCATTGTCGTGCAGTTTTCCGACATGCTCGATGAAGAAGGCCTCCGCCTCACCCACGTCGGCGAGGGTCTGGCCCGGCTCCGGTTCGGGATGGAAACCGATGAAGTAGCAGGGGTGGCCGGCGCGCAGAGCGGTGCCGATCTGGCTGTCCGGCTTGAACCCACCGATCCCGGGTCCGTGACCGGCGCGCGGATCGACGATCACGAACGGGCGCTTGGCCGGGTCCGTGCCGACAGCAGGGTCCGGCAGGATGTGAAGCAGCATGTAATTGCACGGCCGCTTCAACTTCCGCCCTTCCATCACGACCTCGTAGGGAAAGGTCAGGACGGGCGGCTTTCCTTTATCGGCATGGTCCATGAACTGGTCGCCGCGGCGCCGCAGGACATCCAGGAATAGGACCCAGCGCTGCATGGCATCGACGCCATAGTCGAAAGCGTCTTGAAACGGGTTGGGAAGATTGAACGGGTTGGGGAATGCGGGCGTCTGCCAACCATCCGCGCCTTTCCCGGCCGCCGTCTCTTCGACCGGCTTTGCCTCAGCCTGTCTCGCCCCTGCTGATTTTGTCCCTGCAGACTTTAGTGCGGTCCCGTTTTCTGCGGGTTCGACGAAGGGGCCGAGAAAGGGAAATGCTGCGGTCCAGGCGGAAAACCAGCTCGCCAGAGGCTGCTGTTCCGTCAGGGGACGCACCCGCCGATTTTTCATCACATGTCCTCTTTGGCTGTACGCTCCTGCGCCGGCTGTGCGTTGCTGTGCCGACCGGCTTCTTTTGCATCCGCGAAGGCGTTGCGACGCCGGCGCTGCGGATACCGACCCATGATGAGAATGTGAGGGGCCAAGGCGCTGGCTTTAGACGCGGGAAATACTGCACCGCATCATCCGCCGCGTTGAAGCATGCAACTGTTGGCACTGTTACCGTATCAGGCCGCGTTCCCTTGGTGGCTCATTCCCGAAACAATGCGGCGCTCCCAGCTTCCGGTGGGGGTTTGGGCCTTGGATTTTCCTTGAATGAGATTTGGATTTTGGGAAACCCAACTCGGCGGATCTTTGTACAATTTTTCTTAATTATTTTATATAATTCTTCTTTTATTAAGAAATAAGACACTTGCAAGGGGGTAAATTCTGTCTTCTCATCAATACTTCAATCAGAACACGACCCTCTTCACATGACCGTTACGGTGGGCGTTACTGTAGCATGACTGCGCTTTGGCTTGGAGGAATGCTACCTTCCAAAGCACAATGTCTTGCGAGTTAAGTTCGCCCCGACCTGTGCACCCCGTCCATCCGATCGGCGGTCCATCGATTTCGCATCGGGCCGGCCGGTTCGTCGGGGAAGCGTCTCCTGTCCCTGAAAATCCGCGTACGAAAAGCCGCCCACAAAAAGCGCTGGGAGCAAACCATGAAACACCGAACCAAGGTCGCTCTGGCCGTTGCCCTCACGGCGACGGTGATCACCGCCGCGAACGCGCAGATGGCGCCGGCCCCCACGGAAACCAATTTTCAGGTCCGGACCACGGGCGACCTTGTGCGGCTGTGCGAAGCCACGCCAAACGACCCGACCGGCATCGCGGCGCTCCATTTCTGCCACGGCTTCGCCATCGGCGCCTATCAATACCATCAGGTCGTGACGGCCGCCGAAGGCAAGCGCCAGCTGGTGTGCGCGCCGACGCCACCGCCCTCGCGCAACGACACCGTTTCCGCTTTCGTCACCTGGGCAAAGCAGAATCCCAAGCTGATGGACACGCCGCCGGTGGATGGGCTGTTCCGCTTCCTGTCCCAGCGCTACCCCTGCCGCGCCTGATCCCGCCGGCATCCGCTTCCTCCCCCGCGGTCCACGGCCTTCGATCAAAGGCCAACCAGGATGGGCCAATCAGGATGGGAAAGACCATGAAACCCACACAAATCCTCCGCGTCGCCATCGTCGCGCTTCCCCTTGCGGCGTGCTCCGACATGTCACCGACCCAGCAGCGCGCGCTCACCGGCACAACCGGAGGCGCTGCCGGCGGAGCGCTGATCGGCGCCATCGCCGGCAACGCCGGCATGGGTGCGGCCATCGGCGCCGGCGCCGGTCTGGCCGGCGGTCTGCTCTACGACTATCACAAGCGGACCGAGGCCTCGGCCTACCAGCGCGGCGTCCAGCAGGGGTCCACCCAGCGAAGCGGCACCCAGTGACCCTTCATGCGCCGACGGGGACGCTCTCGCCATGCCGCCGATCCCACTGGATGGCAGGCGCGCCCTCGTCACGGGCATCGCCAACGACCGCGCAAAGGACGATCGCGAAGCTTGGCCGGCCGCTGTCACGCCGTGACGTTGCTATGCTGCGACGTGGCTGGCATTCTGATGGCGATGATACCGTTCCTGGCGCATGAACCACGATCCTGCGAGCAGACCGTCGCCGCGGCGGCGGTTGTCCGCGACGTTCTCGGCGCCGCCGCCTCAGCCGCGTGGCTCTACGGATCGGCGGTCGCGGGTGGCCTGCGCCCGAACAGCGATCTCGACATCCTCGTCGTCACCGAGCGATCGCTGTCTGACAATGAGCGCTTCGCGATCATCCGTCAGCTCTTGCCGATCTCGGGAAGCGCCACCGTTGGCGTGCCGGGCCGCCCCATCGAACTCACCATCCTCGCCCGCCCGGCCCTGATCCCATGGCGCCACCCCGGCTGCCTTGAGCTTCAGTATGGCGAATGGATGCGCGCCGAGTTCGAGCGGGGCGACATGCCCGAATGGCCATGCCGAGACCCCGACGTCGCTGTCCTGATCGAAACGGCCCGCCGCGGAGCCCTGCCGCTCTTCGGCCCGCCCGTCGCCGCGGTCCTCGATCCGGTGCCGCGCGCAGACCTCGTCCGGGCCATGGTGGACATGGTGCCGATCCTGATTCCGGGCATCGAAGAGGGGGACGACAGGCGAAACGGGCTGCTGACCCTGGCGCGCATCTGGACGACGCTCACGACCGGCAAAATCCTCCCGAAGGATCAGGCCGCCGATTGGGCGCTCGCGCGTCTGCCCGAGGAGCACCGGCGCGTTCTGGCGCACGCCCGAGCGGCCTATCTCGGCGAGGAGCGGGAGGATTGGAGCGATCTCGCGCTGGGGGTGCGGCCGCATGTCGACCACGTCATCGCACGCATTCAAACCCTGACGGCCGGAACATGATCGAGCTGGCGGATCACGCTCCAAACGGTCAGTAACCGGGAGGCGGCGTGACGGTGACGTAGGTGACGCTGCCGTTCACATAGCTGCGGTTGTACCAGGTTCCGCTGCAGCCGTAGTAGCTGACGCCGCCATACGGCACGACGGTGGGGGTGCAGGGAAGCACCGTCACGTAGTTGGGACCCGCCGTGGCCGCACCGGCGATGTAGCCGGCGGTCGCTCCCACCGCAGCACCCGCGAGGGCCCAGCCCCAATCGTCGTCGTCGTCGTAGTAGTGATGACCGTCCCAGTCGTTGGCGATGTTCTGCGCCGCGTAGGCCCGCGATTCCGTGCGCTCGGTCTGGCCTTGCTGGCGGGCTTCCGTGCGTTCGGTCTGGCCCTGCTGGCGCTGGCCCTGCCGCTCGGTCCGCTCCTGCTGGCCCGAAGTCCGCGTGTCGGCCCGGGCTTCCGTGCGCGTCTGCTTCGTCTCGGCGCGCTGCGCGGAACGCTCCGTAGCGCCGGACTGCCGGGACGCCGTCTGCGCGGAGGCCGTCCGCTGGCTCGACCGCTGGGTGGCGCCGGCCTGCCGGGCTCCCACTCCCGCCGTGGATCGTCCCGCCGAGGAACGTTGAGCGGAAAAGCCGCCCCCCGCCGCCGGGCCGGATCGGGAGAATCCCCCGCCGCCCCCTCCTCCTCGGCCGCCGCCTCCACCGCGACCACCGCCGCGGGCATAGGCATCCGCGACCGATCCGGCCACCAGCAACAGGGATGCGGCGATGGAAAAGATAATCCGTGACGATTGCCGTGACGACGACCTGTTCATTTCGGCGCTCCTTCCGAACCACCGGCCGCGTTGCGGCGGACACGGATCATGACCGGAATGCGTTCCGCGCCGTCGGGAGGATGGAAGGCGAGCTGCGCCGGTTGGACGTCCGGGTTGAGGTTCCAATCGGAAAAGTCGGCCCGGTACTGCGGCTCGCCCTCGTCACCCTTGTAGGTGATGGTCACACGCTCGGGCAGCGGCGGGCCTTCGGTGGCGATCCAGATCTGGAAGTCGACATCCTCGGTCCGCCCCGCCAGGTGATCAGTCGGCACCGAGGTGAGCATGTCCCGCTCCACATAGTCGAGCGTTTGAAGGCGTTGCTCCAACTCATCCGGCAACGTGCTGACCAGCAGCAGCGCCAGCGGCAGCCGCACCTGAAGATCCTGGACCAGATAGCGCACGGCGTCGTCGATGGTGCCGGCCCGTTCGATCTGGGCATAGACGTTCTCGTCCGCATTGAACACGGAGATCGCCTTGCCGTCGAACGTCACCAACGACCGCTTCCCGTCGCTCTCCTGCGCTTCGACCCGCAGCCCGTCGGGACGGTTCAGGGTGAGGGCGCGCCGCTCGCCGAACGTGATCTTCTCCCCCGTGTCCTGAACCACGTCGTAACTGGCCCGGATGGTCACGGTGAAGCGCTGGGCCTGGGCGAGCGTGTCGGCCATGCGCGTCAGGACGGTCATCGCTTCGTCGTCGATCGGCGAGTCATCCGGCTCGTCCTGCTCGACTGCTTGCGGCGGGTTGTCGGACGGCGGCGCCTCGGTCCCGAAAGCCGGCCCGACCAGGGCGAAAATGCAGAGCGCCGGGCACAGCGCCGACCGTATCAGCCACCTGGGTCCGTTCATCGACATCCCTCCTGCCCCGCTTCCTGCCCCGGACGCTGCGCCGGCGGCATTGATGAGGGGCCTGGAGTCATTGAGCCGCGTGGAACGGAACCATTGAAAGTAGCAGCCACGGTCGATGCAGGCCGCTACGGTAACGCTGTCCAAATTGCCGGTGCGCCCGGAGCCGGTCGAGGCCCTGTTGGGCGGACCACGGCGAGTGCGCCAAGTACGCTACCGTAACATCCATTACGGTAACCGAGACCGCGAAAGCCGTCCGATGCTTAGGCTCGTCATCGGGCCGGGTGTGTCCTGAACAGTCGGTCCAGCGGCAGGGATCAGCGAAAGCCAAGCTACCGTAGAATACTCGTCAAAGACGGCGTCCCAGGCTACAGGACTTGGCTGTGGACGACAACGCACCACACCGGACGACCCCAGTTCCGCACCCCAACTTCGCGTTTCGAAGACGGCGCTGGGGTATGCCAGGCAAAACAGGAGGACAGCATGAAGCGTCGTGCAACCTTGCCAACGGCCACCGCCACCGCAGTGGGCATCCTCTGCGGCGTACTCCTGGTGCCGGGCACCGTTCCGCACCCGGCGTCGGCGCAGGACAGGCCCGTTCTGACGAACGTCATTCCGGAAAGTGCCGCCGTCACGCTCCACGCAAAAATCACGGCCATCGATGCGGCCAAGCGGAAGGTCACGCTGGCCGGACGGTCGGGCACGCCGGTCACCGTCATGGCCGGGCCGGCGGTGCGCCTGGAGATGCTGAAGGTGGGAGACACCGTCGACGCGCAGTTCTACCGCTCCGTGGCCTTCATGGTGTCCCAACCCGGTGCGCCCGTGCCCGAGGACGAGATCCAGCAGACGGTCGCGCGCTCGGTCGAGGCGCCGGGTGGCATCGGGGTGCAGGTGACACGGCTCAGCGGGCTGGTCGTCGGCATCGACCTTGGCGCGAACAGCATCGACCTCGTCAATCCCAACGGCGGCGAGGTCTACACCGTCAACGTGACGGACCCCGCCCGTCAGGCGAAGCTTCCCTCGCTGAAGGTCGGCGACACGATCACCGCTGTCGTCAGCGAAGCCCTCGCGGTGTCGATCGAGCCGGCGCGCAAGAGCTGGTTCTGAACGGCGGTTCTCGCGAACGCAGTCGAAGTGGCGGGGCCAAGAAGCACGGGCGGAGGGCATGGGAGTGCACGCAAGCCAGGATGCCCGGCCGGTGGCGACGGGCGGCGCAGGAGCCCGCGGGATGAGGCACCCGCCCCTTCCGAGGGGCTTCGCCGTCGCGGTCCTGCTGGTCTGGACGCTTCTTGCCGGCGGATGCGCGACGGCGGTCAGCGTCGAACGCGTGGACCACGGCACCGTCCACCAGCAGCTCACGCACAACGTTCTGTCCGCGCACGCGCTCAGCGATCCAACCCACAACGTGCTGCGCCGGTGGTCCCTGACGGACCGCTTCCTGACGCAGCCGGAGAACGCCATGGCCGACCTCCGCGCGCTGGTCACGCAGGGGCATGGCGGCGCCGACGAGATCTTCGCCTTGGCCGAGATGTCGTTCCTGCACGCCGAGGAGCGGGGAGGGCCGCCTTACTATCTGGCGTCCGCCCTCTACGCCTACGCGTTTCTCTTTCCGGGAGGACTGGACCAGCCGCCCAGCCCCTACGATCCCCGGTTCCGGCTGGCCACCGACCTGTACAACCGTAGCCTGACCTCCGGGCTGGCGACGGAGGACCGAACCGGCATCGCCATTCGGGAGGCCCGCCACCCGCTGCCGTTCGGTGAGTTGGACGTGGCCTTCGATTCTCGGGAACTGGTGTGGGGCGGGCGCCAGCTGACCGGCTTCTTTCCGGTCGCCGAACTGCAGGTTCACGGCCTCGACGCCCGTTATCGCCAACCCGGCATCGGCGCTCCCTTGGCGGCGGGGACCACGCAGGGCACCCTGGCGAAGGGCTTCCAGGTCGCCCCGCGCGTCAAGACCCCCGTGACCGCGCTGCTGCGCATCCCCGATCCTAGGCGCCAGATCATGGGCGGGCAGGTGCGCGCGCAACTCGAACTCTATCCCGCGTCCGAAACCGAAGCGGTGCTGATCGACCGCCAACCGGTGCCGCTGGAGGTCGAGCACACCGCCACGCTGGCCTACATGCTGGACGGCATGCCGGTCTGGGAATTCGAGTTCGGCGGCTTCCTGCGCGGCGGCCTGCTGGACAAGATGCCGTCCCGCCTCGTCGCGCTGGAGCCGTACCGGTCCGGCCGCATTCCCGTCGTCTTCGTCCACGGGACGGCATCGAGCCCGGTGCGCTGGGCCGAGATGCTGAACGATCTGAGAAGCGACCCGCGCATCCGCGACCGCTTCCAGTTCTGGTTCTTCAGCTACGAAACGGGCAACCCCGTTCCCTACTCCGCCCTTCTCCTGCGCGACGCGCTGCAGGAGGCGGTGTCCACCCTGGACCCGTCCGGGCGGGATCCGGCGCTGCACGAGATGGTCGTCATCGGACACAGCCAGGGTGGCCTGCTGACCAAATTGACGGCGGTGGACACGGGTGCCCGGCTGTGGAACGCGGCGTTCCGCAAGCCGCCGGACCAGCTTCAGCTCGACCCGGAAACGCGCGACCTGCTGACGCGCGCCCTGTTCATAAAGCCGGTTCCGTCGGTCAAACGCCTCGTCTTCATCGCCACGCCGCACGGCGGCAGCTACGTCGCCGGCAACCGGATCAGCCAGTTCGTCGCAAGTCTGGTGCGGTTGCCGGGACGCCTGCTGAGAGTGAGTTCGGAAATCGGCAAGCTGGACGACGCCAGCACCACGCTTGCCGGACAGACGGGGTTTGGCAGCGTCCACGCCATGACCCCCGGCAGCCTGCTGGTCCAGACCCTGGCGCGCACGCCCATCGCCGCGGGGGTCAAGGCGCACTCGATCATCGCGGTGCGCGGCGACGGGCCGGTCGAAACCGGCGACGACGGCGTCGTGGAGTACAAGAGCGCCCACATCGACGGGGTCGAGTCCGAGTACATCGTGCGGTCGGGCCACTCGACGCAGTCCGACCCGCGCACGATCGAGGAGGTGCGCCGCATCCTTCTCCTCCATTGGGATGAGTCCTGCACGAAACGCAATGAGTGTGGACCACCGGGCGCCGGCGCCCCGCGCGTCGCGAGCCGGACCCGTTGACGGTGGCCCCCATGATGGGCTTCTTGCCATGATGGGCCTGGGACGCGCCGTTTCCGCTCTTATCCTGTCCGGCGCCCTGCTCTGCTCCGCGCCTTCGCGGGCGGACCAGCGTGCGGATGAGGCGCCATGGCTCCCCGTCTCGCAGGTCATGTCCGAACTGGCCCGGAACCCCGAGTTCGTGGAAGCCCTGTACCGGCGCCTGGGGCGCGATCCGAAGGCGGGCGGCATTCTGGGACCGGACGAGATCAAGCGGCTGCGCGAAATGATCCTCGGCAAGGATTTCGAAGGGCTGGACCGGTTTCCCGGGCTGACGGTCCAGGGAATGGGCCGGTCCGTGCGGCTTGCCGGAGCCATGCTGAGCCGGTCCAGCGATGATGACCTCCCACCAGATCCCGCGACGGCCGAGCAGACGGCCGAGCAGACGGCCAAGGAAATGGCCAAGGAGATGGTCGAGGAAGGGCTGGGCATTCCCGCCGTCGGCACCCCCCCGGCGCCGGATGCCTATCTGCGCCCGCTGGGCTTTGGGTTGGAAGCCGGCGACCGCGTCGATCCCGCGTTGGCCGAACGCTACGCCGATGGCCTGCGCCTGGCCGAACTGCTCAACCGCCTTTCCCTGAACGCGCCGGGCGGCGGAGAGCGGTACCGGGTCGTCCTTGTTGAAGGCCAAACTGACGGCCGGAGGTTGGACACGCCCCGCGCCCTGATGGAAGCGTTGGCGCGGAACGGCCACGACGTGGAGGTCCGCGATTCACGGTATTTCGCCAATTTCGGCGACCTGATCTACCATGGCCGCGACGTCCTGACGCCGTTCTGGATCGACACCCGCCTGCCGGTCCCCGGGACGGACCGCAACCTTCTGGTTCCGGTCAGCCATTCCCAGCACGAACTCATCGTCCGCGGCCCGGTGGTCAACGCAGATCTGTCCTTCTATTTCGGAATCGACGGCCAGGCCGTGTTCCGCCCGAGCGTGACGCGCGATCAGGCCTGGGTCATGGGCAGGGTGGCGCACCGCTACCGCGGGGAGGAGGCTATGGAGGTGATCCGCCTCGCCGGCGTCATTGTGCGCGCCTACGATGTGATCAAGCGGCGCCATCCGGAGCTACCGTTCGGCGGCTATTACGCGCTGGGCGTCTGCAACGACGTGAACGCGATGATCGAACTGCGCATGCGGGGCGAAACGACCCTGTTCCCGCTGACGCTCGATCCGCAATTCTTCACGGACACAGGCGAGGTCGGCCGGCTTGCCGCGAGCCTGCCGTTGGACAGCCGGTGGCGGTCGGCGGCGGACCCGCGGCGCGTTCTGGGGTCCCTCCCCGTGGACGACCTCGCCGCGCTCCCCCTCCCCTCGCTGAGGGAGGATTTGGAGAAGGTCCGCGCGGCGTGGGAGGGCGGTCGTCTCCCACGGCCGGGTGTCGGCGGCATCACCCTTCTCGGAGCCGTGATGGCCGCACTTCTCGCCGCCGGCCTGTGGTCGGTTCGCCTGTGGCTTGTTCGGCGGCGGCGCTGACCGAGGATGACCGGCCGGCCTCACTCCGTGGGCCATTGCAGCTCCGGAATGATCTTCAACGGGTAGTTGGGCTTCTCGTAGCCGTCCGGGTCCTGGCGCTTGGGCAGCTTCACGGTTTGCCTGGGCAGCTCTTCGTAAGGGATATGGTCGAGCATGTGGCGGATGATGTTCAGGCGCGCCCGCCTCTTGTCGTCCGACCGCGCGACGAACCACGGCGCCCAGGAGGTGTCGGTCTCCACGAACATGTCGTCGCGGGCGCGCGAATAGTCGTACCAGTGGCCGTAGGACTTCAAATCCATCGGCGACAGCTTCCAGACCTTCCGCCCGTCGTTGATCCGTGCCTCAAGGCGGCGCGTCTGCTCTTTCGGGCTGACTTCGAGCCAGTATTTCAGCAGAACCACCCCGGACTCGATGATGGCCTTCTCCACGCTCGGGACGGCGTCGAGAAACCGCTTCGCCTGTTCCTCGGTGCAGAAGCCCATCACCCGCTCGACTCCGGCGCGATTGTACCAGCTCCGGTCGAAGATGACGACCTCCCCGGCGGCGGGCAGGTGCGGGATGTAGCGCTGAATGTACATTTGCGACTTTTCGCGCTCGGTCGGGGTGGGTAAGGCGACAACACGGAACACGCGCGGACTCACGCGCTCGGTGATGGCCTTGATGGTTCCGCCCTTGCCGGCGGTGTCGCGCCCCTCGAAGACGACGCAGACCTTCATGCCTTTGTGAACAACCCACTGTTGCAGCTTCACCAGTTCGACATGAAGTTCCGCAAGCGCACTTTCATAGTCCCGCCGCTTGAGCTTTGGTTGCGCGCACTCCACGCGATGGGCGGTCTTCAGCTTCTTTGCCATGCTCATCATCCTCGCGGACGGGTTTTGGGTGTGATCCGTGACGGGACTGGCGATTTATTGGCAGAAACGGCGAGCAGAAAACGGCGAACAGACTTGGCGGCAGCTTGGCGGATGGTCATACACCATCGATCCGGCTCTGGAGTTCGAGCAGAATTTCCTGCTCAAGATCCGCGATAAGCGCGCGGCACGCGGCGGTGCGTTTCGAGCGTCGCCCGCTGTTCGACGCCTCCCAACCCCGCAAAATCTCGACGGCCTCTCCGTAGTCTTCGCAGAGACTGCGAAAGAACCGGTTGTCCGCGCTGTGTTGTTTGATCATCTCCTCCAAATCCGGGAACCGCTCCACGACGTGCCGCAGCTTGTCCGACATGGGCGAGTCTCCCCGGTTCTGGAAGAGCGCCGGGGTGCCTGCCTTGTTCCGGACTTTGCTCTTGACCAACCTGCACCGGATCGTCCGCCGCCTTGAAGGGTGAAACGGTTGGCTTTGATACCGTAACAGGCAAAAAGAACGGCTTTGTGCGCGTCACGAAAAAGGTAAGGGCTATCATTCCGGACGAAGTAATGAAGCCAGGGCGTGGGCGTGAAACGGCTATACCGTCAGTGAGTGTTCCAGTCTCCATTTCTTAGGAATAAACTGCACCCTGCCCTTGTCCGGCATGGGTTTCTGCAATGATCGCACCCACCGCTCATGACCAGAAACTTGTTTTGTATTCGAACGAATTTTCTCGATCTTGCGTCGTGCGCCTCGTGATCATGACGTCTACAGCTTCCAGTGCCTGGCCCCAGCGCCTGGCCAATGTAGACCGTCCCGGCATGGACCGCATGGTGTAGCAACCCCTTGCCCTGTGGGCACGGTTGCCGGATGGACTTAACGGAAGGAGGGCGCTCGTGCTTCACGCCTCCGAGGAACCGCAGGCCACTGATTTACCAGCCTCCGCCATCACGGCACCGCTCATCGATGCGGCGTTGGCGCGCGTGCTGGTCAGCCGCAGCCTGCGTGGTTCCGCCCGTGGCCGCCGCTTTCTGCAATTCATCGTGCAGGAGGCTCTGGCCGGGCGCGCCAACCGCATCAAGGCCTACACCATCGCCATGGACGTGTTCGACCGCGACGCCAGCTTCGACCCGCTGCTCGACCCGGTAGTCCGCATCCAGGCTGGCCGCCTTCGCCGCGCCCTGGAGCATTATTATCTGACCGAAGGCGCCGCCGACCCCCTGCGCATCGCCATTCCCAAGGGCGGCTACGTCCCCCAATTCTCCTTGGTGCCGGTCACGGCCGGCGCCGACCTTCCGGACGAAGCCTCCAGTCCGGCATCGGTGCCAACCCGTGCGAGGCTGACCCTGCCTCGCGCGCCGCTGATCCTCGGACGCCGCATCGACCTCCCGTTCCGCTGGCTGGCCATCGCGGCCACAGTCATGGGTCTGGCCCTCTTGCTTCTGGCCGTGGCCGGTCTGGAACTCTTCGCCGGGTGGCGCGGCGTCGCTCCCGACCCGTCGAGGAGCGCCCTGGAGCGCGCCGCGGCGCCGGCCGCACCACAACGCGCGGTGCGCGGTCCGGCCCTGTTGGTTCTGCCGTTCACCAACGGCTCCGGCGACCCGACGCTCGACCTCGTCGCCGACGGCATCACCGAGGATCTCGTCGCGGCGCTCGTCCGCTTCGACGATTTTCTGGTCTTCGGCGCCGACACAAGCTTCCGCTACCCGTCGGCACCGGCGTTGCGCGAGGCCGTGCCGACCACCCGTGTCGACTATCTTCTGAAGGGCAGCGTCACTCAGACCGGTGACTACATCCAGGTGACGGCCACGCTGATCGCGGCCAAGGACCATCGCTACCTGTGGTCGGACAGCTTCCGTCGCGCTGCCACGCCGACCAAGCTGCTGGACCTGCGCCACGACATCGCCGTTCAGGTCACCCGCACCCTGGCGCAATCGGACGGCGTGATCGAACGCGAGGAAGCGCGGGCCAGCGGCGAGCATGCGCCACAGGATCTGTCGTCCTACGCCTGCCTTCTGCGCACCCGTCAATATTGGCGCCAGTTCAGCGCCGCCCTTCACGCCGAGGTGAGGGACTGCCTCGAACGGACGACCAGGAGCGACCCCGGCTATCCGGAGGCCTGGGCGGCGCTCGCCATGGTCACCATCGACGAGGCCCGGCTCGGCTTCAACCCCAGTCCGGCCCGGCCCAACCCGATCGATGACGGGCTGCGGTTGGCCGAACGCGCGGTGGCGTTGGCCCCGGACAGCGCGTTGTCGCATCAGGCGCTTGGGCTTGCCTGGTGGCTGCGCCGAGAGCCGCAGCGCAGCATCGCCGCCTACGAGCAGGCGCTCGCGCTAAACCCGAACGACAGCGCGATCCTCGCCGACCTGGGGCGTTGCTACAGCCTGACCGGCGAGTGGGAGCGCGGGATTCCGCTGATCCGCGAGGCCTTCACGCGCAACCCGGCGCAGCCGAGCTGGTACCGCATCGTGATCGCCACCTATCATTATATGAATGGTCGCTACGACGACGCGCTCGAAGAGATGCGGCGGGCCAATCTGGGGCGCGAGGTCATTCTCGGCCATGTCGCGCTGGCGATGATACACGGCCAGACCGGAAACCGGGCCGAGGCGGCGAAAGAGGTCTCCGAAATCCTGCGGCTCGACCCGAACTTCCCGATCAAGGTGATTGCCGAATTCGAACGTCGCAACATCCACCCGGACATCATCGTCCGGATCGTTGACGGCCTGCGCAAGGCCGGTCTTGCCATTCCACCGCCGCAGATGGCCGACGGGGAGAAGCTCTGAAAGGGGAGATCGGCCATGGCCGCAAAGGTGCGAATGGCGTTCATATTGACTGTGGCTCTGACGGCGATTGTGATTCTGGCGGCGCTCACGCCCATGACGGCGGCCGCTGCGACGGCTTCCGTGGAAAATGCGCGCGACGCCAGGATTTTCGAACTTCTCGACGACGATCAGAACGGCAGCGTCTCCATGATGGAGTTCAAGAACAACCAAATGTTGGTGTTCTATATTCTGGATCGCAACAAGGACCTGGCCCTGACCGCCGATGAGACATTTCTGCCGGCCGACGTGTTCGCGAGCATCGCCGGAGCCGATGGCAAGATCGACACTCTTGAGTTTCTCGAAATCGTCGATTCCGCCTTCAAGCAGGCCGACACCAATCACGATGAACTCCTCGACCGGCAGGAATTCATCGCGCTGCTCCATCGTGTCCGGAACCGATGAGTGAGTTGGCGGGCCGGCAGGACAGCTATGGACGGGGAATGGCGGTCGCCAGATTGTCCCGATGGGTGAAATCAAACGTTATGCCGGACCCCACAAAGGACGCCGGTCAGGACGCCCACTGGCGCTTCGGACCGACGTCGACATGGACGAAGTTGCTGTCCGGGTAATAGCCAACGCCGCCCCCGCGCAGGCTGAGCGCCGCGCGCTGCAGCGTGCGCAACGGCAGGCCGGGCACCCGCAGGTCGATGGCCTTGCCCTGCATATGGAAGCTGTTCTGGGCCACGCCGCTGCCGTCCTGCTCGCGCAGCCAGGCGTTGGATTCGGGAGAGCGGTAGCCGGAGATGATGTGCACCGGCGTCTTGCCGCCGACCTTGCGGGTCAGGGCGTGCAGCAGATCAAGCAGCTTCGGGTCAATGGGATGCACGGCCCCGGTGCGGTGGTCGCGCAGCAAGTGGTTGATCTCGCGCAGCCCGTCGCGCTGGTAGCGGCCCTTGGACCAGTATTCCGCCCGCACCCGCTCACCGGTGTGGAGGTTGAGGAGGACCAACTGCCGCGGCGGGGCGCGCAACGCCGCCTCCGACACCTCCGGGGCCATCACCATCCCGGCGGCGGCCGTCGCCAGACCGATGCGCAACAGTTCCCTCCGGCCGAGCTTGGCTGCTGGGGTCGGTTGGAATTTGGCCTCGGTCATCATGCCTCCATGGGGTCCCGAACGGGGCGGCGCATAGAGCACCCCCTTTTTGTCCGATGACTTTTGGCGGCAGAGCCCCCGCTTCTGTCAAGAAACCAATGGTTAACGTCTTTAAAACGCCCAGACTTGCTGGGCTTGCCGGGGCGGCCATAGGACGGCGGGGAAGGCGGCGGAGTGCGTTACAAGGATGAAACACAGCGGAGCGCGCTTCCGATTCGCCCGAGTCCCCGCCGGAACCGGTCGTGACAAGGTCAGGGCAAAAAACGGCAACCATAAGAGGTACTGCCGCGATCTTTACCGTTTAGCCTTCGGTAAGGAATCTACCCCCATAGTTTGGATAGTGGAAACAACCCCCGTCAAATTCCTGCCCGTGTCCCCCGTCGCCACAGCCCCTGCGCCGGCACCCTCCTATCTTCGGCCCGATCAATTGGCCGAGGTTCTGGACCGGCACGCCCGCTGGATCAAGGGACAGCCGGGCGGCGCGCGCGCCAATCTGGCTCTGGCGGACCTGGAAGGCGCCGATCTGTCGCAGCGCGACCTGCGCGGTGCGCGGCTGGTCGGGGCCAAGCTGGCGCGCTGCCGGCTCAGCGGCACCAATCTGGCCGGCGCCGATCTGTTCGGCGTGGACCTGCGGGACGCCGACATCACCCGCGCCAATCTGATGCAGACGGATTTGCGCGGCGCCCGGCTGCGCTCCGCCGATTTCTCGAACGCCAATCTGCGCGACGCCGACCTGCGCGCCGGAACGATGGAGCCGGGTGGCACCGCCCGCCGCGGCGCCGGTCCGGACGCCCATCCAGACGTCCAGGACGCCGAAGCCACCCGGCAAACCCACCGGACCGCCCTGGCCCGCCTTCAGGGCGGCGTCACGGCGGAGGGTGGAATCCCGACCGATCTGACCGGCGCCGTGCTGGCCGGCGCCAACCTGACCGATGCCGACCTGTGCGGCGCGGTGCTCCAGAACGCCGACCTGTCCGGCGCGGTGCTGACCGACGCCAACCTGTCGGGCGCGCGGCTGAACGGGGCCAACCTGACCGGCGCCCTGCTCGACGGCTGCACCTTCGACAACGCCGATCTGGTCGGGACGCGAATGGTCGATTGCGACCTCTCGCAGGCCAAGCTCGGCTCCGCCTGCCTGACCCGCCCGATCGACAGCATGGGGTCGGAAATCCAGCGGGCGATCTTCGACCATGAGCGCTGGATCGACAGCGTCGGCCAGCGCGGGGAGCGCGCCGAACTGGACGGCACCGACCTCAGCCGCGCCGACCTGCGCGGCGTCAACCTCAGCGCGGCCTCGCTGCGCGGCGCCAACCTGTCCGACGCGGCGCTGACCGGCGCCCGGCTGATGATGGCCGACCTGTCCGGCGCCAATCTGGAGCGCGCGAACCTGATGGGGGCCGACCTGTCCGGCGCCAACCTCAGCTTCGCCCGTCTGACCGGGGCCGACCTGACGCGGGTCAACCTCGGCCCGGCGGAGATCAAGGACCCCAGCGGGCGTCCCACGGGTCGCTCCTGGGCGGCCAATCTGATGGGCGCCGACCTGCGGCAGGCCATGCTGACCGACTCCCGCATGGTTCAGGCGAACCTGACCGACGCCGATCTGGAGAACGCCGACCTGGACGGGGCGGATCTGGCCGGCGCGAAGCTCCAACGCGCCCATCTCAAGGGCAAGGCGCCGCGGCGGCGCTGAGCCGCTTCCCTTCGTTTCCCTTCGCTCCACGACGTCATCATCCCGCAAAGGATCGCGGGGCATAGTGCGGCACCTCGATCCGCCGGACGGTCCGCCATGCCCACCCTTCCCCGCCCCCTTCGACGGCGGGACGCCTTGCGCCTGATCCCCGCCGCCATCCTCGCCCTGTTCGTCCGCCCCACGCGGGCCGAGGACCCGCGCCTGTCCGAAATCTGGCGGTGCGGCGGCGGCGACTGCCCCGGCTACGAGTATCACCCCCACGACGGCGACCCGGAGCACGGCGCACCGGCGGGCACCGCCTTCCAGGATTTGCCGGCGGACTGGTTCTGCCCACGCTGCGGCGCCGGCAAGCCGGATTTCCGTCGGATGGGCGATTGATCGGAAAATTGACCTTGCCATGACCTCCATGATCGGCAATTATTGCCGTTATGGACGATACAGACCGCAAAATCATCGCGCACATCCAGCAAGACGGACGCGCTTCCTACGCCGACATCGGGACGGCGGCCGGACTCTCGGTGTCCGCCGTGAACGAGCGGCTGAAGAAGCTGCAGGCCAATGGCGTGATCCAGGGTTGGGGGGCGCGGCTGTCGCCCAAGGCCGCCGGGCTGGACGTGCTGGCCTTCGTCGAGGTGCTGCTCGACCGTCCGGAGCATGACGCGCCTTTCCGCGACGCCATGCGCACCACGCCGGCGGTCCAGGAGTGCCACCACGTCACCGGGGACTGGTCCTATCTGCTCAAGGTGCGCGTGGCGAACACCGAGGCGCTGGAGCGCTTCCTGTCCGACCGGCTGAAGGCACTGCCCGGCGTCGTGCGCTCCCACACCGTGATCGCGCTCTCCTCGGTCAAGGAAACGCCGATCCTTCCCATCGTGTCTGACTGACCCACCCGGAGCACCCGCCATGGACACGCTGCCTGCCCTGCTGAAGGGTCTGATCATCGGATTCAGCATCGCCGCCCCGGTCGGGCCGATCGGGCTTCTGTGCATCCGGCGCACCCTGGCCGACGGGCCGGCGCATGGCTTCGTCAGCGGGCTGGGTGCTGCCAGCGCGGACGCGGTCTATGGCGCCATCGCCGGCTTCGGGGTGGTTCTGATCACCGACGCGCTGCTGGGCGCGCAGGTGGCGCTGAAGCTGGTCGGCGGGCTGATGCTGCTGTGGCTGGGCTGGAGCACCCTGCGCGCGCGCCCGGCGGAGCACGCCGCGGACGCCCGCGGCGGTGGCGGCCTGGCCGGGGCCTATGCCTCCACCTTCGCGCTGACCCTCGCCAACCCGGCGACGATCCTCAGCTTCGCCGCGGTGTTCGGCGGGCTGGGCGTATCGGCGGGGGACGGGAGCAGCACCGGCGTGGCCGCCCTGCTCGTCGCGGGCGTCTTCACCGGGTCGGCGATGTGGTGGTTGGGGCTCAGCGCCTCGGTCGGGGCGTTCCGGCGCCGGGTCACGCCCGCCGCCATGCTGTGGATCAACCGCGTCTCGGGTGCGGTGCTCGGAGTGTTCGGGATCGCAGCCCTCGCCTCCCTCCTGTAAGGGGACGGGATACGCCGGTCACCCGGAGCAAATCAGAACAGTATTGTCACCGGGCCGCCCAACGCGACCGCGGCGACGATCAGAATGGCCACCGCCGTCAGCTTCTCCGCCGCCGACCAGCGCTGCCAATCCTTCTTGAAACTCTTGAGATCCTGGGCCATGGCAACCTCCGCCATCCCTGACTGTCCGTGTTGAGAGCGACATTGGACGCTTCCAGTTGATGTTTGGTTAACGTCGCCCGGAAACTCTTTCATCCATCGCAATGCCACAGGTAATCGGAAGAAAAACTGATGCAAGTCAAATAGAGGGCAAAAGCGGGTACAATTTTCGGCATCCCCCATGAGGAGGCCCCCGGGCGCGACCCGCGTCCCCCGGATGGAAGGGTTTCCACCGACGGTCCGATGCCCCAAATCCCTTTGGACACCCATCGACGCGTCGGCGCCGGACAAGCCTGACCAAGCCCACAAGACATGAGGTGCTGGCGGTGAGCGGACTGAAGATCGGACTGGCCCTGGGCAGCGGGGCGGCGCGTGGCTGGGCGCACATCGGCGTTCTGCGCGCGCTGGAGGAGATCGGGGTCGAGCCCGACGTGATCTGCGGAACCTCCATCGGCGCGGTGGTCGGCGCGGCCTACCTGACGGACCAGCTGGACGAGTTGCAGGCCTGGGCACAGAGCATGGGCTGGCTCGGCATGCTCGGCATCATCGACCTGACCTTCCGCCGCGGCGGGCTGCTGGCCGCCGACCGCACCTTCGACCGCTTCCGCAACCACCGGACCGAAGTCACCATCGATCAGCTGCGCAAGCCCTTCGCCGCGGTCGCCACCGACCTCAGCACCGGGCGGGAGATCTGGCTGCGCGACGGGCCGATGCTCAGCGCGGTGCAGGCGTCCGCCGCCATGCCCGGGCTGTTTCCGGCGGTGCGGCGCGACGATCATTGGCTGGTGGACGGCGCGCTGGTCAACCCGGTCCCGGTGTCGCTCTGCCGCGCGCTGGGCGCGGACGTGGTGATCGCGGTCAACCTGAACAGCGAGCTGTCGCCGCTGAGCCGCCCCTCCGGCCGCGGCGCCGCCAAGCTGCGCAAGGCGGCGGAGGCGAAGCCTGCCCAGATGCAGGCGTCTCAGATGCAGGAGGCCCGGATGCAGCAGACCCAGCCCGTGCCGGAGGTGGCGATGGCGCCGGCGGGGGATGCAACCTCCCCCGTCTTCTCCACCCTGACCTCGCAGATCGCCTCCTGGATGGGACGGCGCCCGGCGGCGCGTACGCGCTTCCTCGCCGACCAGCTGACGCGCGCACCGGCCTCCAACGTCCCGCCCAACGTGATGGACGTGATGGCCGGGTCGATCGACATCATGCAGGACCGCATCACCCGCTCCCGCCTCGCCGGCGAGCCGCCGGACGTGCTGATCGCGCCCCGCCTCGCCCACATCGGCATCCTGGAGTTCGACCGCGCGGAGGAGGTGGTGGAGATCGGCTACGGCGCCGCCTCGATCCTCAAGCCGGCGCTGGAACTGGCCCTGCGCCGGGCATAGCTGCGCTCAGACGGGAGCCGCCGGCCACATCCAGGTCAGTTCGTGCTTGTTGTGGTTCAGGTGCAGCACCCGCCCGCCGGGGATCGCGGCGAAGGCGCGGGCCGTCTCGTGGTCGGTCTCGGCCTGGAACTTCAGCGTGCAGATGAAGCGCTTGGCCAGCCCGCTCTCCATCCACTGGTTCACCAGCCGCAGCAGGCGCGTGGGGTAGCAGATCACGTCGCAGCACAGCCAATCCACCGGCCCGACATCCTGCGGCTTCAGGCCGAAGGCGCTCTCCTGGCGGAACTCGATGCGCGGCAGGGCGGCGATGGCCGGGTCGAGCGGCGCCTTGTCGACGCTGACCACGCTGGCGCCCAGCTCGTGCAGCACCCAGCTCCAGCCGCCGGGGCAGGCGCCGAGGTCGATGCAGCGGTCGCCCGGCCCCGGCTGTTCGCCGAACAGGGTCAGCGCTTCCCACAGCTTCAGATAGGCGCGGTTGGGCGGCACCGTGCGGTTCTCGACGAAGGTGACCTCGCCATGGCGGTAGGGGCTGGAACAGCGCGCCGCCGCGACGATGGTGTTCTCGTCCAGCAGCGTCCAGGAGCCCAGCGGCGCGGTCGGCAGCGGCGACGGGAAGACCACCGGCTTGGCCGAGACGTGGGGCAGGTTTTCCTGGATCAGGCTGGCCCGGCGGTGATGGCGCAGCGTCCAGAGCGCCCAGTTGCGTTGGATGGAGCGGAGCGCCCGCGCCCCCTCCTTGATCGACGCGAACTCGATCCGCACCGGGTCGTGCCAGATGTTCTGCGCCCAGGCGGCGGGACGCGCCGGCCCGTCGGCGAAGACCAGCCGGTCCTCCACCGCTGCCACGTCGCCCAGTTCGGCCACGAGGTCCTGAACGAAGCCCTCGGACGCCAGATAGATGGTCTGCCCCAGCGGGGTCTGCGCCGGGGTCGCGCGGGCGGACGAGGTGTCGGATGAGTCGCTCATGCCGAGGGGCTAGCGCCCCTGGCGTTCGATTGCAAGAGCGCGGTCGAAGAAATCGGCGATCTCCGTGTTCAGTCGCTTGTGGAAGGCCGTCCGGTCGAAGCCCGGCGGGTCCCAGGCGGGCGGCCCGACCTCCGCCGCGATGGCGGCCGGAACGGGCATCAGGAAGGCGAAGTGCCCGGCGTCGCGCACGACCTCGTATTCGGGTGGCATGGGCAACCGGTCACGCAGGCCCTCGACTTGGGAAGCCGCGATCTGCTCGTCCCGTTCTGCCCGGTACAGGCGGATGGGGATCGTCACCCCGGCGAGGCCGTCCTTGGAGAAAGGAACGCCGACCGGCGCCATCAGGACGGCGGCACGAATGCGCGGGTCGCGCGCGTCGACACGAGCCTGCGTCTCCTCGTTCCCAAGATGGCAGAAGCGCTCACCGGCGGGCGGGGTGCGGCAATGGGCGGCGATGCGTCCCAGCTCCGCCACCCCACCGGCGGCCACCAGAACCGTGTATCCGCCCGCCGAGAAGCCGAGGGCGCCGACGCGTTCGCCGTCGAGGCGGTCGGCCAGTTCCGGCTCCGCCAGAAGATGGTCGAGCGTGGCGGACAGCTGGGCCGGGCGCTTGCGCCACATCCGCTCGGTGCCGGCGTCCCGGTCGTCGTCGAAGGCGTTGCCCCGGTGATGAACTGCCGCGACCACATAGCCCCGCCGGGCCAGAGCCATGGCGGTGTCCGCGTGGCCGAAGGCGCTCCCCCCGGACCCGTGGGACACGACCACCAGCGGGTGGCGCCCCTCGGCCACCGGCCCGCCCTCCGCCACTTGGAACGTGAAGGGGCCGCGCCGCACCGGCGTTTCCGGCGCGTCCGTCGGATACCAGACCACCGCGCGGGTCATGCCGCCGTCCGCCGGGTCGGTGAAGGCCAGCGCGCGCATGCCCACCTCCGCCGCGGCAGCGCCCGCCCAAAGGACCACGACCCCAGCGATCGGCAGCCACCCCATTCGCAGCACCGCATCCTCCCACCGCTTGAAGAAAGGCGTCGACGATGGAGGTAGCCGCATCCCCCGTTCGCCAGGGCTGTGACATTCCGCCGCAATCCGCTCAAATTTGGCTGTCATGATTCAGATCAATTGACAATCATTCTCAGTCGCAGCACATTGGCCCCCAGCAAGACCGCACAACACGCACCGCTGCCGGGGGCCCATGTACGTCTGCATCTGCCACGCGCTGAACGACAAGCAGGTTACCAAGGCGCTGGAGAATGGCGCCCGCACCCCGGCCTCCGTCTTCCGGCATTACGAGCGTCAGGTTCAGTGCGGCAAATGCGTTCCGATGATGCGGGAGATGGCCCAAAGCCATTGCGCAAACCAGTGCCAGGCCTGCCCCAGCCAAGCCGCGACGCAGCAGCCTGTCCTGCTGCCGGAGCCAGCCAACGCCGAAAGCTTCCCCTACGGCATCGCAGCGGAGTGATGGGCCTCGCCCTTTCCCACCCCACCAAGTTATTTCGATAACCCCCGCAGTTCCGCTCAGTTGAAACACAGCAATCGCCGCCCGATTGCCGCCGAGTGCTCTTTCAATCCGGGGCGCTATGGAATTATTTCGGAACGGAACAGCCTTTTCGCGCCTTTTTCTTCCGTTCGATAGCGGTTCACCCCTTCCTTTTGGCTGCGACAAATCGCCATAGACTTATACCCCTGGCCCGCTTGACGGGGCGGGGCCGATCGTGCAGAAAGAGTCCAACCCGGATTCAAGAAATCCGAAGCATTCGGAGCGGCATGGAGCGCTCCTGACTGGACGGGACACACAAAAAAACAAGTCGTCTGGAACTGGAATTGCTTTTCATACGTCTATGAAAAGCAACCGGATTGATTCCTTATTTTGGCGCCGCAGCAATGAATTTTTGCAATGCACATACTTTTTGAAAACAGGAACCCAACGCAAGGCGCCAACCTGGAACACCGATCGGACGCCCAGTCGAAGGGTCCCGGAGCAATCCGAAGGCCCGGGCAATCAGAAGGGAGAAGCGAGAGATGAGCCGCCGCAACCGGCACGCCCATGACGCCAAATGCCGTACCCTGCTTCAGGCGACTGCCGACCGGCTGGACCGGTTGCGGTCGCAGGTGGAGCGGTTCGGTCTTGAAGGTCACGAGGGCATGAGCCGGGACGAGTTGGAGCGCACGCTGGACGCCCTGCGCGGCCAGCACAACAGGCTGTCCGCCCGCGTCGAGGCGGCGCGCGGCGCCACGGATGACGCCTGGACCTTTGCGCGGGCAATTGCCGATCAGGCTGCCGCCGAATTGGCCGACGGCCTCGACGGCATGGAAGCCCGCCTGAAACGCGTGGCGGCCTGACCGCGGCGGCCGGGCCGATTTAATCGGTCTTGAGCAGCACGACGGTCCCCTGTCCGGCCGCCGGAGCAGCAGCCGGCGCGCCGGGCAGGATGATGCGCACCACCGTGCCCTCTCCGGGAGCGCTGCACAGGTCCAGCCGCCCGCCATGAGCCTCGACGAAGCGTTTGGCGAGCGGCAGCCCCAGCCCGGTGCCGGAATGGGCCTTGGTCATGTAGCTGTTCACCTGACGGAAGGGCTCCAACGCGATCTGGATGTCCTCCGGGGACATGCCGATGCCGGAATCGGCGACGGTCAAAACCACGCAGCCCCCCTCGTCGCGCACCGCATCCGCGCGCACGCAACCGCCTGCCGGCGTGAACTTGATGGCGTTGGACAGCAGGTTCAGCACGGCCTGCCGCAGACGGATGGCGTCGGCCATCACCGTCAGGCCGGTTTCGACGGGCGCGCTCTCGACCCGCACGCCCTTCTGACCGGCCAGCGCCTCCATCAACTCCAGGCACTCCCCCAACAGCACGGCGACGCGCACCGGCTCCGGATAGAGTTCCAGCCGTCCCGCCTCGACCTTCGCCATGTCCAGCACGTCGTTGACCAGCGACAGCAGATGCTGGCCGGAGGCATGGATGCTGGCGATGTAATCCTGGTGCTTCGGCGGGCTTGGGCCGAACAGTCCGGACAGCAGCGCCTCGCTGAAGCCGATGATCGCGTTCAGCGGCGTGCGCAGTTCGTGGCTCATGTTGGCCAGGAAATCGGATTTGGCCAGATTGGCGGCCTCGGCATGATCCTTCTCGGCCTCCAGCCGGCGGCGCTGCTCCGCCAGCATGGCCTCGCGGGCGATGCGGGCCTCGCGTTCCGCGTGGCGGCGGCGGCGGACGTGGCGCGTCACCACCAGCGACAGCACCAGCGTCGCCAGACCGGCGCCCGCCGCACCGGCCAGGATGGTGGTGCGCGTCCGGTTCAGTTGGCTGCTGATCTGCTCGAACGGGACGGCCATGATGATCGACCAGCCGGTCTGCTGCGACCGGTGAACGAGAACCAGCGCCTCGTGCCCCTCCCGCGTCGTTGCCGAAAACAGCCCCGGAGTCTGCCCCATCAGCCGGGGCACCATCATGTCCCTCACCCTTTGGCCGACATGCTGATCCGGATCGTGGGACCGCGCGGCGATGACCATGGCGGGGTCGACGACCGACACCGTCCACGCCGCGGGGATTCCGGACCCGCGCAGCACGGCGTCCAACCCGTCCAGCCCGACCGCCAGCGACAGCACATGCCGGACCGGTGTTTCCGCGGGAGTGCCCGGGTCCAGGATCGGCGCGCGGACGATCAGCGCCGGACGCCCCGGCGGCCCGCCCGGCGGCAGGACACCGCCGAGCACCATCCGCCGCAGGTCGGCCGCCTGCCGGGTCACATCGTCCAGCCGTGGCGGTGGCAGGGACGCGCCCAGCGGGTACTGGGTGTGGAACAGGAAGGACATGTCCTCCACCCTGACCAGTCCCATCGCCAGCCAGCCGGGTTGACTGCGCACGGCCTCCGCGGCTTCCGATTTCAGCAAGGCGAGATCGTTCACCGTTTTGCGGCTCAGCGCGGCCAGAAGCTCAAGAGGACGGGCCTTGCTTTCCAGGTCCCGGTCGATGGCGACCATCACGGAACGGGCCTGCGCCGCCAGTTCCGCCGCCAGCACGTCCTGCTGCCGGAGATCCAGAATCCAGACCACCACCACCAGGAACACCAGCAGCGGAGCGATGGCGGCGAGCCCCAGGCCAAGCGTCGATGAGGGCAGTCGCAAGACACTCTCCGACCGTTGACGGAAACGGAATGGCGTTCGGACTGGAAGGGGAAAGGCGGAGCGCTTCCCCCACCAATGGGTCGCCCGCATCCGCCCGCCTGTCAAGCCCGCGAGTTGTCCGTCCCCCCTCGCTTACCCCACCGCCGCGAGAATCCGGGCGAGTTCCACCGCCGTTTTGACCCCCATCTTCTCGAAGACATGGGCGCGGTGCACTTCGACAGTCCGCATGCTGATCCCCAGCTCGTCGGCAATGACCTTGTTCAGCTTGCCGGCCACCACCAGACCCATCACCTGCCGTTCGCGCTGGGTCAGGGTCGCCAGCCGGGCGGCCACACCGGCCTGCCCGGCCTGCCGCGCCCGCTCCCCGGCGTCGAAGGCCAGCGCCTCGATCACCCGGTCGACGAGGTCGTTGTCGTTGAAGGGCTTCTCCACGAAGTCGCGGGCGCCCTTCTTCAAGGCCGACACGGCGATGGGCACGTCGCCGTGGCCGGTCAGGAACAGAACGGGCATCCGGCAGCCCATGGCGGTCAGCCGGTCGAAAAGCTCCAGCCCGCTCATCCCCTCCATGCGGATGTCCAGCAGAAGACAACCGGTCATCGCAGGGTCGTAGTCGACGAGGAACGCCTCTGCCGACGGCCAGGAGGCCACCGGGACGTTGCGCGACTGGAACAGCCAGCCCATGGCGTCGCGGATCGCCTCGTCGTCATCGACGATGTGCAGCTTCGGCTCACACATCGGCGGCTCTCTCGTCGTGGGAATTCGCCACGCCGGTCATCGGCGGCTCCGACAGGACCGGCAGGGAGAAGAGGAACACGGTGCCGCCATCCGGCGCGGGCTCGAACCACAGGCGCCCCTGATGGTGCTCGATGATGGACCGGCAGATGTTCAGGCCCATGCCCATGCCCTCGGTCTTGGTGGTGAAGAAGGGAGAAAACAGTTTTTCCGCATTTTCGGACGAAATGCCACAACCGCGGTCCTGGATGCGCGTCAGGACCGCCCCGTCCATCGCCTGCACCGTGACGCTCAGGCGGCGGCGGTCGCGACGGGTCGCCGCCATGGCTTCGATGCCGTTGCGCATCAGGTTCATCACCACCTGCTGCAACAGGATGCGGTCGGCCATCACCGCCGGCAGGCCGCGCCCCAATTCCAGCACCAGCTTCACCCCCTGCTGGCGGGCATCGGCCTCCATCAGCGCCACACAGTCCTCCAGCATCTCCGACAGGCAGCAGGGAGCGACGTTCGGCTCGCTCTTGCGCACGAAGTCGTGAATCCGCCGGATGATCTGGCCGGCCCGCTTGGCCTGCCCGGACAGCTTCTCCAGCGCCGTCGCCAGCTCGTCCGGCCGGATGCTGCCGGCCTGGAGTCGGTTGAGGCAGCCGGTGCAGTAGCTGGCGATGGCCGACAATGGCTGGTTCAGTTCATGCGCCAGGGTCGAGGCCATTTCGCCCATGGTGATGAGCCGCGCCGTCTGCTGAAGCCGCTCCTGCTGCTGGCGGGCCAGCTCCTCCGCCCGCTTGCGCTCGGTGATGTCGAGGACGGAGCCCATCCAGCCGGTGTGCCGCCCCTTGGCGTCGATCAGCGGGGCCTCGTAGATCAGCGCGTCGAACCGCTCGCCGTTGGCCCGGCGGAAACGCAGCTCGAAGCCGTTGGCCGGCGCGTTGCCGGCCAGCACGGCGCGGAAGACCTCTTCGGTGTGGACCAGATCCTCGGGCAACCAATAGGGCATGACCGGCCCGGCCCCCACCAGCTCCTCCGCCGACCAGCCGACCATGCGGCAGAAGGCCGGATTCACATAGATGATGCGCCCGTCCAGGTCGCGGGCGCGCATGCCCACCGTCAGGCTGTCCTCCATCGCCTTGCGGAAGGCGTGTTCGGCGCGCAGGGCCTCCTCCGCCCGGATGCGCCGGGCGATGTGGCGGCGCACCGCCCACAGGCTCCACAGGGCCGAGACGGTCAGCGCGAAGATCGCCGCGATCAGGATGTTGCGCCCGAGGTTGCCGGACAGCTGATGCAGCGTGGCGACCAGGGCCAGCCCATGCCCCGGCGGATCGAAGGGCACGACGTGGCTGCGCCGCGGCTCCGGCATGGCGATGCGCGACTTGGTCCCCAGCACCGCCCCGTAGGGGTCGATGACCTCCAACTGGTAGCGTTGGGCGAACCACCAGGGCACGTGATGGGTCAGCAGGGCGTCGATCGACAGCACACCGGCGAGCGCGCCCGCGAACTCCTCCCCGCGGAAGATGGGGATGACGATCTCGAAGGCGGTGTCCGCGGCCCCCAGCCGGTAGGGCGCCGAATAGGCCCGGCGGCCTGAGGAGCGGGCGATCAGGAAGGCGTCGGCGCGCGGGCTGGGTCCGAAGGCGTCGTCCAGCGCCGGGCCGTCGTCCACCGGCGGCTCCGACCGCACCGGCCGGCCCTGCGGGTCCAGCCGCACCACCCGCTGGATCGCCGGATTCACCGTCACGATGTGGCGCGCCATCACCGAGTAGTTCACCGGTGTGGTGTCCTCGCGCCCCAGCGATTCGGCGAGATACTGCAGCTTCTCCTCGTCGGAGGTGAGCTGGAAGTGGAGATTCTGCTCCACCCACAGCACGTCCTTGATGAGGGTGAGCGTCTCCTCCTCCCGCTCGCTGCGGTGGAGCACCCACAGGAAGACGCCGAACAGAAGGACGACCAGCGCCATCGCCACGATGGGCATCGCCTGCACCGGGCCGCGCTGGCCAAGGCCATGGGCGGCGCTGGCCGCACCGCCGGTCATGGGGGGGAGAGGTGTTGGCACGGCAACCAATATGTCACGTTCACAGCTACGGATTTCCACAATAGCGTCGGGGGAGAAATTATCGAACAATGAAAGAATATCAAAGGCCGGACCATCAGTCTGACCAACAACAAGTGGAGGATGACCCCTATGAGGTTCGTTTCGCTGCTGTGCGCCACCGTCGCCGCCGGCTGCCTGATGGCCGCCACCGCCGCCACCGCGCAGGAGCCGATCGTCATCAAGTTCAGCCACGTCGTCGCTCCGGAGACCCCGAAGGGCAAGGGCGCCGAGAAGTTCAAGCAGCTGGCTGAGCAGCGCACCGCCGGCAAGGTGAAGGTCGAGGTCTACCCCAACAGCCAGCTCTACAAGGACAAGGAGGAGCTGGAGGCCCTGCAGCTCGGCGCCGTGCAGATGCTGGCCCCGTCGTTGGCCAAGTTCGGCCCGCTGGGTGCCAAGGAATTCGAGATCTTCGATCTGCCCTACATCTTCCCCTGCAAGGCCGCCCTGGTGAAGGTCACCACCGGCCCGATCGGCAAGCAGCTGTTCCAGAAGCTGGAGAACAAGGGCATCACCGGTCTGGCCTATTGGGACAACGGCTTCAAGATCATGAGCGCCAACAAGCCGCTGCACGCCACGGCGGACTTCAAGGGCCTGAAGATGCGCATCCAGTCGTCGAAGGTGCTGGACGCGCAGATGCGCGCGCTCGGCGCCCTGCCGCAGGTGATGGCCTTCTCCGAGGTCTATCAGGCGCTGCAGACCGGCGTCGTCGACGGCACCGAGAACCCGCCGTCCAACATGTACACCCAGAAGATGCACGAGGTGCAGAGCAACGCCACGCTCTCCGACCACGGCTATCTGGGCTACGCGGTCATCGTGAACAAGAAGTTCTGGGACGGTCTGCCGGCCGACGTCCGCACCCAGCTCGACGGCGCGATGAAGGAGGCGACCGAGTACGCCAACAACATCGCCCAGGAAGAGAACGACAAGTCCCTGGAAGCGATGAAGGCCTCCGGCAAGACCAAGTTCTACGAGCTGACCAAGGACGAGCGCGCGTCGTGGCGCCAGGCCATGCTGCCGGTCCACGAGGACATGGCGTCGCGCGTCGGCAAGGAACTGCTGGCGAGCATCAAGACCGAGACCGACGCCGCCAAGTGCGAGTGATCACGAGAGTCTGATCGGGCGGCACCGCCGCCCGGTCCAATCAAGCAAGACCAACGCACAGCCCTCGGCAAGCGCCCGCTCACTTGACGCGGGCGCTTCCTCCTGCGCGCGGAGCCACCATGCCCATGAAAATCCTAGACCATCTGGAGGAGATTCTTATCGCCTTCCTGATGGCAGCGGCGACGATAATCATCTTCATCTCGGTCGCCCACCGTTACGCCGCCGGCTTCCCCATCATCCAGGACTACATCCTCCACTGGAATCTGGCCTGGGCGCAGGAGCTGTGCATCTACATGTTCGTCTGGATGGCGAAGTTCGGCGCCGCCTACGGTGTCCGCACCGGCATCCATGTGGGTGTGGACGTTCTCATCAACAAGCTGTCCACGCCCCTGCGCGCGAAATTCATCGTGTTCGGCCTGCTGGCCGGCGCCACGTTCACCGGCGTGGTCGGCACGATGGGGTCCACCTTCGTCTGGCACATGTCGGACACCGAGCAGGTGTCGGCCGACCTGGAATGGCCGATGTGGATCATCTATCTGGCGATCCCGCTCGGCTCCTACCTGATGTGCTTCCGCTTCCTTCAGGTGATGGTGAACTTCCTGCGCACCGGCGAGCTGCCGCACCACGACCACGGCCATGTCGAGGGTCTGGAGGAGGACACCACCGACCCGCAGCGCGCCGCGCAGGACGTCAACTGGTACGAGATGGACGACAACCTGCACCCGCACGACATCGCCCATCACGAGGGCCGCAAGCCCGGCAACGGCCCTGTCATTGGTAAGGGACCGAAGGAGAACGACCGATGAACGCCGCCATCATCTTCGGCCTTCTGCTGGTTCTGATGCTGACCGGCATGCCGATCTCGATCTCGCTGGGCCTGACGGTTCTGACCTTCCTCTTCACCATGACCCATGTGCCGATCGAGGCCGTGGCGCTGAAGCTGTTCACCGGCATCGAGAAGTTCGAGATCATGGCGATCCCGTTCTTCATCCTGGCCGGCAACTTCCTGACGCACGGCGGCGTGGCCCGGCGCATGATCAACTTCGCCACGGCGATGGTCGGCCACTGGCACGGCGGCCTCGGCCTTGCCGGCGTGATGGGCTGCGCCCTGTTCGCGGCGGTGTCCGGCTCCAGCCCGGCGACCGTGGTGGCCATCGGCTCCATCGTGCTTCCGGCGATGGTCGCTCAGGGCTTCCCGAAGCAGTTCGGCGCCGGTGTCATCACCACCTCGGGCGCGCTGGGCATCCTGATCCCGCCGTCCATCGTGATGGTGATGTACTGCGTCGCCACCAGCGGCACTGCGCACTCCGCCTCGGTCGGGCAGCTCTTCATGGCGGGCGTCATCCCCGGCCTGATGCTGGCCTTCGTGCTGGGCGGCGTCACCTGGTACCGCGCGCGCAAGTTCGGCTATCCGCGCCTGCCCAAGGCCAGCCTGGGCGAGCGCTTCAAGGCCTTGCCTTCCGCGAAGCGATCTGGGGCCTGTCGCTGATCGTCATCGTCATCGGCGGCATCTATTCCGGCGTCTTCACGCCCACCGAAGCCGCGGCGATGAGCGCCGTCTACGCCTTCATCATCGCGGTCTTCGTCTACAAGGACATGCCGCTGCGCGGCGTGCCGAAGGTCCTGCTGTCCTCGGCCAGCATGTCGGCGATGCTGCTCTACATCATCACGAACGCGGTGCTGTTCTCGTTCGTGCTGACCTCGGAGAACATCCCGCAGGCGATCGCCGACTGGATCGTCAGCCAGGGTCTGGGCGTGATCGCCTTCCTTCTGGTGACCAACCTGCTCCTGCTGATGGCCGGCAACTTCATGGAGCCGTCGTCCATCGTGCTGATCATGGCGCCGATCCTGTTCCCGGTCGCCATGAAGCTGGGCATCGACCCGGTCCATTTCGGCATCATGATGGTCGTGAACATGGAGGTCGGCATGTGCCACCCCCCGGTGGGCCTGAACCTCTACGTCGCGTCGGGCATCACCAAGATGGGCATCACCGAACTGACCGTGGCCGTCTGGCCGTGGCTGCTGGCGATGCTCGGCTTCCTGGTGCTGATCACCTACGTGCCGATCATCTCCACCTGGCTGCCGCGCGCGCTGGGGATGATGTAATCCCTCGTTGCCGGGCAAAAGCCCATAAGGAAAACCCCTCGCCGGAGCGATCCGACGAGGGGTTTTCCTTTTCCGGGGGAGCCGATGAACGTCAGGCCTTCTTGACGAATTCCGACTTCAGGTTCATCGCGCCGATGCCGTCGATCTTGCAGGCGATGTTGTGGCCGTCGGCCCCGTCGACCAGACGGATGTTCTTCACCTTGGTGCCGCCCTTGACGACCAGGGACGAGCCCTTGACCTTCAGATCCTTGATGACCGTCACCGCGTCGCCGTCGCTCAGCACGTTCCCGTTGGCGTCCCGCACCCCCTGATCCGCCGCAGCCTCCGCGCCCGCGCCCGCGCCGCCCTCGGCCTGCGGGTTCCATTCATGGGCGCATTCGGGGCAGATCCACAGCATGCCGTCCTGATAGACATGCTCGGAGTTGCATTTCGGGCACTTCAATCCGTCGTCCATATCATCCTCGCCTTTCGGGAGCGGCATCCTAGTGCGGCGAGGCGAAAAGCGGAAACGCAACTTGCCCGCGGCGGGCATGCGCGCCCATCGCAGGCAAGTTGCGTGTCGCCGCGGGCCGTTTACGCCGCCTTGATCGAGGCCAGGAACCTCTGCACCTCGTCACGCAGATCGACGAAGCGCGCCTGGAGGGTCTGGGCGACCTCCACCGACTCGCGGGCCGCCGTCGCCACCTCCGACGAGGCGCCGGAGGCGACCGCGATGCTGCGGGTCACGGTGTCGGCCTCGCCGGCCACGGTGCGGACCTTCTCGGCGATCTCGCCCGTCGCGGCCAACTGCTGCTGGACCGACGCGGCGATCTCCGCCGAACGCTGGCTGAGCTGGCCGATGGTTTCGGTGATGGCGCCGATGGCGGAGACGGTCTCCTGGGTGACCGACTGGATGGCGCCGATCTGGGTGGCGATCTCCTCCGTCGCCTTGGCAGTCTGGCTGGCCAGATTCTTCACCTCGGACGCCACGACCGCGAAGCCCTTGCCGGCCTCCCCGGCCCGGGCCGCCTCGATGGTCGCGTTCAAGGCCAGCAGGTTGGTCTGCCCGGCAATGGAGGTGATCAGGCTGGTGATCTCGCCGATCTTGGCGGCGCCGGCGGCCAGCGCCTCCACCGTCTTGCGGCTGGCGTCGGCGCGGTCGATGGCCTGGGCGGACATGGCGACCGACTGCTTCACGCTCTCGGCGATGCTGCGGATCGACTGGGTGAGCTGCTCCGCCGCCGCGCTGGCGGTCTGGACGGTGCGGCTGGTCTCGTCGGCGGCGCCGGCCACCGAGGCGTTGCACTGGTCGGCGCGCAGCGCGCTCTCCAGCATGCTGCCGGCGCTGCCCTTCATTTGCGAGGCGGCGGTAGAGGCCTCGCCAACCGTCGCCTGGACCGAGCGGTCGAAGGCGGCGGCAAGGCGGGTCAGCCGCTCGCCCCGCTGCGCCTCCTCCGCCTGCCGGGCGAGCTTCTCGGCTTCGAGCTGCTGGCGGTGCTGGGCGTTCTGGCGCAGCATGTCGATGGTGCGGGCCATGGCGCCCATCTCATCGCGGCGCTCCAGGGCGGGCACGGCGACCGCGTAGTCACCCTGGGCCAGCCGCCCGACCATCGCGGTGATCTGCATCAGCGGGCGCGTGATGGCCGAGACGACGAGGTAGAGCGCCGCCATGATGGCGAGGAAAGCGACCGCCCCGACGGCGATCTGGGTCGCCGCGTCGGCGGTCACCCGCGCCTCCACCCGGTCGGTGCGCAGGCGCAGGACGAATTCGCCGATGGTCTTGCGCTGCCCGGCCTGCCCGCCGACGATGGGCTTCACCACCTCGATGAAGCCCTTCGCGGCCTTGGTGTCGCCGACCTCGGCGACCACCTTGGCCTTGTCGTCGCGCACCTGGGCGCCGAGGAAATCGGGGTCGGACGACGGCGCCTTGGCGACCTCGCGCACCTGCTCGGTGTCAAAGTCGAAGAGCGGGATCGCCGCCGCGCGGGCCTGCAGCGACGCCACCATGTCGGCGCGCGCCGCCAGCGTCTCCGTCGCCTGGTTGGCCGAGCTGTGCACGCCCCAGGCGATGGCCAGCACCTGATAGACCAGCAGCACGCCGCCGATCAGCAGCAACGCCCGCAGGCGCAGCCCCAGACCGCCGCCTACATTTCTGCCGCCTTGATTCCCGCTGTCCCGCGTCCCGTCTGCCGCGCCGCTGACCGTCATGATCCGCCCTTTTCTCTTGCTGAACAATCGGTTGCCGAACGGTCGGCGCCCGCCTTGGCGCTATTGGGTCGCCTTGAACCCGGCTTCGAGCTTCGCCAGAACCGCCGCGGCGTCCGGGGTCTTCTTCGACACGACGATATAGACGTCCAGGCTCTGGACCGACGTGGCCTTCAGGTCGGAAAGCGTCTTCCCACCCAGCGCCTGCTGCATCGGCAGCGAGTATTGCAGCAGCGTCGGCGCCCGCCCGGCCTGGAGCAGTTGAAGCGCCTGATCGGCGGTGCGCGCGTCGACCATCTGCACCTTGTTGGCCGGGTCCTCCATCCAGGCGCGCCAGCCGCCGTAGGAATAGCCGTTCAACGCGATGACCGCCTTGCCCGACAGATCCTCCTTCGCCTTGACCGCCGGAGCTTCGCCGATGCCGTAGGCGTTCAGCTCGATCCGGGCGATGGGGGCGGCGCTGATCAGCGTGGAGCCGTCGAATTCCTTGACCGTGCGGATGCCGAGGAAGATGTTGAACTCGCCGTCCGCGATGCCGGAGAAGAGGCGGCGGGCCGGGGCCGATTCGGCGGTGTAGGCGATCCCGGCGGCCTTGGCGGCCTTGTCGAACGCCTCGATCAGGCTGCCCTTTGCGACGCCGCCGTCGGTCTGGGTGTAGGGCGGGAATTCCACATAGCCGAGCTTGACCCCGTCCGCCCGCGCCGTGGCGATCCCCGGAGCGGCCATGCCGGCAACGGCCCCGACCATGGCTCCGAACAGGCTGGCGAACACCCCGGCCCGCAGCGTCCGCCGGGCGCCCCCGGCAACAGTCGCGATCATACGGCTTCCCCTTGCTGTGTCGTTCCGCGCTCGCGCCGGCGCACAGGCCGCCTTATGCGAGTATTTTTCTGAAAACATACATCTTTCCGCGATGCACCTCCACAAGGATAGGGCTGCAATATTGAAATCTGATGGCAGTCCTTAAACAATCCTGACCGGTTGCGGAAAGCCGAACGCCGGACATAAGCTGATCCCCGTTTTCCCCCGCCGAGGCGTCCTTCCGTGAACTCCGTCTTCCTGCCGACCGCCTGCCCGCACGATTGCCCCAGCACCTGCGCCCTCGAAGTGGAACAGGTCGCGCCGGACCGCATCGGCAAGGTCCGCGGAGCCGCCGCCAACAGCTACACGGCGGGCGTCATCTGCGCGAAGGTCAGCCGCTACGCCGAGCGCGTCCATTCTCCCGACCGGCTGAGGACGCCCCTGCGGCGCACCGGCCCCAAGGGGTCCGGCCAATGGGCGGAAATCGGCTGGGACGAGGCGCTGGACCGCATCGCCGACGCCTTCCTGGACGCCGAGCGGGTCCACGGCGCGGAAGCCGTCTGGCCCTATTTCTATGCCGGCACCATGGGGCTGGTGCAGCGCGGCGGCATCCAGCGGCTGCGCCACGCCAAGGGCTATTCCCGGCAGATCAGCACGGTCTGCGACACGCCGGCCAACACGGGCTGGCTGGCCGGCCACGGCGACATCCGCGGCGCCGACCCGCGCGAGATGGCCGACAGCGATCTGATCGTGAACTGGGGCGGCAACCCGGTGGCGACCCAGGTCAATGTGATGACCCACGTCAGCCGCGCCCGCAAGGGCCGCGGGGCGAAGCTGGTCACCATCGACCCCTACCGCACCGGCACGGCGGAGGTGTCGGACCTGCATCTGATGCTGCGCCCCGGCACCGACGGGGCGCTGGCCTGCGCGGTGATGCACGTCCTGTTCCGCGAGGGTCTGGCCGACCGTGCCTATCTCGACCGCTACGCCGCCGGGGCGGATCGGTTCGAGGCGCATCTCGCCACCCGCACGCCCGAATGGGCGGCGGCGATCACCGGCCTGACGGTGGAGGAGATCGTCGGCTTCGCCCGCCTCTACGGCACCACCAAGCGCAGCTATCTGCGGCTGGGCTATGGGCTGACGCGCGCCCACAACGGGGCGGCGCAGATGCACGCGGTGTCCTGCCTGCCGGTGGTCACCGGCGCCTGGGCGCACAAGGGCGGCGGGGCGCTCTACTGCTCGTCGGGCATCTACAGCATCGACCGCACCCTGTCGGAGGGGCTGGACCGGCTGGACACCTCGGTGCGCGGCTTCGACCAGTCGCGCATCGGCGCGGTGCTGACCGGGGAGGACATCGCCAGTGGTCCGCCCATCACCGCCATGCTGATCCAGAACACCAACCCGGCGGCGATCTGTCCGGACAGCGCCCGCGTGCGCCGCGGCTTCCTGCGCGACGACCTGTTCGTGGCGGTGCACGAGCAGTTCATGACCGACACGGCGCAGCTGGCCGACATCGTCATCCCCGCCACCACCTTCCTGGAGCATGACGACCTCTACCGTGGCGGCGGGCAGATGCACATCCTGATCGGCCGCAAGGTGATCGAGCCGCAGTTCGAATCGCGCGAGAACCACTGGGTGATTTCCGAGCTGGCCCGCCGCGTCGGCGCCGAGCATCCGGGCTTCGGCATGAGCGCGCTGGAGATCATCGACTCCATGCTGAAGACCTCCGGCCTGACCGACGCCGCCACCCTGACGGAGCAGCGCTGGATCGACGCCCAGCCGGATTTCGAGACCTCGCATTTCCTGAACGGCTTCGCCTTCCCGGACGGGCGCTTCCGCTTCGCGCCGGACTGGGCGGCGCTCGGCCCCTACGGCGCTGGCCAGTTGCCGGAACTGCCGGACCACATGGCGCCGGGCCGCCCGGCCGACGCGGAGCATCCCTTCCGCCTCGTCACCGCCCCGGCGCGGCAGTTCCTCAATTCCAGCTTCACCGAGACGGTGACCGCCCAGCGCCGCGAAGGCCGCCCCACCGTCCTGATCCATCCGGAGGACGCGGCGGACCTCGCCCTGGCCGACGGCGACGCCGTGCGCCTCGGCAACGGGCTGGGCAGCGTCGTCGTCCACGCCAAGCCCTTCGCCGGGGTGCCGCGCGGGGTGGTGATCGTGGAAGGCATCTGGCCGAACAGCGCCTTCCTGGAGGGGATCGGGATCAACACCCTGACCTCGCCCGAGCCGATCCCGCCGGCGGGCGGTGCGGCCTTCCATGACACGGCGGTGTGGCTGCGCGCGGCGTGACGTGGCCACGGCCTCCCATCACCGGACATGATCCATCCCATCTGAACAAATCATTTTTCACGATGGCCGGACTGTCCTAGCCTCCCTCCGCGGATCACCGAAAGCGGAGGGCGGCGCGATGCCGGTTCACACCAGTCTGACCCAGCGCCTGGGCCTGTCCAACCCCATCGTCCAGGCCCCGATGGCCGGGGGCGCCGACACGGCGGACCTCGTCGCCGCGGTGGGCGAGGCCGGCGGCATCGGCTTCGTCGGGGCGGCCTATCTGTCCCCGGACCAGATCGCCGAACGGGCGCGGGCGATCCGCACCCGGACTTCCCGCCCCTTCGGGATCAACCTGTTCGCTCCCCTGCCCGCGCCCGAGGCACCGGGCGCCGGGAGGATGGACGCGGCGGTCGCCGCCATCGCGCACTACCACGCCGACCTCGGCCTGTCCTCTCCCGGAACGCCGGTCCTGGGAGCCGACGGATTCGCCGCCCAACTGGCAGCGGCGCTGGACTGCGGGGCGTCGGCGTTCAGCTTCACCTTCGGCATCCCGCCCGCCGACGCATTGGCCGCCATCAAGGCGCGGGGCATGCTCCTGATCGGCACGGCGACCGGCGTCGAAGAAGCCATTGCGCTGGAGCGGGCGGGCATGGACGCCGTGATCGCCCAGGGGGCTGAGGCCGGCGGGCACCGCGGCAGCTTCGCCATCGGTGCGGAAGAGGTGGATTTTGCCGCCAGTTTGGTCGGCACCATGGCGCTGGTTCCGCAGGTGGTGGACGCGGTGAAGCTGCCGGTGCTGGCCTCCGGCGGGATCATGGACGGGCGCGGCATCGCGGCGGCGCTGGCTCTGGGCGCCGCCGGCGTGCAGATGGGCACCGCCTTCCTGACCTGCGCCGAGGCCGGCATCCCCGAGGCGCACAAGCGGGCGATCCTCGACGCCCGCGAGACCCAGACGCGGGTGACCCGCGCCTTCTCGGGCCGCCCGGCGCGCGGGATCGTGAACCGGGTCATGGAGGACATCGCGGACGGCGAGGCCCTGCCCTTCCCCCTTCAGAACGCGCTGACCCGCCCGATGCGCACCGCCGCGGCGCAGCAGGGGCGCGCCGAGTTCCTGTCGCTGTGGGCCGGACAAGGCGTCCGCCTTGCGCGGCGGCAGACGGCGGCGGAGCTGATGGCGCGGCTGGTGGACGAAACCGATGCCACGGTCCGGCGCCTGACGGGGATCATCTGACGGAAGCCATCGTATGGGCGGCGGTCAGCCGGCCACCGTGGCCTCCGCGCAGACGCGGTTGCGCCCGCCGCGCTTGGCGGTGTAGAGCGCCTCGTCGGCGCGGCGCAGCAGGGCCAGCAGATCCTCGCCGGGCCGGTATTCCGCCGCGCCGACCGACAAGGACACCGATCCATAGTTGGCGTTGCGCGTCCGGTTGATGATCTGCCGCGACCCCACCGAGGCGCGAAGCTGCTCGGCCACCTTGATGGCGTTGGCAAGCGCGGTGTGGGGCAGGATGACGCTGAACTCCTCCCCGCCGTAGCGGGCGACGGTGTCGCGCCCCTTCACCCCCTCGGTCAGCACCTTGGCGACCAGCTTCAGCACATGGTCGCCGACGAGATGGCCATGGACGTCGTTGAAGCGCTTGAAATGATCGATGTCCACCATCAGCAGGGTCATCGGCATGCCGGTCTGCATCGCCTCCTCCGCGGCGGAGGCCAGCGCCAGATCGAAGCCGCGCCGGTTGACAATGCCGGTCAACCCGTCGGTCATCGCCTCGCGACGCGCGGAATCCAGAACGACGCGCAACTCGGCCAGCTGCTGGCTGGATTCGAGGAGCTGGCTCTGCAGACGGGTCTGGCGATCCACGATGGCGGTCGTCTCCGCCGCGATGGCCGCCACCATGGCGCGCAGCTCGGCCAGGCTCATCGGCTGGTCCAGTTCCCCCCGGAAACCGGCCAGCGCCTGCCCGTAGCGGTCAGTCTCCGACCCGACGCTGCCCAATTGGTCGAGGATGCGCCCCAGAGCGACGCGCGCGCGTTCCGACGTTTCGCGGATGGCCTGGGCCTCGGCATCGAGCGTGAAGAAGCGTTTGTACAGCTCGTCGCAATGACCTTGCGACAGCGTGGCGCCGTCGCGCTGGGCCAGTTCGATGGCCCGCGTCAGGTCCGGGTTCTGCCCACCGAAATAAGCGTACCAGAGGGTGAAGTTTTCCGGATTCGGCAGAAGCCCATGGACGGTGATCCGATCCATGGCGCGGCTCGCGAGAATCCGCGCCGTCTCGAAATCCTGATCGCCCGCCATCGTGCCCGCCTTTCCACTGCGTTTTGAAAAAAGCTACCGCAGCGGGAAAGAGACGGGCAAGCGACTTTCCAAATTGGTCACTATATTACAATTGCGAGGAAATTTACTTACGAATTCCTCAGTTGCACTGACCTACGGATTTCTCGGCGCACACCGTCGTGCCGTCGATCCAGGTGGCGCCCGACAAATCGGCGTGCCGCAGGTCCGCCCCGCCGAGACGCGCCCCGGTGAAGTTGGCGTTGTGCAGAATGGCGTTCACCAGCTTCGCGTTGCGCAGGTCGGTTTCCTTCAGGGACGCCCCGGTCAGATCGGCCCGCGTGAAATCGGCCTCGATCAGGCGGGCGCCATCCAGCTTCACCCCCGGCATGGTGGCGCTGAAGAATTTCGCGCGGTAGCTGTCGGTCTCCGACAGGTCGGCGTCCTTCAGCGTGGCCCGCTGGAAGGTGGCGTCGCGCAGCATCGCCCCGGCCAGTTTCGCCGACGACAGATCGCGCCCGTCGAAATAGCAGCGGCGCCAGTTCACCTTCGGCTGCGCCGGGTCGGTGCATTCGGCCAATGCGGCGGATGGGACCAGGGCTGTGCCCAGGAAGGTGGAAAGTACCGCGAAGGCGGCGAAAATTGTCGTCTTCATGCGCCAACAGATAGTGTCGCAGGGGCCGAATAACAAAGGGTCCGGCGCAACAAAAGGCGGTGGTGGGCAGCGACTTACCGTCACGCCCCCTTCGGCGTCCGCAACCCGACCGAACGACCGGCCTGCGGCGGCACGGGCAGAGCGGCGTGTTCCGCCACGGTGCGTGTCAGCCGCTCCGCGGTTTCCGGAGCCAGCGGCACCGAACGGCGCTCCGCCAGATCGACATGGAGCAGAACGAATTCCGCCGTGGCGGCGAGGAAGCCGTCCTCCTCATGGCGCATTTCGTGGAACAGATGCAGCCGCTTGGCGTCCGCACCCAGGACCAGGGAGGTGAAGGTCAGCCCATCGCCCTCCGTCACCTCGCGGGCGTAGGTCAAGTGCGCCTCCACCGCGAACATCGACCGCCCCTCGCCTTCCGCGTAAGCCTTGCCGATACCGAAATGGTCGAGCACGGCGTCGGTCGCGTGATCGAAGGCGAGCAGGTAATAGGCCACATTCATGTGGCCGTTGTAGTCGATCCATTCCGGGCGGACGGTTTCCCGGTGCAGGCGAAGCGGGGTGGGCGAATGGTTCATGCCCTCAAGGATAAGCGATGCCGCCACGCTTTGGGAACCGGCTTGGACGGTCAGCCAAGCCAGTTCCGGCGATCCTGGAACGCCTCTTTCCTCATCGCGACGCGGGAAAGGGGGCGATGCCCCGGTTCAGGCGCCCCGCGTCACACGCTGAAGTACTTCGCCCGCGGGTGGTGCAGGACGATGGCGGACGTGCTCTGCTCCGGGTGGAGCTGGTGCTCGTCGGACATCTCCACGCCGATCCGCCCGGCGTCGAGGAGCGTCAGAAGCTGCTCCTGGTCAGCGAGGTTCGGGCAGGCCGGGTAGCCGAAGCTGTAGCGGCTGCCGCGGTAGGCCTGCTGGAGCAGCTTCTCCTTATCGCGGCTGTCCTCGGCGCCGTAGCCCAGCTCGGCGCGGATGCGGGCGTGGACGTACTCCGCCATGGCCTCGGTCATCTCCACCGACAGGCCGTGCAGGTAGAGGTAGTCCTGGTAGCGGTTCTCGGCGAACCACTCCCGCGCCACCTCGGCGCAATGCTGGCCCATGGTGACGATCTGCAGGCCCAGCACGTCGCGCTCGCCGTCGTTCACGTCGCGCAGGAAGTCAGCGATGCACTCGCCGTCCTCCTTGGCCTGACGCGGCAGGGTGAAGCGGGCAACCTCGCTGGTCCCGTCCTCGGCGAACAGGATGACGTCGTCGCCATCGGCCGCCGCCTTCCAGTAGCCGTAGACTGCCTGGGGCCGCAGGATCTCTTCCTTCGCGGCGATCTGAAGAATGCGGTCGAGCACCGGGCGAAGCTCCTTCTTCGCCCACTCCTTGAACTCCTCGAAGGACTTGCCGTCCTTCCGGTAGCCCCACTGGAGCTGGTAGAGCATGCGCTCGTTCAGGTAGGTCACCAGCGTCTTCAGCGGGACATGCTCGATGACCTTCGGCCCCCAGAAGGGCGGCGTCGGCACCGGCACGCCCTCGGCCAGACGGGCGCGGCGGGCGCGGGCGGCGTCCTTGTCCACCGGACCGATGGTGGCGCTCGTCGCCTGCCCGAGCACGCGGCGGCGGTTGACCGCCCGGCCCGCCCGCTTGGCCTGCTGGATGGCGAGCTGCTGGTCGAAGCTGCCGCCCACCACCTGATCCATCAGGGTCAACCCGTCGAAGGCGTCGCCCGCGTAGGCCACGCGACCCGAGCCGTAGGAGGCCACGCAGTCCGTCTCCACATAGGCGCGGGTCAGCGCGGCGCCGCCGAGCAGGACCGGAACCTCCAGCCCCTCGCGGGTCATCTCCTCCAGATTCTCGCGCATGACGACGGTGGACTTCACCAGCAGGCCGGACATGCCGACGGCGTCGGCCTTGTGCTCCTTCGCCGCCTGGATGATCGCGCCGACCGGCTGCTTGATGCCCAGATTGACGACCTTGTAGCCGTTGTTGGTCAGGATGATGTCCACGAGGTTCTTGCCGATGTCGTGGACGTCGCCCTTCACGGTGGCCAGCACCATGGTGCCCTTCTGCTGGCCGTCCAGCTTCTCCATGTGCGGCTCCAGCCACGCCACGGCGGCCTTCATCGTCTCCGCGGACTGGAGCACGAAGGGAAGCTGCATCTTGCCGGCGCCGAACAGCTCGCCCACCACCTTCATGCCGTCGAGCAGGTAGGTGTTGATGATCTCCAGCGGCGGGTGGGTCTTCATCGCCTCGGCGAGATCGTCCTCCAGCCCGGTGCGGTCGCCGTCGACGATGCGCTCCTTCAGCCGCTCCTCGACCGTCTCGGCGCGGGCCTTCTTCTTGGCGTCCGCGGCCTTGCGGCCCTCGAACAGCGCGATGAAGGCCTGGAGCGGGTCATACCCCTCCGCACGGCGGTCGAAGATCAGGTCCTCGGCGGTCTTGACCTCCTTCTCGGGGATCAGGTGCAGCGGCATGATCTTCGACACATGCACGATGGCGCCGGTCATGCCGCGCTTCACCGCATGGTCGAGGAAGACCGAGTTCAGGACGTGGCGGGCCGCCGCGTTGAGGCCGAAGGAGACGTTGGACAGGCCCAGGATGATCTGGCAGCCGGGCATCTCGCGGCTGATCGCCTCGATGCCCTCCAGCGTCCAGATGGCCAGCTTGCGGTCGTCCTCGTTGCCGGTGGCGATGGTGAAGGTCAGCGGGTCGAACAGCAGGTCGTGGGCCGGCAGGCCGAACTCGTTGACCGCGAGGTCATAGAGGCGCTTGGCGATGGCGAGCTTGCGCTCCGGCGTCTTCGCCATGCCCTCCTCGTCGATGGTCAGCGCGATCACCGCCGCACCGAACTTCTTGGCGAGCGCGAGGCGCTTGCGGGCCGGCTCCTCGCCGTCCTCGAAGTTGATGGAGTTGAGGATGGCCTTGCCGCCGTAAAGCGCCAGCGCCTTCTCCAGCACGATGTATTCGGTGGAGTCGATGACCAGCGGCGCGGTGACCGAGCCGGCGAAGCGCTGCACGACGGCCTTCATCTCCGCCACCTCGTCGCGTCCGACGAAGGCGGTGCAGACGTCGAGCGTGTGCGAGCCCTCCTTCACCTGCTCGCGCGCCATCTCGACGCAGCCGTCCCAGTCGTTCCTCTCCTGAAGCTCGCGCCACTTCTTGGAGCCGTTGGCGTTGCAGCGCTCGCCGATGGCGAAGAAGGCGTTCTCCTGGCGCAGCGTGACCTGGGAGTAGAGCGAGGCGACCGCGGGCACCCAATGGACCGTGCGGCCCTTCGGGTTCGGGCGGTGCGAGCCGGCCGGAGCCAGCTTGCGCAGCATCTGGTTGGCCGCCGCGATGTGCGGGACGTTGGTGCCGCAGCAGCCGCCGACGAGATTCACCCCGTCCTCGGTCACGAAGCGCTCCAGCCAATGGGCGAAGTCGTCGGCGCGCAGCGGGTAGTGCGTCTTGCCGTCGACCAGTTCCGGCAGGCCGGCGTTCGGCTGCACGGAGACGAGGCCCGGCCAGTTCTGGGTCAGCCACTTCACATGCTCGCTCATCTCCAGCGGGCCGGTGGCGCAGTTCAGGCCCATCAGCGGCACGTCGAGCGCCTGGATCACCGTGGCCGCCGCGGCGATGTCGGTGCCGACCAGCAGCGTGCCCGTGGTCTCCACCGTCACCTGGACGAAGACCGGCGTGTCGCTTCCGGCCTCGGTGCGAGCGCGCTTGATGCCGTTGACGGCGGCCTTGATCTGCAGCGGGTCCTGGCAGGTCTCGACCAGGATGGCGTCGGCACCGCCGGCGATCAGGCCGGCCGCCTGGACGAAGAAGCTGTCCTCAAGGTCCTGATAAGGGATGTGGCCCAGGCTGGGCAGCTTGGTGCCCGGCCCGACCGAGCCGATGACGAAGCGCGGCTGCCCGTCCGTGAAGGTCTCCGCCGCCTCGCGCGCCAGTTCGACCGCGCGCTGGTTGATCTCGAACGCCTTCTCGGAGATGCCGAACTCGCCCAGCGTCACCGGGGAGGCGCCGAAGGTGTCCGTCTCCACCATGTCCGCGCCGGCCTCGAAATAGCCGCGGTGGATCTCCCGCACGATGTCCGGACGCGAGAGCGGCAGGATGTCGGTGCAGTTCTCGTGCCCCCAGTAGTCCTTCTCCACGTCGAGATCGAGCGCCTGGATGCGGCTGCCGAACCCGCCGTCGCAGAGCAGGACGCGGTCGCGGAGAGTGTCGAGAATGTGCGGCATGGGAAGATCGGGTCCGTTTCGGAAGGAAGGTCGGGCGGAAAGGGTCAAGAGGTTGTCAGCGGTTCACTCAAGGCCATGGCGGTTCGTGGGCCACCAGTCGTGATCAAGCACCTGCTCCAGCGTGTAGGGGCAATCCTGTGGGACGGCGTCTTCGGACATTCCATCCTGGGCGAGACCAAGGACGGCCAAGCGGCGGGCATCCCGGTGGGCACGCGCGAGGTCAATTTTCTTGCGCAGGCTGGGGCTGGCGTCGATCTCGTCCCAGGCGGCGATGCGGTGATTGACCACCGACTCCCGCCACCCCAGCCGGGGGTCGGGCGCGGGCGAATGTTCGAGCTTCAGAAGATGCTCGATCACCCGCTTCAGTGCGCTGCCAAGCGCCTTGGCATCCGAACGCCCCATGTCCTCGATCTCCCCCGCCACATGCTCCCAATCGATGGGCGTATCGAGGCGTTCGCGGGCGACTTCGCGGAGAAGGCGGGCCTGTTCCTGGGTCCAGGCGTAGAAGTCGTCGTCGTAGCCGATCCGGTTGTCCATGGCCCTTCCTCCGCGACCGCGATGATCCGCAACACCCTAGCACAGGGGGGCGGTCAGGACACCGCCGGCTGCTTTGCCTTGACGCCCAGCATCCGGCAGATGGCCACCGTCAGATCGGAGCGGTTCAGCGTGTAGAAATGGAAGTCCTTGATGCCCTGGGCCTGGAGTGCCTGGCACTGCTCCGCCGCCATGGTCGCGGCGACGAGCTGACGGGTCTCCGGATCGGCGTCCAGCCCCTCAAAGGTCTCGGCGAAGCGCTTGGGCATCGCCGCCCCGCACTTGCCGGCGAACTCCACCGCGCGGGCGAAGTTGGTGATCGGCAGGATGCCGGGCACGATCGGCACGGTGATGCCGGCGGCAGCGCAGCGGTCGAGGAACCGGAAATAGGCGTCGTTGTCGAAGAAGAACTGGGTGATCGCCCGGGTCGCCCCGGCGTCCACCTTGCGCTTCAGGTTGTCCAGGTCGAACTGGGCGCTCGGCGCTTCCGGATGGGACTCCGGATAGGCGGCGACGGAGATCTCGAAATCGGCGACCTTCCTCATCCCCGCCACCAGATCGGCGGCGTAGGCGTAACCGCCGGGATGCGGCACGTAGCGCCCGCCGACCCCGCCCTCGGTCTCCGGCGGATCGCCGCGCAGGGCCACGAGATGGCGGATGCCGGCGTCCCAATAGGTGCGGGCGATGGCGTCGATCTCCTCGCGTGTCGCACCCACGCAGGTGAAGTGGGCGGCGGCGGGGATGCCCGTCTCCTTCTGGATGCGCGTCACCGTGTTGTGCGTGCGCTCGCGGGTCGAGCCGCCGGCCCCGTAGGTCACCGAGACGAAAGACGGGCCGAGCGGGGCCAGGCGCTGGATCGCCTGCCACAGGCTCTGTTCCATCTTCTCCGTCTTGGGCGGGAAGAATTCGAAGCTGACCGACGGGGTGCCGGACGTCATGACTGGGCTCCGCTGATGGAGAGGATGGAAGACACGGCAGGGGATGCGCCCTTCGCGGCGCGCACCGCCGGCCAGATGGTTACGGTAAGCGGTTCGCCCGGCAGATGCACCACCGCGCCGCACTCCAGGCCGGATTGGCGGCACCAGGCGGCGACCTCGGCGTCGGAGAAGCCCAGCCGGCGGTGCGCATGCTCCGCGCGCAGGGTCTCCAGGACATGGGGGGCGAAATCGACCACCAGCAGCAGGCCGCCGGGCCGCAGCACCCGCGCCGCCTCGGCCAGAAGATCGGCCGGCGCCTCCGCGAAGTGCAGCACCTGGTGGACGACCGCCGCGTCGAAGGACCCGGACGGAAAGGGAAGCTGGTACATGTCCGCCTGCCGCACGTGGCAATGGCGAAGCGCCGTATCCTCCAGCTTGGTGCGGGCAATCGACAGCATCTCGCGCGACTGGTCGACGCCCACGGCGCGCCGGGCGCGCGGCCCCAGCACCTCCAGCATGCGGCCCGTGCCGGTGCCGATGTCCAGAAGGTCGCCGATCCCGTCGGCGGGGATCAGGCGCAGCAACGCCTCCTCCACCTCGCGTTCCGGGACGTGGAGGGAGCGGATCTCATGCCAGCGGGCGGCGTTCTCCCGGAAGTAGCTGGCCGCCGCCTCCGAGCGGGCGCGCTTGATCGCGTCCAGCCGCTCCAGGTCCAGCGTCAGCGTCGGGTCGTCGGACGGGATGGCCTCCACCAGCACCCGCGCCAGCTCGCCCGAGGCGCCGCGTTCCGTCAGCCGGTAAAAGGCGAAGGTGCCCTCCCGGAAGCGGTCGAGCAACCCGGCGTCGCACAGGAGCTTCAGATGGCGCGACACCCGCGGCTGGCTCTGCCCCAGGATCTGGGTCAGTTCGGTCACCGTCAGCTCGCCATGCGCGCACAACGCCAACAGCCGAAGCCGCGTGGTTTCCGCCGCCGCCTTCAATGTCGCAAGCAGTTCGTCCATGACCGCCGGCACCGTCCCGAAATGCCCCGAAGGGCCGGCGGACCACCACGGCCCGCCATGCGGGATACAGATATAAAGATATCTTTATGCAGCGTAAACACGTTTTCACCGCACCCCTTCCAATCGGGGGGAGCCGGCTGACGGAACGCCCGGACGGCACGCGAAGGGCGCGGCAATCCTACCACATGGGGAGGTATGCGTATGGTGACCTCGCGTGGCACGCTGGTCAAAAGGCGGCGCCTGTGTTAGGCACGGAACAAAGGGATCGCACGGATTTTCCGGGCGATGTCCTGTCCGGCAGCGTCCGTTGCCGCCCGGCGGGGGGTCGAACCCTTCGGACGTGGCGCGACGGGGCCGCGGAATCGGATGCCCCGCCCAAAGTCGTGTCCCCAGAAAGAGCCGTCGCCGATGAAGCTGGCCAACCTCTCCCGCTCCCTTCTTCGCTCGGCCGCCGTGGCCGTCGTCGCCCTCGGCATGGCGGGCTGCGCGACCGCGCCCGGCAGCAACGAAGCCGATGTCACGGTCAGCGATCCCCTGGAGATTCCCAACCGATTCGTCTTCGCCGTCAACGAGACCGCGGACATCCTGCTGATCCGCCCGGCGACGGAAGTGTATGTGGGCGTCGTCCCCGACCCGCTGCGTCAGGCGGTGCACAACTTCGTCCAGAACCTGCTCGGCCCGCTCTACATCGCCAACAACCTGTTGCAGGGTGATTTCGAGGGCGCCCAGGTCGCCACCGGCCGGTTCATGACCAACACCATCCTCGGCCTCGGCGGCCTCGCCGACGTGGCGACGGAAGCCGGAATCGGCGACCGTCCGGAGGACTTCGGCCAGACGCTGGGTGTCTGGGGCGTCGGCCCCGGCCCCTACGTGGTGCTGCCGTTCCTCGGCCCGTCGAACGTCCGCGACACGCTGGGCTACGGCGTCGACACGCTGGCCGACCCGTTCCGCATCGGCACCAACGCCGCCGGGGCGGACAACGCGATGTACGGACGGACCGCCGCCGCGGGCCTGGACCGCCGCTCGCAGCTCCTGCGCGAGATCGACGACCTGCGCAAGAACTCGCTGGACTTCTACGCGACGGCCCGCAGCCTGTACGCGCAGCAGCGCCGCGCCGCGATCGCCAACGACATCGCGCCGGCGACGCCGGAGTTCCCCGATTTCGACGAACCCGCCAAGAAATAAGGAGGAGGCCTGCCGCGGCGCGACCGTCCGCGCTCGATCCTTTAACCGATTGAGTGTTGACAAAGCCTCCGCGGCAGCCACTTTTGCCTTGCCATGCTGACACGTCGCCTGTTTCTCGTGTGCGCGGCCCTGCTCGCGGTGAGCAGCTGGGCCGCCCGTCCCGCCGCCGCGCAATCGGCCGATCCGGGCGCGACCGCGTTCATCCAATCGCTGGGGAACGAGGCCGTCGCCACCTTCTCGAACAAGAGCCTGTCGCGCGAACAGGCGGTGCAGCGCTTCCGCACCCTGCTCTACCAGGGCTTCGACGTGGCCTACATCGGGCGCTGGGTGCTGGGCCGCTACTGGAACTCCGCCACGCCGCAGCAGCACGACGAGTACCAGAAGCTGTTCGAACGGCTGATCGTCAACACCTACGCCGACCGCTTCGTCGAGTATTCGGGCGAGACCTTCCGCATCTCCGGGTCCCGCGTGGAAGGCGAAGCGGACACCATGGTCTCCACCCAGATCGTCCGCCCCAACGGCCCGCCGGTGAATGTGGATTGGCGCGTGCGCAAGCGCGACACCGCCTACAAGATCATCGACGTGGTGGTCGAGGGCGTGAGCATGGGCGTGACCCAGCGCCAGGAATTCGCTTCCGTCATCGGCCAGAACGGCGGTCGGGTCGAAGGGTTGCTCCAGGCGCTGCGCCAGAAGGTCGGTAGCGCCGGCTGATCCTTCGCTCCGCGCGTCCCGGAAAGACCGGACCATCTCAAGGGCTGCCTTCAGGCGGCCCTTTTTCATGGCTGCTTTTTCATGGCCCTTTTTCATGATGGGCCCAAACGGCGATTCCGTGACGAACACCGCCGGAAGGGGTATGGTCCCGCCCGAAGCCTCTCTTGTGTGTTGCAGCAGCGGGCGCCCCATCCGATGGCCGACCGGACTCAGAACGAGATCGAAGAGATCAAGGCGATCATCCTCGCCCACCAGACGTGGCTGACGCGCCGCGGCGGGCGGCGGGCCGACCTCAGCTTCCGCGATCTTTCGAATCTCAACCTCGACCGGGTGAACCTGAACGGGGCGAAGCTGGCCGGAACCAATCTGGTCGGCGCCCGCCTCGTCCGGGCCGACCTCTCGCAGGCCGACCTGTTCGGCGCCGACATGGAAGGGGCGAACCTGACCGCCTCGACGCTGATCGGGGCGGATCTGCGCGGCGCCAACCTGCACCGCGCCATCCTGACCGACGCCAACCTGCGCGGCGCCGACTTCCGGGCCGGGTCCCTGATGAACGGAACGGGCGACAAGCCGCGCAGCGACGGCGTCACCCGCCTGACCGAGGCGAAGATGGAGCGCTCCATCCTGGCCGGCGCGAACTTCACCGGGTGCGACCTCAGCGGCGCCGACCTGAACGACGCCGATCTGACGGGCGCCGACATGACCGCGGCCGTCCTGGTCGGCGCCGATTTCTGGGGCGCCACCCTGGACGGCGTGACCTTCGACGGCACCACCATCGACGAGGCGACGCTCGACCGCAACTACCTGCCCGCCTCCCTCCCGGAGAACGCCATCGTCAAGCCGGCCTACAAGCCGATGCCCTTGGGCGCGTTCCTGGAGGCCGTCGCCGAGCATGAGCGGTGGGTGAACAGCCAGGGGGCGGAGGGCCGCCATCTCGATCTCGATCTCGTCTCGGTGATCGGGGCCGACCTGACCGGCCGCGTGCTCGCCGCCGCACGGCTGCGCCGTTGCCGCCTGATGGGTGTGCGGCTGCGCAAGGCCAGCCTGGAGATGGCCGACCTCTCCTACACCGAGATGATCGGGGCCGACCTGACGGAGGCCTGCCTGAACGGCACCAACCTGCGCCGGGCCGGGCTGTCCCGCGCCGTCCTGGCCCGCGCCGACGCCCGCCCCGCCCGCCTGTCCGGCGACCGTCCCTGGCCCGCCAATTTCGACGGCGCCAACCTGACCGGCGCCGACCTGCGCGACGCCCGGATGGAGGACGCGGTGCTGCGTTCCGCCAAGCTGGGCGGGGCGAAGCTCGACGGTACGGGAATCATGGTGACGGTGGACACCGCGCCACCGCCGCCCCCGGTGCCGGAGGAACGGCGGGCGCAGAAGCGCTACGCCCAGCCCTGTCTGGTCGTCCAGACCGACCGTGGCGCCCATTCCTCCCGCAACTGGTCGATCGGCGGCGTCAGTTTCTACGCTCCGGACGATCTGTTCGAGGAGGGCGAGACGATCGAGGGCCGCCTGTCCATCGCCGGGCGGAACGACATCATGGCCACCGCGCGGATGGTCGTCGTGCACAAGGGCGCGGGGAAAGGCCAAGTGTCCGTGCGCTTCCACCAGTATGGCGACGATCTCAAACAGCTCTTGAAGACCGCCTTCCTGGAGCATCAGAAGCTGGAAGGGTAACGGAAGAAGGCTCCCCCTCCCGGATGGGGAGAGGGAGCCCGCCGGAGCCGCCGCTCAGGAACGGACCAGCGGCTTGTACTTGATGCGGTGCGGGTTCACCGCATCCTCGCCCAGACGGCGCTTCTTGTCGGCTTCGTAGGCTTCGAAGTTGCCCTCGAACCACTCCACGTGGCTGTCGCCCTCGAATGCCAGGATGTGGGTGGCGAGGCGGTCGAGGAACCAGCGATCGTGGCTGATGACCACGGCGCAGCCGGCGAAGTTCTCCAGCGCCTCTTCCAGCGCGCGCAGCGTGTCGACGTCCAGATCGTTGGTCGGTTCGTCGAGCAGCAGGACGTTGGCGCCGGACTTCAGCATCTTGGCGAGATGGACGCGGTTGCGCTCACCGCCGGAGAGCTGGCCGACCTTCTTCTGCTGGTCCGGACCGCGGAAGTTGAAGGACGAGACGTAGGCGCGGCTGGGCATCGACTTCTTGCCGAGGTCGATGATGTCCAGCCCGTCGGAGATTTCCTCCCACACGGTCTTGTTCGGGTTCAGCGAATCGCGGCTCTGGTCGACATAGCCCAGTTTCACCGTCTCGCCGACGCGGAAGGTGCCGGCGTCCGGCCCGTCCTGCTCGGTGATCATGCGGAACAGGGTGGTCTTGCCGGCGCCGTTCGGGCCGATCACGCCGACGATGCCGCCCGGCGGCAGGCGGAAGGACAGGCCGTCGATCAGCAGGCGGTCGCCGAAGCCCTTGTTGATGCTCTCGGCCTCGATGACGACGTTGCCCAGGCGCGGCGGCGTCGGGATGACGATGCGGGCCTCGCCCGTCGCTTCCTTGCCGCTCTCGGCCAGCAAGGTCTCGTAGGCAGAGATGCGGGCCTTGCTCTTGGCCTGACGGGCGCGCGGGGACTGCCGGATCCATTCCAGCTCGGTGGCGAGCTGCTTCTGGCGGGCCTCCTCGGCGCGGCCTTCCTGCTCCAGGCGCTTCTGCTTCTGCTCCAGCCAGGAGGAGTAGTTGCCTTCCCACGGAATCCCCGACCCACGGTCGAGTTCGAGGATCCAGCCAGTCACGTTGTCGAGGAAGTAGCGGTCGTGGGTGACCAGGACCACAGTGCCCTTGTAATCCTCCAGGTGCTTCTGCAGCCACGCCACGGACTCGGCGTCCAGATGGTTGGTCGGCTCGTCGAGCAGCAGCAGGTCGGGCTTTTCCAGAAGCAGCTTGCACAGCGCGACGCGGCGGCGCTCACCGCCGGACAGCTTGGTCACGTCGGAATCGCCCGGCGGGCAGCGCAGCGCGTCCATGGCGATCTCGACCGTGCGGTCGATGTCCCAGGCGTCGGCGGCGTCGATCTTCTCCTGAAGCTCGGCCTGCTCGGCCATCAGCGCGTCGAAGTCGGCGTCCGGGTCGCCCATCGCCTCGGACACGGCGTTGAAGCGGTCCAGCAGGCCCTTGGTCTCGGCCAGTGCCTCCAGGACGTTCTCCTGCACCGTCTTCGTCGGGTCGAGCTGCGGCTCCTGCGACAGGTAGCCGACCTTGGCGCCCTGCGCGGCCCAGGCCTCGCCCGAATAGTCCTTGTCCAGGCCGGCCATGATCTTCATCAGGGTCGACTTGCCGGCGCCGTTGACGCCGAGGACACCGATCTTCACGCCGGGCAGGAAGGACAGCCAGATGTCGTCCAGAACCTTCTTGCCGCCGGGGTAGACCTTGGACAGGCCCTTCATCACATAGACATATTGATAGGACGCCATGCGCCGCTCCGACCCTTCTGCACAAAAAGGAAAAATCCAGGACGCCACCCGCGGCGCCACTTCGCTCGTTCAGGGTTTTAGCGCATAAGGACGCGGCATGAAACGGCGAAGGAGGGAAGCCGGGTGGTCGAGATTTATGTGGATGCCGATGCCTGCCCGGTAAAGTCGGAAATTTACCGGGTGGCCGGGCGCAACGGAATCAAGGTGTGGATCGTCAGCAACGGCCCGCTCCGCCTGCCCAACGAATGCCTGTCGGAGCTGGTCGTCGTCGGGTCGGAGTTCGACGCCGCCGACAACTGGATCGCCGAGCACGCGACCGAGGCCGACGTCGTGGTCACCGCCGACATCCAGCTCGCCGACCGCTGCGTCAAGAAGCGCGCCGTGGTGATCGGCCCGACCGGCCGCCCCTTCACCGACGACAGCATCGGCTCGGCCATCGCCACCCGCGCGCTGATGCAGGACCTGCGCGACATGGGCGTGGTCAGCGGCGGCAACAAGCCGATGAGCCAGCAGGACAAGTCGAAGTTCCTGCAGACGCTCGATCAGGCGGTGCAAGCGCTGAAGGCCGGACGGCGGCCGAAATGGCGGTGAGGCGTCACTCGGGCAAAGTTCACTTGGGCAAAGTTCACTCGGGCAGGATTCACTCGGGCAGCGCGCCGGCCTGACCGGCGGCGAAGGCGCGCGCCTGCCCGTGCGTGGCGATCCCCTGCTGCTCCAGCCGCGTCAGCAAACCCGCGGCCAGTTCCGCCTCGACCAGGGCGGGGGCGAAGGGACCCAGGCGGCGGTCGGTGGCGATGCCAAAGGCGGCGGCCAATTGCTCCAGCGAGGCCCCCTCCAGCGCCGGATCGAGCGCCGCGGCGAGCCGGGCGAGGTCGAGCGTCGGCGGCGCCTCCGGCTCCGGCAGGCCGGCGTCGCGGCAGGCGCGTGCCAGCGTGCCGAGCGCCGCGTCCACCCCCCAGCCGATCACCGCGCAACCGCGCAGGGCGTCGGCGATCACCGGCCAAGCCGCGGCGAAGGGGCGCGCGCCTTCCACCATCACCGCGGTCACGCCGTGGGTCGCGCTGCCCTCCGCCGGGATCGGCGCGCCGGGATCGATGAACAGCTCCAGCGACAGGCTGCGGAAGACGCGCGGCCCGACCATCCGCACCGTCCCCACCGCGACGACCGGCCCCTCCTCCGCCCGCCCGGTGGCGGTGGCGACCCACAGGCTGACCATCGGCAGGGCCAGCAGCGGATCCTCGTCGCCGAGATGGACGGGACGGACGTTGGGGCGCAGCAGCCTCCGCTCGCCGGACAGCAGCGGCTGCGCCTCCCCCGCCCTCGCCGGGAAGACCAGGGCGATCCCCGACTGGAGCCCAAGATCCTTGACGCGGACCGGCACCTCGCCCCCCTGGGCGCGGCGCAGCAGGGCGGAGACCATCTGGCCGTCCTCGCGCGCCCGCTCGATGGCGCGGAACAGCTCGGGGCGCGACAGGTGGTCGTAGATGTCGGCCCCGGCCGCCAGCCCAAGATGGGCGGAGGCCGCCGGATTCAGCGTGTCGATCCGCCCGAAATCGTCGAGCACCACCACCGGCTCCTCCAGCGCGGCGATCACCCCGGCCAGCCGCTCGCCCGGACGGCTTTCGCCGTGGCGGCCATGGCGAAGCGCCTCCGCCGCCGCCCGCGCGAGGTCGCCGGCCTCGTCCTCCTTCGCATCGGTGGCAAGGGAGGACGCGCTGCGCCCGCACCACGTCGACAGGGTTTCGCGCAGCCGGCCCAGATCGCGGAAATGGCGGTTCAGCCGGGCAAAGGCCATCCACAGCGCCAGCACGCCGATCCCGACCGCCCCCATGTCCAGCAAGGAACGCTCGGGATCGGCGATGGCCAGCCGCCCGATCTCCACCCCCAGGAAGGCGAGCGCCATGCCCGCCACCGCAAAGCCCAGCACCGCCGAACGCCACGCCCCGCCCCGCATCGGGCCGCCTCCACACACCGTACGAATGGCGCGACTGTAACGCTCCCGGGTGCCGGCGGAAAGGGAGCGGGCGGGTCAGCCCTCCCGCTTCTGTCCTGTCAATTCGCCGCGAAGCAGTAGAGCAGTCCCGCGCCGCCCGTGCTCTTCAAGGCATCCTGGCTGCATCCGCCCCGCGTCAGGTGGGAGCTGTTCCAGGATTTGGCCGGCGGGTCGTCGCCGAGCCCCATGCGGTCGTGATGGCCGACCATGGCGGCGCCCTCCGTCCCGCTGCGGGTCCAGTTTCCGCAGGTTCGGTCCTCCGCGCCGTCGAAGGCCCGGCCGTCCGGCTGGCTGCCGGTCAGGATGTCGTGGGTGTTCGGGGTGTCGCCGCGGCCTTTGACCGTCTCGCCGGTTTCGGTCAGCCCGGTCTGCTTGGTCAGGCCATTGGCGGTGTGCAGATCCTCCACGCTGCGGGCGATCACCTGCCCCTTGGCGTTCTGCCAGGGACCGGCGCCGATGCGGTCGCGGGCGTTCACCGCGGGCCGTCCGTCCGCCGCCTGGGTGGACAAATAGGCTTTCCAGTTCCGGCTCCCCGCCCCGACGGCCTGCGCCAACTGCTGGCAATGGCGATCCGCACCTTCCAGGCCGCCGAGGTCGGCGCCCTTCCCCGATCCGACGCTGGTGATGAAAAAGCTCATGCCCGCGGAGCCTCCGGACGTCTGCGCAGACGCCGGCGCCGCCGCCGACAGAACCGCCGCCGATAGCGCAGCGCCGATGCCAGCCCCAAAGATGGTGCGGACCATGGGTGCCCTCCCCTGCCTTGTTGTCAGACGATGGTGGTTTGTGGACGCTGGGCCAAACGGCTTTATTCCGCATCCTTTCGGCGCTCCGCCCATCCGCATGGCCGATCCTTCTTTTTCCCCCTTCCGGTGCGGTGCGGAATCCTTATCTTCCCTGGCGGTTCGCTGGGCGACCTCGCCCCAAGAGCCCCATCGAATTATTTAATACGAATTTCGAACCATTTTTCCCGCATATCGCTCGAAAGCTCCATGCAACTCAAAATAATTATGAGAGTGAGCGCGAACAAATACACGCTCTCGTTATCCCGCCTTTAAAGATTCAAAGACTTATTTGGAGGCTGTTAATCGCTCATTAAGGCAGTTTTGGCAGATTTGATCTTGCGTTCTCCTTCACATTTTTTGGGTCCGGCGATGGTGATGGTCTACCACCCTTACGCGCTCCAGCATCGGCGGGAACGGCGGTCCGGGCGCAGGCTTGCGCTGGCCTTGATCGTCGCGCTCGGCCTTCCCCTGGCGGTGGGCGCCGGCTACACCCTGGAGACGGTGCGCGGCTACGCGGTGCAGGCCCGTTTGGCGCAGGCGGTGGACGCAGCGGCCCTGGCCGGTGGACGGGTGATGTTCGACGACCAGCGCGACGGCCATATCCGCAGCTTCTTCGACAACGCCTTCACCAAGAGCTTCCTGGGTGCCCACGCCGCGGTGCTGAAGATCGAGGACGACACGCGCAGCGGCGTGCTGACGGTGCATGGACAGGCGACGGTGAAGGCGCTGTTCACCCGCGTCCTGGGCGGCAGTGATCTGGTCGTGGAGGCGCAATCGGTCGTGCGCCGCAACATCCGTGGCCGCAAGGGGTCTTAAACCCTTCGAATCGCACCCCTCGGCGCCGTCGGATGGACGGCCACCACGGCGCCGTGCCCCTGCCCGAATTTTTTAAGGCATCGGGAAGCTTTGCGCTGATACGATACGGGATCAGGTTCACCCACAAGCCGCCCCGCCCCCGTGTCCAGCATCCTGTCCCTATCATCGGCGTCGAACGCTCAATCCCTGTCCGGGATGAGTCGGCTTCGGCAGATGCTGGCCAGCGAAGCCATTGCGGTGCAGCCCATCCGGCGCGTGCCGGGGGAACAGGAACGCCGGCGGTCCGACGATGTCTCGGCCACCGACGATGCGCTGAAAAGCGGAAACCGGACGGAACTGGGCGGAGCGGAAGGCAATCGCGCCGGCCGTGCCGGTTCCTCGTCCAGATTTGCGCTGGACGATGCGGAGGGTGACGACGGACCAGTGACCGGCGCGTCGCCGCGCCTGAGCGCCACCCCCAACGCTGGTTTTATAGCGCAGAGCATCCATCAGGACGCCATGGGCAGCGGCCTGCACATCGAACCCTGGTCCGCCGCCATCACCGCCTACCGCAAGGCCGACGCCGCGGCCTATGCGGCCGGGACGTCGGCGGGGATGTCCGTCTAGGCGGCGGACCGCTCCCCATCGCCTGTTAGGCCCCCATCGCTTAGGACGAGGAGTCCTCGCCGTAGATCTGCTCCTGCTGGTAGGCGGTCAGGCCCACGCGCTGGATCAGGTCGAGCTGGGTCTCCAGCCAGTCGATGTGTTCTTCGGTGTCCTCCAGGATCTCCCGGAAGATTTCGCGGCTCTGATAGTCGCGCACCGCGTCGCAGTCGGCGATGGCTTCCAGCAGGTTGCCGCGGTTGTGGCTCTCGATGCCCAGGTCGGCGGTGAACATCTCCGGCAGGTCCTCGCCGATCTTCAGCTTGTGCAGGTCCTGAAGGTTGGGAAGACCTTCCAGGAACAGGATGCGCTCGATTAGCTTGTCGGCGTGCTTCATCTCGCCGATGGATTCCTCGTAGACCTTGCCCGCCAGCCGGTGCAGGCCCCAGTTCTTCAACATGCGGGCGTGCAGGAAATACTGGTTGATGGCCGTCAGCTCGTTCGTCAGAATCGTGTTGAGGTGCCGGATAACCTTCGGATCACCTTTCATCTACCCCTCCGTCTTGATTGGCCACGCGGGATCGCGCGCGGCGCGCTGTTCTTTTGCCCGACGACTGCCGCCAAGTGTAAGCCAATAGCGCAGGATCGCAATCGGCTTCCGGTTCGGCTGGCTTCAGGGCCGCTCGCCGCGCACCGCCTCGGCCAGCCGGCGCAGCCCCTCGTCCCCGGCCATCGCCTCCACCGGCACGCCCAGGCGGCGGCGCCAGTTGGGGTGCTGGTCCACGGTGCCCGGCAGGTTCGGCTGCTCCACCTCGCCCAGCGCGTCCTCGATCTGCACCATGGCGATGCGGCCCGGCGAGCGGGCGAGGTAGCGGTGCACCGCCTCCATCAACTCCCGCGAGAAGGGTTGCGAGCCCTCGTTGTTCGGATAACGGTGCGGGCGCAGCCCTTCCCGCTCCAGCGCCTGGAGCATCCACCAGCGGTCCACGCCGCGGTCCCAGACGTCCTTATTCCGCGCCGCCTCGTCAGGATAGAGGTCCAGTTTGGCCCGCCAGTCGAGGTCGCGGTTGGTCCAGAAACCCTTGAAAGTGGCGAGGTCGTGGGTGGTCACCGTGACCATGGCCCCGGCGGGATACTCGTCCGGCGCCTTGAAGCCGCCATCGGCGCTGCGCTCGAAATACAGCACGCGGTAGCTGAGGATGCCGGCCCGCTCCAGCGCCGGGCGGAAGCCCTCCGGCACGGTGCCGAGATCCTCGCCGATGACGATGCAGCGGTTGCGTCGGCTTTCCAGCGCGATGATCCGCAGCAGATCCTCGAACGGGTACTCGACATAGGCGCCGTCGCTGCCGTCCGCCGGGATCCAGAACAGGTGCTGCAAAGCCATCACATGGTCGATGCGCAGCGCCCCGGCGTGGCGCATGTTGGCGCGCAGCATGGCGATGAAGCTGCCATAGGCCGATTCACGCAAGCCCACCGGCGACAGCGGGGCGAGGCCCCAATTCTGCCCCTTCATGTTGAACTGGTCCGGCGGCGCGCCGACGTTGGCCCCCTGCACCAGGATGTCCAACTCACCCCAGGCCGCCGCCCCGCCGGGATGCGCCGCCACGGCGAGGTCGCGGTAGAAGCCGATGGGCAACCCGGCTCGGCGCCCGCGCTCCGCCGCCGTGCCCAGCTGGCGGTCGGCCTCCCATTGCAGATACTCGAAGAAATCCACCCGCTCGGCCTGCTCGGCGGCGAAGGCCTGCACCTCCGGGCTGTCCGGGTGCTGGAAGGCCGGCGGCCACGTCCGCCACATCCATTGGGACGGGTCGCGGCGATAGAAATACTCGTGCAGCGCCTCGAACACGGCGTGGCGGCGCAGCGGCTCGCCCATCTCGCGTCGGAACGTCTCGAACGCCTCGCGCCGCGCGTCGCTCTCGCCCAGCGCGCGGAAGGTCGCGTGCAGCGCCTCCAGGACCGGCATCTTCAGGGCGGAGACGGCGGGATAGTCCACCAGTTCCGTCGCCCGCGCGGCGGCCAGCCGCTGCCGGAAGTCCTCCGACGCGATGAGGGCCTGCGCCTGCGGCGTGGCCGCCAGCTCCGGCACCCGCTCCACGTCGATGTAGAGGACGTTGAGGAAGGTCCGGCTGCTCGGCGAATAGGGGCCGATGTGGTTGGGGTCGGCCGGGAACAGCGCGTGCAGCGGGTTGAGCCCGACCAGCCCGGCGCCGAGCCCCGCCGCCGTCTCGGCGAAGCGCCCGAGATCGTCGAAGTCGCCGATGCCCCAGTCGTCGCCGCTCTTCAGTGCGTAGAGCTGCAAACCGATGCCCCAGGTCCGCCCGCCGGGAACGACGTCCTCCACCGTCAGGCAGCGCTGCGGGGCGACGATCAGCACCGTGCCGCCCTCCAGCGTGCCGCTCACGCCCTGGGGCCGGATCACCACCGACAGCCGGTGATAGCCGAGCGGCAGGGTCGGCGGCAGGCGGGTGGACACCATCCGCCGCTCGTAGGCCACGCCGTCGAGCACCCGCTGCTCGGCCAGCGGCAGGTTGCCGACGCGCAGCGAGGCGCGGTGGGCGAGCCCGCCCTCCTCGGTCAGCGTCCAGGTCAGCTCGGCGTCCTCCAGCCCGGCCGGGACGGCCAGGGCGAGGCTGAGCGGCGCGCCCTCGTCGATCACCAGGACGGGAGGCAGCATGCGCCGCCACGCCCGGTCCTCCACCGCGTGCAGGCTCGCCGCCAACTCCTCGCCGTCGCCGGCGGGATAGCCCATGGCGGCGGACAAGGCCCGCTTCGTCGCGTCGGAGGTCTCGCGCCGGTTGCCCCAGATGTCATGGTAGAAGGGCTCGATGCCAAGCCGTTCGGCAAGCCGGTCGAGATCGCTCATTCAGGGGTCCCCGCGTTTGTCGGTCGTGGCGTCTTGGTGGCGTCATTCTGGCCGCAACGGCCTGCGCGCGAGCATTGCGCGTCGGGCTTATTCCGTCCAGCCCCGAACATTCGAATTTTCATATTGACCGCAACGCTTTCGCGCACGGCGACGGGGCAAGGGTGACAACGCGCCGCAACCCTGGATGATCCGGCCTTCTTCAGCGGCTCACCATTTGCGGGATCACGACCCGACCGCCTCTTTCGCGGCATCGCCATTCGCCGCGGGCGTCGCCACGGCGACCCGTGCCGCCTCCGCCTTGGCCGCCTCCGCCTTGGCCGCCTCCGCCTTGGCTTGGGCCATCTGCTCCAGGCGGGTGCGGTAGCCGGTCACGGCGGCGGCGACCTCCGCCATCATCGCGTCGAGCGGGCGGGCCGTGTCCACCGCCCGCATCAGGTCGCGGGCGAGCGCACGCGCGCTCTCCAGCTCCTCCGCCGCGACGGCGCCCGATTCGGCGTGGAGCCGCAGCCGTTCGGCCATCATCTTCAGGGACTTGGCGACGGACTCCGCCGGTCCCGGCTCGCCCAGGTCGTCGAGGCGGCGCAGCAGGTCGTCGAGGAAGGCGGGGACGCGAGCCACATGCTCCACCGCCATGCGCTCCGGCGGGCGGGCGGTCAGGCCGATGGCGGCGAACTCGATCAGGAAGGCGACCTGGACGCTGATGCGCAGCAGCTTCTGCTCGTTGACGAAATGGTTGGCCTCGGCCATGAGCTGCCGGGCGTTGATGTGCGCCCAGCGGTTGGTGGCCTTCAGCCGCAGCGTGTTCGGCGCGTCGAGGAGCGGCACCTGGGCGCCCTCGCGCGGCGACTTGCGCCGGTCGGGGCCGGTGTAGTCGGCAGTCACCACGAACTTCTTGCGCGATTCGATCAGGGCGGCCAGCCGTTCCTGAACCTGCTTGGGCGAGACCGGCTTCACCAGCAGATCGTCGGCCCCGGCGTTGGTGACGCGCATGACCAGAAGGGGCGTCGGCTGCCACGTCGTGGCGACGATGCAGGCGTAGGGATTGCGGGTGTCCGGCTCGTTGCGCAGGCGGCGAATGAGGCGCAGCGCCTCCGCCTCCTCCCCGTCGATGTCCAGCAGGATCAGGTCGGGGGTGGCCGCCGCCGCCATGTCCGCCGCGTCCCGGACCGAGCCGTAGGTCTCCGCCCGCTTCATCCCCAGCCGCGCCAGCACCTCGCGCAGGACGCGCTGGGTGTTGGATTGCGCGTCGATGATGGCGGCATCAACCAGGGAATAGTCGTAATCGGGCATGCGTCGATTCCGCGGAAACCGGAGGTGGAAGGGCCACCCCAGGCCAGGACGTTAGCACAGGCGGAAAATACCGCCTATTGACCCGCATCAACGACCGGGCGATTCGACCTGCACGAACACCAGCGCCGTCCGCCCGTCGACCGGCATCGTCCGCCCGGCGAGCTGCATCCGCCCGTCGCCGGCCCCGTCCGCCACGCGGGTGTCGAGCACGCAACGCCAGCCGCGCGCGTCGGGAACCTCGGGCAGGGTGACGTTGACCGTGTCGGTGTGGGCGTTCAGCACGATCAGCAGCACCCCGTCGTCCTGCGGCGCCCCATCCACCCCGGTGTAGGTTCCGGCATGGCCGTTCAGCAGCAGCATGATGCAGCGCGCGTGGCCGTTGCGCCAATCCTCCGCCGACTTCTCCACCCCCTGCGGCGTGTACCAGACGATGTCCTTCAAACCATCCGCGGAGGTCCGGCGGCCGTGCAGGAACACCGGACGGCGCAGCACCGGATGGGCCTTGCGCAGGGCGATCAGCCGCTTGACGAAGGCCAGCATCGGCCCGCCCTCGCCCTTCAGCCGCGCCCAGTCGAGCCAGGAGGTCTCGTTGTCCTGGCAATAGGCGTTGTTGTTGCCCTTCTGGCTGTGGCCGATCTCGTCGCCGGCCAGCATCATCGGCGTGCCCTGCGACAAGAACAGGGTGGCCAGCAGGTTGCGCTTCTGCTTGGCGCGGGCCTCGCGGATCGCCGGGTCGTCGGTCTCGCCCTCCACCCCGTGGTTCCAGGAATGGTTGGCGGAATGGCCGTCGCGGTTGTCCTCGCCGTTGGCCCAATTGTGCTTGTCGTTGTAGGAGACGAGGTCGTGCAGGGTGAAGCCGTCGTGGGCCGTGACGAAATTCACCGACGACCAGGGCCGCCGCCCGCGCTTCTCGAACAGGTCCGACGAGCCGGCAATGCGTCCGGCCAGTTCCGGCAGCATGCCGTCGTCGCCGCGCCAGTAGCGGCGCACGGTGTCGCGGTAGCGGTCGTTCCACTCCGCCCAGCCCGGCGGGAAGTTGCCGACCTGATAGCCGCCGGGACCGACGTCCCACGGCTCGGCGATCAGCTTGACGTCGGCCAGCGCCGGGTCCTGCCGCACGGCGTCGAGGAAGCCCGACCCGGGGTCGAAACCATAGGGCTCCCGCGCCAGCACGGTGGCGAGGTCGAAGCGGAAGCCGTCGACATGCATCTCCGTCACCCAGTAGCGCAAGCTGTCCATGACCATCTGGAGCACGCGCGGGTGGCTGAGATTCAGGGTGTTTCCGGTGCCGGTGTCGTTGATGTAGAAGCGCGGATTGTCGGGCAGCAGCCGGTAGTAGCTGAGGTTGTCGATGCCCTTGAAGGACAGGGTAGGGCCGAGATGGTTGCCCTCGCCCGTGTGGTTGTAGACCACATCGAGGATGACCTCGATCCCCGCCTCGTGCAGGCGGGCGACCATGGTCTTGAACTCCGACAGCACGCCGGTGGTCATGTAGCGCGGCTCGGGCGCGAAGAAGCCGACGCTGTTGTAGCCCCAGTAGTTGCGCAGGCCCTGCCCGACCAGATGCCGGTCGTCGGCGAAGGACTGCACCGGCAGGAACTCCACCGAGGTGATGCCCAGCGCCTTCAGATAGTCGATCACCGCGTGGGTGGACATGCCGGCGAAGGTGCCGCGCAGCGGGGCCGGCACCTCCGGGTGGCGCATGGTGAAGCCGCCGACATGCGTCTCGTAGATCACCGTGTCCGACCAGGGCACCGCCGGGTGCCGGTCGTGGCCCCAGGTGAAGGCGCGGTCGACCACCCGGCACTTCGGCATGCCGCGCGCGTTGTCGCGCCGGTCGAAGGACAGATCCTCGCGCGTCGAGCCGACGCGGTATCCGTAATGGGCGTCCGACCAGCGGAACGGCCCGAACAGCGCCTTGGCGTAGGGGTCGAGCAGGAGCTTGTTCGGGTTGAAGCGGTGCCCCGCCGCGGGCTCGTAGGGGCCGTGGACCCGGTAGCCGTAGAGCAGGCCGGGCCGGGCCTCCGGAAGGTAGCCGTGCCAGACCTCGTCGGTGTGCTCCGGCAGGACGACCCGCTCGACCTCGCGCTGGCCGGTCTGGTCGAACAGGCACAGCTCGACTTTCTCGGCGTGCGCGGAGAACAGGGCGAAATTGACACCGAACCCGTCCCAGTTCGCCCCGAGGGGATAGGGCTTGCCGGGCCAGACGGCGGTGCGCGTGGCGGTGGAGATGGACATCAGGGCAGACTCACCACGGGCACGGACATCGGGCGGAACCGCAAGCGGCTTGCGCCAGGCGCGGCAGGTGACCTAGCCGAAGCGGATAGCCACCTGCTGCAATAAAGGAGCGACGCGCCGGTCGCGTCAAGTGCGGAACGCCGCTCGTCCCTTCTCCCATTGGTCGAAGCGTGCCCCCTACCCCGCCTTCCGCTCCAGCACCAGCGTGCCCAGCGGCGGCAGGGTCAGGGTGATGGAGTGCGGACGGCCATGCCACTCCGTCTCCTCGCTCTCCACGCCGCCGGCGTTGCCGACGCCGCTGCCGCCATACTCCGGGGCGTCGGTGTTCAGCACCTCCTCGTAGCGGCCCGGCAGGGTGACGCCAACGCGGTAGCCGTCACGCGGCATCGGGGTGAAGTTGCAGACCACGACCACATGGTGCTCCGGATCCTCCCCGCTCTTGCGCAGGAAGGCGAGGACGGAGTTGTCGCTGTCGTTTGCCTCGATCCATTCGAAGCCCGCCGGGTCGCAATCGGTCTGGTGCAGCGGCTTCAGGCCGCGGTACATGCCGTTCAGGTCGCGCACCAGCGCGTGAAGCCCATGGTGCAGCGGCTCCTCCAGCAGGTGCCAGTCCAGGCTGCGCGCCTCGCTCCACTCGCGCCACTGGCCGAACTCGCCGCCCATGAACAGCAGCTTCTTGCCGGGATGGGCGAACATGAAGCCGTAATAGGCGCGCAGGTTGGCGAACTTCTGCCAGTCGTCGCCCGGCATCTTGTTGATGAGCGAGCCCTTGCCGTGCACCACCTCGTCGTGGCTGAGCGGCAGGACGAAGTTTTCCGAGAACTGGTAGATCAGGCCGAAGGTGAGCTGGTGGTGGTGGTAACGGCGGTGGATGGGGTCCTTCGCCATATACTCCAGCGTGTCGTGCATCCAGCCCATGTTCCACTTGTAGCCGAAGCCCAAGCCCCCGAGATAGACGGGTCGCGACACCGCCGGCCACGCCGTGGATTCCTCGGCCACCGTCATGATGCCCTGGTTGTGGCCGTAGGTCAGTTCGTTCATCCGCTTGAGGAAGGCGATGGATTCCAGGTTCTCGCGCCCGCCGAAGCGGTTGGGAACCCACTCGCCGGCCTTGCGGCTGTAGTCGAGGTAGAGCATGGAGGCCACGGCATCGACCCGCAGCCCGTCCAGCCGGTAATGCTCCAGCCAGAACAGCGCGTTGCCGAGCAGGAAGTTCTGCACCTCCGTCCGGCCGAAATTGTAGATCAGCGTGTTCCAGTCCTGGTGATAGCCCTGGCGCGGGTCGGCGTGCTCGTAAAGGTGCGTGCCGTCGAACCAGCCCAGCCCGTGCGGGTCGGTCGGGAAATGGCCGGGCACCCAGTCGAGCAGCAGCCCGATCCCCGCCGCGTGGCAGGCGTCCACGAAATACTTGAAGTCCTCCGGCGTGCCGTGGCGGCTGGTCGGCGCGTACATGCCGATCGGCTGGTAGCCCCAGGAGCCGTCGAAGGGATGCTCGGTGATCGGCAGCAACTCGATGTGGGTGAAGCCCAGATCCTTCACGTAGGGCACCAGCCGGTCGGCCAGTTCGCGGTAGGTGAGGAAGCGGTCGCCCTCTTCCGGCACCCGCGCCCAGGAGCCGAGATGGACCTCGTAAATGGAGATCGGAGCGGTCAGGTCGGCGCTGGCGGAGCGGGTTCTTTGCCACTCAGCGTCCTGCCAGTCGTAGGACGGCAGGCCGTGCACGACGGAGGCGGTCTGGGGGCGGAACTCGGCCTGGAAGGCGTAGGGGTCGGACTTCAGCGGCAGCAGGTCGCCGCCCGCCCCCTTGATCTCGAACTTGTAGCGCTGGCCGACGGTGGCGTGGGGCACGAAAATCTCCCACACGCCGGCCTCCGTCCGCTTGCGCATGGGCAGGCGCCGTCCGTCCCAGTCGCAGAAATCGCCGACGACGCTGACCCGACGGGCGTTGGGCGCCCAGACGGCGAAGGCCACGCCGGCCACGCCGTCGATCTCCCGCGGGTGGGCGCCCAGCCGCTCGAAGCTCTTGAGGTGCGTGCCCTCGGCCAACAGATGGATGTCCAACTCGCCCAGGACGGACCAGAAGCGGTAGGCGTCCTCGAACTCCACCGTCGCCAGGGGGAACTGGACGCGCAGGCGGTAGCGGAAGGGCTCCTTGCAGTCGGTCAGGACGGCGACGAAGAAGCCCTCGCCATGGACCTTGTCCGCCTCGCCCACCGGGTCGCCCGACGCGCTGTCGATCACCCACAGCTTTTCCGCGCCGGGGATGAAGGCGCGGACCTCGACGGGCTGATCCTTGCCGGTCTGGTGCATGCCCAGGATCGCGAAGGGATCACCGTGGTTGGCGTGGACGATGGCCTCGATGCCGCCGCTCAACGGCGACGCGGCCTTCGGCGACGCTTCCTGCGCCTTGGCACGGTTTCCCGTTCGGATGTCGTTCGGCATCAGCTGACCTTCCCCTACCCTTGCTCGTTCTTGGGGTGTGAACATAGCGCCGGGGCGTTTGTCACACCACGCCCGCGGCGTCCTATGTCCCGTTTCGGGTTTTGCCTCAGGACTCGCCGTCCAGAAGCCCCAGCACGCCCTTCACCGGAATGCCGATCCAGTTGGGCCGGTTGGCGGCCTCGTAGGCGATCTCGTACAACGCCTTCTCCATCAGGAAGAGCGCGAGGAGACGGCGGTCACCGGCGGTTCCGTCCGGCACGTCCGGGCAGGCCCCCATGGCGGCGCGGTAGGCCTCCAGGAAGCTCTGCATGCTGCGCCGTTCCCAATCAAGCGCCGCCTCCATTACCGCACCAGCCTCCTCCAGCACGCCCGTCTCGTCGATCCGGAACAGCGCCGCCCAGGTGGCGTAGTTGAAGGAGCGCAGCATCCCCGCCACGTCCCGCAGCGGGCTGTGCTTGGCCCGGCGCTCCTCCAGGGACTTCGCCGGCTCGCCCTCGAAGTCGATGATGTACCAGTCGTTCTGGGCGCGCAGCACCTGCCCCAGGTGATAGTCGCCGTGGATGCGCGTCTTGTCGCCCTGCGGCGGGGTGTCGGCGAGTTCGGCCAGCCGGTTCATCACGTCGGCGCGACGGGCCAGCAGCGATTCCGCCTGCTCGCGCACGGCGGGGGCCAGACGGTCCAGGGCGCCGGGCAGCGCGGCGAAGGCGGCCTCGGCCTGACGGCGGGCGGCCTCGCCCCAGCCCTTCAGGTCGTCGGCGGTGACCGGCTCCGGATCGAAGGCCGGATCGCCGGTCCGCTTCGCCAGCGCGCAATGGAGTTCCGCCGTGCGCTGGCCGAGTGTCGCCATCATGGCGGCGTGCATGCCGAAGGGTTCGCCCTCAGTGGGCTCCTCCGGGTCGTGGGACAGGCCGAGACGGATGTCGTCAAGATCGCGCACCAGCGAATCGACGGTGCTGCTCCAGCCGTCGCCCTGGTTGCGGACATAGCCCTGGAGAACGAACAGCGCGGTCGGCGTGCCGTCCTCCGCCACATGCTCGACGGAACCGAGCAGCGGCGGCGTGTTCTGGAAGCCCGCCACCTCGGTCAGGAAGCGCCCGACCTCCAGTTCCGGATGGGCGCCGGGGGTCAGGCGGCGGAACGCCTTCAGCACGGCCTGGCTGCCGACGAGGATGGAGCTGTTGCTCTGCTCCACGCCGAGGCGGCGGATTTCGGTGTCGTCGTCCACCGACAGGTCGGCCATGCAGGCCGTGGGCGAGAAGCGCAGGTGCCCGCTCGACGCCGGAACCTCCCGCCCCTCGCGCAGGGCGGTCAGCAGGCTGCGGGTGAAGGCGTCGGCCTGCATGGCGTCGTAGATGGCGCCGGTCCGCGGACCGCGCCGGGCCTTGGCCAGCGTGAAGGGCAGCAGCGGCCAGCCGGTGTTGCCGGCGTTCTCCTCCCAGCTCATGGCGAGCGGCAGGAAGTAGGACTGCGGCTTGGCCCCGGCCAGGGACACGTCGGCGCGCACCATCATGAAGCCGTCGCCCGGCCCGTTGAGCCGCGCGAACATCGGGATGTGCGCGCTCTCGATCCGGCGGTCCTTGGCGGCGAACCAGCGCTGCTGCGGCAGGTAGGCCTGCAGGATGTCGCGTGCCAGTTCCTCGCCGGCGCGGCCGCTGATCAGGCTGTGCCAGCCGTCGCGCACGACAATGGTCAGCAGGTCGGGCACCGGCTCCGGCATCGTCTCGTGCCAGGAGGGCAGTGCCGCCTCGGCGGCCAGCGCGAACCAGTAGAAACCATAGGCCGGAATGGTCAGCAGGTAGGGCAGATCGCCGACCGGCGGGAAGACCGTGCGACCCAGCATCTCCACCGGCACGCGACCACGGAACTGCTTGAGGTCCAGTTCCACCGCCTGGGCGGAGCGGGACAGGTTCGCCACGCAGAGGATGACCTCGTCGCCCTCCTCCGTCGAATGGCAGCGCAGATAGGCCAGGACCTTGCGGTTGCCCGGATAGAGGAGTTGGAAACGGCCGCGCCCGAACGCCTTGTGCTGCTGGCGCACGGCGATCAGCCGCTTCATCCAGTTCAGGAGAGACGACGGGCTGCGCTGCTGCGCCTCGACGTTGATGGCCTGGAAACCGTAGATCGGGTCCTGGATCGCCGGCAGATACAGCCGCGCCGGGTCGGCGCGGGAGAAGCCGCCGTTGCGGTCGGGCGACCACTGCATCGGCGTGCGCACGCCGTCGCGGTCGCCGAGATAGATGTTGTCACCCATGCCGATCTCGTCGCCGTAATAGAGCACCGGCGTGCCCGGCATGGACAGCAGCAGGCTCTTCAACAGCTCGATCTTGCGGCGGTCGTTCTGGAGCAGCGGGGCGAGGCGCCGCCGGATGCCCAGGTTGATCCGCATGCGCCGGTCGGCGGCGTAGAAGTCCCAGAGATAATCGCGCTCGCGGTCGGTGACCATCTCCAGCGTCAGCTCGTCATGGTTGCGCAGGAAGATGGCCCACTGGCACTCGTCCGGGATGTCCGGGGTCTGGCGCATGATGTCGGCGATGGGATGCCGGTCCTCCATGGCAACGGCCATGTAGATGCGCGGCATCAGCGGGAAGTGGAAGGCCATATGGCATTCGTCCCCGCCCTTCTCCAGATCGCCGAAATAGGGCAGCACGTCCTCCGGCCACTGGTTCGCCTCGGCCAGCAGCATGCGGTCGCCGTAGCCCTTGTCGATCTCCGTGCGGATGGCCTTCAGGACGTCGTGGGTTTCCGGCAGGTTCTCGTTGTTGGTGCCCTCGCGCTCCTTCAGATAGGGCACGGCGTCGAGCCGCAGCCCGTCCACCCCCATGTCCAGCCAGAAGCGCATGACGTTCAGCACCTCCTGAAGAACCTTCGGGTTGTCGAAGTTCAGGTCGGGCTGGTGCGAATAGAAGCGGTGCCAGAAATAGGCCTGCGCCTCGGAATCCCAGGTCCAGTTGGACTTTTCCGTGTCGCAGAAGATGATGCGGGTGCCCTGGTACTTCTGGTCGGTGTCGGACCAGACGTAGAAATTGCGGTGGTTGGAACCCGGCTTGGCCTGACGGGCGCGCTGGAACCACGGGTGCTGGTCGGAGGTGTGGTTGATGACGAGTTCCGTGATGACGCGCAGGCCGCGGTCGTGGCATTCGCGCAGGAACCGCTTGAAGTCCTGGAGATTGCCGTAGGACGGGTTGACCGCCTTGTAGTCGGCGATGTCGTAGCCGTCGTCGCGCAGCGGCGAGGGGTAGAAGGGCAGCAGCCACAGCGTGGTGACGCCAAGCTCCTGGATGTAGTCGAGCTTCTGCGTCAGGCCGGCGATGTCGCCGATGCCGTCGTTGTCGGCGTCGAAGAACGCCTTGACGTGAAGCTGATAGATGACCGCGTCCTTGTACCAGAGCGTGTCGTTCCGATCGATCCGGCCATTGTCCGAGTTCTTCATACCGCCCCGTCGCTCCGCTGGTCTGGTGGAGCGGGGCCGCCGCACGGGCGGGGAATCCCGCGCCCATCCGGCAGCCGCGCCACATCATAAACCAGTTAGAGTTGGGTCCGTTCCACGGCAAAGGCAACGTTGGACGCGAAACCTGCGATGGCGGACCACCATTGGAGGCGGTGCCGAACTCAGGCGGAGGCCCGCTTCCGCTTGGCGCCCGGGGTCAGGCTGCGGTAGACGCCCTGATCCTCTTCGATAAAGTGGGCGATCAGGCGGTGCTCGACCCAGTTGGTCAGTTCGTTGGGCGTGCAGAAGACGACGCCGTACGGCCCTTCGAACCGCAGGGCCAGCAGCTCTTCGGTGATCTGCCGGTGCAGCCGCTTGTGCTTCTCGACAGCGCCGCTCTTGGCGTCGATCCAGAACTGTTCCTCGTCGGAGAAATGCTCCTCCGTGTACTTCACCAGGGCGGCGAAGGCGTTCTGGATGATCTTGTAGCCCTGCCCCGCCGCGACCGCCATGTGCAACAGCCCGGCCAGTTCCAGAAGGGTCCGGTGCTGCTCGTCGATGGACTCGTTTCCGACCGTGTATTCGGACTTCCACGGGAAGCGGGCGGATGGCTGCATGGGGGGCCTGCCGGCGAACGGCTGTGCTGAAGGTGTGGGGGACGCCGCAAGATAGCACCCCAAACCGCCCGCTGGGGTCGGACAACTTGCCGCAAATCGAGTCTCCGCCCGGCGCGATGGCTACAATTTTCGGCAAATTATCACAAAGGCGTCGGATCAGCCTTTCACCGGCTTCGTCATGTAGGTCATGCCGCCGCCGTAGGAGGCGAGCTTGACCGCCAGCCCAGCCCCGCCGTCATGGGGCCGGAATCCCTGCGCGTCCCAGAAGGCCCGCGCGCCGGGGGTGGAGGTCAGGGCCAGCCAGCGAAACCCCTGCCGCGCCGCCAGCGCGTTCATGCGCTCCAGCGCCGCCACGCCCAACCCCAGCCCCCGCGCCGCGGGCAGCAGGGCGACGTCGTGCAGGTAGAGACAGTCCGGCACCTCCGGCAGCGCGCCGAGCGGCGAATTGAGCGGCGGCGGAACGCCCAGCCGGCCCGGATGCATGACGATGTAGCCGATGCAGGGTCCGCCCGCCTCCGCCCCGGAGGCTTCCGCCATCGCGCAGCCCTCCGGGTAGAGGGCCAGACGCTCGGCGAAGACGGCGCGGTCTTCCGGATAATCGGGGTGCACGACCTCGGCGATGGCCATCACTCGGTCCAAGTCCGCCGGCCCCATGGCGCGCCAGCCCGCGTTCATCCGCATTCTCCCGTCCTCCCCGCCCTTTCCAGCCTTCCAGCCCACCATCCGGGCGCGCTATGGTGACCGTTCGCACACCAGCCGACCGGAGGACCACCCATGACCGACACCGCCGCGGCGAGCCTGCTGCCCAAGGTGCGGACCATCGCCCACGAAGCGGGTCAGGTGATCCTGCGCTTCTACAACGACGGCATCGACGCCGCCACAAAGGTCGACGGCAGTCCGGTGACCCAAGCCGATCTGGCCGCCGAGCACGTCATCACCCCGGCCCTGCACCACATCGCCCCCGGCATTCCGGTTGTCGCGGAGGAGGCCGTGGCCGCCGGGCACCGGCCGGACATTTCCGGCGGGCGGTTCTGGCTGGTCGATCCGCTCGACGGCACCAAGGAATTCATCAGCCGCAACGGCGAGTTCACCGTCAACATCGCCCTGATCGACGGCGGGCGTCCGGTCCTGGGCGTCGTCTACGCGCCGGCCACCGGCGATCTCTACGCCGCCTGCGGGGCCGGCACCGCCGTCCATTGGGTGGAGGGCCGCCACGACTACCCGATCCAGGTACGCAAGCCGCCGCCCGACGGCCTGACCGTGGTCGCCAGCCGCTCCCACGGCAGCGGCAGCGAACTCGACGGCTTCCTCGCCGGCTACACGGTGAAAAACCGGGTGACCTGCGGCAGCTCGCTGAAATTCTGCACGGTGGCGTCCGGCAAAGCCGACCTCTACCCCCGCTTCGGCCCGACCAGCGAATGGGACACCGCCGCCGGCCACGCCATCCTCGCCGCCGCTGGCGGGCGGGTGGAGCAGCCCGACGGCTCGCCCTTCCTCTATGGCAAGGCCGACATCGTGAACCCCCATTTCGTTGCGTATGGATGGTGACGACTCTGTGTGACGCGGCCGTCGCGGTTCTGACCACCGCGGCGCCGCTGGAGAAGGTGCGCCTGACGCGGAATTACGCCGCGGCGTGGCGCGATGGCCTCATTGCTGAGTTCGGCGCGCTGGTCCCACCGGAGCGCCCCGCCCGTCCGGAGCGTCCGCCGCTGATGCTGCCCCGCGACATGCCCAAGCGCGGGCGCGGCGGCAGCGCGCAGAACCGCCTCGCCCTGCTCCACGCGCTGGCCCACATCGAGCTGAACGCCATCGACCTCGCCTGGGACATCGTGTGCCGCTTCGTCGGCGAGGGGATGCCCAAGGGCTTCACCGACGATTGGGTGCAGGTCGCCGACGACGAGGCCCGGCATTTCCAGATGCTGGAGGAGCGGCTGAACCAGCTCGGCTCCGGCTATGGCGAGTTGCCGGCCCATGACGGGCTGTGGCAGGCGGCGACCACCACCGCCCACGACCTCGCCGCCCGGCTGGCCGTGGTGCCCATGGTTCTGGAGGCGCGCGGGCTCGACGTCACTCCGGAAACCGTCCGCCGCCTGCGCGAGTTCGGGGACGCGGAGAGCGCCGCCCTGCTCCAGGTCATCCACGACGAGGAGATCACCCACGTCGCCGCCGGACGCCGCTGGTTCGGCCATCTCTGCGCCAAGCGCGGCGTGGACCCGGTGGAGACGTGGCAGGATCTGGTGAAGCGGTATTTCCGCGGCGGCCTGAAGAAGCCGTTCAACGTGACCAGCCGCCAAGCCGCCGACTTCGGCCCGGAATTCTACGAGCCGATCGCGGAGTAACAAGCGATGGCGCCGTCAGGTCCGGCGGCGCCATCGTTCCGGATGGCGGCTGGTATGAATGCAAGCGATGACATACACGCCGTCGGCCTCGTCACGGAAGAACAGGGCATAGGGAAAACGCCCAAGCAACGCCCGTTGAATGTTGCCATGCACATGCGGAAAGCGGTGTGGGGCGTCTCCGATCCGCCACGACAGCGCATCAATGGCATCGAAAAAGCGGTCGCCCAAACCTGCGGAGCGCGCATCGTACCATGCCTGCGCCTCGGCCAACTCCTCCGCCGCTTCAGGAAGAAAGTAAACGGGACGGCTCACGCTCTCCCCGGACGCAGGACGCCGCGGAGTTCAGTCCAGGATACGGCCTTGACCCGGCCTTCCTGAAAGTCAGCGTTCCGGCGGTCGAGTTCGGCCCGCACCCCCTCCGAGACCGGCACATCGCCTTCATCCAGCGATTCCCAAAGCTCTCCGATCAGGTCCAGGCGTTCCTGGGGGGACAAGTGGCTGAAATCGATGGGCATGACGATGGGCTTTCATCCAGGGCATTCCGCCTGTGAAATGGTAATGGCAACAGAGGGCGTCGAGAAGGGAAAAAACCCAGCTCCGCCCCTACCCCCCCAACAGCTTCGGATTGGCGATGCCCAACCGGGCCTGGACGATCTCCTCCAGGCACTCCATCAGCACGTCCTGGCCGTCATGGTCGAAGTCGCCCGCGGCGATCTCGATGCACAGCCGGTGCTGAAGGGCCTCCACCCGCTGGCGCAGGTCGGCGCCGGACAGGCTGTCGTCGGCGTCCTCGCCGTAGAGCAGGGCCAGCGCCGCCAGCATGGCGTGGCCGGCCTCGTCCGCACCGGCCAGTTCGCGCTGCACGATGCCGAGCGCGTTGGCGATCATCAGCGCCGTGTAGCGCTGAGCCGGCGGGATGTGGGGAAGCAGGTCGGTGCGGAAGGTCTCCGCGACGATGCTCAGCAATTCCTGGGCGTCGGGGCTGGTGCGCATCAGGCAACCCTCTCTTCGTCGGCATCGCCGGACGGTTCGGCACCCACCGCCACCGGGGCGGACGCCGTCAGCCCCAGCCCATGGATGTGGCGCAGCAAGTCCAACTCGATCTCCGGCAGCATCCGCCCGGTCAAAGCCAGCTCCAGCGACGGCTCCTCGCCGGAGGTGTGGCGGCGCCCCTGGAGAACCGCGATGGCCGCCCAGCGCATGTAGGCGGCGGTTTCCCAATAGGCGACCGCCTGCGGGTCCACCCGGCGGCCCGACGTCTCCTCGTAACCGGCGTAGAAGTCCTCCCGACCGGCCAGCCCGCCTGCCTCGCGGTCGTTACGCCCGAACCGCCAGGAGCGGGCGCAGAACCAGCCAAGATCCTCCATGGGGTCGCTGAATCCCGCGAACTCCCAATCCAGGATGGCGGTCAGGCCGCCGTCCTTCACCAGATAGTTCCCAGTGCGGTAGTCGCGGTGGCACAGCACCAGATCGCCCGGCGGCGGCGCGTGGATTTCCAGCCAGCGCAGGCCCCAGGCCAGAACGGCGTCGCGCAGCGCCAGATCGCCCAGCCAGTCGCGGTAGGCGTGGACGCAGTCGAGCGCCGGCGACGCGGCCGGCACCGGCAGATCCTCCAGCCCCGGCGTGTCCGGCCCGGCCTTGTGCAGGCGGCCGAGTTGCCGGCCAAGCTCGCGGGCGAGCCCGCGCTGCGGCTGGTCGGCCTTCACCACCTTGTGCCCGGCCCCGATGCCCTCGGCGCGGCGCATGATGTAGAAATCGGCACCGAGAACCGCCGGGTCGCCGCAAGCGGCGATGGGTTCGGGCGCCGCCACCCCGGCGCCGAAGGCGGCGCGCAGCACGGCGAACTCCTGCGCCTTGGAGATGCTGGCCTTCATGGCGGACGCCGCCGCGCCTCCGCCCGGTTGAGCGCGCAGAACGCAGGCGTGCCGCCCGGCCTGCGGCCCGCCATCGATGTCCAGAGTCACCGCGAGGTTGAGCGAGATGGCTCCCCCGCCCAGGATGCCTTCGTCGGCCACCGACACGCGCGTCGCGCCGGTCGCCCCGGCCAGCCACGATTCCAGCCGCGGCCGGCTTTCCCCGTCGATCAGTGCGCCCATCCCATCACCCCCAGGCCCAGAAGCCGTCGCCCTCGTCCATGTAGAATCGCGCCAGGACCATCTTGTGGACCTCCGACGCCCCGTCCACCAGCCGGGCCTGCCGGGCGTAGCGGTACATCCACTCCAGCGCCGTGTCCTTCGAATAGCCCCTGGCCCCGCAGAGCTGGATGGCCGTGTCCACCGCCTTGTGCAGCGTGTCGGCGACATGGACCTTGGCCATCGACACCTCCTTGCGGGCGAAATCGCCGCGGTCGAGCTGCCACGCCGCCTTCATGACCAGCAGCCGCCCGATCTCGATCTGCATGGCGACGTCGCCCATCATCCACTGCACGCCCTCGTGCCCGGCGAGCGTGGTGCCGAAGCTCTCGCGCTCGCGCACATAGGCGGCGGCGATCTCCATGGCCCGCTTCGACAGACCGGTCCAGCGCATGCAATGGGTCAGCCGCGCCGGGCCAAGCCGGATCTGCGTCGCCTTGAGCCCGTCGCCGATGTTCATCAGGACGTTCTCGTCGGAGACCTCCAGCGCGTCGAAGCGCAGCTCGCAATGGCCGCCATGCTCCTCCGGCCCCATGATCGGGATGCGGCGGACGATCTCCCATCCGGGCTGGTCCTTGTCGAACAGGAAGGCGGTTAGCCCCTTGCGCGCGTCGTCGGAGGTGCGGGCGATCAGGATGAAATGCTGCGCCTCGCCCGCCCCGGTGATGAACCATTTGTGGCCGGAGATCAACCAGCGGTCGCCCTTGCGCTCCGCTTTGGTCTTCATCATCGACGGGTCGGAGCCGCCGCCAGGATGCGGCTCGGTCATCACGAAGGCGGAGCGCACCGTCCCGTTGACGATGGGCTGGAGCCAGCGCTCCTTCTGCGCCTCGGTCGCCACCTTGTTGAGAAGCTGCATGTTGCCGTCGTCGGGGGCGGCGCAGTTGAAGCAGACTGGCCCGAAGATGGAGCGGTTCATCTCCTCGTAGGCGGCGGCCATGCCGACGATGCCCAGCCCCTGCCCGCCGCGATCCGTCGGCATCTGCGGCGCCCACAGCCCGGCGGCCTTCACCTCCCCGCGCAGGCGCTCCAGCAGGGCGGGCGCGATGTTCTCGTGCGCGTCGTAGGAGGCCGGGTCCGCTTCCAGCGGCAGGATCCGCTCCTCCACGAAGGCGCGCACGCGGCGGCGGAACTCCTCGATCGGCGGGGGCAGGCTGAAATCCATCGGTTCGGGTCCTCTCCGTGGTTTTTTCTTGATTACAAGGTGCTGACCAAGTGCCCGCCGTCCACCGGCACGACCGCCCCGGTCATGTAGGCCGACGCGTCGGAGCAGAGCAGCAGCAGCGGCCCGTCGAGGTCCGCCAGCCGCCCCAGCCGCCGCTGCGGCACCCGCCGGATCAGCGCCTGCCCGGCGTCGGTCGCCAGAAAGTCGCGGTTCAGGTCGGTTTCCATGTAGCCGGGGGCCAGCGCGTTGACGCGGATGCCGTAACGCGCCCATTCCAGGGCCAGCGCCTGGGTCATCTGCACCAGCCCGGCCTTCGACGCGGTGTAGGCCACCACATGGCCGGCCACCCGCAGCCCGAGGATGGAGGCGATGTTGACGATCGACCCGCCCCGCCCCTGCTCCCTCATCACGCGCGCCGTCTCCTGCGCGGTGAGGAAGGCGCCCTTCAGGTTGGTGTCGATGACGCGGTCCCACTCCTCCTCCGCGTAATCCAGCGCGGGCTTGGCGACGGTGGCCCCGGCGTTGTTGACGAGGATGTCCAGCCCGCCGAGCGCACCCGCCGCCTCGCGGACACCGGTGCGGACGGAGGCGGCGTCGGTGACGTCCAGCGGCACGGCGATGGCCTGCCCGCCCGCCGCTTCGATCTCGGCGACGGCGGCGTCCAGGCTCTCGCGCCGCCGCGCGGCCAGAGCGACGCGGGCGCCCGCCGCGGCGAGCACACCGGCGAAGTGACGGCCCAGACCGGCGGAGGCCCCGGTGACCAGGGCGGTGCGGTTGGTGAGGGAGAGGGTCATGGGGGTCCTGAGTTTATAAAGATGGGGTTCATGCGTCGGGCCCCCTCCCTAACCCTCCCCCGCCTTCGGCGAGGGAGGGAACTCCGCTGCTTCGCAGCCAAATCCCCTCCCCTGCGAAGCAGGGGAGGGTTAGGGAGGGGGCAAAAACTCCCCTCACAACCCCCTCGCCTGCTCGCGCAACACGAACTTCTGGATCTTCCCGGTCGAGGTCTTCGGCAGCGCCCCGAACACCACCGTCCGGGGCGTCTTGAAGTGGGCGAGATGGTCGCGGCACCAGCCGATCACCTCAGCCTCGCTCACCTGCCCTTCCGATCCTGGCTTCAGCGTGACGAAGGCGCAGGGAGTCTCGCCCCATTTCGCATCGGGACGGGCGACGACGGCGGCCTCCATGACGTGGGGGTGCTTGTAGAGGACCTCCTCGACCTCCAGCGAGGCGATGTTCTCGCCGCCGGAGATGATGATGTCCTTGGCGCGGTCCTTGATCTCGACGTAGCGGTCGGGGTGGAGGACGGCGAGGTCGCCGGTGTGAAGCCAGCCGTCGCGCAGCGCCTCGTCGGTCGCCGTGGGGTTCTTCAGATAGCCCTTCATCACCGTGTTGCCGCGCAGCGCCAACTCGCCCAGCGTCTCGCCGTCGGCGGGCACCTCGCGGCCGGTGTCGGGGTCGAGCACGGTCTGCTCGGACATGGTGACGTTGGGCACGCCCTGGCGAGCCATCTTCACCGCCCGTTCTTCCAACGGCAGCTCCGCCCAACTCCCCTGCCACGCGCAGCCGGTGGAGGGGCCATAGCATTCCGTCATGCCGTAGAGGTGGGTCAGACGGAAGCCCATCCGCTCCATCCCCGCGATCACCGCGCTGGGCGGCGCCGCACCGCCGGTCGCCACCTGCACCGGGTCGTGGTCGAAGCCGCGCTTCACCGCGTCCGGCGCGTGGATCAGCATGGTCAGCACGACCGGCGCGCCGCAGAGATGGGTGACCTTCTCCTCGGCGATCAGGCGGAAGATCGCCGCCGGGTCGACGGCGCGCAGGCAGACATGGGTCGCCCCGACCGCCGTCACCGCCCAGGGGTAGGTCCAGCCGTTGCAGTGGAACATGGGCAACGTCCACAGATAGACGCTGTCAGGCCGCAGCCCGAAGGTGATGACGTTGCCGAGCGCGTTCAGATGGGCGCCGCGGTGATGGTACAGAACGCCCTTAGGATTCCCGGTGGTACCGGAGGTGTAGTTGAGCGCGATGGACTCCCACTCGTCCTCCGGCGTGCGCCAGGGCGTCTCGGGGTCGCCGGTCTTGAGGAAATCCTCATACTCCAGATCGCCCACCGGGTCGGCGTCCTGCGCCGCCGGGTCGTCGATCCACACCACCCGCGGCGGGGCCGCCATGCGCTCCAGCGCGGCGCGGGCCACCGCGGACAGGCCACGGTCGACCAGGAACAGGCGGCTCTCGGCGTGCTCCAGGATGAAGGCGACGGCGGGCGGGTCGAGCCGCGTGTTGATGGCGTTCAGCACCGCCCCGGCGCCGGGAATGCCGAAATGCGCCTCCAGCATCGCCGGGGTGTTGAAGGCCAGGACCGACACCACCTCCCCCGGCTGGACGCCGGCCCGGCTCACCGCGGAGGCCAGCACGCGGGCGCGGCGTTCGACCTCAGCCCAGCTCCGCCGCAACGGGCCGTAAACCACGGCGGTCTTGTCCGGATAGACCATCGCGGAGCGGCGCAGGAAGTCCAGCGGCGTCAGCGGCACATGGTTGGCCGTGCGCCTGGATAGGTCTACGGACGGAGTGGTGGCGTCCACGCTCGTCTCCTTCCCTGTTCTGCGGTCCCTGAGTCAGGGCCGGCGCCTCATACCGGGCGCCTTGCCGACGATGGTAGTCACGAACCATTGGGCAGAACAAGTTTCACCTTTGGTCGGTCCCTTCCCCTATGCCCGCAAGAACGTGGCAGGGACGGGCGAGCGCGTTACCGCCTCTGGCGCCGCGGTTGCAGGCCGTCCGCCCGCTACACTGTCCGGCATCGAGCCGTATGGGGGCGACCATGACGACGGTGCGGATCGCGTTCGACAAGGAACTTGTGCTGTCCGGGCATTTCCTGCTGAAGCATCTGGAGAAGCCGGAACTGCAACGCCTCGCCGCCAGCGCCCGGCTGGCCTATTTCCGGCCCGGCGCGGTCATCTTCCAGAAGGGCGACCCCGGCGACAGCATGATGGCGGTCATCCGCGGGCGGGTGAAGATCTGCTCCCACTCCACCGACGGCAAGGAGCTGGTGCTGAACATCATCAACAAGGGCGGCCTGTTCGGCGAGATCGCCCTGCTCGACGGCGAGCCGCGGACCGCCGACGCCGTGGCGCTTGAGGAGACCGACCTGCTGGTGCTCGACCGCTCGAAGTTCGTGCCGCTGCTCAACGAGCGCCCGGCGGTGGCGCTCCAGCTCATCACGGTGCTGTGCAAGCGCCTGCGCCAGACCAGCGAGCATCTGGAGGACACGCTGTTCCTGGAGGCATCGTCGCGCTTCGCCCGCGCGCTGATGCGGCTGGCCGATGTGTTCGGCAAACCGGCGCCGGGCGGGCTGAAGCTGGACATCAAGCTGTCGCAGCAGCAGCTCGGCTGTCTGGTGGGCGTCTCGCGGGAGAGCATCAACAAGCTGCTCGGCGAATGGCAGCGCAACGGCGTGATCGCTGTGGAATCCGGGCGGATCACCCTGCTCGACCGCGACGCGCTGGAGGAGATTGCCGAGGCGAATGGGTGAGGTGTCGCGCCGGCCCCCACCCTAACCCTCCCCCGCTGACGCAGGGGAGGGAACTGCCGCCGCTTCGCAGAGATCTCCCTCCCCTGCGCAGCGGGGGAGGGTCGGGGTGGGGGCCCGACGCAACCACTCCCCCTCAATTTAACTCCCGCAGCACCCTCATCCCGTTGTTCAGATACCGCACGTCGGGATCGTAGAACAGCCGCGCCGTGTCGGTGATGTCAGCCAAGCCGCCCCGCCACGACCCGCCGCGCAACACGCGCTCACGACAGTTGGTGGAGGTCCAGGCGCTGCCGTCCGTCGGCGCGCCCGCATAGTCGGCGTGCCAGCAGTCGGCAACCCACTCCGCCACGCCGCCGTTCATGTCGTGCAGGCCGAAGGGGTTCGGCTTGTAGCTGCCAACCGAGGCCGGGGTGAGCCGCTCCTGCGCGCCGCCACAGTCCTTGCAGTTGGCGAGCGTGCCGGTCTGCCCGTCCCACCAATAGCGGCCCGTCGTACCGCCGCGCGCCGCGTACTCCCATTCCGCTTCAGACGGCAGGCGGTAGCGCTGGCCGGTCTTCTGACTCAGCCACTTCGCGTAGGCTTGGGCTTCCAGCCAGGAGATGTTGTGGATCGGGGTGCTGTCGGTGGGCTTGGTCATGCGCGGCATGCCGCCGGTGCAGCCGCCACCCTCGACGCAGGCGCGCCACTCGGCCACCGTCACCTCGTAGGCACCGAGCGCGAAGGGTTTGGCGATGGTCACCCTGTGCACCGGACGTTCGGAGCGGTCGCTCTGGTCGCTGCCCATGGAGAAGCTGCCGGGCGCGATGCGCACCATCACCGGACAGTCCGGGCAATCCTGGAAGCTGGCCGACTTGCTGTGGTTGCGCACCGCGCTGTTGCCGTTGGTGGCCAGGGGTGCTGCCGCCACCTGCTCGGGCGCTGGCGCTGACACTGGCGCCGGCTGCGGTGGTGCCGGCGGGGGCGGTGCCGCCGCCTCGACGACTGGGGCCGGGGTTGGGGCCGGGACCGGAGAAGGCACCGACTTCGGCGGCGGCGCTTGAGGCGCCGACGCGACCTCCGGCGGCTTGGCGGCGGGGGTGAGCGCGCCCAGCTTCTCACGCGCCGGCTTGGCGTAGGCGCCACTGCCGAACAGGCGCAGGAAGGCTTCGAAGTCGGCGGGCTCGCGGCTGCCCTTGACCATCTGCCACAGCGATTCCTCAAGCGCCGGCGCGGCCGGAGCGGTACCCGGCGGAGCGATCTCCAGCGTCACCGTGCCGATGGCCTTGCCGCCCTTGCCGTCCTCCACCTGATAGGTGAAGGCGCCGGCGGCCCCTGCCCGCTCCTGCTCCGGGTCGAAGGTCAGCCGCGTCAACCCCTCGGCCGGCAGGCGGTCGCCGGGGCGGATCAGGGTGGCGCCGTCCCGCACCTTGCCGCGGTCGGGCACGGCGGTAACGGTGACGGTCAGCGGGTCGCCGTCGGGGTCCACCGGCGCCTCGATGGTCAGGAGATTCGGCAGGGCACGGACAGTGCGCGCCCCGGCGACGATCGGCGGGCGGTTGCTGGGCTTGATGGCGATCGCCACCCCGCCCCGCACCACGCCGCCCCGCCCGTCCATGATCGCGAAGTCAAACCGCCCGGCGTCCCCCACCACCGTCGCGTCCGGCTTGAAGCTGGTGGCGGCGAGTTGCTCCACGGTCAGATAGTCGCCGATCAGCACGGTGCGGTCGCCGATGCGCACGCTGCCGCCGCGCGGCAGGCCGGAGATCTGGGCGAAGAGCTGGTCGTCGTCGGGATCGGTCGGGCGCCCGATGCGCAGCGGCTCGGCGTCGGCGCGGTCGGACAGCTCCAGCGGGCGGATTTCGCCGAGCACCGGCGGGCGGTTCGGCGGGCGCGGGTTGAAGTAGAAGGGCGCCGCCCCCAGCGAGCCGAAAATGTAGGGCTCCTGCCGCCCGTTGGTCGCCTGCCGCACGGTGTCGCGCACGTTGCGGAAGAACAGGCTCAGCTCCAGCCCCGGCGTCTGGAGGTGCTGGAGCAGCGCGTCTGTGTAGGGGCTGTGGTCGCTCTGCCCGTCCTCGGCCAGTTGGTCGGCGCGGGTCGCCATGGCGACCAGCGTGTCGCTGGGCGTGTCGTCGACGCGGGCGAAGCCGTAATTGACCTGGATGCGGTTCTGCCCGGCCTGCTTCAGCCGGTCGACGAAGGGGTTGTTGCGGCAGGAGTTGAGCATCAGGATGCCCAGCTTGCGCGCCTGCGACAGCTCGCCCAGCATCAGGTTCAGCGGCATCGCCTCGTAGACGAGGTCGCGCTCACGCTCCAGCTTGGCGTCCGCCGGGACGATGTAGTTGTTGCCGCCCACCTGGATGCCGTGCCCGGCGTAGAAGATCACCGCCACGTCGGCCTGCGAGGCGCGGATGCCGAAATCGCGCAGAGCCCGCTCGAAGCCGCGGTTGTCCATGTCGAACTTCTCGTCCACGTCGAACTGCAGCTTGCGCAGGGCCTCGGCGATGGCCTTGGCGTCGTTCACCGGGTTCTGGAGTTCGGGGGCGAACTCGTACTTGCCGATGCCGACGACCAGCGCGATGCGCTTCTCCGGGGACTGGGAGGCCTGGGCTGCAGATTGAGGGGGAGCGGATTGGGCGGCCGCGCCCGGCGCCCACCCAAAGAGGCCAAGCAACAGCAGGACGAGGCCGAGCGACCAGAGGTCCCTGCCCAAACGATGCTGCGTCGAGGGTCCGTCGAACATCGGCCGGCTCCATGGTGGGAAGGCGGTTGCGCACCCCATACCCGGCACCTGTCGGCATAAAATTGCCAATTAGCCGATGTTAATATTTCGATTCCTGCGCACCAAGCGTTCATTCAGCCTAATCCCGAATACGGAGAAGGCCCGCTCACTCCCCGGCCTCCGCCGCGGGCCGCGCCTCCTCCCCCTCCCGGTCGAGGACCAGCCAGGCGCGGACCGCCTTGCGCTTGCCCTTCAGTGCCATCTCGCCCACCGGCAGTCCGGCCACCGTGCCCCGCAGCGCCGTCCAGGTCGGCTCCCCGATTACGATCCGGCAATGGGGGGAGGAGCGCATGTCCACCGTCTTGCCCAGCGCCTCCAGCCGGGCCGCCGTGTTGGCGGTGTCGCCGAGCAGCGAATACTCCATGTGCCGCAAGCCGCCCAGGCTGCCCGCCACCAGCGGACCGGTGTGGATGCCGACGCGGATGCCGATGGCCGGCAACCCCTCCGCCTGCCAGCGCTTGTTCAACTCCCGAAGCTCCCGCCCCATCTGGACGGCGCAGCGCACGGCACGTTCGGCGTCGGCGTCGATCTCGGCCTGGGTGGTGCGGGCGACGGGGGCGCCGAAGACCGCCAGGATGGCGTCGCCGATGAAGCGCAGAACGATCCCGTCATGCGCCGCCACCACCCGCACCATGGCGTCGAGATAGCCCTCCAGCCAGAGGATCAGCGGTTCCGGCTCCAGCGCCTCGCAGACGGTGGTGAAGCCCTCGATGTCGGAGAAGAAGACGGTGGCGGTCAGCTCCTGCGGGCGGGGGCGCCCGCCGGCCAGGAAGGTCGCGCGCTCCCGCCAGATCTCCTCGGCGACGGGCTGGGAGACGTGGTTGGCGAACAGCTGCATCAGGCTGCGGCGGTCGGCGCGCTCCTTCAGCGACAGATGCGCCGTCATCGCGGCGATGCCGCCCAGCCACGCCGCCGAGGGCGCCATCATCGCCACCAGCGGCCCGCCCTGGGCGAACAGCGCCAGCGCCGCCGCCCATAGGGCCAGCAGCCCGAGCAGGCTGGCCGGCACCAGCAGCCACACCGGCCAGCCCGCCGCCGCCAGCGCCACCCCCGCGGCGCTCAACGCCAGCACCAGCGCGACCATCCAGCCATCGGACAGGTCGCGGCTGGTCCGCCCGTCGAGGATCTGGGCCAGCGCGTGGGCCTGGATCTCCACCCCCGGCGTGGACAGGCCGGCGACCGACAGCGGCGTGCGGTGCTGGTCCACCCCGACCAGGACGGTGCCGACCACGGCGATCCGCCCGGCCAGCCAGCCGCGCGGCAGCATTCCCACCATGTCCGCCGGATAGGTCGGGAAGGGCGGCGCGTCCGGCGACGGTCGGGCGTGCCAGTCGATGCGGAAGGGCTCCGCCGGGACCTCCCCCCCGGCCGCCCCTCCGGCAAGCTGGGCCATCCGCGCCGGGAAGCTGGGCAGCCCGTCCGGCCCGCGCGGCACGTGCCAGCGCACCGTGCCGTCGAGCCGGTCCTTGGCGAGGTTGGCGTGGCCGTGCGGGATGCCGTCGAGGAACCGCCCGAGGTAGCGCCGCTGCTCCTCGGTCAGCGGCGTGTCGCCGAGCGCGGTGATGGCGACCACCGGCACCGTGGCGCGCTGGATGCGCTGGCGCAGCCGCTCGTCGAGCGCCGGCAGGGTTGGCTGGTCGAACAGGATGTCCAGCCCGATCGCCCGCACCCCCGCCGCCTCCAGCGTCCCCACCAGATCGGCGAGGAAGCCGCGGTCCACCGGTGACCGGCAGGCCAGCGTGGCGAACAGGTCCTCCCCCAGCGTGACCAGCACGATGCCGGGATGCTGCGGTGCGGGCGGCGTGAAGTAGGCGATGGCAAGGTCGCGGAAGCTCTCATCGGCGGAGCGCAGGGGAGGCACCAGCCGGGTCAGCCCCAGCGCCGCCGCCGACACGCCGACCACTGCGGCCAAGCCCACCAGCCCTCTGGCCAGTCCTTTGGCGAGCCACGGGGCTTTTGCCCAGCTTGGCCTGCCCCCCGATGTCCCCAACGGCGGCGCCCTCACTCCACGCGCAGGATCACCTGCGCCATCACCAGTTCGGTCTGCTTCAGCGAGGCGAGCGTCCGCTCCAGCCGGGCCGCCGCCTCGTCGGACAGCGGCCGGAAGGCGTCCTGCCGCCCCGGCAGGTCGGCGCCGAGATCGCGCCCGGCGGCGAAGCAGCGCACCTCCTGGTCGGCGGACAGGCTCCCCGACCGCTCCGCCGCGCGCAGCGGCACCGGCATGCGGTCACCGGCCAGCGTCAATGTGTGGTGCCCCTCCACCAGCGAACTGGCCGACGGCCCCGGCGGGTAGATCGGCGTCAGCTGGCCGCGCGTGTTGCGCAGATAGCAGTAGAGATGCGCGTCCCGGTTCGTCTGGAGCACCAGCGTCACCGCCTCCCCGGACCGGTAGGTCGGGTAGAGGCCGCGGTCGGTGGCGAGATAGAGATTCAGCGGCGCCACGCTGTCCCGCACCGGGTCGAGCAGAGCCGCTGCCTGGGTGGCGCAGCCGGCACCAGCCAGCCGGACAGCCAGCTCAGCACCCTGCACCTCGGCACTGACCACGCGCAGCGTCACGCTGTGGCGCACCCGCCCATCTGGCCCGGCAACGGAGACGGCGGTTCCGTCCGTCATTGGAAGCTCGCGCGGCCAGGGCATCGTCGCTCCCTTGTCCCAGCGCAGCGTGGCGGTGGCGCCGCGGTTTTCCGCGCGCAGGGTGGCCGGGATCAGCGCCGGGTCGGCGGGCTTGCGCAGCAGCACCGTGCCGCCGGACTTCACGCATTGGGTTCCGGGGCGGCCGGGGTCGAGGGTGAAGACCTGCTCCTCCCCCTTCTGCATCGGGGTTCCGACCGCGCGGGCAGCACCCAGGTCGGTCTGGAAGAAGCGCTCCCCACCGACGAGGCTGCCGACTCCGCCCCAACCCGAAGCATCGGGCATGCGGTCGAGCGACCCGTCAAACGGCCCCTTGATCCGCAGCATGCGTCCGTTGGCGAACAGGAACATGGCGTTGGCGCCGTCCGGCACGGTGACCGCCGCGCCGTCGGGGACCAGTTGCCCCTGGGCGTAGCCGGGGGCGGTGGAGGCGACGACCACCGCCTGCTCCGCCGCCGCGCGGCCGGCGGTGACGCCGACCGCTCCGACGGCGGCCAGTGTCAGGGCCGCCGCCACGAGTCCACTCAGGGTCCTGTGCGCCATGCTGGCCTCCACCGGCGGGGATCGCGGAATCATTGGCGTTTCCCGGACGCCTGTCCAGGCGGCGAAGGGGGAAGGACGGGGCTGCGGACCCGGCCCAAAGAAGGGCGGACGCCGTGAACGGACGGGCATGGTCGGACCTCCGAAATGATGCGCGCCGGCCAATTTGCCGGCCCGTCGAGGCTAGACGGCGGAAGACGGCGGCCGCTGTGAGGCGCGGCACAAAGTTGCGCAGGAGTTGGCCCCCCTCCGACGTACTGAGTGTGGCGGGCTCCACAGCGCGGCCCGGTCCAGCCCCCTAGAGTGCCGGGCAGGACCGGCGCCCCGTTGGTCCGCTCCAGCGCCCGAGGAGACCAACCATGACCGACCGCCGCACCAAAGCCGACGCCACCGAGGGCTTCGACGACCGCTTCGCCCGTCATGGAATCCTGGAGGTCGCCTATCTGCGGTCGGTGGAGATCGACGGACTGCACGCCTACGCCGTGTACGCCGCGAACGGCACCTGCCTGTGGCTGGACACCGACCGCGCGTCGGCGGGGGCGACGCTTCAGGAGCATGGGATGGAGCTGGTCAGCGTGCATTGAGAGCGGAGGTGATGGGGGCATTGCCCCCACCCTCCCCACTTCGTGGGTCCCCTCCCTCCCCCGCTTCGCAGGGGAGGGATTTTTCGTGTCAGCAACAACGATTCCCTCCCTCGCCGAAGGCGGGGGAGGGTCAGGGAGGGGGCAAGGCACTCAACTCATTCCTTCGGGCTCAACAGACACGACGTCCGGTTCCGCGTCACGATGGCGAGGCTGTTCTCCGGCTCGCCCGCCCGGCGGAAACGCAACGAATTCAACTGGCTGGCGACGCTGAGCGACAACACGTTCAAATCCGTCTCGTCGATGATCTTCTCGCCGTCCTGCCAGCACTGGATGCGCACGCGGCCCTTGGGAACTCCGACGTCGATACCACCGGGCTGCACGCCCGGGTCGCTGCTCTTCTTGCGGACCACCGTCGCGTCGGCGGCGCCCCCGACGAGGGGGAGCGCCGCGATCGCCACCAGGAGAAGGAGTTTTCGGACCATGGCGCGCGTCCCCCTTCCCTCTCGATCACTGGATGGGCCGGAACTCGACGCGCCGGTTGCGGCTGTCGGTCGGGTCGGGGGTCAGCGGCTGGCTCTTGCCCAGGCCGGCGATGGCGATGCGCTGCGGCTCGATGTGGTGGACGCGGACCAGATACTCGCCCACCGACACGGCCCGGCGCTCGGAGAGGGCGAGGTTGTATTGCTCGCTTCCCACGGCGTCGGTGTGCCCTTCGATGACGAGGCGGAGCTGCGGGTCCTGCGACATCAGCCCACCGACCGCATCGACGTAGGAATAGAACTCCTTCGGGACATCGGCGGAGTTGAAGGCGAAGTTGATGCGGAAGCCGAAGCCGTTGGTCGGGCGGGTCTCCGCCGGGGTTTCCGGCGCGGAGAGGGTGGCCGGCTGCACGCCGTTGGAGCGGCGCGGCGCGGCCGGCGGCGGGGCGACGGGCGGGGCCGCGGCCTCCTGCACGGGCGCGCGCTTGGGCTTGGGCTGAGGCGCCGGCTCCGGCTGCGCCACGGGCGCGGTCGGTTGACTGTAGCTCGGCTGGCTGTAGCCCGGCTGCGGGGTCGCCTGCTGTTGAGCGGGCGCGCCGTAGTTCACGCTGTCGGTCGGACGCGGGCGGTTGGCGCTGTTCATGCCGCCGCCGATGATCTCGATGCTGCGGGTGCGGATCTTCGGCTGCTCGCTGCCGTCCGTCGGCGCCGGGCCGGGCTTAACCGCCTCGCGCAGCTCGTCCACGGTCGGCGGGCGCTCGAACATCATGACCCGATTGCCGCCGGAGCCCTCGACGGTCTGTGCCCGCGCCGGGACGGCCATGCAGGCCAGGGCGATCATCGGCAGGGCCAGAGCGGGAAGCGCCACGCCGTTCAGCCGTCGGGCGATGGTCTTGGAGGTCGGTCGCGGCATCGCTGGTCTCCCATGATTCGGCGCCATGATCTGGCGTGGTGTTCTGCTGCCCCCTTCTCTACCCTCATCCCCCGCCCCCGCGCTGTGAGCCGGCCCACAACTGCCCGCTCTTACCGCTGCCCCGACCCTATCGTTGAGCCGACACGGCGGGCAGAACCTGCACGGCCATCTGCCGGCTGCGCACGTTGGTCCCCTGGATGCTGCCATAAGCGCCCACCACGTCGGCCAGCGTTGCGCCGGGGATGGGTTGAAGGTCCTCGGTCTTGTAGCGGTCGGCGATGCGCGTCCCGAGTTCGTCGGGGGAGACGATGCAGGCGATGGTCTCGGAGGCGCCGGGGCGGTCCATGCGCAGGTTGAAGGGCTTCTGCGCTCCCGGCGGGACTTCCACCTGCTGGTTGGCCTGGACGAAGCTGTCGGGCTGGAAGCGGTTGGGGAAGATGCGGGCCACCGACCCTGCGGCGTCCTGGTAGTAGCAGTAGACGAAGCCGTTGGCCGTCGGCTGCACCTTGACCACCAGCGCCTCCCCGGCGCGGTAGCGCGGCTGCGGCCCGCGGTCGGAACTGAGGACCAGATCGGGCGGCGCCCCGGCGGGCGCCGGGGTGGCGCGCGGCAACCCCTCCCCGCCCGCGTTCGACACCGATTGCAGGCGCGGCGCCCCAGGCCCCTTCTGGCCGCTGGGCTGGGCGAGCATGCGCTGGTAGAGGTCGAAGTCGATGCGCCCCGTGGCGATCAGGTCGTTGTCCGCCTGATAGCGGGAAATCGCGTCGCGGGTGCGCTCGTCGAGCTGGCCGCTGTCCGATCCGTCGTAATAGCCCTCGGCCAGCAGGACGCGCTGGACGTAGGCGACGCGCTGTGACGGTGCCATGCTGTCGAACCAGTCGCGCGCCTGCCCGGCGAAGGCCGGGTTGGTCTGGTCGATGCCGAGACACTGCCAGTAGGGGGTGCGGGTCATCTTGCCCAGCACCTCGATCGTGCTGAGTTCGATCAACGTGCGCACCGCCTGATGCAGCCCCTCGGACTTGTTGAGCGAGACGTTGAAGGACAGGCCGGCCTTGCCGATCACCGCCCCGGCGTCCGCCCCCTTGCCCGACGAGATGATGGCGAGCGAGTTGCTGGCCGACAGCCCGGGGATGATCTGGCGCGTCGCCAGTTCCCCGATGTTCAGGTCGACCGAGATCACCGACATCACCTGATCGGCGGAGATGCCCAGGTCGAAGGTCGGCAGCGAGATGCCGGCGCTGGCCGCCTCGCTCACCACATTGTCGTCGAGTTGGGTGATGGCGCCGCGCACGTAGTAGGACGGCGCACGGAAGTTGGGCTGCACCCCGATCATCCAGTAGAGCGCGTTCACGTCGTCCAGCGTCGGTTCGAAATCGACGAAGCGGAAGGCGTTCGACCGCTCCGACATGCGCGACACGGCGGTGATCAGCATCTCCTTGGTGCCGCCGGCCACCCGGCCCGTGGCGTCGGGAATGCCGTTGGAGGTGATGAAGATGTCGCGCTTGCCATGGTTCCACATCAGCGTGTCCATGCAGCGCAGCGCCTCGCTGAAGTTGGACACCGTGCGCACGGGCGGGGTCTTCGGCTTCTGGACCACGGTTGCCTGTTCGCCCGAGGTCACGCAGGCTCCGAGAAGCAGGAGCGCCGCGACAGCCGCCACCCTCGCGAAACCGGTGCGCCGGACAATTCCCATAGCCTCACTCCCTGGACGTTTACCCGGCTGGATCAGCGGGCCAGATCAACGCACTGACACGCGCGTGCTGTCGCCGCCCGGACGCACGGTGATGGTGATCTTCTTGGACAGGATCGGCGGGTCGTGCGGGATGTGCTCGGCGTCGCCCATCAGAAGCTGGAGCGTGTGCCGCCCCGGCGGCAGCTCCAGGTAGGTTTCCGTCTGGCCCTTGCCGAAATGGATGTAGTTGCGGTTGTTGGGGATCGGCTCGTCCATCGGCGGCAGGTCGGTGTCCACCAGCAGGTGATGGTGGCCGGTGTTGTCCTTTCGCACGCCCGCCGGCGCCACGCCGAAGTTGCGCAGGCCGAACCACACCTTGAAGCGGCCCCTCACCGCCTCGCCGTCGTTGGGCCAGCCGATGTAGATATAGGCGTCCTTCGGCGCCGCCGTCCGTCCGGACTTCGCGGCGTCGGGGGTGGAGGGCGTGCTTTCATGCTCGTGCCGCGGGCTGGCCGGCTGCGGCGTGTTGGTGGTGTCGGACAGCGGCTTGTCGAGCGGGTCGGCCTCCGGCGATGATTGCGCGGCCAGCGGCCCGGCGGCGAGCAGGACGGCCAGAAGGACCGGGACGGCGGCGGTGCGCATCATGACTTCCTCCCTGTCGCGCTCCCGTTGAGGGACGATGCCCTTAAGGGACGATGATGGTGACCTTCTGCGACATGATCGGCGGGTCGTGCGGGATATGATCCGCGTCGCCAAGGATCATCTGGAGCGTGTGCCGGCCCGGCGGCAGCTCCAGCCGCACCTCCGTCTGGCCGCCGCCGAAATGCAGCGACTGCTTGGTGTTCGGGATCGGCTCGTCGTAGGTGGCGAGATCGGAGTCCACCAGCAGGTGGTGGTGCCCGGTGTCCTCCTTGCGGATGCCGGCCGGGGCGATGCCCATGTTCTGCAAGCCCATGCGGACCCACAGCTTTCCGCCGGAGATGGTGGTGCCGTTGGACGGCCACATGATGTAGGCGCGCGCCCCTTCCGGCGCCTTCACCCGTCCATTCGCGCTTTGAGCGTTCGCACTTTGGGCCGACGCCACGCCCGGCAACAGGAGCAGCGCGGCCGCCACGATCATGGCGGCATGAGGCATGGACACCTCGCTCTTCTGGCTCTTCTCTTTGGAAGTTTCAATCTTATGCTTGGTGGGCGGACAATGTTCGCGGTTTTTCGGACCTCATCCTTTCTCTCCCCACCCTCCGAATATTAAGGAACGAAAGTGATCCCCGACCACCCCACTTTGCGCGAAGACCGGGGCCGCTTCGCCTATTCCTATTTTGGGCTTGACGGTTCCGCCCGCGGTGCGAAGGTCACGGGGCAGGAGGTTGCCGGTCCCGCATGCCCGATTCATCCCGCCTCGCCCCGCTTCCCGTCGGTCCCACCGGCGCGCCGCCACGCCTCGGTTTCCGCCACCTTCTGGCCCCGGCGCTGCTGACCCTCGGGGCGGCCGGCCTGGCGGGCCAGCGCCCCTGGCTGTCCGGTCACATCGCCCCGGTCGCTGGCGTCATGGTGGCGGACGCGCTGGTCTCGCTGCTCGCCGCGGTGGCGTGGCTGGGAGCGGCATGGCTGGGATCGCGGGTCATCGACCTCGTGGTGGCGCGCAACGCCCGCGCCACGCCGATGCCGCGCCTGCTGACCGATCTGCTGCGCGCCCTGCTCTACGGCTTGGCAGTTCTCGGCATCCTGGCCTTTGTGCTGGGGCAGCCGGTGACCGGGCTGATCGCCACCTCCGGCGTGGTGATCGCGGTGCTGGGCTTCGCGCTGCGCAACATGATCGCCGACATCTTCTCCGGCATCGCTCTGAACGTCGAGCATCCCTACCGCATCGGCGACTGGGTGGAGCTGACCCCCGGCGTCACCGGGCGGGTGGACGAGATCAACTGGCGGGCCACCCGGCTGGTCACGCTGGACGGCACGGCGCTGGTGGTGCCGAACGGGCTGGCAGCGGGCAACCGCATCACCAACTACAGCCAGCCCGGCAGCGGCTTCCGTGCCGGGGTTCCGGTGACCCTCGACGCCGAGGTGCCGGTGGCCCGCGCCAAGCGGATCATCCTGTCGGCCATCGTCTGCTGCGACGCCGTTCCCACCGAGCCGCGGCCCGACGTGGTGGTGGACTTGATCACGCTGAACGGCGTCACCTATCAGGCAAGATTCTGGGTGGCGGACTATTCCCGGCTGGCCGCGACCCGCGACGCCGTGGCGACCACCATCCTGGAGCATCTGGCCCGCGCCGGACTGGAGCCGGCCAGCCCCAAGCAGGAGATGCGCCGCCGCAGCAACCGCCCGCCGCCCTGTTCGGCGCTGGGGCTGGGGCGGGACCTGCTGTCCCATGTGGACCTGTTCGCCGCCTTCCGCCCTGAGGAGATCGACGAGCTGGCCTCCGGCATGCATCTGCGCCACGTCGCCGCCGGGGAGGCGGTGGTGCGCCAGGACGAGACCGGGACCTCCCTCTTCCTGGTGGCCGAGGGCGCGCTGGACGTGCGCGGGGCCTTCGGAGGGCGGACGCTCCTGCTCGACCACATGGGGCCGGGCGATGTGTTCGGGGAAATGTCGCTGCTGACCGGCCAGCCGCGCAGCGCGTCGGTGATCGCCAACACCGACGCCGTGGTCTACGAGCTGGACAAGGAGGCGCTCGACCCCGTCCTGCGCCGCCGTCCGGAGCTGGCCGCCCGGCTGGCCGACCTGATGGGCCTGCGCCAGCGCCGCAACGATGCCCACCGCCGGGCCACCGCCACCGCCGCCGTGCCCCAGACGACGACCGAGCATGACCTGCTGGCCCGCCTGAAGACCTTTTTCAGCCTGTGATTCAGGTGCTCAACGGAGAGAAGGGCATCCCCGCCTGCTCCAGCGCCTTCTCGATCACCTCCGCCGAGGTCTGGTCGAACAGTTGCAGCAGCAGGTCGTCGATCTCGCGGTCCTGGCTGTTGCCGCAGGCGTTGAACAGGGTGGCGATGGCCTCCGTCTGGAAACGCTCGCGCCCCTCGTCGCCGCCCCGGTAGTCCAGCGCCTTCGCCACCGCGATGGCGACGCGGAAGGGCTTCAGCAGGGTGAAGGACAGGCCCGCCTTGGCGAACAGCCCCTTCAGCGCGTGCGGCCCGCCGTCCCAGGCGAGCTGACGGGCGTTCTCCGGCGGCAGGTTGGCGCGCACCGCCATACCGGCGTCGAACAGCGCGATCTCCCCGGCGCACAGCGCGCGGAAGAGCAGCGGCGCCGACAGCCGCCCGCGGATCAGCAGATGCCGGGCGAGAAGCTCCACGTCCGCCTCGCGCGGGGTCAGCGGCTTCAGCAGGAGCAGGGTCACCGCCTCCCGCGCCCGCTCGACCAGGATGCCGATCAGGCGGGGGTTCAGCCGGTGGGTGCGGATCAGTCGGTTGCGGATCTCCTCCGACACGAAGAGGATCAGTTTCTCCACCACCGCCGCCGACAGGTCGGGCCGCGCCGCCATGGCCTCGTTCACCGTGGCGACGCCGCCCCAGCGGTCGAGCACGCTGTGCAGGGACGGTTCCGGGATGACGGCGCCCCGGTTGCGCAGAAGCTCGGTGATGACGATGACGTTGCCGTTGCGCACCAGCGCGTCGGACACCGCGGGCGAGACGGAGCGGCGCCCGGCGATGGCAAGCTCCTTCGCCGGGCGCCGTTCGCGCAGGATGTCCAGGAGCAAGCCTTCGCTCAGCTTTTCCGCGTGGCGCAGGATGGGAAAGGCCACCCGGTCCACGTCGCGGGCCAGCTTCTCCGCCAGCCCCTCCGTCAGCAGGGAGGAGTTGTGGATCTGCCACGCCACCGCCTCGCGCACGGCGGTCACCGCATCGGCGGCGAAGCGTTGCAGGATGTCCATGGCCAACGCCCGTTCCGCCTCGGCGAGGTCCCCCGCCTCCAGGTCGCGCACCAGATGGGTCATGGTGTCGATGCGCGCCTGGGCGTCGGGTGCGGCCAGCAGGCGTTCGACATCCTTCTGGCTCAGGGACCGCTGTGACATGCGCTGGGTCTTCCGGAACGGACGCTCGGGATCAGTACTCCGGCGTATCGTAGCGGATCAGATCGCTCCACGCCCGCTCCAATCGGCGCAACGTGCGGTAAGTCGTCTCCAGATCGGCGGCTTCCTCGTCGGTACGGATCAGCGCCTCACCCCGCACGGCCTCCAGCCCGCGCAGCGCCTCGCACAGCTTCAGGCCGCGCTCCGACAGGCGGAGCCGCGCCGTGCGTCGGTCGCGCTGCGAGGCGGAGCGGTCGACATAGCCCGCCTCCACCAGATGCTTCAGGTTGTAGGAGGCGTTGGAGCCGAGATAGTAGCCGCGCTCCAGCAGGTCGCGCACCGACAGCTCCTCGCCGCCGATGTTGATCAGCATCAGGGCTTGGCCGGGGCTGAGGTCGTCGATCCCGATCCGCGCCAGCTCCATGCGCAGCACGTCCAGGAAACGCCGGGTCATGCTCTCGATGATGCGGCCGAGGTCGGTGTAGACGGCGGGCAGGGACGCGCCCACCGGGGCGGCGCTGTCCGGCGTGGCTCTCTCCGGCACGGCTGGGGTCGGCTGCTGCTTGGCGGCGGCGCTCATCGCGATACTCCCGCTTTGGAAAAAACCATCATGGTATGGCGTCGATCCAATTCCGAACGGTGGACGGTTTACCCGTCCTTCTGTCGCAAGAATGATAAGATTTTAGTTTAATTTGTAGAAACAATGTTGAGACATAGCGGCCCTGCGCACCGGAACCGCCCCATCCACCTCCTGTTGCTCCCCTGACCCTGCAACCCGCCCCTGCAACCCGGAGGAGACCGGCCATGCCGCAGTCCACACGTCATCCCGACACGTCGCAAGCGCGCCGCCGGAGGGTCCGCTGATGCGCGGCGGCTTGACTCTCGCGGCCGGTTTGCTGGCCGGCTTGTGGCTGGACACTCGCCGCCGCACCAACCGGGCGGAGCAGGAGCACCCGCCGACCGGCCATTTCATGAGCGTCGGCGGCACCCGCCTGCACTATCTCGACCATGGGCCGAAGCGCGGGTCGAAGGACGGCACGGCGCCCCCCGTGGTGTTCCTGCACGGCAACGGCACCACCGCCGGCGACTGGGCGCTGAGCCTTCTGGACGAGGCGGCCCGGCACCGGCGCTGTATCTGCTTCGACCGGCCCGGCCATGGCTACAGCGAGGCGACGCCGCGGCGCGACGCCGGTCCCGCCGCCCAGGCCGCGCTGCTGCGCGCCGCCACCCGCAAGCTGGGGCTGGAGCGTCCCATCGTCGTCGGCCATTCGCTGGCCGGGGCGGTGGCGCTTGCCTGGGCGCTGGATTTCCCGGAGGAGATCGGCGGTCTGGTCATCCTGTCCGCCTTCACCCATCCGACCCCGCGCCCCGACTTCCTTCCCTTCATGGGACCGGCCATTCCGGCGGCCGGTCCGCTGCTCAGCCACACCGTCCTGCCGCCGCTGGACCGGCTGATCCTGCCGCCGCTGATGCGCCGCATCTTCGAGCCGAACCCCGTGCCGCCCAGCTACAACGAACTGTCTCCCGACCTTCTGCTGCGCCCGACGCAGTTGGAAGCCGCCGCCGATCAACTCGCTGCGCTGATCCCCGGCGTGGCGGCGATGGCGCCGCGCTATTCCGAGATCCGCTGCCCGATGGCGGTCGTCGCGGGACGGGAGGACCGCATCGTCGATCCCCACGCCCACGCGGTGCAGCTTCACAACGCGGTGGCCGGATCGACGCTGCATCTGCTGGCGGAAACCGGGCACATGCCGCAGCACGCCCGCCCGGACGCGGTGATGGCGGCCATCGAGCGGGTGGAGCGGGCCATGACCGGCACGTCGGCTCACGCGGAGGCATGAGTCGTCCCTCCTGATTCGGCGACCGGGGATTGCGAACTCGAAAAAAGCGACTCGTGGCGACTCGGGTGAGGGATGGTTAACAGTTTGGTTACGATCCGAGCGCTAACCTTTGGCCATATCGCACACTTTCAGCGCCTCAAGGATTACGCCGATGTCCATGGCCGCCGACGTTGACACCATCGAACGCACGTCCATCGTCGCCTACACCCTCCTCAACGAGCTGCACGACGTGCTGGCTCTGCCCAAGGCGCCCGATGACGTGACGCTCGGCATTCTGATGGGGCTGTCCATGTTCATGGACGACAAGGTCGGTCCGATGCGCTCCAAGCGCCTGATGTCGGAGGCGCCGACCATCGTCCTGAAGACCGACGCCCACGTCACGTCGGACCAGATGCAGCGGATCATGCCGGTCCTGCGCGCCTTCGGCGACCATCTGAAGGACATGCGCGCCAAGGCCGCCCGCCCGGTCGACGACACCGTCGCCTGACCGCGGAGCGCACCCCCGGTTTCACGAAAGGCCCGGCCGGCAACGGCTGGGCCTTTTGCCGTTCCGGTGCCCGGCTTGACCCGCCCGGCAATTCATCGGATGCTGAAACCATTGGTTCACCGGAGGGTCGCCGCCGGTGGTCCGGACGCAACGCAGGGGCGGCTTCGGCCATGGAACTGCCAACGGGGGATTGGATCTGGGCTCTGGCCATCGCCGCCCTTCTGACGGGCGCGACGGTCAGCGTTATCGTGCTCGCCGCCGTCGGCTCGATCCGCCGCAGCGTCAACGAGGGCGGCGCCCGCCAATCGCAGCAAATCCGCCGGCTGGCCGAGAACGTCGCCACCCTGAACGCCCAGCAGCAAGCCGCCGAGGGCCGCGTCCAATCCCTGACCGAGGCGAACCGCAAGCTGGCGGAGGAGGTCGCGGCGCTGAACGAGCGGCTGCGCGACGCGGACTCCGTCCCCCGCATCACCGGCAGCGCAAGGCTTCTCCACTGACCATGCCCGACTTGTCCACCTGCCCCATCGACGGCGACGCCGAGCGCGCCCGCTGGACCGCCAGCGCCGACGCCTGGGACCGCTGGGCCGACCCGATGGCCGATCTGGCCGACAAGCTGAACCAGCCCCTGCTCGATGCCGCCGGAGTGACGGCGGGCGACCGGGTGCTGGACCTTGCCTCCGGGGCCGGTGAACCGGCGCTGAGTGCCGCCCTCCGGACAGGTCCGGACGGGCTGGTGGTGGGCAGCGACCTCGTGCCCGGAATGATGGCCGGCGCCCGGCGCCGCGCCGCGGGGATCGCCGACGGGCTGCGCCCGGCCTTCGCCGCCGCCGACATGACCGCCCTGCCCTTCGCCGCAGCGAGCTTCGACCGGGTGACCTGCCGTTTCGGCATCATGTTCGTCCCCGACGTGGCGACGGCCTTGGCGGAGTTGCGGCGCGTGCTGCGCCCCGGCGGGCGGGCGGCCTTCATGGTCTGGGGGCCGCGCGCCGGCAACGCCCTGTTCGACACGGTGGGCGACGCCGTCGCCGCCCAATTGGGCGAGGACCGCAGCCTGGACCCGCTGTTCCGCTTCGCCGCCCCCGGCCTTCTGGCGGAGGCGATGCGCGCCGCCGGCTTCGCCACGGTGAGCGAGGCCGACATCACCCCGGTCCGCAAGGCCCCTCAGGGCCAACCCTTCTGGCGCGCCACGCTGGAGATGAGCTTCGGCCACCGCCTGCACGATCTCACCGCCGGGCAGCGCGCCGCCCTGGACGCCGAGGTGACCCGCCGCTTCGACGCTCAGGCCCAAGGCGGCACGATCCCCCTGCCCATCCACGTCCGCATCGTGACCGGCGCCTAATTTCCCTCCCCTGCGAAGCGGGGGAGGGTCAGGGAGGGGGCAACACCTTCCACCCCGACCACGCGCCCAAGTGCCGCAGCCATCCCACCGAGCCACATCCCCGGTTGACCGCGCCCATGCATTCCTTTGGATGTTGCGTGCCGGCGGGCCCTACCAGTCCGGCATCCGAGAGGAGGTGATGCGCTTGAAAAGGTACCTGAAGTGGTTCCGACGCTTCTGGTTCCGGATGAAGTTCGAGTTCGAAGCCGGCTTCAACCAGGACCACGATCGCTAAGGAACCAATGGGCGGGGTCGGGAAACCGGCTCCGCCTCCAGGAGACCGAAGGCGCATCACCTCCTTGCTTCGTAAAATACCACAGCTCCCGAAGCCGTCAAACGCCGCGAAGGACAGAGGCTCAACCGGCGCTCAGGGTTCGCCAACGCGCTATTCAATGAAGCCTCATCGGGTCGATGGGGCGGTCGCCCATGACCTCCTCCAACGACGTCTTCCGGGGCGTTGTGGACGGCGGCACCTCTTCCTTCCCCGAAACACCCCGTGCACGCGGACAGGGCGGGTCCCACACCGTGGCGAGGGCGATCCACGACAGCCCGAGTCCCACCAGGATCACCGAAAACGACACAACGTATGCGTAAGGAAGTCTGTCCCCGAGAAAGCTCATGGTCATCTCGTCGAGGCTGGCGATCAGGCCCAGTTGCTTCCGGTACCCCCATGTCCACGGCAGGGTAAGCGGCACCAGCAGTCCACCCCAGATGATGAGCAACACACCGGACAGACGCATGGTACACCCGTTCCGCACTGAATAATTACTTTAAGTTTACAGCGCCTCAGATACATGGTCAACGCTCTTCGCCCGGATGAAAGTCCGGACATGGAACGCACGCAGGAATTCGGGCGGATGCTCCGCACGCTTCGGGAACAACGAAACCTCACGCAAGAAGATCTTGCGGAGTTGATTGACCGTTCCGTTCAGGCAGTTTCAAAAATGGAGCGCGGCTTGACGTTTCCTAAATTGGAAACGCTCATCAACATAAGTGAAAAAATGAGCGTTCCACTGCGCAATCTGCTCATTGCATTCGAACCAAACGCTACGCATGATCCAAATCGGGAGGATTTGGAATTTTCGATTATTAGAGCAACAAAGCGACTGAGCATTCGAGACCTAAGTATACTCGAGAAAATCTCTCTTTCTTTTCCAGATGAAAACGCTCAAACGATATCCCATCCATGAAAGAGATGCAGCAATTCGGGAAAATGCTCCGCGAACTTCGAGAGCAGCGAGGACTTACACAGGAAGACCTTGCAGGATTGATCGAGCGCTCCGTTCAGGCGATTTCAGCGATGGAGCGTGGGCAGAACATGCCGAGATTGGAGACGCTAATTCGCATTAGCGAGAAGCTAGATATTCCATTATGCGATATCGTAAAAATATTTGATACTCGCAACGAAAACAACCAAGAGAAAACCTTGCTGGAAATTACCATAGTCGATGCAGCACGACACCTGAGTCTTCGCGATCTCAAAGTCGTATCAAACATCATAAAGTCATTCCCAAAAGAAAAATAAAAAACGATACGATACTGGAATTTTCTTTATCTCTTACCACCTCCCCAAAGGCGCCAACATTGGCCGTTCGCCAGCCCGTTCGACTTTCTGACAATGCTTTCAAATATCATTTCCACGAAGGCAGGAACATAGTGTTTCCAATACGTTGCGTGGTGCAATGCCTGGATTCTCGCTTTCGCAGGAATGACGTGGAACGAAGTTTTCCTCAACCGTGAATACAATTCCTGATTACAGCCAGCGCTCATGCCTGAACTCCCCTCCCCCTTCTCCCCGCCAACGTCCAGGGCTGGTTCCGGTCGCGGGGCTGGGCGCCGCACCCGCACCAGCTCGCCATGGTCGAGGCGGCCGCCGCCGGGGACAGCGCCCTGCTGATCGCGCCGACCGGCGGCGGCAAGACGCTGGCCGGCTTCCTGCCGTCGCTGTTCGATCTGGCGGAGCGCCCGCGCGAGGGGCTGCACACGCTCTACATCTCGCCGCTGAAGGCGCTCGCGGTGGACATCCAGCGCAATCTGGAGGAGCCCGTCGCCGAGATGCGGCTGCCCATCCGCACCGAGACCCGCACCGGCGACACGCCCGAATCCAAGCGGCGGCGGCAGCGGGCCAACCCGCCGCACATCCTGATGACCACGCCGGAAAGTCTGGCGCTGATGATCGCCTACGCCGACGCGGCGACAATCTTCCGGCACCTGCGCTGCGTCATCATCGACGAGTTGCACGCCCTGGCCGGGACCAAGCGCGGCGACCTGCTGGCGCTGGGGCTGGCGCGGCTGTCCCGGCTGGCGCCGCAGGCCCGGCGGGTCGGGCTGTCGGCCACCGTGGCGGAGCCGGCCCAGCTGCTTGCCTGGCTGTCAAAGACCGGGCACGCGGGTGGCGGCGACGTGCGGCTGGTCACCGGGCGGGCCGGCGCCTCCGCCGAGGTGGACATCCTGACGACGCGCGAGCGGCTGCCCTGGTCCGGCCGCATGGCCATGCACGCGCTGAAGGAGGTGTACCAGCGCATCCGCGCCCACCGCACCACGCTGGTCTTCGTCAACACACGCGCCCAGGCGGAGCTGGTCTTCCAGGAACTCTGGCGCCTCAACGACGACACCCTGCCCATCGCGCTCCACCACGGCTCGCTGGCGGCGGAGCAGCGGCGCAAGGTCGAGGCCGCCATGGCGGCGGGCAAGCTGCGGGCGGTGGTGGCGACCTCCTCGCTCGACCTCGGCATCGACTGGGCGGCGGTCGATCTGGTGGTGCAGATCGGCGCGCCGAAGGGGGCGAGCCGGCTGGTCCAGCGCATCGGCCGCGCCAACCACCGGCTGGACGAGCCGAGCCGCGCCCTGCTCGTCCCCGCCAACCGGTTCGAGGTGCTGGAATGCCGCGCCGCGCTCGACGCCGTGGCGGCCATGAGCCTGGACGGCGAGCGGCCCCGCCCCGGCGGGCTGGACGTGCTGGCCCAGCACATGCTCGGCATGGCCTGCGCCGAGCCGTTCCGGCCCGACGACCTGTACGACGAGGTGGTCTGCGCCGCCCCCTACGCCGGGCTGTCGCGGGACGAGTTCGACGACGTGCTGGACTTCGTGGCGACCGGCGGCTACGCGCTCGGCAACTACGAACGCTTCCACCGGCTCAAGCTGCGCGAGGATGGGCGCATGGCGGTGGCCGGGCCGGCGGTGGCGCGGCAGTACCGCATGAACGTCGGCACCATCACGCAGGAGGCCATGCTGCGCGTGCGCCTGAGCCGCGGCCCGGTGCTGGGCGAGGTGGAGGAGCATTTCATCCAGGGCCTCACCCCCGGCGACACCTTCGTCTTCGCCGGCCAGCTGCTGAAATTCCTCGGCATCCGCGAGATGGAGGCGCAGGTCGGCAAGGGTGGCACCGGGGAGCCGAAGGTCCCGGCCTACGCCGGCGGGCGGCTGCCGCTGACCACGGCGCTGGCCGACCGGGTGCGCGCCATGCTGGCCGACCCGGCGCAGTGGCCCGGCCTGCCGGAGGACGTGCAGGAATGGCTGCGGCTCCAGCGCTGGCGTTCCGTCCTGCCGGCGCGCGATGGGTTGCTGGTGGAGAGCTTCCCCAAGGCGGGCAAGCGCTTCCTCGTCGTCTACGCCTTCGAGGGGCGGAACGCGCACCAGACGCTGGGGATGCTGCTGACCCGCCGGATGGAGCGGATGGGCTGCGGCCCGCTCGGCTTCGTCGCCACCGACTATGTGCTGGCGGTGTGGTCGCTGCGAACGCCGAAGGACATGGACGGGCTGTTCGACCAGGACATGCTGGGCGACGACCTGGAAGCCTGGATGGACGAGTCCTCGATGCTGCGGCGGACCTTCCGCAACGTGGCGCTGATCACCGGGGTCATCGACCGCCGCCATCCCGGGCAGGAGAAGTCGGGGCGGCAGGTCACCTTCTCCTCCGACCTGATCTACGACGTGCTGCGCAAGCACGACCCCGGCCATGTGCTGCTGCGCGCCACCCGCGCCGACGCGGCGGGCGGGCTGACCGACGTGCGGCGCCTGTCGGATTTCCTGGTCCGGGTGAAGGGCCGCATCACCCACAAGGACCTCGACCGCATTTCCCCCCTCGCCGTGCCGGTCATCCTGGAGATCGGGCGGGAACGGGTGGACGGCTCCGCCACCGACGAGCTTCTGGAGCAGGCCGCCGCCGATCTGGTGGCCGAGGCGATGCCGGAATTGGATTCGTCCCGTGATGAGCAGGGCCGCTTGACGTTGTGATGACCATGGACACGACGATGACCCTGCGGGGCGCCGCGCTGGCCCCCGATCCCTCCGGCGCGCTGGTCTGGCCGGCGGAGCGGACTCTGGTGGTCGCCGACCTGCATCTGGAGAAGGGCTCCGCCTTCGCGGCGCGTGGGCGGATGCTGCCGCCCTACGACACGCGGGCGACGCTCGGCCGGCTGGCGGAGCTGGTGGAGCGGCTGGCCCCGGAGCGGGTGATCTGCCTTGGCGACAGCTTCCACGACCGCCGGGCGGCGAGCCGCATGGAGGCGGGGGACGTGGCGCGGCTGCGCGACCTGACCGGGCGGGTGGCGGACTGGCTGTGGGTCACCGGCAACCACGATCCGGAACCGCCGGAGGGGTTCGGCGGGCGCATCCTGGACGAGCTGGCGCTCGGCCCGCTGACCTTCCGGCACGAGGCGGTGCCCGGCGCCGTCGGCGAATTGTCGGGGCATCTGCACCCGGTGGCCGCCGTCGTCGTGCCGGGCCGGCGGGTGCGGGAGCGCTGCTTCGCCTTCGACGGGGGAAAGTTGATCCTGCCGGCCTTCGGCGCCTTCGCGGGCGGGCTGAACGTGCTGGACCCGGCGGTGTCCGGCCTGTTGGCGGAGCGGTTCGAGGTGCATCTGCTGGCCCGCGGCAAGGTCCACCGCTTCCCGCGCAGCCGCCTGTCTCCGGACAAGGCTTGAAAAGAAAAAGCCCGGAGAGCCGGGGGAACTCTCCGGGCGAGTGGTCCTGCCGGAACCGGCGGTGAAACGTCCGGCAGGAGGGACCTCGATGAAAAAGCAGAACGTCAGTTCGGCATCATGACCGTGTCGATCACGTGGATGACGCCGTTGGACGCCATGATGTCGGGCTTCACGACCTTCGCGTTGTCCACCATCACGCCGCCCTTCGTCGCGTCGATGTCCACGGTGGTTCCCTGCACGGTTTTCGGCGATGCCGTCTTGCCGGCGATATCGGCCGAAGTCACCTTGCCCGACACCACATGATAGGTGAGTACGGAGCGGAGCTTCTCGCGGTTCTCCGGCTTCAGAAGATTTTCGACGGTGCCGGCGGGCAGCTTGGCGAAAGCCTCGTCGGTCGGGGCGAAGACGGTGAAGGGACCGCTGCCCTTCAGCGTGTCCGCGAGGCCGGCGGCCTGGACGGCCTGGACCAGCGTCTTGAACTGGCCCGCCGAGACGGCGGTGTCCACGATGTCCGCCGCTTTCGCGGAGAGAGCGGCGAGGGACAGCGGCAGGGCGACGGTGGCGGCGGTCAGCAGGCGTGACAGGCGGGACATGTGGTTTCCTCCGTTGATGGCGTCTCGTTCTCCTCCCCGACCGTGGAGCCGGCGCCGTCGGCCGCCGTGCCTCCGGCTCCACGTCGTGGCAGCGAAGGCGGAAATAGCGGCCCAAAAATCGCCGCCAATAGGATTTCCCCAGGAAAAATTTTTGCCGTCGTGGTGATCCGGAACAATCGGCACCGCGTAGCAAGAGCCACTGACCGTGGTCATTGGCTGCGGCGTTTTGGCATGCCCGTTCTTCTGTCCATGTCCTTAAAGTTGGCCGATGACGACCGATCAATCCCCCATCCTCGTCTGGTTCCGCAACGATCTTCGCCTTGCCGACAACCCGGCGCTCAGCGCCGCGGCGGAGGATGGGGCGCCGGTCATCCCGGTCTACATCCGTGAGAAGGACGCCCACGACCCCTGGCTTCCCGGCGCCGCCTCCCGCTGGTGGCTGCATGGCAGCCTGGAGCGGCTGGGCAAGGCGCTGACTAAGCTCGGCTCGCCCCTGGTGCTGCGCAGCGGCGACCCCGCCGCCGTGCTGGCGGCACTGGCGGAGGAGACCGGCGCCGACACGCTGCTGTGCAACCGCCGCGCCGGCCCGACCGCCATCGCCCGCGACCGCCGGGTGGTCGAACGGCTGAGCGTGCGCGGCGTGACGGTGCACCCCCACAACGCCGCTCTGCTCTTCGAGCCGGGAACCATCCGCACCAAGTCGGACACGCCCTTTCGGGTCTTCACGCCCTTCTGGAAGGCGCTGCTGTCGATGCCGGAACCGCCGCGCCCCACCCGCGCGCCGACCAAGCTGACCCCGCCGGCCAAGCCGGTGTCCAGCGAGTCGCTGAAGGACTGGGATCTGCTGCCCAGCGCGCCGGACTGGGTCGGCGGCCTGCGCGAGCGCTGGGAGCCCGGCGAGGAGGCGGCGCGGGAGCGGTTGGCCGATTTCCTGGAAGGTCCGGTCGCCGCCTACCCGGCGGAGCGCGACCGCCCAGACCATGATGGAACCTCGGCGATGTCGCCGCACCTCGCCTTCGGGGAGATCGGCCCACGGCAGATCTGGCACGCCACCCGCCACGCCGCAGACCAGCGGCATGAGTTGGCAGCCGGCGCCGAAGCCTTCCTGCGGGAACTCGGCTGGCGGGAGTTCAACCACCATCTGTTGCGCGAGGAGCCGGGCATTCCGGACACGCCGCTGGACGCGCGCTTCGCCCGCTTCCCCTGGCGGACGGACAAGGCGGGCCTCCGCGCGTGGCAGCGCGGGCGCACCGGCTATCCCATCGTGGACGCCGGAATGCGGCAGCTTTGGCAGACCGGCTGGATGCACAACCGCGTGCGGATGATCGTCGGTTCCTTCCTCATCAAGGATTTGCTGATTCCCTGGCAGGAGGGCGAGGCGTGGTTCTGGGACACGCTGGTCGACGCCGACATCGGCAACAACGCCGGGAACTGGCAATGGGTGGCCGGCTGCGGCGCCGACGCGGCCCCCTTCTTCCGCGTCTTCAACCCGATCCTCCAGGGCGAGAAGTTCGATCCGGAGGGGGCCTATGTCCGGCGCTATGTGCCGGAACTGGAAAAGCTGTCCAACCGCTGGATCCACAAGCCGTGGGAGGCCCCGGACGAAGTGCTGCGGCAGGCGAATGTGAAGATCGGCAAGGATTACCCGCGGCCGATCGTCGACCACGGCACCGCCCGAGACCGCGCGCTGGCCGCCTTCAACGAGGTCAAGAAAGCCGGCGATTGATCGTTGCGGGATCGTAAAACCCGACCATGCGTTTTCATTCCGCCTTCATGGGAGTGCAAAGAAACCGTCACAGGCCCCCGGTAAGGTGCGCCCGCCCCCACCCAAAATAAATTTGCGGAAAGAGACGAGGCACACCGATGGACACGCATGACCTGCCCCAGAAGGGCACCAAGTACCTGACCTTCGAGGGCCGCGAGGACATCGGCTCCAACCCGTCCGAAAACCCGACCATGGGCGACGTCATCAACGCCCGCCTCGGCCGCCGCGACATGATGCGCGGCATGCTGACCGGCGCCGCGGTCAGCGCCCTGATCGGCCCGGCCGCCCTGCTCTCCCCGACCCGCGAGGCCGAGGCCGCCGTGACCGGCGCCCCGCGCCCGGCCAAGGCCAGCTTCTCCTTCCAGGAAGTCGCTCACGGTGTCGACGCCGACCATCACGTCGCCGCCGGCTACAACGCCGACATCCTGATCCGCTGGGGCGACCCGGTGGTCCCCGGCGCGCCGGCCTTCGACCCGATGAACCAGTCGGCCGAGGCGCAGTCGAAGCAGTTCGGCTACAACAACGACTTCGTCGGCTACGCCCCGCTGCCGCTCGGCTCCCAGTCGCCGGACCGCGCCCTGCTCTGCGTGAACCACGAATACACCGACGAGGAGGTCATGTTCCCCGGCGTCGGCGTGGAGCAGCAGAAGGACAAGTTCGCCCGCATGACCAAGGCGCTGGTGGACATCGAGATGGCCGCCCACGGCGGCACCGTCGTCGAGATCCGCAAGGTCAAGGGCAAGTGGGTGACGGTGGCGGACTTCCGCTACAACCGCCGCATCACCGGCGAGACGGCCTGCGCCATCACCGGCCCGGCCGCCGGCCACGCCCTGATGAAGACCGGCTACGACCCGACCGGCACGATGGTCCGCGGCATGCTGAACAACTGCTCCGGCGGCATGACGCCCTGGGGCACCTGGCTGTCGGCGGAAGAGAATTTCAACGGCTACTTCTGGGGCAAGGTCGAGGACACCAACCCGAACGCCAAGGTGCTGAAGCGCTACGGCTTCCCCGGCGAATGGTACAATTGGGGCGTCCACCATGACCGCTTCGACATCGCCAAGGAGCCGAACGAGTTCAACCGCTTCGGCTGGATCGTCGAGATCGATCCCTACGACCCGACCTCGACCCCGAAGAAGCGCACGGCGCTCGGCCGCTTCAAGCATGAGGCCTGCCAGATCGCGCTCGGCAAGGACGGCACCGTGGTCGCCTACACCGGCGACGACGAGCGCTTCGACTATGTCTACAAGTTCGTCGCGGCGAAGAAGTTCGACCCGAAGAACCGCGCCGCCAACATCGACATCCTGGAGACCGGGACGCTCTACGTGGCGAAGTTCAAGGCCGACGCCTCGGTCGAATGGCTGCCGCTGGTCCACGGCCAGGGCCCGCTGACCGCCGAGAAGGGCTTCCCCGACCAGGCCACCGTCCTGATCAACGCCCGCCTCGCCGCCGACGCGCTGGGCGCCACCAAGATGGACCGCCCGGAGGACATCGAGGTCAACCCGGTGACCGGCAAGGTCTACGTCATCCTCACCAACAACTCCCGCCGCAAGCCGGAGCAGGTGGACGCGACCAACCCGCGCGCCGAGAACAACTGGGGCCACATCGTCGAGATCCTGCCGGAGAACGGCAACCACGCCGCCACCAAGGCGGAATGGACGATCCTGGTCCGCGGCGGCAACCCGGCGGACGAGAAGGTCGGCGCGCAGTTCCACGCCGACACCTCGGCCAACGGCTGGTTCTCCTGCCCCGACAACGCGGCGGTGGACCACCGCGGCCGCCTGTGGATCACCACCGACCAGGGCGAGAACTGGAAGAAGGCCTCCGGCACCGCCGACGGCGTCTGGGCCGTGGAGACCGAAGGCGACCTGCGCGGCCTGTCCAAGATGTTCTACCGCGTGCCGGTGGGTGCCGAGATGTGCGGCCCCTGCTTCACCACCGACGACAAGACCCTGTTCGTCGCCGTGCAGCACCCGGCCACCGACGGCGTCGACCAGTGGGAAGGCTTCAAGGGCAAGCTCTCCTCCTTCGAGGACCCGGCGACCCGCTGGCCCGATTTCAAGCCCAACATGCCGCCGCGCCCGTCGGTGGTTGCCATCACCAAGAAGGACGGCGGCGTGATCGGTCTCTGACCGTACGCCTGACCGTCTCATAACGAAGCGACACGCCTGAAAGGGCGGCCCCCGCGTCCGGGGCCGCCCTTCTTCTTTGTCTGGTGTCGGCGTCCGGCGATGTAATAAGATAACGCCATGACCACCGATCCCCAACCCACCGCCGGCCCGGCCTCCCGGCATGGGCACGACCACGCGCATTGCATCGCCGACGCGCTGACGCGCGCCGACGCCCTGTGCGCGGAGCGCGGCGCCCGGCTGACCGCGCTGCGCCGGCAGGTGCTGGAGCTGGTCTGGAACAGCCACAAGCCGCGCGGCGCCTACGCCATCCTGGAAGACCTCAGCCAGCGCGAGGGCAAGGCCACCGCCCCGCTGACCGTCTACCGCGCGCTGGAGTTCCTGGTGGAGCACGGGCTGGTCCACCGTATCGAATCGCTGAACGCCTACATCGGCTGCGCGGCGCCGGGGGCCGTCCATTCCGGGCAGTTCCTGGTGTGCAAGACCTGCGGCAACGCCGTGGAGATCGACGATCCGCGCATCCGCGCCGCCATCGGCACGATCGCCGCCGAGCATGGTTTCCAGGTCAGCCGCCCCACCGTCGAGGTGCGCGGCACATGCACCGACTGCCAGGAGAAGACCCCGTGACCGCCGCACCCACCCCCGCCGCCCAACCGGCGCCCCGCCTGCCCGTCTCGGTGCTGACCGGCTTCCTCGGCAGCGGCAAGACCACGCTGCTGCAACGGCTCCTGCACCATCCCGGCATGGCCCGCACCGCCGTGGTCATCAACGAGTTCGGTGAGGTCGGGCTGGACCATCTGCTGGTCGCCAAGGCGTCGGAGAACATGGTGCTGATGGACAGCGGCTGCCTGTGCTGCACCATCCGCGGCGACCTCGTCGACACGCTGCGCGACCTGTTCCTGAAGCGCGTGCGCGGCGACATCCCGGAGTTCGACCGGGTGGTGGTGGAGACCACCGGCCTCGCCGACCCGGCCCCGATCATCCACACGCTGATGAGCGACCCGCTGCTGGCCGCCCGCTTCCGCCTGGACGGGGTCATCAGCACGGTGGACGCGGTGCACGGCGCCAGCCAGCTCGACCGCCAGCCGGAGAGCGTGAAGCAGGCCGCCGTCGCCGACCGCATCGTGCTGACCAAGACCGACCTCGCCACGCCCCACACGACGCTCGCCTTGTGCCAGCGCCTGTCGGCGATCAACCCGGCGGCTCCGCAGATTCCCGCCGCCTTCGGCGAGGTCGATCCGGCTCTGCTGTTCGACGCCGGCCTCTACAACCCGGAGACCAAGAGCCCCGACGTGGCGCGCTGGCTCCGGGAAGAGGCGTACCGCGACGAGCAGGCCCATCATCATGATCACGGGCATGACCATGATCATGACCACCATCACCACGAACACGGGCATGGCGACTCCTGCGGTCCCGACTGCGGGCACGATCACCACCACCACGACACCAACCGGCACGACGACCACATCCGCGCCTTCTGCATGGTGGTGGACGAGCCGATCCCGTGGAACAACTTCGTGGACTTCATGGAGGCCCTGATCGCCACCGGCGGGGAGAACCTTCTGCGCATCAAGGGGTTGCTGAACGTGAAGGAAAGCCCGCTGCCGGTCGTCGTCCATGGCGTCCAGCACATGTTCCACCCGCCGGTCCAACTCCAGGAATGGCCTGGCGAGGATCACCGCTCCAAAATCGTCTTCATCACCCGCGACATCGGCGAGGCGGTGATCCAGCCGATGTTCGACCAATTTGTTTGGGGAGCGGAAGGGGCGGCCTGAGGGGCTCTGCCCCCTCCCTAACCCTCCCCCTCTTCGAGGTGGAGGGGACTGCCGCCGCTTCGCAGAAGGCACCCTCTCCCGCAACGCGGGGGAGGGCCGGGGAGGGGGCAACCGCCCGCCTCACTTCACCTTGTAAAGCTGGAAGTACCGCCCCTCCTGCACCAGCGTCAGATGCTCCGGCACGGGGTTGGCACGACCGGGCTCGCTGAACAGCACATAGACGTAGCCGAAGCGCCGGGGCCAGTCGGCCCAGTAATGGTTGTCGCGCAAGCCCGGCTGGCGCACCGCGTCGGCGACGTAGCCGATGCGCGGCATGTAGGTGAAATCGCCGTCCAGGTCCGCATAGTCCGGCTTCAGCAACAGCACCTGCTTGCCCGGATGCGTGAAGGCGATGGGCACGAGGCTGGAGCGCTCCATCAGCGCCAGCACCGGCGCGTGGTGCAGGCCAAAGGACAGGGCACGGTCGTCGGTGAACTGGGTGGCGCGGAAGATCGACTTGTGCAGCGTCTCGTCGGCGTAGGTGGCGAGCACCGTGCTGCCCGGCTCAATCCGGTGCAGGGACTGGCGCACCTCCTCCAGCAGCGGGTCCACCTTGGCCAGCCCCACCCCGGCGTCGGCGCTGCGCAGCAGCGACAGCGCGACCACCACCGAGAGGAAGGCCGCCCGCATGGCCGAGGTCGCCAACTCCCAGCGCACGAAGCCCAGCGCAACGAAGGCGATGCCGATGGGCAGGCGGCTGTCGGCGAACCAGGAGCCGAACAGGACCAGCGGCATCGCCGCATAGACCACCAGCCCCAGCGCGATGGTGATGGCGCCAACCGGATGGACCCGCAGCGCCCCGCTCCACAGGCCCCAGGCGATGCCCAGCCCGACCGCGATCCCCGTCACATAGCCGACCGTATCGGCATAGCCGCCGAACAAGAAGTCGAAGCCCATCAGCTTCGCCGTGCCGACCCACAGCACCGCGTCGGCGAAGCCCGACGACGGGCTCATCAGCAGCAGCGGCGGCACGATCAGGAAGGGCAGACCGAAGGCCAGCGCGTCCGGCAGCGCCCGCCGCGGTTCGCGCCAGCCACCGCTCCGCCACAGCCGCCAGCCCTCGAAGGCCAGCAGCGTCAGGCCGTAGAGCCCGAGGGCGAACAGGTGCGAGATGAACAGGAGCAGCACGATGCCGAGCGAGGCCAGCCCGCGCTGCCAGGGCGCGCGCTCCCGCATGACGATCCAGCCGGCGATTCCCCACAGCGCCAGCCCCAGCCCGAACAGGTAATTGAACAGGCCCATGTAGGTGGACAGCGTGTAGAGGAACAGCCCGGCGGCCAGCGGCCCCAACTCCACCCGGCCCCAGACGGCACGGTAAAGCGCGATGGAGCCGGTCACCAGAACCAGATAGCTGGCGGTGACGAAAAGCCGGCTCGCCGTGTGCACGCCGATCAGCTTGGCCAGCGGCGGCACGACGATGTCCATCACCAGATTGGGGATGATCGCCCAGCGCACCATGTAGAATTGCGCCAGCGCCGGGTCCTGGTCGAGATGGGCCAGGGCGTACATGCGGGTGACGTGGTTGACGTAGTCGCCCAGCGCCGGAATCTCGAACATCCAGACGGGGACCGAAGCCGCCACCAGGATCAGCAGGGCGGCGGGCCAGACATACACGGACTCGGCGCGCGACGCCGCCCGACCGTCGAGGGTGAAATCCCTGAACATGCGACCCTCTCAGACGCTTTTCGGGAAGGACTGGGGCGGAGCGCCAGAGGCCGCCGCAGGAGCAGCCGCAGGGATCGACGCCGTGGGGGATGCCTGCAGGTCCTGCGGATAGCGGTTCTGCAGGCCGGCCCGGTAATGGGTCCAGAAGCCGCGCAGCCCCTTCACGTCGGCGCGCCGGTGCAGCAGGTAATAGAGCGTGTACTTGACCATCATGCGGGCGATGGACTTGCGCTCGTAGGTGGCATGGATGTAGCCCATGTTGCGGAAGAAATAGGGGGCGCGGTTCTCCGGCATCTCCTCGATCGTGCCGAGAAAGCCGCCGACCAGCGGACGCTGGGTGCGGCGGTTGCGCGGGTGGACGTGCAGGGCGTGCACCGCCGTCCCGTCGCGCAGCCCGGCCCGGCGCGCGCGCAGGGTGAACTCCCACTCGTCGCCCCAGATGAACATCTCGCGCTTGATGTTGCCGATCCGCTCGAACACGCGGCGGCGCAGCAGGGTCCCGTTGAACAGCGCGATGGCGCCCGGCACGATGCCGTCCTGCGCCGCGGCGGCGAAGGCGTCGGCCTTGGTGAAGCCCTGCATGGTGAAGGCCAGGTCGCCGCGGTCCTCCGCCGCGACCACGGTCGGCCCGACGAGGTCGAGGTCGTGCCGCTCGCCCTGGCGCAGCAGTTCAGCCAGCGCGCCCGGCGCCGGGATGCCGTCGTCGTCGGTGCTCCAGATCCAGCGGGCGCCCAGTTCCAGCGCCGTGGCGAAGGCGGTGTGGTAAGCGCCGGCGGAGCCGATGTTGGCCTGCCGGACCACCAGAAGCTCCGGCATCACGGCCCGCTGCTCGGCCAGCCATTCCGCGGTGCCGTCACTGGAGCCGTTGTCCACCACGACGATGCGGTCGGGCCGCGGCTCCTGCCCATGGATGGCCGCCAGACAGGTCTTCAGCAGGGCCAGACGGTTGTGGGTGACCACCACCGCGATGACCGGCGTCTCCCAGGGCGTTTCCCGAGGCCGTTCCTGGGCTCCGGTGTCCAGCGTCCGGGGCGTCTGGGCTTCTGACATGCGGTTTCCGTCCTTCGTCTGTGCTTCGGGCGTCTGTGCTTCGGGCGTCTGTGCTTCGGGCGTCTGTGCTTCGGGCGTCTGAGCTTCGGGCATCGGTGCCTTGGGGCTGCCTTGAACAGGCCACCCCAAGTTTTTTGCTTTGCGAAGAGAGGGCAATGCCCCGGACGGAGAGGGGCGGCACCATTCGCATAGCCCATAAGGAGAAAAATCAGCTCAGACGCATCCAGCCGGTGCTCCACAACCACATAACGGCGAATCCCATCGACAAAAGGGTCATCGGGATGCCGCAACGGGCGTGCTCCACAAAGCCGAGCCGGACGCCGGAGGCCGCCGCCCGCTCCACCACGATGATGTTGGCGAGGCTGCCGGGGATCAGCAGGTTGCCGGCCAGCGTGGACAGGATCGCCAACCCGTAGAGAGCCCCCTCCGGCGGCGACGGCCAAGCGGCGAGCAGCAGAATCACCGCCGGCACGTTGCCGATGCTGTTGCTGGCGGCCAGGGCGAGCGGGGTCATCACCGCCAGCCGGTCGGGCAGCCAGCCGGCGGCCTCCAGCCCCGACACGAACTCGGCGGGCAGGCCGGTCAGCTTCAGCGCGTGGTTGATGGCGAACAGCGCGGCGAAGAGGACCAGCAGGTGCCAGTCCACCATGCCCAGCATCCCGCGCGAGGCCAACCGCCGGCTGATCAGCATCGCCCCGGCAACCAGCAGCACGCCGATCTCGTGCGGCAGGTCGGTGGTGAACAGGCCGAGAAGCACCAGGGTCGCCACCACCGCCTTGCCGAGCTGCGCCCGGTCGAGCGTCACCGGCTCCGCCCCGCCCTCCCCGGTCGCCCCGCTGCCCGCCGCGCCGTCATCCGGCTCGCCGAAGCGGCCCCGCCAGGCGAGCCACACCACGACATACACCACCACGAGGCCGACCAGCGCCGGCACCCCGCAGACCGCCAGGAAGCGCCAGAAATCCAGATGCCCCATCTGGCCGATCAGGATGTTCTGCGGGTTGCCGATCACCGTCGCCGCCGAGCCGGCGTTCGCCGCTCCGGCCAGACCGATCAGGTAGGGCCGCGGGTCCAGCCGGCGCGCCAGCAGTCCGACGCAGAGCATCGGCGTCATGGCGAAGACCACCACGTCGTTGGCGAGGATCGCCGACAAGCCGCCGCCCACCGCCACCGTCACCGCCAGCAGCCGGGCCGGGGAACGCGCCGCCTGCGCCACCCGCAGGGCGCACCAGTCGTAAAAGCCGCTGGCCGCGTATTGGGCGGACAGCACCATCAGCCCGAACAGGATGAACAGGGTCGGGAAGTCGATGGCCTCGGTCACCTGCCCCGATTCCAGCGCCCCGATGGCGAGCAGAAGGATGGCCGCGACCAGGGCGATGCCGGTGCGGTCGATGCGCAGTCCGGGGAAGCGCCCCAGCGCCATGCCGACATAGGTGAGGACGAACAGCGCGACGACCGTCAGCGTCATGGGCGGGACGGCCAGGAAGGAAATGGGCATGGATGGGGGTTCGCTGCGGGGTGGAGGAAGCCCCTCTATAACGGCCCGGCACCGGGTCAGGCCATAGGCGCCAAGCCGAGGTCAGGCCAGCGTGACCGTCATCCCTTCCCGCGCGGCGAAGCAGTCCGGGAACACCGCCTGGGCGGCCGCCTCGATGGCGGTCATGGTGGCGTCGTCATGGTCGGGGTCGTGGTGGAACAGCACCAGCCGCTTGACCCCCGCCGCCTGGGCCAGCCGGACGCCCTCGGTCCAGGTCGAATGTCCCCAGCCGATGCGGTTCCGCCACTCCTCGTCCGTGTAGGTGCTGTCGTAGAGCACGAGGTCGGCGCCGTCGATCAGATCCAGGATGTTGCGGTCGGGATGGCCCGGCACATGCTCGGTGTCGGTCACATAGGCGAAGGACTTGCCCAGATGCTCGACGCGATAGCCGGTGGCGCCGTCCGGATGGTTCAGCCGCGCCGTGCGGACCTGCACCCCTTCGCCCAGCGCGAACTGGTCGCCGGCCGTGATCTCGTCGAACACGATGTTGCTTCCCATAGTGCGCATGGGCACCGGGAACAGGGGGCGCTCCATCTGCCGGGCCATGGCCGCCTCGATGCCGGGGGTGCCGTTCAGGTGGCCGGAGACGATGCGCAGGTGGAAGCCCTTGGTGTAGGCCGGGGCGAAGAAGGGAAAGCCGCAGATGTGGTCGAGGTGGGTGTGGCTCATCAGCAGGGTCGCCTCGGCGGCGCCCTCCTTCAGCAGGCGCTTGCCGAGCATGCGGATGCCGGTGCCCGCGTCGATGACGATGCGCTGGTCGCCCGCCTGAACCTCGACGCAGCTGGTGTTGCCGCCGAAGCCCATATGGGACGGCAGCGGGCAAGGGACCGTGCCCCGAACCCCCCAGAAGGTCACCGAAAAGCCCATACCGACCTCAAGACGCGAATCTCCGGTCCACCGCACCGCCTGAAGCCGCTACCCGTGAAGCCGCTGCCGTGGACCGTTAAGACGGCATTTTAGCATGGTTTTCGGTTTACGCGGTGACGACCGTCACAGCCCCGCCGGTTCCAAAGAGGGAGGCCGCCCCCATCCGGATTGGACCAGGCAAGGTCCTGGGGTCAGCTGGTCCACAGGATGCTTTCGATGAAACGCTCGCAGGACCGGCGGTGGACGCATCCGGTGCAGCCCGCGTCGGAACAGGGCAGCCCGGTCTTCAGGACGGTCAGCCCATCCACCAGCCGGTCCTTCGTGGCCTGATCGATGACGTCGGCCACAAGCACGTCGCGGATCGCCTCCGCGACGAGGTCGTCTTCCTGTTCCGGTACGATCACGATCTGCCTGAGAGCCTGCATGCGAAGCACCTTTCCATGGTTCAACTGCACCACGGGGGTGTTTCGCCAGCATTTCAGGCGGAGCACTCAAAAGTATCGAATTGCTGCAATCCAACACGTCTATTCGCAACGACTGACAGATTCTTGAACGATCACTCCGAACCAGCCGAGTCCTTTGTAGGTTTCATAACCCGGCGTGACGGCGAAACCGACCACGCGTCCCTGGTCGTCGGAATAGCTGCCGTGCCCTTGGCCGCCGGTGCGCAACGGAAAACTTTCCGTCAGGACGCCCCTGCTGTCGGACGCGGCGATCACGCGGTGGCGGCTGTCCACCAGAAGGCAGCGGGTCCGGGCGCGCTCCTCGTCGGTCAGGCGGACGGAGTCGACGACGCTCTGGGACTGGGGCTGCCAGTCGAAGAAAACGCCCAGAACACCGACCACGGCGCCACCCTCCTCCCCGCCGGCCCGGATGGCCGTGGCGTAGGTGGCGACGGTGGCGCGGTCCAGAAGGTCGTTGGTGCCGATGTCGGCCACCGCGAAATCCGTGCCGCTGCGGGTCGCCATCGCCTCGCGGAACCAGGGTTCCGACGCGACCGACGCGCCCACCGGGCGGCGGTAGCGGTCGGGCCGACCGTTCGCCAGAACCACGCCCTTGGCGTCGACGATCCAGAGGTCGAGATAGACGGTGTAGGCGCCCAGGATGACGCCCAGCCGCTGCGCGGCGTCGCGGCGGTTGGTCTCGGACGGATCGGCGGCGCAATCCACCACGGCGCGGTCGGTGGCCCACCAGCGCACGTCGCAGGACCGCTCGTACAAATTGCGGTCGATGATGTCGATCATGTTGAGCGCCAGATCGGCCAGCCGACCGCCGCGCAACTGCGAGACCAGACGGTTGCCGAGCGTGTTCAACTCGTCGGTCTGCACCGCCATCTGGCTGCGCAGTTCCCCGCCGATGCCGGTGATCCGTTCCGAGATGGCCTTCACCTCCTGGGCCACCACGGCGAAGCCCCGTCCGGCCTCCCCCGCGCGCATCGCCTCGATCAGCGCGTTGAGCGCCAGGATCTTGGTCGTGTTCGTAACGGCCTGAATCTCATCCATCTTGCGCGTGGCGAGATCGGACACGGCGCGCGACAACGCCACGATTCGCTCGGGCATAAACATCACCTCCAAGAGTCATCAGTGATGACGCCCGTTGATGACCAACGACCGGATTTTTCGGTTCAGCCGATCATCCGCAACCCACCCCGGCCGCATTCAATGGATGCAATCATGAAACTGCAACACTCAATGGTACCCATTTCAACGCCGCCCGAACGGCGGCGCCATCGACGTCACGGCGCATCCCCGGACGGCGGGCCTGTGACCGTTCAGACCTTGTAGGCCAGACGCAGGCCGCCCCAATGACGCCCGCGCACGGTGATCGGCGCGGAGACGTCTTTCATCAGGGCGTATTTGCCGCCCCCCATGTCGCGCCGGTAGGTCTGGAGCAGGAACGGCTTCGTGCTGCGCCCCGCGGCCAAGCCGACCCGGTCGTTGAAGATGCGCCGATTGCGGCAATTGGCCGCGTTCCAGGTGGGGTCGGTCCCCTGGGGTTGGCTGAACTTCCGGTTGTGGGTCGGCAGGTAGCCGTTCGAATCGACCGCCACGCAGAAGACGATGCGTTCGCTCTGCCCCAGCAGCGAATCGAGGACCTTCGGCAGCACGCGGTCGCAGAACTCCGTGAAGCGGGTCATGTGCTGCTGCGGGTTGGAGCCGGAAATGGGCTGGTAGTTGCTGTCGAACAGGTCGCCCTCGCGCACCTCGCCGCGCGCCATCGCATCCTCGAAGTCCGCGGAGATGCGCGACGCGGCGTCGGTGACCATGCGGATGAAGGGGGTGTCCACGGTCTCCACGTCCAGCTCGGCGGTGATGCCGATCAGCCGCTCGCTCATGCCGACCAGCGTGTTCACGCGGTCGCGCGCCTGGGCCAGATTGTCGCTGGACAGCTGCACGCCAACCGCGAGGTCGTCGATCTCGTGCTGCAGCTCGTCGCAGTTGGCGCCGATCTCGGAGGAGGCCGCGTCGATCTTGTCGGTCTCGCCGTTCAGTTCCGACATGGCGCGGCCGACGGTCTCGATGACGGCGCCGATGGCGGTGGTGCCCTCGCTCACCGCGCGGGCCTTGCCGGCGCTGGCCGCGCTTTCGGCCATCAGGCGCTGCGCCTGGTCGTTGAGGTATTTCAGCGTGGCGTCGATCTCCGTCGTCGCCTCGCTGGTCTTCTTGGACAGGGCCTTCACCTCGTTCGCCACCACGGCGAAGCCGCGCCCGGCCTCGCCGGCGCGGGCCGCCTCGATGGTCGCGTTGAGCGCCAGCAGGTTGGTCTGCTTGGCGATGACGAAGATTTCCTTGGCGACCCGGCCCACGCGGTCGAGCGCCTCCTGAAGACCGGCGATCTGGCCTTCGATGCCCCCCACCGCGGCGACGAGGGCGTGGATGTCGTTCATCGACCGCTGCACCCGGTCGTGCGAGGACTCGACCTCCTGCCGGGCCTGCTCGGTCACGGAACGCGCCACGGTCGCGGCGGCGGAGATGCGCTGCGTGCTCTCCGACATCTTGTTCCCGGTGCCGCGCAACTGCGCGAAGACGTTGGCCTGATGGCCGAGGCGGCCGTTGACCTCCTCCACATGGCCCGCGATGTCCGCGATCTCGATGCCGAGATTGCCCGCTTCGGTGGCAATGTCCGCGATCAAATGAGAGCGGCCGCCGAACGCACTGTCCATTTTTCCGCCATCCGTTTCACAAGAATGCGCAGAGCGCTAAAATCCAATGCAATTATTACCGAACCCTTACAATTGCGCAACGGAGGAAGGGTCATTCTAAAGGGCAATGTGCCCAATTATTGCGCGCCGGTAACCCGATCGCAACCGAAGGCGGAGAAAGCGTCAGCCGGCACTGCCCTCTACGCCCTGGCCCGGGGCGCCTTGACCAGGAGCGCCCTGGCCATCGGCGATGCGATGGTCCAACCGGTCGTCCTGAAGACCGGCGGGTTCCTGGTGGATCAGGACCTCGGCGCCGGGAAAGGCGTCCTTCAGGCGGTTCTCCACCCGGTCGGTGATGTCGTGCGCCCTGGCGACCGACAGCGAGGGGTCGAGTTCCAGGTGCAGTTCGATGAAGGCGCCGACGTCGGAACTGCGGGTGCGCAGATCGTGCATCCCCGCGACGTCCGGTTGCGCCATCACCAGCACCGCGATGCGCTCCCGCTCCTCCGCTGGCAGTTCGCGGTCCATCAGGACGTTCAGCGCCTCCCTGGCGACCTTGCGGGCGCCGTAGAGCAGGAAGGCGGCGATGCCCAGACCGAACAGCGGATCGAAGGCGCTGATGCCCGTCCATCCGGTCAGCAGGATCGCCAGGATGACCGCCGCGTTCATCAGCAGGTCGCCGGAATAATGCAGCCGGTCCGCCCCCACAGCGACCGAGCCGGTGGCCGTCACCACATGGCGCTGGAAGGTGATCAGGCCGGCGGTCAGCAGGATCGACAGCAGCATCACGGCGATGCCCACCGCCCCCTCGCCCACCGGCTGCGGGGTGATGAGGCGGCGCACCGCCTCGATGGTCAGGAACAGCGCGGAACCGCCGATGAAGGCGGCCTGGGCGAGCGCGGCCAGCGCCTCCGCCTTGCCGTGGCCGAAGCGGTGCGCCTCGTCCGGCGGGCGCAACGCCGTCCGCACCCCCAGCAGCGTCACCACCGAGGCCATCATGTCGGTGCTGGAATCGATCAGCGACGACAGGATGCTGACCGAGTCGGTCGCCAGATAGGCCGCCAGCTTCGCCAGGATCAGCGTGAGAGACACCGACACGCTGGCGTAGGTGGCGTAACGGCGCAGCCGGTGCGAACGCGATTCGTTCATGAGCGCCTTCTCATGTGATGACGGCACCGGTCCTTTACGGGAAAAGACGCTCCGTCGTCCAGCGCGCCGGCTCCTGCGCCGCCGGGTCGCCTTCGCGCAGGTACAGAATCCGCTCGTGCAGGCGGAAGGGGCGGTCCTGCCAGAACTCGATTCGCCGCGGCAGGATGCGGAAGCCGGTCCAGTGCGGCGGCCGGGGAACCGCGCCCAGGCCGAACTTGGCAGCGAACTGGGCGACCCGCTTCTCCAGCTCCCAGCGGCCCTCCAGCGGGCGCGACTGCTGCGACGCCCAGGCACCGATGCGGCTTTCCCGCGGGCGGCTTTCGAAATAGGCGTCGGCCTCGGCGTCGGACACCTGCTCCACCGCGCCCTCGACGCGGACCTGACGCTTCAGCGTCTTCCAGTGGAAGCACAGGGCGGCGTTGGCGTTGGCCAGAAGCTGCTCGCCCTTGCGGCTCTCCGTGTTGGTGTAGAAGACGAATCCGCGCGGATCGATGCCCTTCAGAAGCACCATGCGCAGCGACGGCGCTCCCTGCGCGTCGGCCGTGGCGAGCGCCATGGCGTTGGGATCGTTGATCTCGCTGCGGGTGGCCTCGTCCATCCAGTCCTGAAACAGGGCGTACGGGTCCCGGTCGTTGGATTCGCTCATTGTCCCCTCGTCGCGCGGCCGTAGGCCCAAAGTTTCAACGTCAGGTTTCGGCGCCGTTCCCGGCGTCTTCCCAGTTCACAAATATGCCCAATTCACAGATAGGATAGCCTCGCATATATGAGTGTCCACCGGTGCGCCAGAAGCAAGGCATGCCGGCTCCCAACCTTTCGAGGCAGCATCGATGTTCGTGAAGAAGCTCGTCCCGGCGGCGATGGCGATCGCCCTGCTTGCGGGTTGCGTCAGCACCTCCCAGGAGGCCACCAAGAACGCGGAAACCGTCGGCGGCCGGATCTCGTCGACCTATGGCAACGCCTCGGGCAAGGTCGCGTCCTCGGGCACCGGCCCGCTGCTGGGCGCCTTCATCGGCGGCGCGGCGATCCAGCCGTCGGACGCGGCGGCCGCCGAGACCGCGGCCAAGCGCGCCTACGCAGCCCCGGTCGGCGACAAGATCGGCTGGACCAACCCGGCGACGGGCCATTACGGCTCCCTGACCACGACGCGTGAGGGCTACAACAACGCCGGTCAGTATTGCCGGGAGTTCCACCAAACGGTAACCACAAAGAGCCAGACCGAATTGGCCTACGGAACCGCTTGCAAACAGGCCGACGGTACGTGGAAGATTGTCGCCAATTCGTAATGCCGTATCCCCGGGCTTCGGGGTGGAATAACTCTGTCCGTGGAAAGCATGCGTGACCCTTATCAAATCCTCGGCCTCACCCGCTCCGCGAGCGCCGACGACATCAAGAAGGCGTACCGCAAGCTCGCCAAGGAGTTCCACCCCGACCTGAAGCCCGGCAACGCCGCGAACGAGGAGCGCTTCAAGGAAATCTCGGCGGCCTACACGCTGCTGTCCGATTCCGACAAGCGCGCCCGCTTCGACCGCGGCGAGATCGACGCCTCGGGCCAGGAGCGGCACCATGGCTTCGGCGGCCGCTCCCGCGCCAACGCCGGGCGCAGCCGCGCCTACAGCGGGGCCGGCGGCGGCGGCGGAGACGATTCCTTCTTCGGCGGCGAGGACTGGTTCTCCGACCTGTTCGGCGGCGGGCGCAAGCGCGGCGGGCCCGGTGGCGGCGCCGCGGGCGGGGCTGCCGGCGGCGGTTCGCGGTCGCGCGGCAGCGACATCAACTATTCGGTCTCCGTGCCCTTCGTCGAGGCGGCGCAGGGCACCAAGCGGCGCATCAGCCTGTCCAACGGCAAGAGCATCGACGTCGCCGTTCCCCCGGGGACGGAGGATCAGGCGAAGCTGCGGCTGAAGGGCCAGGGGCTTCCCGGCGCCGGCGGCTTCGGGGCCGGCGACGCCATCGTCGAGGTCCATGTCGAGGCGCACCCCTTCTTCACCCGCCAGGGCTCCGACATCCATGTCGAGGTGCCGATCACCCTGAACGAAGCCGTTCTCGGCGCCACCATCCGCGTGCCGACCGTCAGCGGTCCGGTCGCGCTGAAGATCCAGCCGGGGGCCAACACCGGCTCCACCCTGCGGCTGCGCGGCAAGGGCGTGATGAACCAGGCGACCAAGCAGGCCGGCGACCAGTATGTGAAGCTGAAGGTCGTCCTCCCCGACCCGCCCGACGCGGAGCTGGTCAAGTTCATGGAGGAATGGTCGCGGACGCGCAGTTACGACGTGCGCAAGAAGGCCGGCCTGGAGTGAATCCGGGCCGTTAACCCTCTCCTTACTTCTGGGTCAAAGAAAAGTCCTGGACCGAATGCGGTTGATGCGGGGCGGTGGCGCCTTCATCAATGATGGTGATGTGCCGGAAACGGTTTTCACCGCCTTCGTAGGACGCCATGCCGCCGATCCCGAAAAAGTACCTGACCGCCGCCGCCGCTGTTGCTGCGCTTCTGCTTGGCTGGTTCGCCTTCGCGGCCTGGACCGACTACGCACGCGACGGCGCCGAGGAGGTCGCGACCTACAGCGACTTGGTGGCGGCGGCCGAACGGGGGGACATCGCGTCGGTCACCTTCCGCGGTGACGGGGCGCACGCCGTCACGCCGGACGGCCAGCGGCTGCGCGCCGTCGTTCCGGTCACCGATGACCTGCTGAAGGAACTGCGCGGGCGGAAGATCGCCATCGCCTTCGAGGAGGAGGCCGGCGGGCTGGTCTCCGGCACCGTTTCCGTTCTGGAGAAGCTGGCCCCCTTCCTGGTGATCGGCCTGCTGATCGGCGCGCTGCTGCTCAGCGGCGGTCAGTTCCTCGGCGGCAGCCGCGCCACCCGCGTCCGCCCGCGCGACACCGGCACCGTCTTCGCCGACGTCGCCGGGGTGGACGAGGCCAAGGACGAGCTTCGCGAAACCGTGGAGTTCCTGCGCGACCCGCGCCGCTTCGCCATGGCCGGCGCCCGCGTGCCCAAGGGCATCCTGCTGGTCGGCCCGCCGGGCACCGGCAAGACGATGCTGGCGAAGGCCGCGGCCGGCGAGGCCGGGGTGCCCTTCTTCACCGTCTCCGGTTCCGACTTCGTCGAGATGTTCGTCGGGCTGGGTGCCGCGCGGGTGCGCAGCGTCTTCAAGACGGCGCGGGCCGCCGCCCCCTGCCTGCTGTTCATCGACGAGGTCGACGCCCTGGCCGGCAAGCGCGGCGAATCCAACTCCCATTCGGAGCGGGAGCAGACCCTGAACCAGCTCCTGGTCGAGATGGACGGCATCGTGAACGGCGGCGAGGTGGTGGTGATCGCCGCGACCAACCGTGCCGAGATGCTGGACCCCGCCGTGACCCGGCCGGGCCGCTTCGACCGCCACATTCATGTCGCGCTGCCCGACGTGGCCGGGCGCGAGGCCATCCTGGGCGTCCACACCGGCCGGCTGCACCTCGCCCCCGACGTCTGCGTCCGCACGGTGGCGCGGGGCACGCCCGGCTTCTCCGGCGCCGAACTGGCCAACCTGACCAACGAGGCCGCCCTGTCCGCCGCGCGCAACGGGCGCGTCATCGTCGGCATGGCCGATTTCGAGGCGGCGAAGGACCGCGTCCTGATGGGCAACGAGCGGCGCAGCCTCGCCCTTTCCAGCCACGAGCGGCGCCTGACCGCCTATCACGAGGCCGGTCACGCGCTGGTCTCCATCCGCTGCCCGGAGGCCGACCCCATCCACAAGGCCACGATCATCCCGCGCGGCCGCGCGCTGGGCATGGTGGTGCGGCTGCCGGAGGGCGACCGCGTGTCGGTGTCGCGCGCCAAGCTGCTGGCCGACATCGCCGTCGCCATGGCCGGGCGGGCGGCGGAGGATCTGGTCTTCGGTCCGGACGCCGTCACCACCGGGGCCGAAGCCGATTTCCGCGCCGCCACCGACCTCGCCCGCCGCATGGTCACCGCCTGGGGCATGAGCGACGCCATCGGCTACGTTGCCCACGCCGGCAACGACCCCGCCGTCGTCCGCTCGGAACGCACCGCCTGGCGCATCGACGAGGAGGTCCGCCGCATCACCGACGAGGGGATGGAGCGCGCCCGGCGCATCCTGGCCGCCGACCGCGCCGCGCTGGAACGGATCACCGCCGCCCTGCTGGAGCGCGAGACGCTGAGCGGTGAGGAGATCGGCGGGCTGGCGGCCGAGGAGCGGGAAACCGAAGCGGCCTGATGGTAAAAATCTTCTTTCACATTCAACGACAAACATTGCTGCATACGCGCATACATTGGTAAAATGCCGTAGATTTTTCGCACGGCTGTGCGAACAGCATCGGGGCTGAGGATGGCAAAAGCGGTTGCCCGCCGGACGATACTGGCCTTGGCGCTCGCCGGACTGACGGCGGGCGGCCTGCCGTCGTCCGGTCTTGCCGCGACCGCCGAATCCGCACCCGCCGAGTCCGCGGCCGCTCCGGTGACCGTCAAGGTCGGCGGCTACGAGTTTCCTCCCTATGTCACCGAGTCCGGCGGCGGCGTCGCGCAGGCCCTGCTCGACCTGTTGAACGCAGAGCAGAGCGACTTCCGATTCGAACTGGTCCGCACCTCCCCCCAGCGGCGCTACGAAGACATGGAGCGGGGCCGCTTCGACATGATCGCCTTCGAAAGCCTCGCCTGGGGCTGGAAGGGGCGTCCCGTGGAGGCGTCGCGGGTGTTCCTGCGCGACGCGGAGGTGTTCGTCGCCAAGGCCGGTCCGGGCATGGACCAGAGCTATTTCGACCGGCTGGACGACAAGACGATCCTTGGGCGGCTCGGCTATCATTACGCCTTCGCCGGCATGACCGCCGACCCGGAGGTTCTGGAGAAGCGCTTCAACACCCGGCTGACCGTCACGCACGAGGGCAACGTGCGCAGCGTCGCCGCCGGGCGCGCCGCGCTGGCCATCGTCACACGCTCCTTCCTGGCGCAATTCCTGAAGGCCAACCCCGACATGGCGCCGCAACTCCTGGTGTCCGACCGCACCGACCAGATCTACGAGCACACCATCCTGGTCCGCCGCGACGGCCCGGTCGGCATCGACTGGGTCAACGGCACGCTCGACCGGCTGGAGCGCAGCGGCGCCCTTCCGGCGCTGTGGGCCCGGCAGGGAATCGCCCCGTGACCGAATTGCGCGCCCTCGCCGATGGCCGGCGCGACCGTTCGCTGCTGACCCGCGTCGGCAGCATCATCCTGGTCACCGCCGCCGCCGTGGGGATGGTCGCCGTGGCCGTGTCGGCCAACATCGTGGAGCACCAGCAGTTCTCGGCGCTGACCAAGCGGGCGCAGCTGGTCGCCGCCATGCAGACGGACGCGCTGGCCAACCCGATCTGGGAAATCGACGACCGCGCCGTCCGCAACATCATCGATTCTTTGCGCGAGCGCGACCCGGCCATTCTCGCCGTCTCCGTCTTCGAGCCGGGGCACAGCGAGCCGATGGCGGTGTCCGGCAACCCCAGGACCTCCGCCGATTCCACCACCATCGAAAAGGTCATCGACCTGCGGGGGCGCGACGGGGTGACCCGGCAGGTGGGGACGCTGCGTCTGCTCTATTCGACGGAGGAGGTCCACCGCAACACGCTGGATGCGCTGCTGCCGGTGGTCGGGCTGCTTCTGCTGTCCCTGGTCACCGCCATCGCCATCATCAGCGTCATGCTGAACCGCGTCGTGCTCCGTCCGCTGCGGCGGCTGACCCAGGCGACCCAGGCGGTCTCCCGCGGCGATTACGGCGCCCGCCTCGCCACCGAGCGGGAGGACGAGATCGGGGTCCTGACCAAGACCTTCAACCGTATGGCCGAGACGGTCCAGGACTACACCCAGACCCTGGAATCCCGTGTTCAGGAACGGACGGAGGCGCTGGCCGACATCAACCGCCGCATCATGGACAGCATCAACTACGCCCAGCTGATCCAGTCCTCGATCCTGCCGAAGCCAGAGGTGCTGGAGGGCGGGCTGGCCCAGCATTTCGTCCTGTGGCGTCCGCGCGACGTGGTCAGCGGCGACTTCTATTATTACCGCGAGGTCGAGGACGGCTTCCTCATCGGCGTGGCCGACTGCACGGGCCACGGCGTCCCCGGCGCCTTCATGACGATGACGGCCAGCGCGGTGCTGAACAACGTGGTGGACGGCATGGGCGCCGCCGACCCCGCGGCCCTGCTCGCCACGGTGGACGACAAGGTGCGGGCGGCCCTGCACCAGGACGGCGACGCGGCAAGCTGGGAAGGCGGCTTCGACAACGGGCTCGACCTCGCGCTGTGCTACGTCCAGCCGGCGCAGCGGCGGCTCGTCTACGCCGGTGCCCGCCTGTCCCTGGCCATCGCCGGCCCGGACGGGCTGAGCGAGATCCGCGCCGACCGCCGCAGCCTGGGCTATCGCGCGTCCGGCCCGACCCCGGCCTTCACCAATCACAGCCTGGACCTGCAGCCGGACCAGACCTTCTACATCTGCACCGACGGCCTGACCGACCAGTGCGGCGGGGAGCGGGGACGGAGCTTCGGCAAGCGCCGGCTGCACGGCGTGGTCGAGGAGTGCAGCGCGCTGCCGCTCGACCGGCAGAAGGAGCGCATCGAGGCCAGCCTGTCCGGCTTCCAGGGCGACCGCCCGCAGCGCGACGACATCACCATGGTCGGCTTCCGCGTCCGGCTGGCCGGCGACCCGGCGGCCCCGACGCGGAACACCCTGTGGGAAATCGCGTAACTACCCGTCCGAGGATTGCGTGATAGTGCAGCAGAGGGCCGTCGCGGGCCGAAGTCGCTCGACCTACGATTCGAATTCATATAGTTTCCGCGCCGGCCCTATGAACAATAAGCACCGGTAACGGGGGAGCAGAGGGGATGGCGGCCGTTACGATCGTTGTCGTCGAGGACGAGGCGTCTCTGCGACGTGACATGATCGAATACCTGCGCAGTTGCGGCTTCGATGCGGTCGGAGCGAAGAATGGGCGCGAACTGGACGAACAGATCGCCACGCGCCCGGTGTCCTTGGTTGTTCTGGACGTCAATCTTCCGGGTGAAGACGGGTTCAAGATCGCCACACGGCTGCGCGAGAATCCCGCCATCGGAATCATCATGGTGACCGCCCGCGGCTCCACCGTCGATCGGGTGGTCGGGCTGGAGCTGGGCGCCGACGCCTATCTGGTGAAGCCCGTCGAAATGCGCGAGTTGGAGGCCCAGGCCAAGGCCCTGCTCCGCCGCCTGGAGACGAGCAACGGCAACGCCGCCCCGCCGGCCCCGCAATCCTCCGGCCAGCCCGCGACGGACGAGGCCAGTTGGATTCTGGACGCAACGGCCTGGGCGCTGACCAGCCCGACGGGTGTGCGGGTCAGCCTGACGAGCATGGAGATGAAGCTGGTCTCGCTGCTGGCCGGGCAGGCCCGCCAGCCGGCAACCCGCGACCAGATTTCCGTGGCGCTCTACAACCGCCGCTGGAACCCCGACGACCGTTCGATCGACACGGTGGTCGGGCGCCTGCGCCATAAGGTGGAAAACGCCATCGGCGAAACCGCCCCGGTCAAATCGGTCCACGGCGTGGGGTATGTGTTCTCCGCTCCCGTCCGTATGACCTGAGGCCGCCGTGACTTGAGACCGCTCAGGCGGACGCCTCGTCCGGAGGGGTGATTTTCGGGAAGGTCAGGACGAAGCGGGTTCCCTGCCCCGGCGCGCTGCTCACTGCGATCGTCCCCTTCAGCGCCCCGACCGCCAGATTGTGTACGATGTGCAGACCAAGCCCGCTGCCCCCCTCGCCGCGCCGCGTCGTGAAGAAGGGATCGAATATCCGCGGCAGATGGTCCGCCGGAATGCCCCGGCCATCGTCGGTGTAGACCAGCCGAACGGTGCCCGGCTCCGGCTCGTCCACCGTAACCGACAAGACGCCGCCCTGCCCCTCCGCACCCTGCGCGTCGACGAAGGCGTGCGTGACGGAATTCATCACGAGGTTGGTCAGGATCTGCGACAGCGCCCCCGGATAGCTGTCGACCACCAGCCCGTCCGGGCAGGACACGGAGATGGTGTGCCGGCCCTGGCGGAGCTTCGGCTCCAGGCTGACCAGCGTCTCCTGGATGTAGCGGTTGAGATTCACAGCCCGCCGTTCGGCGCTGGCGCGGTCCACCGCCACCTGCTTGAAGCTGGCGATCAGCTTGGCCGCCCGCTCGCAATTGGTGAGGATCAGCGCCGAGGTGTCCGTCGCCGTGGCCAGATAGCGGGAAAAATCCGCCTTGCTCAATTCGCCCGACTGGGCGCGCCGGCGCAGCCCGGCGGTGGCGTCGGACAGATGCGACGCGCAGGACACGGCGATGCCCACGGGGGTATTGATCTCGTGCGCCACCCCGGCCACCAGGGCGCCCAGAGAAGCCAGCTTCTCGGCGCGGACCATCGCCTCCTGGGCCTCGCGCAGATCGGCCAGCGCGCCTTCCGCCTCCTGCCGGCGGCGCTCCAACTCCTGATTGGCGGAGCCGAGCTGCGCCTGCAGCCGGTCGCTGACCCGGACCAGCCGACGCTGTTCGCGCGTGCTGCGCTGGAACGCCTCCACCAGCGCCTCGAAGTCGGCGCGCAGTTCGGGCGCGGCGGCGCCCAGCCTCTCCCCCAGAAGGCGGGCCTGCTCGATGGCCTGCTCCTCAGCGGCGAAGAGGTTGAAGGTCATGACGCCCCGTCGGCCGGAATCTGTTTCAGGGTGAAGGCGACGTGCTGCAGGTCCTCGGCGAAGTCCTCGCCCAGCTCCTGCATGGAATCGTCATTCTCCTCATAGCACCAGGTGACCGAGATGCTGCGTCCTTCACCAGCCGCCGTCTCCAGCATCTGGAAGATGTTCATCAGGGCCTTCGCACTGGAGCTGTTGAAATACAGCAGCTCCATATCGAAGCGGATGGGGTGGCCGCCCGCCTCGGCGAGGAAGGCGCGGAGCGCTGCGAAGATCGGGCCGAAGAAGGTTGCGACGTCGTCGGGATAGGACTCGCCGCTGAGGCGAAGCACGCCTTGGGCGAAGTCGAAATCGACTTCGGGCGTCCGGCCCGTCGCGGGTATTTTCAGGGATTCCATGGTCGTCCGGATGTCCACAGCCGCTCTCAGATCCGAGCCTTGAGACAGAAGAAGCTTTTGCCTTCGTCCATTTCGAGAAAATCATACTCGATGGGTTCGCTGGCGCGGCGCGCGATCTCGATCAGGCCGATGTTGGCGCCCCGCGCGCCCTCTTCCGGGGTTTCGCGCAGCTGCTCCCGGTAATAGGTCTTGATCGCGTCCTTGTCCAAGCCCTTCAGATACTCCAGCCGGTCGCGCAGGCGCGGCACGTCGGCGTTGTACACGGTGTTGCCGCAGACGATGAAGACCTTCCCGCCTTCCATGCCGATGGTAACCATCCCGGCGCTCAGCTCGACCGGCTTCTCACGCGCGCCGGTCACCTTTTCGGCGGAGTACCGGATGATGTTCTGCATCTGCTCCACGAACACGGCGAAAACCCGGCGCACCGTGGGGCCGTCGGTTTCCTCCAGGGTCATCTTTTCACGCAAAGCCTCTCCCAAGGAATACAGTATTCCCTCGGACAGGTAGCCGCTGAACGAGAAAATGATGCCTTTCTCGTCAAGGTCCCGTTTGATCCCGGCATATTGCTGAGCGAGCATAATAGAGTCCACGGTTCTTCCGTTGGAGTGCGAAAAGGCCGCCCGCCGCGTCTGAGTGTTCCGGACCGGTTTCCGGCAATCGCGGTGGCCTTGTTATGAACACGTTACATTTCCGTCCGCCGCGCTGGAAGGATTATCCGGGGTGGGCGGCAGCGGACCGGCCTTGCGCGTTCAGCTTTTGACGGGAAGACGGACGCGGAAGACGCTGCCCTGCCCGACCATGCTTTCGGCGCTGATCGAGCCGCCATGCAGCAGGATGATCTGCCGCACCGTGTGCAGACCGATGCCCGTCCCCGGCACGCCCGCCGAACCGGTTCCCCGGTAATGACGCTCGAACAGCAGGGGCAATTCATGCTGCGGGATGCCGCGGCCTTGGTCGGCCACCTCGACCACCGCCAAGCCCCCCTCGGTCTCGCCGCGCACGGTGATGCGGCAGTCGCCGTCCGAATATTTGAAGGCGTTGTTCAGCAGGTTGCTGAACAGCATGCCCAGCAGATGCCCGTCGGCCATCACCACCGACGGCAGCCGGTCCAGGTCCAGATGGAAGTCGCAGCCGGTGTAGGCGGTGCGGAAGGGTTCCGTCACCGAGCGCAGGAGCGTCTTGAGGTCGACCTCGGCCCGCTGCACCTTCAGCGTTCCGGCCTGAAGCCGCTCGTCGGTCAGATGCGTATCGATCAACCCGGTCAGGCGCTGAACGCTGCTGCGGATGACGCGCAGCCGTTCCAGCGAGTCCGGCGTCTCCCGCTCCGCCCGCAGCGTCAGCATCTGGGCGGCGCTGTCAATGATGGCCAGCGGTGTGCGGAATTCATGGCTGACCATGGTAACGAACTGGCGCTGCTGCTCGCGGGCGACCAGTTCCGCCTCCAACGCGCGCTCCACCCGTTCCTTGGCGGCGACCAGGGCGGCCTGGTTGGCGGCCAGCTCGGCCGTCCGCTCGCCGACGCGCCGTTCCAGCGACTGGTTCAGCGCCACCAGATCCTCGTACAGGCATACGTTGTCGAAGCCGATGATGACGCGGGCGCAGAACAGCTCCAGCAGCCGGTGATCGTCTTCGCGGTAAGGCTCGCTCCGCTCCAGGGCGAAGACCGTCGTCCCATGCTCCCGGGTGCGGAAGGCGAGGATGCAGCGGGCCGACCCGAAATTGCTCTGCTGCGTCTCGAAGGCGCCGATCACCTGGGCGGTCAGGTCGGGCTCCAGCGTGTCGGACGCGGGCCGCCCGACGAACCGCGCGAAACGGCCGGAGCCGGCGACCACGGTGGCCCGCGTCTTGCCGTCGCCGCGGTCCACCAAGCGGCAGGCCAGAACGGCGCCGCCGCTGTTGTCCACGACCTTGCTGAGCTGGTCCACCAGCTCTTCCACCAGCGTGCGCATGGAGCGGGTTTCGAACAGCGGAGCCGAGGCGGCGAGGATGCGCTCCAGCCCCTGGCGGTGCCGCTCAATGGTCACGATGTCGCGCCACGCCCGCAGGCCGCTGACCAGCGTGGTGAACAGACGCTGGGCGGTGAGTTCGCTCTTGGCCTTGTAATCGTTGATGTCGTAGGCGACGACCACGTCGCGCTCCGGCGCCTGTCCCGGCTGGCCGGTGCGCAGGATGATGCGCATGCGGTGGTTGTTCAGGTCCTCACGGATGAAGCGGACCAGACGCAGGCCGGCGTCGTCCGTCTCCATCACCACGTCGAGCAGCGCCACCGGGATGTCCGGACGGGTCAGCAGCAGCGACCGCGCGGCGGCGGCGGACAGGGCGCTGACCACTTCGAACGGGCGGTCTTCGAACTCGAAATCGCGCAGCAGCACCTCGGTCATGGTATGGACCTGGGGATCGTCGTCGACCACCAGCACGGGCCACGGGTCCGCCGGCCGGGCGTTGGCCGTGGAGTCGTCGGCGAAGCCGTCGTCGGGTCCGAACAACGGTTCGTCGTCCAGACCTTCGTCCATATCCTGGCCCATGCTCTCCTCCACGCATGACCTACCCAAATGGTTCCGCATCGACGGACAAGGAAGGCACCAAAGCGGTACGAGACCTAAGCCCACCCGTCCAGGGCTGTAGCAAATTGTCACAAAACGCCATGCATTAGAGACACCTAGCACGAATTTGGGCCGATTCTGCCCTTTGATGAATACCCAAGTATTACCGTACTCTTTTATACTCTCCGAAAACGAGGGAGCTTGCCCGCGTATGGACATGGACCTCAATGTCGGAGACCTCCAAAATGAGGATTCCAATGGCAGGGATCTGGACGGCATGACCCCAATCGGCACGACCCTGGACGCCATGCCTCTGGACAGTTCGGGCCCGAACGGCGCGCCCACCGGCCGGTACGCGGCGTTCCGCCGGTTCCTGTCATGCTTCGACCGCCGTCCCGGTGTGTCGCCGACCACGGAGCGACCGGCCGGGCTGCCGGTACGCGCCATGCTTCTCGGCTTGCTGTCCAGCCGGCGGCAGGCGCACACGCGCCGCCTGTGGGCGCGTTGGCTGGAGCCGGTGATGCTGCGCGATCCGGCCCTGCTGTCGGTCCCGGACCCGCTGCCCGGCTGCATCCGCGTCCTCGACACCGCCGGCTGGTGGCCGGCCCTGTCGCGGCGGATGGACGACCTGCCGGCCACCGTGCAGAACCGCCTGGAGAACCGGCTGGTCGACGGCGCTTTGGACCGGGTGCTCGCCTCCCCCGAGATGGTGGATTGGGCGGAAGTCCTGCGCGAGCGCTCGCTGGCCGTCCTGGACGCGCTGCGCACCGACCCCGCCGCGCTCGCCCTGTTCCTGGAGGAGGCCAACACCCACCGCATGCGCGCCGCCAGCACCCTGGCGATTCCCGGGGGTGTCGTGGCGCTCCGCGCCCTGGACGGCACGGACGTCGACACGCTGGCCGCCGCGCTGCGCCTGTGCGACGGATGGCGGGCGCTGGGCGGGCGGGCGCCGGACATGGAGATCGACGAGCTGCTGGCCTGCGTGCGCGGCGCGCTGGCCAACGACAGCGTCCCGCCCGAAGCGATGGCCCTGTTCGCGGTGGCCGGTCTCTACACCCGCCGCGACCCGCTGCTCGGCGCGGCGCTTCGCGCGCTTTTGCCCCTGCCGCTGGTGGATGCCGCCGCGGCTTGGCTGACGGCGCACACCGAGGACACGGACAGCGGCGTCACGGATTTCCCCATGCATGGCGGCATTTCGACACGCGGTCTCGACCGCGGTCTGCGCGACCTATACGAAGCCGCAAGGCGCTCCGGCGATTTCCCGTCTCCCGCGCACGCCAGACGGCCGGAGCACCCCCTGTCCGGGGCGATGAACATCACCGGCACACCGGGCGGGCGCTGATGGTTCGGATGGTGATGCGATGAATTTGGACACCTTCGCCCTCGCCGTGCTGGTTCTGTGCGTGGGCGCGCTCGGCATTTCCGTGGTCTACGAGGCCTCGCGCCTGACCGCCACCGGCAGCCGCAAGGCGCTGGTGCGACGGAAGCTGGAAGCCCAGTCCGCCGACCTCGCCGCCCTCGGCCGCGGCATCGAGATCGCCCAGGCCGAGAGCGCCGCAAGGCAGGAGGCTCTCGACCGTCTGACCGCCGAGCGCGGGCGCCTGACCGGCCTGATCGCGTCGGTGAAAGCGTCCAAGATCGCCCTGGTGCATGAGATCGGCGACGCGCAGAGCGGCGCCCAGCGCTACGAGAGCGAGTTGCGCACCGTCCCGGATTTCGCCCGGCTCGACCCCCGGCGCATGCTGTTCGCGCGGGCGATCTGGGATCGCCGGAACATCGCCCGTGTCTGGGCCGACACGCCGGACGCCGCCGCGGCGATGCTCCAGCGTGCCTTCAGCACGCGCAACGGGGTCCTGGCCTCGCGGCCGGAAACGATCCCGCTTATCCCGGCCGGAAGCGGGACCAACGAAGGCGCGCGGCCGGTTTCCCCATGACGGCGATCATCCTTTACGCGTCGCTGCTGCTGCTGGCGGCCAGCGTCCTGGTGAACCGGATGGGCGAGCGCCGTGTCCGCGCGGCGCGCGACGAGATCGTCTCCGCCGAAAAGGACATCCGGACCATGGAGCAGCGCGTCCAGGAGGCCCGGAAGACGCTGGAGACGACGCGCGGTACGCTGGGTGGCCTGGAGGAGTCTCTGGCCGAGGCCAAGCGGCAGGCCGAGGTTCTGGAACGGCAGCTCGACGCGGCCCAGCGGGCGCCGATGGAGCTCTTCCACGTCTTCGACCGGCTGGAGGCCCGGCCCGGAACCATCTGGGAGGTGACGGTGCGCCGCGCCCCCGACGCGCTCTACACCAGCGGCGCCATGGCCGCCTCCTGGCGCGACGGGCGGGCCTATCTGGTCGTCGCCGCCAACCAGAAGGAGGCGCTGGACCGCGTCGCCCAGCGCTTCCCGCGCGTCAACGGCTACGAGATCGGGCCGGTCCTGACCTGCCGCCTGTTCCTGTCCAAGGATGCGACAGAGCGCAAGCGGGCCTGACACGCCTTGTGAGGCCCGCCACAGCGCGGGGAGGACACCATGGTTAGAGTGGAGCGAACGACCCTCCCACCCTGGTGACCGCCATGACCCGCCGCACCGCAACGCACCCCCAGTCTCCTTCACCGTCGCAGCCGGCCACCCGCGAGCGCCCCACGCCCGGCTTCACGGTCCTGCCGCTGGACGACCGCCGCTGTCCCCGCCGCGAGGTCGCCATGCTGTGCGAAACCGACAGCGGCCATCGCTGGGACGGCGCTTGACCACGGGGCTTGACCGGACCGCCCGCATCCCTATATCCCGGTCGCCCTCCCGTGAGGACGACCTCACCACGGCACACCCGTTTCGGGCGTGGGGAGTTCGGCGGGGACGACCCTGCCTCCAATCCATCGGAGGTGTTCCGTGTCCTGGGTCATCCTGTTCTTCGCCGGCCTCTTCGAAATCGGCTGGGCCGTCGGCCTGAAGCAGACGGAGGGCTTCACCCGCCCCATTCCCACCGCCCTGACCGTCGCCTCGATGGTCATCAGCCTCGCCCTGCTGGGCATGGCGCTGAAGTCGCTGCCGCTCGGCACCGCCTACGCCGTGTGGACCGGCATCGGAACGGTCGGCACCGTCATCCTGGGAATTTTGCTTTACGGGGAATCCGCCGACATCCTGCGGCTCGGCTGCATCGCGCTGATCGTGGCGGGCATCCTCGGGCTGAAGCTCATCACGCCCTGACCCGCCTTACCTGCCCCACTGTCAGGCGCGCTCCTTCCGCAGGGCCGCGCGCGCGGCGTAGCCGAGCCCCCCGACCACCGCGAGGCCGGCGAGAAAGGCGAAGCCACGCGCCGCGGTTCCTGTGGTGCTCAGCGACAGGCGCTCCTCCTGGCCGGTGAAGCGCCCGTGCGTGCGGTGCAGGCCTGGAACCGGCTCGAACAGATTGTCGGGCCGGTTCGGCGTCTCCGTTTCTTCCGTCTCCTGCCCTTCGAAGGCGGTGAAGGCCACCCGGTAATCGGCGTAGGCGGGCAGCGCCTGCGTTCCAAGGATCGCCTCGGCGGTGGTGAAGCCCAGCCAGTGCTCCCGCTTGGGGTCCGCCGCGGCCCGGACGATGGCGCGGCCGATGTCGTCCGGGTCGAAAATGGCGCCAACCGGCTTCGCCCGGCGCGTCATGTGGCTGCGCGCCCAGTCGAACTGCGGCGTGTTGACCGCCGGCAGATGGACCATGGTCACCCGCAGGCGGCTGCCGTCGTGGATCAGTTCGGAGCGCAGGCTGTCGATGAAGCCGCGGATGGCGCTCTTGGCCCCGCAATAGGCCGCCTGGAGCGGGATGGAGCGGTAGGCCAGTGCCGACCCGACCTGCAGGATGAGGCCGCGGTCACGCGGCAGCATGCGGCGCAGCGCCGCCATCGTGCCGTGGACGGAGCCGAGATAGGTCACCTCGGTCACCCGCCTGACTTCCTCGGGCGTCAGGTCGCGGATGCGCCCGAACACCGTCACCATAGCGTTGTTGACCCAGACGTCGATGGAACCGAGCGTGCGTTCCGCCTGCCCGGCGGCGGCCTCCACCGCCTCGGCGTCGGCGACGTCGGCGGGCAGCACCAGCGCCGCGCCGCCGAGCCGCTCGACCTCCGCCGCCACCTCCTCCAGCGCCTCGCGGGAGCGGGCGATCAGCCCGACCGCCGCACCCCATTCCCGCGCGAAGGCAAGCGCCGTCGCCCGCCCGACCCCGGCGGACGCTCCGGTGACGACGACGACGGGCCGGTTCCGGCTGGCTACAGGATTGGTGGGCATGGCGGCGGGGCTCCATGGGCTGGGACGGCATCGACGCTGTCCCAACCCACCCGGAGCCCGCCGGTTCCGCCACCACAGTTCCGCCGCCGTTGCGCTTACGGCGCCTCGACAATCTCGAAATCGTGGGTGATCGCAGCGGTAGCGCCGAGCATGATGGAGGCGGAGCAGTATTTCTCCGCCGACAGGGCGATGGCACGCTCGACCTTCGCCGGGTCCAAACCGCACCCGGTCACCACGAAATGGACGTGTATCCTGGTGAAGACCTTGGGATCGGTCTCGGCCCGCTCGGCCTCGATCTCGGCCACGCAGTCGGTGATGGCCTGACGGCTCTTCTCCAGGATCATCACAACGTCGAAGCCGGTGCAGCCGCCCATGCCGATCAGCAGCATTTCCATGGGACGGATGCCGAGGTTGCGCCCGCCCGCCTCCGGCGCGCCGTCCATGACCACGGCGTGGCCGCTGCCGGACTCGCCGACGAACATCCGACCATCAACCCACTTCACCCGCGCCTTCATGGCGGTCTCCCGATTATTGTTCGTCTTCCAATGGATGGCACGGCTTGCAGCCGGTCGGCCAGGGCTCGCCCAGATCCTCCACGAAGCAGGTCCAGGACGGGCTTTCCAGCCGGATGCAGGCGCCGCCGGCGAAATTCAGGACCAGGGCGCCGTCGGCCGCCTCGACGGAGAGCAGTTCCAGGATCTGCGCGCGGTCCTTCACGTCGAGGCCGCGGAGCTTGACCGCCGTCACCCCTTCGATCCGCACGCCGCAATTGACGCGCTCGAAGGGGTTCAGGTGGTCGTCGTCGGCGGTCGGGCCGGGGCGCCGCTTGCCCGCGGTCTCCCACTTGAAGCGGTTGGCCACCAGCACGAAGCGCGCCTCTTCGGGCAGGAAGCACATGTCGCCGATCGGCAGGATGGCGTCCTGCAGACAGGCGGAGACGACTTTCAGATCCTCGGCATCCTGTGCGCGCAGGCGGATCGGCATGGCGGTCATGAGCTTCCCTTCGCTGTGGACGGCTGAACGGGCGCAGGACGCCGTCAGTCGTCCTCCGCCCGGATGCGTTCGATGTCCGCGCCGCAGGCCGCCAGCTTGTCCTCCAGCCGCTCGTAGCCGCGGTCGAGGTGATAGACGCGGTTGACCGTCGTCTCCCCTTCCGCCGCAAGACCGGCCAGGACCAGCGACACCGAGGCGCGGAGATCCGTCGCCATAACGGGCGCGCCGGTCAAACGCTCCACACCCCGGACGAGGGCGGAGGAACCGTGCACCGTGATGCGGGCTCCCATGCGGGTCAGCTCGGGCGCGTGCATGAACCGATTCTCAAATATGGTCTCGGTGATCATGCCTGCACCCCTGGCCGTGCACATCAGGGCCATCATCTGGGCCTGAAGGTCGGTGGGGAAGCCGGGATAGGGCTCGGTCATCACGTCCACGCCGACCAGTTCGCCGTTGGCGCGGGAGACGCGAATCCCCGTCTGGCCATTGGTCTCGATCTCGGTGAACTCCACGCCCGCGGGCACCAGGGCGGTCACCGCCGCCTTGATCAGGTCCATGCGGGTGTTCAGGATGTCCAGCGTGCCGCCGGTCATCGCCGCCGCCATGGCGTAGGTGCCGGTCTCGATGCGGTCCGGCACCACCATGTGGCGGGCGCCGTTCAGCCGGTCGACGCCGACGATGGTCAGCCGGTCGGTGCCGATGCCGGTGATCTTGGCGCCCATCTTGACGAGGCATTCGGCGAGGTCGGTGACCTCCGGCTCGCGGGCGGCGTTGACCAGCACCGTGGTGCCGCGGGCCAGCGTGGCGGCCATCAGCAGGTTCTCGGTGGCGCCCACCGACACCTTGGGGAAGACATACTCGGCACCGCGCAGGCCGCCCTGCGGCGCCTTGGCGACGATGTAGCCGCCCTCGATGCGGATGTCCGCCCCCATGGCCTCCAGGCCCTTGATGTGCAGGTCCACCGGGCGGGCGCCGATGGCGCAGCCGCCGGGCAGCGACACCTTGGCCTCGCCGCAGCGGGCGAGCAGCGGGCCGAGCACCAGGACGCTCGCCCGCATCTTGCGGACGAGGTCGTAGGGGGCCGTGGTGTTGGTGATGTCGCGCGCGGTGAACTCCACCACGCGGCCGGCGCAATCCCCGCCCGCCCCGGCCATGTGGATCGCGACGCCGTGCTGGAGCAGCAGGTTGCACAGCGTGTTGATGTCCGCGAGGATCGGCAGGTTGGTGAGCGTCAGCGTCCCGTCGGTGAGGAGCGCCGCGGTCATCAGGGGCAGCGCCGCGTTCTTGGCGCCGCCGACCGTGATCGACCCGTGAAGGGGCTTGCCGCCGCGGATGCGGATCTTGTCCATGAAGCTGTCTTGTCCGGTCAGATGCTGTCGAAAAGGCCGAAGCCCGGCGGATTAGGCCATCTTGCGGGTCCGAGGGTCCGACGGCACGCCCATCGTCGGCGGACTTCTCGGGTCTTACGGGGATTGAATTTGTCAGGCGTTGTAGCGGAGCATGCGGGCGCGCTCAAGGGAAGGAATTGAGGCTTTTTCTCATGGAAGCCCTTCTCCCGCCGCAATTGAAAGGACGGACCGCGTGACACAGGACAGCGCCCGGCACAGTGCCCGGGACGAGTTGATGGCCGGACTGACCCTCTCCCTCTCCGGGCGGCTCGACCCGGACGAGGTGAAGCAGATCCACGGCGAACTGCGCGCCTTCAACGAGCGTTTCACCGCCCCCTACGACCTGAAGGACGTTTTGGCGACCGTCCGCGACGCCGACGGGGCGCTGATGGCCGGGCTGACCGGCTACACCAACTGGGACTGGCTGTATGTGGACTATCTGTGGGTCCATGACAGCCGGCGCGGCGGCGGGCTCGGCGCCCGGCTGCTGGCCGCCGCGGAGGTGGAGGCGGTGAAACGCGGCTGCCGCTGGTCGCGCCTCTACACCTACGATTTCCAGGCGCCGGGCTTCTACCGCAAGCAGGGCTACGAGGTGTGGGCGGAGATGGAGGGCTACCCGCCGGGGCACACGCAGATCTGGCTCAGGAAGGCTCTGCGGCGGGACGGGGAATAGCCTGCACGGCGGATTCGTTGCGCTTCAGGAAGACGATCACCGCGCAGACCACCACCATCCCGGCGAGTTGGGGCAGTTCGAAGGTTTCGCCCAGCAGCAGGAAGGCCGTCAACCCGGCGAAGACGGGATCGAGCATGCCGATCACCGTCGCCGGGAACGGTTCGATGGTCTTCAGCCCTTCCAGATAGAGCCAGTAGGGCGCCACCGTGCCGAACACGCCGATGAACAGCACGAAGCCCACCGTCTCCCAGGTGACCTCGACCGCCGCGTAATCAATGGCGGGAGTGGCGAGCAGCCAGAACAGCGCCGACAGGAAGAAGGGCCAGAAGGTCATCGACCAGCTGTCCAGCCCCCGCCGGTGGCCGTGGGCGCAACGGACGTTGTAAGCGGCGAAGCACACGGCGCAGAGCATGCCCACCGCCGCCCCCAGCGCGTTGCCCGACCACAGGGCCGGATCGTAGGCGCCGACCAGCAGGAAGCAGCCGGCGGCGTTGCCCGCCAGGATCAACGCCACCGCCCGGTTCATCCGGTGGGTGCCGAGCAGCAGCCCGGCGGCCACGATCAGCATGGGGGCGGTGTATTCCAGCATCAGCGCCAGCGCCACGTTGGTCAGAGCGATGGCGTAAAAGAAGGTCAGGTTGACCAGAGTCAGCCAGACCGCCAGTTCCCCCAGGAACGGCAGGTCCACCCGCCGCACCCGGATCGGCCGGCCGAGCGCCAGCATGATCAGGGCCAGCACAGCGGCGGACACCATGGCGCGCACCGCGATCATCACCAACGGCGGCATGGAGGCGACGAACATCATCTTGGCCGCCGTCCCGGCCACGCCGAACAGCAGGGCGGAGGCGACGATGCAGCCATAGCCCCACAGGCGCGCCCGCGCCGAGTCAACCACCATGGCCCCGCCCTGCCCCGTTCCGGATCGGCGGCAACGATACCGTGCGACTGGCTCCGGACCGATGCGGCAAATGCGTCATCGGTCAATGACTGTCAGCCCGGCTGGCCGTCCTTCTCCCGCCCGCGCGCCTGCTCCTTGCGCTTGCGCAGGTTCTCGCGCAGACGGGCGGCGAGCCGGTCCTGCTTGTCGTCCTTTTTCGGCGAAACGGCGGGGGGCGGGGCGGCGGGTGTCTTGGTCGTCTCGTCGGTCGTCATGCGGCGCTCGCGGCAAGCGGGGCCGGGGCGGCGGCGCTGCCCCAGCGGCGGTTCCAGTCCTGGAACATCAGCACGTTCCAGAGCCGGTGCTGGTTGTTGCGGGTTCCCGCCAGATGCTCCGTCCAGCAGGCGCGGATCGGCGCGGGATCGAAGAAGCCCTCCCGGCGCAAGCGTCCCTCGTCCAGCAAATCCTCCGCCCAGTCGCGCAGCGGGCCGCGCAGCCAGCCGTCCAAGGGAATGGCAAAGCCGGCTTTGGGCCGCTCCACCAGGGCTGGTGGGACATGGCGGTAGAGCACTTGGCGCAGCAGCCACTTGCCCTTGCCGTCGCGCAGCTTCTGCGCTTGCGGCACGCGCCAAGCGAATTCCACCACCCGGTGGTCGAGCAGCGGCACGCGCGCCTCCAGCGACACGCCCATGCTGGCGCGGTCCACCTTCGCCAGGATGTCGTCCGGCAGATAGGTGACGCTGTCGAGATGCTGCATGCGCTCGACGAAATCGGGGATGCCCGCCGCCAGCCCATCGTCCCAGGCCGGACCATGCGGCTCCCGCCCGCCGCGGACCAGTGCGTCGGGGTCCGGCCACTGGCTGACCAGACGGCGGTAGATGGCGTCCGGCCCGGCGGCGTCCAGCACGCCGGCCAGCTTGTGCAGCTTGTCGCCGGTCTGGCGCGGGCGCCGCCCCTCGGGGATCAGTCCGGCCAGCGCGTCCCAGCCGGCGGGCCGGACGGCGCGGATCAGCCCGGCGGCGCCACGGCGCAGCCCGGCGGGCAGCGACGCCATGCGCCGCCACAAGGCGGGCGCCGTCAGATAGCGGTTGTAGCCGGCGAACAACTCGTCCCCGCCGTCGCCGGAGAGGGCCACGGTGACGGAGCGCCGGGTCATTTCCGACACCAGCAGCGTCGGAATCTGCGAGCTGTCGGCGAAGGGCTCGTCGTACCAGTCGGCCAGCTTGGGGATGACCTCCAGCGCGTGGCTGGCCTCCACCCGAAGCTCGGTGTGCTCGGTGCCGAGATGAGCGGCGACCGCGCGGGCGTGCACCGCCTCGTCGTAGCCGTCCTCTCCAAAACCGATGGTGAATGTGCGCACCGGCCGCGCGCTCTGCGCCTGCATCAGAGCGACGACGGTGGAGCTGTCGATCCCGCCGGACAGGAAGGCGCCCAGCGGCACGTCGGCCATCATCTGCCGCCCGACCGCGTCCTTGAGCAGCGATTCCAGCGCGTCCGTCGCCTCGGCGTCGGACAGCGACAGCCGGTCGGCGATGCCGGCCCGCGCCGCGCCGCCGGCGTCCCAATAGACGGTGCGCTCGGGTTCGCGCCCCGGACGGACGGTCAGGATGCTGCCCGGCTCCAGCTTGTGGACGCCCTGGTAGATGCTGTGCGGCGCCGGGACGTAGCTGAAACGCAGATAGGCGGACAGCGCGTCGCGGTCGATCTCCGCCGCGAAGGCCGGATGGGCGCGCAGCGCCTTGGGCTGGGAGCCGAACAGCAGAGCCCCGCCCATCCGCGCCCAGTAGAGCGGCTTCACCCCCAGATGATCGCGCACCAGAAAGAGCGTGCGCTCGCGGCGGTCCCACAGGGCAAAGGCGAAGATGCCGACCAGCCGCCGCACGGTGCGCTCGACGCCCCAGGCGGCGCAGCCCTCCAGCAGCACCTCGGTGTCCGAATGGCCGCGGAATTGGTGACCGGCGGCTTCGAGTTCCGCCCGCAGGTCCTGGAAATTGTAGATTTCGCCGTTGTAGACGATGATCCAGCGCCCGTCCGTCGATTCCATCGGCTGGCGGCCCAGCGGCGACAGATCCACGATGGCGAGCCGCCGGTGGCCGAGCGCGATCCCGGCCTCCCCGTCCGCCCACACGCCGTCCCCGTCGGGGCCGCGGTGGGCGATGGTGTCGGCCATGCGCCGTGCTGTGGCCTCAAGCCCGGAGGCGGAGCCCGGGCCGGCCAGAAAGCCGCAGATGCCGCACACGGCGCGTGCCCTCGTTTAGTGGTCGGAGCGGTGCAGGATGCTGTCGCGCAGGCCCGTCTCGTAGGCCATGCCCTCGGCGGTCACGACGCCGTAACCGGCATCGCGGCGCAGCATGCCTTTGCGCTCGAGGATGGTCCAGACGGCCTCGTTGGTCAGGCCGGTGGCGTCACGGGAGGCGACGACCGCGCTGCCCAGATGGAAGTGGTTGCCATGGGCGTGCGGCAGGTTGGTGACCTGGAAGGCCCCCTCCTCGCCCTCGACCGGCTTCTGCTCCAGACGGGCGAGTTCCTGAAGGAGGGTCAGCGTCTTGAGCTGCAGCGGGTTGAGGTTCGCGGGATTCTTCTTCGGCGGCATGGATGTCCGGCTCGGCAACGTGATTAAGGTTGCGGCAGTAGATCGGGTGCGCCCGGCGGCTGTCAAGCGGTGGAGGATTTTTGCGGACTGGCGTCCGGTCCCCGGGTCGGGCATAAAACGGGCTGTTGACGCGCGTTACGTTCGAAGCAAGCGTCTGGCCGGCGCAGGCCCGTCAAGGATGGTGGATATGACGATCGTGGTCACCGGCGCGGCCGGCTTCATCGGTTCGCACGTCGCCGCGGCCCTTCTGGACCGCGGCGAGACGGTGTTGGGGATCGACAACCTCAACGACTACTATTCCGTGGCGCTGAAGGAGGCGCGGCTGGCCCGCCTCGCAGCCCGTCCCGGCTTCCGCTTCATCAAGGCCGACGTGTCCGACCGCAGCGCCATCGAGGCGCTGGCCCCCGACTTCGCGGAGGTGACCGGCGTGGTGCATCTGGCCGCCCAGGCCGGGGTGCGCTACTCGCTGGAGAATCCCTACGCCTATGTGGACGCCAACGTCACCGGGCAGGTGGCGATGCTGGAAGCGGCGCGGCGCATGCCGAAGCTGAAGCATTTCGTCTACGCCTCCACCTCCTCCGTCTATGGCGCCAACAAGAAAATGCCCTTCTCGGTGGAGGACCGCGTCGACTCCCCCATGTCGATCTACGCCGCGACGAAGAAGGCGGCGGAGATGATGACCTACGCCTACTGCCATCTCTACAAGGTCCCGGCGACCGGCCTGCGCTTCTTCACCGTCTACGGCCCGTGGGGCCGCCCGGACATGGCCGCCTATCTGTTCGCCGACGCGATCATGGCGGGCCGTCCGATCCGCGTCTTCAACGAGGGGCGGATGAAGCGCGACTTCACCTATGTGGACGACATTGCGGCGGGGGTGCTGGCGGCGCTCGACCGTCCGGCGGCCCCCGACGCCAATGGCGCGCCGCACGCCGTCTACAACCTCGGCAACAACCGGACCGAGGATCTGATGCGCTTCATCGGCATCATCGAAGAGTCGCTGGGGCGCAAGGCCAACATGAACATGGAGCCTATCCAGGCCGGAGACGTGCCGGAAACCTCCGCCGACATCGAGGTCAGCCGCCGCGACCTCGGCTATGAGCCGACCACATCCATCGAGACCGGCCTGCCCCGCTTCGTCGCGTGGTACAAGGGCTACCACGGCCTCGCCTGAGCTCCGCCGTTCCGATCCGCCCCTCCGAGACCCACGCCGTGTCCGTGAAACCAAAGCTGATCTACCTCGTCACCGAGGACTGGTATTTCTGGTCGCATCGGCTGCCGATGGCCCGCGCCGCGCGCGATGCCGGCTTCGACGTTTCGGTGGCCGCCCGGATCGACCGCCATGGCGACCGCATCGCCGCCGAGGGCTTCCGCGTGCTGCCGCTGTCCTGGCAGCGGCGCAGCGTCAACCCGCTGGGCGCCCTGTCCGACGTCGCCAAGATCGCCGCCCTCTACCGCTGGGAGGCGCCGGACATCGTCCATCACGTGGCCGTGAAGCCGGTCGTCCTGGGCGGGCTGGCGGCTTGGCAGGCCGGGGTTCCCGCCGTGGTGAACGCCCTGGCCGGGCTCGGCACCATGTTTCTCGGCACCGGCGGCGCCAAGGCCCGGCTGGCCGGCCAGCTGGCGAAGCCGGTCCTGGGCTGCATGCTGCGCCGTCCCAACAGCGTCACCATCCTGCAGAACGAGGACGACCGCCGGACCCTGCTGGAGCAGCGTCTGATCACCCCGGACAAGACCTGCATCATCCGCGGCTCGGGCATCGACACGGCGCACCACACTGTCCTGCCCGAACCGCCGGAGCCACCGGTGACCATCGGCTGCGCCGCCCGCCTGCTCGCCAACAAGGGCATGGACCGGCTGGTCGAGGCGCACGGCCGCCTGCTGGAGCGGGGATTGGACGTGCGGCTGATCCTGGCTGGCCAACCCGACCCGGCGAACCCCACCTCCTTCCCTCAGCCGGCTCTCGATGCCTGGGCCGCCCGCCCGAACGTCGAGCTGGCCGGCCATCTCGACGACATCCGCGCCCTGTGGCGGCGCTGCCACATCGCCGTCCTGCCGACGCTGGGCGGCGAGGGCCTGCCGAAGAGCTTGCTGGAGGCCGCGGCCTGCGGGCGAGCCATCGTCGCCACCGACGTGCCGGGCTGCCGCGAGGTGGCGCGCGCCGGCGAGAACGCCCTGCTGGTCCCGCCCGGCGACGTGGCGGCCCTGACCGACGCGCTGGAGGTCCTGGTGCGCGACGCCGCCCTGCGGCGGCAATTCGGCGCGGCCAGCCGTCGGCTGGTCGAATCCGACATGGCGGCCGACCGGGTGGGCGCGAAGACGGTCGAGCTGTACCGCCGCCTGCTGGCTTCCGCCCGGACCGGCACGGCCGCCCCGGTCGCGGAGGCGTCATGAGCGGCGCCCTGGCCCTGGCTCTCGCCCTGGGCGGCAGTTTCGCGCTGTCCTGGCTGCTCACCGGACGGGTGCTCGCCTACCTGCGGCGCAAGGCGATCCTCGACCACCCGAACGACCGGTCCAGCCATTCCATCCCGACGCCGCGCGGCGGCGGCTGGGGTGTGATGCTGACCCTGCTGCCCGCCTGGGCGGTCATCGCCGCGACGGCGGACGATCCGCTGCGGGCGCTGCCGATCCTGGTCGGCGCGGTGGCGCTGATGGCCGTCTCCTGGATGGACGACCGGCGCGGGCTGGGTCCGGCGCCGCGTTTCCTGGCCCAGATCGCCGCGGTGGTCGCCGGGCTGAGCGCGCTTCCCAGTGGCGCACTTCCCGGCGACGGGCTGGTCTTCCAAGGGCTGCTGCCCTTCTGGGCGGACCGGCTGGTGGCCGCGGTCGGCTGGCTGTGGTTCGTCAACCTGTTCAACTTCATGGACGGCATCGACGGGCTGGCCGGCGGCGAGGCGGCGTCCATCGGCGCCGGGCTGGCGCTGGTCGCCGCGCTCGCCGGGCTCGACCCGGCGTTGGCCCTCTACGGGCTGGCCGCGGCGGGGGCGGCGCTGGGGTTCCTGATGTGGAACTGGCATCCCGCCAAACTCTTCATGGGCGACGTCGGCAGCGTGCCGCTGGGCTTCACGCTGGGCTGGCTGCTGCTGGCCCTGGCGGCGTCGGGGCTGTGGGTCGCCGCCCTGCTCATCCCCGCCTATTTCCTGGCCGACGCGACCTTCACCCTGCTGCGCCGTCTGGTCGAGGGCAAGAAGGTCTGGCAGGCCCACCGCGAGCATTTCTATCAGAAGGCCACCCAGCGCGGGCGCAGCCACGCCCAGGTCGTGCGGCTGGTCCTGATGCTGAACGCAGCGCTGCTGCTGCTGGCCGCGGCGTCGCTGGCGCTCGGCTGGGTGGTGCTCCCGGCGGCGGCGGCGGCGGTCGTTCTGCTGCTGGCCCTGCTGGCGCGGCCTGTGCGGGCGGCGGCGTGATGCGCGTCCTGGTCACCGGGGCCACCGGCTTCGTCGCGCGGACGGTCATTCCTCTGCTTGTGGCGCGCGGGCACAGCGTGCGCGCCGTGGTTCGCCGCCCCGACGTCGCGGTTCCGCAGGCGGCGGAGACCGTCACCATCGACGACATCGGCCCCGCCACCGCCTGGGGCAACGCGCTCCAGGGCATGGACGGGGTGGTCCATCTGGCCGCCCGCGTCCACGTCATGCGCGACCGCGAGTCCGACCCGCTGGCCGCCTTCCGCCGCGTCAACACCGCCGGCACCCGCGTGTTGGCCGAGGCGGCCGCGGCGGCCGGCGTCAAGCGCATGGTCTATCTCAGCAGCGTCAAGGCGCTGGCCGACGAGAGCCGCCCGGACGAGCTGAGCGAGGAGACGGAGCCCGATCCGCATTCCCCCTACGGCATCTCCAAGCTGGAGGCGGAGCGCGCTCTGGCCGAGATCTCCACCCGTACCGGGCTGGAGGTCGCGGTGGTCCGCCCGCCGCTGGTCTACGGTCCGGGCGTGGGTGGCAATTTCCTGCGGCTGATGCAGGCGGTGGACCGCGGCATCCCCCTGCCGCTGGGCGCCCTGGAGAACCGGCGCAGCCTGATCTTCGTGGGCAACCTCGCCGACGCCATCCAGGAGTGCCTGACCCACCCGCAGGCGGCGGGCGGACGGTTCCTGGTCCATGACGGGCGTCCCATGTCCACGGCGGAGCTGGTGCGCGCCATCGCGGAGGCGCTGAACAAGCCCGCGCGCCTTCTGCCCGTGCCGCCGTCCCTGCTGGCCCTCGCCGCCCGGCTGGCCCGGCGCGAGGCCATGCTGGACCGCATCGCCGGCTCGCTGGTGATCGACGATGGGGCCATCCGCCGCGCCCTGAACTGGCGCCCGCCCTGCTACCCTGCGTACGGCTTGCGCCTGACCGCCGAATGGTTCAAAGCTGTGCGCGGCTGAACGGCCAACATGGTCCGCGGGTTGCCCGAAAGGGAACGGCCCCGGCAAAGCGAATTCCAAGGTAAAGCGCATGCGCATCCCGTCCCCGCGGGCGTCCCTCGTCTACCTTCACGACCTGACGATGACGGCCGTTTCCCTGGTTGTGGCGCTGTATCTGCGCGTGGGCCAGCAGGCGTTCGACGAATACAGAGACCCGCTGCTGACGGGCCTGCCCATTCTGGTGCTGATCGGCGCGGTGGCGTTCCGTTTCTCCGGGCTGTACCGCGGCATCTGGCGCTACGCGTCGGTGCCTGATCTGGCCCAGCTTCTGCGCGCGGTCACGATGGTCGTGCTGTGCTTCGTCGCGGTCATGTTCCTGCTGACGCGGCTGGAATCCCTGCCGCGGTCCCTGCCGGTGATCCTGTGGTTCGTGCAACTCGTCCTGCTCGGCGGCCCGCGCTTCGCCTACCGTCTGGTGAAGGACCGCCGGTTGGGCCTTCATGACCGGGAGGCAGGGGGCGTGCCGCGCATCCCGGTGCTTCTGCTCGGCGTCAGCGACGCGGCGGAGCTGTTCATCCGCTCGCTGGACCAGAACGCCGGCGCCGCCTACCGCGCGGTCGGCCTGCTCGACGACAAGAACCGCCGCATCGGCCACGCCATCCGCGGCGTGCCCGTGCTGGGCGGTCCCGACGACCTGCCCCGTGTGGTCGAGGAGCTGGCGCAGCGCGGCGACCGCCCGCAGCGCCTGATCGTCGCCAAGGGTCAGGCCGACGTGCCCGGCACCGTCCTGCGCGACCTGCTGGAGCAGGCGGAGTTGCTCGGCCTGTCCATGGCCCGGCTGCCCAGCCTGACCGAGTTCAAGTCCGCGCTGGGCGAAGGCAAGATCGAGGTGCGCCCGATCGCGTTGGAGGACCTGCTGGGCCGTCCCCAGGCGGTTCTCAACCGCGGCGCCATCGCCAGCCTGGTGACCGGACGGCGCGTCGTGGTGACCGGGGCGGGCGGCACCATCGGAAGCGAGCTGGTCCGCCAGATCGCCGCCCTCGAACCGGAGACGCTGACCCTCGTCGATGCCGGCGAGTTCAACCTCTACACCATCGAGATGGAGATGCGGGAGCGCTTCCCCGCCCTGGCGCTCCAGGCGGTGATCGCCGACGTGCGCGACCGCGACCGCATCTTCCGCCTGTTCCAGACACAGCGCCCGCACATGGTCTTCCACGCCGCGGCGCTGAAGCATGTGCCGCTGGTGGAGGCCAACCCGGCGGAAGGCGCGCTGACCAACGTCATCGGCACCCGCAACGTCGCCGACGCTGCGCGGGCCAACGGCTGCCAGGCGATGGTTCTGGTGTCCACCGACAAGGCGATCCGCCCGACCAGCGTGATGGGCGCCACCAAGCGCTTCGCCGAATGCTACTGCCAGGCGCTCGACATGCTGCCGCCGCGCGACGGCAGCGAGACGGCGACCCGCTACATGACGGTGCGCTTCGGCAACGTGCTGGGCTCCAGCGGGTCGGTGGTGCCGCTGTTCACCCGCCAGCTCGCCAAGGGCGGCCCGCTGACCGTCACCCACCCCGACATGCGCCGCTACTTCATGACGGTGCGCGAGGCGGTCGAGCTGGTGCTCCAGGCCTCGGCCCACGGGGTCGCCCGCGCGGAGGAGCGCGGCAAGGTGCTGGTGCTCGACATGGGCGAGCCGGTGAAGATCGTTGACCTCGCCCGACAGATGATCCGGCTGGCCGGCTATCGTCCGGGCGAGGACATCAGGATCGAATTCACCGGCCTGCGTCCCGGCGAGAAGCTGTTCGAGGAGATCCTGACCTCGGCGGAGGCGCCGTCGCGCACGGAGGCCGACGGGGTGTTCCTCGCCTCTCCCCGCGTCATCGACTACGCCCTCATCAACCGCGCCCTGGGCGAGCTGGAGACGGCGGCACGGGCCGGGGATGCGGAGCGGGTGATGACGATCCTGACCAACATCGTCCCCGACTTCCGCGCCGAGGCCGTCCTGCCGCCGCCCAGCGCCTTCAGCAACGCCTCCGGCGAGGGCGGCGCCGACTGACCGGTGCGGAAGTCCGGCAGGATCCTGGGCGTGACCATGGGCGGGGATTTCCCCGCCCATTTTTCTTTGGCGAGAAGGCGCTTCCCCGCTTGCATCGCGGCAAGGCCTGTGGCATAACCCGCGCCACTTCGACGGTTGGCCGCAAGTTCTTCCCGGCCAGCATCACCGTCCCGGCGCTGCCGTAGCTCAGTGGTAGAGCACTCCCTTGGTAAGGGAGAGGTCGAGAGTTCAATCCTCTCTGGCAGCACCATCCTCCCCCCTTTTGATTTCTTCGAGAATGCTGAAGCGCAGCCGCAGGCCGGCTTGCGTGGCTTTTTGCGTTCTGCATTCAGCGATGGATCCGGACCTTGCCCCCTCCCTACCCCTCCCCCGCTTCACAGGGGAGGAAACGGATGCCGCTTCGCGTAAGGCCCCCCACCACCCCCTTAAAAGAAAAACGCCGCCCCGGATCGCTCCGGAGCGGCGTTTCCCTTTGGAACCCGGACGGGCGCCGTCGTTAGTCGACGACGGTCACGCCACGGCGGTTCTGCGCCCAGGAGGCCTCGTTCGAGCCGAGGACCGCCGGCTTCTCCTTGCCGTAGGAGATGACCTTGACGCGCGACGTGTTGATGCCGCCGGCGACGAGGTAGTTCTTCACCGAGTTGGCGCGACGCTCACCCAGGGCGAGGTTGTACTCGCGGGTGCCGCGCTCGTCGGCGTGACCTTCGATGGTCACGGTAACGTTCGGGTACTGCTTCAGCCAGGAAGCCTGACGGTCCAGGGTGGCGCGAGCCTCCGGAGCCAGGTCGTAGCGGTCGAGACCGAAGAACACGCGGTCGCCGACGTTGACGACCAGGTCTTCCTGCGAGCCCGGACGGATGCTGGACTGGGTGGCGGCGCCGTTGCCCGAAGCGTTGCCGGCATCCTTCGGAGCGGTTTCGCAAGCGGCAACCAGAGCGACGGCCGCGATCAGGCTCAGATACTTGATACGCATGTCTAATGACCCCCTAAGCGACACGATATGTTTTGACCGGATTGTGGAGGAAGAACGCCGCCGACTTCCGCCAGACCCCGACGGAAGTACCGACTTCCGGCCTTCGTCTTGAGCGTCGTTCTTGCGCGCGCAAAATAGGGCTACTCCACTAGGGAATCAAGGGCGACCATGCGGGATCGGAGCCGTCGAGCGGAGTGATCACACGGCGTTCGTTTGCGCCCGTCACGTCGATGGTGTAGAGCTTCGCGCTTCGCCCGCGGCCGTCCCCGGCCGGAACATCGCGGAAGAAGCTCAGCACGCGGCCGTTCGGCGCCCAGGTCGGGCCTTCCACGTGGAACAACTCGGTCAGGATACGCTCGCCGGTGCCGTCCGGGCGGATCACGCCCAGCGCGAAGTTGCTGCCGCGCTGGCGGGTGAAGGCGATCAGATCACCGCGCGGCGACCACACCGGGGTGCCGTAGCGGCCCTCGCCGAAGGTCAGGCGCTTCTGCCCCGAGCCGTCCGCGTTCATGATGTAGAGCTGCTGGCTGCCGCCGCGGTCCGACTCGAAGACGATGCGCTGGCCGTCCGGCGAGTAGCTGGGACCGGTGTCGATGCCCGGCGAATCGGTGAGCTGGGTCTGGCGGCGGGTCCGCAGGTCCAGGGCGTAGATGTCGGTGTTGCCGTTCTGCGCCATGCTCATGATGACCTTGTTGCCGTCCGGCGAGAAGCGCGGGGCGAAGGTCATGCCGACGAAGTCGCCGAGGACTTCCTGGCGGCCGCTGTCGATGTTGAACAGGTACACGCGCGGCTTCTTGTTGAAGTACGACATGTACGTGATTTCCTGGGTCGCCGGCGAGAAGCGCGGCGTCAGGACGAGGTTCTTGCCGTCGGTCAGGAACTGATGGTTCTCACCGTCCTGGTCCATGATGGCGAGCTGCTTCTTGCGCGCGTTGGCCGGGCCGGATTCGGCCACATAGACGATGCGCGTGTCGAAATAGCCCTCTTCGCCGGTCAGCCGCTTGTAGATGGCGTCGGCGACGATGTGGGCGATGCGGCGCCAGCTGTCGGCGGTCGCGGTGTAGCTCAGCCCCTGCATGTACTGGCCGGCGGCGACGTCCCACAGGCGGAAGTCGACCTTCATGCGGCCGTCGCCCATGGCGGTGGTGTTGCCGGCGACCAGCGCCTGGGCGCCGACGGCGCGCCAGTCCTGGTAGCGCGGCTCGCCGGAGCGGAGCTGGTCGGGGGTCTGCAGGAAGCCCTTGGGGTCGAGCGGACGGAACAGGCCCGACCGCTCCAGGTCGGCGGCGACCACCTTGGAGATGTCCGAGCCGACCTGCGCCTCGCGCCCGCCGGCACCGGCGAAGCTGGTGATGGCGATCGGCAGCGGCTCGACCACGCCCTTGGTGATGTCGATTCGCACCTCGGCGCGGGCCGGGGCGGGCGCCGCGACGCCGAGGGCGAGCAGCAGGGCGCCGGCGCAACCGGCGGCCTTCAGCAGGAGCCTCGTCTTCTTCGTCATCGTCAGAACATGTCCCTCGGGTCGAAATTGAACACGAAGTAACGCCACTCTTCATACCGGGCGGGCGTGAAGTCGCCGGAGAACTCGCTGATGGGCAGGGGGCTGGCCCGCTTCACCGCGCGCAGCGCGGCGTCGGCCGATGCCCGGAAGGCCGCGTCCGACATGTAGCGGGAGCGGTACCTCTCGTTGATCGTCGCGTTGAGGACCGAACCGTCGCGGCCCAGCTCAACGATGATCTCCACCTGCATGTTCCCGGCGTCCTTGCGGCCCGGGTCGAAGTTCCAGTTCTTGCTCACCGCCCCGCGGATGCCGTCGATGGCGCGGCCCGACGGCTTGAACGGCTTGTCGGGTCCGTTCACCGCCTTGGCGGCCCCCGACGGCGCCGAGGATGCGGCGGCGTGCTGGGTCGGCTTGGCGTCGGCCTTGCTCTCGGACGCCGCCGGCTTGGCCGGGGCGCTCTTCTGAACGTTCTTCAGAAGGTCGGCCAGCGCGTCGGTCTTCTCCGGCGGCTTCTCCGGCTTCTTCGGCTCGGCCTTCGGAGGCTCCGGCTTGGCCGGCTCGGGCTTCTTGGGCTCGGGCTTGGGCGGTTCCGGTTTGGCCGGTTCCGGCTTCGGCGGCTCGGGCTTCTTCGGCTCCGGCTTCGGGGGCTCGGGCTTGGGAGGCTCAGGCTTCGGCGGTTCCGGTTTGGGCGGCTCCGGCTTCGGAGGCTGCGGCTTCGGTTCCGGCTTGGGCTCGGGCGGCTTGACCACCGGCGCCGGCTCCGGATCGGGCGGCGGCGGGGGCGGTGCCGGCTTGGGCGGCGGCGGCGGTTCGCGCGCCGGGGGCGGCGTCACCTGGGCAACCTTGGGCGGCTCCGGAACCTTCGGCTCGGGCCGGGGCGGCGGTGGGGGCGGCGGCTCGCTGGCCGGTTCCGGCGGCGCGGGGGCCGGCGGGCTCGGCTTGGCCTCGGGGACCGGCGGCTTGGGCGCCGACGGCTTCGGCTCGCCCTTGTCGACGCGCGCGGCCTGGGTCACCTCGCCCATGTCCACGATCTCGATCGGGATGGACTCGGGGATGTCCAGCTTGCGATCGCTGGGCGGCATGCCGAGCACGAACAGCGCGACCAGCGCGACGTGCAGCGTTGCCGAGGCGATCAGGGGTTTGCGCATGGGTCAGCCTTCAACTCGCCGTGGCGTCTCAGCGCTGCGCCGAGCCGCCGACGCGCGGCCCGGTGGCGCCCGGCCCGCTGGGCATCTCGGCGACCAGCCCGACCTTCTTGAAGCCGGCGGCGCTCATGGTGCCCATCACCTCCAGCATCTTGCCGTAGGCGATCTTCGCGTCGCCGCGCACCAGGATGCGGGCGTCTGGGTTGTTGTTGGTCACGGCGATCAGCAGCGGCACCATGTTGGCCGTCTCCACCGCCGTCTCCTGCACATAGACCCGGCCGTCGGACTGGACGGTCACGAACAGCGGGTCCTTCTGCGCCTCCAGCGGCGCGGCGTTGGTCTTCGGCAGATCCACCGGCACGCCGACGGTCAGCAGCGGTGCCGCGACCATGAAGACGATCAGCAGCACCAGCATGACGTCGATGAAGGGCGTCATGTTGATGTCGGCCATCGCGCGGTATCCGCGGCGGCGGCCCCGACCGTGGCCGCCCTTTCCTGCGAACTGGGCTCCCATGTCAGGCGGCTCCCCGCTCCTCGAGGTGGCGCGACAGGATCGCCGAGAACTCGCCCGAGAAGGTCTCCAGCCGGTCGGCGTAGCGGCCGAGGTCGGTGGTGAACTTGTTGTACGAGATCACGGCGGGAATGGCGGCCACGAGACCCAGCGCCGTGGCGAACAGCGCCTCGGCGATGCCGGGGGCGACGACGGCGAGGCTGGTGTTGCCCGAGGCGGCGATGGAGGTGAAGGAGTTCATGATGCCCCACACCGTGCCGAACAGGCCGATGAAGGGAGCCGTCGAACCGACCGACGCCAGGAAGGTCATGTAGCGTTCGGCGCGCAGCATCTCGCGCCCGATGGTCACCGACATGACGCGCTCGACCCGCTGCTGCAGCGAGCCTTTCATGGAGCCGATGCCGCGGTCGGCGGCGTGGCGCCACTCGCGCATGCCGGCGGCGAAGGTCGCCGACATCGGGTCGGCCGGGTTCTGGCCGATGCGGTCGTACAGCGCGTCCAGCGAGCCGCCGGACCAGAAGCTTTCCTCGAAGGCGTCCGCCTGCGCGTTCAGGCGGCGGATGCGCATCAGCTTCTCGATGATGATGGCCCAGCACCACACCGAGGCAACCAGCAGCATCAGCATCACGATCTTGACGATCATGTCGGCCTGCCAGAACAGGCCCCACATCGTGATGTCGTGAGCCTTCGCCGCGGCCCCGACCACCTGGGCGGAATTAAGATCCATCGCAGTCAGTCTCGCTTCTGCCTTTTGTACAAATCGATGAGCGCCTCGCGGACCGGCGCCGGAAGGCGCGCGGGACGTCCGGCCCGGTTACCGGCCAAATTGATCATCGCCAGCTGAATCACCGCCCGCGCGAGGTCGCGGCCGTCGCGACGGGCAAGTTGTGCAACTGCGAAGGAGGCACCGCCGGTATCGGTGATTCGCGTCACCACTTCAAGCGTATCCTCGAGCTTTGCGGGAGCGACAAAATCGATCTCCGCCCGTCGTACCGCAAATGACACACCGTCGCTTTCGGCCAGCCCGGCGTTGGTGAATCCGGTCAGCCGCAGCATCTCGGTGCGCGCCCGCTCGAAGAAGCGCAGGTAGTTGGCGTGATAGACCAGACCCCCGGCGTCCGTGTCCTCGTAGTAGACCCGCAAGCGCAGCCTGTGCTGCGCGTTCTCGTCAAACCAGCCCGAGAGATTCGCCATCCCGGTACCGTCAGACATCGCCGTCCTCCGGGTCCGGGTTGGCCTCCGACAGCCGGTCCAGCAGGTCGAACTGGCGGGTCGGCGCCGACGGCGGATTGAGGCCCAGATAGCGGAAGCCCTGGTCGGTCAGCATGCGCCCGCGCGGGGTCCGCTGCAGGAAGCCCTGCTGGATCAGGTAGGGTTCCACCACTTCCTCCAGCACGTCGCGCTGCTCGCCCAGCGCGGCGCCCAGCGTGTCCACGCCCACCGGGCCGCCGCCGTAGTTGTTGGCGATGATGCCCAGATAGCGCCGGTCCATGCTGTCGAGGCCGAGCCGGTCGACCTCCAGCCGGGTCAGGGCGGCATCGGCGATGCGCGCGTCCACCTCCGGCACACCGGCCACCGAGGCGAAGTCGCGCACCCGGCGCAGCAGCCGCCCCGACACGCGCGGCGTCCCGCGCGAGCGGTTGGCGATCTCCCGCGCGCCTTCCGGCGTGATGAGCATGTTGAACACGGCCGCGGCGCGGCGGACGATCAGCTCCAGCTCGTCCGGCTCGTAGAACTGCAGCCGCACGGGAATGCCGAACCGTTCGCGCAGGGGGCGCGTGATGAGGCCGGACCGCGTGGTGGCGCCGACCAGCGTGAAGGGCGGCAGGTCGATCCGGATGGACCGCGCCGACGGGCCTTCGCCGATGATGAGGTCGAGCTGGAAATCCTCCATGGCGGGATAGAGCACCTCTTCCACGGCGGGATTAAGGCGATGAATCTCGTCGATGAAGAGGACGTCGTGCGGCTGCAGGTTGGTCAGCAGCGCGGCGAGGTCGCCGGCCCGCGCGATGACCGGGCCGGAGGTCGCGCGGAAGCCCACCCCCAGCTCGCGCGAGACGATCTGGGCCAGGGTCGTCTTGCCCAGGCCGGGCGGGCCGAACAGCAGCACATGGTCCAGCGCCTCCCCGCGCGCGCGGGCGGCCTGGATGAAGATCGACAGGTTTTCGCGCGCCTGCCGCTGGCCGATGAACTCGGCGAGGGAGAGCGGGCGGATCGAGGCTTCGCCGGAGTCGCCGGCGCCCCGCCCCGGCTGCACCAGCCGGTCGGGATCGGAGCCGTTCTGGTCGGCGGTCATTGGCTGAGTTCCTTAAGGCCATGGCGGATCAGCTCCGACACGCCGGCCCCGTCGCCCAGCTTGCGCCCGGCGGCCACGACGGCGCCGAACGCCTCCGACCGCCCGTAGCCGAGGTTGACGAGGGCCGAGACGGCGTCCGCCATGACCATGTTGTCGGGGCCGCCCGCCGCCGGAGCGGCGGAGGCCGAGGCGCCGAGGGTGAGGTTGCCCACCTTGTCCTTCAACTCGTTGACGATGCGCGCGGCCACCTTCGGCCCCACGCCGTCGGCGCGGGTGAGCGCCGTCTTGTCCTGCGCCGCGATGGCGCGGGTGAGCTGGTCCGGGTCGAGCACGCCGAGAATCGACAGGGCGAGGCGCGAGCCGACGCCCTGGATGGTGGTCAGCAGCCGGAACCAATCGCGCTCGCCGGAGTCGGCAAAGCCATAGAGGGTGATCCGGTCGTCGCGGATGAAGGTCTCGACGACCAGCGCCCGCCGCTCCCCCACCGCCATGCGCGACAGCGTGCGGTTGGAGCAGGCGACCTGATAGCCGACCCCGTTGACGTCCACCACCACCCAGTCGGTCCCGACCGAATCCACGACACCGGTGAGCTTGGCGATCATGGGGAATTCTCCTTGTCCCTCAAACGCTGGAGGGGATCACGGCGCAACACGGTGGTCGCGGAAAGCGCCGTGCGGATGGTTTCGAGAACGCCTTCCAGATTGTCGTTCACGTCGTTGTTCCAGAAGCGCAGCACACGGAAACCGGCCTGTTCCAGCATGCGCGTCCGGCGCTCGTCATAGGGCGCCTGATCGGCGTGCTGTCCGCCGTCCAGTTCGATCACCAACCGATGGTCGTGCGCGACGAAATCCACGATGAAGCCGACAATTGGTTCCTGCCGACGGAATTTGGCCCCCATCTGCGCGTTCCGCAAACGTTGCCATATGATCTTTTCCATCTCGGTGGAATCGCGCCGCATTTGAACGGCCCGATTGGTGTGCAAAGGCGCCGGCTTGTCCTTCGCAACCGGCAGCAACCCCCCCTCTCCCCTCTGGGGAGAGGGTTGGGGTGAGGGGGTTGTACGTGTGCCGGACATTCCACCACGCGCATCCCCCTCACCCGGCCCTTCAGGCCACCCTCTCCCCGGAGGGGAGAGGGACACGCCATCGTCCCGCCGCCACATCTGCCAGCTTGCGCGGTGATGCGCGTGGCAGATCGCCACGGCCAGGGCGTCCGCGGCGTCCGGGGTGGTGATGGCGCAGCCGGGAAGCAGCAGGCGCACCATGGCCTGGACCTGCGTCTTGTCGGCCCGGCCCTGCCCCACCACGGCCTTCTTCACCATGTTGTTGGCGTATTCCGCCACCGACAGCCCGGCCAGCGCCGGGACCAGCAGGGCCACCGCCCGCGCCTGCCCCAGCTTCAGCGTGGAGACCGCGTTGCTGTTGACGAAGGTCTCCTCCACCGCCGCCTCGTCGGGGCGGTAGCGCTCCAGCACCCCGGTCAGCGCGTCGTGGATCTGGCACAGCCGTTCGGCCAGCGGACGGCCGTCGTCGGAATGGACGGCGCCGTCCGCCACATGGGTCAGCCGGTTGCCGGACACGTCGATGACGCCCCAGCCGGTGTGGCGGAGGCCGGGGTCCAGCCCCAACAGGCGTACGGGCGGCTGTTGCGCCGCCCCGCTCCTTCCGGCCTGCCCAAGCACCCCGGTCCCTCCGCTCCGCGGCCTGAAATCAGGCCGTCAGCTTCTGCATCAGCTCGTCGGAGATGTCGAAGTTGCCTTCGACGGTCTGGACGTCGTCGTTGTCCTCCAGCACGTCCAGCAGCTTCATCAGGCTGGCGGCGGCGTCCTCCGACGGGGCGACGGTGTTCAGCGGCTTCCAGGTCAGACGCGCGCTCTCCGCACCGCCGAACTTGGCCTCCAGCGCGTCGCGCACGATCGCGAAATTCTCCACCGTGGTGGTGACCTCGTGACCGTTCTCGTCGGACGCCACGTCCTCGGCGCCGGCTTCCAGGGCCACCTCGAACACGGCGTCCGCAGCCGCGGCGGCGGCCGGGTAGTAGATCGCGCCGACGCGGCTGAACATGAAGCTGACCGAGTTCGTCTCGCCCAGCGAGCCGCCGTACTTGGTGAAGGCCGAGCGCACTTCCGAGGCGGTGCGGTTGCGGTTGTCGGTCAACGCCTCGACGATCAGAGCGACGCCGCCGGGGCCGTAGCCCTCGTACCGCACCTCGTCGTAGTTCGCGTCGTCACCACCGCCGGGCGTGCCCTGCTTGATCGCACGGTCGATGCGGTCGCGCGGCATGTTCTGCACGCGGGCCGCGGTGATCGCGGCGCGCAGGCGCGGGTTGGCCGCCGGGTCCGGCAGGCCGCCCTTGGCCGCCACGGTGATCTCGCGGGCGAGCTTGTTGAAGATCTTCGACCGCTTGGCGTCCTGCGCGCCTTTGCGGTGCATGATGTTCTTGAATTGGCTATGACCGGCCATGCGTCGAACGAGCCCCAGATGGATTCAAAGATACAAGGTCTTGTGAAACAGCTTGGTAAGCGGTGGGACACATGTACCAGCCTTTGTGCGCCACCGCACGCCTTCGGCGCCGGAGACGACACCTACCCATATAGAAAGTCAATATGGCAGTATTGGGGCGCCCCTTTTGCGCCCCGCGGGGCCGGAGCCGGTGGCGCCGCTCAGCCCCGGACCGGCATGGACTGGCTCAGCCGGCCGCCCAGCCGAACCGGCTGGATGCTGGTGGCGAGCCCGGTGCGGTCGTCCGTCTCGACGTAGCAGCCGCAGACGGTGCCCTCGCCTTCCGCCGGGCTCAGCCGCTCGGTCGGCAGCTTGCGGATCAGCTTGGCCATGGCGACCTCCTTCTTCATGCCGATGGCGCTGTCGTAGTCGCCGCACATGCCGGCGTCGGTCAGATAGGCCGTGCCGCCCTTCATCACCACATGGTCCGCCGTCGGAACGTGGCTGTGCGTGCCGACCACCAGCGAGGCGCGGCCGTCGCAGAAATGGCCCATGATCATCTTCTCGCTGGTCGCCTCGCCATGGACGTCGACCAGGATGGCGTCGGCGCCGTTGGGGCCCAGCCGGTGGGCGCGCAGCACCCGGTCCACCGCGGCGAAGGGATCGTCCATCGGGTCCATGAACAGGCGCAGCATCACGTTCATGACCAGCACCTTGCGCCCGCCCCGCGCCTGCAGCAGCACGAAGCCGCGCCCCGGAGTCCCTTCCGGGTAGTTCAACGGGCGGATGATGCGCGGCTGCTGGTCGATCGCCGCGACCAGCTCCTTCTGGTCCCAGCTGTGGTTGCCCAGCGTCACCACGTCCACGCCGGCCGCGAAGAACTCCTCGGCGATCTTCACGGTGATGCCGAAGCCGCCGGCGGCGTTCTCGCCGTTGACCACGGTCAGGTCGGGGTCGAGCCGGTCGCGCAGCGCCGGCATATGCGCGATCACCGCGTCGCGTCCCGACCGCCCCACCACATCACCGAGAAACAAAAGCCGCATCGTCCCCAACCTTCACTGCGCAAAGCGGAGCGCCTCGCGCTCCGTCAGAATCCAATCGAGCCGCTCGTCGTGCGCCCCACAGGGCACCGCGTCCATCTCCTGCGCGGCGAAGGCCATGCCGACCGCCAGGACGGGACGGATCGCGCGCAAGGCGTCCAGCGTCCGGTCGTAGTAGCCGGCGCCGTAGCCCAGCCGGTGCCCGCTGCGGTCGAAGGCCAGCATCGGCACCAGCAGCACCGCCGGAACCACCTCGGGCCGGTCGGCGCCCGGCTCCTGGATGCCATAGCGGCCAGCGGCCAGCGGCAGCGCCGGGTCCCAGTCACGGAAGGTCAGCGCCTGCCCGCGCGGCCCGGACACCGGAAGCGCGATGGAGCGCCCGCCTGTCTTAAGCCCGCCGGTCCTAAGCCCGCCCATCCTAAGATGGAGCAGCAGGGGCCGCACGTCGAGTTCCGAACCGAGCGGCCAATAACCGGCAACCGGGCCGTCGGCGATGAACCCCGGCCGAACCAGCTCCTCCAGGAAGCGGTCGCGCAGAGCATCCGCGGCAAAAGCGCGCATCCGGTCGTCGCTGAGGGAATCGCGCCGGGCGCGTGCCTGGGCTCGGGCGGCGTCCTTGGCCGCGCGCAGGTCGGTCATCGTCGCCTGGAAAGGTCGGGGAAAGTCAGGGGAGAGGTGGAAGGTGCCGCCTTGGCCGTTGGCATTGCTTATCCTCCATGACCTGCAGAGCAGGTGGGCGCCGTGTAACCGGACCAGGGTCCGGACAGGGACAGCTCCCGAGAGTCTAAGATTATCGGCCCTGGGGATTATTGCGACCTGACGAACCAGGCAGCGACCTTCCAAGAGCTAACTTAGGCGCGCTCAAGCCGCGCGGCAACCTCTTCGATGCGCAAAGCCACATTATCCACGGCGGCGGCCACCTCGGCCTCGTTGACCGTGGACAGCGGGGCGAGGCCGCGGCCGGCCATGACGTCCTGCATCTCGTCGGCCATGACGATGGCGGTGAGGACGAGCATCTGCGCCTCCGACCCGGATTTCCCGCCGCCGGTCACCTGCTTCAGCTTGGCGTCCACGAAGCCGGCCAGCTCACGCAGGCGGGCCTCCTGGCCGTCCTGGCAGAAGACGCGGTAGGCGCGCCCGTTCACCTCGATGTCCACCTGGGCCATGGCTCAGTTCTCCAAAACCGCTTCGAGACGGCCGATGGCCGCCTCCAGACGCTTCGACACGGTTTCCGCGTTCTCCTGGGCCCGCGCCTGCTCGATGCGCGCCTCGCGCAGGGACTCGCTCAGCTCCTGCTCGCGCTTGGCCACCCGTTCCTCGCGGGCGCACGCGGCATGCTCCAGACGATCCACGGCCTTGGAGAGGCGGTCGAGCGCGGCTTTCAGGGAATCCATGGGCGGAGAACCTTGACGGACGGATGGACGGCGGGCGGGCAGCAGTTCGCACATGCATAAAATGCCGAGCGCTACAGTTGGGCCGGCCATGCCGCCCCGTCAACCGGAATTACGCCGCAGTTCACGGTGGAAATGGCGCCGTCACAATGCGCCGGAAGCCGGACCGCCATCCCCATTCCCGTGTTGACCTGCGCACACGGGTTCTGCATGGTGCGCGCGTCCTGCGGGAAGCCTTGTTTCCCGCCCAATCGGTGTTGCCCGATGCCATTCGGCCCCCACCGTTCGCTGCCCGCCTGCCCACGGGAACATTCTTCAGGAACCCTGCCCGATGTCCGCTGCTTCCGCCGCCACCCCGCCCGCCCCCATCACCACCATGGCGAACGCCATCCGCGCGCTGTCCATGGACGCGGTGGAGGCCGCGAAGTCCGGCCACCCCGGCATGCCGATGGGCATGGCCGACGTGGCCACGGTGCTGTTCACGCGCTTCCTGAAGTTCAACCCGAAGCAGCCGGCCTGGGCCGACCGCGACCGCTTCATCCTGTCGGCCGGCCACGGCTCGATGCTGATCTACTCGCTGGGCTACCTGACCGGCTATGAGCGGATGACCATCGACGAGCTGAAGCGCTTCCGCCAGCTCGGCAGCCTGACGCCGGGCCACCCGGAGGTCGACCCGTCGCTCGGCATCGAGATGACCACCGGGCCGCTGGGCCAGGGCGTCTCCACCGCCGTCGGCTTCGCCCTGGCGGAGCGCATCACCAACGCCCGCTTCGGCAACGATCTTATCAACCACTTCACCTACGTCATCGCCTCGGACGGCGACTTGATGGAGGGCGTCAGCCACGAGGCCTGCTCGCTGGCCGGCCATCTCGGGCTGAACCGCCTGATCGTGCTGTGGGACGACAACCACATCTCCATCGACGGCTCGACCGACCTCAGCTTCACCGACGACACGCCGGCCCGCTTCCGCTCCTACGGCTGGAACACGGCGACCGTCGACGGCCACGATCCGGAAGCCGTCGCCAAGGCCATCGAGGCCGCGCAGACCTCCGACAAGCCGACGCTGATCGCCTGCCGCACCATCATCGGCAAGGGCGCCCCGAACAAGGCCAACACCCACGGCTGCCACGGCTCGCCGCTGGGCGCCGACGAGGTGGCCGCCACCCGTGAGAATCTCGGCTGGCCGCACGAGGCCTTCGTCGTCCCGCAGGACGTGCTGGACGCTTGGCGCGCCGCCGGCACCCGCGCCGACGCCGCCTACGCCGACTGGGCGCAGCGCGTCGCGGCGATGGACCCCTCCGCCCGCAAGGCGTTCGAGGCGGCCATGGACCGGGGCGTTCCCGCCGGCCTGGACGAGCTGATCGCCGCCTTCAAGAAGAAGGTGTCTGAGGATAAGCCGAGCTGGGCGACCCGCGTCGCCTCGGGCAACGTGCTCGACATCCTGGTTCCGGCGGTGCCGGAGATGATTGGCGGCTCCGCCGACCTGACCCCGTCGAACAACACCAAGGCGAAGAACACCGCCGATGTGAAGGGCCGTGGTGAATTCAACGGCCGCTACGTCCGCTACGGCGTGCGCGAGCACGGCATGGCCACCGTCATGAACGGCATGGCGCTGCACGGCGGCGTCATTCCCTACGGCGGCACCTTCATGCAGTTCGCCGATTACTGCCGCCCGTCGATCCGTCTCGCCGCGCTGATGAAGCAGCGCTCGATCTTCGTGATGACCCACGACTCGATCGGCCTCGGCGAGGACGGCCCGACCCACCAGCCGGTGGAGCATCTGGCCGCCCTGCGCGCCATCCCGAACCTGCTGACCCTGCGCCCGGCCGACGCCGTGGAGACCGCGGAGTGCTGGCAGATCGCGCTGGAGCGGGTCAACGGCCCGTCCGTCCTGGCGCTGACCCGCCAGAACGTGCCGACCCTGCGCACCGAGCACGCGGCGGAGAACCGCTCCGCCCGCGGCGGCTACGTGATCCTGGAGGCCGAGGGCGAGCGCAAGGTGACGCTGCTCGCCACCGGCTCGGAAGTCTCGCTGGCCGCCGAGGCCCGCAAGGCGCTCCAGGCCGAGGGCATCGGCGCCGCCGTGGTGTCGATCCCGAGCTTCGAGCTGTTCGAGGCGCAGGACGACGCCTACAAGGCTTCCGTTCTCGGCAGCGGCGTCCGCGTCGCGGTCGAGGCCGCCATCCGTCAGGGCTGGGACCGCTGGCTCGGCTATCCGGGCGCCACGGCCGTCGCCTTCGTCGGCATGAGCGGCTTCGGCGAGTCGGCTCCCTATCAGGAACTCTACAAGCACTTCGGCATTACCGCCGAGGCCGTGGTCGCCGCGGCGAAGGCGCGCCTGTAAAAGAGCGAGCGTTCGCGGGATCGGGCTCCGGGCCGACGGTCCGGGGCTGACAATTGCCGCCCCGGACCACACATCCGGGGCCGGGAGTTACCGCCCCAAGCCGGATGGTTCGGGGTCGGGGAATGCCAGACTGGAGGAAAAACAATGGCTGTTCGGGTAGCGATCAACGGTTTTGGCCGTATCGGCCGTCTGGTTCTGCGGGCCATCTACGAGAGCGGCCGCAACGACGTGGAGGTCGTGGCGATCAACGACCTGGCCGACCTCAAGGCCAACGCCCACCTGCTGAAGTACGACAGCGTCCATGGCCGTTTCCCCGGCACCGTGGAGGTCAAGGATGGCGCCCTGATCGTCAACGGCCACTCGATCAAGGTCGTGCAGGAGCGTGACCCGGCCAAGCTGCCGTGGAAGGATCTGGGCATCCAGATCGCCATGGAATGCTCGGGCATCTTCACCAAGCGCGCCGACGCCGCCAAGCATCTGGAAGCGGGTGCCGAGAAGGTGCTGATCTCCGCCCCGGCCACCGACGAGGACATCACGGTGGTCTACGGCGTCAACCACGACCAGCTCAAGGCCGAGCACCGCATCGTCTCGAACGCGTCGTGCACCACGAACTGCCTGGCCCCGGTGGCCTTCGTGCTGAACAAGCTGATCGGCATCGAGAAGGGCTTCATGACGACGATCCACTCCTACACGGGGGATCAGCGCATCGTCGACACCAACCACAAGGACCTGCACCGCGCCCGCGCCGCGGCGCTGAACATGATCCCGACCTCGACCGGGGCGGCCAAGGCGGTGGGCAAGGTGCTGCCGGAGCTGAAGGGCAAGCTGGACGGCACGGCCATGCGCGTGCCGACGCCCAACGTCTCGGTGGTCGACTTCAAGTTCACCGCCAAGCGCGCCACCACGGTGGAGGAGATCACCAAGGCGATTTCCGAGGCCGCCAACGGCCCGCTCAAGGGCATCCTGGGCGCCTACACCGAGGATCTGGTCTCCACCGACTTCAACCACGACCCGCACAGCTCGATCTTCGCGCTGAACGAGACCAAGGTCATCGACGGCAACTTCGTCCGCATCATGACCTGGTACGACAACGAGTGGGGCTTCTCCAACCGCATGAGCGACACCGCCGTCGCCATGGCCAACGCCAAGTAAGCCGTCCGTGGCTTGCTGCAAAGAGAAAGGGCGCCCTGAACGGGGCGCCCTTTTTCATGAGCGGATTGTTGCGACAGCGGTCGCGGTCACCCCGCCTTGACGGCGTTGATTCCCGTGGCCTGCGTCAACTGATCGGCGACCCAGGCAGCGACGCTCTTGCCTTCGCGTTCCGCACAGGTGGCGATGGCGCGGTGGAGCATCGGGTTGACGCGGATGGCGAGCTTGCCGGAATAGGGCTGCTCGGTGTTGCCCGCCATGTCGCAGGCCATCGCCAGATAGTCGTCCACGGCCTCGCGGAAGGCCCTGCGCAGCTCATCGACCGAGCGGCCGGTGAAGGTGATGCCGTCGCGCGTGTTGATGACGGCGCCGACGAAGATGCCGGCGTCGTTGTCGAAATCGATCTGGGCCTTGTAGCCCTTATAGTCCATCATCGGCGGCGACCCCAGGAATGCGTAGGTTGGAAGGATAGCCTCGCCTCCGCCCCCGCGGTTTGACCTGCCTCAATTCCCGGAATCGGGCCGAGGGAATGCCAGCCGTGTTTTTCCCGTCATGCCCCCTGCCCCCATGACCGCCCTGCCCCCGCATTCCCGCCCCATCCGCATCCACAGCCTGACCGACGCCGACGCCGCCTGCGCCGCGGCGGCGGAACTCGGAATTCCCCTTCTGCTGGTCAGCGCGCCCGGTGCGGCGGCCTCCGCCGGGGCCGGCTGGTTTCGCGCGGTCGCCGCCCGCGCCGCCGCCCGACACCCGTCGGTTGCGATGACGGCGGTGCTCGACTGCGCCGACCGGCCCGGCGATGCCCTGGGCGCGCTGTCCGCCGGGATCGGTGCGATCCTGTTCACCGGGCGCTTGGATGTCGCGGAGCGGCTGGCCGACATCGCCACGCAGCGCGGTGCCCGCCTGCTGACGGCGCTTCCCGAGGCCCTCGACCTGCGCAGCGCCCGCGATCCCCGGCGCACCTGCCGGAATTGGCTAGGCGGGCAAGACGGCGGCCATGTCACGGAATAGTCCCAAGGCGATACCGCTTTTTCCCCGAATCCGCAGGATCAAAAGTGGTGTATGGTGGTTTCATCATCACGATGCGGTACCACCCTCATGACCACGACCACGCCTTTGCGGCCCCAGGCGGGCGGCACACCGCTGAAGGGTGAGGACTCCGCTCTCCTCCATCCGGAGAGGCCGGACGGGCTGCCGCGCGGCTCGCGCTTTCCCGCGCCTCAGGTGGAGAAGATCCGCGGCGCCCGTCTGCTCGTCGTCTGGGCCGGCCTGGCTGCCGGGGCCTGGGCCGTGGCGGTGGGTGCGGGCTACGGCCTCTACGTCATCGTCCAGTCCGTGCTCTGACAACAAAAGGCTGCTGCGCGACGTTCGCGTCGCCTTTCGGAGAATTCCGAATCCGGCCTCTTGGATAGGCCCTTTTGGCGCTGCGGAAGGCCGCGTTACACCCCTGCCGACGTTGCAAAGAGTCCCGCGCTGGGCTATGAGGGCCGCATTTCCGACAGAAACCCCAAGGGGAAGAGCCAGATGAAGCTCACTCGTCGTGTTAAGGAAATTCTTGCGAACTACGAAAGCGACACCCCGGGCGTCAAGGCCAACCTTGCCCGCATTCTTATGGAAGGCAAGCTGGGCGGCACCGGCAAGCTGGTGATCCTCCCCGTCGACCAGGGTTTCGAGCACGGCCCGGCGCGCAGCTTTGCGCCGAATGAGCCGGGCTACGACCCGCATTACCATTACCAGCTCGCCATCGACGCCGGCTGCAACGCCTACGCCGCCCCGCTGGGCTCGCTGGAGGCCGGTGCCTCGACCTTCGCCGGCTCGATCCCGCTGATCCTCAAGATGAACAGCGCCAACAGCCTGTCGCGCCAGAAGGAGGACGCCGACCAGGCGGTGACCGCCTCGGTGCAGGACGCGCTGCGCCTCGGCTGCTCGGCCATCGGCTTCACGATCTACCCCGGCTCGGACGCCATGTACGACCAGTACGAGGAAATCCGCGAGTTGTCGAAGGAGGCCAAGTCGGTCGGCCTGCCCACCGTTCTGTGGTCCTACCCGCGCGGCGGCACGATCTCCAAGGAGGGCGAGCTGGCCATCGACGTGATCGGCTACGCCGCCCACATGGCCGCCCTGCTCGGCGCCCACATCATCAAGGTGAAGCTGCCGTCGGCCCATCTGGAGCAGGCGGAGGCCAAGAAGGTCTACGAGTCCAAGAACATCCCGATCGCCACCCAGGCCGACCGCGTCCGCCACATCATGCAGTGCGCCTTCAACGGCCGCCGCATCGTGGTCTTCTCAGGCGGCGCCACCAAGGGCGAGGACGCGGTGTTCGAGGACGCCCGCGCGATCCGCGACGGCGGCGGCAACGGCTCGATCATCGGCCGCAACGCCTTCCAGCGCCCGCGCGAAGACGCTTTGAAGCTGCTCGACCGGATCATGAAGATCTACCAGGGCAAAGAGTAAGGATCGCCTCGGGTGACCGAAACCGCCTGTCGGCTCTACCTCGTGACGCCGCCGGTCCTGGAACCGGCGGCGTTCGCGCCGAAACTGACCGAAGCGCTGGACGCGGGCGATGTCGCCTGCGTCCAGTTGCGTTTGAAGGACTGCTCCGACGACGCCGTGCGCCGGGCCTGCGACGCCCTGCGCCCGATCGCCCAGGACCGCGGTGTGGCCTTCATCCTGAACGACCATCCCGAACTGGCCCGCGAGACCGGCTGCGACGGCGTGCATGTCGGGCAGAAGGACACGCCCTACGCCCAGGCGCGGCGGATCGTCGGAAACGACGCCATCGTCGGCGTGACCTGCCACGACAGCCGCCATCTCGCCATGGAAGCGGGTGAGGCCGGGGCCGATTACGTCGCCTTCGGCGCCTTCTTCCCCACCACCACCAAGGACGCCGAATTCAAGGCGGAGCCGGAGCTGCTCCGGTGGTGGTCGGAGTTGATGGAGGTCCCCTGCGTCGCGATCGGCGGGATCACCCAGGAGAATTGCGGGCCGCTGGTGAGCGCCGGGGCCGATTTCCTGGCCGTGGTCGGCGCCGTGTGGAACCATCCCGATGGACCGGGCGCCGCCGTGAAGGCGTTCAACGCCGCCATCGCCCGGGCCGAAGGGTAACGAAGGCCGCCGCCGGATCATGGACCTCCTTTCCATCGAGACGCTGTCCGCGCTGTTCGCGGTCGGCCTTGTCGCGGGCTTCGTCGACGCCATCGCCGGGGGTGGCGGGCTTCTGACCCTCCCCGCGCTGCTCTGGGCCGGCCTGTCGCCCGCCCAAGCGCTGGCGACGAACAAGCTGCAATCGAGCTTCGGCTCCTTCTCCGCCGCGGTGAAATTCACCCGCGGCGGCGAGGTGAAGCCGCGCGACATGGCGGTGATGATCGGCTGCACCTTCGCCGGCTCCGCGGCGGGCGCGATCATCGTCCAGATGATCGATCCGGGATTCCTGCGCAACGTCATCCCGGTGCTGCTGATCGGCATCGCCATCTGGCTGCTCGTCTCCCCGAAGGCCGGCGAGATCGACGCGCAGCAGCGCATCGGGGAGCGTGGATTCGCCCTGCTCGCCGGGACGGGGATCGGATTTTACGACGGCTTCTTCGGGCCGGGCACCGGCACCTTCTTCGCCATCGCCTTCGTCTCGCTGCTCGGCTTCAACCTGCGCAAGGCGACCGCCCACACGAAGGTGCTGAACTTCACCAGCAACATCGCCGCCCTCCTCTTCTTCCTGGCCGGCGGGCAGATCGCCTGGGTGGCCGGGCTGCTGATGGGCGTGGGCCAGATGATCGGCGCGCAGATCGGCGCCCACATGGTCATCCGCAACGGCGCCGCCATCGTGCGGCCCATGCTGGTCGTAGCCTCCATCGCCATCACGGCGAAGCTGATCTGGACCGACGCCCAAGGGGTGATCGGCGCCGGCATGGCCATGGTCGCCGGCTGGCTGGGCTGAGCGCCCCCAATATCCCGATTTTCACACCCGCGCCCTCATGCCGCGGCGAATCGACCGTAGCGGGCATTCCCCTCCCCCCTGCACACTCGCGGGCGCATGATTTGTTGGTCCAACATTTTTTCAGCGGGGCCACTTTACGTTAACGTCAATCTGTGTATCATTGCGTCAAATAACGAAATTGGGGAGAAACGCATGTCCAAAGGGTCATTGAAGGGGAATCTGCTCGCCGCCGCCGCCGCTGTTGCCATCGCGGCCCCGCTGCCGGCCGGCGCCGCCGGCTATCTGCTGAAGGAGCAGAGCGCCTCGGGCCAGGGCACCTCCTTCGCGGGCGCCACCGCCAACGGCATGGGCGACGCCACCGGCCTGTTCTTCAACCCCGCGGCCCTGGGGACCATCGAGGGGAATCAGGCGGTTGGCGTGCTGAGCGGCGTGTTCCCGACCTCGAAGACCAGCAACGCCCGCGGCACCCGCGCCACGCGGCTGGGCGGCAGCACCATCCAGGGCACCTCCGACCCCGGCGACATCGGCATGGACGCGGTGATTCCGTCGGGCTACATGGCCTACACCGTGTCGCCGGACGTCAAGCTGGGCCTCGCCATCACCGCCCCCTGGGGCCTGTCCACCGACTATCCGGAAAGCTGGACCGGCCGCTACCACGGCATCCATTCCAGCCTGCTGACGATCAACATCTCCCCGACCGTGTCCTACCGGCTGATGCCGGACCTGACCATCGCCGGCGGCCTGCAGCTCCAGTACGCCAAGGCGCGGCTGAGCCAGGCCGTGGACTTCGGCTCCATCCTGGCGGCGACCGGGGTTCCCATCGCGCCGGGCTCGCGCGACGGCGTGGGCGAGGTGAAGGGCGACGACTGGGGCTTCGGCTTCACCGCCGGCATGCTGTACGAGCCGGCCAAGGGCACCCGCTTCGGCGTCTCCTACCGCTCCTCCGTCTTCCACGAGCTGGACGGCGATTCGAAGTTCGAGGGCGTTCCCGCGACTCCGGCGCTGCAGGCCAGCTTCGCCAATTCGCCGGTGCGAGCGAAGGTCGCCACGCCGGACATCATCTCCTTCGGCGCCTATCACGAGCTGACCAGCTCCTTCGCCGTGATGGCCGACGCGCAGTGGACCAACTGGTCGCGCTTCAAGGAGCTGCGCATCCGCTACCGCAACCCGCTGCGCACCGACACGGTGACCGACGAGAATTGGGACGACTCCTGGTTCTTCGCGCTGGGCGCCGCCTACAAGTGGAACGAAAAGCTGACCCTGCGCTTCGGCGTGGCCTATGATCAGACCCCGGTCAGCGACCAGTACCGCACGCCACGCATCCCGGACGAGGACCGTTACTGGGTGTCGATCGGCGCCGGCTACCAAGTCACCGACAACATCCGGACCGACATCGGCTACAGCCACATCTTCGCCAACAAGGCCAAGATCGACCTGCGCGACAACCTGACGGGCAGCGACGCCTTCCGCGGCAACCTGTCCGCCGACTACAAGGCCCATGTGGACGTGATCGCGCTCCAGACCAAGATCACCTTCTGATCCGCATCCCGGTGGAGCGCGCGGGCGCCGCCCGTTCGCTCCACCGTCCCCGCCTCTTGTCCATCGCCGGGTCCGTGCTAGGCTTTCCCCCAATCAAGAACCCGATCCGGGAGAGGAATCCGCATGGCCGACACCTTCACCGCCTTCGTCATCGAAGACGCCGACGGCAAGCCCAAGGGGGGCTTCAAGCCGCTGAGCCTGACCGACCTGCCCGACCACGACGTGCTGGTCGAGGTCGCCTGTTCCACCCTGAACTACAAGGATGGCCTCGCCGTGTCCGGCAAGGGCCGGATCGCCCGCAAGCTGCCGATGGTCGCCGGCATCGACCTCGCCGGCACGGTCGTGGAGTCGCGCTCCGCCGACTGGAAGGCCGGGGACAAGGTCATCGTCAACGGCTGGGGCCTGTCGGAAACCCAATGGGGCGGCTACAGCCGGTTCCAGCGCGTGAAGCCGGAATGGCTGATCCGCCTGCCCGACGTCTTCTCGCCGGAGGAGGCGATGGGCATCGGCACCGCCGGCTACACCGCGGCGCTCTGCGTCGACGCTCTGGAGGATTGGGGCGCGATCCAGCCCGGCGGCAAGGAGGTTCTGGTCACCGGAGCGGCCGGCGGCGTCGGTTCCGTCGCGGTCGCCCTGCTCGCCAAGGCCGGCTATCCGGTCACCGCCTCCACCGGACGGCCCGAGACCCACGAGTATCTGTCCGGCCTGGGCGCCACCGGCTTCATCGACCGCGCCGCCCTTCAGGAGAAAGGCCCGCCCCTGCAGAAGGAGCGTTGGGCCGGCGGCGTCGATTCGGTGGGCGGCATCACGCTGGTCAACGCCCTGTCGCAGACCGTCTGGGGCGGCGCCATTGCCGCCTGCGGGCTGGCGGGCAGCGCCGATCTGCCCGGAACGGTGCTGCCGCACATCCTGCGCAGCGTCACTCTGATCGGCGTCGATTCGGTCGCCGCCCCGGCGGCGCGGCGCGAGCGCGCCTGGGCGCGGCTGGCCCGCGACCTCGACAAGGACCATCTGAAGACGATGTACACCGTGGAGCCGATGTCGAAGCTGCCGGAACTGGCCGGCCAGATCCTCGCCGGGCAGGTGCGCGGCCGCGTGGTGATCGACGTAACCGCCTGAAGACGCCGGTACCGGTGGCAGGTGGGGTCAGGCCCCCGCCACCGGCAGCCACAACACCTCGTCGATGCGCTCCGCCCCGCTGCACAGCATGACCAGCCGGTCGAAGCCCAGCGCGATGCCGCTGCACTCCGGCATACCGTGTTCCAGTGCTGCGAGGAAATCCTCGTCCACCGGGAAGCGGTCGCCGTAGATGCGTTCCTTGAGGTCCATGTCGGCCTCGAAACGGGTGCGCTGGGCGCGGGCGTCGGTCAGCTCGCCAAAGGCGTTGGCGAGTTCCAGACCGCAGGCGTACAGCTCGAACCGCTCGGCCAGCCGCAAGTCCTCCGGCTTGGGGCGCGACAGGGCGGCCATGCAGATGGGATAATCGGTCAGCACGCAGGGCACGCCGGCGCCCAGATGCGGCTCGATCCGGTCGAACATGATGCGGAAGACGATGTCCTCCCAGCGGTCGCCGTCGTGCGGGGCGATGCCGATGGCCCGCGCCATGGCGGCCAGCGGGGCCGGGTCGGGGTCGTGGCTGCCGTCGAAGGTTTCCAGCAGATCGATCCCCGCATACTCGCGGAAGGCGTCCTGAACGGTCAGCACCCGCCACTCCTTGAAGGGGTCGCAGGTCATGCCGCGGAAGTCGAATCGCGTCCGCCCGGCGGCGATGGCGGCCTCGCGCACCAGATCCTCGCAGTCGCGGATCAGCGTCCGATAGCCCTCCCCCGCCCGGTACCATTCGAGCATGGAGAACTCCGGCGCGTGGGTGGCCGACCGCTCGCCGTTCCGAAAGACGTGGGCGATCTGGTAGATGCGCGGCAACCCCGTCACCAGCAGCTTCTTCATGGCGAATTCGGGGCTGGTGTGCAGGTGCAGCCGCAGCCGGTCGTCGGGGTGCGGCCCCACCAGTTCCGTCGCGAAGGCCTGGAGATGCGGCTCCATCCCCGGCGAGACCTGGAGCGCCGGGGTGTCCACCTCCAGGAAGGCGTTCTCCTCGAAGAAGCGGCGGACGGCGCCCAGCACGCGGCCGCGCACGGCCAGATGGGGGCGGCGGCGGGCGAAGCTCTCGGGAGCCCAGGCGGGCGTGACGGGGGACATGATGGCCTTCACTGACGGAGCGATGACGTTGCTTAGCAGAGCGGGAGCGGCGGCGAAAACGGACAAAGAAGGCGCAGAACGCCGATTGAGCCCCACCCGGCGTTGCCACCGGCCCGGCAAGCTGCTAGGTTCCGCGCCGCCTGTCTCCTGGAAATCACGAGTATGTCATGAAGGTCAACGCCAACACGATGCGTCCCGGCCATGTGCTGGAGCATAACGGGAAGCTCTGGGTCATCACGAAGACCGCCATCGTCCAACCCGGCAAGGGCGGCGCCTTCATCCAGCTTGAAATGAAGGATGTGCGCACCGGCAACAAGTCGATCGAGCGCTTCCGCACCCAGGAGACGGTCGAGCGCGCCCGCCTGGACGAGCACGAGATGACCTTCCTGTTCGCCGAAGGCGACAGCTACACCTTCATGGACAAGGAAAGCTACGAGCAGACCGCCATCCCCGGCGAGATCATCGGCGACCAGAAGGTGTTCCTGCAGGACGGCATGGAAGTCACCGTGCAGTCCTTCGAAGGAGCGCCGCTCGGCGTCGAGATCCCCGGCAAGGTCACCCTGCAGATCACCGAGGCCGACCCGGTGGTGAAGGGCCAGACGGCCTCCTCCTCCTACAAGCCGGCGAAGCTGGAGAACGGCGTGTCGATCCTGGTCCCGCCGCACATCGAGTCGGGCACCCGCGTCGTCGTCGACACCCAGACCGGCGAGTATGTCGAGCGCGCCAAGGACTGACCGTCCCGGCTGATTTTCTGCGCACCGGCTCTCGCTTAAGGCAGGGGCCGGTGTATTCTTTTTCCGGTTCCGCACGAGATAAAGCACGCCCATGGCCACCCGCTCCGCCCTTATCAACGTGATGGTCCGCGCCGCCGAAAAGGCGGCCCGCGGCCTTGTCCGCGACTTCGGCGAGGTCGAGCACCTCCAGGTGTCGCGCAAGGGCCCGGCGGACTTCGTGTCCGCCGCCGACATGAAGGCGGAAAAGCTGCTGCGCGAAGAGCTGCAGAAGGCCCGCCCGGATTTCGGCTTCCTCATGGAGGAGACGGGCGCCAGCAAGGGCAGCGACCCGACCGCCCGCTGGATCGTCGATCCGCTGGACGGCACCACCAACTTCCTGCACGGCATCCCGCACTGGGCGATCTCCATCGCCGCGGAGAAGAACGGCGAGATCGTCGCCGGCGTCGTGTACGAGCCGGTGCACGACCAGATGTTCTGGGCCGAGAAGGGCCAGGGCGCCTTCCTCAACCACCAGCGCCTGCGCGTGTCGGAGCGCCGCAACCTCGCCGACGCGGTGATCGCCACCGGCATCCCGTTCAAAGGCCGCGGCGACCATGCCGGCTTCCTGGTGGAGGCCGAGGCCCTGATGAAGGAGGTCGCGGGCATCCGCCGCTTCGGCGCCGCCTCGCTCGACCTCGCCTACGTCGCGGCGGGCCGCTACGACGGCTATTGGGAGCGCGGTCTCGCCCCCTGGGACGCCGCGGCCGGCCAGCTTCTGGTCACCGAGGCCGGCGGCTTCGTCGGTGAGATCGGCGGCGGGCGCAACCCGGTGTTCGGCGGCACGATCCTGGCGGCCAACGCCCATTTCCACCTGCCGATCGCCAAGATCCTGCGCGGTGCGACGGAACGCAAGGTGCGCTCCGCTCCCGCCGGAGCGGCTGGGGCGGCGGACGCCGGTCAGGGCTGACCTCCGGCCGAGCCATAAGCCCTTCATGACGTTGGGGTAGCAAGGGCCGCGCTTTGGTGGGGAAACACGCCGCGCGGCCCAAAGGGCGTTGTCCCTACGCCGATCGAAGGGCTATGGTACCAACGCTTTTCCGTGTCACTGGGAACAACGCGCTGGTCACCATGAGGATTGTCGGACGCATGAGCCGTTCTCCGAACGCGCCCGCCGGGCGGCCGGTACCCCCGCGCGTCCTCTCCGCCGCCGCGGCCGTGACTCTGTCCCTGGCCGTGACCGCCTGCTCCTCGCCCGGCACCGCGCCGCCCCAGACCAGCGCCGCGCCGCCCCAGACCGCCGCCGCCAACACGGGCGGACTGACGCTGGAGAACGCGCAACCGCTGCCGATCCCGCCGCGGCCCGATCTCTTCCCGCCGCCGGCACCGCCGGCCCCGCCCGTCTTCAAGGCCCCGACCCTGTTGACGGCACCGGAGCTGCCGCAGATTTCGATCGGTCCAACGCCGCCACCGCCGGCTCTGCCGGAAGGCGCGCCGCCGGTCCCGGCCTCCAACCGGCCGGCGGCACCGCCCCCGCCCGACCGGACGCAGACCGCCGCCCTTCCGCCGCCAACTCCGAAAGCGCCCTCGGCGCCCGCCCTGCCCCGGATGGAGCCGTTGACCGTGCTGTTCGACGGCACCGCCACCGCCTTGCCTGAACCGGCCCAGACGCGTCTGGACACCATCGCGGAGCGCATGAACGCCAACCCGCAGCTTCGCCTGCAGATCCGCTCCTACGCCAGCGGCACGCCGGAAACGGCGCGCGAGGCGCGGCAGCTGTCGCTGGCCCGCGCGCTGGCCGTGCGCGAACGGCTGGGGACCGCCGGCATCGCCAGCACCCGCGTCGACATCCGCGCCATGGGTATGGAGGCGGCGGGCGGTGCGCCGGACCGGCTGGACGTCGAGTTCCTGAACCAATGAGCTGCTCTCTGTAAGCCGTACCGCCTGCCCCCTTCCCTGGACGAGAGTGCCCATGGCCGCCATCGCCCCGTCGTCCCACCCTCTTGAGGAGCCTTCCCCGATGACGCGCCCGGAGCGCTTCCTGACACGGATGATCCTCTTCCTGGTGGTCGTGGGAAGCGTGACGGCCTTGCTGTTCCCGGCCCTGCGCGCCGCCTTCATGAACAACCCGGCGCTGAACGGGCTGATCCTCGGCACGCTGCTCGCCGGCATCCTGTTCATCTTCCGCCAGGTGCTGATGCTGCGGCCGGAGGTGGCGTGGTTGGAGCATTTCCAGTCTGGCAACCCCGCCGTCGCCGCGCCGGAGCCGGTTCTGCTCGCCCCGATGGCGCGCATGCTGCGGGAGCGGCGCGGGCGGCTGACCCTATCCGCGCTGTCGATGCGCTCGCTGCTCGACGGCATCGCCTCGCGGCTGGACGAGTCGCGGGAGTTGTCGCGCTACCTGATCGGTCTGCTGATCTTCCTCGGCCTGCTCGGCACCTTCTGGGGCCTGCTGCACACGGTGCAGTCGGTCGGCTCCGTCATCGGCGGGCTATCGGTGCAGGGCGGCGATGTCGGGGCGATGTTCAGCAACCTCCAGCACGGTCTGGAAGCGCCGCTGACCGGTATGGGCACGGCCTTCAGCTCGTCGCTGTTCGGTCTGGCGGGCTCGCTGGTGCTGGGCTTCCTGGAGCTTCAGGCCAGCCAGGCGCACAACCGCTTCTTCCAGGACGTCGAGGACTGGCTGTCCGGCGCCACCCGCCTGTCGAGCGGGGCCGGCGGCAGCCTGGAGACCGGCGACCAGTCGATGCCCGCCTATCTGACGGCGCTTCTGGAACAGACGGCGGAAAACCTCGATTCGCTGCAGCGCACCGTCGCCACCGCCGAGGAGGGCCGCCGCTCGGCCAACGCCAATCTGATGGCGCTGACCGAACGGCTCACCACGCTGACCGACCAGATGCGCGCCGAACAGCAGCTCCTCCTGCGCCTCGGCGAGAGCCAGCTGGAGATGAAGGGGCTGCTCGACCGGCTGTCCGACGCGGCCATCGGCGGGTTCGACGACGCTTCGCGCCAGCATCTGCGCAACATGGACATCTACCTCGCCCGCATGGTCGAGGAATCCTCCACGGGCCGGGTCCAGGCGGTGCAGGAAATCCGCAGCGAGATCAAGCTGCTGGCCCGCACCATCGCCGCCCTGGCCGAAGAATCGGAACAGCGCTGATCGGAACAGCGCTGACGCCTACCCCCTGTCCGTCCGGAGGGACACCCCGCCATGCCCAGCATCAGCCGCCGCAACGGCCACCGCGAGGCCAGCGCATGGCCCGGATGGGTGGACGCGCTGTCGTCCCTCGTCATGGTGGTCATCTTCCTGCTGATGATCTTCGTCGTCGCCCAGTTCTACATGGCGACCGCCCTGACCGGGCGTGACGAGCAGCTCGGCAGCCTGAACCGCAAGGTGGCGGAGCTGAACGACCTGCTGGCGCTGGAGCGGGACGCCAACGCCGACCTGCGCATCAACGTCGCCCAGCTTTCGGCGGAGCTTCAGGGGTCCGTCGCGGCGCGGGACACCATGACCGGCCGCATCGCCACGCTCCAGGGCGACCTCGACCACGCCACCCGCGCGGCGGAGGAGTTGCAGCGCACGATCCGCGCCGACAAGGAAACCATCGAGCTGAAGCTGGCCGAGGCCGCCAGTCTCCAGGCCGACCTGAAGGCGCTGCGCGAGGCCCGGACCAAGCTGGAAGGCGAACTCGCCGCCGCCGCCGCGCAGCTACGCCTGACCGAGGAGCAGCGTCAGGCCCTGCTGGCCGAGCTGGGCGGGGAGCGCGACCGCTCCAAGGCGCTGGAAACACGGCTCGCCAGCGCCGACGAGAAGACGATGCTCGCGCAGAAGGACATCGAGAAGCGCGACATCCGAATCACTGAGCTGATGGCTTCCCTGTCCGCCGAGCAAGGCGCGACCGGCAAGGCGAACGAGCAGGTGGACCTGCTGAACCGGCAGATGGCCGCCCTGCGCGAGCAACTCGCCCGCATCGGCACCGTGCTGGAGATTTCGGAGAAGAAGGCGGAGGAGCAGCAGGTCCAGATCGCCGAACTTGGCTCGCGGCTGAACCAGGCGCTGGCCGCCAAGGTGCAGGACCTCGCCCGCTACCGTTCGGAGTTCTTCGGGCGGGTGCGCGAGGCTCTGGGCAACCGGCCCGACGTGCGCATCGTCGGCGACCGCTTCGTCTTCCAGTCGGAGCTTCTGTTCCCCTCCGGCTCGGCGATGCTGGAGGAGGCCGGCAAGCAGCGGCTGGCCGCGCTGGCCCATACACTGATCGAGATCGGCCGGACAATCCCGCCGGACATCAACTGGGTGCTGCGGGTGGACGGCCACACCGACGCGCGCCCGGTGCGCATCCAGTTCGCCTCGAACTGGGAACTGTCGGCGGCGCGCGCCATCTCGGTGGTGAAGTACTTGATCGACCAGGGAATTCCGGCGGACCGTCTGGCCGCCGCCGGTTTCGGCGAGTATCAGCCGCTCGACCCCGGCACCAGCGACGAGGCGCTGGCGCGGAATCGGCGCATCGAGGTGAAGCTGGATCAGCGGTGAAAGGCGCATTGCCCCCGCCCTTCCCACGGCTGCGCCGCGGGCCCCTTCCCTCCCCCGCTGCGCAGGAGAGGGAATTTTATCCCCTCCCTCGCCAAAGGCGGGGGAGGGTCAGGGAGGGGGCAAGCACTCCTTACTCCGCCGCGACCGTCTCCGGTTCCACCGCAGGGCTCCACCGCAGCACCGGCTTGCGCGCCGCGGCGGTCTCGTCGAGGCGGCGGCGCGGGGTCAGGCGCGGGGCGCCCTGGAAATAGGCCACGTCGCCGGACTTGGCCCGCTCCGCCAGGGCGCGCAGGGCGGTGACGAACTGATCCAGGCTGGCCTTCGACTCCGTCTCGGTCGGCTCGATCAGCAGGGCGCCATGCACGACCAGCGGGAAGTACATGGTCATCGGGTGGAAGCCTTCGTCGATCAGCGCCTTGGCGATGTCGAGCGTGGTCACCCCCGTGCCCTTCAGGAAGCGGTCGTCGAACAGGCATTCGTGCATGCACGGCCCCTCGAAGGACGGCGTCATCACGTCCTGGAGGCGGGCCAGCAGGTAGTTCGCGTTCAGCACCGCGTCGTTCGCCACCTGCCGCAGCCCATCGGCGCCGTGGCTCATCATGTAGGCGAGCGCGCGGACGAACATGCCCATCTGGCCGTGGAACGCCTTCATCCGCCCGAAGGCCGGGCCGTCGCCGGCCTGCTCCACCAGACGGAAGGCGCCGTCCTTGTCCTGCACCACGTAGGGCACCGGGACGAAGGGGGCCAGCGACTCCGCGAAGACCACCGGGCCGGAGCCCGGACCGCCGCCGCCGTGCGGCGTGGAGAAGGTCTTGTGCAGGTTGATGTGCATCACGTCGATGCCGAGGTCCGCCGGACGCACCCGCCCGACGATGGCGTTGAAGTTGGCACCGTCGCAGTAGAAATAGGCGCCCGCCGCGTGCACCGCCTCGGCGATGGTGATGATGTCGCGCTCGAACAGGCCGCAGGTGTTCGGGTTGGTCAGCATCAGGCCGGCCACGTCGGGGCCGAGCTTGGCCTTCAGCGCCTCCAGATCGACGCGCCCGTCCTCGGTCGCCGGGATCGCCTCGACGGCGTAGCCGCAGGCGGCAGCGGTCGCCGGGTTGGTGCCGTGGGCGCTTTCGGGGACGAGGATCTTGGTGCGGCCCTTATCGCCCTTGGCGTCGTGGGCGGAGCGGATCGCCATGATGCCGCACATCTCGCCGTGCGCGCCCGCCGCCGGGGCCAGCGTCACCGCCGCCATGCCGGTCAGCGTGGCGAGCCAGCGGCCCAGCTCCGCCATCAGTTCCAAGGCACCCTGCACCGTGCTTTCGGGCTGGAGCGGGTGCACGTCGGCGAAGCCCGGCAACCGTGCCATCTTCTCGTTCAGGCGCGGGTTGTGCTTCATCGTGCAGGAGCCGAGCGGGTACAGACCGCTGTCGATGGCGTAGTTCTTCTGCGACAGGCGGGTGTAGTGGCGGACCACCTGCGGCTCGGCGAGGCCCGGCAGGCCGATCCGGCCACGCGGCTTCACCGCCCCCAGGCGCGAGCCCACCGCCGGGACCTCCGGCAGATCGACGCCGCATCGCCCGGCGCTGTCCTGTTCGAAGATCAACGGCTCCTCGATCTGCAGGCCGCGGTTGCCGGTCACGGTCTGCGGAACGGCGCTGTCAGAGCCTTCGGCGAGGCCGGTCGGGCGACCCTGGTTGTTCATGCTCATCACAGAACCTCGGCGAGGGCGGTGGTGAAGGCGTCCATGTCGGACTCGGTGTTGGTCTCGGTGGCGGCCACGATCAGCAGGTCGTCGAGCCCGCCGCCGAACAGGCGGGAGGCCGGCACGCCGCCCAGGATGCCGCGCCGCGCCAGAGCTTCCACGACCTCCGCGGCCGGCTTCGGCAGCTTGACGGTGAATTCGTTGAAGAAGCTGCCGTTGACGATCTCCACGCCTTTCACCGCCGCCAGCTTGTCGGCCAGCTGCACGGCCTTGGCGTGGTTGATCTCGGCGAGCCGGGTGAAGCCCTCCTCCCCCAGCAGGCTGAGGTGGATGGAGAAGGCCAGCGCGCACAGGCCGGAGTTGGTGCAGATGTTCGAGGTCGCCTTCTCGCGGCGGATGTGCTGCTCGCGGGTGGACAGCGTCAGCACGAAGCCGCGCCGCCCGTCGGCGTCCACCGTCTGGCCGCAGAGGCGGCCCGGCATCTGGCGGACCAGCTTCTCCTTCACCGCGAACAGCCCGACATAAGGGCCGCCGAAGTTCAGCGCGTTGCCCAGCGACTGGCCTTCCGCCGCCACGATGTCCGCACCCATCTCGCCCGGCGGGGTCAGCAGGCCGAGCGACACGGCCTCCGTCACCACGACGATCAGCAGGGCGCCCTTGGCCTGGCAGGCCTTGCCCAGCTCCGTGTAGTCACGGACATGGCCGAACACGTCCGGGTTCTGCACGACGACGCAGGAGGTGTCGCCGTCGACCTCGGACAGCAGATCCTCGCCGCCGGTCGGGGCCGGCGGCATCACCACCGTCTCGAAACCGATGAAGCGGGCGTCGGTCGTGGTGGTGTCGCGGGAATGCGGGTGCAGGCCGCCGGACAGAACGGCCTTCTTCCGGCGGGTGACGCGGTTCGCCATCATCACGGCTTCCGCGCATGCGGTGGCGCCGTCGTACATGGAGGCGTTGGCGACGTCCATGCCGGTCAGCAGCGAGACCTGGGTCTGGAACTCGAACAGGACCTGCAGCGTGCCCTGGCTCACCTCCGGCTGGTACGGGGTGTAGGCGGTCAGGAACTCGCCGCGCTGCACCAGATGGTCCACCGTCGCCGGGATGTGGTGGCGGTAGGCACCGGCCCCGAGGAAGCTCGGCACGCTGCCGGCGGGCAGGTTCTTGCCCGCCATCGCCGACAGGGCGCGATCGACCTCAAGCTCGCCCATATGGTTGGACAGCCCCTCGATCGGGCCGGAGAGGCGGGCCGCCTCGGGCACGTCGCGGAACAGCTCGTCCACCGACGGCACGCCGATGGCCTCCAGCATGGAGCGCCGGTCGGCCTCGGTCAGGGGCAGGTAACGCATCTCAGGCTTGCCCTTCCACGAAGGCCTTGTAGGCGGCCTCGTCCATCAGCCCGTCCAGCTCCGACGGGTTGCTGAGGCGCAGCTTGAAGAACCAGCCGGTGGTCTCGGCCCCGGCGTTGACCAGCGACGGGTCGTTCTCAAGATCGGCGTTGGCCTCGATCACCTCGCCGGAGACCGGGGCGAAGACGTCGCTGGCGGCCTTCACCGACTCCACGACGGCGGCTTCCTTGCCCTGGGCGAGCTGGCGGCCGACGTCCGGCAACTCGACGAACACGACGTCGCCGAGCTGGTGCTGGGCGTGGTCGCTGACGCCAACGGTGCCGACATCGCCTTCGACGCGGACCCACTCATGGTCCTTGGTGTACTTGATGGTCATGATTGTCCCCTGTTCGAAACGGTTTTGTGATTCTCAGCCGCGGTAGTAGCGCTGCGGCACGAAGGGCATGGCGGCCACCTTGGCGGCCAGCGGCTTGCCGCGGACCATGAGCTGCACCGGCGTGCCCACGGCGGCGTGCGCGCGGTCCACATAGCCCATGGCGACCGGGGCGGAGGCGGTGGGGCCGAAGCCGCCGCTGGTCACCTCTCCGATCTTTTGTCCGTCCGCGTCGCAGACGTCGGTGTGCTCGCGGGCCGGCTGGCGGCCTTCCGGCTGCAGGCCGACACGGCGGCGCGGCGCCCCGTTGGCGAGCTGGTCCTTGATGATGGCGTAGCCGGGGAAGCCGCCCTCCTCCCGGCGGCGCTTGGACAGCGCCCATTCCAGCCCGGCTTCGACCGGCGTCGTCGTCTCGTCAATGTCGTGGCCGTAGAGGCAGAGGCCGGCCTCCAGCCGCAGCGAGTCGCGCGCACCCAGCCCGATGGCCTCGACCTCGTCCTCGGCCAGCAGGGCGCGGGCAATGGTCTCGGCGTCGGACTTGTCGCAGGAGATCTCGTAGCCGTCCTCGCCCGTGTAGCCGGAGCGGGTGATGATGACCGGGATGCCGTTGAAGGTGGCCGGCAGGTAGCTCATGAACTTCATGGTGGCTGCTTCGGGGATGAAGCGCCCGAGCACCGCCGCGGCCTCCGGCCCCTGCAGGGCTATCAAAGCGAGGTCGTCCAGCAGTTCCACCTCGGCCTTGCCCTTCAGCCGCTCGCGCATGTGGGCGACGTCATGGTCCTTGCGGGCGGCGTTGACGACCAGGAACAGGTGATCCCCGGCGTTGGTGACCATAAGGTCATCCAGGATGCCGCCCTGCTCGTTCAGGAACAGCGTGTAGCGCATGCGCCCACGGGCCAGCCCCTTGATGTCGCCGGGAACCAGCGACTCCAGCGCGGCGGCCGGGTCCTCGCCGGTCAGGCGCACCTGCCCCATGTGCGACACGTCGAACAGCCCGGCCTTGGCGCGGGTGTGCTGGTGCTCCTTGAGGATGCCGAGCGGGTACTGCACCGGCATGTCGTAGCCGGCGAAGGGCACCATCTTGCCCTTCAGCTCCAGATGGAGGCTGTGCAGTGGCGTTTTCTTGGGGGACTCAGAAGCCTCGGTCACGCGGGTCCTCCGACATAGGGTCGCACAACCCGCGCCGGGATTGGCGCGAGTCCTGCCCCCTCTGTCCTGGACCTGAGAGATTCACCGGCGGGGTCCAACCCTCGACAACCGGTTTACTCCTTCGGTGAGCCGTCATCCGCTGTGCGCGAACCGGGCTGCTTTCCAGAGTTGCCTTATCCCCCTTGCGGTCCTTTTGCCTGAGAGTTTCCGGGGCGGTTGCTCCTTCGGCGCCACTGTCCGGTGAACCGGCCAGTGATCTCTCCCGCGAGGGATCGTCGGCTTGTGCCGCTTAACCTACCGGGACCTTTGCGAATGTCAATCGGGGTTCGCTGGCGGGGTTCGCTGGGGTCCCGGCGACGCTCACTTCAGGTCCAGGTGGCTGCCATCGCAGAAGGGCGGCTTCTTGGTCGCCTTGCAGCCGCAGAAGCGCGCCTTCATGGAGGTGGCGGGGGCGAACTTCATCGGCTCCAGCCCGGTGCCGGCGTGGCTGCCGTCGCACAGCGGCTGCTTGGCGCTGCGCCCGCAGCGGCACCACCAGTAGGTCTTGCCGGCTTCCAGCTCGATGACGATGGGTTCCTTGGTCGCGGCGACCGGTGCGCTGGACATGATGCTGCCCCCTTACCCGATCACTGCTTCATCTGCGCGCGGTTGAAGGCCAGCTGCTCCGGCGTCAACTGGAAGCCCAGGAAAATGTTCCAGTCCTTGCCGTTGGCGTCCTTGGGTAGCGGAATCTTCGGAGCCAGTTCCTCGCGGCTGCCGGAGCGGAGCTTGCCGGACTCGAAGGTCACGGAGGTGTCGAATTCCGACTTGGTCGTCGGCGTCTCCTCGCCCGGCTTGGCGACGGCGACGAAATAGCGGTAGTTCGCCGTGTTTCCCTGCATGGCCGGCCCGCGCTCCGCGATCAGGAAGACGTTCACGTTCACCGTGACGCCATCGCTGGTGTAGTCGCAGTTGCCGGAATAGTCGGCCAGCGCCGCGCGGGAGGTCACGTCCGTCAGGTCGCGCCCGCCGCCGTTGCGGAACTGGGTGACCTCCGCCAGATCGCGGACGATGGACACCTTCGGGCAGGCCAAGGCCGCGTCCGCCGCGGTGTTCGATCCGCCCCCGAGTCCGGAGCAGCCGGTGAGCGCCAGAAAACCCAGACTCGCGAATGCAAGCGCCCGCGGGCTTTTCCGGGCGGGGGTTCCTATATTACGGTCGCGGCGGCGGTCCATCGGTCTGGCCTAACGGTTGGAAGGGTGTGTTCTGCCACGACTTTAGAGAAGCGGTGGGGCCGGCACAAGGCCACGCCGCCGCTGCGACGAACGAACCCCTACACCCCTTTTTCGAGACACCGGAACGACGCGCATGACCCAGACGCCCCTGACCATCCTGCTCGCGGCCCCCCGTGGCTTCTGCGCCGGCGTGGACCGCGCGATCCAGATCGTGGAGGTGGCGCTGGAGCGGTTCGGCGCCCCCGTCTATGTCCGGCACGAGATCGTCCACAATCGATTCGTGGTGCAGAGCCTGGAGGCCAAGGGCGCCATCTTCGTGGACGAGCTGGATCAGGTGCCCGACGGCGTGCCGGTGGTCTTCTCCGCCCACGGCGTGCCGAAGTCGGTCCCGGCGGCGGCGGAGCAGCGCGGCCTGTTCTACCTCGACGCCACCTGCCCGCTGGTCAGCAAGGTGCACCGCGAGGCCGAGCGCCACTTCAACGAAGGGCGCCAGATCGTCCTGATCGGCCACGCCGGCCATCCGGAGGTGATCGGCACCATGGGCCAGTTGCCTCAGGGCGCCGTGGTTCTGGTGGAGACGGTGGAGGACGTGGCGACGGTCCAGGTGGATGACCCTGAGAACCTCGCCTACGCCACCCAGACCACCCTGTCGGTGGACGAGACGGCGAGCATCGTCGCCGCCCTCCAGGCCCGCTTTCCGTCCATCGGCGGACCGAAGAAGGAGGACATCTGCTACGCCACCACCAACCGCCAACAGGCGGTGAAGGCCATCGCGCCGAAGGTGGACGCCCTCTTGGTACTAGGCGCGCCGAACTCCTCCAACTCCAAGCGGCTGGTCGAGGTGGCGAAGATCCACGGCTGCCAGCGCGCCCAGCTCGTCCAGCGCGCGGCGGACATCGACTGGTCGGCGCTCGACGGAGTCGCCACGCTGGGCATCACCGCCGGCGCTTCGGCCCCCGAAGTGCTGGTGGAGGAGGTCATGGAGGCCGCCCGCGCCCGCTACGCCGTGACGGTGGAGGAGCTGCGCACCGCCTTCGAGGACATCACCTTCAAGCTGCCGAAGCCGCTGCTGGACGGCGGCGCCCCTTCCCGTCCGGTCCCGGCAGACGCATAATGCAAAGACCCGCATAATCCGGGGACCGGCCTTCGCGAAGGAGACGTTCATGGGCGCCCCCGCCATCCAGAAGATGGACATCGACGAGTTCCTGGCCTGGGCCGACCGGCAGGAGCCGGACACCCGCTACGAGCTGGTCGGCGGTCAGCCGCGGGCGATGAACGCGTGCTCCCAGGCGCACAGCCGGCTGACGGCGGCGATCATCATCGCTATCGGCATGCGTCTCCGCCCACCCTGTCGAAGTCTTGACGGAAACGGCCATCGAACGCGACGACCGCAACGACCGCTTTTACGAGGCCGACATCGCCGTCACCTGCTCGCCCCACCAGCCCGGTCAGCGCTCGACGCCGAATCCGGTGCTGGTGGTCGAGATCCTGTCCGACAGCACGGCCAGCCACGACCGCGGCACCAAGGTGCCCGACTACATGCAGATCCCCTCCGTGCAGGAGGTGCTGCTGGTGGACAGCTGCGCCGTCCGGGCGCAGCTCTGGCGCCGTGACGGACGGCGCTGGATCGTCGAGGATTTCACCGAGGACGCCACGCTGCCGCTGGCCTCCATCGGGGCGGAGCTTCCCCTGGCGGCGCTTTACGACGGCATAGCCCTGTGAGCGGCCCAGAGGCGAGCGGCCGCGGCAGCATTGACCGGCGCCCCGAATCCCGGTAAGGCGCTGGCATGGCCGTATACACCGAAGTCACCGACGACGAGCTGAACGCTTTCATCGCCCAGTACGATCTGGGCGCCGTCCTGTCCTGCAAGGGCATCGCGGAGGGGGTGGAGAATTCCAACTTCCTCCTGGTGACGGAGCGCGGCCCCTACATCCTGACGCTCTACGAGAAGCGCACCCGGCGGGAGGATCTGCCCTTCTTCCTGGGTCTGATGGAGCATCTCGCCGACAAGGGCATCGCCTGCCCGTTGCCGGTCCAGGGGACGGACGGGCTGGCCCTGCGCGAGCTGGCCGGGCGCCCGGCAGTGATCGTCACCTTCCTGGCCGGCATGTGGCCGCGCCGCATCACGCCGCACCACTGCGCGGAACTGGGCACGGCGCTGGCCCGCCTGCATCTGGCCGTCGCCGATTTCCGGATGGAGCGTCCCAACGCCCTGTCGCTGGACGGCTGGAAGGATCTTGCCGGCAAATGCGCGCCGCGCGCCGACGAGGTGGCCCGCGACCTGCGCGCGACGCTGGAGGCGGAGCTTGCAGCACTGGAGGCCAACTGGCCTGCCGGCCTGCCGTCCGGGGTCATCCACGCCGACCTGTTCCCCGACAACGTGTTCTTCCGCGGCGACGGGCTGTCCGGCCTGATCGACTTCTACTTCGCCTGCAACGACTTCCTGGCCTACGACATCGCGATCTGCATGAACGCCTGGTGCTTCGAGGTCGACGGGTCGTTCAACGCCACCAAGGCGCGAATGCTGCTGACCAGCTATCAGAAGGTCCGCCCTCTGTCGCCGGCGGAGATGGCCGCCCTGCCCTGGCTGTGCCGCGGCAGCGCCCTGCGTTTCCTGCTGACGCGCCTCTACGACTGGCTGAACCATCCGCCGGGGGCCTTCGTGCGTCCGAAGGACCCGCTGGAGTATCTGCGCAAGCTGCGCTTCCACCAGACCGTCCGCGGGCTCGGCGACTACGCGCTCGACGACGGCGGCAGCTATCAGGTCTGACGCCATGACGGACACCACGGAGACCGGCACCGACGGTGACAAGAGCGCGCCGAAGGTTGTCGACATCTTCACCGACGGCGCGTGCAGCGGCAACCCCGGCCCCGGCGGCTGGGGCGCCATCCTGCGCTACAACGGGGTGGAGAAGGAGCTGTACGGCGGCGAGCCGGCCACCACCAACAACCGCATGGAGCTGATGGCCGCCATCCAGGCGCTGGAAGCTCTGAAGCGGCCCATGGAGGTGCGGCTCTACACCGACAGCGAGTATGTGAAGAACGGCATCACCCAGTGGATTCACGGCTGGAAGGCCCGTGGCTGGAAGACCGCCGACAAGAAGCCGGTGAAGAACGAGGATTTGTGGCGCCGCCTGGACGAGGCGAAGCGGCAGCACCGGATCGAGTTCCACTGGGTCCGTGGCCATGCCGGCCACCCGGAGAACGAGCGGGCCGACGCGCTGGCCCGCCAGGGCGTCGCCGAGGTCCGGCAGACCGGGCGGGGCTGACCCGTCCGGCGAATGGCCGCCATCCTCAAGGGTTTGTGGACGGCGGCCCCACCGCCCCGCTAGGCTCCCTCCGACAACAAACGACGAAAGATCGTTGGGAGGAGACCGAGATGTATCCGCATTTGCGGAACGAAGCCCGCTGGGTGCTGCCCGAGGTGCTGGCCCATCAGGCCGCCGAACGCGGCGGCAAGACCTTCGTCACGATGATCGCCGGCAAAGAGAACAACGGCGATTCGCTGACCTACGCCGAGGCCCAGGAGCAGGCGGGCCGCGTGGCCGGCTTCTTCGCGGGGCTGGGCGTGAAGCCGGGCGACACGGTGGCGGTGATGCTGCCGAACGGACTGGACTTCGTGCGCGTGTGGCTGGGGCTGGGACGGCTGGGCGCCGTCATGGTCGCGCTGAACACCGAGCTGAAGGGCGGCTTCCTGGAGCACCAGTTGGAGAACGCCGGGGCCGCCCTGGCGGTGGTCGACGCCGCCCTGGCCGACCGCATCACCGACATCACGCCACGCCTGACCGCGCTGCGTGGGCTGGTGGTGCCCGGCGCCGCCCAAGGATCGCCGCACACGGCGCTGGAGGGCTGGCGCGACGCCGCCCCCTACGACGGCCCCCTGCCCCGCGCCGGCGACGACGCCTGCATCATGTACACGTCGGGCACCACCGGCCTGTCGAAGGGCGTGCTGATGCCGCACGGCCACGGCTTCCTGTTCGGGCTGGGCTCCATCGACAATTTCGCGCTGACCGACGAAGACCGCTTCTACATCTGCCTGCCGCTGTTCCACGCCAATGGGCTCTACATGCAGCTCTACGCCGCGATGATCTCCGGCGGGTCGGCGGTGCTGCGCGAGCGGTTCAGCGCGTCCTCCTGGCTCGACGACATCCGGCGCCACGGCTGCACGGTGACCAACTCGCTGGGCGCCGTCACTGCCTTCGTGGTGGCCCAACCGCCGCGCCCCGACGACCGGGACCACCCCCTGCGCCTCGTCGGCGCCGCCCCCAACCCGGCGGACACCGAACGGGTGCTGCGTGAGCGCTTCGGCGTCCGCGACGTCATCAGCCTCTACGGCATGACCGAGGTGAACATCCCGCTCTACGCCGAGATGGGCAAGCCGCGCCCCGGCACCTGCGGCAAGGTCTACGACCGCTACTTCGAGGTGGAGATCCGCGACCCGCAGACCGACATCCCGGTGCCGCGCGGTCAGGTCGGCGAGGTCATGGTACGCCCGAAGGCCGCCTTCGGCTTCCTGTCCGGCTATCACCGGATGCCCGACAAGACGGTTGAGGCGTGGCGAAACCTGTGGTTCCACACCGGCGACGCCGCGGTGATGGACGCGGAGGGCTACGTCACCTTCGTCGACCGCATCAAGGACTGCATCCGCCGCCGCGGCGAGAACGTCTCGTCCTACGAGGTGGAGACGGTGCTGTCGCGGCTCGAGGGCGTGGCGGAGGTCGCCGCCTACGCCGTACCGGCAGGCATTCCGGGGGCGGAGGACGAGATCATGGTCGCGCTGGTCGCCGCACCGGGCGCCACCCTGACGCCGGAGGCCGTGGCCGCCTACGCCGAGCGTGAACTGCCGCGCTACGCCCAGCCCCGCTACATCGACATCGTGGACGCCTTCCCCAAGACGCCGACCGCCAAGGTGCAGAAGGCGAAGCTTCGGGAACGCGGCGTGGCCGACACCACCTGGGACCGCACGAAGGCGACTTGAACGAGAACCTGCGCACAATTCCCTCTCCCCTCTGGGGAGAGGGTCAGGGTGAGGGGGGTGCGCGTGGCGGAACGTCCGGCACAAGCGCACCCCCCTCACCGGCCCTTCGGGCCACCCTCTCCCCAGAGGGGAGAGGGTTTATAATGACGCCCCCGGGTTGCTCTGCCCCCCTTACAGCGCGCCCAGCACCGCTTCGGCCGAGGACACCTCGAACTGGCCCGGCTTCTCCACGGCGAGGTGGGTGACCTTGCCGTCCTTGGCGACCAGGGCGAAGCGCTGGCCACGCAGGCCGAGGCCGTAGCCCGTCCCGTCCATCGTCAGGCCCAGCGCCTGGGTCAGCGCGGCGTTGCCGTCCGGCAGCATGGTGACCTTGCCGCCGACTCCGTTCTTCTCGCCCCAGGCGCGCATCACGAAGGGGTCGTTGACGGCGAGGCAGACGATGTCGTCCACGCCCTTGGCCTTCAGGTCCTCGGCCTTCTGGACGAAGCCCGGCAGATGCTTGGCGGAGCAGGTCGGGGTGAAGGCGCCCGGCACGGAGAACAGCACCACCGTCTTGCCCTTGAACAGCGCGTCGGTGGTGACGTCCTGCATCCCGTTGTCGGTCAGATGCTTCAGCGTGACGGACGGGATGGCGTCGCCCACTTGAATGGTCATGTCTCCTGAACTCCCAAATTTTTTGTGCTTCAGCTTTTGATCTTGCCGGACGCCCGGTCGAGCGCGTCGAGGACGGCGCCCTCGGTCAGCAGTTCCGGAAGCGCGATGCCCTCCGGAGCCCCCGGACCATAGACGATGTTGAAAGGAATACCATAGCGGCCGTGTCGGGCAAGATAGCGGGCAATGCTCTCGTCCGGTCGGGTCCAGTCGGCGCGCATGGCGGTCACCGTCCCGGCGTCCTCCAGCCGTTGCGCGACGGTGCCGCGGTTCAGCACCAGCTTCTTGTTCGCCTGGCAGGTGATGCACCAGTCGGCGGTGACGTCCACGAAGACGGTGCGCCCGGCGGCCACCTGCTCGCGGATCGCCGCCTCGTCGAAGACGGTCCAGCGCGCCGCTGTGCTTTCGGCCACCGGAGCCGCCCCGGCGGAAGGGCCGAAGACGGCGGGAACGGCGAAGGCCACCAGGGCCAGCAGCCCGGCCAGCGCCGCCCCGGCCCAGCGCGCCGTCTCCGCCAGCCGGCGGCCCAGCCACAGCGCGGCGACCAGCCCGCCCATCAGCACGGCGACGGCCAGCGCCGGCACCTCGCCGACCTGGACGACCAACACCGACAGCAGCCACAGCGCGGTCAGGGCCAGCGCCCCGCCCAGCACCCGGCGCAGCGCCACCATCCAGCGCCCCGGGCGCGGCAGCAGGCGCGCGGCGCGTGGGAAGGCGGCGATCAGCAGATAGGGCAGCGCCAGCCCGACGCCGAGCGCGGCGAAGATGGCGAACACCTCCAGCGCCCCGCGGGCCAGCGCGAAGCCCACAGCCGTCCCCAGGAAGGGCGCGGAGCAGGGTGTGGCGAGCAGCGTGGCGAAGGCGCCGGTGGCGAACTGTCCACCCAGCCCCTGCCCCTCCGGCCCGTCCAGCCGATCGGCCACGGCGCGCGGCAGCGGAAGCTCGAACAGGCCCCACAGGTTGGCGGCGAACAGCGTCACCAGCACGACCATGAAGACGAGGAACAGCGGTTGCTGGAACTGGATGCCCCAGCCCACGGCACCGCCCGCCGCCTTCACCGCGACCAGCGCCCCGGCGAGAATCAGGAAGGAGGTCAGGATGCCCGCCGCCGAGGCCAGGAAGCCGGCGCGCACCGCCGCGGGCGCCCGTCCGCCTTGCTGGACGATCGAGAGCAGCTTCAGCGACAGCACCGGCAGCACGCAGGGCATCAGGTTCAGGATCAGCCCGCCCAGCAGGGCGACTCCCAGCATGGCCAGCAGCCCCGCCGGAGCCGCCCCGGCACCTCCGCCCAGCCCCGCCGCGGCGGTCGCCGGAGCCTCCACGGACCGGTTGCCGTCCACCACGGTCAGCGTCATCGCCCGTCCGGCGAGGTCCAGGCCGGGCGTCGGGTCGGTCGCGTCCATCCGCAGGATCGCGCGCCGGTCGCCATCGAGAAATTGGCTCTTGGGTGCGGCGAAGGTCACCGGCGGGTCGGTCTCTACGAACACGTCGGGGGCGACCATCGGCTCGCGGGCGGTGACCTCCACCTCCAGCACGGCACCCTGGCCGCGCACCGCCGTGACGGTCAGGCCCGACGCCCGCCCGTCGCCGGGCACCAGGGACTGGGCGCGGGCGATGTCGTTGGCCGACGGCCCCGGCGTCGCCGGCCCCTCGGGGATGGACAGGGACAGCGCCACCATCTCCGGCACGCAGATGGTCGAGCAGACCAGCAGCTCCGCCTTCAGCGCGAGATCGAGCGGCTTGCCGGGCTCCGCCGGTGTGGCGGCGATGGGGAACAGCACCTCCGCGTCATAGCCCGCCGTCTCGAAGCCCAGAACGGTGAAGCGGTGCGGCGCCGGGTAGATCAGTTCCGTCGCCTTGAGGTTCTGCGACTCCGACCAGTCCAGCCGCGGCGCGAAGCCGGCATCGCCCGGAGTGCGCCAATAGGTCTTCCAGCCCGGCTCCAGCCGGACCTCCAGCCCCAGAGGGATTTTGGCGAGATCGCCCACCCCCTGCACCGACGCGACGAGCCGCGCCTCCACCGGGCCGGACTTGACCCAGGAGCCGGTCTCCGCCCTCCCCATTCCGGGTGCGGCCAAGGCCAGGATGGCGAGCAGGAACGGAACAAACCTTTTCATCGCACCGACTGTTCTCATATCAAGACGCAGCGGGCCGCCCATCGGCCGCGGCTGTATATGGATGACAAAGCTTGGCCCGTGCTGTCACACTCGGGCGAAGACGGCTTCGGGTGGCCGCCCAGCGGTCCGCCCGTCCCCCGACACAAGGATAGCGCCCATGCCGCACCTGACCAAGTCCTCGGACTATCTGACCGGCCAGTTGCTGATCGCCATGCCGGGCATGACGGACCCGCGTTTTCAGCGGACCGTGATCTATATGTGCGCCCACAACGAAGACGGCGCCATGGGCCTCGTCGTCAATCGCCTGTTCGGGTCGGTCACCTTCGAGGATTTGCTGGAGCAGCTCGAGATCGAAATCCAGGAGCCGATCGCCAACATGCCCGTCCATTATGGCGGGCCTGTGGAGTCCGGGCGCGGATTCGTCCTGCATTCGACCGATTATGTGCGGGATGGCACGCTGGTGGTGGACGACGAGGTGGCGCTGACCGCGACCATCGACATCCTGCGCGCCATTTCCGAAAACCGCGGGCCGCGCCGCAACATCCTGCTGCTCGGCTACGCCGGCTGGGGGCCGGGGCAGTTGGACGCGGAAATCCAGGCGAACGGCTGGCTGAACGTGCCCTGCGACGAGACGCTGCTGTTCGATCCCGAACTGGACACCAAGTGGGAGCGCTCGATCGCCAAGCTCGGCGTCAGCCTGTCCATGCTGTCGGCGGAGGCCGGGCACGCCTGACGGCGTCCCCTCCCGATCACGAGCACGACCCGCCGCACCACAAGCGGCGGGACCTCACGTCAAAACTTTTGTTTCACGGACCCTTGCTGGCGATCGCCAGGGCGAGGCCGCGGGCCTGCATCAGCTCGCTGCAACGTTCGACCAGCTCGTCACCGGCGTAGACCGCCCAGCCGCTCTGGAAGCCCGACGCTTCGTAGCGCAGATCGACGCGACGCCCGTCCAGCTCGACGGTGTAAGTCAGGGAGTCTTCTTTCGTCCAAGTTGCGTTCGGATAGGTTGGGTTCGACGACATATCCGCCTCATGCGATGCGAAGGACATGCCGTCAGCCTGCGCCCGCTCCCTTAACCGCGGGTTAAGCTGGCCGGAACGACGTCTTGGGATTTTGGAGGCGGGCACCCCGACCGGACGGGCTAGCCCCGCCACTCCTCGCGCAGGATGGCGTAGAGGACATGGTCCCGCCACACCCCGTCGATGCGCAGATAGCCGCGCGCGTAGCCTTCGTGGGTGAAGCCGACCTTTTCCAGAAGGCCGCGGCTGGGCGCGTTGGTCGGCAGACAGGCGGCCTCGACCCGGTGCAGCCCCAATTGCCCGAAGGCGAAATCCAGCACCAGCCGGGTCGCGCCGGACATGTAGCCGTTGCGTGCGTAGGGCTGCCCCACCCAGTAGCCGAGCGTCGCCATCTGGGCCACACCGCGCCGCAGATTGGTCAGCCCCAGCCCGCCGACCAGCCGGTCGGTCGCGCGGTCGTAGACGAGGAAGCTGTAGCCCTGGTCGTCGCGCCATTCCTGGGCCTGACGCCGCAGCCGGCGCCCGAAGGCGGCGCGGGTCAGGGCGTCGGCCGGCCAGGTCGGCTCCCAGGGAGTGAGGAAAGCGCGGGAGTCCGCCCGCAGGTCGGCCCATTCCCGCCAATCCCGCGGCAGCGGCGGGCGGATGTAGCAGATCGGCCCGTCGAGCCGGACCGCCGGCGGGCTGATGAGACCACCGCCGAGCAGGCGGATCATGCTGCCCCTCCCACCCTGGCGCGTCCCTTACCGGAACCGCGCGGCGATGCGGTCATACTCCTCAAGCCGCCCGATCGGACCGAGCGCGGCCACAGTGGGGCGGCTTTCCCGCAGGCGGCGGGCGACACGGACGATGAACTCGCGGTCGACCGCCCCGATCTTCTCGACGATCTCCTCCACCGGCACGGGGCGCCCGTAGACGAGAAGCTGCTGGCCGAGCTGCTCGCAACGCGACATTGAGCTTTCCAGCGCCATCAGCGTCCCGGCGCGGAGCTGGGCGGCGGCGCGGGCCACCTCCTCCTCGGTCACGTCCTCGGTTACCCGCATCAGCTCGTCGCAGACGACCGGGACCAGCTCCGCCACCTCGTCCTCGCCGGTGCCGGCGTAGACGCCGAACAGCCCGCCGTCGCGGTAGGCGCCGGAAAAGGTGTAGATGGAATAGACCAGCCCGCGCTTCTCCCGCACCTCCTGGAAGAGGCGGGAGGACATGCCTCCGCCGAGCAGCGTCGACATCACCGAATGGGCGTAATAGTCCGGGTCGTGCACCCCCACCCCGTCGAAGCCGAGGACGAGGTGCATCTGCTCCAGGTCCCGCGCCTCGCGGAAGTCGCCGCCGGCGTAGCGCGCGTCCTCGGACTCCGGCGCCGGACGGGAGGACAGCCCGTCGAAGGCCGACAGGGCCATGTCGACGAGCCGGTCGTGCTCCAGCCGTCCGGCGGCGGCCAGGACGATGCCCGGCGCGCCGTAATGGCCGTCGATGTAATCGACCAGCGCCGGGCGCGACAGGGCGCCGACGATCTCCGCCGATCCCAGGACAGGGCGCCCCAGCGCCTGCCCCGGATAGGCGGTCGACTGGAAATGGTCGAAGATAATGTCGTCGGGGGTGTCGGCGGACTGGCCGATCTCCTGAAGCACCACCGTGCGCTCCCGCACCAGCTCCTCGCTGTCGAGGACGGAATTCTGGAGCATGTCGGCGATGAGGTCGAGCGCCAGCGCCGTGTCGTCGTGCAGGACCTTGGCGTAATAGGCCGTCTGCTCGCGCGTCGTGTAGGCGTTGAGCTGGCCGCCGACATTCTCGATCTCTTCGGAGATGCGGAAGGCGGAGCGCCGCTCGGTGCCCTTGAACAGCATGTGCTCGACGAGATGAGCCACGCCGTTGACGCTCGCGGACTCGTTGCGCGTGCCGACCCCGACCCAGCAGCCGAGCGAGACCGACTGCACGCCGGGCATCGTGTCGGTGGCGACGCGCAGCCCGTTCGGCAGCGTGGTCACGCGGATGCTCATGCGGCCTCCTTGGCGGCGCGGGCGCGGGCGACGACGAACTCCTGGACCGCCGCCACGTCGTTGGGCAGCTCGGACAGCCGCTCCTCCCGCTCGTAGAGGTCGGCGAGGCGCGGCGGCAGGACCGGGCGCCGGCCGGTGGCCGTCTCCACCGCGTCGGGGAACTTGGCCGGGTGGGCGGTCGCCATCACGGCCACCGGCACCGACGGATCGACCGGGGCGGTCGCCGCGGAATGGATGCCGACGGCGGTGTGCGGATCGACCTGATAGCCGCCGGTCTTCTCCCAGACCTCCTTGATGACGTCCATGGTCCGGGCGTCGTCGGCGCGGCCCGCGGCGAAGATCGCGTGCGCCTCGGCCAGCTGCGCGTCGGTGACGGCGAACTTGCCCTCCGCGCGGAAGCCGTCCATGGCGGCCTGCACGGCGGCGCCGTCGCGGCCCAGCAGATCGAACAGCAGCCGCTCGAAGTTGGAGGAGATCTGGATGTCCATGCTGGGACTCAATGTGGGCACGACCGGAGCCGCCGACATGGTGCCGCTGGCAAAAAAGCGCGCCAGGATGTCGTTGGCGTTGGAGCCCACGATCAGCCGCTCAACCGGCAGCCCCATCGCCCGCGCGCCGTAGGCGGCGTAGACGTTGCCGAAATTGCCGGTGGGGACGGTGAAGGCCACCTTGCGGTCGGGCGCGCCCAGCGCCACCGCGGCGGCGAAGTAATAGACGATCTGGGCCATGATGCGCGCCCAGTTGATCGAGTTCACCGCCGACAGGCCCATCTTGTCGCGGAAGGCCATGTCGTTGAACAGCGCCTTCACCAGATCCTGGCAGTCGTCGAAGGTGCCGTGCAGCGCGATGTTGTGCACGTTATCCGACAGGACGCTGGTCATCTGGCGGCGCTGCACCTCCGACGTGCGGCCCTTCGGGTGCAGGATGAAGATGTCCACGTTCTGGCGGTCGCGGCACGCCTCGATGGCGGCGGAGCCGGTGTCGCCCGAGGTGGCGCCGACGATGGTCACCCGCTCGCCGCGCTTGGCCAGCACATGGTCGAACAGGCGGCCGAGCAGTTGCAGCGCCACGTCCTTGAAAGCCAGCGTCGGACCGTGGAACAGCTCCATCACCCAAGTGCGCTGGTCGAGCTGCACCAGCGGCACCACCGCGGCGTGGTCGAAGCTGGCGTAGGCGTCCTTCACGATGGTGCGGAAGTCGTCCTCGGCGATGGCGCCGCCCAGGAAGGGCAGCATGACGCGCACGGCGATCTCGCTGTAGGGAAGGCCGCGCATCGCGCGGATCTCGTCGGCCGAGAACTGCGGCCAGCTTTCCGGGACATAGAGGCCGCCGTCACGCGCGAGACCGGCCAGAAGGACTTCTTCGAAACCCAGGACCGGGGCCTGGCCCCGCGTGCTGACGTACTTCAACGCACACTCTCCGACGCCTGAAGGTGGCCGACGCTGTGGCGGGCCGGCAACTCTTGTGGAACGGGCATAGTTAGCGCCCTCCCACACGCGGCGCAAGCGGCGGGTTCCGGGTGCGTTGCATTCCACCGTCCCTCTCCCGCCCCGGGAGAGGGACGGTGGAATGCTATCCTCCGATCAGGCGCCGGTGTGGACGTCCAGCGGGTCGTGATGCAGCGCCGACGGATCGTGCGCGGCGTCGACCGGCGGAAGCTCCACCGTCTGGGCGGCGAGCGCGGCGTTCACCGAGGCGGCGGTGCTGTGATCCGCCGCCTGCGGCTGGGTCACCGTGTGGGACAGGACGTTGATGTCGCCCTCACCCAGCGCCTGGGCCTTGGCCGGAGCCCAGGCGGCCTTGGCCGGGCTGCCGCCGTCGAACAGGCCTTCCTTGATGGCGTTGTACTTGGTCTGGTCGACCGTCTGCCAATCGTCCTTCAGGATGCCGCCGGTGTCGCCCGAGTTCGGGTTCCACGACCAGTAGGTCCAGCTCGCCCCTTCCTTGCCGGCGCCGAGGTCGTTGGTGCCGTTGCCGTCCAGGTCGCCGTTCATGTAGTCGATCAGCTTGGCCATGTAGGCCTTGTCCTGATCGGTCTCCAGCTTGCCGCCGAACTCGCCGACCAGCACGGGCGCCTTGTCGTCCTTCAGCAGCCAGCCCCAGTTGTCGGTGTACTGGCCCGGCAGGTTGTTCGGGTAGTCGCTGGCCTTGAACCACTCCATCTCATGGATGGACGGGCCGTAGGAGTGGACCGAGTAGACCAGCTTGCCCGGATTGTCGAACTCGATCGGGCGGTCCTTGGCGCCGCGCAGGTTGCCGCCCCACCACTCCCACTGGTTCTCGTGGATTTCGACGCCCTCGACCAGCAGCAGCCAATCCTTGTTCACGGACTGGATCTCGTTGCCGATGCGCTCCGCGGCCCAGGCCCAGTCGGTGGCCTTGTCGCCGCCGCCCCAAGTCGCCTGGCCGTGCGGCTCGTTGTGCAGGTCGGCGCCGACGACCGTGTCGTTGCCCTTGTAACGCTCGGCCAGCATCTTCCAGTTTTCGATCATCTTCGACTCCGGGTACTTGTCGTCGTACCACAGGCCGTTCTCGTTGGCCGACGCACCGTCGCTGGAGCGGTGGTGGTCGAGGATGACCTTCATGCCGATGCGCCCGGCGTAGTCGATCACCTTGTCCATGACCTCAAGCGGGGACTTGTTCGCGAGGTCGGGATTCTTGGAGGTGTCGATGCCCGTCGCCCGGTCGGCGTCCAGAGCCGCGTCGCTCCACGGCAGACGGATGGTGTTGAAACCCATCTCCTTCATCTGCTCCATCATCCCCCAGTACCCGCGCATGTCCATGCCGTTGGGGTTGAAGACGAAGCCCTCGCCACCGAACCAGTTGACGCCCGTCAGCTTGACGTTCTGACCCGACGAATCGACGATCTGGTTGCCGTCCGTGTGCAGGAAGCCCTTGGCGATGCCCATTGTGCTCAGCCCTCGTTGCCATTCGCGTTGGGCCGGAAGCTGGCGGTTTATGGTTAACGAAATATTGCCAGGAATGTCGCTTAATTCCGGCAATCCAAGGCATGTGTGACCATGTCCGGAAGAGCGGATTTTGAAGATATTTTAGACAATAAGGACACGTCGAGTGCTTGCGCTGTTTTGAAGCTGTTTTTCGGATTGATTGCTTAAAAGCGCAAAGCGGCGCATAGGAACGAAGGAGGGTTACGGGTTAGCCTTTTGCGTTCGGTGGATTTTGCGGATTTTCCGCTGCTGCGAACATGCTTCGGCGAAACCCATGCCCCCACCCCGGCCCTCCCCCGCTGCGCAGGGGAGGGAGAAAAAGTCCCCTCCCCTGCGTTAGCGGGGGAGGGTTAGGGAGGGGGCAAGACTCCGCTCAAGCGCCCAGATACCGGCTCTCCAGATGCCGCCGGAACACCGCCGCATCCAGCGGCCGCCCGGTGGCCGCGGTCAGCAACTCGTCGCCGGACGCGTACAGGCAACCCTTGCCGTGCACATTCGCCCCCAGCCACGCCACCAGCGGCCCAAGGTCGCCGCGCGCCAGCGCCGGGCGGATGTACGGATCGGCCGTCGCCGCGGTCTCGAACAGCTGGGCAGCGGTCATGGCGCCCAGCGTGTAGCTGGGGAAGTAGCCCCAGGCGCCGGACGGCCAGTGGATGTCCTGAAGGCAGCCCAACCGGTCGTTCGGCGGCACCACCCCGACCAACTCCCTCATGCCGTCGTTCCAGGCGCCCGGCAGGTCGGCCAGCGCCAGATCGCCGGCGATCAACGCCTTCTCCAGCCGGTAGCGCAGGATGATGTGCGCCGGGTAGGTCACCTCGTCGGCGTCCACGCGGATGAAGCCGCGCTCCACCCGGCTGTAGAGGCGGCGCAGGTTGTCAGGCTCCCAGGACGGGCCCGAGCCGCCGAACGCTTCCTGCGCGACCGGGGCCAGCCAGCACAGGAACTCCGGCGAGCGGCAGGCCTGCATCTCGACAATCAGCGACTGGCTCTCATGCACCGCCATGCCGCGGGCCAGCCCCACCGGCTGGTTCAACCAGTCGCGCGGACGACCCTGCTCGTAGAGGGCGTGCCCCGTCTCGTGCATCACCCCCATCAGGGCCTTGGTGAAGTCGTCCTCGTCGTAGCGGGTGGTGATGCGCACGTCCCCGGTGGCGCCGCCGCAGAAGGGATGCAGCGACACGTCCAGCCGCCCGCGGGTGAAGTCGAACCCGGCCGCCCGCATCAACCGCTCGCCCAGCGCCTTCTGGTTGGCGACGGCGAAGGGCCCCACGGGCCGCAGCGGCGCCGGTTCGGCGGCCTGCCGGTCGAGGACGCGCCCGATCAGCTCCGGCAGGAAGCCGGCCAGACCGGCGAAGAGGGCGTCGATCCGCTCGGAGCGGGCGCCGGGATCGTGCTCGTCCAGCATGGCGTCGTAGGGGGACAGACCCATGGCGGCCGCTTTGGCCTCGCCGCACTCCCGCACGCGGCGCAGCACCTCCGACAGGCTGGGCAGCAGCTTGGCGAAGTCGCTTTCCGCCCGCGCGCTGCGCCACGTCATCTCGCAGGCCGAGATCGCCTTGCTGGTCGCCTCGATCAGGTCGGCGGGAACAGCGGTGGCATGGCGGTGGGTGCGCCGCATCTCCCGCAGGTTGGCCGCCTGCCAATCGTCCAGCCCGCCCGCCCCCTCGGCCTCCGCCAGCCAGTCGGCCACGCAGGGGTCGGTTTGCAGCTCGTGGGCGAGCACGGTCAGGGTGGCGGTCTGCTCGGCCCGCCCGTCGCTGGAGCCGTCGGGCATCATGGTCTGGCTGTCCCAGCTCAGGATGCCCAGGGCGTCGCCGATGGCGGCGATGCGGGCGAAACGGCGTTCCAACTCCCGATAGGCGGCAGTCATGAGGCGCAACTCCTAGGATGCCGGGTTGGTCCTCCGGCGTTGGGACAGCACATAGACGACGACCAGCGTCGCGGCGAGGCTATACCAGGTGAACGCGTATTGCCTATGGTTGTTGGGCATCTCGACCAGGGGCTGAATCCCGTTCAGCATTCCAGTCTGCGGTGCGTTGCCCCGTGCCGGGTCGGGGGTCATCTCGACCACCAGCGGGGCGACCGTCTCCAGCCCGACGGACGCCGCCATGGCCGGCGGGTCCAGCCGCATCCAGGACTCCGCCCCCGGCCGGTTGCCCGGTTGGAGCCAGCCGGCGGGTTGCGGCAGGCGGACCAGACCGGTGACGGTCACCGGCCCTTCCACCCGGCTCTCCGGACGGCTGGCGGGGGCGCGCTTGTCCATGGGCAGGAAGCCGCGGTTGACCAGCACCACGCCGCCCTCCTCCGCCGGGCGCTGCAACGGGGTCAGCAGTTCGTAACCCGCCTGCCCCTGCCGGGGCCGGGCGACCAGCAGCATCTCCTTGTCGTTCAGAAAGCGCCCGCTGACGGTCACCGGACGGAACTCCAGCGCCTCCGGATCGGCGATGGCGGAGGGCAGCGGGATGGGGGCGGCGTGCAGCCGCTGCTCGACCCGGCGGACCAGATCCTCCTTCCACGCCAGCCGCTGCATCTGCCACGTGCCCAGCCCCAGCATGACCAGCACGGTGGGAACGGTGATCAGCGTCGCCCACAGCGAGGGGCGGAAGCGGCGGGGCTCGGCGGCGGCGGTCATGGTCACTCGTCCGGATCCTCCAGCTCGTTGCGGCGGTGGCGGTACTGCAGCGCCACCACATAGGCCTTGGCCGGGCGCAGCATGCCGAGCGCCAGCCCGAGCACGACGATGCTCCAGACGACGGCGTGCAGCCACAGCGGCCAGTCCACCGACATCGACACCCACAACGCCACCGGCACGACCAGGAAACCCAGGATGAAGATCAGGAACACCGCCGGCCCGTCACCGCTGTCCTGCCGGGCGAGGTTCAGGTTGCACACCGAACAGCGCTCGTTGACCGTCAGGTAGCCGTCGAACAGCTTGCCCCGTCCGCAGCGCGGGCAGGCGCAACGCAGGCCGGCGGTCAGGGGCGATGGGCTGGTGTAGTACGTGCTCAAATGATCCGCCTCCTTCCAGGAACGGGAAGCCCCTCTCCCCCGGTGGAGGAGAAGGGCTTCGCAAGGCGACAGGGGGGATCGATCAGTGGCCGCTGGCGGCGCCCAGTGACCCCCACCAGTAGATCGACACGAACAGGAACAGCCAGACCACGTCCACGAAGTGCCAGTACCAGGCCGCCGCCTCGAAGCCGAAATGGCTCCGCGGGGTGAAGTGGCCCTTCATGGTGCGGAACCAGCAGACCGCCAGGAAGATGGTCCCGATGATGACGTGGAAGCCGTGGAAACCGGTCGCCATGTAGAAGGTCGACGGGTAGATGCCCTGCTTGAAGCCGAAAGCGGCGTGGGCGTATTCCCAGCCCTGGAAGAAGGTGAACATCACCCCCAGCAGGACGGTCAGGCCCAGCGCGCGCGACGCCTCCTTGTTGCGGCCCTCAAGGATGGCGTGGTGCGCCCAGGTGACGGTGACGCCCGACAGCAGCAGGATCAGCGTCATCATCAGCGGCAGGTGGAAGGTTTCCAGCACCGTGATGTTCGGCGGCGGCCAGACGCCGTGCGGGTTCTCGGCGAATACCTTCGGGTAGAGCGCCGCGTCGTAGAAGGCCCAGAAGAAGGCGGCGAAGAACATCACCTCCGAGGCGATGAACAGCGCCATGCCGTAGCGCAGGCCGATCTTCACCACCGGGGTGTGCGCCTTCTCGCGCACCGCCTCCTTGATGACGTCGCGCCACCAGCCGAACATCACGCCCAGGATGGACAGGAAGCCGAGGGCTGCCAGCAGCCAGCCGCCGCCGTGCATGTAGATGACCATGCCCGTCGCGAACAGACCGGCCGCGAAGGCGCCCAGCAGAGGCCATGGGCTCGGCTTCACCAGATGGTAGGGATGCGGGATGCCGGCGCCCTCGCCCGCGCCGTGCGCGGAGGCTGGGGGATGCGGCATTTGCGCGTGCGTGATGTCGGCCATCGTCTCTTTCCAACCCCGGTTTGTTTCGCCCGATTTCTTCGTTCAGACTGTCTCTTTTTTCAGTTCGCCGCGGTCCCGGTGCCTTTCGCACCCGCGGCCTGCATCGCGTGCTGCGCCAGTACCTGGGTCTCGTCCTTGGCGCGGAAGAAGGTGTAGGACAGGGTGATGGTGGTCACATCCTCCATCGCCGGATCGTCGGCCAGGGCCGGATCGACGAAGAAGGCCACCGGCATATCCACCGACTGACCGGGCTCCAGCACCTGCTCGGTGAAGCAGAAGCACTCGATCTTGTTGAAGTACTTGCCGACCTTGTCCGGCGTGACGTTGTAGAGCGCGGTGCCCACGGTGGGCCGGTCGACCCGGTTGGCGGCCTGATAGGCGGCCAGCCCCATCTCGCCCAGCTTCACCGTCAGCTCCTTCTGCTCCGGCTTGAAGCGCCAGGGCAGCGACTGGTTCACGTCGGCGTTGAAGCGGACCTTGATGACGCGGTCGACCTGCCGCGCGGGCGCGGCGTCGGCCCGCTGGGTGGTGCCGCCGAAGCCGGTCACCTGACAGAACAGCGCGTAGAGCGGCACCGAAGCGTAGGCCAGCCCGACCATCCCGAAGACGAGGCCGAACAGCCCGGCCATGAACAGGCGGTTCTTCCGCCGGAGCCCTTTGTCGCCTTCTCGCCGGTCGTTCATGGCGCCGCTTCCTCCCTGCCGTTTGTCAGCTTGACGTCCCGTGGTCAGTGCCCGCCCATCCGCACCAGCGTGATGACATAGAACATCACCACCAGCCCGATCAGCGCGGCCAGGACCGCATAGTTGCGCCCGCGCAGCCGCTTGCGGCGTTCCTCGTAAGACTCATCCATGATCGTCATGCCCCGCCTCCGGTCGTCAGGATTCCGCTCACCAGATGCTCGCCCATCAGCAGGGCGAACAGCAGGAACAGGTAGAGGATCGAGAAGCCGAACATCTGCTTGGCCGGCTTGTCGTCGGTGGCGCGCAGCACGCGGACCGCGCACAGCACGAAGAAGGCGCCCAGCAGGCTCGACCCGATCAGATAGGCAGGACCGCCGATGCCCAGGAAGTACGGCGCCACGGCGACCGGCAGCAGGACCAGCGTGTAGGCCAGCATCTGCCGCTTGGTCGCGTCCGGACCGGCGACCACCGGCATCATCGGCACCCCGGCGCGCGTGTAGTCGCCGTTGCGGAACAACGCCAGCGCCCAGAAATGCGGCGGCGTCCACAGGAAGATCAGCAGGAACAGCAGGATGGAGGGCAACTCCACACCGCCCGTCACCGCCGCCCAGCCGATCATCGGCGGGAAGGCGCCGGCGCCCCCGCCGATCACGATGTTCTGCGGCGTCCGCCGCTTCAGCCACATCGTGTAGATGAAGACGTAGAAGCCGATGGTCATCGCCAGCAGCGCCGACGCCGCCCAGTTGACCGCCAGCCCCATCACCACGACCGACGCCGCCGCCAGGATCACCCCGAAGGCCAGCGCGTTCTCCGGCTCCACCCGCCCCGACGGGATCGGGCGGCGGATGGTGCGCGACATCACCGCGTCGATGTCGCGGTCGTACCACATGTTGATGGCGCCCGAGGCACCGGCCCCAACCGCGATGCACAGCACCGCCACCGCCGCCAGCACGGGGTGGATGTGACCGGGCGCCAGAACGATGCCGGCCAGCCCGGTGAACACCACGAGCGACATCACCCGCGGTTTCAGCAGTTCGATGTAGTCACCCGGCGTCGATCCGGAGACCGGACCTGTCGAGACCCGTTCAATGCTCAGGTCCGTCATTCTGCACTATCCTCCGGCCGGAGAGAGCATCCCGGCTCCCCCGGCGTCATGGTCACAACCGATGGTTACTTCACCTGCGGCAGCGTCTCGAAGGCGTGGAACGGCGGGGGCGAACTCACGGTCCACTCCAGCGTGCCGGCCTGCGGCCCCCAATAAGCGGCCTCGACCTTCTCGCCGCTGCGCAGGGTCTTGTACGCGATCCACACGAAGAGAAGCGTGGACGCAAAGGAGAGATACGCCCCGAAGGAGGAAACCATGTTCCAGCCAGCGTAGGCGTCCGGGTAATCCGGGATGCGGCGCGGCATGCCGGCCAGACCCAGGAAATGCTGCGGGAAGAAGACCAGGTTCACGCCGATGAAGGTGGTCCAGAAGTGGACCTTGCCCCAGAACTCCGGATACTGGCGCCCCGACATCTTGCCGATCCAGTAGTACCAGCCGGCGAAGATCGAGAAGACCGCGCCCAGCGACAGCACGTAGTGGAAGTGCGCGACGACGTAGTAGGTGTCGTGCAGCACGATGTCCATGCCGCCGTTGGCCAGCACCACGCCGGTCACGCCGCCGACCGTGAACAGGAAGATGAAGCCGAGTGCCCACAGCATCGGCACCTTAAACTCGATCGACCCGCCCCACATGGTGGCGATCCAGGAGAAGATCTTCACGCCCGTCGGCACCGCGATGATCATCGTGGCGGCGGTGAAGTAGGCCTTGGTGTCGACGTCCAGCCCCACCGTGTACATGTGGTGCGCCCAAACCACGAAGCCGACCACGCCGATGGCGACCATCGCGTAGGCCATGCCCAGGTAGCCGAACACCGGCTTGTGCGAGAAGGTCGAAACGATGTGGCTGATGATGCCGAAGGCCGGCAGGATCATGATGTAAACTTCGGGGTGGCCGAAGAACCAGAACAGGTGCTGGAACAGGATCGGGTCGCCGCCGCCCTCCGGGTTGAAGAAGCTGGTGCCGAAGTTGCGGTCGGTGAGCAGCATGGTGATGGCGCCGCCCAGGACCGGCACGGCCAGCAGCAGCAGAAAGGCGGTCACCAGCATCGCCCAGACGAACAGCGGCATCTTGTGCAGCGTCATGCCCGGCGCGCGCATGTTGAAGATGGTGGTGATGAAGTTCACCGCACCCAGGATCGAAGAGGCGCCCGCAAGGTGAAGGGCGAAGATCGCCATGTCCACCGACGGCCCGCTGTGGCCGAGCGGCGAGGACAGCGGCGGGTAGATCGTCCAGCCGGTGCCCGCACCCTGCCCCACGAAGGCGGAACCCAGCAGCAGCAGGAAGGCCGGGACGATCAGCCAGAAGCTGATGTTGTTCAGCCGCGGGAAAGCCATGTCGGGCGCGCCGATCATCAGCGGCACGAACCAGTTGCCGAAGCCGCCGATCAGCGCCGGCATCACCACGAAGAACACCATGATCAGGCCGTGCGCGGTGATCAGCACATTCCAGACCTGCCCGTCGCTGACGAACTGCAGGCCCGGCGACTGAAGTTCCAGCCGCATGATGACCGAGAACAACCCGCCGATCAGCCCGGCGATCACCGAGAAGATCAGGTAGAGCGTTCCGATGTCCTTGTGGTTCGTGGAGAAGAACCAACGCTCGACGAAGCCCGGCATGTGGTGGTCATGGTCATGCCCGTGGCCGTGTCCCTGCGCTTCCCCCGGATTGGCGTTTGCCATGTCTCTAACCCTCGCGTCGGCGGAATGATTTTTCTTTGAGGTGCCGCTGCATCCAAAGCATGAGGCTTACTGGACGGCCCCGGCGGACGGCATCTGGGCGACGTCGCGCTTGGTGTCGGGGGTCCCGTAAGCGGTCTTGGCCTTCTCGACCCACTGGTTGAAGGCCTCCTTCGACACGGCCTCGACCGCGATCGGCATGAAGGCGTGGTTCACGCCGCAGATCTCGGAACACTGGCCGTAATAGACGCCTTCCTTTTCGATCCGCACCCAGGTCTCGTTGGCACGGCCCGGCACGGCGTCCTTCTTCACGCCGAAGCTCGGCACCGCCCAGGAATGGATGACGTCGCCCGCGGTGACCAGCACGCGCACGGTCGTGCCGACCGGCAGGATCACGCGGTTGTCGACCTCCAACAAGCGCTTCTGGCCGGGCTTCAGCTCCGACTCCTGAATCATGTAGCTGGAGAAGGCGATGTTGCCGTGGTCGGGATACTCGTAGTCCCAGTACCACTGCCGCCCGGTGACCTTGATGGTCATCTCCGACTCCGGCACCCGCTCCGCCTGGTAGAGCAGCTTGAAGGAGGGCACCGCGATGACGATCAGGATGATGACCGGAATGACCGTCCAGGCGATCTCCAGCACCGTGTGGTGCGAGGTCGTGGACGGCACGGCGTTCTTCTTGGCGTTGAAGCGCAGCGCCACCCAGCCCAGCAGCCCCGCCACGAAAATGACGATGGCGACGATGATCACCGTCAGCAGGTCGTGGAACGAGTCCATGGCGTGCTTGACCGGGGTGGCCGCCTCCTGAAGCCCCAATTGCCAGGGGTGGGGTTCGGCGGCGGAACCGGTCGCGGCAAATCCACACAAAGATGTCAGCGCCGCCAGAACGGCAGCGTTCAGGGTCTGCGTCTTCATCCCCACCCTCTTCGTTGCCCGCCGCCCACGGTCGCGGACGGCGGTCGTCCCTTCCCGCCGGACCCGCCTTCGCCCCTGTTTCCCTGGTGCGTTCCACCCCTGTCGGGCGGTTGCGCGTCCGGGCGTTGCGACGGTGCCGGTCTATGCAGGGATCGTGCCGTTTGTGGGCGGCACGGTCCCCGCAGCGCGAGCTTAACCCTGCACTGCGCTTGGGTACAAGTCAGGCGTCCCTACACGAAGGACATAGGCGCAATGCCGGTTTCAAGCCCGCATCAGAACAGAAATTGAGCTTCCGTATCGGCTTCGCACTGCGACAAGCTGTCGCAGTTTGATGGTACAGCGAATTGTCTCGGAAAATCAAGTTTTTAGGCTTGCACGTCCCTGGTGTGGGACGCAAGCGACCTTGCGCGGACGGCGCCATCCGGCCACCGTTTGCGCTGCGGTAACCCACCACCGTGTTAGAACGGAAAAGCTCCGGGGCCGTCAGTGCCCGCTGGTGATGACCTTGCGGATTCGGCGCACGCCGGACCAGACGAAGGCGATGACGATGGGAATCATCAGCCCGACGAGCAGGTCGGGATCGACCTTCATCCCGAGTCCCTTCACGCCTTTCGCGGCGTAGCCGACGATGCCGACGAGGTAGTAGCTGATCGCCACCACCGACAGCCCCTCCACCGTCTCCTGCAGGCGGAGCTGGAGCTGCGCCCGCTTGTCCATGGAGAGGAGAAGCTCGGCGTTCTGCCCCTCCACGGCGATCTCCACGCGGGTGCGCAGCAGGTCGCTGGCGCGGGCCACGCGCTGGGACAGCGCCTGCAGACGCGATTCCACCGCTTCGCAGGTGCGGATCGCCGGGGCGAGGCGGCGGTCCATGAACTCGCCCACCGTGGGCAGCCCCTCGATGCGGATCTCGCGCAGCTCCACGATGCGCTTTTCGACAAGGTTGTAATAAGCCCGCGCCGCGCCGAAGCGGTAGGCGGTCTCCGCCGCGATCTGCTCGGTCTGGGCGGCCAGCAGGGTCAGCCGGTCGAGCAGCTCGCGCTCGTCGTCCAGCCCGCGCAGGGTGGCGATGCGGGTGGTCAGGTCGGCCAGATCGGCCTCGATCGGGCCGATGCGCGGCAGCACGCCGCGCGCCACCGGCAGCGCCAGCAGCGCCATCACCCGGTAGGTCTCGATCTCCAGCAGGCGCTGCACGACGCGGCCCGCCTGGTTGGAGGTCATCGCGTGGTCGGCGATCAAAATGCGCGAGAAGCCGTCGCCATGGATGCGGAAGTCGGTCCAGGCCGTCGCCGCCCGCCCGGAGATCCGCGTGCCGATGTAGCTCGGCGAGCCGAACATCGCCGCCAGCATGTTGGCTGACGGCTCCGGCGATTCGGCGTCGAGCACGGCGACATGGACGCCGACCATCAGCTCGCCCGGCAACCCGGCCAACCATTCCTTGGGCACCGCGTTCAGCGCCGGTTCCAGGAAGGGATCGACCAGCACGTTCGCCGGGGACACGGCGTTGGGACGGAAGACGGTCCAGGTGGAGAATTCGGTATGGCGCTCCCACTTCAGGCGGAAGCTGCCGAAGGAGCCGCTGTAATGGGTAGCCCCGGCGGGTGGGCGCGGCACGCCGGCCCAGTCGCACAGCTTCTCCAGATGCAGCCGGTCGGCCTCCGACGCGCCCTCCCCCGACAGCATCGCCAGCATGGTGGCGCGCACCGGGGTGGACAGGACCTCCGGCGGGCGGGTGTGCACCTCGTTGGTCAGAGTCACGCGCAGGGCGTGGTTCTTCAGGGGGTGGGCCAGGGAGCGCGCGTCTCCGTTGCCGGTGCGGCCCATCGCCAGCGCGTCGTCGGTCATAGTGGCCATTCCCCTTCCGAGCCCCATCCGCCCATGGACGACGAGCCTTGCCGGATGGTCCGCCCGTCGCCACACTATAAGTCTGATCTTAGACCACATCGCGCGTGCGGGTGCGAGAGCGCCGGTGCCGCATCGTTGTCCTACGATAGACCGATACCCCGGAGTTCCCATGAGCGCGCTTGCCGTCACCGACGATCTGTTCTTCAACCGCGCCGGCCTGGACCGTTCCCGTGTCGAGGGGGTGGTGGCCGACGCGCTGCGGGGGGCGGACGACGGCGAACTGTATCTGGAATATTCGCAGAGCGAATCGCTGGGCTGGGACGACGGCAAGCTCAAGGCGGCCAGCTTCGACACCACCCAGGGCTTCGGCCTGCGCGCCATCGCCGACGAGGCCACCGGCTTCGCCCACGCCTCCAGCCTGTCTGAGGACGCCATCCGCCGCGCCGCCGCGACGGTGCGCGCCGTCCAGGCCGGGCACGCCGGCACCTTCGCCGAGCCGCCCGCCGGCACCAACCGCGCGCTCTACATCCCGGACAACCCCCTGCCCCTGGTCCCCTTCGAGGCGAAGGTGAAGCTGCTGGCGGAGATCGACGCCTACGCCCGCGCCAAGGACCCGCGGGTGCGGCAGGTTTCCTGTTCGATCAGCGGCGAGTGGCAGGCGGTGCAGATCATCCGCGCCGACGGCGTGCGCGTTGCCGACCTGCGCCCGCTGGTCCGGCTGAACGTCTCCGTCGTGGTGGCCGAGGGCGACCGCATGGAGACGGGCGGCTACGGCGGCGGCGGGCGCGTCACCTACGAGCACTATATGCAGCCGGAGACGTGGCGGGCTTTCGTGGACGAGGCGCTGCGCTCCGCGCTGGTCAACCTGTCCTCCGTTCCGGCCCCGGCGGGCGAGATGACCGTGGTTCTCGGCAACGGCTGGCCGGGCATCCTGCTGCACGAGGCCATCGGCCACGGGCTGGAGGGCGACTTCAACCGCAAGAAGACCTCGGCCTTCGCCGGGCTGATGGGCCAGCGCATCGCCGCCCCCGGTGTGACCATCGTGGACGACGGCACCATCGAGAACAGCCGCGGCTCGATCACCGTCGACGACGAGGGCACCCCCGGCCAGTGCACGACGCTGATCGAGGACGGCATCCTGGTCGGCTACATGCAGGACCGCATGAACGCCAGACTGATGGGGATGCGCCCGACCGGCAACGGGCGGCGCCAGAGCTTTGCCTGCCACCCCATGCCGCGCATGACCAACACCGTGATGCGCCCCGGCGCCTACGAGCCGGAGGAGATCATCAAGTCGGTCAAGAAGGGCCTCTACGCCAAGAACTTCGGCGGCGGGCAGGTGGACATCACCAGCGGCAAGTTCGTCTTCTCCGCCAACGAGGCCTATCTGATCGAGGACGGCAAGCTCGGCCCGGCGGTGAAGGGCGCGACGCTGATCGGCAACGGCCCGGACAGCCTGACCCGCGTGTCGATGATCGGCAACGACACCAAGCTGGACCCCGGCGTCGGCACCTGCGGCAAGGACGGCCAGGGCGTTCCCGTGGGCGTCGGCCAGCCGACCCTGCGCCTGGACGGCCTGACCGTGGGCGGCACGGCGGCCTGACCGCCGCCACCGCTTCCCTTTCCTGCTTCGGAGGTTCCGCCCGTGTCGTCCCTCGCGCTGGTTTCGACCTTCTGTCCCGACCGCGTCGGTCTCGTCTCGGCGGTCACCGGCCATCTGTTCGGGCTGGGGGCCAACCTGCGCGACGCGACCTTTGCAGTGATGGGGGCCGGGGCGGAGTTCTCGGCGGTCTGCGAACTCCCCGACGGCGTCCCCGTCGGGGAGGTGCAGGAGGGGCTGGCCAGCCTGCCGGAGCTGGCCGGCGCGCAGATCAAGGTCACGCCCTTCGACTTCGATCCCAACCCCGGCCCGCTCGCCCGCATCACCCACCGCGTGGAGGTGTCGGGCGGCGACCAGCCCGGCCTGATCGCCCGCTTGTCGGAAATCTTCACCCAGTTCGAGGCGAACATCGTCCGGCTGGACGCCCAGACCCTGCCGGAACGGGAAGGCGGGCATTACACCATCCGCTTTGCCGTCTCGATCCCGCCGGAGCGCGCCGGCACCTGCTTGTCCGCGATCGCCAACACCGCGGAGACGATGGGCCTGACCTGCACCGCCGAACCGCTGTAACGCTTCTCGTGCATCAGCCCGCTTGCCCCTCTCTCCTCCGGGGAGAGGGTTGGGGTGAGGGGGTTGAGCTTTTGCCGAACCTTCCGCCACGCGCATCCCCCTCACCCGCCCGCTTCGCGGACACCCTCTCCCCAGAGGAGAGAGGGATAAAGGTTGCATTCATACGCATGAAAATGCCATGGATCGGGAACCGTCCCCGATCATTTCCACCATGGCGTGAATCGCGTTCTCCTTGCCCTGGCGCTGTCCTTGGCCGCCCTGCCCGCTCGGGCGGAGGGGCTTGAGGCAACCCTGTCCGACTGGGGAGCCATCGGGCTGCTTCAGACACCGACCGCGCGCGGCATGCCGGACGGCTCCGTCACCGCCGGTTTGACCGCTCTCGGCGGCCTCCACCGGCATGTCTTCGCCGGGGCGCAGCTCCTTCCCAGCCTGGAGGTCACCCTCCGCGACAGCACCTACCCGAGCTGGCACGGTCTCAGCGAGCCGGGGGTGGACGCCAAGCTGCGTCTGCTGCGCGAGGGGCCCTGGTTGCCGGCGTTGGCGGTCGGTGGTCGGGACGTCACCGGCGGCGGGTTGGACCTGCCCGGCAAGGGCCGCTTCGCGGGGGAGTATCTGGTCGCCTCGCGCCGCTGGTGGAACGTCGATCTCAGCCTGGGCATCGGCTGGGGCGGGCTCGGCGACCACGGGCATGTCCGCAACCCGCTGCGCTTCCTCGGCGGGCGTTTCAAGCGCGACCGCGACCCGGCGAAAGCGTCGTCGCGCGGACCGGAGGCGTGGTTCACCGGGGATCGCGCGGCCCTGTTCGGCGGAGTCGAGTGGCACACGCCGCTGGAGGGACTGAGCGTCAAGCTGGAATACAGCGCCGACCGCTTCCGCGCCCAACGGCAGGACGATCCGAGCTTCCACCCCGGTTCACCGCTGAATGTCGGATTAGCTTATCGGCCCTGGAACTGGCTGGAGCTGGGCGCCGGCGTCGAGCAGGGATCGCGCGCCATGCTGCGCCTCGCCGCCCGCTTCGACCCAAGGGTGGACAAAGATACCGCCCCACGCACGCCGCCACCCGCGATCGGTGTCCGCCCCGCCGCCCCGGACGCCGCCCTGCCCGCCCCGGACATCGCGACGCTGGCCCGGCTTCACCGGCTGCCCGCCCGCACCGCGTTGGTCGATGGCGACCGCGCCGCTCTCTGGCTGGACCCGGCGGGCGACGGGACCGCTCCGCTGGCGCAGGAGGTGGGGCGCGCCGCCCGCCTGCTGGCCGACGGCGCGCCGCCGGAGGTCGAATGGCTCACTGTCGTCACCGGCGCCGACGGGTTGGACGGCACGGCCGTCACCCTGTCGCGCCATGCCGTTGAGCAGGCGGCCGCCAAGCGCGGCAGCCCCGAGGAAATCTGGCGGACGGCCCACGTGGACCGCTCCGCCGGCCCTCCACCGGATTGGCCGGCGCGGCTCGCCCTGACCGTCATCCCGACCCTGGAAGCCAGCCTGTTCGAACAGAGCGCCCCGCTGGTGCAGCGGACCTACGGCGACACCGTGCTGACCGCGGAACCGTTGCGCGGGCTGGTTCTCAGCGGCGGGCTGCGGGTGAACGTCAGCCACAACCTCCACCTCCTCGACACCAACGCCATCCCGGCGGCGGAGCCGGTGCGCAGCGACCTGCCGCGCTACGCCGACCGCCTCGCCGCGGTCGAGCGGCTGTACGCGGCGTGGCTCGCCGCTCCTTCCGGGAGCTGGAGCACGCGCCTGTCCATCGGTCATTTCGAGGAGATGTTCGGCGGCGTGGGTGCCGAGGCGCTGTACCGCCCCCTGACGGCGCGCTGGGCGCTCGGGGTCGACCTCAACCGCGTCTGGAAGCGTCCGCCCGACGACGCGCTGCGCCTTGCCCCGGAAAGCGGGCGGAACACCGGGCACGCCAGCCTCTATTGGGAAGCGCCGGGGGCCGCCACGACGGGCGTGCTGCGGCTGGGCCGCTACCTCGGTGGGGATTGGGGCGGCACGCTGGAACTGATGCGCGCCTTTGACGGCGGCGTCCGCCTGTCCGCCCAGGTCACCTGGACCGAGGGACCGGAGGGCGCGCAGAGCCGCTACGGCGGGCGGTTGGAGCAGGGCATCGCGTTGACGGTGCCCTTCAGTCCCGGAGGCTCCTGGCCGCCGGACGGGCGGCTGGCGACCGCGGTGAGCACCTTGGGACGCGACGCGGGGCAACGGCTGCGCCAGCCATTGCCCCTGTATGACGCGTCGGTCACGGCGGGTTACGGCCGCCTGACCGGATCATGGCCGCGGCTGATGGACTGAGCCGCGGCAAACTGAGATCCGTATAGTCCGGCGATCAGCGGATTTCGGAGATCGTCCCGGTCTTGGCATCGAGAAGCACGGTGCTCCAGGTGCCGTTGGCGGACTGGGCTTCCGCCACGTAGTTCTCACCCTGCTTGCGGAAGTCGCGGACCGAGGTGAAGCCGGCGGCGCTGAAGTAGTTCAGCAGCGAGGTCTGCATCAGCTCCTTGCGGTTCTGGCCGCGCTCGGCGCGCTGGGCGGTGTTCGGGTCGACGTTCATGATGACCTGCCGGTTGCCCTGCATGGTGTTGGGCATGGTGCCGGTGGCCGACCCGGTCGTCCCCATGGCGCCGCTGTTCGGCATGCTGTTGTTCATGCTGCCGGTCGAACCGTAGGTGCCGGGCGCCGCATAGGTGCCGGTGCTGCCGTAGGTGCCCGCAGTGCCGGCGCCGACGGTGGATTCGGCGCTGCCGCTGGTCACGCGGTCGGGCATGCGGCCGTCCGGCATCCGGTTCCGGGTCTGGTCGTTCCACGGCTCGGCCCGCTCGTTGGGCAGGCTTTCCACCTGCGGACTGGTGGTCGGCAGGCCCGACGGGCTGGAACGCTCGTAGGGAACCTGCGGCGCGTTGTTCTGGTAGGTCTGGGCCATCGCGGCGGGAGCGGCGGCCAGGGTCGCGGCGAGAACGGCGAGGGACAGTTTGGCGTTCATGGCATCCTCTTCTCTCGATAGGGCGTCTCGCACCGGCGGAGCGGTGCCGCGCCTTTTCGCCCGCCCGGCCGGAACCAAGCAGGCTGGCGACCCCGACAACAGCGCTCGTCGGCGGTTGTTGCGGTCAAGCCAGCGTTATCGGGATGCCCCTCCCCCTTTTGGAACCGACCCTACCCAAAAAAAGCTCTTTGCGGCGACGGCGCCGCGGAACCTTTCAGAGCGGAGGCGTGTTCTGCACAATACTGACACGCTCTTCACAGAGTAGGACGTTCAACAGACTGCGCGCCGGACGAGCCGTCACGCGCTTCGGACCGGGCGGGGGAGGTTAGGATGCTCTATTGGGCACTTGTTTTCTTCGTGATCGCGCTGATTGCCGGCGCACTCGGTTTCGGCGGGATTGCGTCAGCCTCTTCAGGCATCGCGCAAATCCTGTTCTTCCTTTTCCTGATCCTGTTCGCAGCGAGTTTGATTCTGGGCCTGGTCAGGCGCCGCTAGACCCAGCACCCGCCCGGAACCGTCCGGGCGGGCGTTTCCTGCAGCGCGCCCTTGCTTGGCCGTTCCCGTTTCGGAAGGCCAGGCTCGCGAGTACCCCGAAAGCCTCTCGATGTTAGCCTCGCACCTGACCGGCAACGCCCCATCCGGAGCGTTGCCGGTTTCTCTGTGCGCCCGGCGTGAGCGGTGATGACGTTCGGACGGATCAGTCCTCGTCGGTCGGGCTGTGCCCTTCCATGAGCTGGCGCAGGGCACGACGGCCGCGCGACAGGCGCGACTTCACGGTGCCGATGGAGATGCCGAGAATGTCGGCGGCCTCGCCATAGGAAATGCCCTCCAGCCCGATCAGCAGGACCACCTCCCGCTGTTCGGTCGGCAACAGGCCGAGCGCGCGCTTCAGGTCGCGCAGCTCCAGCCGGACGAACTGCCCGCCATGGGCAGCACCGATCGCCGCCTGCCCTTCCCCGTCGATGTCCACGACGGCCTGCCGGCGACGGATGCCGTTGATGTGCAGGTTGCGCAGGATGGTGAAGAGCCAGGCGCGCAGGTTGCTGCCGGGCCGCCAGAGATGCAGGCGCGACAGGGCGCGCTCCAGGCATTCCTGGACGAGGTCGTCGGCCAGCGTGGCGTCCCGCACCATGGCGCGGGCGAAACGGCGCAGACGGGGAATCTCCGCCTCGATCTGCGCGATGATCGCCGGATCGGGGGGCGCCAACGGCGCCGAGGGCATTTCCGCCGCGTCTTCGACGGCCGGTTCGTCGGCTTCGACGCCATCCTCGGCTTCGACCGCAACGTTCAACTCGTCCTCGTCCGCACGGCGGCTTCCCATCACCGGCTTGAGGGCGACGGGGTCAAGCGGCGCGGGGCTGCTTGCCGGACGGCGCAAGGAACTCGCGACGTGGTTCGCCATCGGTGGAACGCTGCCTCCCTGTGTACCGAAAGATGTCCCGATCATTCCGGGCGCGTCTGGAAACGCCCGAACCATCGCTCCGGCCCCCGCCTTGCGCCGAATGCGCGCGGGGCATAACCGGATTCTCCAACGACAATCGTCGGTCCATCAGTACGTAATGGCGCACCACAGGGGCTGCCAGTTGGGAAAAAGGCTAAGCCACTTAACAATTTGGCGAGATTACCCCTAAATGCCAAGGATCGCCCGATTGCTCCCGTAGCGTTCGACCGGGGATGAGGTATCGTCTCCGGACATACGGGAGGCTTCATGACTTTGCTCAAAAGGAAAAGGCCGGCTGGCTTTCACCAACCGACCTCAAATCTCCTTTGCGGGATAGCCATGTCTATGGCCAACGATGAATTCGCTCATTCATCCATCCGCAGGTCCGCTGCCAGCGGTTCTTCTTCTCTGTATAGGCGGCGTTTCCGTCCCTTAGCGGAAGTCTTATTTCATTGTGTTCCGCTTCCTCTCTTGGCCGGAACCATATCGCATTACGTCTTTCGCGGACAGCCGGACGTTGGCTCTAAGGCAGCGATCTTCCCGCATACGCCGAAAGACCGGTCGATTTCACCAATCGGCGGAAGGCGCTTCAAGGCGGTGAAAAGCGCGGTGGCGCTGGCCGCCGGCGGGCTGATCGCGTCCTTTCTGACGGCGCTGCCGGCGGCAGCCCAGGAAGCGCCCGCCCAGACGGGGACAACCCAGACGGCGGCGGCCCCACCCCCCGTCTTCCAGAACTCGGGCGAGCGCACGATCCGCGCCCTGGAGGCGCTCGCCAGCAAGGGCAGCCCCCGCGCCCAGTATGAGCTGGCCATGCGCTACGAGGTCGGCAAAGGCGTGAACCGGGACGAGCGGATGGCCCTCTCCCTCTATTGCCGGGCGGCCCGCCAGGACTACGCCGAGGCGGCCTACCGCGCCGGGCGCATGCACATGGCCGGGCGTGGCGCGGTGTCGAAGGACGAGGAGCTTGGCCGCTCCTGGCTGCGCCGCGCCGCCCAGTTGGGCAATGAGGACGCGACCCGGATGGTCAAGCCGGTCAGCACCTCGGGCAAGAGCGCGGCGGGGAAGGCTCCCGACCGCTGCGAACCGCCGAGCGTGCGCTGGGGCGTGATCCGCATGCCGCCCAAGGAAATCCGCGCCATGGTCACCAAGATGGCCCCCAGCTACGGGCTCGACCCCGATCTGGTGCTGGCGGTGATCGCCGTGGAGTCCGGCTACCGCGTGGATGTGGTGTCGGAAAAGAACGCCATGGGGCTGATGCAGCTGATCCCGGAGACGGCGGAGCGCTTCGGCGTGACCAAGCCCTTCGACCCCGAGCAGAACCTGCGCGGCGGCATGAAGTATCTGCGCTGGCTGCTGGCCTATTTCGACGGCAACGTGACGCTGGCGCTGGCCGGCTACAACGCGGGCGAAGGGGCCGTGGTCCAGTACAAGGGCGTTCCGCCCTACCGCGAGACGCAGGATTACGTGGTCAAGGTCCACAGCGTCTACCCGCGCCGCGTCCATCCTCACGACCCCGGCGTGGTGCGCTCCGCCGGTCTGCCCGCCGCCAAGCAGGAGGAGGTCGCCGAGTTGAGCGTCTCGCGTTCCGGCGGCACTTCGAAGCGCTGAGGCCGAAACGAGGACCCAAAACGACGACGGCCCGCCGAAAGGCGGGCCGTGGATCGTTGATGCCGGAAAGGATGGCGTCCCCTAGGGGATTCGAACCCCTGTTACCGCCGTGAGAGGGCGGTGTCCTAGGCCTCTAGACGAAGGGGACCTTCATCGGGCGATGCTCGGTTGCCAGCCGAACGAAAGTGGCGTCCCCTAGGGGATTCGAACCCCTGTTACCGCCGTGAGAGGGCGGTGTCCTAGGCCTCTAGACGAAGGGGACAGTCTTTCGTCGTCTGACGACGTGGCGTCGTCGGCGTGGCGGGTTTTTAGCGAACCCACCCTGCCCGATCAAGCCTTTTCTGACAGATCTTTGGCGATTTTCAGAAAAGAGTTCACGACGGCCTGCGGCGTGTCGAAGGCGGTGACCAGACGCAGCAGATCGCCCTCCCAACGGTAGAAGCGGTAGCCCGCCGCCTCCAGCCCGTCGGCCACCGCTGCGGGCAGGCGCACGAAGATCTCGTTGGCCTCCACCGGATGGGCCAGTTCCGCCCCCGGCAGCGCGGCGAGGCCTTGCGACAGCCGGTCGGCCATGGCGTTGGCGTGGCGGGCCAGCCGCAGCCACAGGTCATCGGCCAGCCAGGCGTCGAGCTGCGCCGACAGGAAGCGGCCCTTGGACACCAGATGCCCGGCCCGCTTGCGCAGGAACCCGAAATCCTCGGCAAGCGCCGGGTTGAAGAACACCACCGCCTCCGCGGCGAGGCAGCCGCCTTTGGTGCCGCCGAGCGACAGCACGTCGACCCCGGCCTTCCAGGTCACCTCCGCCGGGGCGCAGCCAAGCCGGGCCACCGCGTTGGCGAAGCGGGCGCCGTCCATGTGCACCGCCATGCCGTGGGCGTGGGCGACGTCGGACAGGGCCGCCACCTCCTGCGGTCGGTAGACCGTGCCGGCCTCCGTCGCCTGGGTCAGGCTGAGGGCGGCGGGCTGCACCCGGTGGACCACGCCGATGCCCGCACCGCCGAGCGCCGCGGTCAGCGCGGCGGGGGTCAGCTTGCCGCCCTCCCCGGCCAGCGGCACCAGCTTGGCCCCGCCGGTGGCCATCTCCGGCGCACCGCACTCGTCGACGTGGATGTGGCTTTCCTGGTGGCAGTAGACCGCGCCGTAGGGCGGGACCAGGGCCGACAGGGCCAGCGCGTTGGCCGCCGTCCCGGTGGCGACCGGAAACACCGTCACCTCGGCCTCGAAGAGGGCCGACAGGCGCCGGGTGACGCTGGCGGTCAGCGGGTCCTGCCCATAGGGATCGGCGGACCCGATCGCGGCCGCGGCCAGGGCGTTGACCACCTCCGGCGCGGCGCCGGCCACATTGTCGCTGCGGAAGTCGTACACAAAGGCGTCGGTCATGGCGCGGCTCCGGCGGTAACGGTCACGGCGATGGCGCCGGTGCGCGGGTCCATCACATAGAGGCGGTCCGCGGCGTCCGGTATGGTGACGCGGAAGACGACGCGGTTGCCCACCGCCACCGGCTCGCCCAGGCGCGCGCCCGCCGGCAGGCCCAGCACAACCTCCTCCGTCCGGCCGGCGGCGGCGGTTGCCCGCTCGGCATCCATGGCGGCCCGGCGCTCCGGATCGTTGATGCGCTTGTAGAGTTCGACGCCGAGGAACGCGAAGCCGGCGATGATCATCACGCCCATGATGACGATGAGTGCCTTGAGGAACTGCACGGTTTGGGGTCCACTCTCGCGCGAATGTGAGGAGTTTTGCCGAACGATGCCCGAACGCACCGAATTCGACGACGATGAGGACGAATACACCGGAACGCAGGATGGCGAAACCGGCGAAGGCACGCGGCAGCGCTGGAGCGTTCCCGACGATGCCGGCGGCCATCGGCTCGACAAGGCCCTGGCTTCGGGGCTTCCCGGCCTGTCGCGGTCGCGTGTGCAGGCGCTGCTGGAGAAGGGTTGCGTGCAGGACGGCACCGGGCGGACGGTCACGGACCCGTCGATGAAGGTCAAGCCCGGACAAACTTTCGACGTTTTCATCCCCGAAGCTGAACCTGCACAGCCCGAGGCCCAGGACATACCCCTGGACGTGGTCTATGAGGATGAGGACGTGTTGGTGATCGACAAGCCCGCGGGCATGGTGGTCCACCCCGCCGCCGGCAATCCGGACGGCACGCTGGTCAATGCCCTGCTCGCCCATTGCGGCGACAGCCTGTCGGGGATCGGCGGCGTGCGGCGTCCGGGCATCGTCCACCGGCTCGACAAGGACACCAGCGGCCTGATGGTCGTCGCCAAGAACGACCGCGCGCACCACGCGCTGACGGAGCAATTCTCCGGCCGCACGCTCAGCCGCACTTACCAGGCGCTCGTCTGGGGCGTCCCCTCCCCCCGCGAGGGGCGGATCGAGGGCAACATCGGGCGCAGCAGCAGCGACCGCAAGAAGATGGCCGTGGTCACCGGCGGCGGGAAGCACGCCGCTACCCGTTACCGCGTCGTCCGCTCCTTCGGCACGGCGCTGGCGCTGGTCGAATGCACGCTGGAGACCGGGCGCACCCACCAGATCCGCGTGCACATGGCGCACCTCGGCCACCCCATCGTGGGCGACCCGCTCTATGGCAAGGGGCGTGCCGGACGCGCCGGCGGCAAGCACGCCTCAGCCCTGCCGGAACCCGATCGCGAGCGGTTTGTTGGCTTTCCACGGCAGGCGTTGCACGCTGTGGGATTGACCTTCCGCCATCCCGCAACAGGGGAGACGGTCCGCTTCCAGGCGCCGCTACCCACGGATATTAAAGATTTGTCAGATTTCTTAGAATCCCTGTAATCCACTATACCCGCGCGCAGAAGTCGGTTATTCTTCGCGTCAACAGCCACCAACGCTCACGCTTGCATCCGGGACCATCCCCGGCGGATCGAACGGGCAAGCGTACGGCGAGGCGGCGCAGAACAGTGAACGGCCGTGTGCCCGTCAGAAGGCACGAACAACAGCCGTCGGAGAGGGTCCAACATGGCGACGACATCCAGCGTTCCGGTCATCAGTTCCGAAAGCAACCTCTCGCGCTACCTCCAGGAAATCCGCAAGTTCCCCATGCTCGCGGCGGAGGAGGAGTACATGCTGGCCAAGCGCTGGCAGGAGATCGAGGATTCGGACGCCGCGCACAAGCTGGTGACCAGCCATCTGCGGCTCGTGGCGAAGATCGCCATGGGCTACCGCGGCTACGGCCTGCCGCTGTCGGAGCTGATCTCCGAGGGCAACGTGGGCATGATGCAGGCGGTGAAGCGGTTCGACCCCGACCGCGGTTTCCGGCTGGCGACCTACGCCATGTGGTGGATTCGCGCCGCCATCCAGGAATACATCCTGCACAGCTGGTCGCTGGTGAAGATGGGCACCACGGCGGCCCAGAAGAAGCTGTTTTTCAACCTGCGCCGCCTGAAGGGCCAGATGCAGGCCATCGAGGAGGGCGACATGTCGCCCGAGCAGGTGCGCCACGTCGCCACGACCCTCGACGTGCCGGAGCAGGACGTCGTCAACATGAACCGCCGCCTGGGCGCACCCGACCATTCGCTGAACGCGCCGCTGCGCGCCGACAGCGAGGGCGAGTGGCAGGACTGGCTGGTCGACGAGACGGCGAACCAGGAAATCTCGCTCGCCGAGAACGAGGAGCTGGGCAAGCGGCGCAAGCTGCTGACCGCCGCCATGGAGAACCTGAACGAGCGCGAGCGCGACATCCTGGTGGAGCGCCGCCTGCGCGACAACCCCACCACGCTGGAGGATCTGTCGCAGAAGTACGGCATCAGCCGCGAGCGCGTCCGCCAGATCGAGGTGCGCGCCTTCGAGAAGCTCCAGAAGGCCATCCGCAACGCCGCGGTGGAGCAGAAGCTGGCTGGGTGATTAACCCTCTCCCCTCTGGGGAGAGGGTGGCCCGAAGGGCCGGTGAGGGGGATGGGCGTGGCGGTACGTCCGGCACAAGCACATCCCCCTCACCCTAACCCTCTCCCCGGAGGGGAGAGGGGACATTGTATGAAGTCGCCGCCCTCACGCCCCCGCGGGTTCGGCCAGTTGATCCTGCTCGTCCGGCGAGAGGCTGCCGGCCTCGTCGAACAGGTCGCCGGCGACCTCCGGTCCCCATTCCTGGACGAGGCCGACCTTCACGTCCTTCAGGGCGCTGACCCGCTTTTCGGCGCGCATCACCTCGAAATTCGCCACCATCGGCGGGATGCCGAAATAGAGCGCCCAGCCGACTGCCGCCGCGCCGTACATCACCAGCCAAGCCAGCGGATCCATGAAGATCTTGCCGGCGGCGCCGATGGTGTGGTTGTGCTTCCACAGCTCGATGGCGTAGGGCATGCAGCCGCAGAAATTCAGCCCGCCGACGGTGATCGGCGCCGATTTCTCCGGGTCGCGGTCGGTGACGTAGGCGACGATGGTCGGGATCATGCCGATGCCGAACAGGATCGAGGTGGGCAGCACCACCAGACCCGCCGGGATGATCAGCAGGATCAGCGTCAGCATGCTGCCCTTGCGCTTCTTCTTCTTTCCGCCGCTCTTGCCGCCGCGCGCCATGGGTGCCACCCGATCCTTGGTTTGAAGGCCGCCGTCAGAAGGCGAAGAAGAGGATGATGCCGCCGACCAGAAGGGTCGACAGCAGGCTCGACACGATGGCCGCCACCTGCCGGCCGGACGATTCGATGATGCTGTTCCGGTCGCCGATGCTCTGCCGCAGTTTGTTGATCTCGGCGTCGGCCTCGCGGTAGGCGATCTGGGCGGCTTCGAACTCCAGCTTGTCGCGGCGCAGCGCCTCCGGATCGTCGACGATCTTCAGCAGGTCGCCGAGGCGCCCGTTGTGGGCCGCGGAGTCGGCCAGCTTGCGCACATTGTCCTGGTGCGGCCGGCTGTGGAAGCGGCGGAAGGCCGGGTCGAGCAGCGAGACCACCCAGGCGGCGAGGTGCGACAGCCCGTCGGTGCCGGTGCGCGCCTGCACGTCGGCCAGGATGGTCAGCATGGCGATCACCCGGCGCATCGGCTCGATGCTGGAGCCGAGCTGGGTGTAGAGCATCTCGTCGGTCCGCCGGTGCCGCACCGCCAGGAAGGCGGCGACGTGGCGGTCGATGGGGTCCTTGTGCCGCTCGCTCCCTGCTCCCATCCAGTCAAGCGCGCGCAGCAGCTCCGCCGGATTGGTCGGCATCTGCTTGGCGATCAGCGGGCTGATGCAGGGCATGGTGGGGTTCATCTCGTAGAGCACGCGCTCCACCCCCAGACCGTGGCCCGTGCGGTCCAGCAGACCGCGGACCTGATCGAAGTTCTGCACCATCGGCACGAACTCCGGCTTGAAGTCGCTCTGCACGCTCACCCAGAACATGGGAAGCTGGTTGGCCAGGACCTCGGCCGACGGCTGCGGCGACTCGCCGCGCAGGAAGGCTTCGGCCAGCATGGTGCCGATGCCGTCGGGCATCATCGCCTTGCCGCGGTAGCGGATGGGTGCGCCGGGGTCCAGCGCCATGCAGACGCGCGACACCAGCCGTTCGGCCATGCTGCCGCCCTTGCCGGTGGTCGAGGCGGTCTGCACCGCGTTCGCCACCGCTTCGGCCCGCGCGTCGTCGCCCATGGAGCGGCGCAGCCACTTGTCCAGCTCGCCGCCCTCGATGACCGTGGCGGCGGGCGCCACATGGCGGGCGAAGGCACGGGCCAGCGTCCGGCAATGCCAGTAATCCTGTCCCTGGAACTCCAGCGGACGGGCGGCGCGGCGCGGCACCTGCGGCTGCTTCGGGCTGAGGCGGCGCCCGGCGACCCAGAGGTCGAGGTCCTGAAGCGTCCAGCGCTGCTTGGGATCGTCCACCAGCAGGCCGCGGATCACCTCGCTGATGGCCAGCGGCAGGCGCATCTGGCCGACCAGCGCCGGGTAGGACCCGCGCTCGATCTTGGCCTGGAGGATCGCCTCGTCCTCCGCCGCCCCCACGGGGTTGCGCCCCAGCAGCAGGAGCAGCAGCGTGACGCCCAGCGAATAGAGGTCGTCGGCCATGGTGCCGGTGCCGCGCCCGGCCGGCGAGGCCATGCCGCGCTCCACCGTCTCCAGCAGGACCGTCTGGCCGTAGCCCGGCGGGGTGGACAGGCATTCGCCCAGCATCAGGCTGCTGGAGGCCAGATCGCGGTAATAGAGGTTGGTCGGGCGGATCGCCCCATGGACCACGCCGCGGCTCGACAGCTCCTTCAGTGCCGCGACCAGCGGGTGGATGATCTGCCGGGTCAGATGATCTTCGGGGATCGGGTCCGTGGCCTCGGTCAGGCTGTTCATCAACCGCTTGCCCGCCGGACGCTCGAAGATCATGCAGAGGCGGCGCCCCTGGCTCGCCGGCCAGTCCACCATGCCCCAGTCGAGCAGGCGCATGTGGGCTTGGTTGTCGAGGCTGGCAATGGTGGCGGCGATGTCGGTGCGGGCCAGCGTGGCGCCGTGGCCGATGATGGCGAAGGCTTCGGACCGCTTGTCACGCAGCGGCTTGGCCGTGTAGGCGTTGCCGCCGATGGCGTTGAGAGCGGCGAGCGGCGCGCTGGGGTGGATTTCGTACCGCTCGGCCAGCTTGACCGGCTCGGCGTTCGCCATCATCCGATCCGCGGCGGCTGCGGTCATGGCATCGGATGGCATGGCGTTCGAATCCCCGGAGCCTGCGAGCGTGTGCCAGCCTTAGTCGCTCGAAAAGGGCAAACAAATTGTTAACGCGGGGAAAGTGGTCGCGTCGGGCCCCCTCCCCGACCCTCCCCCGCTGACGCGGGAGAGGGAGATCGGTCCCCTCCCTCACCAAAGGTGGGGGAGGGTTAGGGAGGGGGTCCGAGGCCTAAACTTTCACATCAATCCTGGAACGGGTCGTTCATCAGGATGGTGTCGTCGCGCTCCGGGCTGGTGGACAGCAGGGCCACCGGGGCCTGGATCAGCTCTTCCACATGACGGACGTACTTCACCGCCTGGGCCGGCAGCTCCGCCCAAGAGCGGGCGCCCTGGGTGCTGTCCTTCCAACCCTCGAAGGTCTCGTAGATCGGCTCGACGCGGGCCTGGGCACCGGCGTTGGCCGGGAAGTAATCCAGTTCCTGCCCGTCCAGACGGTAGCCGACGCACACCTTGATCTCGTCGAAGCCGTCCAGCACGTCCAGCTTGGTCATGGCGATGCCGTCGATGCCGCCGGTCTTCACAGCCTGGCGCACCATCACGGCGTCGAACCAGCCGCAACGGCGCTTGCGGCCGGTGACCACGCCGAACTCCTTGCCACGCTGGCCGATCAGCTCGCCGACGTCGTCGAACAGCTCGGTCGGGAACGGGCCGGAACCGACGCGGGTCGTGTAGGCCTTGCAGATGCCCAGCACATAGCCGACGGCGCGCGGGCCCATGCCGCTGCCGGCGGCGGCGTTGCCGGCCACCGTGTTGGAGGAGGTGACGTACGGATAGGTGCCGTGGTCGATGTCGAGCATCTGGCCCTGGGCGCCTTCGAACAGGATGCGCTTGCCGGCGCGGCGCAGCTCGTCCAGCGTCTTCCAGACGACCGACGCGTAGGGCAGCACCTGCGGGGTGATCTCGCGCAGCGGGTCCAGGATGTCGGCCGGGGTCATCTCCGGCGCGCCCAGGCCGCGGAGCAGCAGGTTGTGGTGGGCCAGCAGGGCGTCCACCTTCTCCTTCAGCACCGCCTCGTCGCCGAGGTCGCAGAGGCGGATGGCCCGGCGGGCCACCTTGTCCTCATAGGCCGGGCCGATGCCGCGGCCGGTCGTGCCGATCTTGCCGGCGCCGCGGGCCTCCTCGCGCGCCTTGTCGAGCGCGCTGTGGACCGGGAGGATCAGCGGAACGTTCTCGGCGACCTGGAGCGTGGCGGGGGACACGTCCACGCCCTGGCTCTTGATCGCCGTCACTTCGCGGATGAAGGCCCAGGGGTCGAAGACGACGCCGTTGCCGATGATCGACAGCTTGTTCGGCCGAACCACGCCCGAAGGCAGCAGGCTCAACTTGTACGTCACGCCGTTGATCACCAGCGTGTGGCCGGCGTTGTGACCGCCCTGGAAGCGCACCACCACGTCGGCCCGGCTGGACAGCCAGTCGACGATCTTGCCCTTGCCCTCGTCGCCCCACTGGGCGCCGACCACCGCCACGTTGGCCATGTGTGTCTCCGCAAAAAAAGAAGGCAGAAAGAAAACGTTGCCCATGCAAAGGCATCCCCCGACCTTGCGGGGGAAGCCTCATCGTGAAGTCTCAAGTCAGCGGCGTGACCGTGCCGCCGTCCAGACGGTGACCGCAGTCCAGCCGTCGGGCCTCCGCCGCCGCGTCCGCCACGGGGGCCAGCCCCGCCACGGTGACCCAGCCCTCGGCGCGCAGCTTGCCCGCTGCGGCCCAGGAGGTGCCATGCGGCACATAAACGCGCTTGGCCGGCTCCGGCGCCGGAACGGCGCGCAGGAGCGTGTCCATGTAGAGGGTGAAGCCGGTCCCCGGCTCGCCCTCCTCCTCCACGCCCGGACGCACCCCGGCGCGGTAGCGCCCCCCCGCCCCCAGCTCGCCGCGCACGTCGCGCGCGAACAGGGTGAAGCTGAGGCCGGTCTGGTATTCGAAGCCGCGGTGCTCCACCAGATCGACGGTGATCGTCAGATCGGGGCGCGCGGCGCGCAGCAGGCGCAGGGCGTCGGTCAGGCGGCGCCGGTCCTTCTCCGCCGTCTCCGGCAGGGGCAGCGCCGACAGAACCTCCATGGCGCGCTCCGCCGGGCCGGAGGCGGCCATCAGCGTTTGCAGCAGCGAGGCCGCCGGACCGCCGACCGCGCTCACCGCCGCGGCGTCCTTCTTGTCCAGCGCCTCGCGCAGGCGGGCGGTCTCCTCCTCGCCGAGCCCGAGGCCGCGGCAGACGCGCGCCACCATGGTCGGAACGCAGAGGTCCACCGACAGGTGCCGCACCCCCACCCCTTCCAGGGCATGAGCGGCCAGCAGGATCACCTCGGCGTCCGCCTCGGCTTCCAGCGGACCGATCAGCTCGACGCCGACCTGGGTGATCTGCCGCTCCGGGCGGAGCTGCGAGCCCTTCACGCGCAGCACCGGCCCGGCGTAGCACAGCCGCACCGGGCGGGCGCCGTTCTTCAGGCGGGTGGTGGCGATGCGCACGATCTGCGGGGTGATGTCCGCGCGCACGGCCATCATGCGCTGCGACAGCGGGTCCATCAGCCGGAAGGTCTGCTTCGCCATGGCGGCGCCGGAGCCGGACAGCAGATTGTCCTCAAACTCGACCAGCGGCGGCTCGACGCGCTCGTAGCCGTGGGCGGTGAAGTCCGCCAGCAGGCGCGCCACCGCCGCCGCTTCGTGCGCCGCTTCGGGCGGCAGCACGTCGTGCAGGCCGGCGGGCAACAGGGCGGAGCTCAGGGAATCAGCGGGCATGGCCTGCGTCGTCTCGTCGAATGGGTGGCAAACCGTCGGCATGGCGAGAGCCCGCACGTCCGGTGGGCATGCGGTGCTCGGGCATACGGAGCGGGTCAATACCCCACCCCGCCTTCCTCATGCAAACGGAAAAGCCCCGCGGCCCATGCCCGTCTCCCCTGCGCCGACGACAGGCGCCCGTTCGGCGCGGTTCGAAACATGAATGCATTCCAATCTAATCTTTGTTGAGTTTGATGCGAAATCTCCGGCATCCTGTGTACGAACCGTGCCGGCAGCAGCGGGGCAATGGCACCATGGCACGCGCGTCCGCCAGCTACGAAGTGCAGATTTACGCCCAGGACCACTGGGTCCTGGAGGGCCGCTTCGACACCGAGGCGGAGGCGCTGGTCTTCGGCCGCAAGGCGCTGTCCGGCGGCAAGGTCGAGGGCATGCGGGTGGTGCGCGACTGGCGGCGCCCGGACGGCCGCCATGTCGAGACGGAAGTCCATGTGGAGTTCCGTCAGGTCTCCCGCACGGTGGCCGCCTCCCCCATCGACGAGGCGCCGGCGCTCTGCCTCACGCTCGACCATTGCTACGGCGTGCAGAGCCGGATGGCGATGAACCGCGTCCTGCGCAATTACGTGGAGCGCGCGGTGGTCACCCCGACCGAAGTGCTGCACAACCACGCGGAACTGGCGCGGCTTCTCAACACCGACAACCTCGTGCCCACCGCCGTCGGGCGGGTCGCAGCACTCCAGGCGGAGAAGGCCGGGACGGACGGGCGCGGGCGACGCGACGCGCTGAACCTGCTGATGCACGAACTGACCGACCGGGCGCGCGTCGCCGCCGCGCGCAAGGACCTGCCGGCCATCGCCGCCACCGGCTTCCGCCCCATGTTCGACCGGCTGGATTCGAGCCTGCCGGCGGCGGAGCGCGACTTCCTCGCCTGCGTGGTCCTGTCGCGCGAGCTGGTGCAGATGCGCAACTGGCTGGCCAAGCTGGACTTCCTGGGGGAACTGGCGCGGGAGGGCGGGACCGCGGCCGACCGCCCGCTGGGGCTGCTCGACGGGGTGATCGCCGACGTCCTGGGCGCCCCCTCCGTCGCACAGGAGCTTCTGGGCGTCCAGGGCAGCCTCGCGGAAGCGCTGTGCAACCTGATCGACCTGTCGCGGGGCCGCCTGTCCCCGGCCAAACGGGCGGAGGATGATCGTGCCGTCCAACTGAACGAGCTTCTCGCCTTCCACGACCTCGACCAGACGCGGCTGGTTATCCTGGATCTGGTGCGCCGGCAACTGAAGGGCACGCAGCCGCTCTACCGCTCCGACCCCTCGCTGGAGATGGACGCCTTCCAGGAGATCCTGAAGCGCACGCTCGGCCCCGACGGGCCGGCCGGGGGCGGTCCGATGGCCGAGGCGCTGGTCCTGCGCTACCTGCGCTTCCTGGAGGGCGGCGGGGCGCCGGGCCGCAAGCAGGCCATCACGGAGGTGGCCGGCCGCATCCCCGACGCGCGGGACCGGGTGCGCTTCCTGCTGGCGCTGGCCGACTCCGACCTCGGCCATGGGCACGCCGGGGACATCGCCCGGCTGCTGCACGCGCTGACCGGCAACCCGGCGGGCTATGGCCGCTTCATCCACCCCCGCCTGCCGCCGCGCGACAATCTGGAAGCGCTGACCCTGCTCTATTGCCAAGCCGCCGACTCGGCGCTTCCGGAGGATGCGCGGACCCGCCTGACCAGCGATCTCGACGCGCTTCTGGTGGCCTACATCACCGAGGACCGGGTGGTGGAGCGGCTGGACGATCCCGGCGATGCGCTGCGGCTGCGCGCGAACCGTCTGCTGCAGGTCTGCGCGCCGGGAATCCTGCGCAGCCGGCGGGCCCTGGAGATGGTCCGGCGCCGCGTGGTCGAGCATCTTCGCCAACCGCAATTCGACCGGAAATACGTGGAGGACCTGCCCGACGCGGCGGCGCAGCAGCGCGCCCTGCGGGAGTTCTACCGCATGTTGGGAGAAGCCGGTTTCGTGTGAACCTCGGACGGTCCGACCGCCCCGATGCCGATGGACAGCACCCGCCCCTTTGGATAATCAGCGCATTACATCGGGAAAGACGGGGGCCGCCATCGGCCTCCGCGGCGACGAAGGGCACAGCCTTGGGCAATGGCGTCGGCAATGGAATTGCGCTGGGACCGGTCTTCCACATCATCGGCATCCTTCTGACCATCCTGGGGCTCGGCATGCTGGTGCCGGCGCTGGCCGACGCCGCCGTGGGCAACAGCGACTGGACGGCCTTCGTCGGCTCCAGCGCGGCGACGCTGGCGGTCAGCGGCGGCATGGTGCTGGCGACGTCGAGCAAGGAGCACGCGCGCTTCACCGTGAAGCAGCATTTCCTGCTGACCACGCTGTCCTGGTGCGTCCTGGCGACCTTCGGCGCCCTGCCCTTCATGATCTCCGCCGCCCGCCTGTCCTTCACCGACGCCTATTACGAGGCGATGTCGGGCCTCTCCACCACCGGGGGCACGGTGATCGTCGGGCTGGACGACGCCCCGCCGGGGGTCCTGCTGTGGCGCTCGCTGCTGAACTGGTTCGGCGGGGTCGGCATCATCGTCATGGCGATCGCGGTGCTGCCCATCCTGCGGGTCGGCGGCATGCAGCTCTTCCGCACCGAGTTCCTCCGACAAGGGCGACAAGCCCTTCGCCACGGTGCAGGACACCGCCGGCGCCATCGCCATGATCTATCTGGCGCTGACCATCTTGTCGGCGGTGGCCTATCATCTGGCCGGCATGACGTGGTTCGACGCGATCAACCACGCCATGGCTTCCATCGCCACCGGCGGCTTCTCGACCAAGGACGCCTCGCTCGGCTGGTTCGACTCCCACGCGGTGCTGTGGGTGGCGACCGTTTCGATGATCTGCGGGGCCTTGCCGCTGACTTGGTACATCCGCCTGCTGCGCGGCCAGCGCAACGCGCCGCTCTCCGGCGACAGCCAGGTGAACGCGCTGCTGGCGATCCTGCTGGTGGCCGGGGGCGCCATGACGGTGTGGGCCTTCACGGTGGTCGGCCTGCCCTTCCGGGACGCGCTGAGCCATTCGGCGGTGAACGTCACCTCGATCATCACCGGGACCGGCTTCGTCTCCACCGACTATTCGACCTGGGGCAGCTTCGCCGTCGTCGCCTTTTTCTTCTTCTACTTCATCGGCGGCTGCACCGGATCGACGGCGGGGTCGATCAAGGTCTTCCGCTGGCAGGTGCTGGCCTTGTCGATGCTGAACCAGATGCAGCGGATGCTGAAGCCGAACCGCGTGCTGGTCCCGCTCTACCAGGGCAAGGTGCTGGACGAGGATGTGGTCGGCTCGGTCATCAACCTCGCCTTCGCCTTCATGGCGGCCTTCGGCATCCTGTCGCTCCTGGTCGCCGCAATGGGCGTGGACTACCTGAGCGCGGCCAGCGCCGTCGCCTCCGCACTGGCGAACGCCGGGCCGGGGCTGGGGCCGGTGGTCGGCCCGGCGGGCACCATGGCCCCCATGCCCGACGCCGCGAAATGGGTGCTGAGCTTCGCCATGCTGTTGGGTCGGCTGGAGGTCTTCACCGTGCTGGTGCTGATCCTGCCGAGCTTCTGGCGGGATTGACCGGGCCATGAAAATGGCCGCGCAGAAACGACTCAGCCGCGCAGCCTGTCCAGAATCTGTTGGCTGTGATTCACCCCACCAAAGAAGACGGCGAGAATCCTGACCTCGACCACCCCCTCATCGATTTGGAAATAGAAGATGAAATTTCGACTGGTGACGGTGCGGATGCCGGATCGAATTTCCGGATGCTCGGTGCCACGATGCGGATGGGCCTCGAAGGTCCGCATGTAGGAAAGGGCGTCGCCGATCCGCACGGCGGCCCGTTCCATCGCGCGCTCCCCATCGTCACCCAGGTCTCGATAAGCCTGAACGAAATGATCCTCGATCAGGTCGAGGTCTCGGGTAACGGATGCCGCACGGCGGACCTTATAGAGCCGCACGCGCACGCCTCTTGCGCTCCAGCATCGCCCGGGTTTCCGCTTCGCCGGCATCAAGATCGACGAATGCACCGGCGCGGCGCTGGTCGATCAGGATCCGCAGCGCTTCGATCTCGGCGTTGCTTCTCTCGGTGTCGCGCCGAAGCATGTCGAGACCGCGCTGGAGCACCGCGCTGAGGCTTGGATACTGCCCGGTCTCGACAAGGCTGCGTGCGAAGGCTTCCTGTTCGTCGGTCAGCGAGATCGAGGTCTTCACGGTCATGCGTTGCCCTCCCTCACCAACCAAGTACTACCCAGTAGCACCAACGTCAAGGTTCAGCGCCCGAAGGTCTCCGCCTTGATCGTGGCGAAGGCCCAGTCGAGCCAGGGCAGGACCGCCTCCATGTCCTCGTTCTCCACCGTGGCACCGCCCCACAGGCGCAGGCCCGGAGGGGCGTCGCGGTAGGAGCCGGCGTCGAAGGCGGCCTCCTCCTTCTCCAGAAGTGCCGCGAGCTTCTTGGCGAAGTCGGCCTGGGCCTCCGGCGTCAGGGCGGTCACCTCGGGGTCGGTGAAGCGCAGGCAGATCGAGGTGCAGGAGCGCGTCGCTGGATCGTCCCCCAGGAAGCCGGCCCAGGTCGAGGCCGCCACCCACTCCGAGACGATGCGCAGGTTCTGCTCCGACCGGCGGATGAGCTGGGTCAGGCCGCCGACCGACAGCGACCAGCGCAGCCCGTCGATGGCGTCCTCCACACAGAGCATGGACGGCGTGTTGATGGTATCGCCGACGAAGATGCCCTCGATCAGCTTGCCGCCATTGGTCAGGCGGAAAATCTTGGGCAACGGGCGGTCGGGCTGGAAGCTCTCCAGCCGCGCCACGGCGCGCGGGCTGAGCACCAGCATGCCATGCGCGGCCTCGCCGCCCAGCACCTTCTGCCAGGACCAGGTGGCGACGTCGATCTTGCTCCAGGGAATGTCCATGGCGAAGGCGGCAGAGGTCGCGTCGCAGATCGACAGACCCTCGCGGTCCGCCGGAATCCAGTTGCCGTCCGGCACCCGCACGCCCGACGTCGTGCCGTTCCAGGTGAACACCACGTCGCGGCTGAAGTCGGCCTGCGACAGGTCCGGCAGCGCGCCGTAGGGGGCCTGGATGGTCCGCACGTCGGACAGGCGGAGCTGCTTGGTGACGTCGGTCACCCACTCCTTGCCGAAACTCTCCCAGGCCACCATGTCCACGCCCCGCTCACCGAGCAGGTTCCACAGCGCCATCTCCACCGCCCCGGTGTCGGAGGCCGGAACGATGCCGATGCGGTAGTCGCCGGGGATCGCCAGCACGGCGCGGGTGAGGTCGATGACCTCCTTCAGCTTCGCCTTGCCCGGCTTCGAGCGGTGGGAGCGGCCGAGCAGCGCGCCGTCCAGGGCGTCCAGCGACCAGCCGGGCCGCTTGGCGCAGGGGCCGGAGGAAAACAGCGGGTTCGACGGCCGGCGGGCGGGCTTCATGGACACTCTACTCCCCGGAACATGGGATTGCGGTATGGCCGGGGACGATAGGAGGTGCGCGGGAGCCCGTCAATCAGCCGCTCACGCGCAGCAGCGTCGCCTGGATGTGCCGCGTGCCCGCCGCGTCGCAGATGTAATAGCAGACCGCCACCCGCCCGTCCGCCAGCACGGTCGCCCAGGGATAGCCGACGTCGGGTGACGGCGCGTCGGCGCGGACGATGATCTCCGGCGCGCTTTCCAGCGTCTCCCGCCGGCTGTCCCAGACGCGGGCGCGCACGCCATAGGGCTGGTGGCGGTAGCCGTAGACGACGAACAGCCGCCCGTCCGGCAGCGGGCAGGCGTCGTAGGGATGCCCGATGACCGCGCTCTCGATCCAGGGCGCCCAGCTCTCCCCGAGATCGTGGGAGACGGAGGTGGCGAGGCGGTCGCCCAGCCCGGTGGTGCGGTGGAAGGCGACCAGTTGCCCGTCCGCGGTCAGGTGCAGGGCGGTCTCGCAGAAGCCGGCCCGTCCCGCCGGATCGCGCGCGATAGTGCTGCGCAGCGCCCAGCTTTCCCCCTGGTCGCGGGAGGCGAACAGGTAGCTGGTGTAGGGGCCGCCGGTGTAGGTCGCCATCAGCAGCGTGCCGTCCGGCGCCTCCACCGCCCGGCCGCGCACGGCGCCGCCAAGCATCGGGCGCAGGCCGGGCAGGATCGGCCCCTGGTCCGGCAACTCCGGCAGGTAGCGGTGCGCCGACCAGTGCCGCCCGCCATCGTCGCTGACGCGGGTGCTGCCGCCCCAGAACAGGAAGAAGGTGCCCGACGTCTCGGCGTTGCCCAGCAGGTGGACGCCCTTCTCGCGCAGCCGCAGGCCGTGGCGCGCCGACATCGGGTACCAGCCGAAGCTGCCAAGGACGATCCGCCCCGAGCGCAGAACCAGAAGGCTGGGGTCCTGATCGCCCGCCTCCGGGTCGGTGGGCAGCGGCTGCGGCGCGCCCTCCGGCTCGAAATCCGGGGTGAAGCGCTGGATCACGAGGTGGGAGCGCGAGTCCACATGGTCGACGCTGGTGAAGTCGCCGTTGCCCTCCGCCGGCTCCCCATGCAGCCAGCGGTGATCGCGAGCACGCCGGAAGGCCACCAGCACGCCACCGTCGGCCAGCGTCGCCGCGGACGGGAAGGACGCGTAGAAGCGCCGGTCGCTGTAGACGACGCGATGCGAAAGAATGTCGAGCATACCCCTGGAATCCACCTCGCGCCCGCGGCATTGGGGACGCCCGGCCACTGTCCGTTTGCCGCAATGAAGGATTCCTTTACGGTGCGCGTGATCCCTTGCTAGTCACACGCTTTCCGCAGCCCCGCCCGGCGAAGGTCATGACCGAAGTGAGCACCGAAACGGCCGCCCCCGCGAACATCCCCTACGGCCGCCACCGCGACCGCAACGACCTGTCGCAGGTGCTGCCGCTGACCACCCCCTTCTCGTTGCTGATCGACCCGTCGAACGGCTGCAACTTCCGCTGCGTCTTCTGCGCCACCGGCAACCCGGAGCTGCTGAAGGAAGTCGGCCGGCCGCGCGGCGCCATGAAGTTCGACCTGTTCCGCAAGATCGCCGACGACATCGCCGAATTCGACGCCCCGATCAAGTCCGTCCATCTCTACAAGGACGGCGAGCCGCTGGTGAACACGCGGATCGAACACATGGTCCACCTTTTGAAATCGCGCGGCCTGGCCCGCCACGTTGAGATGACCAGCAACGGCTCCCTGCTGACGCCGGAGCGGGCGGACGCCCTGCTGGCCGCCGGGCTGGACGCCATGCGCGTCTCCGTCTACGGCGCCAGCGACGCCATGTACAAGCGGGTCACCCAGCGCTTCGACCGCTTCCAGACCATTGTGGACAACGTGGCCTATCTTTACCGCCGCAAGACGGAGCTGGGCCGCGACTTCCACCTCCACTGCAAGATCATCAACGTGGAGCTGACGGAGGAGGAGCGGCAGAGCTTCATCGACACCTTCACGCCGATCGCCGACAGCCTGTTCGTCCATCCCCTGCACGGCGAAGCGCTGGCCGAGGAGAGCGCCTTCGCCGCCGCCCCCGACACCGCCCGCAAGGTCTGCTCCGAGCCCTTCCTGAAGCTGGCCATCAACTTCAATGGCGAGGTGTCGGTTTGCTGCGCCGACTGGCGCATGGGCACCATCGTCGGCAACGTCGTCGAGGAGTCGCTGCGCGACATCTGGAACGGCGAGCGGCTGCGCGATTTCCGGCTGAAGCATCTGGAGGGCCGCCGCGACGAGATCGAGGCCTGCCGCGGCTGCTCCTACGTCCAGACCCTGCCCGCCGACAACAACCTGGACGGCTTCGCCGCGGACCTCATCGCCAAGTACCGGGCCTGAGCGCCCGCTCAAGGCCAGCCTTCAGAGCCCGCCTTCAGGGCCAGCGCTTCGCGCGCAACGGCACCGCGCCGGAGCCCTCCCCCGCCGCTGTCCCGGAATCCTGCGAATCCGCTTCCCGAGCCCCCGATTCGAGCGGTCCCGTCTCCAGCGGCCGGTCGGACAGCAGGTCCTTGATCGGCACGCCGAGGATCTCCTCCTGGTTGCGCTCCGCCTGCTCCAGCAGCTGGGCCGTGCGGTCCTGCCAGGGCAGCTCCAGCCCGCCCAGCCCGCGGACGGAGCCGCGCAGGCCGATGCCCAGCGCCTTCATCAGGTCGTAGAGCGTGGCCTCGCTGAGGTCGCGGGTGACGACCCAGGCGTTGTGCGTGGTGTGGGCCACCCAATGGGCGTCGCGAAGCTGCTCCAGGATGCCGTCGATCAGCACCGTGCCGACCGGCACGCGCCCGACCAGCGTCCGCCGCCGCAAGCCGACGCCCAGCCGCGTGCCCTCCAGAAGCTCGTGCAGGACGGCCAGCGCCAGACCCAGCCGCTGGGCGGGCAGCAGCCCCTCCGGCCCGCCGCGGGTGATCTTGCCGGCCCGCCATTCGGGCAGCGAGGCGGTGATGACCGCGCCGAACAGCACCGTCGACCAGGCGATGTAGAGCCAGAACAGGAAGATCGGCACGGTCGCCAGCGCGCCGTAGATGGTCTGGTAGGCCGGGAACTCCTTCATGTACATGGCGAAGCCCGCCTTGGACGTCTCCAGCAGCAGCGAGGCGACCGCCCCGCCGCAGGCGGCGTCCATCCAGCCGACGTCCCGGTTCGGAATGATGACGTAGAGCAGCGTGCAGCCGACGAGCTGCAGCATGAAGGGCAGGATCGCCCCGATCCCCACCAGCGGGTCGGCGAAGCCCTCCAGATGGGCGAACTGGAGCACCGCCCACAGGGTGCTGGACAGCGACAGGCTGGCGCCGGCGAACAGCGGGCTCAGCGACACCACCGCCCAGAAGGACAGGATGCGGGTGACGTAGGAGCGCGGCTCCCGCACCCGCCAGACGGTGGCGAAGGACCCTTCGATGGTCCAGATCAGCAGAACGGCGGACATCGCCAGCCCGACGATGCCGAACACCGGCATCTGCCCGGCGTTGGCCATGAAGGCCGCCAGATATTGCAGGATGGCGTCGCTGTTCTCCGGCACGAGGTTCTTGAACAGCAGCGTCTGGATGCGCGACTGCAGCGCGTTGAAGGCGGGAAAGGCCGAAAAGATCGCGAAGCCGATGGTCATCAGCGGCACCAGCGCCAGCAGCGAGGTGTAGGTCAGCGAGGCCGCGGTCTGGAAGCAGTTGTCGTTGTAGAAGCGCATGGAGGAATAGGCGATGAAGCCGCCGATTTCCCGAATGCGCACAAAGGGGTTCCACGCCCCTTTCGAAGTGCCTTCGGTTTCAGCCACAGGACGCCTCCCGCCTTGGTTTGACCGGGCCGGTCTTTCGTGTAGGATGCGGCCCACTTTTCAAAGCATACTCTGGATGCACGAGGTACGGATGTCCAACCCGAAGCCGCTCATGGACGGCAAGCGCGGCCTGATCATGGGCGTGGCGAACGATCGGTCGATCGCCTGGGGAATTGCCTCCACGCTGGCGCAGCATGGCGCCGAACTGGCCTTCACCTATCAGGGTGATGCGCTGCTGAAGCGTGTGAAGCCGCTGGCCGAGCAGGTCAACGCCCCGCTGCTGCTGCCCTGCGACGTCACCGACGAGGCCAGCGTCGACGCGACCTTCGCCGCCATCGAGAAGGAATGGGGCAAGCTGGACTTCCTGGTTCATGCGATCGCTTTTTCCGACAAGAACGAGCTGGACGGCCTCTACCTCGACACGACGCGGGCCAACTTCCTGCGCACGATGGACATCTCCTGCTACTCCTTCACCGCGGTGGCGCAGCGCGCCGTCCCGCTGATGAAGGACGGCGGCAGCCTCCTCACTCTCTCCTACTACGGCGCCGAGCGCGTGATGCCCCACTACAACGTGATGGGTGTCGCCAAGGCCGCGCTGGAGGCGAGCGTGCGTTACCTGGCGGTCGATTTGGGCGGTCGGGACATCCGCGTCAATGCCATCTCCGCCGGTCCGATCAAGACGCTGGCCGCCAGCGGCATCGGTGACTTCCGCTACATTCTGAAGTGGAACGAGTTGAACGCCCCGCTGAAGCGCAACGTCACCATCGGCGAGGTCGGCGGCGCCGGCCTGTTCCTGCTGAGCGATCTCGGCACCGGCGTGACCGGCGAGGTCATGCACGTCGACTCAGGCTACCACACCGTCGGCATGGTCGCGGTGGACGCGGCGGCCGAGGTGTCGCAGCTTCTGGGGTCGCTGGGCGGCGCAGGCAAGCCCGCCTGATCCCAGGCCTATGGCAACGGCGGGCGCGTCCGGCTCGTTCCGGAACGCCCGCCGGAAACGCCCTTACCCCATTTGAGACATTTTTTACCGAACGTCGTATTACTTACTTTTGCGCGCCGCAGCATACCGCTATTCTTCACACATACGGAAGGTTGCGGAAGGTGACGGTCGGATGCGTGCACGGCGTCAATCGGATTCGGTGTCCCCAATTCTGGAGCAAATTCTCTACGGCGGCTCCAGCGTCTCGATGAATTTGATCACCATCACCCGCGAGATTCCCGAAGAAAACCGCTTGTTCCGTGCCCGTGGGTTGAACAAGGCCATTCTCTTCAAGTATCCGAATTTCGACGAAGACGCCGACGACTACGCCAACCCCATCGCCGACGAGGATGAGGACGGCGACGCCGCATCGCGGCCGGTCGAAACCGGCATCTACATTCCGCACAGCGTCGAACACACCGAAGCGGGCGGCCTCGCCATTTATCTGCGCGCCCGCAACAGCAACATCCTTCTGGCCGAACAGTTCGGCATCGGCGAGGCCAACAGCGAGGCCGCGGCCGCGGACCTGCGCACCCTCACCCTGATCGACAGCGTGCCGTCGCTGGACGCCTTCCTGCTGAAGGCGTGCTTCGAAGGTGAAAAGGTCCCGGTGGACAAGCGTCACTGGGCGATCAGCGACACCGAGGACCAGCAGCTCCGCCGCCTGATCCGGGCGCGCATCGAGCCCATCGTGCGCAAGGCCATCGACGGCGGCGGCAACGGCGCCCAGAGCATCGAACGCTTTCTGGAGGCGATCTGGAATCCGGAGCTTGAAGAGGCTGGCCTGTTCGTCTCGGCCTTCGGCATCGACCGCAGCGAAGCGGACCAGATCTTCAGCGCCTGGAAGGGCACGACTTTCTACGAGTACCAGCTTCGCCGCATTGCGCCGCGGGCGCGGATCATCCTGAACTGGCTGAAGTCGCGGGAATGCATCCCGGTCGACATCCGCATGCACAAGCCCTATGAGACCCAGCTTCTGATGCACATCGAAAAGGTGGGCAAGCTGCTGGAAACCACGCTGCTGGACATTCGGCAGATTCTCGCCGATTACGAGGCGAGCTTCTCCGCCTTCATGGCCGGCCAGCCGGAGCCCTTCCGCGACTATCTGCGCAAGATCCGCTCCCATTACTGGCTTCTCGGCTACTGCGTCTCCGCCTTGACCAGCGTGTCCCACCTGGACGCCCGCTGCATGAAGAACAACCCGCAGCGCAAGCTCTACTTCGAAGCCACGCACAAGCTGCTGCGTCAGTTCGAGGTGGCACTCGATCGCCGGCGCGAGCAGAAGGGCGCTTTTTAAGCCCCTCGCGCTTGACGCGCCGGCCGAAACGCCGCAAGAAACGCGCTCCACCGTACAATGTACGGCAACATCGCGTCGCATCGGGGGTCCTCGCCATGGCCGGCAACAGCTTCGGAACGCTTTTCCGCTTCACCACCTGGGGCGAGAGCCATGGGCCGGCGATTGGCGTGGTGGTGGACGGCTGCCCGTCGCTGCTCTCCCTGACCGAGGCGGACATCCAGCCCTGGCTCGACAAGCGCCGCCCCGGCCAGTCGCGCTACACCACGCAGCGCCAGGAGCCCGATCAGGTCAGGATCCTGTCCGGCGTGTTCGAAGGGCAGACCACCGGCACGCCGGTCTCGCTGATGATCGAGAACACCGACCAGCGGTCCAAGGACTACAGCGAGATCGCGTCCAAGTTCCGGCCCGGCCACGCCGACTACACCTACTGGAAGAAGTACGGCATCCGCGATTACCGCGGCGGCGGGCGCTCCTCGGCGCGCGAGACGGCCTGCCGCGTGGCGGCGGGTGCCGTGGCGCGCAAGGTGCTGGGCGACGGCGTGACCGTCCGCGGCGCGCTGGTGCAGATCGGCCCGCACAAGGTGGACCGCAGCCGCTGGGACTGGACTGAGGTCGACAACAACCCCTTCTTCTGCCCCGACCCGCAGGCCGCGGCCGAATGGGCCGACTATCTGGACGGCATCCGCAAGAGCGGCTCCTCCATCGGCGCGGTGGTCGAGCTGGTGGCCTCCGGCCTGCCCGCCGGGCTGGGCGATCCGCTCTACGACAAGCTGGACGGCGATCTCGCCCGCGCCATGATGACGATCAACGCCGTCAAGGGCGTGGAGATCGGCAACGGCTTCGAGGCCGCCACCCTGACCGGCGAGCAGAATGCCGACGAGATGCGTTCCGGACCCGACGGCGAGCCGGAGTTCCGGTCCAACCTTGCCGGCGGCATCCTGGGCGGCATCTCCACCGGTCAGGACGTCGTGGTGCGCTTCGCCGTGAAGCCGACCAGCTCCATCCTCACCCCGCGCCAGACGGTCGATCTGCAGGGCAAGGACACCGACATCCTGACCAAGGGCCGACACGACCCCTGCGTCGGCATCCGCGCCGTCCCGGTCGGCGAGGCGATGATGGCCTGCGTTCTGGCCGACCATCTGCTGCGCCACCGCGCCTACGCGCGGGGCTGAGCCCGATGCGGGGACGCAGGACGGCGGCGTGGCGCGGCGGCGTGATCGCGGGGTTTCTGCTGGTCGCCGCCCTTCCCACCGCCGCCCAGGCCCAGACCCAGGCCCCGACCTACCGCGAGCATGCGGAGACCTTCAAGGACTGGCGCCTCTACTGCCAGGTCTGGAGCGAGCCGCGCCGCGTCGAATGCGAGCTGCTCTCCCGCCCCGGCAGCGACCGGCGATCGCGCCTCGTCTGGCTGCGCTCCAGCGAGCGCTGGCTGGAGGGGATGCGCTTCCGGCTGGACGAGCAGGCGATGGACCTGTCGAAGATCGTCCGCGTTTGGGTGGACCGGGCGCTGTTCCGTCCCGAATACCCGTGCGAGCGGTTCGAGTGGGAGACCAACACCTGCGCGGTGGTCGATCCGGAGACCAACGCCAAGCTGGTCGAGCGGCTGGCTCCCGGCAAGGAGGTTTCCGCCGTCGGCTCCGCCCCGGCGGGCGGCAAGGCGGAGGTGCGCTTCTCCCTGACCGGCTTCAAGCCGGCGTTGGAGCGCATGGAGGAGATCCGCCGCGAGGCGGGCATACACTGGAAATAGACACGGCGCTCAGGCCGGATCGCCCTCGCTCTCCGGCTTGGCGTATTTTTTCTTGGCGCGGTCCAGCGAGGCGAGAAGCTGCTGGCCGATGGCCCCGCCGTCGCCGTTGATCCGCCCGGCCATCACCGCCTTGATGGCGTCCACATGGGCCTTCAACAGCAGGCGCTCGTTGCCGGTGACGGCGGGGAAGCCGCCCTGCGTCGCCTCGTAGAGCGACTTGGCGATGCGGGTGATCAGCGGATAGCCGAAAATGCCGCCCTGCCCGCGCATCTCGTGGGCGGAGCGGTTGATCTGCGCCATCAGCGCCGGGACCGCGGCGGAGTCCCCGCCCAGCCGATCGACGCGGCGGGCCAACTCGTCGACCTCTCCGGCGATCCAGGTCGCGTAATCGCCCGCCCGGTTTTGGATCTCCGCCTCCGCCGCCGCCAGCACCTCGTCGGGAAGCGTCGGCACAGGGTCCTTCGGCGCGATGCCCATCTTGGCGCCCAGCCGGTTGGGCAGATCGAAATGAATCACCGGAAAGCGGTCGATGCCCGCCGCCTTGGACGCGCTGTGCACCACCAGGATTTCCCTGGATCCGGTCATCCGGCAATCCATCGCCACCGGGCGTTGCGTCCGCCGCCGGTCCGGTCCGAAGTAGCCCTTGGCGAGCACGAAGCGCCGCGGCCGGGCGATGGCCGCCAGCAGGCGGCTGGCGATGATGGCCGCCGAAAAGGGTTTGGCGATGAAGTCGGTGGCGCCCAGGTCGCGCGCCTGCTCCACATAATGGCGGTCGGCGGCGCCGGACAGCATCAGCACGGGCAGGAAGCGGTCCGGCGATTTCGGGCTGCAGCGCAGCCAGCGCAACAGCATCAGTCCGTCCACCTCCGGCATCACCAGATCGGTGATGACGACGTCCACCGGCGCCGTGCCGGGCGGCAGGGCGGCACGGCGCTCCTCCAGGAAGCGGATGGCTTCCGCCCCACCCGGCTCGGCATGCACCGCGCCGACCCCGATGGTGCGCAGGGTCGCGGTCAGCACGTTGCGGATGAAGGCGCTGTCCTCGACCACCAGAACCGAGAGGAGGCCGAGCTTGGGCGCGCCTTTGCCACCCGGATCGTTCATCGACGGAACCACTGCTTTGGAAGTGGATGCAGTCTTCGCACGGGCAACGGCCGCTTGGCGAGACACAACTTAGGAAAGGCTGGGTTGCAACTCCCCGGCGAAGCGTCCTGTCGCCCTGACCGGAGGTGGGGCTTTGCGAAGCGCCGCCGCCCGGCTACCCTGTCGGCCAAAACAGCATTGACCGCAACGAACCGAAAACGCCGGAGGAGACCACAGCGATGCCGCAGCCCGATCACGTCATGGCCCTGCCCGTTCCCGAGACTCCCGACCTCGACCCGGACATGGCCGCGCTCTTCGCCAAGTGCGAGGAGAAGCTGGGCTTCGTCCCCAACGTGCTGCGCGCCTACAGCCTGCGCCCGAAGAAGCTGCGCACCTTCGCCCAGCTCTACAACGAGCTGATGGTCGGCGAGAGCGGCCTGTCCAAGCTGGAGCGCGAGATGATCGCCGTGGTCGTGTCCTCGGCCAACCATTGCTACTACTGCCTCGTCGCCCACGGGCAGGCGGTGCGCAAGCTGTCCGGCGATCCGGAGCTGGGCGAGATGCTCGCCTTCAACTACCGAGCCGCCAAGCTGGAGCCGCGCCAGCGCGCCATGCTCGATTTCGCGTGGAAGCTGACCAAGGAGCCCTGGACCATGGGCGAGCCGGACCGACAGGCGCTGCGCGACGCCGGCTTCGGCGAAGAGGACATCTTTGACATCGCCGACACCGCCGCCTTCTACAACATGTCCAACCGCGTCGCCTCGGCGGTGGACATGATGCCGAACCGCGACTACCACAAGCAGGACCGCTAAACGCCCGACCGCCAAACGCTGGACCGTTGACGCCGCGCAACCACCGGAGCCCCTTCGGATGCTGAGGTTCTTTGTCCGCCTGTTCGCCCTCATCGGCTTCCTCGTGGTGGCCGCCGTGGTCACCGGGGTCGTGCTGGCGGTCCGGCACGAGCCCTCCCTGCCCGAGACCGTGGTGCTGGAGTTGGACCTCCGCGACCCGCTGGCGGAAGGGAGCGTGGACCGGCTGGGCAGCTTCCTCGGCCACGAGACGACCTTCCAGGAGGTGCTCGACGCGCTGGAGCGTGGACGCACCGACCCGCGGGTGAAGGGCGTGCTCGCCCGCTTCGGCGGCGATGGCGCCAGCTTTGCCCAGGTGCAGGAGCTGCGGGCGGCGGTGGAGCGGTTCCGCGCGTCGGGCCGCTTCGCCATCGCCTTCGCCGAATCCTACGGCGACACCGGGGCGGGCAACCGCTCCTACCTGCTGGCCAGCGCCTTCGACGAGGTGTGGATGCAGCCGCTGGGGCTGCTCGGCCTGACCGGCCTGTCCGCCCAGATCCCCTTCGCCCGCGGCGCGCTGGACAAGCTGGACATCCAGCCGCAGGTTCTCCAGCGCGAGGAGTACAAGAGCCTCGCCGACAGCGTCATGCGGACGGACTTCACGCCCGCCCACCGCGAGATGATGGAATCCCTGCTCGGCGACCTGACCAACCAGATCGTCGACGGGGTGGCGGTGAGCCGCCGCCTTCCCCCCGCCGCCGTCAAGGCGGCGATGAACCGCGCGCCCCTGATCGACCGCGAGGCGGTGGACGCCAAGCTGGTCGACCGGCTGGGCTACGCCGACGAGGCGCGGGAGGAGGCACTGCGCCGCGCCGGAGCGGCACCCGGCGCCGACACCATGGAGGCGGCGGATTACCTGGGCATCGCCGGCCCGCCCAACCGCAGCGGCCCGACCATCGCGCTGATCCACGCCACCGGCACCATCACCGGCGGCGACAGCGGCAAACCCGGCCTGGGCGAGGTCACCGCCGGGTCGGAGACGATCGTGGCGGCCGTCGAGGACGCGGTGGACGATCCCGACGTCAAGGCCATCCTCTTCCGCATCGACAGCGGCGGCGGCAGCGTGACCGCGTCCGAGACGATCCGTCGCGCCCTGGTCAAGGCCCGGCAGTCGGGCAAGCCGGTGATCGCCACCATGGGCGGCACGGCGGCGTCCGGCGGCTACTGGATCGCGCTGGCCGCCGACCGCATCGTCGCCTCCCCCGCCACGGTGACCGGCTCCATCGGCGTGGTCGCCGGCAAGATGTCGGTCGCCGGCCTGTCGGAGCGGCTGGGCGTGCATTGGGGCGTCCTCGACACCGCGCCGAACGCCGGCCTGTGGTCGCCCTTCCGCCCCTTCGGCCCTGCCGGGGAAGAGCGGCTGAACGCCATCATCGACAGCAGCTATTCCACCTTCCTGTCCCGCGTCGCGGAGGCGCGGCACCTCACCCCCGAACAGGCGCGGGACGCCGCCAAGGGCCGCGTCTGGACCGGCGCCCAGGCCAAGACTCTCGGGCTGATCGACGAGCTGGGCGGGGTCGCCACCGCGCTGACGCTCGCCAAGCAGGCGGCGAAGCTGGCGCCCGATGCTCCGGTCACCGTGACCGGCTATCCGCGCCCGAAGCCGCTGATCCGGGAAATCCTCGACCTCGCCTCGGGCAAGGGCGATCTGGTGGAAGCCGTGGCGGTGCTGGCCGGGTTGCGCCCGGCGCTGGCCGAGTTGGCGCCGCTGGTGAAGGCGGCCCGCAGCGGTGCGGTGGAAGCGCGCATGCCGCCGCTGGGCCTCGAACGGTAAAACGTTTGGACAAAATTCAGGCCGGCGGGACAACCGCCGGCCTGCAGAAGAGTGGCTGCGTCGCGTTGTGACGGCTGCGTCTCGTCAGAAATGCATCGTCAATGGCGCGTCGCATACCCCGCCGAACAGAGCATCATCAGCGAACCGGCGCTGGTCCGGTTCTCACTTTCCAAGTAACTCTGAAATCCTGGCGAGCAGACCAACCGCGCGATTTCGTCCTTGGAAAAGACCGGCAGGAAGGGATTGTTCGACAGCTCCTCGTAAGCAGCCCTGGCCACTACTCTCAGATTAAGCGGAATCGCCGCGATATATCGGTCGAGAGCACATTCGTCCTCGCGCTCCATCTGGCGCACTCCTTTCCTACGTTTCTCGTGATTAGTGGCTACGGATTAAAGATTGCGCAAAGCGCCAATCGCGTAAAGCGACATAAGCGAACGGGGCAACAGATCCTGCACAGTGTTGTGCCCGTATCACATCATACCTTCTGGGTAAGCTGTGCGCTGGTGGCAAATCCCATCGATTTTTATCTTTCAACCCCGCCATGAAGCGGGGCATCGGGAGAAAGGAACGAGGCACCGCCGCGCCATGAATTCACGCAATCAAGCTCAGGGCATTGAAAAGGAATGGATATGGAAAATCACTGCACATTCGAAAGTCTCGTCTCGACGATCCCTGAAAGCCGAAATCGGCCCTTATCGAATTCGGCTCTGAAAATCCATTAGTCATATGCGCAACGTCGAAGACAGCGCGTGGCGCGCTACGCGCTTGATCTTTAGAAAGCCGGCACGGCGCGCTCCTTCGAAGGACGGATTGCCCGGATTGACTGGCAGGAACGCTTCCTATATAGCCGCTGAACCCTTCGCCGTTTCAAAACCGCCGGCGCGCACGGAAAAGGCAAGGCGCCGCGCAAGGGAGGGTTTGAATGTCACGGTCGGACGGCAAATAATTCAGTAGGCCGTCCTTTACTCCCGCAGACCTGAAGTGCTCCGTGGAACCAGAAGACAACGATCACACCATCGCCGACGCGCCCACGTCACCCGATGAGGGCGCGGACAGGGTTTCCGTCTATGGTCCCTATCCGGAAGGCCGGGATCGGGTCTGCTGCATCGTCGGCATCGGCGCATCCGCCGGCGGGTTGGAGGCGCTCCAGCGCTTTTTCGACAATGTGCCGGGGGAAAGCGACCTCGCCTATGTGGTGGTCCAGCATCTCTCGCCGGTCCACAAGAGTCTGATGGTCGATCTGCTGGCCAAGCACACCGCCATGTCGGTGGTGCAGGCCGCGGACGGCATGGCGGTTGAGCGCAACACCGTTTATCTGCTGCCCCCCGCCAAGCATTTGTCGATCGAGGACGGGCGGCTGATCCTGACCGCCAAGGACGCCGCCGGGGGCATGAGCCTGCCCATCGACATCTTCTTCACCGCTCTCGCCAAGGACCAGGGGCCGCGGGCGCTGGGCGTGGTGCTGTCCGGCACCGGGTCGGACGGAACGCGCGGCCTGCTGGCGATCAAGTCGGCGGGTGGCTTCGCCGCCGCGCAGGACCCCGAATCGGCGCAGTTCGACGGCATGCCGCGCAGCGCGATCGCCACCGGGCAGGTGGACATCGTGAAGACGGCGGACAAGCTGCCGGGCTGCCTGATCGAACACGCCGGCCGGGTGCTGTCCCGCAACCTGCCCGTCCCGGCCAAGCCGCAGGAGCGCGACAACGACCCCCTGGCGCAGATCGTGGCGGCCATCCGTTCGGTCACCGGGGTGGATTTCTCGCACTACAAGCTGGCGACCCTGCTGCGCCGGATCGAGCGGCGGATGCACACCGCCGGCCTCGACTCGATGAGCGACTACGCCGCCCTGCTCCGCCGCAACAGCGCCGAGACGGTCAGCCTCTACAAGGAGATGCTGATCGGCGTCACGCGGTTCTTCCGCGACGAGGGGGCCTTCGCGTCGCTTGCCGACAAGGTGATCCCCACCCTGCTGGCCAAGCGCAGCCCCACCGACATGGTGCGCGTCTGGGTTTGCGGCTGCGCCACGGGCGAGGAGGCCTACTCCATCGCCATCCTCTTCGCCGAGGCGCAGGAACGGATGGGGCGGTCCTTCGACGTCAAGATCTTCGCCACCGACATCGACCAGGACAGCATCGAAATCGCCAGCCTGGGCGAGTACCCGCGCTCCATCGCGGAGGACGTGTCGCACGACCGGCTGACCCGCTACTTCTCCGCCCGCGGCGACCATTATCTGGTGTCGCGCGACATCCGCCGCATGGTGGTCTTCGCCGCCCACAACATCATGCGCGATCCGCCCTTCACCAAGATCGATCTGGTGAGCTGCCGGAACCTGCTGATCTATATGGACTCGCCGCTTCAGCGGAAGGTGCTCAGCCTGTTCCAGTACGCGCTGCGGCAAAGCGGCTTCCTGTTCCTGGGCACCAGCGAGACGCTGGGCGACCTGTCGGCGGAATTCCACGTCCTGGACAGCCGGAACAAGCTGTTCCAGAGCCTGCGCACCGGGACCCACCGGCTGTCGCGGCTGCTCGTCCCCACCGTCGCTTCTCCGGTGCACCGCCACGGCGACGAGACCTTGTCGCAGGCGCAGGAGGAAGGGGCCGCCATCGACGAGGCGATCTCGACCCTGATGCGGGCCTATGTGCCGCCCAGCCTTCTGGTCAACGAGCAGATGAACATCATGCACGTGTTCGGCGAGGCGTCGGCCATCCTGAAGGTGCCGCCGGGCGAGGCCACGCTGAACGCGCTGAAGCTGCTGCCCTCCTCGGTCTCCATGGTGGTGGGGACCGCGCTGACGCGGGCCTTCCGCTCCGGCGAGGAGTTCGCCCTGTCGAACATCCCGGTGAAGGACCGCGAGGGGTTGCCCGCCGTCAGCCTGCGCGTGAAGCCCTTCGTCGCGCGCAAGACCGGCCGGCGCTTTGCGCTGATCGTGCTCGACCCCAGCGCCCCGGCGCTGGCCTTGCCGGACAGCGACTTCGACTTCGACACCGACACCGCGGAGCGCATCCGCGGGCTGGAGCAGGAACTGGTTTCCCGCGGCGAGAATCTCCAGGCCACCATCGAGGAGCTGGAGACCGCCAACGAGGAACTCCAGGCGACCAACGAGGAGCTTCTCGCCTCCAACGAGGAGTTGCAGAGCACCAACGAAGAGCTGCAATCGGTCAATGAGGAGCTGTATTCCGTCAACGCCGAGTATCAGGCGAAGGTGGAGGAGCTGACGGAGGTCACCAACGACCTGGACAACCTGCTGCGCTCGACCGAGATCGGCACGGTCTTCCTGGACAGCGGCATGGTGATCCGGCGCTTCACCCCGGCGGCGGCACGCTTCATCAACATCATCCCGCGCGACGTCGGGCGGTCGATCTCGCATCTGTCGACCAACATCGACTACCCGGATTTCCTCAAGGACATCGAACGGGTGTTCCACGACCACAAGCCGGTGGAACGCCATGTCCCGGTGCGCGGCGACCGCTGGATCCAGACGCGGATCCTCCCGTACCTGACCGAGAAGAACCAGGTGGCCGGTGTGGTCGTCACCTTCGTGGACGTCACCGCCGCCAAGGCCGCGGAGCACCGGCTCCAGACGGTGCTGGACAGCCTGCCCGAGCATGTGGCGGTCATCGATTCCGATGGCGCCATCACCATGGTCAACCACGCCTGGCGCATGTTCGGCGAGAAGAACGGCGCCCCGGCGCTGGACCGCTGCGGGCCGGGAACCAATTATCTTGATGTGTGCAACGCCGAGGAAGGAACCGAAGGCGAAGACATCGCCCGTGCCGTGAACGACGGGCTGCGCCGGATTTTGTCCGGCGACATCGAGCAGTTCACCATCGAATACCCTTGTCACTCCGACAAGGAGGAGCGCTGGTTCATGATGCACGCCTGCCGTCTGGCCGGATTGTCAGGGGGAGCGGTGGTCAGCCACATCGACATCACCAACCGGAAGCGGATGGAACTGCGCGCCAGCGGACGGCGGAACGGCCAGAAAAAATCCGGGCCATCCATTGCCAAGGACCCGGCGACCGGTGGCGCGGCGTGAACGGATTCCGCAACGAACGGCTTCGCAAGCGCGCGGAACAGGCCCTCAATTCGGGCGGCTTCGAAGGGGCGGAGGTCTCGGCGACCACGCTCAAGGAAGTCCTGCACGAGCTGTACGTCCATCAGGCCGAGCTGGAAATCCAGAACGAGGAGCTGCGCACCGCCCAGCAGGCGCTGGAAGCCTCGCGCATCCAGTATCTCCAGCTGTTCCAATCGGTGCCGCTGGCCTGCTTCACCATCAACGCCGCGGGCATCATCTGCGAGGCCAACGTCGCCGCGGAGCGGCAGTTCGGCCTGCCGTTGCGCCGGCTGAAGGGCCGCCCGCTGACCCTGATGGTGGAGTCGCTGGACCATGGGCGCCTGTTCACGGCGCTGGCCCGGCTGCGCGATTCCGGGCAATGGACGCGCCAGGAATACGCCTTCGTCGGCGCCCACAGCGCCATCGACGGGCTGACCGACGCGCGGGTCGTCGAACTGGAACCCGGGCCGGACGGCGTCGACAAGGGCGACGTCCTGCTGACCATCACCGACGTGACGGAGCGCAACGCCTGGGTCAGCGAGCTTCAGGAGGCCCGCGACGAGGCGGAGCGCACCCGTGCCGCCTACCACCACATCCTTCAGGCGGTGGCCGACGGCATCTGCGGTCTGGACGCGCGCGGCGCCGTCACTTTCGTGAACGCCGCAGCCCAGTCGATGACCGGCTTCGGCGCCAGCGAACTGGTCGGCCGTTCCTTCACCGCGCTGATCGGCGGCGACGCCGAGGAGGAAGGCCGGCGCGCCCTGACGCTGTCGCTGGCCGACGGGCTGGTCCGGCAGGTGACCGACGGGCGCCTCCGCCGCCAGGGCACCGACGATTTCGTGGCGGAGCTGACCGTCTCCCCGATCCTCCAGAACGGCGCGATCACCGGGGCGGTGGTGGCCTTCCGCGACGTGACCGCCCGCCGCGCCGCGGAACAGGCGCTGGCGGAGAGCGAGCGGCGGCACCGCACGCTGGTGCAATCGCTGTCCGAAGGGCTGGTGATGCGCTCGACGGACGGCACGGTGATGGTGGCCAACGCCATGGCGGAACGGTTGATGTCCGGGCCGACGGGCGTGCTGCTCGACCCCCTTGCCCGCCCCCTCGAAAGCCGCAAGCCGGGTGATCGGACGGGCCGCGCGGCGAGGCGGCGCTTCATCGGCGCCGACGGCGCCCGGTTGACCGGACTGCCGCCCACCGCCAAGGCGGTGGACAGCGGAAAGCCGGTGGTCGAGCAGATCGTCGGCATCGCCGAGGGCGATGAGGCGGCAGCCCCCACCCGCTGGCTGCGTGTTTCCAGCCATCCGGTGCCGGGCGCCGACGGACGGCCCGAGGCGGTGGTATCGAGCGTCACCGACATCTCCGCCATCAAGTCGATGGAGCGCGACCTGAACGTGGCGCTGGACGCCAAGGAGCGTTTCATGGCGGCGGCCAGCCACGACCTGCGCCAGCCGGCCCAGGCCCTGACCCTGCTGTCCGGCCTGCTGCTGAAGGAGCCGATCCCCGAGGACGCGCGGCGCATCGCGACCCAACTGCGCGACACCGTGGCCTCGCTCGGCGGGCTGCTCGACTGCCTGCTGGACATTTCCAAGCTGGAGGCCGGTCTCGTCACCCCGCACAGCACTCCGGTCGAGGTGGGGACGATCATGGAGCGGCTGCACGGGGAGTTCCGGGCGGTCGCCGCCTCCTCCGGGCTGACGCTGCGCACCGTGCCGGTGCGGCTGGGCGTCTGCACCGACGGCGGCCTGCTGGAACGGGTGCTGCGCAACCTGCTGACCAACGCCATCCGCTACACGCGGCAGGGCCGGATTCTGTTCGGGGCGCGGCGGCACGGTGGCGCCCTGCGGTTCGAAGTGTGGGACACCGGCATCGGCATTCCGGAGAACCAGATCGACCGCATCTTCCAGGACTTCTACCAGATCGGCAACGCCGCCCGCGACCGGCGGGAAGGGCTGGGCATGGGGCTCAGCATCGCGCGGCGCCTCGTCCACATGCTGGGCGGCACCATCGAGGTGACCTCGACGCCGGGCAAGGGCTCCTGTTTCGCCGTTACCCTGCCGTCGGGGACCATTCTCGACGAGCGGCACTGCGGCGATTCACCGGACGACTCCGCCGCGGGCAGTGGCGAGGCGGACGGCGACGCCTCCGTCCTGCTGGTCGAGGACGACGCGGTGATCCGCATGGCTTTGGCCCTGATGCTGGAGGGCTGGGGCTATCGCGTGACCGAGGCCGGTTCGGTGGCGGAAGCGCTGGAGCTGGTGGACGGCGCGCTGGTGCCCGACCTCGTGCTCACCGACTACCGCCTGCCGGACGGCGACACCGGGCTGATGCTGATGGACACGCTGCGCCGACGCTTCGGACCCGACCTGCCGGGGGTGCTGCTGACCGGCGACACCTCCTCCGACCGGCTGCGCGAGGCCGCCGGCGCGCAATGCGCCCTGCTGCACAAGCCCATCCAGCCCGACGACCTGCGCCGCACGGTGCGCGCCAGCCTGGAGCACCGCGACGTGGAGACGGAGGCGACGTAGCAGCTGCCTTTGCCCCCTCCCCAGCCCCCCCGCGTTGCGGGAGAGGGTGCCTTTTGCGAAGCGGCAGCAGTCCCCTCCACCTCGAAGAGGGGGAGGGTTAGGGAGGGGGCAGGCCGCCGCCTTACGGACGCTCCAAATCCGCCTGGGTGGCGCGCTTCAGGTGGTTCAACCGCTCCTCGGCCTCGTTGCGGGCGTAGGGTCCCTCCACATCCATGCCGAAGCTCACATAGAAACCATCGGCCTGGGCGATGTGGGTTCCGACGGGCAGATACTCGTCGGCGGGCTCGTCGTTGCCGATGATCGCGCCGTTCCGGATTTCCACGATGTGCGCCATGACCCGCTCCCCCACCGTCGTTGGTGAACACCAATCGGTGTTCAACGGCGGCGCTCCCGTCCGGGTTCCTTCCGCTCACCGCCGACGCACCAGCCGGTCGAGCCGCAGCCGGTGCCGCCGGTCGCTGAGCCGCCGCACCGTCGCCAGCGACGCCGCCAGCACGCCCAGCCCGGTCGCGCCGGAGATCAGGAACATGATGAGGATCTGGTACTTCACCGCCTCCCCCGGATCGACGCCGGAGAGGATCTGGCCGGTCATCATGCCGGGCAGGGCCACCACCCCCATGGCCGCCATGCTGTTGATCGTCGGCATCAGCGCGGTGCGCAGCGCGTGGCGCAGGATGGGCCGCAGCGCCGTCCAGCGGGTGTGGCCCAGCGCCAGCTGCGCCTCGATGGCCGACCGCTCCCGCGCCGCCGTCGCGGTCAGGGTGTGGAGGGCCAGCCCCACCCCGCTCATTGCGTTGCCCAGCACCATGCCCAGCATCGGAATGGCGTAGCGCGCGTCCCACCACGGATCGGGCCGCACCGCGGTGGATAGGCCAAGCAGCAGGACGATCCCCGCCGCCGTCCCCATTGCCCCGGTGCCGATGCCGTAGGACCACCAGCCGGCCAGCCGCCGCTCCTGCCGGGCCATCGTCTCCTGGCCGGCGAACAGCAGCATGACCAGCGCCGCCCCCAGGGTCAGCCAGGGCGATTCCAGGGCGAACAGCCGGGTCAGCACCAGCCCGACCAGCGACAGTTGGACCACCATCCGCAGCGCCGCCACCAGCAGCGGCCGCGCCAGACCCAGATCCAGCGCCATGGACAGGCCGCCGTTGACCAGCAGGAGCAGCCCAGCCACGGCGAGGTCGGTGTAATGCAGGGACACCAGCATCGCCCTACCCCTCCGTCACCACGCCATCCGCGACGTGCAGATGCCGCCGGGCCAGGCGGACGGCCTGCTCCGGCGCGTGGGTGACGATCAGCACGCCGGCCCCGCGGGCCAGCTCGGCGCGCAGCAAAGCCTCGACCCGCCCCGTCGCCTCGGTGTCCAGCGCTCCGGTCGGCTCGTCGAGCAGAAACACCTCCGGCCTCTGGACCAGCGCGCGGACCAGCGCCAGCCTTTGCCGCTCCCCCGTGGACAGGCGGGCCACCGGCCAGTCCATCACCTCCCCCGGCAGGCCCAGCGCCATGGCGAGCGCCGCAGCGCGGTCCGGCTGGGCGAAGTGGGGGCCCACCCGATCCTCCCACCAGCCCGAACTCGGCGGCGACGTAGGTCACCCGGCGGCGCCAGAGCGGCGCGGGCATGTCCTCCCGAAGATCACCGTTCAGCCGCACCTCCCCGGTCGACGGGTCGAGATCGGCCAGGGCGCGCAACAGCACGGATTTCCCCGATCCGGATTTCCCCTGAACGGAAACGCACTCGCCGGCCTCCACCTGGAAACTGGCGGGCTTCAGCACGGTCGTGGACAGGTTGCGCACGCTCAGCATGGCGGGGTACGGCGACTATTCCGGAAGGTGGAAGGGGAGATTACCAGCCATTCATGGCGGAGTCCTTGCGCGGAACGTCTCGGGGGCTATGGTACGCCCCACCGCTCATTCCGGCCTGAACCGAGACCATGACCGACGCCTCCAACGACCACGCCGTCTTCACCCACCGCGAAATCATGCGGGTGTTCAGCGGGGTGGCGCTCGCCATGCTGATGGCGGCGATGGACCAGACCATCGTCGCGACGGCCCTGCCGACCATGGCCCACGACCTGGGAAGCCTGGAAAACCTGCCCTGGGTGGTCACCGCCTATCTGCTGGCCTCGACCTCGACCACGCCGATCTACGGCAAGCTGAGCGACCTTTACGGGCGCAAGCGGGTGCTCCAGGTGGCGATCTTCCTGTTCCTGATCGGGTCGGTGCTGTGCGCGCTGGCGCAGAGCATGGGTCAGCTCATCCTGTTCCGCGGCATCCAGGGGCTGGGCGGCGGCGGTCTGATGGCGCTGGCCTTCACCATCATCGGCGACGTGGTGGCCCCGCGGGAGCGCGGGCGCTACCAGGGCTACATCGGCGGCATCTTCGCCCTGTCCAGCGTGGCCGGGCCGCTGCTGGGCGGCATCTTCACGGAACGGCTGAGCTGGCACTGGATCTTCCTCATCAACCTGCCCCTGGGGGCGGCGGCGCTGCTGATGACCAGCCGGGCGCTCGACCGCCTGCCGGCGGGACGGGCGAAGCCGACCATCGATTATCTCGGGGCGGCGCTGCTGATGGGCACGGTGACCTCCCTGCTGTTCGTGGTGTCGCGCGCCGGGGTCGCCCTGCCCTGGACCTCCCCGACGATCCTCGGCCTGTGCGTCCTGGGCCTCATGATGCTCGGGGTCTTCCTGTGGCACGAGCGGCGGGTGAATGAGCCGATCCTGCCGCTGCACCTGTTCCGCGAGCCGGTTGTGGCCGTCGCCAACCCGGTGGTGGCGGTGTCGGCCATGGTGCTGTTCGCCGGCATCGTCTATCTGCCGCTGCGCTCGCAACTCGTCGCCGGGACCAGCGCCACCACGTCGGGCTTCCTGCTGCTGCCGATGGTGCTGGGCATGGTGCTGGGCGCCGGGGGCGGCGGTCGGCTGATTTCCAAATCCGGCCGCTACAAGGTCTTCCCGCTGGCCGGACTGGCGCTGGCGGCGGTGATGTATCTGGCGCTCGGCCTGTCGCCGACGGTGTCGGAAAGCGGACTGTGGTCCACGCTGATCCTGGTGCCGCTGGGCATCGGGCTGGGGCTGGTCATGCCGGTGATGACGGTCGCCGTTCAGAACGCGGTGGACCGGCGCGACCTGGGTGCGGCCACGGCCTCGGTGGGCTTCTTCCGCTCGCTCGGCGGGTCGGTCGGGGTGGCGGTGTTCGGCGCGGTCTTCGCCGCCGACGTCGAGTCCCGGCTGAACGCCGCCGGCCTGCCCGGCATCAGCGGGCGCGAGGTGATGGAACGCGGCCCGTCCGCCCTGGCCAATCTGGCCCCCGCCGCCCGCTCCACCGCCCAGTCGGTGTTCGAGCACGGCTTCTCCACCCTGTTCCTGCTGGCCGCCGGGCTGGCCGTGGTGTCCTTCGTGCTGACCCTGTTCCTGAAGGAGCTTCCGCTGCGCTCCGCCGCCGACGCCGCCAAGGCCGGGGCGGAGATCGCCTGAGAGTGGGAGTCAGGCGCTACGCCTTGTCCTCGCTGGGGAAGTGCCGCCCCTCGCCTAGCTTGTCCTCGATGTAGAGCATGTTGACCAGCACCAGCATCACCACCGCGAAGGGCGTCGCCAGGAACATGCCCATCAGCCCGAACAGCACGCCCCCCGCCGCGATGGCCGCGATGGTGATGACCGGGGGCAGGTCCACCACCTTCTTCTGCATCAGCGGCATGACGACGTTGCCTTCGACCTGCTGGATCGCCAAGTAGAGCAGCGCCACCCACAGCGCCTCCTGCGGTGATTGGGCGAACGCGATGAGGATCGCCGGGACCGCCGCCAGGAAGGGGCCGATCAGCGGAACGAATTCCAGGAGCGCCGCCAGCAGGCCCAGAGCCGGAGCGCTCGGAATGCCCAGCAGCAGCAGGCCCACGGTGGTCAGCACGCCGACGATGGCCATGGCCGAAAGCTGCCCGATCAGCCACTTCCACAGCGAGTTCCCCATCACGTCCATCACCTCCCGCGCCCGCTCATGGCCGCGCGGCGGCACCAGCAGGATGACGCCGCGCTGGTAGACGCCGGGCGAAGCGGCGAGGTAGATGGCCGTGAACATCACCACCACCAGATCGCCCAGAAAGAACATCACGCTGGACGCGACCGTCTGCAGCCGATTCAGCCAGGAGGAGGCGTCCTGCCCCTGCTTCATGATCTGGTCGCGCAGCGAGCCGGGAAGCTGCTGAACGGCCCCGCTGATCTGCTGGGAGAGCTGGTCGAACTGGCTCACCACCGACTGGCCCATCAGGACGCCGCCGCCGATCAGAAGCACCGCCAGAAGCAGCAGCACGACGCCGAGCGACCACCCCTGCGGCAGTCCGGTGAAGCGCCGCACCAGCCCGGCGATGCGCTGGAACAGGATCGCCAGAAGCACGCCGGCGAAGACCAGCAGCAGCGCGTCGGCCACCTGCCAAGCCAGGAACAGCGTCCCCACCACGCCGGCGGCGATCAGCATCTTCCAGGTGAACAGCTTGAGTTCGGTTGCGGTGTTCCGCCCGGCGGTCGCCGGCTCCCCAGCTTGCGCAGAGGCATGAAGGGGAACCTGTCTGGTCGCGTCCATCGTTTCTTCCCGCCGTGTTGCCACCGGCATGCCGGTCCGATGGACAAACGCCGCCCGCAGGAAACTGTTGCACCGTCAGCCCGCTAGCACCTTCGTGCTAATACGCTTATCCGAATGCGCGCGGACGGTTGGCGCCCCATATAATGTCTGACGCCAAGGAGTCATTCTCGCTGATGTCACCTCAAAAGCCCGCCGGAAACGGCGGGCTCTTTTCTTGTGGGGATGTCTGTTATGGAGAGCGTCAGCCGGCGTCCGGCGGGAAGACGATGCCGACCTTCAGGCCGGGTTCGTTGTCCTCCAGCCGCAGCGACGCGTCGTGCAGCCGCGCCACCGCCTCCACGAGGCTGAGGCCCAGCCCGTTTCCCGGCGAGGCCCGCGCAGCGTCCAGCCGGACGAAGCGCTCCAGCACCTTCTCGCGCATGTCGGCGGGAATGCCGGGCCCGTTGTCCGCCACGGTGACACGGGCGGCCTGCCCGGGCCCGACTCCCTCCAGCAGCAGAGTGATGCGCCCGCCCTCCGGCGTGTATTTGATGGCGTTGTCCAGCAGGTTCGACACCGCCTGGGCCAACAGCTGCTCGTTCCCGCGCACGGTCGGCTCGGCCCGGATGTCGGTGACCAGGGTCAGGCCCTTCTCCTCCGCCACCGGCTCGTAGAGGTCGGCGGCCAGCCGGACCACGTCGGCCAGCCGCACCGGCTCCAGTCCCTTGCGGTTGGCGCCGGACTCGGCCTCGGCGATGGACAGCAGCGCGGTGAAGGTGGCGAGCAGCCGGTCGGCCTCCAGGATCGTGTCCTGCAGCACGCCGCGGTAGACCTCCGGGTCGTCGGTCTCGCGGATCAGGGCCAGCTCGACGCGGGCGCGCAGGCGCGACAGCGGCGTGCGCAGGTCGTGCGCCACGCTCTCGGTCACCTGCCGCATGCCGGTCATCAGCCGCTCGATCTGGTCCAGCATGGCGTTCAGGTTGCCGGCCAGCCGGTCGATCTCGTCGCCGCCACCGCCGCGCGGCACCCGGCCCGACAGGTCGCCGGCCATGATGCGGTGGGTGGTGCGGTTGATCGCCTCGATCCGGTGCATGGCGCCGCGCGCCAGCAGCAGGCCGCCGCCCAGCCCCAGCACCACCGTCACCAGGAAGACCCAGCGCAGCGACACGACCATGCGCCCGCGGAGCTGGTCCAGCTCGCTCATGTCGCGGCCCACCAGCAGGCGGAACTGGCCGGGCAGGACGAAGCTGACCGCCATCGCGGTGGAGGGCCGGTTGTTCACCCCGCCATAGTCGGAAATCTTGAAATGCGTCCAGCCGCCCGGTCCCGCCGTGGCGTCGGGCCAGCCCGACAGGTTGCCGGCCAGGATGACGCCGCCCGGCGTGGTCAGCAGGTAGATGGAATTGGTGTGCGAATAGCCGCTGCGCTCACGCACGGAATCGACCAGCCCGCGCAGGCCGGCGCTGCGGTACTGGTCCTGAAGCCCGGCGACCTCCAGCGCGATGGTGGCGCCGATCTCCTCCTCCAGGAAGCCCGCGGTGGAGCGGTAGACGACGGCCAGGATCACCCCGACCGAGATGACGAACAGGCCCAGATACAGCAGGGCCAGCCGGAACGGCGTCGTGCGCAGAAGCCGCAGGGTGGGAATCGCCGCCTTCACGCTTCCCGGCCCGCCATCCTCATTGCGGCGCCCGCAGGCTGTAGCCGGCGCCGCGCACCGTGTGGATCAGCGGCGTGGGGAAATCCTTGTCGATCTTCTGCCGCAGGCGTGCGATGTGCACGTCGATGACGTTGGTCTGCGGGTCGAAGTGATAGTCCCACACATTCTCCAGCATCATGGTGCGGGTCACCACGCTGCCGGCGTTGCGCATCAGATACTCCAGCAGGGCGAATTCCCGCGGCAGCAGGTCGATGGATTTGCCGGCCCGCCGGACGGTGCGCGACAGCAGGTCCAGCTCCAAGTCGGCGACCGCCAGGCGGGTCTGCGGCTGGGCGGCGCTGCGGCGGCGCACCAGCACCTCGATCCGGGCAAGCAGCTCGGAGAAGGCGAAGGGCTTGGTCAGGTAGTCGTCGCCGCCGGCCTTCAGCCCCTTCACCCGGTCGTCGACGCTGCCCAGCGCGGAGAGGAACAGCACCGGCGTGTCGTTGCCGGTCGCGCGCAGGATCTCGACCAGCGACAGCCCGTCGCGGCCCGGCAGCATGCGGTCGACGATCATGACGTCGTAATGCTCGGAGCCGGCCAGGAACAGCCCCTCCTTGCCGTCGTTGGCGGCGTCCACGACATGCCCGGCCTCCTTCAGCCCCTTGGCCAGATAGGAGGCGGCCTGCTGGTCGTCTTCGATGACGAGGACTTTCATGAGCATGAGTCTACCGCATCCTTCCGCGAGTCCAAAGGTGAATGCCCCCGCCCCTCCGGGGAGGGGAAAGGGCCAAACGACACGAAGGGGGAGGACGTCCGCGCGGCGGGGGTTCGCACCGCGGACATCCTCCACCCCATCACACCGGAGACGGGAGGATCGCCGGTGTTACCCTGCGTCACGCCTTGACGAGCTTCAGCGGGACGAAACTCTCGTTGCCGCCGCGGTTGACCAGCAGCAGGACCGCCTTGCGGCCATCCTTCTCGGCCTCGTGCAGGCTCTTGGTCACCTCCGCGGGGGAGGTCACGCTGTGGTCGCCGACCTTGACGATCACGTCGCCCGGACGGACGGGCAGATCACCGGCCTGAGGCGACACCGAGGTGACGACCACACCCTTGACGCCCTCGCCCAGGCCGAGGCGGCTGCGTGTGGCGCCGTCCAGCGGGGCCAGCTTCAGCCCGTTGACGGTTTCCACCGCGCTCTCGGCGGCGGGGCCGGCACCCTCGGCGGCGGCCATGCGCTGTTCGGCGGGCAGCGGCGCGATGTGGGCGGTCAGGGTCGTTTCCTTGCCCTTGCGGACCACGGTCATGTCCACCGTGTCGCCGGCCTTGGTGTCGGCCACCCGGCGGGTCAGATCGCGCAGCGTGTTCACCGGCTTGCCGCCATAGGCCAGGATCACGTCGCCCTGGCGCACGCCGGCCTTGGCGGCGGGGCTGTCCGGAGTCACCTCGGCGACCAGGGCGCCCTTGGTTTGGGACAGGCCGACCAACTCGGCGATCTCCGGCGAGATTTCCTGGATCTTCACGCCCAGCCAGCCGCGCTCGACATGGCCGTTCTCCTTGAGCTGGGCGACGACCTGCTTGGCGATGTTCGACGGGATGGCGAAGCCGATGCCGACCGAGCCGCCGTTGGGCGAATAGATCGCGGTGTTGATGCCGATCACCCGGCCGTCCAGGGTGAAGGTCGGGCCGCCCGAGTTGCCGCGGTTGATGGCGGCGTCGAGCTGCAGGTAGTCGTCGTAGGGGCCGCTGTGGATGTCGCGCCCGCGGGCCGAGATGATGCCCTTGGTCACCGTGCCGCCCAGCCCGAAGGGGTTGCCGACGGCCATCACCCAGTCGCCGACGCGGGCGGCGTCGCTGTCGCCCCAGTCCAACGCGGGCAGCGCCTTGTCGGACTTGACCTTCAGCAGGGCGATGTCGGTCTTGGCGTCGCGCCCGACCAGCGTGGCGGGCAGCTCCGTGCCGTCCTGGAGCGTGACCTTGATCTCGTCGGCGCCGTCGATGACGTGGTTGTTGGTCACCACATAGCCGGTCGCGTCGATGATGAAGCCGGAGCCAAGCGAGCCGACCTTGCCGCGCGGCTGGCCCTCGGAGGGACCCTCGGACTGGTCGTCGCCGCCGGGGCCGCCGGGGCCGCCGTTTTGGCCGAACTGGTCCTGGAACTGGCGGAAGAACTCTTCGAAGGGCGACCCCGGCGGGAAGCCGGGCATGCGCGGGTTGCCGCGCTCGGCCTTGGCCTGCTGGGTGGTGGAGACGTTCACCACGGCGGGCGACACCCTGGCCGCCAGATCGGCGAAGCTGCCCGGTGCGTTTTGGGACAGCGCGTTTTGCGTCAGGGCGCTTTCGGCGGCCGCGGCGGTGGACTGGTTGGCGATCAGGAACGGACCGGTCAGCACCGTGGTGCCGAGGAGGACGGCGGCGATGGTACGCCGCACCCGGCCCGACCGCGGGGCGCGTCCGGCGTTGGCGGGGGTGGACATCGGTTGCTCTCCGTGACTGGCATGCGTTGTTCGTTGCCCTGAAAGTAGCGGGCGCCGAGTCACGGGGGGCTTGCAGGCGGATTAAAAGTTTTTCAGGGAGGGAATATTAAGTCACGTCTCGATTACAGCGCCGATCCGGCCGTGCGCAGGCGGATGGTTGCGGCTTGCTGGCGGACGCGGTCGAGGTGGGGATTGATGGCCAGGGCGGCGTCGAAGGCGCGCAGCGCCCCCGCCGGCTGGTCGATGGCGAGGTAGACGAGGCCCAGCCCGGCCAGCGCCCCGAAATGCCGCGGCTCCAGCGCCAGCACCCGGCGGATGTCGCGCACCGCGGCGTCGTAATCCCCCAGCATGTATTCGGCGTTGGCCCGCTTGTTCCAGCCCTCGGCGTAGGTCGGGTCGGCAGCGACCACCTGATCGAAGGCGGCCAGCGCCTCGCCGTAGCGGTCGGCGTTCAGGCTCTGCACGCCGTGGTGCATCAGCACGATCAGGTCGTCGTTGGGATGCTCCAGCCAGACGTCCCAGATGCGGTCCTCGACCGCCTCCGCCGCGACCGCGTCGCCGGCGGTCTGCAGGTCCTGGAACAAGCCGCCGAGTCGCGTGTCCTCCTGCCCTGCCCAAGCCCGCGAACCGGGGCTGGAAGCGCCGAGGAGCAGAAGGGCCAGGAAGGCCACGGGCAAGAAGATTCGCTGGGTCATTCCCAAAAATTGGGATGCGTCACTTGCCAGCAACACTGACCCGAAAGCGGTATCGCCGCAAGAAGAATCCCTCATCCCGCCGGGGTGGTCCCGGCAAAGTTCCCGCCGGACAAAGAAAAAGGGCCGGCGAATCGCTTCGCCGGCCCCTTCCCCTGAAAGCAGCAGCCCGTTATCAGGCGGCCTTGCTGCGGCCCGCCACGATCTCGTCGGTGACGTTGCGCGGCACCGGCTCGTAGTGGCTGAACTCCATCGAGTAGGACGCGCGGCCCGAGGTCATGCCACGGAGCTGGCCGATGTAGCCGAACATCTCGTTCAGCGGCACGTGGGCCTCGACGGCGATGTTGCTGCCACGCTCGAGCTGGCCCAGCACCGTGCCGCGGCGGCGGTTCACGTCGCCGATGACGTCGCCCAGGTAATCGTCCGGGGTGACGACCTCGACCTTCATGACCGGCTCGAGCAGGATCGGGCCGGCCTGCTTGAGGGCTTCACGGAAGCAGGCCTTGGCGGCGATTTCGAACGTCAGGGCGTTCGAGTCGACGTCGTGGTACTTGCCGTCCACCAAGCGGGCGCGGAAGTCCACAGTCGGATAGGAGGCGAGCACGCCCTCTTCCTTCTGCATTTCCAAGCCCTTGGCGACCGACGGGACGTATTCGCGCGGCACCGTGCCACCGACCGTCTCGTCCTTGAACACGAAGCCCTCGCCACGCTCCAGCGGCTCGAAGACGATCTTGACTTCGGCGAACTGGCCCGAACCGCCGGTCTGCTTCTTGTGGGTGTAAGTGTACTCGACCGGCTTGGTGATCGTCTCGCGGTAGGCGACCTGGGGCTTGCCCATGTTGCCTTCCACGCCGAACTCCGTGCGCAGACGGTCCAGCGTCACTTCCAGGTGCAGCTCGCCCATGCCGCGCAGGATGGTCTGACCGGTTTCACGGTCGGTCTCCAGACGCAGCGACGGGTCCGCGCGGACCATCTTGCCGAGCGCGATGGAGAACTTCTCCTGCTCGCCCTTGGTCTTCGGCTCGACCGAGACGCTGATGACGGGGTCGGGGAAGCGCATGCGCTCCAGGATCACCGGGTGGGCGGCGTCGCAGAGCGTGTCACCGGTGTCCGTCTCCTGCAGGGAGACGAGCGCGATGATGTCGCCGGCGCGGGCTTCCTCGATCGGGTTGGCCTGGGCGGCGAACATCTCGACCATGCGGCCGATCTTCTCGCGCTTGCCGCGGGTGGTGTTCAGGACCGACATGCCCTTGGTCAGCACGCCCGAGTAGACGCGCACGAAGGTCAGCGAGCCGTAGGTGTCGTTCAGCACCTTGAAGGCCAGCGCCGCGAAGGGCGCGTCGTCGGAGCTGAGACGCTCGCCGTTCGGGTTGCCGTCCTCGTCCACCGTCTTGATGGCCTCGACGTCGGTCGGGGCCGGCAGCAGGTCGACGACCGCGTCCAGAACCTGGCAGACGCCCTTGTTCTTGTAGGACGAACCGCAGAGAACCGGGGTGAAGGTGCTGGTGATGGTGCCCTTGCGCAGGCAGGTGCGCAGCACGTCGGCCGACGGCTCCTCACCCGACTCCAGGTAGGCTTCCATCGCCGCGTCGTCCATCTCGAGCGCGGTGTCGACCAGCTCGGCGCGCAGGGCCGGGATGCTGGCGATGTTGTCCAGGTCTTCCTTGACGGTCAGGTTGAGCTTGCTCGCCAGATCGTCAGTGATGTCCCAGATTTCCCACTTGGCGTCCTTGTCGTCCGAGAACCAGACGTACGCCTTCATCTCGATCAGGTCGACCATGCCGCGGAAGTTGTCTTCCGAGCCCAGCGGAACCTGGATGCAGACCGGGCGGGCGTTCAGGCGGCTCTTGATCATGCCGACGCAACGCTGGAAGTTCGCACCCGAACGATCCATCTTGTTGACGTAGCAGATGCGCGGGACGTTGTAGTTGTCCGCGAGGCGCCAGTTGGTCTCGGACTGCGGCTCCACGCCGGCCACGCCGTCGAACACGACGACCGCGCCGTCGAGCACGCGAAGCGAGCGGTTCACCTCGATGGTGAAGTCCACGTGGCCCGGGGTGTCGATGACGTTGATCTTCTTACCGCGCCAGAAGGTCGAGACGGCAGCCGACTGAATCGTGATGCCGCGCTTCTGCTCCTGCTCCATGTAGTCGGTCGTCGTCGAGGACTTCAGGTCCTTCGTCTCGTGCACGTCGATAATCGTGTGCTTACGACCGGTGTAGTACAGGATGCGCTCGGTGGTCGTCGTCTTGCCGGCATCGACGTGGGCGATGATGCCGATGTTCCGGATGTCAGAAAGAGGCGTTTGGCGCGGCATGTTGCGAATCCATTACTGTAACGCAGCTATCGAAGCGCAACGACGGTCGTCCGCTCCGGCGGCAGAGGTTGGTCGGGGTTTTACGGATGATCTGTTAAGGCGTGATTAACGTTCTGTAAATCCGGAAGGTCAAGCCTTCCGGATTTTTTCGAAGCACGCGGCCCTTACAGTCTGGTGGGCCACGCCGGCAAACCCCAACCGAGGGAGCCGGGTCGCCCCGTCACGCAGCTTATTTGGCCGCCGTCACCTGAATTTCAACGAGATACTCCGGCGCGGCGAGCTTCGCTTCCACGGTGGCGCGGGCGGGCGGGTTGGCCGTATCGACCCAGGCTTCCCACGCCTTGTTCATCGCGCCGAAGGTGGACATGTCCGTCAGATAGATGGTGGCGGACAGCAGCTTGCTCTTGTCGGAGCCGCCCTCGGCCAGCAGGGCGTCGATCTGGCCCAGGATCTGGCGGGTCTGCGTCTCCACGTCCGGAGTCGGATCGTTGGCCACCTGGCCGGCCAGATAGACCGTGTCCTTGTGGATGACCATCTGGCTCATGCGCGGTCCGGAATGGAAGCGCTGGATCGACATCGGTACGGCTCCGGTTACGGGGTCTTGAACGCGCGTACGTCTATGCGATTCACGTCCAACGGCCTAGCAAAAAATGAGGCGCCACCGCTCAAAGCTGCCCCGCGCCCGTGCATCACCGCAAAGAAGGCGTATTTCCCTCCACGGCGGCCACGAAAGCGGCGCTCGGCACGGCGATGTTGCGGGGATTGGGGCCGCTGACCGCGGCCACCGCGATGCCGGCCACCGCCCAGCCCTCCCCCGCCCCGCCCGCGCCCCCATCCACGCTGGGCGTGCGCACCAGCAGCGCCGCACCGCTCACCCCGCGCGTGCCGTCGCAATCATGGACCAGCAGCGGCCCGCGGTCGGTGTCGTTGATGCCGCGCGCCGCGCAGGCGGTGTCGGCGGTGACGAGGTGCGCCCGGTCCTGGCTGTAGCCGCCCAGCATCAGCGGCGTGCCGGCGTCCGGCGGGACTCGGGCGAGCGGCAGCGGCGGCATCCCCTCCGGCGCGTCGCCGTCCAGCGTCAGCACCGCCCAGTCACCGACCAGCCCGTCGAGACGCCGCTCCTTGTCGTAGGGACCGCCGGTCTCCAGAGCGGCGACGGCGCGGTGCTGCCGGTACTCCCCGCGCTCATAGCCGAACAGGACGTGCAGCGAGGAGGCCGGCAGGAAGCGCTGCGCCCGGTTGAGCAGGCAATGGGCGGCGGTGACCACCCGGCGCGGCGCCACCAGCACGCCGGTGCAGCGGGCGCCGAGATTGCTCTGCACCTTGACGAGGCTGTTCCACGGCGCGTGCGTCGCGTCCACCACCACCCGCCGGTCCTTCGCGCCGATCCCCGGCAGTAGTGGGTTCTGCGCCGCTGCCGGCAGCGCGGCCACGAAAAGCGGCGCCGCGACCAGGAATCCGCTCAGAATGGCCATCAAGCGTTCTTGATACGTTTTCATGTTCGTCTTACCATGGCGGTCATGGCCACGCTCATCATCACGGAAAAATCCAGTCAGGCAAAGGACCTGCGCGCCGCGCTGGGGGATCGCTACGGGCGCATCCTGCCGGCCGAGGGGCATCTGCTGCGGCTTGCCGAGCCGGACGAGGTCAATCCGGACTGGAAGCGCTGGTCGCCCACCCTGCTGAAGCCCGACGGACTCTACCCGACCCGGCCGGACAACGGCGGTAACAAAACGGCGAAGCTGGCGGCCATCAAGGCGGCGCTGAAGGGCTGCGACCAGGTCATCCTCGCCACCGACTGCGACCGCGAAGGGCAGTTGATCGGGCAGGAGATTCTGGAGCATCTGGGCTTCCGCGGGCGGGTGCAGCGCGCCCTGTTCACCGCCCAGGACCCCAAGACGATCCGCGACGCCTTCGCCAAGCTGAAGCCGAACAACGAGCTTCGCCCTCTCTACGAGGCGGCGGTGGCCCGCCAGCAGGCCGACCAGATCTTCAATCTCTCCCTGACCCGCACGGCGACCAAGACGCTGCTGGCACCGGGGACGCGCGGGGTGATCGGCATCGGGCGGGTGAAGACGCCGACCCTGTCCATCGTCTGCCTGCGCGAGCTGGAAATCCGCAACTTCAAGCCGGAGGATTATTTCGAGGTCGTGGCGACGGCCACCGCCGCGGGCGGCTCCTTCCTGATGCGCCACGCTCCGCCGCCGAAGGACCGCATCAAGGACCGCGCCCGCGCCGAGGCCATTGCCCGCGCCGCCGACGGCCATGGCGGCCCGCTGTCGGTGACGGTGGAGGACCGGCGGCAGGCCCCGCCGAAGCTCTACGACCTGCCTGCGCTGCAGAAGACCTGCGGCCAGCGCTGGGGCTGGACCGCCGACCGCACGCTGGAGGTCGCTCAGGAGCTTTACGACGGCGAGGGCAAGAAGCTCATCACCTACCCGCGCGCCGAGGCACGGTATCTGTCGGAGAACCAGATCGCCGACGTTCCGGCGATCGCCGGGGCACTGACCCGGCTGCGCGGCTTCGCCCATCTCGACCTGTCCCGCCCGGTGATCCGCCGCGGCAAGTCCGGCCATTTCTGCGACAAGGCGCTGGAGGGCGTGTCGCACCACGCCATCGTGCCCAACGTCAACGTGCTCGACGATCTGGAAAGCCGGCTGAACCGCCTGACCGACGACGAGAAGCGGCTCTACGCGCTGATCTGCCGCTCCTACCTCGCCGCCGTCATGCCCGACTACGAGTACCGGCAGACCACCGTCCTGATGAACGTGCCGGTCGAGGGCAAGCCGGTGGTTTTCCGGGCGGTCGGCCGCATCCCCTTGAAGCTCGGCTGGAAGACGGCCTTCGGCTCCGCCGAGACGGACGGCAAGCCCGACGAGAAGGAGGAGGAGCAGACCCTGCCTCCGCTGGCCGACGGCGAGCCCGCCCGCCTGTCCGACCCCCGTGTGGAAGCCAAGCGGACCCAGGCGCCACCGCGCTACAACGAGGGCACGCTGGTCGACGCCATGCAGAACGCTTGGCGCTTCGTCGAGGACCCGGCGCTCCGCGACCGGCTGAAGGAGGCCAAGGGCATTGGTACCCCGGCCACCCGTGCCGAGATCATCAAGGGCCTGCGGCGGCAGAGCCTGCTGGGCGCCGACGGCAAGTGGCTGGTGCCCACCCCCGCCGGGCTGCAACTGTTCGAGACTCTGCGCGGCGCCGCCCCCACGCTGGTCGATCCCGGCACCACCGCCCTGTGGGAGATGCGGCTGGACGAAGTGGTCGTCGGACGCGCCGATTTCCGCAGCGTCATCGACGGCATCGCCGACGAGGCCGGGCGGCTGATCGGCGTGCTGGTCGGCAACCAAGGGCCAGCGGTGGACCTCGGCGTGCGCGGCGGCCCGATCCGCGCCGGACGGGGCGCCGGGCGCCGTCGCTCCACGAGCCCGCGCGCCGCTGGAACGACGCCGCGGCCACGCACGCGCAAGGTGGCGGTCGCCGCCGTCGGCGTGGACGGCGAAGCGCCGAAGACGCCCCGGCGCAGCCGCAAGGCGAAGGCCGCGCCGGAGGTCCCCGACTCGATGAGCCCGGTGGCCGACGCTGCCCCGCCGGCCCCCGCCGCACCGCCGAGCGGGGCGCGACGCAAGGCCCCGACCGACAAGATGGTCGCCTTCGCCCGCAGCCTCGCCGACCGCAAGGGCGTCGAATTGCCGAACACGGTGCTCCAGGACTTCGATTCCTGCCGCCAGTTCCTGGACCAGCACGCGCGCTGAGCGTCGGCTTGCCCCCTCCCCGGCCCTCCCCCGCTTCGCGGGAGAGGGAGGTTTGTCCCCTCCCCTGCGACAGCGGGGGAGGGTTAGGGAGGGGGCAAAACATTCCAAGCATCTCCAAATCACCCTCCGACTGTGGCCCATGCCACAGCGGCGGCGGCGGCATCCGCCTACCCTCTCCTCCACGGACATCGAGCCACACACGGCCCCACACCCCGGAGGAGACCCAGCCCATGCGCCGCCTGACCCTGATCGCCGCCGCTGCCGCCACGCTGCTCGCCGCCCCCCACGCCTTCGCCAACGATCTCAAGACCGGCGGCATGCCGGTCAACCCGATGATGATGCAGCCGGGCTTCGGCAGCCCCTTCGCCGCGGCGCCCTCCCTGTCCAGCACCAACGTCGGCGTCGCGACGAACCTCGCGGCGGGGATCGGCAACAAGGCCAAGCAGAACGTCTTCACCATGCAGCAGGGCACCGGCGGGTCGCTGGTGAACACCAACGTCGGCGTCGCCACCAACGTCGCCGCCGGCATCGGCAACAAGGCCAAGCAGAACGTCACCGGCGTCACCTTCGGCTTCGGCAAGGGCGGCCTGCTCGACACCAACGTCGGGGTGACGACCAACGTCGCCGCTGGCATCGGCAACGCCGCCGGACAAAATCTGTTCGGTCTTAAGGCCCAGTAATCGACCCCATCCGGCGCCGCCGATCCGCAAGGCGGCGCCCCTTTCGGATTCCTCACTGGAGGACTGCCGTCATGCTCCGCTTCGCCCTGCCGGTCTTCGGTGCGCTCGCCGCCATCCTGGCCCTGGCCGGAACCCCGCAGATCGCCGCCGCCGAAAACCTCGCCTGCCAGACGGTCAACGGGAAGACGGTGTGCAGCCGCGGCTCGGGCTCGCTGTCGTGCCAGACGGTCAACGACCGGACGACCTGCGTGACCGGGCCGGGCGCGCTGACCTGCGAGACCGTCAACGGCCACACCGCCTGCCGTCGCGGCCCGTCGCAGCCGGACCTCAAGCCGATGCCGATGCCGCCGATACCCCCGCAGGCCGCCCCGATGCCCGATCACCCCTTCGGCAAAAACTTCCCTTTTGAGGAAGAGGCGTAAAGCGCCCCAGCTGTGGTCCGCCTCACAGCGGCTCCCCGGTCGGCCGCCCTAGGATCAGCGCACACCGCCGAACAGAGGAGCCCCGCCATGATCCGCATCCGCCGCTTCGCGCCGCTGCTGTCCGGCCTCGCCGCCCTGGCACTGCTGGGCGGAAAAGCCGCCGCCCAGGATGCCGGCGGCTTTTCCGTCAACCCGCAGCTGGGCGCGGCGGTCGGCATGTCGATGGGCATGGGCATGGGGATGCCGCCGCTGCTGCCGCGCCAGCCCGTCTTCGTCAACGCCGCCCGGCGCGGCGCGCCTCCGGGGGCGACGGTGACCAATCCCAACGTCAGCCGGCAGGCCACCCACCAGCAGGCCATCGCCAAGATCCGCGGCGACGCCGGCTTCCTGGGCGGCTTTAACAAGGGTCAGGCGCTGGCCGCCAGCCGCCAGCCGCCGCCGGAGCCCATCGTGCCGAACTTCACCTTCATCGACGCGCCCTTCATCGTGAACAACTTCGACAGCTCGCTGGCCCTGTCCTTCGGCGACAGCAACGTGACGGAACAGTTCATCGTCCAGGGCGCGGACGGGTCGGCCGGCGGTGGTGTCGCTGGTGGCGGTGTCGCGGAGCAAGCGGCCGCGCCGGCCCCCGTCGGTCAAGCGCCCGCTCCGGTGCAGGCCAAGGCTCCGGCACCGAAGCCCCAGCCGGGCGTGACCACCGGCAACGGCGGCCCACCGCCCGAGGGCTTCTTCGACCCGGTGATGAGCAACTTCGGCCCGCTGCCGCATCTGCCCGCGGCGCTGGCCAGCGGCGGCATCCAGTTCAACAACGTCGGCACCGCCTTCAACGCCGCCATGGGCCAAGGGAACTTTGCCTCCCAGCAGATCACCAGCATCCAGGGAAAGAAGGGCAAGCGCTGAGCCCTCCCCCCAAGGCATGGAAAAGCCCCCTTGCCGGCGGCAAGGGGGATTTCTCCGTTCAGAGCTGCGCGGTTACGCGGCGACCGGCTCGTTGGCGGCCTTGGCCGGGGTGGCGGCGGGCTGGACCACGCCCTGCGGGGCGGGCAGCGGCGCCGGGCGCGGGGTGCCGGCGGGCAGCATGTCGCCGATCGCGAGGCCCACGGCCATCAGGTTGGGCACGGCCATCGCGGTCAGCAGGATCGCCCACAGCTCCAGCGACAGGGTGCCCAGCGGGTTGGCGAACCACGCGGTCACCGCGGAGACCAGCAGCGCGCCCGACAGCCAAGCTTCCGGCTTGGCGCAGAAGGCGCCCTGGGTCCGCTTGCCGCCCTTGGCGGTGACGCGGAAGGCGTCGCGCTTGCGGACCACGCCGCGCAGAGCGGCGAGCGCCACCGTGGTGGACAGCGCCATGCCGACGGCGCAGGCCCCGAAGCTCTCCTTCCACGAGTTGCCGGAGGCGTAGCGCGAGGCCAGCAGACTCGACCCGGCACGCAGGACCAGGGCGCCCAGCACCGCGGCGGTGGCCTGGACCGGCGGCAGGTGCAGCGGCAGGACCAGCGAGGCGAAGGTCCAGGTGACCGCCGCACCGGCGGCCAGCACGCCCACCGCGTCGGACCACCAGCGCGCCCAGTTGGTCAGGTAGCCGATCTTCTGGCTGAGCGTCAGCTCCGTGGCGCCGGGCAGGAACTTGCGCCAGTGGGCGCGCAGGATCTGCGTGGAGCCGAAGACCCAGCGGTCGCGCTGCTTGCGGAACTGCATGAAGTTGTCGGGGGCGAGGCCCTGGCCCAGCCGCTCGTCCGTGTAGGCGGCGCGGTAGCCGGCCGACAGGATGCGGATGCCCAGCTCGGTGTCCTCGCAGATGCCCTCTTCCGACCAGCCGCCGACCTGTTCCATGGCGGAGCGGCGCAGCATGATCATCGTGCCGTGGCAGACGAAGGCCTGGGAGGTCAGACCCTCCTGCATGCCGACGTCGAAGAAGGGGCGGTACTCGGCGGTCATGGCGGCCTTCAGCGGCGTCTCATGGCCGTCGCGGTGCTCCTGCGGGGCCTGGACGATGCCGACGCGCGGGTCGGCGAAGGTCGGGGCCAGCTTGTTCAGCCAATCCGGCTCCACCGTGTAGTCGGCGTCGAGCACGGCGACGATCTCGGCGCGCGGGTCGGTGTGGCGCAGCGCGGCGTTCAGCGCGCCAGCCTTGAAACCGGTGATCTTCTTGTACCAGTGGAACTTGAACTTCGGACCCAGCTCGGCGCACAGCTCCTCGACCGGGCGGACCAGCGCCTCGTCCTCGGTGTTGTTGATGAGGACGACGACCTCGTAGTCCGGATAATCGACGCGGGCCAGCGAGGTCAGCGTGGCGGCCAGCACGTCCGGCTGCTCGCGGCAGGCGGCGATGTGCACGGACACCATCGGCTTGTGCTCCGGCACCGCGGGAACCCGCGGCAGCAGGGCCGGGGCGCGGCCGGTGAACAGGCGGCGGGCCACTTCGGTCAGGTCGGCGAAGGCCACCGACATCATCAGGGCGCCCAGCAGGAAGGCGGAGCCCCAGGTGGTCGCCGCACCGAAGGTGAAGTATTCGGCGTAGGCGCCGGCGACGGCCGAGCCGACGCCGAAGCCGACGATGTTGGCGCCCACCGAGGCGGCCAGCGCGTAGGTCATGTTGGTGCGGCGGCGGAAGGCGGCGAAGGCCGACAAAGCGAGGCCGAGGGCCAGCGCCACGGCGGCGCCGGCACGGTCGCCCCACGGGGCCGGGACGTCGCCGGCCAGCGGCCATTTCGGCGCGCGGTCGGCGTCGAGCACGCCCCAGGTCGGACCCGGCGAGCCTTCGATGCTGGACTTCCACACGCCGTCGAACGCCTCGACCACGTTGTAGTCGATGCCGAGCATCCCCGCCTCGGCGGCGAAGTTGCGGACGACGAAGGCCTGGGCCTGCGGCGTTGGGTAGGCGTCGTGGAAGTTCTCGCCGCCCGACGGCCAGCCCACCTCGCCCACGAACAGCGGCTTGCCCGGATGCGCCTTGCGCACGGTGTCCAGCCGGTCGCGGATCCAGGTCAGCGCCTTGTCCACCGGAACGCCTTCCCAGTAGGGCAGGACGTGGACGCCCATGTAGTCGGACGCCGCGATGGTCTCCTTGGCCTTGACGATCTCCGACCACACGTCGGCGGTGCCGACCTTGATGTGCTTCGGCACGCCGGCGCGGACGCGGCGGATGTAGGAGGCCAGCTCCGCGTCGGTCAGCTCGGCGCGCAGCAGCGTCTCGTTGCCGACCACCACGCGCTCGATGCCGCGCACGGTGCGGGACAGCACGATGGCGCGGGCGACCTCGCGCTCGTTGCGGGCCTTGTCGTCGCTCAGCCAGACGCCCAGCGTGACGTCCAGGCCATGCTTGGCGGCGATGGCCGGCACGTCGCCCTGGGAGCCCAGCGTGGAATAGGTGCGCACACCGTCGGCGAAGCCGGCGATGGCGGTCATGTCGCGGTCCAGCTCCACCGCATCGACCACCGGCTGGTGGTTCGGGTCGTAGCTGCGGCCCGACGGGGAGTAGGAGACGGATTCGATGCGACCCGGCACGGCGTCCACAGGAGTGGGCGCGTTGCGCCAGGACCAGAAGGACGCGTGGCCGGCAGTCACGGCGAGCATCGCCGCGGCCAAGGCCGCAGACCGGATCGAACGCTTCGGGTTGCTCATGTGGGGATTTCGCAAGCCTGGGTAGGATGGGTGGCGGGCGCCACCGGACACACAGACGAACGTGCGCTGCAAAAAACTATTCCCGCGCCCGCGTCGATTTTTTTACGGGTGGCCGCCCGGATTACCAAATCGGGAACGGCCGCCGTCCCGCTCCTGTTGGCATCACCAACCGCAACGACCGGAGACGACGAAATGACCGGCAAAAAGGTCGATGTGACCGCGCTGGAGGAAACGATGGACGAGGTGGTCGAAACCCTCGACCTCGCCGAACAGGCCGCCGGCTATGTTCGGAAGGAAAGCAGCGACCCCATGGACCAGGCCCGCGCCGCCGCCGTGCAGAAGCAGGCCGAAGCCATGCTCGACGCCGCCGAGCAGGCCGCTTCCGGTGGCGAACGGCCACAGCGCAGCAACCCCTCCCCCCTGCCGGGCATGCGCCGCCCGCCGCTGGTGAATTGAACCTACTGGAATCTTTGGCCCCCTCCCCGACCCTCCCCCGCTCTGCGGGAGAGGGTGCCTTCCACGACGCGGCGGCAGTCCCCTCCACCTCGCAGAGGGGGAGGGTTAGGGAGGGGGCAGAGGTCGCCTATTTTCCTTCGACCGACTTTTGCTCAGCCGACGCCCCACCCGCCGTCCGTTTCTGCCCCTCCGGACACAGCTCCAGCAGAACGCACCGCTCGCAGGCCGGGTTGCGGTAAAAGCAGACCCGCTGCCCGTGCAGCATCATCACCTCGTGATGATCATAGATCTCCTGGGCCGTCCAGTCCGGGGGAAGCCGCGCCTCCAGGATGGTGTGCGACGGGCCGACCGCCACGCTGGATGGAATCAGCCCGGTCCGCACCGCGACGCGGTGATGGTGGCTGTCCACCGGCAAGGCGGGGCGACGCAGGCTGCTGAAGCTCATCACCGCGGCGCTGGTCTTCGGGCCGACGCCGGGAAGCGCCTGCAGCCAGGCCCGCGCCTCCGGCACCGTCATTTCCGCCAGGAAATCCAGGGAAAGCTCGCCGCGCAACTCGGTGATCCGCCGCAGGATCGCCTGGATGCGCGGCGCCTTCTGCTCCGGCCACGTCACCCCGGCGATGACCGTCTCGACCTCCGCCGGGTCCGCGTCGCGCACAGCGGCCCAATCCTCCCCCCAGCGTGCCCGCAAAGCGCGGAAGGCCGCGCCGGAGGCCACGTTGCGCGTGCGGTGCGACAGCAGCGAGGACACCAGTTCGCTCAGCGGGTCGAGCGCGCGGAAATAGGCGATCGGGCAGCCGAAGATCAGGCAGAGCCGGCGGTGGATCTCCAGCAGCTTCTCGTCGGGCAAAGCCGCGGGCAACAAGGCGAAAGACGCCTGATCGCCGTTGGCCTTGAGACGGCGCTTCACGGGGCCGTCACACCGCCCGACCGGCCGCCCTCCGGCAGCATCAGCCCCTCGTCCGCCGCCATGGCGCGGGCGCGGGGGTCGGCCTGCACGGCGCGGGCGGTGCTGCGGGCACGGTCCTGGACCCGCCGGAAGGCCCGGATCAGGGCCTGGGCCTCCGCCCGCTCCTGCTCGTCGCGCCGCGACTCCGCGGCTTCCGACGCGGCGATCTTGCCGGCGGTGGACCGCTGCGTCTCGCTGTAGCCGAAGAGGCCGGGCTCCCAGCGCTTCAGGTTGGCGTAGGCCAGGGCACGGGCGGAGCCATCCAGCCCCTGCCCCTCCTCCCAGGCGGCGCGGGCGGCGTGCAACTCGTCGGCCAGCACCCGCTGGGGCGGGCGCGGCGGCGGTGGTGGCGGCTGATGCAGCCGGGTGCGCGCCGCCTTCAGGGCGGCCACGCGGTCCGGATCGTCACGCCAACGGCGGGCGTCCGCGGCGGCGTCGCGCCACGCGCCGATGAGCCGTTCCGGATCGGGTGCGGTGTCCCGCTTCGTCGATGCCATGGCCCTCCCCGTTGCAAGGGAAACGAACGCAATGCTTTCGTCGTCAAGGATCTATGCCATGGCGCCGCAAAGGCCAGACCGGGAAGGGCGGTAATCCTGAGGGTGCGGTCAGTCCGCCGCCCTACCCAGCAGATAGTCGATGTCCCCGCCTTCAAGGGCACTGATGAGACCGCTGCCCTCGATGGTTGCGTCGGACAGGTTTCCTTTGCGCCGTTGCAAGTCGAGGATGCGCTCCTCCACCGTGTCGGCGGCGATCAGCTTGTAGACGAAGACCGGCTTGTCCTGGCCAATTCGGTAGGCACGGTCGGTCGCCTGATCCTCCGCCGCCGGGTTCCACCACGGATCGTAGTGGATCACCGTGTCCGCCGCCGTCAGGTTCAGGCCGCGCCCGCCCGCCTTCAGGCTGATGAGGAAAACCGGCACCTCGCGGTTCTGGAAGCGGTTCACCGGCTCGGCGCGGTCCAGCGTGCGCCCGGTCAGCTCGACATAGCCGATCTTCGCCTCCTCCAGCCGCAACTTGATGAGGTCGAGCATGGAGGTGAACTGCGAGAAGATCAGGATGCGCCGGCCTTCCGGCACCATCTCCAGCACCATGTCGGTCAGGGCGTCGAGCTTCGCGGTCTCCTTCACCTTGCCGGCGGCGGGGATCTTGACCAGACGCGGGTCGCAGCAGACCTGCCGCAGCTTCAGAAGCGCGTCGATGATGGTGATGGCGTTGCGCGACACCCCGCTGACCGCCAGCGCCGCCCGCACCGTCTCGTTCACCGACAGGCGGATGGTCTCGTAGAGGTCACGCTGCGCCGGCTCCAGGTCGATGCGCACCACCACCTCGGTCTTCGGCGGCAGCTCCTTGGCCACCGCCTCCTTGGTGCGGCGCAGCAGGAAGGGGCGGATGCGGCGCATCAGCTGCTTGGCGCGGGTGCCGTCGGCGCGCTTCTCGATGGGGGTGCGGTAACGGCGCCCGAACTCCTTGCGGTCGCCGAGCAGGCCGGGCATCAGGAAGGCGAACTGGCTCCACAGCTCGCCGAGATTGTTCTCCACCGGCGTGCCGGACAGGCAGAGCCGGTTGCGGGCGTTCAGCGCGCAGACGGCGCGGGTCGCCTTGCTGTCCGGATTCTTGATGGCCTGCGCCTCGTCGAGGATCAGCAGATGCCAGTCCCGGCGCTTCAGCACCTCGACGTCGCGGCCGACCACGCCGTAGGTGGTCACCACGATATGGGCGCGGTCGAGGTCGCCCAGCTTCTCGTGCCGATCCAGACCATGCAGCACGACCACCCGCAGGTGCGGCGTGAAGCGCTGCGCCTCGGCCACCCAGTTGGGGACGAGGCTGGTCGGCACGACGACGAGGCAGGGGTCGGTCAGCCGGCCCTCCTTCTCCTCCATGGCGATGTGGGCCAGCGTCTGGGCCGTCTTGCCCAGGCCCATATCGTCGGCCAGGATGCCGGCCACCCGGTTGGCCCGCAGCCCCTGCATCCAGGCGAGGCCGACGCGCTGATAGTCGCGCAGCGTGCCTTGGAAGCCCGACGGCGGGTCCATCTCCGCCGGCATCTCCTGCTCCTGGATGGTGCGCAGGTAGCGGTCGATCTGACCGGTGTCCTCGGTGCGCCGCGCGATCAGGTCGTCAATGTCCAGCAGCCCGTCGGCTTCGGTCAGCGGCACCTTCAGCGTGTCGTCGAGCCGCCGCCCGCTGTCGAGCATGGATTCCAGGACGCTGAGCAGCCGTTCGACCCGCTCCGCCGGCAGGGCCAGCACGTTGCCGTCGTCCAGCACCAGATGGGCGCGCCCGTCGATGACGCGGGTCGCCTCCATGCCGCCGCGCTCGATCAGGGTCGCCAAAATGGGCAGCAGAGCGCGGCGCTCCCCGTCGATCTCCACGCCGACGTCGAGGTCGAACCAGCCGTCGCCGGAATCGCGCACGGCGACCGCCACCTCCTCGTTCGCCTCGACGACGCGGGTGCCGAAATCGGCGCCGATTTCGACGGTCCAGCCGTCCTTGCGCAGGGACGGCACCTCGGTCTTCAGAAAGGCCGCCCAGCGCTCCTCGGCGTCCTTGCCGGTCAGCCAGTGGACGCGAGTGCCGCGGGCGTTCAATTGGCCCTTGGGCGGCTCGATGCGCGCCTGGGCAAAGCCGAAGGCGGCCAGCCTTTCCAGCGCGCCCTGCTCCAGCGCCTTGTCGCGGCGAACGAAGACCGCCCCGGCGGGTTCCTCGACGCGGGCGAACTGGCGCTGGTCGTCGGGCTCGATCTCTGAGGGCGAATCCTCCTCACCATAGTCGAAGGCCAACCGCAGCACGTCCACCAGACCGCCGTCCGGCGACACCACCCGGCCCAGCCGGGCGACGACGCGCGGGTCACGCTCGACGATGGTCGCGGCGGGATCGGAGCCCATGCGCACGCCGCCGGGCATGCCCGCGGCGAAGGCGGAGGCCGCCGGGAAATCCGGGCGCTCCGGAGCGGAGCGGGCCGCTGCCGGCCGGGCGGAGGCCTTCAGGGACGCCGCCTTGAGGGCCGCCGTCTTCGACGGCGCCGCCTTCACGGCGGGCGGCGGGACCGCGGCCTTGGGCTTCGGCACCTCCACCACCTGCAACTCAACGGGGCAGACGGTGCCGGCCTTCGGATCGACGCACCAGTAGCCCAGCCCCTTGATCAGCGCGGCGCCGGGCGGCAGGCCGGTCGGGCGCAGCTTGCGCGTCGCCGGGTCTCGGAAGGCGCGGATGGTCATCCCCGCCCCCTCCGCCAGCGTTGTCCCGCCGCGCCAGCGTAGCCGCCCGCAGCCGAGGAGCCTGCGCAGGATGCGGTCCACCACGTCGCCGCGGCTCTTGGCGACCGGCGTGCGCACCACCCCGCCGCCGCCGAGCATCCGGGCGATGGCACGGTCCACGTCGCCGTCCAGGCTGCGCGGCGCGCGGGCCAGCACGTCGCGCGGGCTGGCCGGAGTGGACACGTCGTCGCCCTCCCCCGCCCCCTCCACCGCGATGACGGCGGAGACGAACATGGCCGCGTCGTCCTTGCCCGGCTCCAGGGTCCAGCGGACGCTGAGCACCGGATCGGGGGGCGGGGGCGGCGGAGAAGGTTCCGGAATCGGCGGCGGCGCGGGAGCCGCATCGGGAACCGCCTGGAGCGCTGGCGGCTCCTCCGCCGGATGGGCCGCCGGGGGCGCGTCGAACAGGGACATCTGCCGCCCTTCCGGACGGGCGTCCAGCGTCATCAGCGCCGCCGCGGCCATGTGGGCGCAGGCGTTGCGCCCGCAGGTACAGCTTTTGTCGAAGACCACCCGGCTGCGCCCGCGCACCGGAACGACCGTCACCGACAGCGTCCGGCCGAGGTCGGTCACAGTGGCGGCGATCCGCGCCTCCGCCTCCAGAAGCGTCACCGCCCCGGTCAGGATGAGCGTGCGCCCGCGCTGCAGCGTCTTCGCATCGAAGACGCGCGCCAGATCCTCCTGCGAAAAGGAGACCGTCGCGCTGGCGGTGGCGGCGGCGCGGGGAAGGGAACCGAACAGCGACATGGGCCGGAAGGGATACCGAAAAAGCAGAACGGGTCAGGAACGGGGGCGTCGGTATAAGCCCACACCATGCCCCGTCGCAAGCCCGCTCTCAACCCTCAACCGACACCGCAAGGCAAACATTCCGGTTGCCAAGTCCAGGGAAGACCAACCCTGGACGGTCGCGGCATCCGGCAAGGAAAACAGCCGCTACAGCCGTTCCAGGAAACTGTTCAGCGGCGGCATCGGACCGCAGACCGGGGATTCCTCACGGAGCAGATAGGCGAAATGCTTCAGCATCGGCTCGGCGTTGGTGCGGTCGCCGAGCGCGTAGGTGGCGACGCCGAACAGAACGACCAGGGCGAGGACCAGCGGGCTGAGGTTCAGGCGCGACGGGGTCATCCGGTTGAAGCTCTGCGCGAAGGCCGCCACCGCCAGCCCGCCGAGGACGAGGCCGACCACCACCTCCGTCACCGAATGGTAGCGCAGCAGGATGCGCGAGGCCGCCACTCCCACCACCAGGCCGAGGGCGCCGAGGACCACCACGCCACGCCGCCAGCCGTCCAGCGAGCGCGCCGCCATCACCCCGACCGCCCCATAGACGGCGGCGGCGAGCGCGGCGTGGCCGCTGGGGCTGGTCAGCCGGTCGTCGAACAGGCGGATGCCGCAGGCGTGCCCCAGGATCTTCAGAAGCGCCACCGAGCCCATCAGCATGGCCAGCACGGCCAGCCAGCGCGCCGCCGAGACCGCCGAATGGCGGCGCCACAGCATCACGATCAGGATGCCCGCCACCGGAAGCACGAAGGACGTGCTGCCGAGAAGCGAGATCGCTTTGTTGACGTGCCAGAGGTTCAGATGTCCCACGGTCCTCGCCGCTCCCTTTCCATTCAGCGCATGCGAACGAGCATTCCGTCCCGGTAGTTCCAGGCCGCCGTGCTCTTTCCGTCGGACGCCGGCAGCGAAACGGTCAGTGTCCGCTCAGCCTGCTCCACCTTCGGCGCGTCGCTGCAGGTCCCGAACGGCAGCGAGACGGAGGGCTTGGTCCCGCCGAGGTCGAGGACGCGGAAGCGCGCGGCGCATTTGCCGTCCACGCTCTCCTGAAGCAGCACCAGCCAGCGCCCTTCCATGTTGTAGGCGTTCACGAAGGACAGGGTGCGCCCCTCGCGGTCCTCGTAGACGACGCGGTCGTTGACGGTCACCTGGATGACCTTCGGGCCGAGTTCGACCATCTGGACGACCTCGTTGCCGATGGCCGCGGACACCAGCACCGCGGCGCCGGACCGGTCGTCCGCCGCCTGCGCCGTCGCGATTGCCGCCGCCCCGATCGTTGCCGTCACGGAAAGCGCCGTCAGCAACCCCACCGGCCCCATAACGGCGCGGCTCAGAAACGTCATGCCCATAGCTGTTCTCAAATGCCCTTCTGGCTGGTCGTTCTCCACGCCAAGGTAAGCCCAACCGCCGCCATTCTGTAGTCCGTCAAAGGGCTGACATCCGCTTGCCGGAAAAATTTCACGAGCCGGACGATTTTGGTTGCCTTCCGGTCACGGCCCGATTAAAAACCGCGCCACCGCAGACGACGGCCTCGCCGACGCCGCGGCAGAGAGAAGCGCCCGTAGCTCAGCTGGATAGAGCACCAGACTACGAATCTGGGGGTCAGGAGTTCGAAATCTCTTCGGGCGCGCCACTCTCCTCTTCCCATACAAATTCCCATGACGCTTCGCTGAACGCGGTTGGATCAGGTGATCCGACGGCGTTATTGTCGTTTTCAGCGGTCGTTGCGCCCACCGCCGCGGGCGTGCCGAAGGGGAGTAAGCCGTCATGACGGGACCACGGACGGCCACGCCGCTGGCGGAGCAGGACTTGCCGGCTCTTGCGGCTCTTCTCGCCATGGAAGGCTTGCCGAACCAGGACATCACCGCCGCAGGGCGGTTCTTCTGGCGCGTGGACGCCCTCGACGGGTTCCTGGGGTACGGCGGCTTGGAGGTTTATGGGCGCGACGGGCTACTGCGCTCGGTCGTCGTGCCGCCGGAGCGCCGCCGCAAGGGCGATGGCTGCGCGGTCGTGGACGCGATCTCCCGAGAAGCCGTGGCGCTCGGCCTGGAGCGGCTGTGGCTGTTGACCATCGGCGCCGCCGGCTTCTTCGAACGCATCGGCTTCGCGCGCGCGGAGCGCGGCGACGCGCCGCCGGACATCCGCGCCAGCGCGCAATTCGCCGGGCTGTGCCCCGGCAGCGCCGTTTGCCTGCGCCGCGACCTCGTCTCGACCGCAGCGGGAATGGACGGTCGCGGAAAGCTGTAGAGAAATGGTGGGCCCGGCCGGATTCGAACCGACGACAACACCGTTATGAGCGGCGCGTTCTAACCGCTGAACTACAGGCCCCCACCGAGGGATGCCGAATGTGCCCAGAACCGGGAGCTTATGCAACCCCGTTCGACAGGGGCCGCCACCAAAATGAAGACGCCAAAATGAAAACAGGGGACCCGAAGGTCCCCCGCTTTTCATACGATCGCAGTCCGTATCGAGCCTGCCTCGGAAACCTCAGGTGTCCAGGAAGCTGCGCAGCTTGCGCGACCGCGACGGGTGCTTCAGCTTGCGCAGCGCCTTCGCCTCGATCTGGCGGATGCGCTCGCGCGTCACGTTGAACTGCTGGCCGACCTCTTCCAGCGTGTGGTCGGTGTTCATGCCGATGCCGAAGCGCATGCGCAGCACACGCTCCTCGCGCGGGGTCAGCGAGGCCAGGACGCGGGTCGTCGTCTCGCGCAGGTTCGCCTGGATGGCGGCGTCGAGCGGCAGGACCGCGTTCTTGTCCTCGATGAAGTCGCCGAGATGCGAATCCTCCTCGTCGCCGATCGGCGTTTCGAGGGAGATCGGCTCCTTGGCGATCTTCAGGACCTTGCGGACCTTCTCCAGCGGCATCATCAGGCGTTCCGCCAGCTCCTCCGGGGTCGGCTCGCGGCCGATCTCGTGCAGCATCTGGCGGCTGGTGCGGACCAGCTTGTTGATCGTCTCGATCATGTGGACCGGGATGCGGATGGTCCGCGCCTGGTCGGCGATCGAGCGGGTGATCGCCTGACGGATCCACCACGTCGCGTAGGTCGAGAACTTGTAGCCGCGCCGGTACTCGAACTTGTCCACCGCCTTCATCAGGCCGATGTTGCCCTCCTGGATCAGGTCCAGGAACTGCAGGCCGCGGTTCGTGTACTTCTTCGCGATGGAGATCACGAGGCGCAGGTTGGCCTCGACCATCTCCTTCTTCGCGCGGCTCGCTTCCTTCTCGCCCTTCTGGACGGTGGAGACGATGCGGCGGAACTCGCTGATCGGCAGCTTGGCCTCATCCGAGATGCTCGACACGCCGTCGCGCGTCTTGCGGATGTCGGCCTCGTACTTGTCGTAGAACTTGCCCCAGGTCTTGGGGTTCAGGCCGCGAATGCGCTCCAGCCAGTTCGGGTCGAGCTCGTGCCCGAAATAGTGGTTCAGGAAGTCCTCGCGCTTCACGCGGCAGTCGGTCGCCATGCGCAGCAGCTTGCCCTCGAAGCCGGTCAGCTTGCGGTTCAGGGCGTAGAGCTGCTCGACAAGCTGCTCGATGCGCTGGTTGTTCAGGCGCACCGTGTTCATCAGCTCGACCATCTCGGTCTTGAGCTTGTCGTACTTCTTGTCCGACTGCTTGGCCACGTCCTCGCCGCGCTGGATGGCCGCGATGCGGCCCTCGTGCAGCTTGTGCAGCTTGTCGTAGGTGGTCTTGATCTTCTCGAAGGTCTCGATGACCTGCGGCTTCAGCGCGGCTTCCATGGCCGACAGGGACAGGCTGTTCTCGCCATCCTCGTCGCCTTCCTCCTCGCTTTCGCCCTCGGGACGCGGCGGACGCTCCTCCTCGGTCTCCTCCGGGGCGGCTTCCACCGTCTCGGCCAGACCTTCGGGGATCTCCTCACCGTCCGGGCCGCCGCCATAGGTGGCGTCCAGGTCGATGATGTCGCGCAGCAGCATTTTCCCTTCCATGAGGGCGTCGTGCCACTCGAGGATGGCGCGGATGGTCAGCGGCGATTCGCAGATCGCCCCGATCATCATCTCGCGACCGGCCTCGATGCGCTTGGCGATGGCGATTTCGCCCTCGCGGGACAGCAGCTCGACCGACCCCATCTCGCGCAGATACATGCGCACGGGGTCGTCGGTGCGGCCGATGTCGTCATCGTCCAGATTGCCGGCGGACCGGCCTTCGCCCTCGCCGTCGGCGTTGGCGTTGCCTTCCGAGTCCTGCTCTTCCGATTCGACGATGTTGATGCCCATCTCGGAGAGCATGGCCATCGTGTCTTCGATCTGCTCGGAAGACGACGTATCCTGCGGCAGGGCAGCGTTCAGCTCGTCATAGGTGACGTAGCCACGCTCCTTGCCGCGGGCGATCATCTTCTTGACGGCAAGACCCATGCCGTCCATGAGCGGGCCGTCGCCGGCCTCGTCCCGGGCTTCGGAAACTTCAACGCTGTTCGCAGCTTTCGTGGCCATGCGATCGATGCCCCCGCATTACCCCATTATAAAAACCCATAGCACGCATCGCAGCGGCCCCCCGCTGTCGATCCGTACCTGCTTAAACCGGTTGTGAACCGTTCCGGACCGTGTCCGGACAGACCCCTTCGGGTCTCATTCCCTCCGGCCCTTCCCTTCCGCACCACGCCCGGCGGCGCTGGCCGCTAGGCATCGTCGAGATCCTCGTCATCCGTCATTCCCATTCCGGACCTGATGACCTCCTGTTGAAGGGCCACGACCCGCGCGAAGTTCGCCTCGCTGTTGTCACGGGCCAAAGCCGCCTCCGCTTCTCTCAAATCGGCCATCACCTGCCTGTGATGCAGGTGATGCCATGTCGGCCACCACCCCCGTTTTGCGTCCAAGGAGGACGCATCCGGGCGTGCAAAGCCGGCATGGACATAGGTCAACTCGCTGAGCAGAGAGCGGACAATGGTATCATAGCCGGCGGAAGACAAGTGGCGACAAAGCGATGCGGCGTCAAGTCCCGAGTCGTTTTCCCGCCGTTCGGCAAGCAATCCGATGACCGCTTGGCGCAATTCCTCCAATTCCCGGTCGGGAAACGGCAGCATGCCCAGCGATTCGCCCAACTCATCAAACAACTCGGGATGATTGATGATCACGGCGAGCAGAACGCGCTCCCGCGCAGCGGCCAGATTGCCGGGGTTGCGGCGGCGGTGGCCGGGCGGCGGCGCGGTGCGCAGACCCGGCAGGCCCGGCGTGTGCCGGCGCGTCTGCTGGCCGAAGCGCCCGCCCCCCTGCCCCCGCCTTGCCAGGAGCCGCCCGAAACCCAGGGGCCGCGCTCGTTGCGCTGGCGCGGAGGCGGGGCGAAGGCTTCGTCGACGCGGCGGCGCATCTCCGTGCGGTAGAAAATCTGCACGTCGCGGTCGGCGATCTGCCCGACCCGGGCGTCCAGCGCCGCCTTCACCGCCGCCTTCGATTCGGGAGTGTCGGTGGGCTTGCCCTCGGTCTCCATGCGCCAGACCGCCTCGGACAGCGGGATGGCCTCGCCCAGCAGCTCCTGCATGGCGCGGGGGCCGTGCAGGCGGATCAGGCTGTCGGGGTCCTCCCCCTCCGGCAGGAAGGCGACGCGGGCGGAATGGCCGGGGGCGAGGTGCGGCAGGATGCGCTCCACCGCCCGCCACGCCGCCCGGCGCCCGGCGTTGTCGCCGTCGAAGCAGAGGAAGGGCACCTTTTCCGCGTCGGGGATCAGCTTCCACAACTCCTGGACCTGCGTCTCGGTCAGGGCGGTGCCGAGCGGGGCCACCGCGCCCTCGAAGCCGGCGCGGACCAGCGCGATGACGTCCATGTAGCCTTCGGCGACGATCACCGGCTTGCCGTCCGCCGCCGCCTGCCGCGCCCGCGACAGGCCATACAACAGCGTGCCCTTGTGGAACAGCGGCGTGTCGGCGGTGTTGACGTATTTCGGGCCGTCGCCTTCCAGGATGCGCCCGCCGAAGGCGACCACCCGGCCGCGCCGGTCGGTCACCGGGAAGATCACCCGGTTGCGGAAGAAGCTGTAGGGCGTGCGCCCGTCCTCCGGCCGCTTCAGCAGGCCGGCGGTCACCATGTCCTCTTCCGAGAAGCCCTGCTTCAGCAGTTGGCTGCGCAGCGCGCCGGAATCGCCGGGGGCGAAGCCCAGGCGGAAGCGCGCCATGCCCTCGGTGTCCAGCCCGCGGCGCTGGAAATACTCCAGCCCGGCGCGCCCCGTGGGGGCGTAGAGCTGCTGCTCGAACCAGCGGGCGGCCTGCTCCACCAGATCGTGCAGCGTCTTGCGCCGCTCGTAGCGCTGCTTGTCCTCCTCGGTGGCGCGGGGGACCGGCAGCCCCGCCTCGCCGGCCAGCGCTTCCACCGCCTCCGGGAAGGCGAGGTTGTCGTGGCGCATGACGAAGCCGATGATGTCGCCGTGCGCTCCGCAGCCGAAGCAATGAAAGAAGCCCTTCTGGTCGTTGACGTAGAAGGAGGGCGACTTCTCGTTGTGGAAGGGGCACGGCGCCTTGTACTCGCGGCCGGCGCGGATCAGGCGCAGGCGCTTGCCCACCACGTCCGACAAAGCGAGACGGGTGCGCAGCTCCTCCAGGAATTGGGGCGGAAAGGCCATGGGCGGGCGGCCCCCGTGCTAGATCGGAAACCGCAAGATCAGCAGGCCGAGAGCTGTTGCTTCACGGTGCCGCTGACCTTGGCGAAGTCCATCTGGCCGGCGTAGCGGGTCTTCAGCTCCGCCATCACCTTGCCCATGTCCTTGATGCAGGTGGCGCCGATCTCGTCCACCACCGTCTTCACGGCGGCGGCCACCTCCGCCTCCGACATCTGCTTGGGCAGGAAGCCCTCGATGATGGTGATCTCCTCGCGCTCCTGCTCGGCCAGCTCCAGGCGGCCGCCCTGCTCGTACAGCTTGATCAACTCGCCGCGCTGCTTGATCATCGTCTGCAGCATGGAGAGGATCTCGGCCTCGTCGATGCCGTCGGTGACGCCGCGCGAGCGCGCCGCGATGTCCCGGTCCTTCAGCGCGGCCAGGATCAGGCGCACGGTCGAGACGGCGCGCTGGTTCTTGGCGAGCATCGCCTGCTTCAAAGCCTCGTTCAGGCGCGTGCGCAGCATTGCGTGTGTCCTTCGTGTTCGTCAGGTGTGTTCGTCAGGTCGAAACGATCAACGGCCGCTCGGCAGCATCCGCACCGTCCCCATCCGTGGGATGGCGCGGGAGACGCGGCGCGAACCGGCAATATTCCTAAATTTGCGCCGGATTGCCACGTCAATTCCGAAGGGCCGCCTCCAGCCTTCCAGCAGCCCCCAACCATCCCCCCAGCGGCCAAGCCCCACCGGTGAAGCACGGCGATTATGCAAACGCGCCGCTGGAAATCAGGGTACCAATCGTCATATACGGTTGACCGGCTCACCCGTCCCGACTAATCGATCCAGGCTCAGACACCCGAACCGCAAGGAACCGGGATGGCGGGGCACGGACCGACGACGACGCGTGCGCCCAGCGGGGCGGGACGCGGCGCCGACGTTCCGCGAAGCAGGAATATGTGGCCCGCGGCGGCTCTTGATAAGGTCTGAAGGATGGCTCAATCGACTCTCCCGGCGGGCGATGCCGGCGCTTACACCGGTGTCCTGGTTCTGGCCGACGGCACCGTCTTCAAGGGCCGAGGCATCGGTGCGGTGGGGGATTCGGTGGGCGAGGTGTGCTTCAACACCTCGATGACCGGCTATCAGGAAATCCTGACCGACCCCAGCTACGCCGGGCAGATCATCACCTTCACCTTCCCCCACATCGGCAACACCGGCGCCAACCCGGAGGACATCGAGACGGTGACCCCCGCCGCGCGCGGCCTGATCCTGCGCGCCGATGTCACCGACCCGTCGAACTGGCGCGCCACCCGCCATCTCGACGACTGGCTGAAGAGCTACGGGCTGGTCGGTCTGGCCGGGGTGGACACCCGCCGCCTGACCCGCCGCATCCGCGACCTGGGCGCGCCGAACGGCGTCGTCGCCCACGCGCCGGACGGCAAGTTCGACCTCGACGCGCTGGTTGCCAAGGCCAAGGGCTGGCCGGGGCTGGAGGGCATGGACCTCGCCAAGGATGTCTCCTGCCGCCAGACCTACGGCTGGGATGAGGGCGCCTGGACGCTCGGCGCCGGCTACGCCACGCAGGAGAGCCCGCGCTTCCACGTCGTGGCGATCGATTTCGGCGCCAAGCGCAACATCCTGCGCTGCCTCGCCGCGGCCGGCTGCAAGGTGACCGTGGTTCCGGGCACCGCCACGGTGGACGAGGTGATGCGCCACAAGCCGGACGGCGTCTTCCTGTCCAACGGCCCCGGCGACCCCGCGGCCACCGGCGAATACGCCGTGCCGACGATCAAGGGCCTGCTGGACACCGGCCTGCCGATGTTCGGCATCTGCCTGGGCCATCAGATGCTCTCGCTGGCGCTGGGCGCCAAGACGAAGAAGATGTCGCTGGGCCACCGCGGCGCCAACCATCCGGTCAAGGACCTGGCCTCCGGCCGCGTGGAGATCACCAGCCAGAACCACGGCTTCGTGGTGATGGAGGAGACCCTGCCGGCGGACGCCGAGGTGACCCACGTCAGCCTGTTCGACGGCACCAACGAGGGCATCCGGCTGAAGAACAAGCCGGTCTTCTCGGTGCAGTACCACCCCGAGGCCTCGCCCGGCCCGCAGGACAGCCACTATCTGTTCGACCGCTTCGTGGCGCTGATGGACGGCAAGCAGCCGGCCTGACGCCCGACGGACGCACCGACCGATGACGGAAAGGGAGCCGCTTGCGGCTCCTTTTTCTTTTCATGCACGCCATCCGCGCGGGACCTTCGCCCTCCCTGCCCTCTTCGCCGGCGCCAGCCCCAATCGATCGAATGAATTAGCCGGATTTCCACCCCCTTCGATAAAAACCCTGCTCCGTCAAAGGTGTGTCCTTTGCTGCCGGACTCTGCGATGGTTACGGGCGCGTCCATTGCTATGCATACCGGAGCATGACATCCCTTGCCTGTGCACGCTCAGGATGACAACGCACCCGCCCTGAACGACGGCGTGGCGGGCGATGATCAGCCCCAAGCCAGCGGCCTGTCGCTCCGCACCGGGCTGGTGCTGCTGGTCATGGCGGCGCTGCTGCCGATGCTGGGCTTCGCCGGCTGGACGGTCTTCCGCATGGCCGAGACGCAGAGCGCCGCGATTGAGCGATCCGGCCGGGATCTGGCGCGGACGCTGGCCGTCGCCGTGGACCGCGAACTCATGGCGATGGAGACGGCGCTCCAGGTTCTGACCACCTCCCCCCACCTGGAAAAGGGCGATCTCGCCGCCTTCCACCGGCAGGCGACCGAGGTGCTTCAGCACAAGGGCAGCCGGCGCGAGGGCGTCCACATCGTGCTGAGCAACGCCCAGGGCCAACAACTGATCAACACGCGCCGCCCGTTCGGCGAACCGCTTCCCCGTGCCGCGGTGACCGGCCTGATCCGGCGGACGGCGGACAGCGGCCAGACCCAGATCTCCGAAATCTTCACGGGCGCCGTCGCCCAGCGCCCCCTGGTCGCCGTCGCGCTGCCGATCACGCGGAACGGACCTTCGGAGCGCGTGCTGACCATGAGCATCCCGACCGAGACGTTCATCGAGGTGCTGCGCCAGCAGGGCCTCCCGGAGGGCTGGATCGCCGCCCTGTGGGACCGGCAGGGCGTCGTCATCACCCGCACCGCCTCGCACGACACCTTCACCGGCACGCCGATTTCGGCGGACGTGTTCCGCCGGACCGCCTCGACCAGTTTCGGCTCCTTCGACATCGTGGCGCGGGACGGCACGCCGCTGTTCAACGCCTTCGCCCGGTCGGAGCTGTCGGGCTGGACCGTCGCCGTCGGCGTCCCGCAGGCGCTGATCGCCGAGCCCATGCGCCGCTCGGTCACGCTGGTGTTGTGCGGCGGCGGCATCCTGCTGCTCGTCAGCTTGGCGATGGCGTTGGTGGTCGGGCGCCGCATCGCCGATCCGGTCGCCGCGCTGGCCGGCTCCGCCCTGGCGCTGGGGCGGGACGGCCCGCACGCCGCGCTGATGATGACCGCCCCCGCGCCGATCCGCGAGGTCAACGCGGTGGCCGGCGCGCTGAACCGGGCGGCCCGCCGCCTGCGCGACAGCGAGGCGCAGCAGCGGCTGGTCATGGAGGTGGTCGGGCTGGGCGTCTGGCGCTTCGACATGCGCAGCCGCCGGTTCCACGGCTCGGACCACACCGCGGCTCTCCTGGGCGTGCCGGTGCTCGACGGCGCCTCGGTCGAATCCTGGATTCGCAACGTCGCGGCGGACCACCGCAACGCCATCCGCGCCGCCCTCTTCCGCGACGACCCGTCGAAGGGCGAGTTGGAGGCGGAGTTTCCCGTGGGGTCCCCCGACGGGCAGGTGCGCTGGCTGGCCATGCGCGGGTCCTGCCTGACCGACCCGGACGGCACCACCCGCGCCGTCGGCATTCTGGAGGACGTGACGGAGCGGCGGCGCGCCCATGAGATGCAGCTGGGCGAGCTGGTGGACCGCCACGCCTCCGACCGCCGCCTGTTCGCCGCGATCATCGAAAGCTCCACCGACCTGATCGTCGCGGTGGACCAGGAGCTTCGCTACATCCTGTTCAACGGCGCCTACCAGCGGGAGGTCGAGGCGCTGTACGGCCACCGCCCGGCCATCGGCCAGAGCCTGCTGGAGATGATGGAGCATCTGCCCACCGCGCAGGTCACCACGGAATCCCTGTGGAGCCGCGCGCTCGGCGGGGAGCGTTTCACCATCGTGGAGGAGCTGGGCGACCCCACGTTGCAGCGCAAGCGTTACGAGCTGGCCTTCGGCACCATCCTGGATTCCAGCGGGCGGCGCATCGGCGCCTATCACGTCGCCCGCGACGTCGAGGAGCGGGAGCGCACGGGGCAAGCCCTGCGCGAGATCGAGGAGACGCTGCACCAAGCCCGCAAGATGGAGGCCATCGGCCAGCTCACCGGCGGCATCGCCCACGACTTCAACAACCTGCTCCAGGCCATCGGCACCTCGCTCTACCTGCTGCGCGCCGCGGGGGAAAGCGGCGGAGCCAGCCATCCTCAGGCCCTCGACATGGCGGAGAAGGCGGTGGAGCGGGGCGCCACCCTGACCCAGCATCTCCTGGCCTTCTCCCGCCGGCAGCGGCTGGAGCCCAAGACGGTCGACGTCGGCGCCCTGGTCACCGGCATGGGCGGGCTTCTGGAACGCACGCTGGGTGGGACCACGCGCATCGTGACGGAGACGGACCCCAGCCTGTGGCCGGCGCGGGTCGACCCGAACCAGCTCGAAATGGCCATCCTCAACCTCGCCATCAACGCGCGGGACGCCATGACGGCGGGCGGCACCCTGACCATCCGCACCGGCAATTGCCCGGACGACATGGAGGGACGGCCGCTCGACCTCGCCGCCGGGGACTGCGTGTCCATCGCCGTCGCCGACACCGGCAGCGGGATGAGCGAGGAGACGGCGGCCCGCGCCTTCGAGCCCTTCTTCACGACGAAGGGCGTCGGGCACGGCACCGGCTTGGGCCTGTCGATGGTGCACGGTCTGGCCGCGCAGTCCGGCGGGACGGTGGTCCTGACCACCCGTCTGGGCGCCGGTACGACGGTGACGCTCTATCTGCCGCGGGCCGACGCCGAGGGGGACGCCGCCCTGGACGCCGCGCTTCCCGCCGCCGTCCAGTCCCCGCCCCGCCCCGCCACCATCCTGCTGGTGGAGGACGAGGCGCTGGTTCGCATGGCCACCGCGACGGTTCTGGAACACGCCGGTTTCCGCATCATGGAGGCGTCCAGCGGCCCCGACGCGCTGGACGCCTTCGCCCGCGAACCGGAGGTGGACCTCGTGCTGACCGATTACGCGATGCCCGGCATGACGGGGTTGGAACTGGTGCGGGAGTTGCGCGCCCGGCGCCCCGGCCTGCCGGTCCTGATGGTCACCGGCTATGCGGAGATCCAGCGGGCCTCGGCGCTGGACGGGCTGCCCATCCTGCAAAAGCCCTATCAGGCCGACGAGCTGGTCGCCCGCATCCGCGCCGCCTTGCCTGCGGCGCCTCCCGGCTGACGGCCGCCGCCCACTCGGACGCTTCATGCCGCCGCCCGACCCGTCCCATCCGCCTTGCCCGCTCTGCGGCCGCCCGATGGTGCCCGGCCCCAGCCTGAACGAGCACCACCTGATCCCGCGCACCTACGGCGGACGGGACACCGTGACCATGCACCGCATCTGCCACGCCAAGATCCACGCGGTGCTGAGCGAGGCGGAACTGCGCGACCATTACCACACCATCGCCAGCCTGCGCGCCCACCCGGACATCGCCGCCTTCCTGCGCTGGGTGTCCCGCAAGCCGCCGGAGTTCATCGACCGCCACGCCTCCGGGCGCGGGCGCCGTCGGTGACGAAATCCCTCTCCCGCCTCGGGAGAGGGTGGCCCGAAGGGCCGGGTGAGGGTCGTCCAAGGATCAGAGCGCGGATTCTTGGCAGTACCCTCACCCTCCCACCGCTTCGCGGCGGGCCCCTCCCTCTCCCGGGACGGGAGAGGGGAGTCTTTACACGCGCCCGAGGTAGCGGTTGATCTCACCGTTGCAGGACTGGCTGATGCGCTCGTACTCGGCCGGGGTGTCGATGCGGGCTTGGCGCGCGTTGCGCTCGCGCCCGAACTCCTCCATCAACTGGCGCATCGCCGCCTTGATCGGCTGCTCGATCGCCGCCATGACCTGCCGCTCGGAGCGGCCCTGGGCCGGGCGGGCGCGGCCGACCACATCCTCCAACCGGCGCTTCAGGACCGGCACATACTCGCGCAGAAGCTGCTCATCCACCGTGACATGGCGCATCTCGTGGGCCAGGACTTCGCCATGGATGCAACTGCCCTGCGGCAGCTCGCGGGCGACATAGACGGTCCGCTCGTCGTAGCCGAAGGTGACGGTCAAAGTCTGGGCCGCGCCGCAATAGCGGCCCTGCCCCAGCGACGCCGTCATGACGCCGGCCTGCCATTGCTGATTGTACTGGATGGCCGCCAGCCCCAGCGTGTGGGAATTGGCGGTCCGCCCCGCGACGGGCCGCCGCCCCGGCTTCTGGGCCAGCTGCCGGATCGACTGGCTGTAGTCGGTGCGCAGCGGGGCGATCTGCAGATCGAGGACCACGCGGGCCGGCGCGAAGTCCGGACAGGTGGCGACCCCGCCCTCAGCGGTCACGGTCTGTGCGGCCGCGGGCGCGGAAACGCCAAGCCCTCCCCCACCCAGGCAAAGGAGCGTCAGGAGGCCGGCGCGCAGACGCGGTCGAAACGGGCGGAGGGTCATTCCGCCTATGTCGGTGCGGCCCCTGCCATGGGCAAGGGCCGCAACGTCTCAGCGCTTGCCCGGGTAGAGGAAGCGGGCCTTCAGCGTGCCTTCGATGGCGCGCAGGTCGCTCGCCACCTCGTTCTCGTCCACGTCGCCGTCGACATCCACCACGACGTAGCCCAGCTCCGGGTCGGTCTGGAGATACTGCGCGGCGATGTTCAGGTTGCGGCCCGAGAACACCTCGTTGATCTTGCGCAGCACGCCCGGACGGTTCTCGTGGACGTGCAGGAAGCGGGTGCTGCCGGCGTGGACGACCGGCAGGCCGACCTGCGGGAAGTTCACGGCGCCCATGGTCGAGCCGTTGTCCGAATACTCGATCAGCTTCTGCGACACCTCGGTGCCGATGTTGGCCTGAGCCTCCATCGTCGAGCCGCCGATGTGCGGCGTCAGGATGACGTTGTCGAGCCCGCGCAGCGCGCTCTCGAACACCTCCTTGTCGCCGCCCGGCTCCTTCGGGAACACGTCGATGGCCGCGCCCAGCAGATGCTTGTCCCTCAGGGCGGCGGCCAGCGCCTCGATCACCACGACCTTGCCGCGGGCGGCGTTGATCAGGTGGGCGCCCTTCTTCATGGCGCGGATCTGCGCCTCGCCGATCATGTCGCGGGTCTGCGGCGTGTCGGGGACGTGCAGCGTCACCACGTCGGACACCGCCAGCAGCTCCTCCAGCGAGTGGCAGGGCTGCGCGTTGCCGAGCGCCAGCTTGTTCACGACGTCGTAGTAGCGGACCTTCATGCCCATCGACTCGGCCATGATCGACACCTGCGTGCCGATGTGGCCGTAGCCGACGATGCCCAGCGTCTTGCCGCGGATTTCGTAGCTGTCCTTGGCCGACTTCATCCAGCCACCGCCGTGCACGAGGGTCGACTTCGAGAAGATGCCGCGCATCAGCATGATGACCTCGCCGATCACCAGCTCCGCCACCGACCGGGTGTTCGAATAGGGCGCGTTGAAGACCGGGATGCCGAGTCGGCGCGCGGCCTTCAGATCGACCTGATTCGTGCCGATGCAGAAGCAGCCGACGCTGAACAGACGGGTCGCGGCCTCCAACACCTTGGCGGTCAGATGGGTGCGCGAGCGGATGCCCAGCATGTGGACGGACCCGATGCGCTCCAGCAGCTCCGATTCGTCCAGCGCGTGCGGCAGACGCTCCACGGTGGCGTAGCCGCCATGCGCCAACTCGTTGATGGCGTTGTCGTGAACGCCTTCGAGCAGCAGGATGTTGATCTTGTCCTTGGAGAGCGAGAGCTTCGTCACGGCCGGAATCCGTCGAAATGAATGGCCCCGCACGCGGCGGGCCGCCAATAATGCGAGCGCGCAAGGTAATGCCAAGCGCCGGCCTTGTCACGCGAGGGATGTTGCGCTGCCGCCGCCATTCCGCATGGCGGGTTGGCGCCGCACGCGGAGCGGGTGTATTCGTGCCACAGGCAAAGCCATGGCTGGGAAGAGCGAGGGAAACACCGGGATGAGCGACGTCACCATCTACCACAACCCGCGCTGCACCAAGTCGCGCCAGACGCTGGAGCTTCTGAGGTCCAGGGGCGTCGAACCCACCGTCGTCGAGTATCTGAAGACCCCGCCCGCCCCGGCCGAGCTGAAGGCCATCCTGGCCAAGCTGGGCAAGGGTCCCCGCGACATCCTGCGCGCCAAGGAGGCGGCGGAGGCCGGGATCGCCAAGGATCTCGACGGCGACGCCCTGATCGACGCATTGTCCGCCAATCCCGCCGCCATCGAGCGGCCCATCGTCGTCACGGGCGACAAGGCCCGCGTGGGCCGTCCGCCGGAAAGCGTTCTGGAGATCCTGTAAGTGACCAAGCCCTCCCTGGACCTCACCCCCGCCGACGCGGCGACCGAGCTGCGCACCGTCCGCGACCTGATCCGCTACGGTGTCAGCCGCTTCAACGAGGCCGACCTGGACTACGGCCACGGCACCACCAACGCCCATGACGAGGCGGTGTTCATGGTGCTGGAAGGGCTGAGCCTGCCCATCGACCAGCTCGACCCCTATGTGGACGCCCGGCTGACCCTGGCGGAGCGCCGCAAGGTCGCCGACCTGCTGCACGCCCGCGTGGAGACGCGCAAGCCGGCCTCCTACCTGCTGAACAAGGCCTACATCCAGGGCATCCCCTTCTATGTGGACGAGCGGGTGATCGTCCCGCGCTCCTACATTGGGGAAATCCTGTTCTCGGACCTGATCGGCGGCGACGACTTCACGCTGGTGGAGGACCCGACGGAGGTCGAGCGGGTGCTCGACCTGTGCACCGGCTCGGGCTGCCTCGCCATCCTGGCCGCGCAGATCTTCCCGGAGGCCCAGGTGGACGCGGTGGACCTGTCCGCCGACGCGCTGGAGGTGGCCAAGCGCAACGTCGCCGACAGCGGGTTCGAGGACCGCATCGCCCTGCACCACGGCGATCTGTTCGCGCCGCTGAAGAACCGCAAGTACGACGTCATCATCACCAACCCGCCCTATGTGGACGCCGAGGCGATGGCCAACCTGCCGCCGGAGTTCCGCCACGAGCCGCAGATGGCCCTGGCGTCGGGCGAGGACGGGCTGGACATCGTGCGCCGCATCCTCAAGGAGGCGCCCAAGCACCTGACGCCGGAAGGCGGCCTGCTCTGCGAGTTCGGCACCGGCCGTGAAATCCTGGAGGCCGAGTACCCGGACCTCGACTTCTTCTGGGTCGAGACCGCCAACAGCTTCGGCGAGGTCTTCTGGCTGACCCGCGACCAGCTGAAGGCGGGCAAGTAACCGGACCGCTGATCAGACCGGGCTCAGACCGGACGCCGGAGCAGCACGCTTCCCCCCTGGTGCGGCAGCCGCTCGTGCCAGGGGATGTCGGCGCGGCCGATCTCGGCGAAGCCTTCCTTGGCATAGAGTTGGCGGGCGTCGGCGTTGTCGGCCCAGACATGCAGCGTCACCCGGTCGAACCGGCCGCGGCGCGCCCGTTCATAGACCCAGGCGAGAAGCCGGGAGGCGATGCCGCGTCGGCGCCACGCCGGATCGACGGCCAGCGCCGACAGGAAGTAGCTGCCCCAGTCGTGCACCCGGTTGAAATCCTCCATGTGGGCCAGCCGGTCGACGGGCAGCCCGGTGTAGTCCTGGGTCTTGATCCAGTCCACGGGATAGGCGTGGACGATCCCGACGATGCGTCCCGCCGCCTCCGCCACGCCCGAATGGCGGTGGGAAAAGGACCCAGACGTGCCCGCGAGACCCGGCACCAGCATCTCCGCCGCCGTCTGGCCGGGCACCAGCCCGTCGAGCAGGAACTCGTAGATGCCGCCACCGGCCATGTCGATGAGCCGCGCCAGCTCCGGCGCGTCGTCCGGCTCGGCCGGGCGGATGTGGATGCCGTTGTCGTTCATATCCCGCGTTTCCTGTCGGATGGAATTTATTGGTTGCCGCCGCCTATATCCCCACTGCCCTCAGAGGAGAGGGTTAATGAGCTTCACTCCCCGACTCCATTGACCATGGCCGCCCGTCGCCCTATCCTGACGCCCATGATGGACCGTCACCTTACCCTGGGTCTGCGAATTAGCAGCCCGGTTCTCCTGTGAGAGCCGGGGTTTTCGCACGTCTGCAGGTCTGAACCTGCACTCATCGACTCAAGACCAAGGTAAGAGCGACCCATGTCAACCGTCACGTTGCCCACCGTCACGCTGGCGGCGCCCGCCGCTGAATCCCGTCCGACCGATCCGAACCGTCTCGTCCGCTTCGCCGTGCAGGCCGATGCCGATCCCGGCACTCTGCCCCGCGTGCTGGAGCTGTTCGCCAAGCGCGGCCTCGTCCCGCTGTCGCTGAACAGCCGCCTGCTGGGCGAGACGCTGACCGTGGAGGTCGAAATGACCGGCATGGTCGCCGCGGAATCGAACCATGTCGGCAATTGCCTGCGCCAGATCCCGATGGTCCTGACGGTCGCCGTGACCGAACGGACCGTGCCGCTGGACCTGCCCGCCGCCGCCGAGTGACGGCGACGGCGGGCGACCGGCGTCAGTCGGACGAGGGCGTCCTGGTCTTTTCAGACACCATCTCAGGCGACGGGGGCGGCGCGTCCGAAGCGGCGACGACAGCCTCCTCCGCCGGGGGCTCCTCCGTCTCCTTCATCAGCTGGGCGGCCTGCTGCAGCTTGCGGAACTGTGCCACCGAGAAGGGCAGGCTCGCCAGATAGGCCAGCCCGAGGAAGGCCAGCGTCCACCAGGGCTGGCTGACCAGCGAGGCAGCGAGCAGCCCGACGCCGACCAGACCCGGCACCACATACTGGGTCGGCACCCGCATGCCCTTGAAGGAGAAGGTGGGCAGCGTGCTGACCATCAGCCCGCCCATCGCCAGCGTCCAGGGCACGACGACGGCCGGGTGGCCGGCGATGTCCGGCCCGGCCTCGAAGCCGATGACCATGGGCAGGATGGCCAGACCGGCGCCCGCCGGGGCGGGAACGCCGGTGAAGTAGTTGAAGGCCCAGGGCGGCAGGTCGACGTCCAGGCGGGAGTTGAAGCGGGCCAGCCGCAGCGCCGCGCAGACCGCGTAGGCCATGGCGGCGATCCAGCCCAGGCTGCCGGCGCCGTTCAGCGCCCACAGATACATCATGAAGGCGGGGGCCACGCCGAAGCTGATGACGTCGGACAGGCTGTCCAGCTCCGCGCCGAACTTGCTCTGCCCGTTCAGCAGGCGGGCGATCCGCCCGTCCAGCGCGTCGAAGATCGCCGCGATGACGATGCAGACGACCGCCTGCTCCCACCGCTCGTGCATGGCGAAGCGGATGGCCGTCAGGCCGGAGCACAGCGCCAGCACCGTCAGCACGTTGGGCAGAAGATGGTTGATCGACAACCCCTTCAGCCGCGGATGCGGGCGGCGCGCCCGGCGCTTGCGGAACACTGCCGGCTTGAAGACCGGTCGCTTCATCGGCGGACATCCCCCTGCCGTTGCGGTTCGGTGGCGGTCAGGTCGGCCAGCACGGTCTCGCCGCCGATCGCCGTCTGCCCGACGCAGACCAGCGGAACCACGCCGTCCGGCAGATAGACGTCGGTGCGGCTGCCGAATCGGATCAGGCCGAACCGCTCGCCCGCCTTGACCTCCTGGCCGGCCTTCACCCAGTAGAGGATGCGGCGGGCGACGAGGCCGGCGATCTGCACATAGGCAATCTCACGCCCGTCGGGAAGACGGTGGCGGAAGGCGGCGCGCTCGTTCTCCTCGCTGGCCTTGTCCAGCGCGGCGTTCACGAAGGTGCCCTTGTGATACTCCGCCGCGACCACCGTGCCGTCCGCCGGCACGCGGTTGACGTGCACGTTGAAGACGTTGAGGAAGATGCTGACGCGGGTCAGCGGCTTGTCGCCCATGCCCAGCTCCGGCGGCGGAACCGCGGGAACGATCATGGTCACGCGCCCGTCGGCGGGGCTGACCAGCAGGCCGGGGCGCGTCGGCGTCACGCGATCGGGATCGCGGAAGAAATACACGCACCACAGGGTGAGCACGAGACCCAGCCAGCCCAGCGGCTTCGCCACGGCAAGCCCGAGAATCAGGGAGACCACGGCGAAGGCGGCAATGAAGGGCCAGCCGGCGCGGTGGATCGGAACGACTACGGTATTGAGGGCGGACATCGCCGGTTACTTCAGCCTCGGATCGTTGGAGCGGCGCATTCTAGACAGCATCCCCCGCCCTTTACAGAATTTTAGCAGGGAAGGTGGAGAGTGACGCCACCGACACCACAGGAATGAGCGAGCCCCCGTGTCCGTTCCCGCCGCCCGCCTTCAGGCCATGCCGTCGCTCGCGCAGGTCTCGCAGACCGCCCTGCCCTTCAGCCCCGACACCTTCGTGATGACTCCCGAGGGCGTGCTGGGCATCGCCCAGCCGCCGCGCCCGGCGCGGCTGCACTTCATGGCCGACGGGCTGCCCTTCAGCATCGCCGTCGGCTTCGACGGGGAAAAGTCGCGCTCGCAGGTGTGGGCGGAGATCGGCCACATCCCCTACACCGCCCAGTCGCCGGAACGGCGGCGCCAGCTCCTGGCGATCCTGCGCGGCATCCAGGACCGCCGGGGAACCCGCTTCCTCGTCCAGGAGGGCCAGAAGATCCTGCTGTTCTCCGAAGCCGAGTTCGAGGGGCAGGCGACTCCGGAGGATCTGATCCACCAGACGGTGGTCGCGCTCCAGCAGGCGCGCCCCTTCCTACGCCTGCTCGCCCCTTACCTGTAAAGTCGGTTCGAAAAGCTCAGTTCGAGACCGGCAGCGCGAAGATCTGGCCGGGATAGATCAGGTCCGGGTCGCGGATCTGGCCGCGGTTGGCCTCGTAGATCAGCGTGTACTGCACGCCGTGCCCGTAGGTGGAGCGGGCGATCCGCCACAGGCTGTTGCCGGGCTGGACGACCATCGACCGGCCGTCCGGCAGGTTGGCCGGAACCTCCGACACCTGAACCGGCAGCTCGACGCGGGCGGTGACCTTGCCCGAGTCGGTGACCTGATCGGCGCGCAGCGTGTAGACGCCCGGCGCCACGGCGCGCTCCGGGCGCAGCCGCCATTGGCCGTTCGGGTCGGTGTGGGCGCTCCCGACCAGAAGATTGTCGAGATAGAGCTGCACGGCGCTTCCCGGCTGCGCCCGGCCGCCCATGGCGACCTGCCCCGAAGCGTCGTAATCCATGCTTTCCAGCGACACGCCCCCCGGCGGCGGCGGGGCCGCCACGCCGCGGGTCGCCGGGGCAGCCGGCCCCTTCGGCGCCTGCAGGATCGTGCTGCCGCCCCGTCCGTCGCCCAGCCCATCACGCGGCATGGCGACGGCCAGCGGACCCGTGGGCGCTTCGGAGGACGCTCCGCCGGTGGCCGGCGGCGGGTCGGGCACCACGACCACCACGACGCGCTCCGACGGCGTCGGCTCGGCGGCGGGGGTCGCCTTCTCCGACAGGCTCAGTTCGCGGGCGCCGGGGGACAGGGGCTGGTCGGGAAGCAGAACCCATTCGCCGCGCGCGTCGGCGTTGACGGAACCGAGCGCGCGCTCCCCGTCATGGACGGTCACCGACGAGCCCGGCGTGGCGCGGCCGGCCATCACGGTGGCACCGTCCGGCGCGACGCGCACGATGTCGAAGCGCGGACCGGCGGGCTCCTCCGCGGCCTTCGCCGGGGCGGGCGCGGTTGCCGGCGGCTTGGCCGGGGACACGCTGCCCAGCGCGACGGTTGTTCCGGACCCGGCCGTTCCGGCGCGGGAGCCCGGCGCAGACGCCGGATCGAAGGCCAGATACGCGACAACGGCGGCCGCGGCGACCGTCGCCGCACCGCCGAACAGGAGAGCTTGCTTCACCGGAGCACCGCCGCATCATTGCCGGCGGACACGCCGGCTTGCGGCAGGATAACAGATTGCGGCGGTGGAACTGAACACCGCCGATGGAGCAGACGCATAGCCGCATCGGGACCCGCGCACCGCCTTCGCGCCGCCGGGCGGCGCGGCCCCATGCTCACGCCTCCCGGCTCACTTCTCCAGCTTGGCGACCGTCTCGGAATGGCGGCCGGAGGACAGGTCCGCTGCGGAAACGCTGGTTTCCGTGGCCTGAACCGTCGTGGCGCCGCCCGCGTTCGCCTTGCCCCCGCCGGTCAGAAAGCCGACCCCCCCGCCAAAGCCGAGGAACAGGAACGTGGCCACCGAGATGGCGGCCAGGGCGTTGACGACGCGCGAATCCATAATGATTCCTCCCGATGGGCTGAAGTCCGATGTCCGGGTAGACGCCGCCCCGGCTTTGCTATTCCCTTGCATTAGGTGACCCCGCCGGGCGCACCGGAACAGTCACCGGAACGTGTACCCAACCGGCGAGAAAGGGTGAGCGATGAGAGCCCCGAATTCCGTCTGCGTCTATTGCGGCTCATCCAGCCGCGTCGCCGCTGTCCACAAGGAGGCCGCCCATATGTTGGGCGACGGGCTCGCCCGGCGGGGCATCCAGCTCGTCTACGGCGGCGGGCGCGTCGGGCTGATGGGCATCGCGGCCGACGCGGCACTGGCCGCCGGGGGGCAGGTCATCGGCATCATCCCGGAACACATCCAGGCCGCCGAGATCGAGCACACCGGCTTGACCGAACTGCACGTCGTCGACAGCATGCACACCCGCAAGCGCATGATGGTGGACCGCGCCGACGCCTTCGTGGTGCTGCCGGGCGGCCTCGGCACGCTCGACGAGGCGTTCGAGATCCTGACCTGGAAGCAGCTGGGCCTGCACGACAAGCCGGTGGTGATCGCGGATGTGGACGGCTACTGGCGCCCCTTGCTCGGCCTGATCGACCATACGGTGGCGCAGGGTTTCACCCAGCCGGCGCACCGCGCGCTGTACACCGTCGTCGATGACGTGGACGATGTGTTTGCCGCGCTGGCCTATGAACCGGAGCCAACGTTGAAGATTCCCACACAAAAGCTCTGAAAAGACCAAGTGGTAGGACCAGATCGCGCAAATTGCGCCGTTTTCAGCGCGATATCGTCTGTTTTGATGCCCCGCGGTCCTTTCTTTCGGCGGTGCCCCGGTGCTATATAACCGCCATCCGTTTCCGTCCGGGGAACCGGGGCCCGTCTTCGGATGGACGCCCCGGCCCGTGCCCTCGCACAGCGCGCCCGGCGTCCAAGCATAAGACAACCCCTACCCGTTCGGGGAGAACTCGCACCCATGACGAAGATCAAGGTAGCCAATCCGGTCGTCGAACTCGACGGCGACGAGATGACGCGTATCATCTGGCAGTTCATCAAGGACAAGCTGATCCTGCCGTACCTCGACGTCGACCTGAAATACTACGATCTCAGCGTCGAGAACCGCGACAAGACGGACGACCGGGTGACGGTCGAATCGGCCAACGCGATCAAGCAGTACGGCGTCGGCGTCAAGTGCGCGACCATCACCCCGGACGAGGCGCGGGTGACGGAGTTCAATCTCAAGAAGATGTGGAAGTCGCCGAACGGCACGATCCGCAACATCCTGGGCGGCACCGTCTTCCGCGAGCCGATCGTCTGCTCCAACGTTCCGCGCTACGTTCCGGGCTGGACCAAGCCGATCATCATCGGCCGTCACGCTTTCGGCGACCAGTACAAGGCCACCGACTTCGTCGTTCCCGGCAAGGGCAAGCTGACGATCAAGTGGGTGCCGGAAGGCGGCGGCGAGCCGATCGAGCACGAGGTGTACGATTTCCCCGCCTCCGGCGTCGCCATGGGCATGTACAACCTGGACGAGTCGATCGAGGGCTTCGCCCACTCCAGCTTCATGTACGGCCTGGAGCGCGGTTACCCGGTCTATCTGTCCACCAAGAACACGATCCTCAAGGCCTATGACGGGCGCTTCAAGGACATCTTCCAGAAGGTGTTCGACGAGCATTACGCCGCCCAGTTCAAGGCCAAGGGCCTCGTCTACGAGCACCGCCTGATCGACGACATGGTCGCCTCGGCCCTGAAGTGGGAAGGCGGCTTCGTGTGGGCCTGCAAGAACTACGACGGCGACGTGCAGTCGGACATCGTGGCGCAGGGCTTCGGCTCGCTGGGCCTGATGACCTCGGTGCTGATCACGCCGGACGGCAAGACCGTCGAGGCGGAGGCCGCCCACGGCACGGTGACCCGCCACTACCGCGAGCACCAGAAGGGCAAGGAAACCTCCACCAACCCGATCGCCTCGATCTACGCCTGGACGCAGGGTCTGGCCTACCGCGGCAAGTTCGACAACACGCCGGACGTGGTGAAGTTCGCCGAGACGCTGGAGCGCGTCTGCGTCGAGACCGTCGAGTTCGGGCTTCATGACCAAGGATCTGGCGATCCTCATCGGTCCGGATCAGCCCTGGCTGACCACCAAGCAGTTCCTCGACAAGCTGGACGAGAACCTGCAGAAGAAGATGGCCGCCTGGGCGTAACGCGCATTCCGCGTCAGGTGCGACGACGCGTCCCGGTCAAACGGGACGCCGGGTCGATGTAAGGTTGCGGCGGGGAGTTTCGGCTCCCCGCTTTTTTCTTGCCCGCGCGGCGCGATGCCGGCGCGGACCTGACGAACCGGAATTCGAGACTTTTCCCATGGCCAAGGACATCTTCCGCATCGCCGTGATCGGCGCCGGCGAAACCGGAACGCCCCTGCTGACGCAGCTTCTGGACGCTCCCTTCGTCGAGATTCTCGGCGTTGCCGACCTGGACGCCGAGGCGCCCGGCATGCGGCTTGCCCGCGCGCGCGGCGTCGCCACCACGACCGATTTCATGGACCTCGCCCGGCTCGGCTCGGCGGTGGACGTGCTGATCGACGTGACCGGCGTGCCGAAGGTGCGCGAGGCGCTGCGCCAGCACATGCAGGACAGCGGCAACACCCACACGCTGATCGTCCACGAGATGGTGGTGCAACTGATGCTGTCGCTGCTGAGCGGCCGTCTGGTGCAGTTGAAGCACGAGGTCGAGGAGTACTGACCTTCACGCCTTCCCCCGCCCCCCTTTCCTGTGAGCCGCCGCGCCACCACATCCACCCGGCGACGATGGAACAGGGGGTTTGGGACAGGTCATGGACACGAAGGACCCGGCACGGGCGTCCGCGCTGCTCAAAAAGCTGCACGGGCGCATGACCGGCGACAAGCCGACGCTGGGGGAGGTGCTGGGCCATCTCGGCGACCGCGCGCCGGGTTTTCTGCTGTTGGCGCTGGCGATCCCGGCCGTGGTGCCGACGCCGGGGCTGCCGGCGGGCCTGATCTTCGGCACGGTGCTGGCGCTGGTGGCGATCCAGATGATCGTCGGCCGCGACCGGCTGGAGGTGCCGGGCTGGATCGGGCGCCGCCGTGTGGCGCGGACCACGCTTGAAAAGATCGTGGAGAAGGGAACACCGCTGGTCGAGCGGCTGGAAGCCCGGTTGCGCACGCGCTGGCCGTCGCTGACCCGTCAGAGCGCGCTGCGGCCGCTGGGTGTTTTCCTGCTGGCGATGGGTGTTCTGATCGCCCTGCCCATCCCGTTCGGCAACACCCTGCCCGGTCTGGCGGTGCTGGTGATCGCGCTGGGGCTGATCGTGAAGGACGGTCTGGCGGTCGCCGCCGGTCTGGGTCTGGGCGTGGCGGCGGCGGGTGTCTCGGCGATGCTGATCGCCGGAAGCTGGTGGGCGATCACCGCGGCGCCGATCTGACCGGCGCCCCTCTTACGGCCGGCGATCCGGTCGCCGTGTCGGGCGGGCGCCCGCGTGAAGAGCGCCCGAAATCCGGAAATCCGGCGGAGAAATCCGGCGGAGTCTAGGCAGCGCCGACGTTGCGCTCACCGGTGTTGCGGTCCTCGTCGCGCTTCTTGCCGGAGGACGCCGGCTGGTAGGCCACCGCCGCATGCTCGGCGCAGTACGGCAGGCCGGGCAGCGAGGGCTTGCCGCAGAAATGGAAGTCCTGGTGCTTCGGGTCGCCGACCGGCCATTTGCACATGCGCTCGGTCAAAGCGAGGATCGTCGCGCCGCGGGTCGGCTTCTTCTTGATCGGCGACGGGCGTCCCGACAAGCCGAGGCGGTGCGCCTTTCCGATCACCGCGTTGCGGGTGATGTCGCCCAGGATGTCCGCGATTTCACTCGCGCTCAGCCCCTGGGCCCAGAGGTCCTTAAGCTGCTGAACCCGTTCGTCCGTCCAACTCATCCCCTGTCTCCCGTGGTCCGGTAACCGGTGACTTGGTTAACCAATATACCTTCCGACCAGACGGCCGTTTTCCATAAGGCGCAATATTTTGTGCCCAACGCCGGCCAACCTACCAGATGGCCGGATAGAGGGATAGGGGGCTCGAACAACATTCCTGTGCATAAGTCTGTGGGTGTTATGAGTTCAACGCGCCGTACACCTCCTCGGCTATGGCCGAAAGGGTCACTCGGTCGAGGTCACCCGTTACCGCCCACGCCAAACCGTTGTCCCGCCAGTAGAAAGCCTGGACGTTGCCGTCCTGGGCAAACCGGAAGGATGTGTCCGGCGCGTCGGAGGCCGGCCGGATGTACAGGGTGATGCGGCGACCGGCCGCATCCTGGTACATGAGCTGGGCCGCCGGCCCCCGGGCGTCGGACAGCAGCCGCCCGCCCACCAGATCGTAGCCCTTGTCGGCCAGCCGCGGCGCCTGCAGGGGCTTGCCCAGGCGTTTGGACAGCCAACCCACGAGATGCGCCTCCTGGTCGGCGCCGACCTCGACGGGATGGCGGACCTCCACCGCGAAGACCCGGTGCGCGGCCACCGCGTCGGCGACGAAGGCGGCGCCACCGCCGCCCACCCCGCCCGACCAACCGCGCAGCCACCACCCCCCCGCCCCTCCGGCGACGAAAACCAGCAGGATCGCCGCCGCGGCCAGCGCCGGAAGCCATCGGCGCGGGCGCACCGCCGGCCGACCCGGCGCCCGGCTGTAGGGCGGCACCAGGGCCGCCGGCAACGGCCGGTCGATCAGCGGGCCGAAGGTTCCCTGGAGCATGGCCCGCTGGGCGCGGTAGCGGTCGAAACGGCGGGCCAGATCGGGGTCGCCCGCCAGATGGCGCTCGACCTCGCCACGCCGTTCCTCCGGCAATTCGCCGTCCATCCAGGCGTGCAACTCGGCCTCGGTCACCGGAGCGTCCGGTTCGGTGTCCATCACTTGATCCTCCTCACCGCCTGCTCCGTCCCGCCGTCCAGCAGAACGCGCAGCCGTTCCCGGGCGCGGGCCAGCCGAGACATGACGGTTCCCACCGGAACCCCCAGCACCTCCGCCGCCTCGCGGTAGGACAGCCCTTCCAGCCCGGTCAGCAGAAGCACGGCCCGGTGCTCCTCCGACATCTGGTTGAAGGCGCGCACGAAGTCCCGCACCTCCGCCCGGTCGGCGGGGGCGGCGCTGAGCGCCAGATCGTTCGCCAGATCCTCCACCGGCACCTCCGGCCCGCGGCGGCGGCGCCAGCGCAGGCCGGAGACGTGCAGGTTGTGCAGGATCGACAGCAGCCAGCCGCCGAGCCGGGTGACGTCCCGCAGCGTGTGCCGGTTGGCCAGCGCCTTCTCGATGCAGTCCTGCACGAGGTCGTCGGCGTCGGACAGGTTGCCGGCCAGCGCTGCGGCGTAACGGCGCAGCCGCGGCACCTGCGCGGCGATGGCCCGCTCGTCCACTGCGCCGCTGGCTGGGGCGCCGCTGGCTGGGGGGCTGTTCCCTGGAGGAGGTTCGGGAGGCGGCTTTGGCAGAGGCATGCGGCGGCGCTCCCCTTGGAAGGATGTCCTGCCCGTCTGGACGTCCGGCCGGGGACGATTATTCCCCGACTTCGCGGCTTACGTTGCCGAAAAGCCGGACTTGCCGTCGAAGTTGCACAGGTTCTCGGTCTGGGTGAAATCCAACCCGGCGCGGGCCAGACCCGAGAGCAGCTCGACGATGTCGGGGTGGCCGACCGCCACGCCCTCCGGCGCCAGAAAGCGGCAGCGCCAATGATCGGTGCAGAAGACGCCGATGTTGCCCTCCGGCCAGACCTTCTGCGAGCGGTTGGAGATGCTGGACAGCCGCAGCGCCGGGGTCGCCACCGGCAGGACCAGCCCGGCCAGCTCGTCGGGGTTGCCGCCCGGCCAATGCAGGAACACGTCCACCCCCACCAACTCCTTCACCGCCTTGCGGCGGGGGGACAGCCGCACCCCGGACTCATAGGCGGGCCGCGCGGTGACGGCGTAGCCGACGGTGGGCAGGGTCACCGGCATCTGGCCCAACCGCTCCACCACCGCGTTCGCGAAGGCATGGGTGCCGACGCGCTGGCGGCTGACCCCGCGGTTGAAGATGTCCACGGTGTGGACGCCGTCCTCGACGGTCTTGAGCCAGGCGTTGTGGATGCGCGCCGCCACGTCGCCCTGCCCGATATGGACCAGCATCATCACGGCGGCCATCAGCAGACCCGACGGGTTGGCGATTCCCTGCCCCGCGATCATCGGCGCCGAGCCGTGGATCGCCTCGAACATGGCGCAGGCGTCGCCGATATTGGCGGAGCCGGCCAGCCCGACCGAGCCGGTGATCTGGGCGGCGATGTCCGACACGATGTCGCCGTACAGGTTCAGCGTCACGATCACGTCGAACCGTTCCGGCTGGTCGGCCAGACGGGCGGCGCCGATGTCGACGATCAGGTGGTCGGCCTTGATCTCTGGATATTCGGCGGCGATCTCGTTGAAGATCTTCAGGAACAGCCCGTCCGTCATCTTCATGACGTTGTCCTTGACGAAGGCCGTCACCTTGCGCCGGTGGTTGGCACGGGCGTAGTCGAAGGCGTAGCGCACGATGCGCTCCGACCCCGGCCGGGAGATCAGCTTGACCGACTGGATCACGTCGTCGGTCTGGCGGTGCTCGATCCCGGCGTAGAGGTCCTCCTCGTTCTCGCGAATGATGACCACGTCCATGCGCGGGTGCCGCGTGCGGACGTAGGGATGGTGCGACACGCAGGGCCGCACGTTGGCGAACAGCCCCAGCGTGGTCCGCGCGGTGACGTTCAGCGACTTGTTGCCGTAGCCCTGGGGCGTGGTGATCGGCCCCTTCAGGAAGACCCGCGTGCGGCGGATCGACCCCCAGCCGGCGGCGTCCAGCCCGCCCAGATGGCCGCGGCGGTAGACCTGCTCGCCCGCTGGCACCTCCTCCACCTTCAGGCGGGCGCCGGCGGCCTCCATCACGTGAAGCACCGCGTCGGTGATTTCCGGACCGATGCCGTCGCCGCGGGCGACCGTGATGGGGGTGGTTTCGCGCATCCATTCACTCCTGGGGGAACCCTCGAAGGAACGACGCCGGAGGGACCGCGGCGACCCTAGACGAAATCAGGCCCGGAGTTCAATGGCCGGTGCTTTTTTCCACCTGCAAAGCCGGGACCATTGATGCGGCGACTTGACGCTGATCTGCAATGCTTGCGTTTTCCCCATGGCGGCAATGGCAAAACGGCGGGGGCGTCCGCCGGGTTGGGCTTCTATCTTCCCGCACCCTTCGACCTTGCGACACGCCACGATGCTGCAATCGCTCCCCCGCGCCCCATCCAACTCGCTTCTCGAACAGGGCCTGATCCGCGCCCTGAAGTCCTTCAACGGGCTGCTGCACGTCGTCCTGGCGATCGCCCTGGTCGCGGCGAGCGCCATGGTGGTCTGGGAATTCTTCATCGAAGCCTGGGCAGCCTTCCAGAAGGACCAGCTGGCACACGGATTCCTGCACGCGCTCGGCGTGCTGTTCATCGTCTGGACGCTGTCCGCGCTGATCTCCGCGGAGGTCGACTATGTGCGGACCAACCGCTTCCACCTGCGCGTCTTCCTGGAGGTGGCGATGATCACGCTGCTGCGGCAATTGATCGTGCGCCCGGTCCAGGCGGTGGCGGGCGACGTGCAGACCGGCGACTGGTCCAGCCTGTGGCAGTACGGCCTTCTGCTCGCCGGCCTGATCACCGTCGCCATCGCCCACCGCCTGATCGGCGACGAGGACGCTTTGAAAGGCTGAGCGCACCCGGCGGCTCAGCCCTCGCGCCCCGCGGTCTGCCCCACCACGGTCTGGATGACCTCGAAGCCCTCGAACTGCGGCGGGCCGAGATAGAGCGGCTTGCGGTCCCCCGCCCCGCGATGGGCGGCGCGGAACTCCTCCGAGCGGGTCCAGGCCTGGAAATGCGCCTCCGACTCCCAGACGGTGTGGGAGGAATAGAGGCGGTGGTCCTCGTAACGCGGGCCGCGCAGCATGTGGAACTCCACGAAGCCCGGAACCGTGTTCAGATGGACCTCGCGGTTCAGCCAGACCTCCTCGAAGTCCTGTTCCGCGTCCGGACGCACGCGGAAACGGTTCATGGCGATGTACATGGCGGAGCCTCCCGAGACCATTTTTGAAGGGCCGCCCCTGAAGGGCTGACCCTCAAAGTGACGGCGGAGGCCCGCCCAGTCAACTTGACCGCATCAACCTGACCGCGTCAACCGGCCGCCGGCCGTCAGATCTCGCCCTTGGCGAGCGCGCTGTGCAGGCGTCCGATGGTGTCAGCCAGGTTGACGCCCAAATCCTTCGCCACCTTGTCCCAAGGCATGTCGGTCCAAGCGCCCTGATCCGCGCACTTCTTGCACGCGCTCCGGGTTCCCGACCCGATGTTCACTTCCTTGGGGGAGCGGACGGCCACGTATTCCTTGTATGCCTCTTCCGCAGGCTCCGCCTTCGACAGCTTGCCTTTCAGGATCTTGTCGTACAGCTCGACATTTTCGAGCGACATTTCCTGCTTGGCCATCTTGTGCAGCAGCTTGAACCAGTACGGCGACTTGAAATAGCCATCGATGGTCTTCGGCAGATCGTCGAACCGTTCCAAATCCGTCACGACGCTACCGGCGATCTTGTTCAGCGACGCCACCATGTCGGCGCAGGCTTCGGCGTAGACCGCGTCGCCGTCCTGCTTGGCCGCCTTGCCCGCCGCGTCGAGCGTGGGGATGTAGCTGCCTGCCGCGGATTGGAAGGCACGGGCGTGCTTCTGCGCATCCTGCACGGTCGTGGCGGCGTCGTAGCTCTTCAGCGCGCCTTCCAGGCCGGTCGCGCTGATCTTGCTGAACAGCTTGCCGAAACGGCTCTTGGGATCGGGCTTCTTCTTGCCCGTCGTCTTCTCGAAGCGGTCCTTCGCCTTCTTCCAGGACGCCAGATAGGATTTCGCCACGGTACCCCTCCATTCGAACGCGAATGGCCGTGACGATAAAAACGGGATTTCGGTCCGGCAAACGCCGTTCGGTCCGTTCAGGATGAGAATGGGCGGGGGTGCGCTTCCTCGCACACCCCCGAACCATCCTTACGCGGCGCGGATGCCGGCCAGGAAGCGCTCCACCTCGCTCCGCAGGACCTCCGACTGGCGGGACAGCTCGCCGGCGGCGCCCAGCACCTGGGTGGCGGCGGAGCCGGTCTGGGTGGCGCCGTCGCTGACCTCGGTGATGTTGGTGGTCACCAGATGGGTGCCCTGAGCGGCCTGCTGCACGTTGCGGGCGATCTCGCCGGTCGCCGATCCCTGCTCCTCCACCGCCGAGGCGATGATCGTGGCGATCTCGCTGATCGTGCCGATGGTGTCGCCGATCCCGTTGATGGCCGCCGCCGCCCCGCCGGTGGCCTCCTGCATGGAGGCGATCTGGGAGGCGATCTCCTCGGTCGCCTTGGCCGTCTGGTTGGCGAGGTTCTTCACCTCCGACGCCACGACGGCGAAGCCCTTGCCGGCCTCCCCAGCGCGCGCCGCCTCGATCGTCGCGTTCAGCGCCAGCAGGTTGGTCTGGCTGGCGATGTCGGTGATCAGCTTCACCACATCACCGATCCGCTGCGCCTGAGCGACGAGGCCCTGGACGCGCTCGTTGGTCTGCTGCGCCTCGCCCACCGCGTGGCTGGCGATGGTGGTGGAGCGCGTCACCTGACCGCTGATCTCGTTGATCGACGCGCTCAACTCGTTGGTCGCCGCGGCGACGGTCTGCACGTTGACCGACGCCTGCTCGGCCGCAGCCGCGGTGCTGGCCGCCTGCCCCTTGGTCTGGTCGGCGGTCGTCAGCATGCTCTGCGCCGTGGCCTCCAGTTCCGTGGCGGCGGAGGCGACGGTGCGCAGGATGCCGGAAACGTTGCGGTCGAAGGACTGCACCAGTTCCTCGACGGCGTGGGTGCGCCGCTCCTTGGCCCGGCGCTCGGCCTCCTCGGCGACCCGCATGCGCTCGCGGTCCACGGCGTTGTCCTTGAAGACCGCCACGGCCTTGGCCATGCCGCCGATCTCGTCGCCACGGCCGAGGCCCGGCACCGTCACCGAGGTGTCGCCGGTCGCCAGCCGCTCCATGACGTCGGTGATCCCGGCGATCGGGCGGGAGATGCCGACGCGCGCGACCAGGACGCTCAACGCCAGCGCGCCGAGGCCACCACCGATGCCGACGACCATCATGAGCGTCGTCATCAGGCTGTTCACGGCGCTCAGTTCATCGTTGGCCTGGGCGATCCCCTGCATGTTGCGTTCGGAGGCCTTCTCCATGAACTGGCCGAGCTTGCTGCGCAGCGCGCGGGCCTCGGGGGTGTCGCCGTGGTCGCGCGCCTTGTCCGGGCCGGCCTCCATCCCGAGGCGGGCGACCTCGTTGCGGTGCAGGACGAACGCGCGGGCCGTCTGCTGGACCTCGCCGAAGGCGACCTTGTTTTCCGGCGGCTGCAGAGTCTCCAGCTTGCCCATGAGCTTTTCCAGCTCGCCGGTGGCGCCGAGGATGTTCTTGGCGTAGGGCGTGGCGTCCGCCGTTCCGTCCGCGGCGTAGATGCCGCGGCTGTCCATGACGACCTTATAGATCAAAGCGTTGATCTGCTCGTTGATCAGCGCCCGCCGGGACCAGTTCTGAATTTGGTCGAACTTGTCGTCGTAGGTCTGCATTCCAATGGAGCCAACACCACCAATGATAGCGGCCACCACTCCCAGGATCGCGACAACGCTGTAGATTTTGCCGCTGATGCTGATGCGCGCAAGAAGACCCGCCATTTTCCCTGACCCTCATCGACTGCATGCTGTGAACAAGAAGCTTCATGTTCATGAATGCAATCGTATGCATTCAAGGTAGAATGATTTGCAATATCCGTTTGCTAGGCAATGTTGCCCGGAAGCCGCAAAAATGACGATCAATGTTTAAAACAAACGAAAGCCTGACCGCATTTGTATCGTATAGAGATACCGATTAGAGGATTGTTCAGATACTTAACTCTGCGACTCGGGCCTCTTGTTTCTTCAAATGCCCAGAAATTCGTTCAATTACTGAAACAGGCCATTATAAAGGCGCGCATCCGCAAAACACAATCTCAGCCAAAGATTGCAAACTGATCTTGAGCGGACTGTTGACGCGCCCTTCGGCGCTTTGCCCGACAGAGCTGTCACAGGCGTGACGCATCGCGCCGGCGGACGCGGCTTCACGCCGTCCGTTTCCACGAAACGCAATCGACCGTCGAAGGCGGTGGCTGGACCGCGCGTTACCGCACCAGCTCGCGCATCGCGGCGTCCAGGCCCTGCAAGGTCAGCGGGTACATGCGGCCGCCCAAAAGCCGCTGCAGCATGCGGGTACTCTCAGTGTAGCCCCAGCGCGATTCCGGCGTGGGGTTGAGCCAGACGGCGCGGCTGTAGACGGACAGCATCCGCTGCAGCCAGACCTGCCCCGGCTCCTCGTTCCAATGCTCGACGCTGCCGCCGGCATAGGCGATCTCGTAAGGGCTCATCGCCGCGTCGCCGACGAAGACCAGCTTGTAGTCGGCGGGATAGGTGTGCAGCACGTCCCAGGTCGAGGTGCGCTCGTCGTGGCGGCGCTTGTTGTCGCGCCACACGCTCTCGTAAACGCAATTGTGGAAGTAGAAGTGCTCCAGATGCTTGAACTCGCCCCGCGCGGCGGAGAACAGCTCCTCGACCAGCCGGATGTGGTCGTCCATCGAACCGCCGATGTCGAGGAACAGCAGCACCTTCACTGTGTTGTGCCGCTCCGGCACCATCTTCAGGTCCAGCCAGCCGGCGTTGCTGGCGGTGGCGCGGATGGTTCCGGGCAGGTCCAGCTCGCTGGCCGCCCCGGTGCGGGCGAACTTGCGCAGGCGGCGCAGCGCCACCTTGATGTTGCGCGTGCCGATCTCGACCTGATCATCCAGATTTTTGAATTCCCGCTTGTCCCACACCTTCACGGCGCGGCGGTGCCGGGATTCCTTCTGGCCGATGCGCACGCCCTCCGGGTTGTAGCCGTAGGCGCCGAAGGGCGAGGTTCCGGCGGTGCCGATCCATTTGGAGCCGCCCTGGTGCCGCCCCTTCTGTTCGGCCAGCCGCTCCGCCAGCGTCTCCAAGAGTTTCTGCCAGCCGCCAAGGGCTTGTATCTGCGCCTTCTCCTCGTCGGTCAGGAAGCGTTCGGCGAGCTTGCGCAGCCATTCCTCCGGCAGGTCGACCACGGGAATCTCGTCGCCCCCGGCGCCCTCCGCACCTTCCAGCCCCTTGAAGACCTGCCCGAACACGCGGTCGAAGCGGTCGAGATTGCGCTCGTCCTTCACCAGACAGGCCCGGCTGAGGTAATAGAAGTCTTCGACGCGGAAGTCGGCGACGCCGCGCTTCATGGCCTCCATGAGCGTCAGGTACTCGTTCAGCGAGACCGGCACGCCCGCCTTGCGCAGTTCGAAGAAGAATCCCGTGAACATGCCGCTTCCCCCCGTGGGGTTTCGTCCCCATCCGCCCTCATCGTAGCGCCGACCCGCCAGGAACGCCATGACAGCCCTTCTCGACTTCGCCCGCGCGCTGGAGTTCGCCGCGCACAAGCACATCGACCAGCGCCGCAAGGGCGTGCGCGCCGAGCCCTACCTCAACCACCTGTCGGAGGTGGCGTTCCTCTGCGCCGAGGCGACGGCGGGCAATGACCCGGTGGTGGTCATCGCCGCGCTGCTCCACGACACGCTGGAGGACACCGACGCCTCCTATGAGGAGATCGAGCAGCATTTCGGGGCGGAGGTCGCCGGCGTCGTCGCCGAGACCACCGACGACAAGCGCCTGCGCAAGGCGGAGCGCAAGCAGCGGCAGATCGACGCCGCCCCGACCGCCTCCTCGCGCGCCAAGCTGGTGAAGCTGGCCGACAAGGTGTCCAACCTGCGCTCCATGGCGCACAGCCCGCCCGCCGACTGGCCGCTGGAGCGCAAGGTCGAGTATTTCGAGTGGGCGCACGCGGTCGTCGCCGGCCTGCGCGGCACCGACGCGCGGCTGGAATCGCTGTTCGACCGCGCCTATGAGGACGGTCTGGCCGAACTGCGCGGCGAAGCGGTCTAGACCCATTTCGCTGCCGCGGCGGCTGATTTAGCGCAGTGTGACTACATCACGGAAGGCTTATAAAGGAGGGGCTAGGTTGACCGCCGCGTCAAAGCAAGGTCGCACGCCATGTCCCTCACCTCCCCCGCCGCCCAAACCCCGGACTCCCATGATGCCGACCAGCCGCGCGAGCGCTGGTTCGTGCAACGCCCCAAGGTTTACGCCGCCGACGTCCATGGCCGCTTCCGCCGGCTGAAATGGCTGGCGCTGGCGGTTCTGCTCGGCGTCTACTACGTCACGCCCTGGCTGCGCTGGGATCGCGGGCCGGGCATTCCCGATCAGGCGGTGCTGGTCGATATGGTGGGCCGGCGCGCCTACTTCTTCTGGATCGAGATCTGGCCGCAGGAGGTCTATTATCTGACCGGCCTGCTCATCATCGGCGCCTTCGGCATCTTCTTCGCCACCACCCTGCTCGGCCGCATCTGGTGCGGCTACGCCTGCCCACAGACGGTCTGGACCGACCTGTTCATGTGGGTGGAGCGCAAGTTGGAAGGCCCACGCACCGAGCGCATCCGGCTCGACAAGGCGCCGCTGTCGGCGCGCAAGCTGGGACTGAAGGCGTCGAAACACGCCATCTGGCTGGTGATTTCCCTGGTCACCGGCGGCGCCTGGATCTTCTACTTCAACGACGCCCCGACCCTGCTGCGCGAGATCGTGACCGGCGAGGTATCGTGGAAAGTCCTGGCCTTCGCCGGGCTGTTCACCAGCACGACCTATTTCTTCGCCGGCTGGGCGCGCGAGCAAATCTGCATCTACGTCTGCCCGTGGCGCAGCTTCCAGGCGGCGATGGTCGATGAGGACACCTACGTCGTCACCTACCAGGACTGGCGCGGCGAAGGGCGCGCGCCGCTGCGCAAGTCGCAGAACTGGGAGGAACGGACGGCGGAGGGGCTGGGCGACTGCATCGATTGCAAGCTGTGCGTCCATGTCTGCCCGACCGGCACCGACATCCGCAAGGGCCAGCAGATCTCCTGCATCGGCTGCGGCCTGTGCGTGGACGCCTGCAATGACGTGATGGCCCAGGTCGGGCGCCCCGGCGACCTGATCCTGTTCGACAACCGCTCCAATCAGGTCGCCAAGGCCGACGGTCAGGCCGCGCCAGTGCGGCTGCTGCGCCCGCGCACGGTGATCTACGCGCTCATCATCCTGGTGGTGGCCGGCGCCATGGCGATCTCCCTGGCGCTGCGCCCGACGCTGGACGTCAGCGTGCTGCGCGACCGCGCCCCGCTCTACGTGCAGCAGTCGAACGGCGACGTGCAGAACGCCTACACCATCAAGATTCTGAACAAGACCCACGAAGCACGGACCTACCGCCTGTCGGTGGAGGGTTTGGCGAACGCCGACCTGTCGGTCGCCAGCGTGGACGCCCAGTCGGGAAGTTCGCTGACGCTCGCCGCGGAAGCGGATTCGGTGGCGACCTACCGCATCTTCGTCCGCGTGCCGCGGGGCGCCGCAACGCCGGGATCCACCGACGTGACGGTGGTGGCCCGTGACCTGACCAGCGGCGAGATCGGCCGGCACCGCAGCGTGTTCATGGCGCCCTAGAAACCCCTCTCTCGTCCCGGGAGAGGGTGGCCCGAAGGGCCGGGTGAGGGTCGTACGAGGATCGAGGCAGTTATTCTCGGCAGTACCCTCACCCTTCCCGCGCCTTGCGCGGGCCCCTTCCCTCTCCCGGGACGGGAGAGGGACTGTCAGCATCCGCTCAATGCATGCTGTGACCGCCGGCCGCCGCACCCGTGAGGAGCGTCGGGTCCAGCATCCCGAAGATCATGGCGATGTGGGCGACGATCAGGAACAGCCCGACCAGGGCCGCGTGGATCGCCATGCGGCCATGCTCGCCGCGGCCCCGGCCGATCAGCCCAAGGTCCAGGAGCGCGATGCCGCCGAGCGGAACGATGCCGGCGAGGTAGAAGCCCACCGCCAGCACGTCCGCCGGCCCGCGCCAGCCGCCGGATACGGTCAGCGGAACGACCGCGTTCTGCATCAGATGGACGAAGACGCCCGTGAAATAGACGCCGACGGTGATGCCGGCCCAGCGGTTCAGCCGCCGCACCGGGCCGTCATAGTCGCGGGTGTAGAGCAGGTACAGTTCGCTGATTGCCACCGTCTCGGCCAGGATGACGGGGACCGCCATGAAGATCAGCAGGTTCCAGGGCTGGTTGACGGCCAGCAGTTCCATGTAGTGGGTCATGGTCATGGGGTGACTCGCGCGTGTTCGGCGGGCGCGCCGGTGCCGCGATCGGCGTAAGACCGGGCACGTCCGCAGGTCGGGGAAAAGGCGACGGAACGGCGGGAGTCAGGCGCGCGGCGGTGGCAGCGGCGGCGCGTGGGCGGTGGCGGCGGGCTCGGCGTCCGCGCCGGGAAGCAGGGTCGCGAGGCGGTGGCCGAACGGCACACCGATCCGGGCCGGCAGACCGGTCAGGTCACAGGCTCCGCTCAGGCAGAGGCACCCGGCGGTGCCGTGTGCATGGGTCTTTCCCGGAGCCGGGCTGTCCGTCGGGTGGTGGATGTCGCAATCCACGGCGTCCTGCACCGTGGTGGACTCGCAGTGGAGCGTCGGGAGGTCCGCCATGCGCATGGGCGCGGCACCGCCGAGAAACCCGACGGCCAGAACCACAAGCGCGAGGAGGGACACCAGACGAGCCACGGGGACAACCGGCCTTTTGCCTGCAAGGCCACCGTCTTCCGGACGGTGCGCCCGCAGGATGATCCTGGGCCTGTCCCGGCCCCGCGGTCTTTGATGTCGATCAAGCGGCGGCGAGCGTCCGCACCAGCGTGTCGGAATCCACGTTGCGGCCGGACAGCACGGCCACGGTCCGCCCCCCCGCCGGCACCTTCCCGGCCAACAGCGCCGCCACCGCCGCGGCACCCGCGCCTTCCGCCACCATGCCGAAGGAGCCGTGCAGGGTCCGCATCGCCGCCGCGACCTCCGCCTCCTCCACCTCGACCAGGGCGTCCACGAAGCCGGCCAGCAGGGCCTGCGGCAGCTTGCCCAGCGCGTCCACCGCGATCCCGTCGGCCAAGGTCGGTCCCCGCCGGCGCGCCAGCCGCACCCCGACCACGGTGACGGAGGGTTTGCGCGCCTTCACCGCCGCCGCCATCCCGGCCAGCAGGCCGCCGCCGCCCACCGGCACCACCAGCGTCCCAACGTCAGGGCGGTCGGCCAGCACCTCCAGCCCCACCGTGCCCTGCCCGGCGATCACGTCCGGGTCGTCGTAGGGATGAACGAAGGTCAGCCGCCGTTCCGCCGCCAGTTGCAGCGCGCGGGACTTCGCCTCCCCCACATTAGCCCCGGACAGCACGACCTCGGCACCCAGCGCCTCGGTCCGCTCCACCTTGCAGCGCGGCGCGGTGACCGGCATGACGATGGTCGCCGCCACGCCCAGCCGCTGGGCGTGCAGCGCCAGTCCGGCGGCGTGGTTGCCCGCCGACATGGCGACGACGCCCGCCGCGCGCTCCAGCGCCGTCAGGCGCAAGAGGCGGTTCAGGGCACCGCGCTCCTTGAAGGCGCCGGTCGCCTGGAAGGTCTCCGCCTTCAGCCAGACGTCACGCCCCAGCACCGGAGCGGGCAGCAGCGGCGTTCGGACGATCCGCCCGTGCAGACGCTCGGCGGCGTCCTCGATGGCGGAGAGGGGGAGCCAGGACGGCAAACGGTCTTCGGTGTTCCGGTGGCTGGTAGGGGCAGGCAGACGGGTGGCGTGCGCGGACGGCATCGCAGGGGTCCTCGGGCGGAGGGAACGAACGGGGGGCGGAAAAGGAAGGCGCGAAACCCGGCCAGCGTCAGCGGACCGGGACGATAATTCGCGCAGAGCCCCGCATTCGGTCCGCCGGATGGCGCAACGCACGCGTGAAGCAACGGGTCAGGGGATGGTGATGAACCGGATTGCGGGTTCCGGAAGACCCAGGGCGCACGGACACGCCACACTCCACACCAGATTGCGAAAACGAACGCTCGCGGTCCGGCGCCCTCTGTCAGAGCGCCGGGGCGGTAATTCGCATTCGGTTCAGGTGCGGGGTCGATTGCATGGGTTCAGGCTGCCCCAGAAGGGCGGCCGCGGTCAAGCGCTTCCTAGCGCCCTTCCCGCTTGGCGAGAAAAGCCAGCCGTTCCAGCAGGTGCACGTCCTGCTCGTTCTTCAGGAGCGCGCCGCACAGCGGCGGGATCAGGCTGCGGGCGTCCTTGGCGCGCAGGGTCTCGGGGTCCACGTCCTCGACCATCAGCAGCTTGATCCAGTCGAGAAGCTCCGAGGTGGAGGGCTTCTTCTTGAGGCCGGGCACTTCGCGCAGGCTGTAGAACAGCGCCATCGCCTCGCGCAGCAGGTCCTGCTTCAGGCCGGGGTAATGAACGTCCACGATCCGCTCCATGGTGTCGCGGTCGGGGAAGCGGATGTAGTGGAAGAAGCAGCGGCGCAGGAAGGCGTCCGGCAGTTCCTTCTCGTTGTTGGAGGTGATGATGACCAGGGGGCGCCGGGCCGCCTTGACCGTCTGCCGCGTCTCGTAGACGTGGAACTCCATGCGATCGAGTTCGAGCAGCAGGTCGTTGGGAAACTCGATGTCGGCCTTGTCGATCTCGTCGATCAGCAGCACGGGGGGCTCCGGCGCCTCGAACGCCTCCCACAGCTTGCCGCGCACGATGTAGTTGCCGATGTCGTGCACCCGCTCCTCGCCGAGCTGGCTGTCGCGCAGGCGGCTGACCGCGTCGTACTCGTAGAGGCCCTGCTGCGCCTTGGTCGTGGACTTGATGTGCCAGGCGAGCAGCGGCTTGTTCAGGGCGCGGGCGACCTCCTGGGCCAGCACGGTCTTGCCGGTGCCCGGCTCCCCCTTCACCAGCAGCGGGCGCTCAAGCGTGATGGCCGCGTTGACGGCCACCATCAGGTCGTCGGTGGCGACGTAGGAGTCGGTGCCGGTGAAGCGCATGCCAGTCGGTTCCGCGGTATCGTTCGTTGACCCGCGCATCCTTCCAGCACGGCGGGCGTCATGCAAGACGGAACCGCCGCGGGCCGCCCGGCGTTCCCCCGCGGAAGGAGTCCGCCATGGCGACCGATCCCAATTTCTGGCCCGATTATCTGGAACAGCACCGCGACCCGACGAACCGCGCGCTGCACGTCGCCGGCACGCTGTCGGCGGCAGCCCTGCTTGGAGTGGGACTGGCACGCCGCGACTGGCGGGCGCTCGTGGCGGCGCCGCTGGTCGGCTACGGCGCGGCGTGGCTGGGCCATTTCCTGGTGGAGCGCAATCGGCCCAAGACGCTGGACGCGCCGCTGGCCTCGCTGGCCGCGGACATCCGCATGGCCGGGCTGGCCCTGACCGGACAGCTGGCGCGGGAATACCGGCGCTACGGCATTCCTGACCGCCCCGGCCTCGTCATTCGCCGGCACCCGCCGAGCGCACCCGCGTTGGAGCCGGTGCGCTCGGAGGAGCGGCCCGGTTAAGAAGCGGCTTTCGCCGCCAGCGCCTTCTCAATGGCCTCGACGGCGGCGGGCGCCAGCGCGACGTCCGGACCGCCGGCCTGGGCCATGTCCGGACGGCCGCCGCCGCCCTTTCCGCCCAGAGCCTCCGCACCGACGCGCACCAGATCGACGGCGCTGATCTTGCCGGTCAGATCGTCGGTGACGCCGACGACGATGGACGCCTTGCCCTCGTTCGATGCGATCAGAACGACGACGCCGGAACCGACCTGCTTCTTCAGCTCGTCGGCCATCGGCTTCAGGTCCTTGGCCGGCAGGCCCTCGACCACGCGGGCGGCGAACTTCACGCCCGCGATGTCCTTGGCCTCGTTGCCGCCGTCCGCCTTCGCACCACCGCCCATGGCGACTTGACGACGGAGTTCGGCCAGCTCGCGCTCCATCTTCCTGCGCTCGTCCACCAGAGCGGCGAGGCGCGAGGGGACGTCCTCCGGACGGACCTTCAGGACGGACGCGGCCTCGGTCAGCAGATGATCGCGTTCCGACAGCCAAGCCTTGGCGCCGGTGCCGGTCAGCGCCTCGATGCGGCGCACGCCGGCGGCGACGGCGCCCTCGGCGACGATCGTGAACAGGCCGATGTCGCCGGTGCGGCGGACGTGGGTGCCGCCGCACAGCTCGATCGAGTAGTCACGGTCCAGCTCGCCGTGCGGGCCACCCATGGAGACGACGCGCACCTCGTCGCCATACTTCTCGCCGAACAGGGCCATGGCGCCGGACGCGCGGGCCTCGTCCGGGGACATCAGACGGGTGACGACCTCGCTGTTGCCGAGGATGCGGCGGTTCACCTCGTCCTCGACCGCGGCGATGTCCGCCGGGGTCAGGCCGACCGGCTGGCTGATGTCGAAGCGCAGGCGCTCCTGGGCGACCAGCGAGCCCTTCTGGGTGACATGCTCGCCCAGGCGGCGGCGCAGCGCCTCGTGCAGCAGGTGGGTGGCCGAGTGGTTGGCGCGGATGGCCGAGCGGCGCTCCGTGTCCACGCGCAGTTCCACCACGTCGCCGACCTTCAGCGTGCCCTTGGTGACCGTGCCGACATGGGCCCAGACGGCGCCCAGCTTCTTCTGGGTGTCGGAGACGGCGACCTCGGTGCCCTCGGCGGAGAAGATCACGCCGGCATCGCCGACCTGACCGCCCGATTCACCGTAGAAGGGCGTCTGGTTCACGATGACCAGCACCTCGTCCCCGGCGGCGGCCTGCTCGACGCGGGCGTCGCCCTTGACGATGGCGGTCACTTTGCCCTCGGCGACCTCGGTGTCGTAGCCGAAGAACTCCGTGGCGCCCAGCTCGTCCTTCAGCTCGTACCACAGCTTCTCGGTCGTCGCCTCGCCCGAGCCGGCCCAGGATTCGCGGGCCTTGCGGCGCTGCTCGTCCATGGCGGCCTTGAAGCCGCTCTCGTCGACCGGGCGGCCCTGGGTGCGCAGCACGTCCTGGGTCAGGTCGAGCGGGAAGCCGTAGGTGTCGTACAGCTTGAAGGCGACGTCGCCGGGCAGCGGCTGCCCTTCGCCCAGGCGGGCGACCTCGTCCTCCAGCAGACGCAGGCCGCGCTCCAGCGTCTGCTTGAAGCGGGTCTCCTCCAGCTTCAGCGTCTCGACGATCAGGGCGCGGGCGCGGTTCAGCTCCGGATAGGCGTCGCCCATCTGCTGGATCAGCGCCGGGACGAGGCGGTGCATCAGCGGCTCGCGCGCGCCGATCATGTGGGCGTGGCGCATGGCGCGGCGCATGATGCGGCGCAGCACATAGCCGCGGCCCTCGTTCGACGGCAGAACGCCGTCGGCGATCAGGAAGCAGCAGGAGCGCAGATGGTCGGCGATGACGCGGTGCGAGACGGCGTGCGCGCCGTCCGGCGCGGTCTTCGTCGCCTCGGCGGAGGCCACGATCAGCGCCCGCATCAGGTCGATGTCGTAGTTGTCGTGCTTGCCCTGGAGCACGGCGGCCAGACGCTCCAGCCCCATGCCGGTGTCGATCGACGGCTTCGGCAGGGCGATCAGGTCGTCGGGACCGCGCTGCTCATACTGCATGAACACGAGGTTCCAGATCTCGATGAAGCGGTCGCCGTCCTGGTCGGGCGAGCCCGGAGGACCGCCGGCGATGTGCGGGCCGTGGTCGAAGAAGATCTCCGAGCAGGGACCGCAGGGGCCGGTGTCGCCCATGCGCCAGAAATTGTCGTCGGTCGGGATGCGGATGATGCGGTCGTCCGACAGGCCGGCGACCTTGCGCCAGATGCCCGCCGCGTCCTCGTCGGAGCTGTGGACGGTGACCAGCAGCTTGTCCGCCGGCAGCCCGAACTCCTTCGTCACAAGGTTCCAGGCGAAGGCGATCGCGTCGTCCTTGAAATAGTCGCCGAACGAGAAGTTGCCCAGCATCTCGAAGAAGGTGTGGTGCCGCGCCGTGTAGCCGACATTGTCCAGGTCGTTGTGCTTGCCGCCCGCGCGCACGCACTTCTGCGAGGTGGTCGCGCGCGAATAAGGCCGCTGCTCCGCCCCGGTGAAGACGTTCTTGAACTGCACCATGCCGGCGTTCGTGAACATCAGCGTCGGGTCGTTGCGCGGAACCAGCGGCGACGACTCCACGATCTGGTGGCCGTTCTTCGCGAAAAAGTCCAGGAACGTGCGGCGGATGTCGTTGGCGGTCTTCATAAGCTGTCCAGGCTCCGGCTACGGTCGGCTACAATCGGCGGCGCGGCCTTGTTCGCGGCCGAACCGTGCTTTTAACGTGACTTGCGGTGGCTGTCCACAGAGTGCCCGCGACGGGCACCCGCGCGGCGACAGGCCGCGTGGACGGAGCGCCACATTTGCATGATCGTCAGCGCGGACGGGCGGTGGATCGCCACCGCCCGTCCAATCTCAATGAGGCGCTCACAAGGAGATGAGAGGATGCGGAAAATCCTCGAACTCCTGATCCTGCTGTTGCGGGCGCTCAAGCTGCTGCTTGAGATCCTGAACCGCTAGGACCGGGCCGGCGGGCGGGTGTAGCAGCACCCGTCCGCCCAGCCTGAATGTAAGGTCTTTCCAGCCGTCCGGCAAGACGGCGAAAGCCCCTCCCCGGCGGACCGGAGAGGGGCTTTCACACACAGAAACCGGCTTGCCGCCCGGGATCACTCCGGCGTGGCGGCCTCGCCGTCGGCCTCCGGGGTGCCCATCATGGCGTCGGCGACGAGACCGGCGTTGCCGCGGATCTTCGCCTCGATGGCGTCGGCCGTGGCCGGGTTGTTGCGCAGGTAGTTCTTGGCGTTCTCGCGGCCCTGGCCGATGCGGGTGCCGTCGTAGCTGAACCACGCGCCCGACTTCTCCACCACGCCGGCCTGGATGCCGAGGTCGAGAAGTTCGCCCACCTTCGACACGCCCTCGCCGTACATGATGTCGAACTCGACCACGCGGAACGGCGGGGCCATCTTGTTCTTCACCACCTTCACGCGGGTCTGGTTGCCCACCACCGTCTCCCGGTCCTTGATCGCGCCGATGCGGCGGATGTCCAGACGGACGGAGGCGTAGAACTTCAGCGCGTTGCCGCCGGTCGTCGTCTCCGGGTTGCCGAACATCACGCCGATCTTCAGGCGGATCTGGTTGATGAAGATCACCAGGCAGTTCGACTTGGCGATGGAGCCGGTCAGCTTGCGCAGCGCCTGGCTCATCAGGCGGGCGTGCAGGCCGACGTGGCTGTCGCCCATCTCGCCTTCCAGCTCGGCGCGCGGCACCAATGCCGCCACCGAGTCGACCACCAGCACGTCGACGGCGCCGGAGCGCACCAGCGTGTCGGCGATCTCCAGCGCCTGCTCACCGGCGTCGGGCTGGGAGATCAGCAGCTCGTCCACGTTGACGCCCAGCTTGCGGGCATAGGACGGGTCCAGGGCGTGCTCCGCGTCCACGAAGGCGCAGGTGCCGCCGCCCTTCTGGGCCTGGGCGATGGCGTGCAGCGCCAGCGTCGTCTTGCCCGAGCTTTCCGGCCCGTAAATCTCGATGATGCGGCCGCGCGGCAGGCCGCCGATGCCCAGCGCGATGTCGAGGCCGAGCGAGCCGGTGGAAACGACCTCCGTCTCGACCGTGTTCTCGCGGGCGCCGAGCTTCATGATCGAGCCCTTGCCAAAGGCGCGCTCGATCTGCGCCAGAGCGGCATCCAGGGCCTTCTGCTTATCCATGGAATCCTTCTCGACCAAACGAAGCTGTGCGGACGACATGCCCGTCTCCCCTTGTTAGATCACATCCGCGGCCCCAGGGCCAACGATCTCACCAACGGTCATTCGGTGAGAGGGAATGTACCAGCTTTGTTCCCCTGCGCAAAGCTCTAAGTTCCGCGAATGTTCTCATCACAAGTTAGTAACGATCCGGCGCCGTGCAACGGAATTCCAGCGGCTGCGTTCAAGAGGAGATGCCCCTCCAACGACACCCCGGAAAGCCACGCATGGCGACCGTCCACTCCACGCTCGACCGCATGATCGACCGCCTCACCACCCAGCGCGTCGCGCTCGGCTGGGCCGCCGGCTGCGTCGCGGGAACGCCCGGTTTGGTGATGGAGATCGGTCTGGGGAAGGGCCGCACCTACGACCATCTGCGCAGCCTGTTCCCGCCGCGCGACATCCTGGTCTTCGACATGTGGGCGCGCGTTCCCGCCTCCCTGCGCCCGGACGAGGACCGGCTGTTCCTCGGCGATTTCCGGGACGCGCTGCCCGCCGCCGCGGAGCGCTTCCGCGGCAGCGTGCGGCTGGCCCACGCCGACATCGGCTGCGAGCGGGAGGACGACGAGGACGGCATCCGCCAGTGGATCGGCGGCCTGGTCGAACCTTTCTTGGCGCCGGGCGCGCTGGTCCTGTCGGACCGCCCGATCGGCGCCGGTCGCCGCGGGTGGGAGCCGGTCGACGTGCCGGGAACGGACCGCTGGACCTATCACGGCTGGCGGGTCGGATAAGGCCCCGCCCTATTCTGCCCACCGCGTCACTTCCCGTCCCGGATGACCTCCTTCACCTTGGAGGCCAACTGCTTCAGGGAGAAGGGCTTGGGCAGGAAGTGGGCGACCTCGACCCCGTCGATCTCGCCCAGACGGTCCTCGGCGTAGCCGGAGATGAAGATCACCCGCATGTCAGGCCGCATCTGCCGGACATGGCGGGCCAGGGTCGGGCCGTCCATCTGCGGCATCACCACGTCGGTGATCAGCAGATCGATGCGGTTGCCGTCCGTGTTGATCTGCTGCAGCGCCGCCTCGCCGTTCTTGGCCTCCAGCACCTGATAGCCCTTGTTGCGCAACGCACGGGCGGAGAAGACGCGCACGGCGTCCTCGTCCTCGACCAGCATGATGGTGCCGGAGCCGGTCAGGTCGCTGCCGCGCCGCTCGCGCGGCTCGCCCTGGTCGGGGCGGGCCTCGCCCTTGTGGCGGGGCAACAGGATGGTGAAGGTCGTCCCCTCCCCCTTCTCCGACTCGACCAGCACGAAGCCGCCGGTCTGGCGGACGATGCCATAGACGGTGGACAGCCCCAGCCCGGTGCCCGACCCCACGCCCTTGGTCGTGAAGAAGGGCTCGAAGATGCGCTGGAGATTCTCCTTGGGGATGCCGCAGCCGGTGTCGATCACCTCGATGGACACATACTCGCCGGACGGAATCGTCTCGTGCTCGCGGCGCTGCGCCTGCTCGACCACATGGTTGGAGGTGACGATGGTCAGCCGTCCGCCCCCGGCCATGGCGTCGCGCGCATTGACCACGAGGTTGATGATGACCTGCTCCAGCTGGTTCTGGTCGACCTTCACATAGCCGATGTCCCGGCCGTGGAGCATCTTCAGTTCGATGTTCTCGCCGATCAGCCGGCGCATCAGATTGCCAAGCTCGGCCAGGACGTCGGTCACGCTGAGAATGCGCGGCTGCAGCGTCTGCTGGCGCGAAAAGGCCAGAAGCTGGCGCACGAGATTGGCCGCGCGGTTGGCGTTCTGCTTGATCTGCATGATGTCGCTGAAGGACTGGTCGCCCGGCTTGTGCCGCAGCAGCAGCAGATCGCAGAAGCCGATCATCGCGGTCAGCAGGTTGTTGAAGTCATGGGCGACGCCGCCGGCCAGCTGGCCGACCGCCTGCATCTTCTGCGACTGGGCGAACTGGGCCTCCAGCCCCTTGCGCTCGGTCATGTCGATGAAATGCAGGATCAGCCCCGCCGCCCCTTCCGGCCCCACCCCGCCGAGCCGCCGCGCGTAGAGCTGGGCCACCAGCTCGCGCCCGCCGGTCAACCTCACCTCCAGCGGGGCCGCGGGGTCGGCGCCACCCTGCACGGCAGTCAGCCGCTCGGTCACCATGGCGCGCTCCGCCGGGACGATCAGGTCGGCCATGCCCCGCCCGAGGACGTTGCCGGCCTCGCTGCCGATCAGTGCCAGGAAGGCCTGGTTGCACTCGGCCAGCCGCCCAACCTCATCCACCAGGGCGATGCCGATGGGCGCGTCCTCAAAGAAGCGCTGGAAGCGCTGCTCGGACAGGCGCAGGGCCTCCTGCCACTCGCGCTCCGGCGTCAGGTCGCGCACGACGGAGCGGGTGTGCGAAATCCGCCCGTCCTCGCCCCTCACCACGCTCTGCGCGACATAGGCCTGGAAGCGGCGGCCCTGGAGCCCGTCCATGGCGATCTCGCCGCGCTGCTCCAGCCCGCCGCCCTCCAGGAGGTCGTAGGGAGCGGACACGGCGGGCGGATGGGCCAGCACATCGTGAAGGCGGCGCCCGCCCTCGACCAGATCCTCCGGCGCGCAGCCCAGCCACTTCGCCAGGGTCGCGTTGACGAACTGGAAGTGCCCGTCCTGGTCCACCGAGAAGAAGCCGATCGGTGCGTGGTCCATGAAATCGACGAGCTGGGTCTGCTCGCGCCGGGTCACCTGCTCCAGCTCGCGCCGCGCGGTGATGTCCTCGACGCGCCACATCACCGCCCCGGCGTGCCCGTCGATGGGCTGGCCCTGGATGCGGCGCCATTCGGCGGCGCGCCCCTGCTGGCGGACCGCCAGCTCGATGGACCCGGAATAGCCGCCCTTCACCCGCTCGCACAGGCGGCGGAAGGCGTCGGCGCTGTCCGGATCGTCGGCGAACTGGCGCTCCAGGGCGCGCAGCGGCGGTTCTCCCTCGCTCCAGCCGGTCAGCGAGCGGAAGGTGCTGTTGACGAAGACCACATGCCCGGCGCCGTCGCAGACGAGCTGGCCGGAGGGAAGCCCTTCCAGCGCGCTGCCCAGCAGGGAGCCGACGCGGGCCACCCGCCGCCGCGCGCGGACCATGCGGATCGCCAGGGCCAAGGCTCCCGCGCCCGCGGTGGTCAGGCCGGCCCAGGCCACAGGATCGCGGTCCAGAACCACCCCGGCCCCCGCCGCGACCAGCCCGGCCAGAAGAAGGACCGCCAGAACGCCGGTGGCGACGGCGCCGCCGGGCCGCTCCCCCACCCCCGCGACACCATCGGTGCGCCGTCCGGCGGGAGCGCTGTCGGCAAAGGAAGAGGTCGTGTCGTCCACCGGAACTCCAGGTCAGCCGTTCGCCGCAAGGAAAGGTCCGGGAACGGTCCTCAGTTCCGCACCGCGCGTCCTTTCAGCTTGAAGACATAGGTAATGACTTCCGCCACCGCGCGATAGTGCTCGGACGGAACCTCCTCGTCGATATCGCATGCGGCATAGAGCGCACGGGCGAGGGGCGGATTCTCCATCACCGGCACGCCGTTCTCCTCGGCGATCTCGCGGATCTTGAAGGCGACGGCGTCGGCGCCCTTCGCCACCACCATCGGGGCACCCATGGTGGAGGAGTCGTATTTCAGCGCGACGGCGAAGTGGGTCGGGTTGGTCACCACCACGTCGGCGCCGGGCACCGCCGCCATCATGCGCTTGCGCGCCCGCTCGAACCGCAACTGGCGGATGCGGCCCTTCACATGCGGGTCGCCTTCGGCCTGCTTGTGCTCGTCCTTCACCTCCTGCTTGGTCATGCGCATCTTCTTGTCGAAGCTGTGGCGCTGCCAGAACAGGTCGGCCCCGGCGATCAGAGTCAGGATGGCCAGAACACCGGCCAGCAGCCGGAAGGTCAGGCCGTCCATCTCGCGGAGCAGCAGCATCATGTCGATGCCGATGAAATGCCCGATGGTGAGCATCATCGGCTGGAGCGCGATGTAGGCGACGACGCCGACCACCGCGACCTTGGCCAAGCTCTTCAGCAGATCGACGCCCTTTTGGGCGCTGAACAGGTTGGCGACGCCGGAGATCGGATTCAGCTTGCTGAATTTCGGCGCGATCAGCTCCCAGGAGACGTTGAAGCCCTTCTGCCCGATGGTGCCGATCACCCCGGCGAACAGCAGGAACAGGATGGGCAGCCACAGCGCCCACAGGATGTCCTTCATCACCCGCATCAAGACCGCGCCGACCCCACCCTGGTCCATGGGAATCTGGTCCAGGTTCTCGAAGAAGAAGTTCAGGCGGGGCACCATGCCCTTCAGCGTTCCGGGCAGGATCGTGATCAGGATCACCAGCGCCGCGGCGATCATCAGCCAATTGCCGATTTCCTGCGTCATCGCGTACTGGCCCTGCTTGTGGGCCTCGTCGAGCTTCTTTTGCGTAGGGTCTTCTGTTTTGGATGATTCATCCGCGTCTTCGGACACCGGCTCTCTCCCCGCTCAGCCCGGTCTCAGGAAATCGACGAAGGCAGCCTCGAAATGGGTCAGCCAGAACATCATCATCGCCGCCAGCGTCAGAGCGAACATGAACAGCCCGAGCGCGACCTGGAGCGAGGTGAACAGGAAGAACACTTGGATCTGCGGCGCCAGCTTGTTCAGCAGACCCAGCGCCAACGCGAACAGCATGCCCGAGATCAGGAACGGCGCCGCCATCTGAACGCCCAGCACGAAGGACTTGCCGACCAGCTGCCCGACCACGTTCGCCATGTCGTCGATGGGGATCGCCGCCCCCGGCGCGAAGGTCGAATAGCTGTCCACCACCGCCATGATCAGCAGATGGTGCAGGTTGGTGATGAAGATCAGCAGCAGGCCCAGCCACCCCAGCAGGGCGCCGGGCAGCGATCCCTGCGACGCCATGGCCGGGTTGAACATCTGGGCGTTCGACAGGCCGGACTGCAGCGCGATGATCGTTCCGGCCACCTCCAGGGCACCCATCAGCAGGCGCGCGACGGTGCCCATGAAGATGCCGACGGTCACCTCTCCGGCGATCAGGACGAACAGGCGGAAGATGTTGTCGGGCATCGGCGGCATGCGGTCGCCCAGCACCGGTGCCACCAGAACGCTGACCGCGACGGAAAAGAGAAGGCGCGTGCGGGCGGAGACGAAGGCGTCGCCGATGGTCGGCATGATGCTGAAGGCCGTCCCGACGCGCGCAAAGACCAGCAACCAGACGAAGATCTGGTCGCCCAGAAACTGCTGAAGCAGGTTCATCCGCCGCCGCCGGGCAGGTTTCCGGCGTTGGGGACCGTGTTCACGCCGGTGCCGATGGCGACGATGCGGTCGGCGACCTCATGCTCGAAGAAGGAGCGCAACTCGCCCAGCATGAAGGGCATCAGCAGAATCGACAGGCCGAAGACCAGCAGCACCTTCGGCACCATGGCCAAGGTCTGCTCGCTGATCTGGGTGACCGCCTGAAACACCGAGATGACCGTGCCGACCACCATCATGGCGACCAGCACCGGCGCCACCACGAACACCAGCGTGACGATGGAGGTGCGGCAGATCTCGATGACGTCGGTTTCGCTCATGATGCTTCGCTCGGGGCGCTTCTTTTCAGGACTCCGCAAGCCGCCGTCAGATCGGCATGCGCAGGATTTCCTGATAGGCCGACAGAACCTTGTCGCGCACGGCGGTGACGGTCTGCAGCGTCACCTCGGCGTTGGTGACGGCCTGGACCACGTCGGTCAGGTCGGCCTGCCCGACGGCGGCCTTGGCGGTCATCGTCTCGCCCTGCTTGAGGTCGCCGATGACCTCCTTGGCGGTCTGCTCCAGCACGTCACCGAAGCTGACGCCGTTGCGCGGCGCCATGCCCGGCCCGGTCGTGGAGGCGGCGGTGTTCGCGTAGGCCGCGGCGGCGTTGATCGGGTTGACCATGGGACGGATGTCCTTCCTTTAAAAGCGTCGCCGCGTCAGGTGCGGAGGATGTCGATGGTGCGCATCAGCATCTGGCGGGCACTGTCCACCGCCGACAGGTTGGCCTCGTAGGAACGCTGCGCCTCGCGCATGTCCATCGCCTCGACCACCGAATTGACGTTGGGCAGCAGCACGTAGCCGTCGGCGTCCGCGGAGGGGTGCGAAGGGTCGTAGCGCCGCTCGAAGTCCTTCTTGTCCACGTCGATCTTGGCGACGCGGACGAGATCGACCCCCATCTGGCGGTCCAGGGCGTTCTGGAACATCACGACCTTGCGCCGATAGGGCAGATCGCCCGGCGTTTCCGCCGTGGTGTTGGCGTTGGCCAGATTTTCCGCGATGGTCTTCAGACGCGTGCCCTGCGCCTTCATACCGGACGCGGACACCGCCATCGACGTGTAGAGATCCATGTTCCGCCCCCTTCTCCGAGCTTGGCGCCCCGAACCCCGCCTGAACGCCGCCGTTCCTCAACCGCCGCTGCGGATGGAGGAGCGGATCAGGTTGACCTGCTTCTTGTAGAGGTTCGTGATCGTCTGGTAGTCCATGCCGGTCTGGCCCTGCTTCAGCATCTGCTCTTCCAGGACCACGTTGTTGCCGTCCGGCGCCGTCTCGTAGGGGTTGCGCTGGCGCTGTTCCTGGTTCAGTCCGCCGGTGCCGCGCGTCCCCTGGAGGTGCGAGGCGTTGGTCGCGGCGGGCTGGAGGCGCCGGCTGTCGGACAGGGCGTCGCGGAAGGTGAAGGGCTTCAGGTCCCGGCCCTTGTAATCCGGCGTGTCGGCGTTCGCGATGTTCGCCGCGATCACGTTCTGGCGTTCGGTCAGCCAGCCCATCTTGCGCGACATCAGCTTGAAGAGGCCGAGGTTTTCGAGATTCATCGCCGGGTTCCGGTCTGAGGGCCTGCCGCCCGGACGCGCGAAGGCGCGCACCAGGGCGGGCGGGATGCATCACAGCATTCCGATCTTCCGCCGTTTCAGTTAATCAAAGGTGAATCCCACCCGCGGCATCGCTCCGCCCTTTCCTGCCACGCTTGAGCTTCATGCTTCGTTAAGCATGTTCCGCCAGGATACGCCCATCGACACAGGCCATCCGGCAGGAGCCCCTTGTCCGAGCCGACTCCCAACCACCGCCCTCTCCCCAACCGGCCCGTCGCGGTCGCGCTGAAGTATGAGCTGGGCGACCAGTCCCTGCCCCGCGTCGTCGCCACCGGCAAGGGGCATGTGGCCGAACAGATCCTGGAGCTGGCCTTCGCCAACGGCGTGAAGGTGCGCGAGGACGCCGACCTCGTGCAGATCCTGTCGGCGGTGGACATCGACTCGGAAATTCCCATCGAGGCCATCGCCGCCGTGGCCGAGATCCTCGCCTACGTCTACCGCGCCAACGGCACGCTGCCGCCGTCCGCGGAACCGGCCGCCGGAGAGGCGACGTGACCGGCACCGCGACGCTCCGCCGCGACATCCAGGCGCTGACCGCCGCGCTGGAGGAAACCCGCGCCCAGATGGAGGCCGGACTGGCCGCCGACCTGACCGGGCTCGACACCCGTGTCGCCACCCTGTGCGCCGAGGCGCAGTCCGCCCGCGGCGACGCCGAACTGGCCGCCGCCCTGGAACGTCTGCTGCCGACCCTGGATGCCGTCGCGGCCGCGCTGACCCGCCAGAGGGAGACGCTGGCCGCCGCCGCCGAGGGACGCCACGACCCCCACACCGCACGCCAGCGCGCCAGCGCCGCCTATGGCCGCGGCGCCTCCGCCGCGCCCGGCGACCTTCCGTCCGACCCGCCGGCCACGCCGTCCCGACAGAGCTGACCTGATCCATGGGCCTCGACCAGTACATCCAATTCGTTCTCGCCCTCGCCTTCGTCATCGCGCTGATCGTGCTGGTGGCCTGGGTGATGCGCCGCATCGGCTTCGGCGGCATGACCGCCACGTCGGGGCGCCAGCGCCGGCTGGGCGTCGTCGAGGTGCTGCCGCTCGACGGCAAGCGCCGGCTGGTGCTGGTCCGCCGCGACGACCGCGAGCATCTGCTGCTGCTGAGCGCCTTCGGCGACCAGGTGGTTGACCAGACGCCGCGCGGCGGCTTCCAGGGCGCGCTGGCCGAGGCCGCCGCCCCACCGTCCACAACCACGCCGTCCACCGCCCTGCCCCCCGCCGGGGCCCGGTCATGAAAGCCGGCATGGGCATGACCAGACGGCTGGCGTTCGCCGGGCTGCTGGCGCTGGCGATCGGGGTGGCCGGGGCGCTGGCCGCCGGGCCGGCGCTGGCGCAGAGCATGACCTTCGACCTGGGCGACGCCGGGGGATCGACCACCGGACGCATCGTCCAGATGGTCGCGCTGATCACGGTGCTGTCACTGGCGCCGTCGATCCTCATCATGATGACGGCCTTCACCCGCATCGTCATCGTTCTGTCCTTCCTGCGCTCGGCGCTGGGCATCCAGCAGGTGCCGCCGAACACGGTGCTGATGTCTCTGGCGGTCTTCCTGACCTTCTTCGTCATGGCGCCGGTGTTCGAGCGTTCCTACAATCAGGGCATCCAGCCCCTGATCAACCAGGACATCGACGAGACGGAGGCCTTCCGCCGCACGGTCGCCCCGCTGCGCGAGTTCATGCTGAAGCACACCAGCGAGAAGGACCTGCGCCTGTTCATGGACATGGCGCGCATCGAGAACGTGGCGGACGCCGAGCAGACCCCGCTGCACGTGCTGGTCCCCGCCTTCATGATCTCGGAGATCAAGCGGGCCTTCGAGATCGGCTTTCTGCTGTTCCTGCCCTTCCTGATCATCGACATGGTGGTGTCGTCGATCCTGATGTCGATGGGCATGATGATGCTGCCGCCGACCATGGTGGCGATTCCGTTCAAGATCATCTTCTTCGTGCTGGTGGACGGCTGGTACCTGATCGCCGGATCGCTGGCCCGCAGCTTCGGCACGCTGTAGGCGCTTTTCGTCCGGGGTTCCGCAGGTTGCCCTTCGCCTTCGGCCCAGATCGTCGCAGGTGAAACTGCCTGCGGACGGGCGCATCGGCTTGCGCTAGTATTGGATCCGGGAAGAGCGTAAGAGGATCGGCCCGCGCGAGCGCACCGACCGCCGCCGTACCCGCAGCTTGTGGCTTCTTCGTCCCCCGCTCGGCCTCCCAACGGACCCCCTCCACGTCCCACATGTCAGACACGACCCTGAAAGCCGCGGCACCCGACAAGGGCAGGCTGGCCGCGCTCACCCTCGGTGCGCTTGGCGTCGTTTACGGCGACATCGGCACCAGCCCGCTCTACACCCTGCGCGAATGCTTTTCGCCGGAGCATGGGCTCGCCCTCACGCCGCAGAACATCCTGGGCATCATGTCCATGGTCTTCTGGGCGCTGGTGCTCGTGGTCACGGTGAAATACGTGCTGTTCGTCATGCGCGCCGACAACAAGGGCGAGGGGGGCATCCTGGCCCTGCTGGCCCTGGCGACCAACAGCCGGCCCGATTCCACCGGGCGGCTGTCCGGCCTGATGGCGATGGGCCTGTTCGGCGCCGCCCTGTTCTACGGCGACGGCATGATCACCCCGGCCATCTCCGTCCTCTCCGCGGTGGAGGGGCTGGAGGTGGCGCAGCCGGCACTGGAGCGGGTCGTCGTGCCGGTGACCGTGGGCATCCTGATCGCCCTGTTCGGAATCCAGAGCCGCGGCACCGAGAAGGTCGGCCGCCTGTTCGGCCCGATCATGGTCGCGTGGTTCGCCACGCTGGGCCTGCTCGGCCTGATCGAGCTGGTCAAGGAGCCGCAGGTTCTGGCCGCGCTCGACCCCCGGCATGCCGTTCATTTCTTCGCCTCGAACGGCTGGATCGGCTTCCTGGTGCTTGGCGCCGTCGTTCTGGCGGTCACCGGTGGCGAAGCGCTCTACGCCGACATGGGCCATTTCGGCCGCCGCCCCATCAAGGTGGCGTGGCTGGCCGTGGTGCTGCCCGCGCTGCTGCTGAACTATCTCGGCCAGTGCGCCCTGCTGCTGAGCGATCCGGCGGCGGTGCGCAGCCCCTTCTACCTGCTGGTGCCGGAGTGGGGCCTCTACCCGATGATCCTGCTGTCGACCTGCGCGGCGGTGATCGCCAGCCAGGCGGTGATTTCCGGCGTCTTCTCGCTGACCCGGCAGGCGGTGCAGCTCGGCCTGTGCCCGCGGCTGGACATCCGCCACACCTCGCAGGAGGAAGGCGGGCAGATCTACATCCCGCGCGCCAACTGGGGCCTGCTGGTCGCGGTCATCGGGCTGGTCCTGTGGTTCGAGTCCTCCAGCCGGCTGGCGACCGCCTACGGCATCGCGGTGACCGGCGACATGGTCATCACCACCATCCTGGCGCTGGTCGTGGCGCACCGCCGCTGGAACTGGAGCCTGCCGGCCTGCTTGGCGCTGGGCGCGCTGTTCCTCAGCGTCGATCTGGCGCTGTTCCTCGCCAACGCGGTGAAGATCCCGCACGGCGGCTGGGTGCCGCTGGTCATCGCCGCGGTGACTTCTGGGGCTGATGTCGACGTGGCGCCGCGGCCGCGCCGTCCTGAACCGCCGGCTGGCTGAGGATTCCCTGCCACTGGACGGCTTCGTCAAACGGCACGCCAAGTCCTCCGACATCCAGCGGGTGAAGGGCACGGCGATCTTCCTGACCTCCAGCGCCGACACGGTGCCGATCGCCCTGCTGCACAACCTGAAGCACAATCAGGTGATGCACGAGCGCATCGTCTTCCTGACCGTGATGGTCGAGGACGTGCCCCGCGTTCCCGCCAAGGAGCGCGTCGTCCTGGAAGGGCTGGCCGACGGCTTCTACCGCCTGACGGTGCGCTACGGCTTCTCGCAGGAACCGAACATCCCCAAGGCGCTGCGGCTGTGCAAGGCGTTCGGGCTGGAGTTCGACGTGATGACGACCTCTTTCTTCCTCGGCCGCGAGACGCTGATCCCCCGCATCAACCCGCAGATGGCCCAATGGCGGGAAAAGCTGTTCGTCGTGATGTCGCGCACCGCGGTCAGCGCCACCGACTTCTTCAAGATCCCGCCGAACCGCGTGGTCGAGCTGGGCACCCAGGTTCAGCTCTGAAGGGCCTCGCTCCGACGCTTTGCCGCCGCGCCAATCAAAAAGCCCCTTTCCGATGGAGAGGGGCTTTTTCGCGAGAGAGCAAGGTCAGGCTGCCGGCTTGCGCGGTGGATTGACCGGCGCCATCAGCGCCAAAAAAGTTGATCCATGGACTGCAGCCACATCAGCATGATGGACATCTGCCCCTTCAGTTCACGGATGTCGCCCTGCGTCGCATGCTGCATATCGATGAGCTGATCGAGCTTCGACAGGATTTCCGATTCGCGATCCATCACCGAATCCCCTCGAAAGCATGCATTCCGACGCAAAACCTACCACAACTTCCCGCCCCGGTCGAATCCAGAGAAGGACCTAGTTGATCGCCGTGCTCTGCTTGCCGCGGTAGTTCTTCAGGAACTTCTGGAACACGTCCACCTCGGCGACGCGGGAGCGGACGGTGTTGACGTCGATCAGGCCCAGCGCCTGCTCCGGCCGGGTCAGCACGCGGAAGGCGTCGGCGTCGGGACCGTTGGTCATCGCCGAACCGAACTCCTTGCGCAGCAAGTTCAGGTTCGTGCCGTCGCCCGCCAAGGCCAGCGCCACCGCCCGGTTCAGGACGAGTTGCGAGGTCGCCGGGTTGATCGGCTGGGTCGGCGGCGGCGGCGCGCCGATCAGCTTGTTCAGCGCAAAGGCCGCAGCCTCCCATTTCTGGGCGCGCCATGCGATGTCCACCCGCAGCGAGTTGGCCGGCTTGCTGTCGTCCTCGGAGAGCAGCAGCAGCGCCTCGTCGCCGCGGCCCAGCTCGGCCAGCGCCTTGGCCTGCATCAGGCGGCGCTCGCCAATCAGGTCCGCCGGCAGGTTCGGCACGTTGGACAGCTCCAGCGCGCGCAACGCGTCTTCCGGCTTGTTGTCGAGCAGGCGGACGGAGGCGAGCCGCGTGCCGACGCGCGCCTTGTCCTCGCCGGACAGGCGGTATTCCACCTGATGCTGCAACAGGTCGGCGGCGCGGTTCAGCAGGTCCACCGAGATCAGACGTTCGGCGAGCTGCCGGATCACCTCGTCGCCCGCCTCGCCCACCGGGGTCAGCTCGCGGAACTGGTCGTAGAGCTGGAGCGCCTCAATGGTCGGCAGCTTCTGCGCCCCGTCCTTGTAGAGGTCGGCGAAGATGCGCGACATCTCGCGGGTGATCTCCTCCGCCCGCGGCGTGTCGGCGACCAGCGCGGCGGTCTCCTTCATGGCGTTGAAGCCGTCGGCGTACTGGCCGGCGGCGATCAGCACCTCGCCCATGCGCTGGCGAATCTGCATCTCCAGCTCGTCGCCGCGCCACGTGAAGGTCAGCCCGGCCAGCCGCTCCGCCGCGGCGGGCGGCGACATGCGGCCTTCCGCCAGTTGCAGGTTGACCAGCGCCAGCCCGGCCTTGGCCCGGTAGTAGCGATCGAGGCTGTTGTAGGAGGCGGTTAGCTGCTCCAGCGCCCGCTCCGGCTCGTTGGTCTGGGCATAGTAGAGGCCGCGGAGATACTGGACGTCGGGCCGCTCCTCGGCGTCCGTGCCGCCGCGCTCGACAATGCGGTCGAGCAGCCGCTTGGCGAAGGGCGCGTCGCCGGTCTTCAGCGCGGCCTCGGCGGCGCGGGTCGCCAGCTTGGTCAGGATCGGGTCGGGGTAGGAATTCAGGATCGGCGCCGCCGCCTTGAAGCCGGCCTGGGCCGCCGGCCAGTCGTTGCGGTCCGCCGCGATGGCGGCGCGCCACAGCGCGGCCTCGCCGTTGTTGGCGAGGTTCGGATGGGCGAAATCCTCCGCGGCGGCGTCGGTGTTTCCGGCCAGGAAACGCGCGGCCCCGCGCAGGGCGCGGAATTCCGGCCAGCCTTCCAGGTCGGGCTGGGCCTCCTGCAGCACATCCATCATGCCGATGGCCTCCTGCCCGAAGCCGTTCGCCAGATAGAAGCGGGCAAGGTCGAGTTGGGCGCGGGGGCGTTCGGAATCCGGCGCGTTGACGATGTTGAGCTGAAGGTTCTGCCGCGCCTCGGTGTAATGGTCGAGGTCGCCCTTCTTCCAGGCCGGCAGGTCGAACAGGCGGCGTCCGGAGGGCACCGGCTTCGGGTCGGTGGGCGGCGTCAGCGTGTTGGAGGCGCCGCCGGGGGACGGCGTCGGCGGAAGCGACGCCGTCTGCGCCGTGGCCGGGCGGCTCCCGGCGTCGGCCATGGGCGACAGATGCAGCCCCCCCGCCGCCGTCACCTCCACCCCCTCCTTGACCGGGCGCACGGTGATGGCGTCGGCGATGGGCCGCACGACGACGCCCTGGTAGCTGGGCAGCAGTTCCAGATCGGCGTAACGGTGCGATTCGGGAATGGCGTTGCCGGGAACCGGCAGCGGGACGACCTGGAGACGGTCGCCGACGTCGGGGTCGGACAGCGTCACCACGGTCGCCGCGTCCGCGGCGCGCACCAGCAGACGGGCGCCCAGCAGGAAATCCGGTTCCGGGTCGATCTTCAGCTCGAAGGGCGGCGTACCGGTCAGGCGGCTGGTCGGCGTGATCTTCCAGCTCGTCCCCTGCCGTTCGATCTTCGGCCAGACCAGCGGCCCGATCCGGGTGCGGAAGGCACTGCCCCCGGTGGCCGGCACCGGCTCGATCGCCCCGACCGTCCCGGCGCCGGCACCGATGGCCTTGCCGGCACCGATGGGCAGGGGCTTGTCGAACACGATGTAGAGATGCCCGGCGCGCGGGTAGACGGCGATGGACGCCGGGCCACCCGCGTCAAAGACCAGCGTCGGCCCCTGCGGCTCGGCCTTCGCCGGATCGGCTTTGGCGGCTTCGGGCTTCGCGGGCGCGGGGGCCGCCGCGACCTCCTTCGGCGGAGGAGGCGCGGCCGCCGGTCTGGCAGGAGCCGGGGGTGTAACCGCAGGCAATGGCGCTGCGGCTTTGGCCGAGGGCGGGCGGACGGTGGTCGTGGTGGCGCCGGGCGGGGCCGCATTCGCGGCGTCGCTCGTCGGCAGACCGGCGCGCGTGCCCGGATTCTGCACGTCGATCACCACGGACCGGCCCGACTTGCTGTCCTTGATCTCGGCGTCCTGCGGCACCGCGAAGGTGAAGGCCAGCGCGCCGTTGGCCTGCCGGAACTGCTCGACGTTCTGGATGTTGCGCAGCGTCGCCTTGGCCACCGGCGCCAGATCGGCGGTGCCGTTGCGGTCGAACAGCAGCGTGGCCGAGGCACCGTCGCGGCGCAGCGTGTAATTGGCGCCCTCCGGCCAGGTGAAGGACAGGCGGCTTTGTTCCGGCGTGTCGGCCGCGCTGACCGTCACCCGTCCCGCGGAGCGCGCCGGAGCGGGTGCGGCCGGTGTCTCGGCCTTTGCCGCGGGAGTTGGAGCGGGGGCCTGGGCCGGCGTCTGGCTCTGGGTCGGCGTCTGGTTCTGGACCGGCGCCTCCGCGGCGGGAGTGAGGTCAAGCGCCACGGCGTTGCCGTTGCGGAAGCTCTTCAGCGTCACCGGCCGCTTCAGGTCGAAGGTCACCGTCTTGCCGTCGCCGCCGATCCTCACGCCGGACAGATAGCCGGGCAAGGCTGCCACGGTGCGATCCAGAGCGGCGTTGATCGGCTCGTCGAAGCGGACGACCAGCGTGTTGCCCTCCACCGACGCGCTGTAGCCGGTCTGGCGCGGCCAGTCGAAAACCATGCGCCCGAAGGTCTTGTGGGTGGCGGCGCGCACCGGAACGTCGACGGCCCAGGCAGCTGGGATGGCAGCGAGCAGAGCCGTGGCGGCCACGAAGCCGCTCAGCCAGCGCCGGTATGCCCTGCCCCGCCCCATCCGTTTCACTCCTCCGGCTCCGCATCGGTGGCCGCCCCGGACACCGGCGGCCCCGCCGTCTCCTCACGCACCACCACATCGACCCGCGCCCCGCCGGGCACCGGATCGATGCCGGGCGCTTCGCTCATCAGGCTGCGCGCCACGAGGTCGCGCTTGTAGCCCGTCTCGCGCAACAGCGCCGCAACGGCAACCGCGCGCGTCAGGGCGCGTTCCCAGGCCAGCCCCGCGGACTGGTCCTCCCGCTCGGCGTGGCCGACCACCTCGATCCGGTTGCCGATCCGGCCCACCGCCGCGCCCAGCAGATACAGCACGCGCCGCCCCTGGTCGGTGAAGCTGCCGCCGGTCGGGTCGAACATCACATGGGCCGGCAGGCCGATCACCACGCGGTCGTCCTCCCGCCGCACCTCCACTGCCGCCAGATCCTCGTTGGCCGCGGTCTGGGTACGAAGCAGGGCGCTGAGATAATCCAGATTGATCGCCGAATATGACTCCACCGTGGCGGCGTTGAAGGCGGCCTTCGGCTCGGGCGGCGTCGCGGAGGGCGTCACCGCGGTCGAGCGGGCAGACGACAGCGACTTGACCAGCCCGGTCCAGCGCTGCGCCTCCGGCTCGCTCATCGAATACATCAGCACGAAGAAGGCGAGCAGCAGCGACATCAGGTCGGTGAAGCTGATCAGCCAGATCGTCCGGTTGTGGCCGCCGCTCTTGTCCTCGGCCTTGGGCAGTTTGGGGAGGCGGATCATCGGCGCCCTCCCCCTGGCGCATCGTCCATGGCGCGCAAGCTGAACAGCAGGCGGACGGCGCCCGGCGCACCGCGCTCGATGCCCACCGTCACCGCGTCCGACGGCGCCCCGTCGGCGATCAACAGCCGGGCCAGCGCACCCGCCCGCACGACCGGGCCGGGCGGCTGGCTGGGGCCGCCCGCGGCACCGATGGACAGAAGCGCGTCCAGCTCGATCCGCTCGCCGGGCCGGTTCTGCAACAGCGCGTCAGCCACCCGGTCGATCAGGCCGATGCGGTCCGGGCGCAGGTCGGCCGTGCCGGGCAGGAACAGCTCGTCGGCGGGCAGGCGCACCTCCAGCAGGCGGCCCGGCGTCACGCTGTCCACCTTCGCCACGGCGACGGCAGTGGCGAACAGATTGCCCAGACCGTCCAGCCGCTGCACGGCGAAGACGGTGCCGGCGCGCGAGGCCAGCGGGTCGGCCGGCTCGCGCAGGCGGGGGTCGATGTAGAAGGCGGGGAAGCTGCGCTCCAGCGACACCAGGACCGTGCGCACCCGCTGGGCGGTCTGCACGGACTGGGCGTTCAGCACGATGAAGAAGACGAGCAGCAGCAGGAACAGCGACAGCAGAAGCACGATGCTTCCGTTGTTCGGGTTCGGCCGGCTGCCCGACAGGTCCGGCTTCCTGTGGCCGGGCGCAGCCATGGGATTAATCGAAGCTCGCCAGCAGGCGGTCGATCTCGTCCTGGTCCATGGCGGCGCTGGTCATTTGCGGCCCGTGCAGCAGCCCGGCCTCCGGGTCGTCCGCCGGGCGGTCGGTGGCGAAGTTCGGCAACGGATCGGTGTGGACCTCCGCCGCGGCAACTGCGGCGGCGGCGGGGCGGGTGTAGTTCTGCCGCACCTCGTCGCCGAAGGCCGCGACGATCATATCCACCTTCGATTCGATGTGCTTGAGCGTGCGCACCACCTTGGAGATGCGCTGGCCGGTGATGTCCTGGAAGTTGCAGGCCTCGAAGATCTTGGTCACCTGCTCGGTCAGCTTCGCGGAGTTCCCCGGATCGATCTGGCCGGAGATGCCGGTGATGACGTCGCAGGCGTCGAAGATGGCGAAGGTGGCCTGCTCCGTGGCGCCGACGACGGCGTCCAGCTCATCGGTGGCGTTGGGAATGTGCTGGTCGCGGATTTCCGCGGGCTGGAGCGCCGCCAGCTCCTGCTTGGCGCTCTCGATGAAGCGGGCGAGGTCCACCACTTCCTTGTAGAGGCGCAGGTCGGTGGCGGAGATGTCGCCGTCCATGCTGCCGAGGATGGAGCGGACGATGTCCGTCACCTCCTCGCGGCTCAGCGGCTGGGCCGCTTCGGCATGGGCGGCGTCGAGCTGCTGGCGCAGAAGCTTCTGGTCGGCGAGCGAGGAGGAAACGGGCGGGGCCATGTGCGTTCCGATGTGAGCGTTCCGTGGTCTTGTCCGGCCTGCGTGCGATCGGGTGCGTCGGCCGGCCCGGACGCAGACGCCGGAAGCGGGTTCGACCCTACCTCGCGTCCTCGCACGGCCGCCGCCGACTCGGAGCCTCGTCAGCCTTTCCAACCCTAATTTCGCTCGGTTAACACGCCGTTAAGCGCCTGAAACGTCGCAACGCAAAGACGGGATAGAATCGCGCTTCCGGAAAGAAAGTGGAAGCGTTCTTCTGCGCCCGCGTGCCTTCGACCAACGCTCGCCACTGTCGAACTTCAAAGAAAGCTGCGGCAATTTGTTTCAATCGGAGTCCGCAAACGGACAAAGGGCCGCCTTGAGGGCGGCCCTTCTTCACCGTTGCACCGTGCGACTGTTCCGTCAGGCTGGTGCGCCAATGAAACAGTCAGGGGTCAAACAGTTACGCTAAAACAGTCCCGACGGTCAGCTCCCGCTGCTCCGCCCGCCACCATGGCTGTGTTCGCCGCCCTTGCGGCCCGCTTCCGATGCGCGCTCCGGATCGTTCTTGAAGTTGCCGCCCGACGCCTGACCACCCTTGTGGCCGGCTTCCGACGCACGCTCCGGGTCGTTCTTGAAGTTGCCGCCGGAAACCTGACCACCCTTGTGGCCGGCTTCGGAGGCGCGCTCCGGATCGTTCTTGAAGTTGCCGCCGGAAACCTGGCCGCCCTTGTGGCCGGCTTCCGCCGCACGTTCCGGATCGTTCTTGAAGTTGCCGCCGGAATGCTGACCGCCCGAGCTACGGCCCTGGTTCTGGTCGTTCATCTTGTCTCCTTCCTTCTTGTTGTTGGGCAAACTTGCGTTGCCCGAACACGCCGGAGCCAACATGAACCGAAGCCGACCGTCGCGGGCCTTCTACCATCCTGACAGTACGTGTACGTATATTCAGTAGATGTGGCACGGGGGGCGGGTATGACCAACCGCACGGTCATACCCGACTTGCCGTCATCGCAATCGAAGGGCGTATTCAGTTCTTCGGTGCCGCGGGCACACCGCGCCGCTCGATGAGCGCGGAGGTCAGTTCCTTGGCCTTCAGAGGGTCCATCGCGGCCAGGATCGGCGCCGTCTTGGTTTCCTTCATCTTCTCCACCACCCCCAGCAGGACGGGCATGTCCAGCTCCTCGAAAATGCGGGCGGCTTCCTTGGGCTTCATCGTCTCGTAGATCTTCACGAGGCTTTCGAGCTGAGCGGTCTGCTTCTCGTCGCCCTGGCGCATCAGCTTCTGGATGTCGGTGCGGACCTTCTCCATCTCCTGCACCTTCTGGTCGATGCGCTTCTCGGCGGCGGTCAGCAGCGCTTCACGCTGCTCCAGCTCCTTGGTGCGGCGCTCGATCTCGGCGCGGCGCTCGGCGAAATGCTGGAGAAGCTCCTCGTTCTTCACCGGGCCGAGGGCGGCGTTGTCCGGCGGCGTCGGGTTGGGCGGCGCGCCGTTGCTCGACCCGCCCTGGGCCGGTTCGGGCGAGGGCTTGGCGCCGTTGGCGGCAAGCTGCATCGGAGCCGCCGGAACGGCGCTCTGCCCCTGGGCGAGGGTCGCCGGGAACTCCGGCAGGCGGGCGTCGCGCGTGGTGATCCGCCACAGGTCGCCGACGCGCACCCCCAGCATCAGGACGGCGACGAAGATGGTCAGGGGCAGGATGCGGAACCGCCACGCCTTCATCTTCTCGCGCATCCGCTCCGACAATGGACGTCGCGGGACGGCGGGCTTGCGCTTGGCCTTGGCCTTCACCTTGGCCTTCGGCTTTGCTTTGGCGGCGGCTTGGGCCGCGGCCTGAGCGGCGCCTTGAGCGGTCGGCTGGCCGGCGACGCTCTGGCTGGTGCGGACGCCGGTCGGGGTGGCCCCGGCGGGGCGGATCACAACCTTCGGCTCCCCGCCTTGCGCGGCGGGGGCGCCCTTCGCGGTGGTGGTGGCGTCGCTCATCCGACCCCCTTGCCGGCGTTCTCGATGGCTTGCAGAAGTTCACGTTCGGCGCGGGACAGGCTCTCGCCCTCCCGCAAGATGGGATCGGGCGCGGGCGCCGGACGGCGCACCGATGGATCGGCCCGCAGCGGGTCGGCGCGCAGCGGCTCGTTCCGGAAGGCGGCGGAGCGCAGCGGCGGCAGGTCGTCGTGGTCGTCGTGGTCGCTATGCCCGTCGTGAAGATCGTGGCCGTGAAGATCGAGATCATCGGGATCGAGATCGTCGTGACCATGATCGTCCTCGACGATCGGACGCGGGGCGACGGGCGGGCGCGAGGCGACGGGCGGACGGGTGGCCAAGCCCGGGCGCGCCGCTGGACGCGCCGCGGGGCCCGGCTTCGGACGCTCCCCGCCGACGTTGCCCAGCCGGTTCGCCATGGCGTCGGCGGCCTCGATCATGAATTCCAGCTCGTCGCGCAGGGTCTGCGCCTTCGCGACCGTGCGCTGCAGATCGTCGCCGGTTTCGTGGGCCGTCTTCTTCAGACCGCGCACGCCGGTTTCGGCGCGCGACATGGCCTCGTTCAGGCCGCGCACCAGCTCGGCCATCTCGCCGCGGCTCTCGCGCAGCTTGATGATCTGCCGGTTGAGGATGATCGCGTAGGCGATGGTCGCGGCGAGCAGCCCCACCATCACCAGATCGAGGACGAGCGTGAGGGTCGGGCTCATAGCCGCATGACCTCCTGCTTGGGCAGCTCCCGCTCGATCCGCACGGCGATGTGCCCACCCTTGCGGCCCATGCGGCCTTGGAACATGGAAACGTCGCCGCAGCGCAGCTCGATGGTGCCGTCCGGCGTGGCGTTCAAAAGGATTCGCGTGCCGACGCGCCAGTTCAGCACGTCGTGCAGGGTCATCGTCACCTCGTCCAGCACCGCGGAGATGTCCACGTCGGTGACCAGCAGCTCCGAGGCGAGGTGGGTTTCCCAGATCGAGTCGCGGCCGAACTTCTCACCCATGAACATCTGGAGCAGAAGCTCGCGCACCGGCTCCAGCGTCGCGTAGGGGATCATCAGCTCCAGGCGGCCGCCGCGATCCTCCATGTCGATGCGCAGCTTGACCAGCACCGCCGCGTTGGCCGGGCGCGCGATGGTCGCGAAGCGCGGGTTGGTCTCCAGCCGGTCGAAGCGGAAGGTGACGGGCGACAGCGGGTCGAAGGCGGCGGACAGGTCGGACAGCACCACATGGACCATGCGCTCCACGAGGTTGCGCTCGATGGTCGTGTAGGGGCGGCCTTCGATGCGCATCGCCGCGGTGCCGCGCCGCCCGCCCAGCAGCACGTCCACGATGGAGTAGATCAGCGCCGAGTCCACGACCATCAGGCCGTAGTTGTCCCACTCCTCCGCCTTGAAGACGGACAGCATCGCCGGCAGCGGAATCGAGTTCAGATAGTCGCCGAAGCGCACCGAGGAAATCTGGTCGAGGCTGACCTCGACGTTGTCGGAGGTGAAGTTGCGCAAGGACGTGGACATCATGCGGACGAGGCGGTCGAAGACCACCTCCAGCATGGGCAGGCGTTCGTAGTTGACCAGCGCCGAGTTGACCAGCGCCATGATGCCGGAGTTGTCGCCGTCCCCGGCCCCGCCCTGGTCGAAGCCGAGCAGGCTGTCGATCTCGTCCTGGTTGAGGACGCGGGTCGAACCGCCGCCGCCCATGTCCGCCATGTCGCCCATATCGCCGCCGTCTTCGGCGAGGGCGGCCCATTCGGCGGCAAGGCGTTCTTCTTCGCTCAGTTCCTCGGTGTTGCTCATGGCCCGTTTCCGCCGCCCCTACTGGACCAGCATTTCCTTGAACAGAACGTCCTTGACCTTCACCGGATGGGCGGACGCGGTGATCCGCATCAGCAGTTCCTGGCGCAGGCGGTACATGCCCGCCGACCCCTTCAGATCCTCCAGCCGCAGTTCGCGCAGATAGACCTGGAAGTTGTCGATGATGCGCGGCAGCACATGCTCGATCGCCGGTATGTCCTCGCCCTTCGCGAGTTGGATCGATATCTTGATCTTCAGGAAGGCCGGCCGCTTGCCGCTGCTGTTCAGGTTCACCAGCATGTCCGGCAGGTCGTAGAAGACCGGGGCCGCGTGGGGATCGGGCTGCGCCGGCTCCGCCGGCACCTCCGCATGCTCCTCCTTCTTGCCGAGCAGCGAGTCGAGCAGGCCGCTGAAATACACGCCCGCCCCGGCGCCGATCAGCAGCACCAGCGGCAGGATGACGAACAGAACCAGCTTCTTGCCGCTGAATTTCTTGCGCGGCAGGCCATCGGTCGGAACGTCGTCTTCAGCGTGCGCGGTCATGGAATCCTAAGCGCGAGCGGTGGCGGAGCGTGGCCTTACCAGCCCAGCAACCCTATCTTTCGGATAGTTAACAAAGCCTTTCAGGCATGGCCCGGGGCTGTGACAGAAGCGCAACCACAGACAGCGGCACGGTTCTTGAGTGGGGCATCGCCGGAGATCTCCGTCAACCGAGGAGCGAACGCCCGAACCACGCCCGCCATCCCCGTCCGCACCACCCTGCCCCGCCCCACCTGCCGTTGCCGGTCCGCCTGCTTCCGGCGGATGAGGCCTCCGTGACCCCGCGCGCCGTCCGCGCCGCGGCAACGGGACGCTTTTGCCCGGCGTCGGGCGGCAGCCCTTGCCAACCCACCGGCAGTTCTTGCCCGGCAGGCGCTTCCCCAACGGCGGCAACGCCCGTCATCGCCGTCTTTCCGGCTCTCTCCGGCGCTGGCACGCGTCGTGCATAGCCATTTGCGCCGGTCGGGACGCTCCCCCGGTCCGAATGGAAAGAGGCCGCCGATGGAAAACCCGATCTACGTGTCCCTGTCGCGCCAGATGACCCTGCGCCGCCAGCTGGACGTGATCTCGAACAACATCGCGAACATGAACACCACGGGCTTCAAGCAGCAGCGCATGCTGTTCACGGAGTTCCTGGAGCGTCCGGGCATGCACGAGCAGATCAGCTTCGTGCAGGACCGCGCCGTGGTGCGCGACCTCTCGGCCGGCGGGATGATGCAGACCGGCAATTCGCTGGACCTGGCACTGACCGGCCACGGCTATTTCACCGTCGATACGGCGAGCGGCCCCCGCTACACCCGCGCCGGCAACTTCCGCCTGAACGACCAGCGCCAGATCGTCGACGGCGGCGGCCTGCCGGTCCTGGGCGACAACGGCCAGCCGCTGGCCATCCCGAACGGCACCAGGGACATCATGGTGTCCGGCGACGGCACCGTCTCCACCGAGCTGGGTCAGGTGGGCCGGCTGAACATCGTCACCTTCCGCAACGAGCAACTGATGACCGAGGTCGGGGCCGGCCTCTACGTCAGCGACGAGGAGCCGCAGGCGGCCCCCGCCGACACGAAGGTGGCACAGGGAATGCTAGAGAATTCGAACGTGAAGCCGGTGGTCGAGATGACGGCGCTGATCGAGATCCAGCGCCAGTACCAGTCCAACCAGAAGCTGATCGAGAACGAGCACGAGCGCATCCGCAGCGCCATCCAGAAGCTGGGCCGCACGGCCTGATCGACCGCGTTTAAGGAGTAAGGACCATGCGCAGCCTCGCCATCGGCGCCACCGGCATGATCGCCCAGCAGCTGAACGTCGAAACCATCTCGAACAACATCGCCAACGCGACGACGACCGGCTTCAAGAAGCAGCGGGCCGAATTCCAGGACCTGCTGTATCAGAACTTCCGCCGCATCGGCTCCACCTCGTCGGACGCCGGCACCATCGTGCCGACCGGCGTGCAGGTGGGTGCCGGCGTGCGCGTCGCCGCGGTGGCCCGCGTGCTGGAGCAGGGCAACCTGACCGTCACCGACAACAAGCTGGACGTCGCCATCAACGGCTCCGGCTATTTCCAGGTGCAGCTCCCCAGCGGCGACACGGCCTACACCCGCGCCGGCAACTTCAAGCTGTCGCCGGAGGGCATCATCGTCACCGCCGACGGCTATCCGGTGCAGCCGGCCATCACCATCCCGGCGGAAGCCGTGGACGTCGCCATCAACGCCTCGGGCGAGGTGATGGTGAAGCTGGACGGCCAGGTGGCGCAGCAGAATGTCGGCCAGCTCCAGCTCGCCACCTTCGCCAACGCGGCCGGCCTGGAAGCCGTCGGCGACAACCTGTTCCTGCAGACCGGCGCCTCGGGCGAGGCGGTCAATGGCAACCCTGGCGCTCCCGGCTTCGGCCGCGTGGTGCAGGGCGCGCTGGAGACCTCCAACGTCAACATCGTGCAGGAGATCACCACCCTGATCTCGGCCCAGCGCGCCTACGAGATGAACTCCAAGGTCATCAAGACCACCGACGAGATGATGCAGCAGGCCTCGCAGCTCCGCTGATGTCGGCACCGTCGTAAGGCCCGTTTTTGCAAGGAACTCCCGCCATGCCCCGCCCCGCCCTCCGCATCCTCGGCACCGCCCTTCTCGCCGCCGCCCTTGCCGGCGGCCCGACGGTCTTTGCCCAGACGGCCCTTGCCCAGGCGATGGACGACGGCGCGATCGGGGTGGCGGCGCAGGTGGTCGTCTACAGCCCTGCCCATGTCGAGGCGGTGCTGTCAGACGCGCTGTCCCGCCAGATCACCACGGGCCGGCTGCAGATGGAGCTGGACAACCGGGCGGTGGAGCTGCGCGCGCCGGCGGGCGCCGGCAGTCTGACGGTGGAGAACCTCTACTACAACCCGGTGCAGGGCCGCTTCGCCGCGGAGATGATCGTGGCCGACACCCGCCCGGTCGTGCGCCTTCCGGTGTCGGGCCGCGCCTATGGCGTGGTGCAGGTGCCGGTGCTGTCGCGGCGCATCGCGCCCGGCGACGTGATCGGCCCCGGCGACGTGGATTGGCAGGACGTGCGCGCCGACCTCGCCGGCAGCGACATCGCCGCCACCGACGCCCAGCTCATCGGCCTGACGCCGCGGCGCGGCGTCCCGGTGAACCAGCCGGTCCGGCTGCGCGACCTGCAGTCGCCGCGGGTCGTGGACAAGGGCTCGCTCGTCACCATCACGCTGGCCACCGAGAACCTGACCCTGTCGGCCCAGGGCAAGGCCCTGCAGGACGGCGGCCGGGGCGACGTGATCCGCGTCATCAACACCCAGTCGAACCGCATCCTCGAGGCGACCGTCGCCGGCCCCAGCATCGTCGCCGTGGCAAAGCCCGGCTTCATCGCGAAGTAAGGAGAAAGCTCCATGTGCGCCCTCAAGATCCCCACCCCCACGAACACCGCCCGCACGGCTTTCCGCTTCGCTCTGCTCGCCGTCGCCGCCGCCGGCCTCCCCGCCTGCAACGCCATGTCGCGCGTGGCGGACATCGGCTCCGCTCCCGAACTCACCAAGATCAAGGACCCGCAGGCCCAGCCCGGCTACCAGCCCGTCAGCCTGCCGATGCCCACCCCGCTGCCGACGGAGCGCAACCCGAACTCGCTGTGGCGGACCGGCGCCAAGGCCTTCTTCAAGGACCAGCGCGCGGCCAAGGTCGGCGACCTGCTGACCGTTGACATCCAGATCAACGACCAGGCGCAGATCAACAACCAGACCACCCGCAGCCGCAACAACACTGAGCAGGCCGGCATGCCGAGCCTCTTCGGCTTCGAGGGCCAGGCGCTGCAGCGCGTGCTGCCCGACGGGGCGAACGCCGGCAGTCTACTCAACGTCGGCAGCTCGACCTCCAACGACGGCAAGGGCGCCGTCAACCGCAAGGAGCAGATCACCCTGAAGGTGGCCGCCCTGGTCACCCAGTCCCTGCCCAACGGCAACATGGTCATCCAGGGCCGGCAGGAGGTGCGGGTGAACTACGAGGTGCGCGACCTGATCATCACCGGCGTGATCCGGCCCGAGGACATCACCGCGCAGAACACCATCAGCTACGAGAAGGTCGCCGAGGCCCGCATCTCCTACGGCGGACGCGGCCAGATCACCGACGTGCAGCAGCCGCGCTACGGCCAGCAGCTCTTCGACATCATCATGCCCTTCTGATCTCGGGACGTTCGGGAACACAGGGCCGAACAGACAGGAAAATCAATGCGAAGGGGGCATCGCCCCCCTTCGGACGTGCTGCAAGGCGCCGCAACGGGAAGCCCGGCGCTTCCGCCGCGCCCTATGCATCGACAACCATCCCACGCGGCATGGACACGACGCGGAAGCGGCTCCATGTCCGCTGGCGCGAGCATGGACGGGAAGTTTATGCCGCCCGGCGCCTTTTGCCGCGCCGTTCGCTGCCCGCCCCGAGCTTGTCGTTTCGATGTTCGTGCCGATGCCCTGAGGCGCGCCGGCAAGCTGACGGCATCAGCATGGTGCGCGGGAAGGTTGGGCTATCCGCTCCGACGCTGTCACGACACGATTCGCTGCACGGGCGGACAGGTCTCCGGACATCCTCTCGCCCCTGCACCTCGCCCACATCGGAGATCACAAGGCTCCGATGATTGAGCGCCGACGTGTCTCGTACTCCTGCTCGGTGATGAGCCCCTTGTCGAAGAGCGACTGCAGATCGCGGAGGCGAGATTCAGCGGATTTGGGCGCCCCGGGCGCCGTGGTCGACGACAAGGCTGATGGGGCTTGATCCGCCGTGTCCTTTGGCGGAAGGCAACGGACTCGAACCTCCTTACGGTTAAAGCCCGCATCCTCGGAGAGCGTCGCGTAACCGCCGGGACACATCTTCTGTGCCCTGGTGTGGCACACCGAGAACGAAACGGCAGCGCCACACTCGATCATCCAAACGCGCTCACCCTCTGTGTCGGTGATCGGGATGGCCCGTGTGCAGGCCCCAAGCCCCAGCACCAGAACAGCAACGAAAACTTTTCTCATCCCAGCTTCCCTGGAGTGCCGAAGAAACCGGCCCCGGAGACAACGGCGTGTTGCCTCGGGGCATTGGGCTTCATGGACTGGATCGACGACACCCGTTCATGCAGATCGACAGGAACCCTGTGCATGGCGGGATGGCTGGGTGACAGATGGTTGCGAAGCGCCTGGATGAGCCGTGTTGGCCTGATCGCTTCCGTTTTCCTGGTGCGCAAGCCGTAACCAGCGGCGCCAAACCGGACAAGCGAGGCCACCACCCCTCATAAACCCTCCCCACACCCGCCCATGAGCGCTCGCCGCCGAGCACCACCGAAGCGAGTGTGCGAAGGAAATCTAAAGAGTTTGTAACCAACGGCACTGTGTTGAGGCGCCACGATGCCGCGAGGTTCCGGGGAAGTTCATCGTGCAGCGCCGACGCGCCCCGGGATTGCGCGATACGGCAGCGCCCCACCGGAGCGCGCCGTTGACCGTCACCCGTTCCGGGCCAGAAGCGCCTCGTAGCGCCGGACGGTTTCCCGCATCTCCTCAAGGATCTGGCGCTGCTCCTCGTTCGCCGCCCGGATGCGCTCCGCGTCGGCGCGCGCTTGTTCGGCATGAAGCCGAGCCTCCTCGGCGAAACGCCGGATGTCCTCGTGGAGCAGCCGCGCCTGTTCTTCGGCGCGCCGCGCCTCTTCCGCCGCGAGCCTGGCCATCTCGGCGGACCGGCGAAGGTCTTCGTCCTGGATGCGGGCGTCCTCGGCCTCCTGCCGCTGCGCCTCGCCGGTGATTCGCCCCTCTTCCGCTATAAGCCGTGCGCCTTCCGTTTCGACGTGGCGCTGGAACATCGCGGAGCGTTCCTGTTCGGCCTCCTCCCGCATCCGTTCCGCCCCGGCGCGCGCCTCTTCGGCCCGGCCGCGCCTTGTCTCGCTGCGCCGACGCCAGTCTTCCGCATCAGCGTCCCGCGTCACAGTGTGGTTCACCGGATGGCGTGCCTGGGTCATGGGGCTTCCCTTTCAACAGGCGGTGAGAACCCTCCAACGCCTTCTCAGCGGAGCGCAAGCGCTCATGGGATCGATCCAGGAGACGCTTCCTGCGTGTCTGCGTCTCACCGACCAAGGCCCGCAATGTCTCGATCCGCTTCAGAACGTCCATTTCACCCTCAACAGGCCGTTCTGGCAACCCGCACCATGGGTTTATGGACAGCCACCCCGGGGGACGCGGCTAGGCGCGCGAAAGCGCCACGCCGAAGGGTGAGGCGGTCATCGGAAGACGTTCTTCGTTCGGGGATGGAGAGCGACAGGGAGTGGCAAGCCGTTTCCCGGGCTGGCCGGGACCGGTCGGGGCCGGTAGTTTGACGGCTCATTGCAGCGGGCTCGCGGCCGGCCCGAGCGAACCAAGCTCCGACAGAGGGGCGGGCCGCCCCTTCTTCAGATCACCGCCGGGACCTCGCCACGAGGCCCTTCGTTGCGGGGATCGATCGCCGGCACACCGTTCCCCTCACGGACAAAAGCCCCCGCCGGGATCGGAGGAGGCTTTTGTCCAAGGCGCGGCCAGTGACGCGAACAGCCGCCGCGTCAGTCGTCGCGCTGGGTGCGTTCCATACGCTCGTGCCGCTCCTGGGCTTCCAGGCTCAGCGTCGCGATGGGACGGGCGTCGAGGCGGCGGACGGAGATGGGCTCCCCCGTTTCCTCGCAATAGCCGTAGGACCCATCCTGCAACCGCTCCAGCGCCGCGTCGATCTTGGAGATCAGCTTGCGCTCGCGGTCGCGGGTGCGGAGTTCCAGCGCCCGGTCGGTTTCCGCCGACGCGCGGTCGGCGATGTCCGGTTCCTGGATGCCGCCTTCCTGAAGGCTGCTCAGGGTCTCGCTGGATTCAGCCAGCAGCTCCGCGCGCCAGCGCAGCAGCTTCTGGCGGAAATATTCCCGCATCACGGGATTCATGAACTCCTCGTCTTCCGACGGGGTGTAGTTCTTAGGCAGAAGCGGAGACGACATCCGAGAGCATCCAACGCAAAAGGGTGATCCGGGCGGCGCGGAGTATAGGTAGGCGCATCGGCAACCGCAACCCTGCGCTTCGCCTATCGAAGCGCGAACAAGCCCTTGGAGAAGCAAAGTTTTGTGAAAGGCTCGGCGATGGCCGTACGGCCGATGCCGAAAAGCCGGTCCTAGGGCCGGAAACCGCGCTCAGGGGGTGAGCTTCGCCAGCTCGACCTGGGCGCGCAGGTCGATCTGGTCAAGGATGTCGGCCAGCCGCGGATCGTCCACATGGACGCGGCGCGACTGCACCACCTTCACGAGGTCCATCAGCTTCTGCGCCGAAAGCGTGCCGGCCAGAAGCCCGTGCTGGATCTCCTCCAGCTTGTCGAGCATCTCCTCGGCGCGCATCTTGCCACGCGACGCGCGGGCCGTGGCGTCGTCCACCTCCTGCAACGCCAGCACGCTGGCGATGCCGGCCAGCGGCGCCGCGGCATGGACGCCCTGGGCGGTGTTGGTCTCGCCGACGAGCTGCTTGGAGAAGGACGCACCGGACGAGCCTTCGGCCTTCCCCGTGCGCCGGACCGAGCTGCTGCCGCGAAGTTTTCCGGGGCCTTCGACTTTCATGTTCCGTGCAACCGGTTTCGGAAAAGCGCGATACTCTAGATGGAAGCACCTTAACATCCGGTCAAGGTTTGCCGCAATCGGGCAAAAATTGCCCCGCTTCCGTGACATAAAGCGGTCGGACACGGTGCCAATTTCCGGCCTTTTCATCCAGCGCGGCCGCTTCCCCTTGCCGATCCTGCCCTTCGCCTGCCATCGGCGGCTCTGGCACGCCGTTTGTATAGGAAGGGACAGCCGTTGAGGAGTGTCCCCGCCATGACCGCCACCGCCCTGACCCGCGCCACCATGCCGCGCACCGCCGTCCTGCTCCGCGCGGTCGCGTTGCTGGCGGCACTCGCCGCGGCGCTGCTCGCGCTGTCGGCTCCGGCCTCGGCCTCCTCGGCGCGGATCAAGGACGTGGTGGACGTCGAGGGCGTGCGCGACAACATGCTGATCGGCTACGGCCTGGTGGTCGGCCTGAACGGCACGGGCGACAGCCTGAACAACTCGCCCTTCACCGAGCAGAGCCTCGTCGGCATGCTGGAGCGCATGGGCGTCAACACCCGCGGCACCAACCTGCGCACCAAGAACGTGGCGGCGGTGATGGTGACGGCGACCCTGCCGCCCTACTCCGCCCAGGGCACGCGCATCGACGCCACCGTGTCGGCGATGGGCGATTCGAAGAGCCTGCTCGGCGGCACGCTGCTGGTCACCCCGCTGCTGGGCGCCGACGGCGAGGTCTACGCCGTGGCCCAGGGGCCGATCGCGGTGTCCGGCTTCTCCGCCCAGGGCCAGGGGGCCAGCGTGACCCGCGGCGTCCCCACCTCGGGGCGCATCTCCTCGGGCGCCATCGTCGAGCGCGAGATCCAGTTCTCGCTGGCCGAGCTGCCGGTGCTGCGCCTGTCGCTGCGCAACCCGGACTTCACCACTGCCCAGCGCGTGGCGACCGCCATCAACATCCAGCTCCGCGGCAATCGGGCGCAGGCCACCGACCCCTCCTCGGTCCTGCTGAGCGTGCCGGAGGCCCGGCGCGGCGACATCGTCGGCCTGATCACCGAGATCGAGCAGCTCCGCGTCACCCCCGATCAGGTCGCCCGCGTGGTGGTGGACGAGAAATCCGGCGTGATCGTGATGGGCGAGAACGTCCGCATCTCCACCGTCGCCATCGCCCAGGGCAACCTGACGATCCGCGTCACCGAGACGCCGCAGGTCAGCCAGCCCGGCCCCTTCAGCCAGGGCCAGACCGCCGTGGTGCCGCGCACCGACATCCAGGTGGACGACCAGTCCAACAACCGCCTCGCCGTGATGAATTCCGGGGTGACGCTCCAGGAGTTGGTACAATCCTTGAATGCGCTTGGCGTGGGGCCCCGGGACATGATCGCCATCCTTCAGTCGATCAAGGCCGCCGGAGCCCTGCAGGCGGAGATCGAGGTGATCTGATGGATACGACGCTTTCCCTTCCCGGCCTTCCGCCCCCGCGCCTGCCCGCGGCCGCCGAGCGCGCCCAGAACGGTGCGCAGTCCGGCGCCCAGGCGAGCTTCCGGACGGCGGTGCGGAGCGATCTGGTCGATCCCAAAAGCGCGGAGAGCAAGGTGGACCCGGCGATCCGCGCCAAGATCCGCCAGTCCGCGAACGAGTTCGAGAGCGTCTTCGTCTCCCAGATGCTGGGCCACATGTTCGACGGGATCGAAGTGGACCAGACCTTCGGCGGCGGCCACGCCGAGGAGATGTTCCGCTCCATGCTGACCAACGAATACGGCAAGCAGATGTCCCGCAGCGGCGGGTTCGGCATTGCCGATCAGGTTTACCGCGAGCTTCTGCGCGCACAGGAGGGCACCCATGGATAAGGTCGACGTCCGTTTCCCGCAGCCGTCCAAGGCTCCCGCCGCCAATCTGCCCAAGAACGCGGAGGAGCGTGCCGCCGCTCTGGTCGAGCTGATGAACCGGCTGAGCGCCCATCTGGCGCGCGAGACCGAGGCGGTGATGCGGCACTGCACCAGCGCCGAGCTGGCCCGGCTGGGACGCGAGAAGCAGCCGATGATGCTGGTCTATGAAGAGGTGTCGCGCCTGCTGCGCGTGGACCGCGAGGGCATGGCCGCCCTGCCCGACGAGGCCAAGGCCCAGCTGCGCGAGGCCACGCGCGGCCTGTACGAGGCGTCCGCCGCCAACGCCGACGCGCTCCGCCGCAACAGCGCGGCGCAGAAGATCCTGGTGGACACCGTGGTCGGCGCCATCAACCGCGCCCGGCAGACCACCACCCCCGCCTACGGCACCGCCCCGGTTCCGCCCCGCGCGACCTACGTCACGCCGAGCCATGGGCCGTCCACCTCCGCCACCCTCAACACCCGTCTCTGACACCTCTCCCGGCGTCACCGAAATCCGCAGCATGGGCCGTCCGACCGGGCGGCCCTTCGCCGTTGCCGGGTCCGGCAAGAAGCGCCGGTCACCCGGCGGATTTTGCCGCCCGGCGGACGGAACTGCCGGGCGCGGGATGACGGTCGGACGCGTCGGCGCCGGCCTGAAACTGGCCCGTTAGTTGCTTCTGGATGGGGTGCACCTGTCCGCTTCGGGGAACCCGTTCCATGGCCATCCAAACGAACACCGCGCCCTCCGCGTTCGAAAGCCTGGTCAGGGGCCAGACCTCCTCCAGCCAGAACACGGCTCCGCGAAGCGACAAGTTCGCCTCGATGATGGACCGGCTGATCAGCGAGGCCGCCACCCGCAAGCGCGATCAGGTCCAGGCGGAGAGCGCGGCCCAGGACCGGCGCAACGCCGCGGCAAGCGCAGCCGACCAGGCCGCCGCCGATCGGGCCGCCGCCCGCAAGGCCGCGGAGCGCGGTCCGCCGGCCCGTCCCGACCCCATACGCGCGGAGCCCGCCAAGCCGCGCCAGGCCTCCGAAGCGACGACCCAGGCCGAGTCCCGCGCCGCCCGCAAGGACGAGACTCAGCGCGCCGCCGACCGCAAGGACGCCCGCGCGTCCGACGCGGCCAAGGCTGGCGACTCCGCCCACGCGACGCGCACCGAACGGCGCGAGGCCGCCGCGGCCAACCACGCCGCGGCCAAGGATGCGAAGGCCGCCAGCGCCAAGACCGCGCAGGAAGACGCCGCCAAGCCGGCGCCCACCGGCGCCGCCGCTCTCGCCGACACGGCAGAGGAGGTCCCCTCGGACGAAGCCGGCAGCGCACTGGGCGATGGCACCATGCAGGACGGTGCCGGCGATCAGGCCGCGGAGGATGGGAACGGCGACGCCGTGATCCTCGACCTGACCGTCACCGTGACTGAGACCACCGTGGAGTTGGTCACCGCCGACCGATCCGCCACCCTGACCGACATGGAGGCCGCCCTCTCGCTGGCCGTCGCCCAGGTTGCCGTCGGCACGCCGGACGGCGCGGAGGCCGACAAGGCGACCGGGGATGGCGCGGTCGAGCCGGCAGCCCCGGTCGAGGCCACGCCGCCCGGCAGCCCGACTCCGGACGGCGAAAAGGTCCCTTCCGCCCCTGACGCCGCCGCGGAGGCCGCGTTGGCCGCCGCCCTGGCGGCCGCCGGCGCTCCTCATCCGGACGGCAAGACCAAGGCCGCCGACGAATCGGTGAAGGCCGCGGGCACGGCCAAGCCGGCCGCGGAAGCGTCTCCGGCGCTGGCGGGAGCCGCGCCGGTGCCGGCCGCTCCGACCGACGGCCCGCAGATCGAGGTGCCTGCGCCCCACGCCGAGGCCAGGGACGCCGCCACCAAGGACAAGCCGGCGAAGGCCACCGACGCGCCGTCCCCCGGCGCCCTGCCCCCCGGTGCCCTGTCCATCGCCGACCTGCCGAACGACGACGGCGCGCCGCTGCCGCAATCCCTGACCGATCTCGCCGCGGCCAAGGCCAAGGGCGCAAACCGGACCGGGGCGGACGGCGATGCCGGGGCCAACGCCGGCAACCGCGGCACCCAGGACCCGAGCGGCAACGCCGGCTTGACGCAACCGCCGGCGCCCCAGGCACCGGTTGCCGACCCGGCAAAGCCTGCCGGGCAAAGCGCGTTCCTGACCGCCGCCGCTGCGGCGGCCGCCGCGGACACGCCGCCGCCGACCGACGGCGCGTCCCACCCCGCAACACCCACCCACCCGGTCTTCGCCGGGATCGAGGGGGTGCACACGGCGAGCGGCGTGGAAACGGGTCTGACCACCGCCCAGCTTCGCCCGTCCCGCGGGTCCGCCGGCCTGCCGATGGGCGTGCAGGATCAGGTGGCCGTCCACATCAGCAAGAACGTGTCGGACGGCAACGACCAGTTCACCATCAACCTGCGCCCCGCCGAGCTGGGCCGCATCGACATCAAGTTGGAAATCGGCCAGGACGGGCGGGTCACCGCGTCGGTCGCCGTGGAGAAGGCCCAGACGCTCGAACTGCTGCAGCGCGACAGCCGCAATCTGGAACGCGCCTTGCAAGACGCCGGACTGAAGGCGGACAGCAACAGCCTCAACTTCAGCCTGCGCGGCGAAGGCGGCCAGTCGTTCCAGGACTCGGGACGGCAAGGCGGCTCGGGACGGCGGGGCCGCGGCCTCGGCGGCGGCGGAGAGGTGGAGGATGCGCAGGCCGCCTACACCCTGACGCTGGCCCCGGGCCGCGTCGACATCCAAGCCTGATTCAGACCAGCTGCAGCCATTCCAGCGAAGGACGACGACCATGGCCACCACCAACACCGACTACGGCAGCAGCTGGAACACCAACCAGACCAAGACGAAGACCGACACCTCCACCAAGACCACCAAGACGGCCGACGAGCAGAAGCTCGACACCGCGGTGAAAGGGCTGGGCGACAATTTCGAGCATTTCCTGAAGCTGCTGACCACGCAGATGCAGAACCAGGACCCGCTGAAGCCCATGGACACGAACGACATGACCAAGCAGCTGGTCGATTTCGCGAACGTGGAGCAGAACATCGGAACCAACAGCCGCCTGGACAAGCTGCTGAAGCTGCAGAACGCCTCCACCAACTCGACCAACCTCGCCTATCTGGGCCGCACGGTCACCTTCGAGGGCGACAGCTTCGACTACACCCAGGGCATGACGGCGGCGCCGCTGGCCTATGAACTGGAGAAGTCCGCCAAGTCGGTGCGCGTGGACATCCTGGACAGCAAGAACCGCATCGTCCGGTCGATGACCGGCGAGACCACCGCCGGCATCAAGCATGTCGTGAACTGGGACTTCAAGGACGATGGCGGCAACGCCGTCCAGCCGGGCCAGTACCGCCTGAACATCGCCCCGGTGTCCGAGAAGAAGGACGACATCATCAAGGCGACCCCCTTCACCTTCGGCACGGTCAACGGCATCGGGTCCAACAAGGACGGCGAAACGGTGATGTCCGTCGGCAGCCTCGAGGTTCCGCTGTCCAAGCTTTCCAAGGTGTACTGAGGGTCTCGTCCTCACCTTCACAGGCGTCGTCCAGACGCATGGGAAAAGGCATGGGCATGGGTCCGGATGGGCCTATGCGCCATGCCTTTTATGCTTAAAACATTAACCCTATCGTTTAGGCTTTTGTTAAGCGTAGAAGGGGTAGGTTACCACCAAATCGTGGAATACACTGCTGATGGTGGAGCGTCCGCGCATGTCATCTCGCGAGCTTGAAATGAGCGACGATGGCTCCAGTGGAGCGTCGGTCATCGGTCCAGCAGGACGGCCGATGACAGAAAATGATCTTCCCCCTCCGGACACCAAGCGCTGGGTCATGCGGCGCAAGGCGGAGGTTGTGGCCGGCGTGCGTTCGGGGCTCATAAGCCTCGAGGAGGCGTGCCGCCGCTACACCCTGTCCGTGGAAGAGTTCCTGTCCTGGCAACGGCTGATCGACAGCCACGGCATGCGGGGCCTGCGCGCCACGCGGCTGCAGGACTATCGTGGGAACCAGCCGCCACCGTCCGTGCGCAGCCGCATGGCCAGCACCGCCGCCGAATAAGCGACTCTCGCTCGCCGTCCGACCGGACCAGACCGCCGCAGGCTCGCCCTGCGGCGTCGTTGTTTTGTGTCCTGGCGCGTTGTCGGCGGGCGTTTTCCAAAACGGGCGCTTTCTGCCCCGACATTTTGCGTCCCGGCTGCTTTGCAATTTTTACGTGGCAGGTATCGCTTTCGTTCTCGCCCCGCAAAGGTTAACGCTAAGCGACGGTGCAGCCACCCACGGGAGTCCGCCGACCGATGCGCTATCTTGACGACCTGACCCCGGGCGACCGCTTCACCGGCGGCCCGGTGACCGTGACGGAAGAGGACATCGTCGCCTTCGCGCGGCAGTTCGACCCACAGCCCTTCCACCTCGACCCCGAGGCGGCGCAGGACAGCGTCTTCGGCGGGTTGGCGGCGAGCGGCTGGCACACCGCCGGACTGACCATGCGGATGATCGTCACGGGGGATGGCGCGCTTGCCGGCGGCTTCGTCGGGATGGGGGTGGAGGACATCCGCTGGCCCAAGCCCACCCGCCCCGGCGATGTGTTGCGCATCGAGAGCGAGATCCTGGAGGTCCGTGTGTCGGCCAAGCGCCCCGACCGCGGCATCGCCCGCGTGCGCACCACCACCCTCAACCAGGACGGCGAGATTGTGCAGCAGATGACCGCGAATCTGCTCGTCCCCCGCCGCCGATAAAGACTGATGGCGCAAGCAGAGCCCCGAACGCGAACGACCCCAAACGCACAAAGGGCCGCCCGAGGGCAGCCCTTTTGTGCGCGTCGCTGTCGTGCCGTTGTCTTGGGAATGGTGGGCGCACAAGGACTCGAACCTTGGACCCGCTGATTAAGAGTCAGCTGCTCTACCAACTGAGCTATGCGCCCATTCCCATCCGGGCATCGAAACACCCGGCGGCGTAGAAAGGGGTCTGGGAATGATCCCTTTCGATCCGGAAAGTGATGGTGGGCGCACAAGGACTCGAACCTTGGACCCGCTGATTAAGAGTCAGCTGCTCTACCAACTGAGCTATGCGCCCATCACTTCTCGTTCACACCGGCACCGGAGCCTTCGTCTCTGCGTCAGGGGGTGCCTGACCGTATCGACTAGGGTTCCTGTCCGGCCAAGCCGTCGTCCCGGCCGGTGTGGCGCGGTTTATAACGAAGGGTCCGGGGCTTGTCGATACCAAAATGGATAGGATCGCATTTTTTTGCGGGGCTCATTCCGGCTCCGCACACACCCCTCAAAACCGCCCTCTTCGGCCGCCTTCTTTGACAGTCGGCCAAGCCCGGCGCTATCACCCTTCCCCAGCGGATGACGGAAAGGTTGGGGATCATGCAGGGCTGGACCGAGGGCTATGTGGGCGGGATCGGCTACATCCACGCCTTCTACCGGGAACTGTCGCCGGCGCTGCTGTCCTTCGCGCTGACCCTGCGCGGCTGGCGGTCCCCGATGGACCTCGCAGGGTCCTTCGCCTGCGCGGAGATCGGCTGCGGCCATGGGGTGAGCAGCGCCGTCCTGGCCGGCTGCCATCCCGACGCCCGGTTCGAGGCGGTGGACTTCAACCCCGGCCACATCGCCGGCGCCCAACGCCTCGCCGCCGAGGCCGGGCTGGGCAACGCCGCCTTCCGGGAGGAGAGCTTCGCCGAATACGCCCAAGGCGGGTCCAAGGACCTGGACATCGTGACTTTGCACGGCGTCTGGTCCTGGGTCAGCGCGGAGAACCGGGCGATCCTGGTGGACCTGTTGAAGCGGCGGCTGAAGCCCGGCGGGCTGGTCTTCGTCAGCTACAACGCCCTGCCCGGCACGCTCGCCTACATGCCGCTGCGCCGCGTCCTGGTCGAGCATTGCGCCGACCGCACCGGCCCCCTGCCGGAGCGGATCGAGGAGGCCGTGGCCTTCGCCAGCCGCCTGACCGCGCTGAACGCCGGCTGGTTCGCCCAGGCCGACGCGCTCCCGGCGCGGCTGGACTCGCTGAAACGCAAGTCGCCCAACTACATCGCCCACGAATATCTGAACCGCGACTGGACCGCCTTCTACCACGCCGACGTGGCGCGGGAGCTGGCCGCGGCCAAGCTGGACTTCGCCGGCCCCGCCGTCCCGATGGAGCAGATGGACGAGCTGTCCCTGCCGCCGGACGCCATGCCCCTGCTGGCCGAGGCGCGCGACCCGGCCTACCGCGAGACGCTGCGCGACCTGCTGACCAACCGCGCCTTCCGCCGCGACCTGTTCGTGAAGGGGGCGGAGCGGCTGACCGTGGCGGAGCGGCGGGAGCGGCTGCGCGCCACCTGCTTCGCCCTTCTGGTGCCGCCCGACGATCTGCCGGAAGTCGTGCTGGCGCCGGTCGGGCGCGTGCCCCTGCCGCAGGACCTGCACGGCCCGCTGGCCGAGGCGCTGTCCGCCGGCACGCCCACGCTGGCCGAGTTGTCGGCCCTTCCCGCCCTCGCCCGCCATGGCGAGGAGGCCGTGCTGCGCGCGCTGATGATCCTGACCAGCCTTGCGCTGGCGGCGCCCGCCCTGCCCGAGACCGGTCAGGCGGCGCGCGCGCTCCAGGCGGACCGCTTCAACGCCGCCATCCTGGAGCGCAGCCGCCGCGACGACATACTGGACACGCTGGCGTCGCCCGTCCTCGGTTCCGGCGTTGCGGTGTCGCGGCTGGAGGCGCTGTTCCTGCTGGCCCGACGCAACGGCACCGACCCCGCGGCGACCGCCTGGGAAGCGCTGTCGGCCGACGGGCTCGCCCTGTCGCGCGACGGCGAACGGCTCGACGGGGAGGAGGCCAATCTGGCGGAGCTGCGCGCCCGGTTCGACCGCTTCACCCGCCTGCGCCTGCCCACCCTGCGCCGCCTCGGCGTGGCGTAACCGGGAGGCGGCGCGTCAGGTCCGGAACCAGTCGAGGCAGCCGGTCGGCAGCAGCGTGTTGCTGACCAGCAGGGCGCCGTGCCGGTACAGCGCCGTCGGGCTGCCGGCCTCGCCCAGGTCGATGGCCCAAAGCTGTCCGGAGGGATCCTGCCAGACCGTCCGCCCGTCCACCGCCGCCACGGCGGCGAAGACGTCCGGCGCCGTCGTGCCGGGTTTGAACAGCACCATCACCGTCGTCATGCCCGGCGGCGGCAGAGCGGCGACCGGCCCGGCGACCAGCGCCGCCAGCGTCAGGACGACCGGTGAGACGCGGCCAACGCTGCCTCCTCCCCCGCTGCGCCGCAATCGCCAGCCCGCCGCGACGACGACGACGCCGAAGACGACGAACCACAGCAGGTCCCAGAGCAGCGGGTTCGCCGAATCCATGCGGATGCGGTGGATGCCGAGAATCCAATGGGACAGGACGCCGTCGATCAGGTGCCAGACGCCGAAACCGATCAGCGCGTTGGCGAACAGGAGACGGTCCGCCCCCGGTTCGGCGAAGCGGCGCCGGCTCCGCCACAGCAGCCACAGGCCGACCGCCGCGACGATGTACATCGCGGCGTGGAACAGGCCGTCCGCCAGGATCTGGACGCGGATGTCCTGCACGGCGGACGATTCGACGGCCGACAGCAGGTGATGCCACTGCAGCACCTGATGCAGCAGGATTCCGTCGAAGAAGCCGCCCAGCGCGAAGCCCAGCAGGTACCCCGCCCAGGGAAACCCCGTGGCCGCCCGCGCCGGTGAAGGAGAATACGCCGTGTCTGAGGACATGGCCGGACAACCGCCGCAAACACGGACGGGTTCCGGATTCGGCGCCCGAAGGGCTTCTCAGCCCCCGACCAGCCCAGCCTCGTCCGCCGCGCGGTCGAACTGGAGCGCCGCGAGGCGGGCATAGAGGCCGCCTTCGCGGACCAGCTCGGCGTGACGCCCGGTGGCGACGACGCGCCCCTGCTCCATCACCACGATCCGGTCGGCGTTCAGAACCGTCGCCAAGCGGTGGGCGATGATAATCGTGGTGCGCCGGGTCATCAGCTTGTCCAGCGCGTCCTGCACCATGCGCTCGCTCTCCGCGTCGAGCGCGCTGGTCGCCTCGTCGAGAAGCAGCACCGGCGGGTCGCGCAGGATGGCCCGCGCGATGGACAGGCGCTGGCGCTGGCCGCCGGAGAGGCGCACGCCCTTCTCGCCCAGGAAAGTGTCCAGCCCTTCCGGCAATGCCTGCAGGAACTCCAGCGCGTGGGCGGCCTCGGCGGCGGCGAGCACCTCCGCGTCGCTGGCGTCCGGACGCCCGTAGCGGATGTTCTCCCAGGCGTTGGCGGAGAAGACCACGGGGTCCTGCGCCACGAGGCCGAGCCGCCGCCGCACCTCCACCGGGTCGGCGTCGCGGACATCCACCCCGTCCAGTTTGACCGCTCCGTCCTGCGGGTCGTAGAAGCGCAGCAGAAGCTGGAACACCGTGGATTTGCCGGAGCCCGACGGGCCGACCAGGGCCACCGTTTCCCCCGGCTCGATCTCCAGGGAGAAGTCCTTCAGCGCCGCCCAATCCGGGCGCGACGGGTAATGGAAGCGCACGTCGCGGAAGGACAGCGCGCCTTGCGCCGGCTCCGGCAGCGCGCGCGGGTTGGCCGGGGCGCGGATTTCCGGCTCGGTGTCCAGCAGGTCGAACAGCCGCTCCGTGGCGCCGGCGGCGCGCTGGAGTTCGCCGGCGACTTCGCTGATCGCTCCGACGGAGCCGGCGACGACCACCGAATAGATGACGAAGGCCGAGAGTTGCCCCACCGTCAGCCGGCCGGCCAGCACGTCGTGCCCGCCGATCCACAGGATCAGCCCGACCGATCCGAACACCAGCACGATGACGATCATCGTCATGATCGCGCGCACCGTCACCCGCCGCCGGGCGGTGGCGAAGGCGTCCTCCACCCGCGCGCCGAACAGGCTGCGGTCGATGGTCTCGTGCGTGTAGGCCTGCATTGTGCGGATGGCGCCCAGCGTCTCCTCGACGAAGGAGCCGAGATCGGCGATCTTGTCCTGGCTGGCCCGCGACAGGGTGCGCACCCGGCGCCCCAGGATGATGATCGGCAGGATCACCACCGGCACGCCCAGGAACACCAGCCCGGCCAGCTTCGGCGAGGTCACCAGCAGCATCGCCGTGCCGCCCACGAACATCAGCGTGTTGCGCAGCGCGATCGAGACGGAAGAGCCGACCACGACCTGAAGCACCTCGGTGTCGGTGGTCAGGCGCGTCAGGATCTCGCCGGTCTTGGTGGTCTCGAAGAAGCCGGGGGAGAGCTTCACCACATGGCTGTAGACGGCGCGGCGGATGTCGGCCACCACCCGCTCGCCGATCCAGCTCACTAGATAGAAGCGTCCGAAGGTCGAGGCGGCCATCAGCACGATGACCACCAGCAGCACCAGCAGCGCCCGGTCGAGCAGCGCCGAATCACCCGCGACGAAGCCCTGGTCCACCAGGACGCGCATCCCCTGCCCCAGCCCCAGAACGGTCCCGGCGGCCACGGTCAGGGCCAGCATGGCGCCCAGGATTTGCAGACGGTACGGCCACAGGAAAGGAAACAGCCGGCGCAGCGGCGACAGGTTGCGGCGGCGTGTTGCTGCGATGGGCAACCCTTCGGACACCGGATCGGGCGTGACCGGATTGGACTTTGACGAATGACGGGACACCGAGGCTCCCCAGCAGCAGGACGGGCGGCAGGACGATGTGCAGATGTGCACGGGGGCAAACTCGGCATATAGCAAGGGGGAGGCCTATGAACAAGGTATGGTGTGGCCGCCGGATCAAACCGCGCAGGCACCAAGACACGGCGATCCGGCCGGCGGCCCCCCGTTCCAGAAGCGCTCCAACTCTCCGTGCATCCGCGTCTTTGTGGTGAAGGATGCCGCGGCATGCCGAGGCGGCGGTCGTTGGGGAACACCCGCCATTCCAGCGCAGGAACGCGGTTGCATCATGCCGCATGCTTTGCTATAGACCGCGCTCGCTTTGCAGGAACCCCGGCCATGAAGACTGATATCCATCCCGACTACCACGAGATCAACGTGGTGATGACCGACGGCAGCACGTTCAAGACCCGCTCCACGATGGGCAAGCCGGGCGATACGCTGCGCCTCGACATCGACCCGAAGTCGCACCCGGCTTGGACCGGCGTGCAGAAGCTGCTGGACACGGGCGGCCAGATCGCCAAGTTCAACAAGCGCTTCGCGAGCTTCGGCCTGAAGAAGTAATCTTCTTCGTCCGCAAAACGAAATGGGGCGTCCGGTCCGCCGGACGCCCTTTTCGCGTTTGCGGCTTTTGAGAAAGCCGGCCGTCAGCCGGCCAGAGCCACCGCGTCGCGGGCGCGCTCGTCCAGGCGGGCGACGCGCATGTAGAGCCGGTGGCTGCGCTCCAGAAGGCTGCGCAGGCCCTCCGGAAGCTGCTCGTTGTCGGGGCCGGAGGGGTCGGTGCAGATGTCTCCGCCCGACAGGGCGAAGTCATCGCTCGCCGCCTGCTCGCGGGTCATCTCCCCGGCGTGGACGGCCTTCTGCGCCAGAAGCCAGGCCATGACCTGGGTCAGGCGGCTGGTCACCCGCATGGATTCGTACGAGATCTGCAGCCGGACATGGGGCGGCAGCGCCCGATGGCTGGCGGCGTCATGATAGGCGATGTAATTGCGCGCCTCGATCAGCAGCGCCATCGTCTCGTCATAAGTTCCGTTGAAGAAGGTCGGTGTTTCCATCACGGCCGTACCCCTCCCGCGGCCGGATGGCCCGATTCCGAGCCTCGCCGCAACTGATTAACAATCGATGAGTGGTTATGGACCCCCGCCGTCCGCCCTGTGGGCGGGGGTGGCGCGGCCCGGCGATTTTCAAAAAGCACCCTCTTGAACAGGCAAGTCGCTCGCTTATCTGTCGCGGTGTCGGCGGACGCCCAGTTGGGGTTCGCCGGAACCGCAAGCCGGGAGACCGACGATGATCGTGGTCTCCGATCGCTGTATCGCTCATCTGGAGGATATGTCATGCGCTCCTACGACCTTTCGCCCCTGTTCCGTTCGACCGTCGGGTTCGACCGCCTCTCGCGTCTCCTGGAGAACGCGATGACCGGCGACGAGGCCGCCGCGTCCTACCCGCCCTACAACATCGAGAAGACGGGCGACGACGCTTACCGGATCACCATGGCCGTCGCCGGCTTTGGCCCGGAAGACCTGGAGATCACCGCTCAGCAGAACTCTCTGGTGGTCACAGGAAAAGCTAAGAAGGAACAGGAGACCGGCCAATTCCTCTACCGGGGTATTGCCGGCCGCGCTTTCGAGCGCCGCTTTCAGCTTGCCGACTTCATCAAGGTGGGCAACGCCAATCTGCTGAACGGGCTGCTCCACATCGATCTGGTGCGCGAGGTGCCGGAGACGATGAAGCCGCGGACCATTCAGATCGGCACCAACGGTACGGCGAAGCCCGCGCTGACCCAGCAGGCCGCGTAACCGGAAACCTCCACACGTCGGCACGGCGCTCCGGGAAACCGGGGCGCCGTTTTTGCGTCCGCAGGAAGGTCTCGCCGTCTCCATCATCCGTCGGCCATGACCCGGCCCGGCGGCAAGGCCACCGTCACCGTGGTCCCCTGCCCCGGCGCGCTGTCGATGCGCAGCCTGCCGCCATGCGCCTCGACCAGCCGTTTCGAGATGGACAGGCCGAGCCCCATCCCCTCGTAGCGCCGCGCCATCGACTGGTCGACCTGGACGAAGGGGGTCATAGCCTTCGGCAGATCCTCCGCCGCGATGCCGATCCCGGTGTCCGTCACCGCCAACTCCAGCCCGCCATCCCCCCCGCGACGGGCACGGATGAGGGCGGGTTCGCCCGGATTGGAGAATTTGACGGCGTTCGACAGCAGGTTCACCAGCACCTGCCGCAAGCGCAGCGCGTCGCCGGTCACCGTCGGCAAGCCATCCTCCAGATCGAGGTGGATCGGCACGCCGCGTTTGCCCGACTGGATGGCGACGAGAGTCAGCGCCTCCCCCACCAGGGCGGACGGATCGACGGGGGTTTCGTTCAACCGCAGCCCGCCGGCCTCGATGGTCGTGATGTCCAGGATGTCGTCGATGATCGCCAGCAGATGCTCGCCCGACTGGCGGATCGAGCCGGCATAGTCGATGTAGCGGTCCACCTCCGCCGCGCCGAGCAGCCGCATTTCGATCACCTGGGCGAAGCCGATGACCGCGTTCAGCGGGGTCCGCAATTCGTGGCTCATGACCTGGAGGAAGGTCGACTTGGCGCGATCCGCCGATTCGGCGGCCTCCTTCGCGGCGATCAGGTCGCTTTCGCTCCGCTTGCGCGCGGTGATGTCGCGGATGATGCCGGTGAAGACGCGGCGCCCTCCCGTCTCGACCGCGCTCACCGACAGTTCGATGGGAAAGCGGTCGCCGTCACCGCCACGCACCGCCACGGCCTCCCGCACGGCCCCGGCGCCGTGGGCCTCGCCGCCCGGCTGGTAGACGGTCAACCCACCATCCTGCAGCAGCGCGCCGATGTCCGGGATCAGCCGGTCGATCCGGCTCCACAGCATGTCGGCGGCCGGAATGCCGAACATCGCCTCCGCCGCCGGGTTGAAGCTGTGGACGATCCCCTCCCCGTCCATGGTGACGATGGCGTCGGCCGCGGCGTCGACGATGGCGTTGGTCCGGGCTTCCGCCATCAGCAGCGCGTCGACAGTCCGCACATACTCGGTCATGTCGGACAACGTGCCGACCCAGCCCTGCACCCGCCCGTCCGCGTCGGTCAGCGGCGAGCCCTGGCACAAGGCGAAGGTGACGGCGCCATCGGCTCCGCAGAACCGCACATTCAGCAGAATCGGTTGCCCCGACACCGCTGCCTCCCCCCAGTCCGCCTCCAATCGCGGGCGGTCATCCGGATGCAGCGCCGCGCGCCAGCCATGACCATGCGGGGCGTCGGGCGGCAACCCGGCGATGGCGGCGAAGCGCGGGTTGGCGGAAACGATGCCGCCGTCGCGATCCGTCTGGAAAATGCCGACCGGGGCGGAGCGGGCCAGCGTCTGGTAGAGCGCTTCGCTTGCCCGCAGCCGCTGTTCGGCCTCCACCCGGTCGGTCACGTCCCGGGCGTTGAGAACGATTCCCCGAACGTCGGGATCGTCCAGCCGGTTCTGCGCCATCGCCTCTATGTGCCGCCATCCACCCGCCGCGTGGCGCAGCCGGCAGGCGAAGGGACCTTCGGCCTCGCCGGAGGGCTTGTCGTGGGACAGGCGCCGGGCAGCCTCCGCGCGGTCGTCCGGGTGCACGCACTCCAGCGCGAACGTCCCCCGAAGCGCTTCCGGCGGAATGCCAAGCACGCGCAGAGACGCGGCTCCCACATCGGCGAATCGACCGTCCGGCGACACCACGGCGACGAAATCGCCGGCGTTCGCCATCAAAGCATGAACATACCGCTCAAGACTCCGCACCGCTCACCATTCCGCACCGCCACTCCGATGCAGATTAGTAAGACGCGAATCCGTTAACGATTCATGACGCCATTGTAATGGTCTAAGAAATAGCCGCTTCAGCGCGCAGAAAACCGCGCGGCGAAAGCATCTGTGGTTGCGTTTGGTGCTTCCGTCATAACCATATGGCCTATGCCAGACAGCAGAATGACTTCAGAACCACTCACTTTGGCGGCAAGCGCCTTGCCGGATTTCGCCGGGGTCATACGGTCGACTCCGCCCAGCAGGAACAGCGCCGGGCAGGACACCGCCGCCGCCGCCTCGCCGCCGCGGACATAGGCGTTGCAGGCGCCCAGATCGACGCCCAGCACACCGGGCCGCGCCCGCTGCATCAGCCGCCGCCCGCCGGGGAGCAGCGACAGTCCGGGCGCCGCGGCGCCGCCGACATGCCCGCGCGGCCCGTGCCCCCAGCCGATGACCAGCTCGATGGCGGACGGGTCGTTCAGCGCCGCGGCGGCGAGCAGGTCGGGATGGACCGGCATCGTCTCCGCCACCCCCAGCAGGGCCAGCGATTCGACGCGGTCGCCGTGCCGCGCCGCGGTTTCCAGGGCCACCAGAGCGCCCATGGAATGACCGGCGAGCGCGGCCTTCGCCACCCCCGCCGCGTCCAGCAACGCCACGATCCAATCCGCCAACGCCTCGATGGAGGGCAGCGGCGCCCCGGTGGAACGGCCATGGCCCGGCAGGTCAACCGCCAGGACCGACCGCCCATGATGGGCGAGGTGGCGGCTTTGCAGGCTCCACACCGTGTGGTCCATGCCGGCGCCATGGATCAGCACGATCACCGGCAGCGTCGGGTCGAAGGGACGTCCGCCGGTGTGGGCGTAGACGGCGTGGCCGTTGACGGTCAGGTCCATGGCAGCCTCCTCACGCCTTCGTCGCGGCGCGCAGCGCCTGGCGCAGATCGTCGATCAGGTCGTCGCAATCCTCCAGTCCGATGGACAGGCGGATCATGTCCTCCCCCACCCCCGCGGCGGCGAGCGCCTCGGCGTCGAGCTGGGCGTGGGTGGTGCTGGCGGGATGGATGACCAGCGACTTGGCGTCGCCGACGTTGGCGAGGTGGGAGAACAGCACCAGCTTCTCGATGAAGCGCCGCCCGGCCGCCCGGCCGCCCTTGATGCCGAAGGAGATGATGGAGCCGGCGCCGTGCGGCAGGAGCTGCGCGCGCAGCCGGTGGTCGGGATGGTCGGGCAGTTCGGGATGGGTGACCCAGGCGACGGTGCCGTTCTCCGCGTAGGCCTCCGATTCGAGGAAGCCCAGCACCTTGCGGGTGTTGTGGATGTGGCCCTTCATGCGCAGCGGCAAGGTTTCCACCCCCTGGAGGATCTGGAAGGCGTTCATCGGGCTCATGCAGGCGCCGAAGTCGCGCAGCCCCTCGGCGCGGGCGCGCATGACGAAGGCCGCCGGCCCGTACTCCTCCGCGAAATCGATGCCGTGATAGCCGGCGTAGGGTTCGGTCAGGGTCGGGAACTTGCCGGACGCCTCCCAGTCGAAGGTGCCGCCGTCGATCACCACCCCGCCGATGGCGACGCCGTGCCCGGCCAGCCACTTGGTGCAGGAATGCATGACCAGATCGGCGCCGAAACTCAGCGGCTTGCACAGATAGGGCGTGACGAAGGTCGCATCGACCATCAGCGGCAGACCGGCCTCATGCGCGATGGCCGACAGGCGGGGGATGTCGAGCACCTCCAGCCCCGGATTGCCCAGCACCTCGCCGAACAGCAGCCGCGTCTCCGGCCGGATGGCCGCACGGAAGCCGTCGAGGTCGCGCGGATTCACAAAGGTCGTGGTGATGCCGAATCGCGGCAGCGTGTAGGCCAGCAGGTTGCGGCTGCCGCCGTAGATCGAGGAGGAGGCGACGATGTGCCCGCCCGCGTCCATCAACGTCATGATGGCGAGCGTCAGCGCCGCTTGGCCGCTGGCCGTGCAGACCGCGCCGACACCACCGTCCAGAGCCGCCAGCCGCTCCTCCAGCACTGCCACCGTGGGGTTGGAGATGCGGGAATAGATGTGCCCCGGCCGCTCCAGGTTGAACAGCGAGGCGGCGTGGTCGGTGTCGTCGAAGACGTAGGACGTGGACTGGTAGATCGGCACCGCCCGCGCCCCGGTGGCCGGGTCGGGCCGCTGGCCGGCGTGCAGGCTCAGCGTGTCGAACTTGAGGAACTTGGCGTCGGCCATTCCCTTCCCCCTGAAAAAGGTAAGGGCCGCCCGTGGTGCGAGCGGCCCTCTGCTGCTTCGTTTTTTTGCCTGCCCTGCTCAACTCGGTGAGCTGATTTGCGGGGAGGGTATGGCTGGATGACGCAAAGGTCAAGTAGTGGCTTTCCGAAAGTTGCCATGGATTTCGAAGCAACTCTTCGGTGCAAATCACTCCACTCCGACCATCGTCTCCTCGGCCAGCCAATCGACCACCTGGGCCAGGGCCTCCCAGCCGGTGGCGCCCTGCTCCAGCGCCTCGCGGTAGATGGCCACCTGACGGTGGGCGCTGGTGCCGCGCCGAATGATGTCGCGGGCGTTGGCGACCTCCGCCACGCAATCGAATCGCTCAGCGTCCTCGCGGGTCAGCTCGATCAGCTCCTCCATCAGGTCGGCGTAGGGAACGATGGTGCCGCGCCCGAAATCGACCAGCCCCTCGTCGAGGCCGTAGCGCTGGGCGCGCCAGCGATTCTCGCCGATCAGCAGGTTCTTGTAGGGCCGCCACGTCACGTTCGTCAGCCGCAGCCGCCACAGCATCCGCAGCAGGCAGCGGAACAGCGCCGCCACCGTCACCGCGTCGTCAAGGCGGGTGCAGACGTCGGTGATCCGCATCTCCAGCGTCGGGAAGCGCTGGGACGGGCGGATGTCCCACCACAGCTTGCTCGCGTCCTCGATGATCCCGGCGTTGACCAGGACATTCACCTGCTGCTGGTACTCGCCGAAACTCTGGAAGCTGTCGGGCATGCCGGTGCGTGGCAACTCGTTCCACACCGCCAGCCGGTAGGATTTCCGCTGCATGTCCTGCCCCCGCCAGAAGGGCGAAGAGGTGGACAGCGCCAACAGATGCGGCAGGAAGTAACGGACCTGATTCATCAGGTCGATGCGCAGGTCGTCGTCCTCGATCCCGACATGAACGTGCATGCCGCAGATCATCAGGCGCCGCGCCGGGGCACCAAGGTCGCGGGCCAGCATGTTGTAGCGGTCGCGGTTGGTGTGCTTCTGCGGCTCCCATGCGGCGAAGGGATGGGTCGAGGCGGCAATGGGCGCCAGATTGTGGGCGCGCGCCACCCCGGCCACCGTCGCGCGCAGCCGCGCCAGCTCCGCCCGCGCCTCCTTCAGGTCGGAGCAGACCGGCGTGCCGACCTCGATCTGGCAGCGCAGGAATTCCGGATGGATCTGGCCCGGCGCCTGCTCCTGGCAGGCCTCCAGCATCTCGTCCGGCGGGTTGCGCGCGATGTCCCGCGAGCTGCGGTCCACCAGCAGATACTCTTCCTCAAGCCCCAGCGTGAAGGCCGGCTCCATGAACGCTCACTCCCGCGGGAACAGTTTGATTTCGTAGAGGCCGGGGTCGGCCAGGATCGGCTCCAGCGCGTCGCCCAGCACCGTCGCCCACAGCTCCGCCCCCTCCGGCGTGGCGATCAGGTCCTGGCGGACCTCGACCAGGACGTTGGGCAGCCCGGCGGGAGTCGCGTGGCTTTCCACCGTGCCGCCCAGGGTCGTTCGGCCCGAATAGGGTTCGTTGTCGCCGACGCACCAGCGCCCATCGGCGCGCAGCCGCGCGATCATCGGAATCGGAATGCGCGGGTCGTGGTCCCACAGGATGCCGACGTGCCAGGGCCGGGCGACACCGCGCATGGCGGGCGTGAAGCTGTGGATCGACAGCAGCACCGGCACCTGCCCGCGCTCGCGCCGCCGGGCGACCTCGGCGGCGACGGCCTCGTGATAGGGCCGGAAGATGGCGTCGATCCGGCGCTCCTCCTCGGCCCGGTCCAGAGCACGGTTGCCGGGGATCACCACGTCGTCGCTGACCACCGGGATCGCCGTGGGATCGTCCAGCGCGCGATTCGGGTCGATCACCAGCCGGGAATAGCCGGACAGCACCGCCGTCGCGCCGAAGCGCTCCGACAGCCGCCGCGTCACCTCCGCCGCGCCGATGTCGTAGGCGATGTGCCGGCACAGATTCGCCTCGTCCAGCCCCAGCGTCCCCAGAGCCTTCGGAATGGCGCGCGAGGCGTGGTCGCACAGCAGGAGCACCGGACTGTCCGACTCCGGGCGCAGCACGGTCACCGGCGGCGGATCGTCGGGACCCAGCAGCGGTGGGGCCGGCGCGGCGCGCGGCGGCGACGGCAGGGTCACCGGTCGGGGGTGTTCGGCGGGCTTGCAGGGGGATCGCTGCGTCATGATGGCACAGTATTGCAGGGTCTCGGTCGCAGCGGAAGTTCCCGCCGGTGGGTCCGAGGGCAACGGTCGGGACGCCGGGATGATCCCGTCGTCGCGGCAATGTCCCACAATCCGGGTCCTCCGCAGACGTGCCATGCGGTGGGGGAACATGGCGCCCGCAGGTTGCGTCCGTTATAACGGACGCCATGCCGGACGCCAGCACCCTCGCCCCCGTCGCGCGCGTCGACTCCGCGCAGCGGATCGCGCTGATCGCCCTTCTCACCGGAGCGTTGGGCATCGCCTTCGCCCCGATCTTCGTGCGCCTGTCCGAACTGGGACCAAGCGCCACCGCCTTCTGGCGGCTGGCCTTCGCCATTCCCGCTCTGTGGGTCTGGATGGCCATGGAGCCGAAGGGCGGCGCGCGCTCCCGCAAACCGTCGTCGCTCAACGACTACGCCCGGCTGAGCGCCGCCGGACTGTTCTTCGCGGGCGACCTCGCCATCTGGCACTGGTCGATCCGCTACACTTCCGTGGCCAACTCCACGCTGCTCGCCAACTTTGCGCCGATCTTCGTGACGCTGGTGTCCTGGCTGGTGTTCAAGGAGCGGTTCAGCCGGACCTTCCTCACCGGACTGGCACTGGCGCTGTGCGGCGCCATCATCCTGATGGGGCAAAGCCTGCAGCTGAGCCCCGACCATCTGTTCGGCGACGCCCTGGGGCTGCTGACCGCGGTGTTCTACAGCGGCTACTTCCTGATGGTCGGCCGTCTGCGGGCGGAGTTCTCCACCGCCACCATCATGACCTGGAGCGGTGTGGTCACCGGCCTCGCTCTGCTGCCCATCGCCCTGCTGTCGGGGGAGAGCCTGATCGCCGGCTCGCTCGGCGGCTGGGGTGTGCTGCTGGGGCTCGCCCTGGTCAGCCATGCCGGCGGCCAGAGCCTGATCGCCTACGCGCTGGCCCATCTGCCCGCCGCCTTCTCCTCCGTCAGCCTGCTGCTCCAGCCGGCCGCGGCGGCGGTGCTGGCCTGGGCACTGCTCGCCGAGCCGCTCGGCGCGTTCCAGGCGGTCGGCGGCACCGTGGTGCTGGCGGGAATCCTGGTGGCGCGGCGCGGGAGCCGATGAAGCGCTGCGGCAGACGCAGACCATACGCCGCCGTCCGGATGCGAGTTGACGTGATTTGCCCGACTCGGGTACGACCTATGACCGATTGCTGATGAAAGGGCATGCCACCGTGTCCGACACCGAAGAACCCCACCACGTACCGGCCTCCTCCCAGCGCATTTCCGAATGGGTGGCGGAGCGGATTCTCGAACGGATCGCCCGCGGCGAACTCGTTCCGGGAGAGCGTCTGCCCGGCGAGCGCCAGCTCGCGGAGCAGCTCCATGTCAGCCGGGTGTCGGTGCGCGCGGCCCTGCAGAAGCTGAAGACGCAGGGCTTCCTGACCGCCGTGCAGGGCGGCGGCACGCGCGTGGTGTCCTCCGCGGGCGCCATGGACGGCGCCCTGACCGAGATGGTCCGGGTGAAGCACGCCAATCTCTGCGACCTCGTGGAGATCCGGCAGGCCCTGGAAAGCTGGGCGGCCCGGCGCGCCACCGAGCGCGCGACCCAGGAGCAGATCGATCATATCGGGCGGGTCCTCGCCGCGATGGGCGAGACGGGTCGCGACGGCAAGCAGGCGGCCGACGACATGGACTTCCACCTCGCCGTCGCCCAGGCGGCGGGAAGCCCGGTCTATCTGCATCTGCTGGCGACCATCCGCGACATCCTCGGCCAGATGATGGAGTACCATCACACCGAACCTTTCGCGCTGGGCCGCGAGGCGCTGATGATCGACCATCACCGGGCCATCTACGACGCCATCCGGCGCCGCGACGCCGATGCCGCCGCCGTTGCGGCCACCGATCACCTTGGCTGGGTACTCGACCGCTACAACGATCTGAGCCGCAAGGCGGAAGACCTTTCGCGCCCCGATACCGACGCCGTTCCGTAACGACGGGCGGCGTCATTGGGGAGGACCACCCTCCCCGCCTCGTCGTCACGGCATGGAAAAAGCCGCGAGGGTCCGAAGATCCTCGCGGCTTTTCTTTTCAGCCAATCATGGCGGTCCTGGTCAGGCGGCCCGGTCAGGCCGCCAGGATGCCCTCGATCTGCTTGGTCACGTCGTCGATCTCAGCCATGCCGTCCACCGTCTTCAGAACGCCACGGCTCTGATAATACGGCAGAATCGGCGCGGTCTGCTCGTGATACTGGGCGAGGCGGGTCTTCACCGTGTCGGCGTTGTCGTCAGCCCGGCGCTTGAACTCCGTGCTGCCGCAGACATCGCAGACGCCCTCGACCTTCGGCTTCTCGAAAACGTCGTGGTAGCCCTTGCCGCACTTGGCGCAGGTGTAACGGCCGGTGATGCGCTCCACCAGGACGTCGTCCACGACCTTCATCTCGATCACATGATCGAGCTTCAGGCCCTTGTCCGACAGCATGGTGTCCAGCGCCTCGGCCTGGGCGACCGTGCGCGGGAAACCATCGAGAATGAAGCCGTTGGCCACATCCGGCTTGGAAATGCGCTCAGCGATGATTTTGACCATCAGCTCGTCCGGCATCAATTTGCCGGCGGACATGATGTCCTTCGCCTGCTGCCCAAGCGGACCACCCTCGGCGACCATCGCGCGGAGCATATCGCCCGTGGAAAGCTGGACGAGCCCGCGCGTGTCTTCGAGACGCCGCGCCTGGGTCCCCTTCCCGGCGCCCGGCGGTCCGAGCAGAATGAGATTCATTACTTTCTCCCCCGAAGCTTCGCTTTTTTAATCAGCCCCTCATACTGGTGGGCCAGCAGATGGGAATGAATCTGCGCAACCGTGTCCATCGTCACCGTGACCACGATCAGCAGGCTGGTGCCGCCAAAATAGAACGGAACCGAATGCTGGGAAATCAGGATTTCGGGGAGGAGACAAACCGCCACAAGGTAGGCCGAACCGATCACCGTCAACCGGGTCAGCACGTAGTCGATGTAGTCCGCGGTGTTCTTGCCTGGACGGATGCCGGGAATGAAGCCGCCATACTTACGCAGGTTCTCGGCCGTGTCCGCGGGGTTGAAGACGATGGCCGTGTAGAAGAAGCAGAAGAAGATGATCAGCGCCGAATACAGGATCATGTAGAGCGGCGTGCCGTGCGCCAGATAGCGCGTGACGGTCTGCAGCCACTCCGGACCCTCGCCGCCGGCGAAGCCGACCGCGGTCAGCGGCAGCAGCAGCAGCGACGACGCGAAGATCGGCGGGATGACGCCCGAGGTGTTCAGCTTCAGCGGCAGGTGCGACGCTTCGCCGCCGAACACGCGGTTGCCCATCTGCCGCTTCGGATACTGGATCAGCAGCCGGCGCTGCGCGCGCTCCATGAACACGATGAAGAACACGACGCCCACCGCCATCAGCAGCAGGAAGACGATGAACAGCGTGGACAGCGCGCCGGTGCGCCCCAGCTCCAGCGTGCTGACGAGAGCGCGCGGCAGCTCGGCGACAATGCCGGCGAAGATGATGAGGGAGATGCCGTTGCCGATGCCGCGGGCGGTGATCTGCTCGCCCAGCCACATCAGGAACATGGTACCGCCGACCAGCGTGATGACGGTGGCAATCTTGAAGAACAGCCCCGGTTCCGGAACCGCGGCGCCGGAAGCGCCGGTCATCGCCTCGAGCCCCACCGCCAGGCCCCAGGCCTGCACGGTCGCCAGAAGGACGGTGCCGTAGCGGGTGTACTGGTTCAGCTTCTTGCGGCCCGACTCGCCCTCCTTCTTCAGCGCTTCCATCTGCGGCGACACCGCGGTCAGAAGCTGCACGATGATGGAGGCCGAAATGTACGGCATGATGTTGAGCGCGAAGATCGTCATGCGGTGCAGCGCGCCGCCGGCCAGCATGTCGAACATGCCCAGGATGCCCCCGCCCTGCTGCCGGAAAATATCGGCCAGGATCTGCGGGTTGACGCCCGGAATCGGGATGTAGGTGCCCAGGCGGTAAATGATCAAGGCACCAAGGGTGAACCAGATCCGCTTCTTCAGCTCGGTCGCCTTGGAGAAGGCCCCGAAATTAATGTTCGCGGCAAGCTGCTCGGCCGCTGATGCCATGGGTCGTATCCCTGTCCCTAATGCACGAACGGGGCGGTCCTGCAGGATGCAGGCCGCCCCTCGCAACTTCGCTTCATTTAGTGCCGGAAGGTGCCCGCGCGCAAGCGCGGGCTTCCGATCACTCGGCGGCTTCGGCGGCGGACGCGGTCAGCGTGACGCTGCCACCCGCCTTCTCGACCGCTTCCACAGCCGACTTGGAGGCGCCGGCCACGGTGAAGCTGGCCTTCGTCGTCAGGGCGCCCTTGCCCAGCAGACGGATGCCGTCCTTCTTCACCTTGCCGGTGACGCCCGCCGCTTCCAGAGCCACCGCATCGATGGTCTGGCTGGCGTCGAGCTTGCCGGCGTCGATGAACTTCTGGACCAGGCCCAGGTTCACGACCGAGTATTCCTTCGCGAAGATGTTGCGGAAACCGCGCTTCGGAAGGCGGCGGTGAAGGGGCATCTGGCCGCCTTCAAAGCCGTTGATGGCCACGCCGGTGCGCGAGGTCTGACCCTTGACGCCACGGCCGCCGGTCTTGCCCTTGCCCGAACCGATACCGCGGCCGACGCGCATGCGCTCCTTACGGGCACCGGGGTTGTCCCGGAGATCGTTCAGCTTCGTCATGGGTTCAGCCCTCGTTCTCGACGCGGACCAGGTGCGCGACCTTGGCGATCATGCCCCGCACGGCCGGAGTGTCCTCCAGCTCGCGGGTCCGGTGCAGCTTGTTGAGACCCAGACCGACCAGCGTCTCGCGCTGGTCGTGCTTACGACCGATCGGGCTGCCGGTCTGGGTGACGATGACGGTCTTCTTCTCGGCCATGATCAAGCCTCCTGCGCACCGGCGGCGCCGGTTTCACGCTTGCCGAGGATGTCGCTCACGCGACGGCCGCGGCGGGCGGCGACGCTGCGCGGGCTGGAAACCTGCGACAGGGCGTCGAAGGTCGCCTTGATCATGTTGTGCGGGTTGGAGGTGCCGATGGACTTCGTCACCACATCCTGCACACCCAGCGCCTCGAAGATCGCGCGCATCGGGCCGCCGGCGATGATGCCGGTACCGGCCGGGGCGGTGCGCAGCACGACCTTGCCGGCACCGAAGTGACCGTTGGAGTCGTGGTGCAGCGTGCGGCCTTCGCGGAGCGGAACGCGGATCATGCCGCGCTTCGCCTGGTCGGTCGCTTTGCGGATCGCCTCCGGCACTTCACGGGCCTTGCCCGATCCGACGCCGACGCGGCCCTTGCCGTCACCGACCACCACCAGGGCGGCGAAGCCGAAGCGACGGCCGCCCTTCACAACCTTGGCGACGCGGTTGATACCAACGAGCTTTTCAATCAGCTCGCTCTCTTCCCGGTCGCGATCGCGCGGCTGCCGATCACGGTCGCTCCGCTCGCCTCTTTCACGTGCCATTTCGGAGCCTCCTTAGAACGACAGCCCGCCCTCGCGGGCGGCGTCAGCCAGGGCCTTGACCCGGCCGTGGTAAATGTAGCCACCACGGTCGAACACGACCTCGGTGACGCCCGCCGCCTTGGCGCGCTCGGCGATGAGCGCGCCGATCTTCTGGGCGGCTTCGACGTTCCCACCGTGCTTGAGCTGCTCGCGCAGCTCCTTTTCCACGGACGAGGCCGAGGCGACCGTGCGGCCGTTCTCGTCGTCGATGATCTGGGCGTAGATGTGCAGATTGGACCGGAAAACCGAGAGGCGAGCCCGCCCGCCGGCCTTCTTGGCAATCTGCGCGCGCACGCGCTGCTTGCGGCGCTCGTGGAGTTGCTTTGGCTTGAGCATGGCGGACCTTACTTCTTCTTGCCTTCCTTGCGGATCAGCGTCTCGGTCTCGTACTTGATGCCCTTGCCCTTATAGGGCTCCGGCTTCTTCCAACCGCGGATCTCCGCAGCGACTTGACCGACCTTCTGCTTGTCGAAGCCCGACACCGAGATCGCGGTGGGCTTGTCACACTTGATGGTGATGCCCTCCGGGATCGGGTACTTGACGTCGTGCGAGTAGCCGAGCTGCATGACCAGCTCCTTGCCCTGCACGGCGGCACGGTAACCGACGCCGTTGATCTCGAGGTTGATGGTGAAGCCCTGGTTGACGCCCGTGACCATGTTGTTGATCAGGGTGCGCGAGGTTGCCCACATGACGCGGGCGCGCTTGCTGTCGTTCGCCGGGGCCACCACGACCTTGCCGTCTTCCAGCTTGGCCGTGATGTCGTCGATGAGGGTCAGGCTGAGCGAACCCAGCTTGCCCTTGGCCGACACCTGCTGGCCGTTGACGGAGACGTCAACACCAGCCGGAACCGGCACGGGATGCTTTCCAATGCGCGACATCGAAGGGTCCCCCTTAGAACACGCGGCAGAGGACTTCACCGCCGACGTTGGCGGCGCGGGCCTCATTGTCCGACATCACGCCGCGCGGCGTGGAGAGGATCGCGATGCCGAGGCCGTTGAAGACGCGGGGCAGATCGGTGATCTTCGAATAAACGCGGCGGCCGGGCTTCGACACGCGGGCGATCTGCTTAATGACAGGCTCGCCTTCGTGATACTTCAGCTCGATCTTCAGGTTCTTGATGCCGGGGCGCAGCTCCTCCTCGGAGTAGCCGCGGATGTAACCCTCGCGCTTGAGAACCTCAAGCACGTTGCTGCGCAGCTTCGACGCCGGGCTCTGCACAACAGACATACGGGCGTGCTGACCGTTGCGAATGCGGGTCAGCATATCGCCGAGCGGATCGCTCAAAGACATTCTCCGACCCTCCTTACCAGCTCGACTTCACCATCCCCGGGATCTGGCCGGTCGAGGCCAGTTCACGGAGGGTGACGCGGGACAGCTTAAACTTGCGATAGAACGCCCGCGGACGGCCGGTCATTTCGCAGCGGTTGCGGATGCGCACCTTCGATGAGTTGCGCGGCAGCTCAGCCAGCTTGAGGCGGGCGGCGAACTGCTCTTCCGGCGGGAGGGAGCGATCGGAGGCAATGGCCTTCAGGCGGGCACGCTTGTTGGCGAATTGCTTCACCAGCTTGGTGCGACGCTTGTTCTTCTCGATGGCACTGGTCTTAGCCATGGGGTCGTGCTCCAGCCAATCAGGCCACAAACGGCATGTCGAAGGCCTTCAGGAGAGCCTTGGCCTCCTTGTCGGTCTTCGCCGAGGTGACGAAAATGATGTCCATGCCGCGGATCTGATCGATCTTGTCGTAGTCGATCTCCGGGAAAATGATCTGCTCCTTCACGCCCATGGCATAGTTGCCACGGCCGTCGAAGCTGTTGCCGGGGATGCCGCGGAAGTCGCGGACACGCGGCAACGCGATCGTGACCAGGCGATCCAGGAACTCGTACATCCGCTCACGGCGGAGCGTGACCTTGCACCCGATCGCCATGCCCTCACGCAGCTTGAACTGCGCGATCGACTTGCGGGACTTCGTGACGATCGGCTTCTGGCCGCTGATCGCCGTCAGTTCGCTCACCGCATTCTGGATCTTCTTGGAGTCGCCGACAGCCTCGCCGACACCCATGTTGATGACGATCTTCTCGATCCGCGGAACTTCCATGTCGTTCGCGTAGCCGAACTCAGCCTTGAGCGCGGCGCGGATCTTGGAGTCGTACACTTCCTTCAAACGTGCAGCCATTGGTCCGGTCCTCACACGTCGATGACTTCGCCGGACCGCTTGGCGACACGCACCTTGCGGCCATCCTCAAGGACCTTGAAACCGACGCGGGTCGGCTTGCCGTCCTTGGGGTCGACATGAGCAACGTTCGAGACGTTGATGGGCGCCTCGAACTCAACAATGCCGCCCTGCGAGGTGGCGCTCGGACGCTGGTGCTTCTTCACCACGTTCACGCCCTGCACGACGACACGGTTTTCCGCCGGGATGACCTTGAGGACCTCACCGGTCTTGCCCTTGTCCTTGCCGGCAAGGATGACGACCTTGTCCTTGGTCTTGATCTTCGCGGCCATCACAGCACCTCCGGCGCCAGCGAGATGATCTTCATGAACTTCTTGCCGCGAAGCTCACGAGTGACCGGCCCGAAGATACGCGTGCCGATCGGCTCGCCCTGCTTGTTGATCAGCACGGCGGCATTGCGGTCGAAACGGATCGCGGATCCGTCCTCCCGGCGCAGTTCCTTCGCGGTGCGGACGATGACGGCGCGATGCACGTCGCCCTTCTTGACGCGACCCTTCGGAATGGCCTCCTTGACCGAGACGACGATGACGTCGCCGACGGTGGCCACCTTCCGCTTGGACCCGCCAAGCACCTTGATGCACTGCACCCGGCGCGCCCCGCTATTGTCGGCGACTTCCAGGTTGGTTTGCATCTGGATCATGGTTTGTACCCTTCCGTTTACGCGGCGCCGCTAACGGCGGCGGACTCAAGCACGACCGTCCAGCGCTTGCGCTTGGAGATCGGGCGGCATTCGATGATCGAAACGGTATCGCCGACCTTGAACTGGTTGCCCTCGTCGTGGGCGGCGTACTTCTTCGACTGACGAATGAACTTCTTGTACACGGGGTGCATGACGCGGCGCTCGACCAGGACGATAACCGTCTTGTCGCCCTTGTCGCTGACCACCGTGCCCTGCAGAACGCGGCGAGGCATAGGTAGCCCTCCTTACTTGCCGGCTTCGGCCGAGCGCGAACGCTCGCCGAGGATCGTCTTGATGCGCGCGATGTCGCGACGCACCACTCGCACCCGCGCGGTGTTCTCCAGCTGGCCGGAAGCCCGCTGGAAACGCAGGTTGAACTGTTCCTTTTTGAGCTGGAGGAGCTGATCGTTCAGCTCCTCGGTGCTCTTCGCACGAACGTCGACGGACTTCATGCCGCCACCTCCTCACCGCCGCCGAGGCGGGTCACCAGCTTGGTCTTGATCGGCAGCTTGGCGGCCGCCAGGGCGAACGCCTGCTTTGCCACATCCGCGGGCACGCCGTCCAGCTCAAACAGGATGCGGCCGGGATGAACGCGGGCCGCCCAGTACTCGGGCGTGCCCTTACCGGAACCCATGCGGACTTCGGCGGGCTTGGTGGAGACCGGCAGGTCCGGGAACACGCGGATCCACACGCGGCCCTGACGCTTCATGGCGCGGGTGATCGCGCGGCGGGCCGCCTCGATCTGGCGGGCCGTGATGCGCTCCGGCTCCAGGGCCTTGAGGCCGAAGGAGCCGAAGTTCAGCTGGGTGCCGCCCTTCGCGTTGCCGTGGATGCGGCCCTTGTGGGCCTTGCGGTACTTGGTACGCTTCGGAGAAAGCATCGCTCGTGCCCCTTACTAGCGGTCAGCCCGCTCGGAGCGGTCACGGTCGCCGCGACCACGGCCCCCACGCTCCTCACGGTCACCACGCTCGCGACGCTCGCGCCGCGGCTCGCCATCGGTCGACACCGGCTCGGTGCCCATGCGCTTGTCCTGCGCCATCGGGTCGTGCGCCATGATCTCGCCCTTGAAGACCCACACCTTGACACCGCAGGTGCCGTAGGTGGTCTTCGCGGTCGCGGTGCCGTAGTCGATGTCCGCACGCAGGGTGTGCAGCGGAACGCGGCCCTCGCGGTACCACTCCAGGCGGGCGATCTCGGCGCCGCCGAGACGGCCGGAGCAGTTGATCCGGATGCCCTGGGCGCCCAGACGCATGGCCGACTGGACCGCGCGCTTCATGGCGCGGCGGAAGGCCACACGGCGCTCGAGCTGGTTGGAGATGTTCTCGGCGATGAGCTTGGCATCGATCTCCGGCTTGCGGATCTCGATGATGTTCAGGCTCACCTCGCCGCCGGCCATCTTCGACAGCTCGGTGCGCAGCTTCTCGATGTCCGCGCCCTTCTTGCCGATCACCACGCCCGGACGGGCCGAGTGGATGGTGACGCGGGCCTTCTTGGCCGGACGCTCGATGATGACGCGCGAGCAGCCGGCCTGCTGCAGGCGACCCTGCAGGTAGCCGCGGAGCTTCAGGTCCTGGTGCAGCAGGTTGGCGTAGTCGCGCTTGGCGAACCACCGGCTGTCCCAGGTCCGGTTGATGCCGAGGCGCAGCCCGATCGGATTGACTTTCTGACCCATCTTACTCGGCCCCTTCGGCAGCGGCGGCTTCGCGCTCACGCACGATGATCGTCAGGTTGGAGAACAGCTTCTCGACCCGCGCGCCGCGCCCACGGGCACGGGCGTGGAAACGCTTCATCACCAGGGCGCGGCCGACCGTCGCCGAGGAGACGTACAGGCGGTCCACATCGAGCTGATGGTTGTTCTCGGCGTTGGCGATCGCGGCCTGGAGGACCTTCTTCACCTCGCCGGCGATGCGGCGCTTGGAGAAGGTCAGCTCGGCCACGGCGCTGCTGGCATCCTTGTTCCGGATGAGCTGGGCGACGAGGTTCAGCTTGCGCGGGCTGGTGCGGATCATCGGATTGGAGGCGATGGCCTCGTTCTCCGCGATACGGCTGGGGTTGGAGGGCTTGCCCATGGCTTACTTCCTCTTCGCCTTCTTGTCCGCCGCGTGCCCATAGAAGGTGCGCGTCGGAGCGAACTCACCGAACTTGTGGCCGATCATGTTCTCGGTCACCAGAACCGGCAGGAACTTGTGGCCATTGTACACGCCGAACGTGAGACCCACGAACTGCGGCAGGATCGTCGAGCGACGCGACCAGATCTTGATGATCTCGTTGCGGCCCGAGGCCCGCGACTTGTCCGCCTTCTTGAGCAGGTAGCCGTCGACGAACGGGCCCTTCCAAACGGAGCGTGCCATCGTCCGCCCTCCTTACTTCGAATGACGGCGGCGCAGGATCAGGCCATCCGTCTTCTTGTTGTGACGAGTCTTCTTGCCCTTGGTCGGCTTGCCCCACGGCGTGACCGGATGACGGCCACCCGAGGTGCGGCCTTCACCACCACCGTGCGGGTGGTCGATCGGGTTCATGGCGACACCACGGACGGACGGACGGATGCCCAGCCAACGGCTGCGACCGGCCTTGCCCTTGTTGGTGTTCATGTTGTCCGGGTTCGACACGGCGCCCAGGGTGGCCATGCAGTCGCCACGGACCACGCGAAGCTCGCCCGAGGGCAGCTTCAGCTGGGCGTAGCCACCGTCGCGACCGACCAGCTGCAGGTAGGTGCCAGCCGAACGGGCCAGCTGACCCCCCTTGCCGGGCTTCAGCTCGACGTTGTGCAGCACCGAACCGACCGGGATGTTCTTCAGCGGCATGGCGTTGCCGGGCTTCACATCCACCTTCTCGCCGGCGATCACCGTGTCGCCCACCTTCAGGCGCTGCGGCGCCAGAATGTAGGACATGGTGCCGTCCTCATACTTGATGAGGGCGATGAAGGCCGTGCGGTTCGGATCGTACTCCAGGCGCTCGACGGTCGCCGGGACGTTGAACTTGCGGCGCTTGAAGTCCACCAGACGGTAGACGCGCTTGTGACCGCCACCCATCCGGCGCGCGGTGATGCGGCCGGTGTTGTTGCGGCCGCCGGACTTGGTCAGGCCCTCGGTGAGGGTCTTGACCGGCTTGCCCTTCCACAGCTCCGAGCGGTCGACGATGACCAGCTGGCGGAGCGACGGCGTAATTGGGCGATATTGCTTCAGAGCCATCGGATCACACTCCCGCTCAGATGCCCGTGGTCACGTCGATCTTGTTCCCCTCGGCGAGGGTCACGACGGCCTTCTTGAAGTCCGAGCGACGGCCGATGGTGCCGCGGAAGCGCTTGGTCTTGCCCTTGGTAACCAGGGTGTTGACCGCCGTCACCTTCACGTTGAACAGCCCCTCGACCGCCGACTTGATCTCCGGCTTGGTCGCCGACAGCGGCACGCGGAACGTCACCTGATTGTGCTCCGACGCCATCGTCGACTTCTCGGTGATCACCGGAGCCAGGATGAGGTCGTACATCCGCTCCTGGCTCACCGCAGGTTTCGACTGCTTGCTCATTTCAGGCGAGCCTCCAGCTGCTCGACCGCGTTGCGGGTCAGGACCAGCGTATCGCGGCGAAGAATGTCGTAGACGTTGGCGCCCTGCTCCGGCAGCACGTCGATCAGCGGGATGTTGCGCGAGGCCCGAGCGAAGTTCTCGTTCAGGTTGGCGCCATCGATGATCAGAGCCGAGGTCAGGCCGAGCGAGGCGAGACGGACAGCCAGTTCCTTGGTCTTGTGGCTCTCGGCCGAAGCGGCGTCGAGGACCAGGAGCTTGCCTTCCGCGGCTTTGGTGGACAGCGCGGTCTTCAGGGCCAGCTTGCGGACCTTCTTGGTCAGGTCGTGCTCGTGCGAGCGGACGACCGGGCCGAAGATGGTCGCACCGCCACGGAACTGGGCGGAGCGCATGGAGCCCTGACGGGCGCGGCCGGTGCCCTTCTGGCGGTACGGCTTCTTGCCGGTGCCGGAGATCTCGCTGATCGTCTTGGTCTTGTGCGTACCGGCGCGGCGCTTGGCCAGCTGCCAGTTGACCATACGGGCGAGGATGTCCGTGCGGGACGGAAGGCCGAAGACCTCGTCAGCCAGCTCGATCTCGCCGACGGTCTCGTTGTTCAGGTTCTTAATGGTCGCCTTCATGGCCATCACTCCTGCGGCTCGGCGGCGGCTTCAGCGGCCGGCGCAGCCTTGATCCCGGCGGGGAACGGCAGACCTTCCGGAGCCTTCTTCTTCACCGCGTCGCGGATGCGGAGCCAAGCTCCCTCGGCGCCCGGAACGGCACCCTTGAGGAAGATCAGACCGCGGTCCTCATCGACCGACACGACCTTCAGGTTCAGAACCGTGACCTTCTCGTCGCCGAGATGACCGGCCATCTTCTTGTTCTTGAAGACCTTGCCGGGGTCCTGGCGGTTACCCGTCGAACCGTGCGAGCGGTGCGACACCGACACGCCGTGCGTCGCGCGCAGACCACCGAAGTTCCAGCGCTTCATCGGACCGGCGAAGCCCTTACCGATGGAAGTGCCGGTGACGTCGACGAACTGGCCCGGGAGGAAATGCGCAGCCGAGAGCTCGGCGCCGACCTCGATCAGCGCGTCGGCATCGACGCGGAACTCGACCAGCTTGCGCTTGGGCTCGACGCGCGCCTTGGCGAAATGCCCGCGCTGCGGCTTCGTGACGTTCTTCACCTTGATGGCGCCTGCGCCGAGCTGGACGGCGGTGTAGCCATCCTTGTCCTCGGTGCGGACGGCGACGACCTGGCAGCTGTCGACTTTCAGCACAGTCACCGGCACGTGCTGCCCGTCGTCCGTGAAGACGCGGGTCATGCCGACTTTCTGCGCGATCAAACCGGATCGCATTGTTCTTTATCTCCTGACCAGGGACATCCTCAGAGGGAGAGGTCCCTCAACAGCAACGAATTAGAGCTTGATCTCGACGTCCACACCGGCAGCGAGGTCGAGCTTCATCAGCGCGTCCACCGTCTGCGGCGTCGGATCGACGATGTCGAGCAGACGCTTGTGGGTGCGGATTTCGAACTGCTCGCGCGACTTCTTGTCGACGTGCGGCGAGCGGTTCACCGTAAACTTCTCGATCTGCGTCGGCAGCGGGATCGGGCCCCGCACCCGAGCACCGGTCCGCTTGGCGGTGTTGACGATCTCGCTGGTCGACTGGTCGAGCACGCGATGATCGAACGCCTTCAAGCGGATGCGGATGTTCTGGCTGTCCATGTCCAAACGTCCCTTGCACCTCGTTTCGGTGACGCGAACGCGCCACCGGCACCCCAAAATCTGTCCCCCGGGGACCCGCGGCGGCAGGCGAACCTGCGCCGGCTCACCGAAGCGGTGGGCGGCGGTTCGTCTGTCCGATCTGACGGCCGATACGAAAAAGAACATCCCCCGCATCGCAATGCGGATGGATGTTCCTGGCAGCAACCGGTGCAAGTGGAGCTTGCGGTGCCGTTCGTGATCGGGCTGCGTCTAGGCCGGACGTGCCTACTACCAACCCAAATTCCAGAGGGCGTAACGTGTATGCCCTAGGCGCCCCGGTGTCAACCCACATTTTCCCCCTTGTGACAGGAGGATGACGGGATCGGACCGGTTCGGCGCGTCACGCCGCATTTTCGCGGATCGGCTATGCAAAAGGGGGCCGACCCGCAGGTCGGCCCCCCTTCGCAAAAGACGACCTTACTTGATGATCGAGGCGACGACGCCGGCGCCGACGGTGCGGCCACCCTCGCGGATGGCGAAGCGCAGGCCCTCGTCCATGGCGATCGGAGCGATCAGCTCGACTTCCATGGAGATGTTGTCGCCCGGCATCACCATCTCGGTGCCTTCCGGCAGCTTCACCATGCCCGTCACGTCGGTCGTGCGGAAGTAGAACTGCGGACGGTAGTTGGTGAAGAACGGCGTGTGACGGCCACCCTCTTCCTTCGTCAGGATGTAGGCCTCGGCCTTGAAGGTGGTGTGCGGCGTGATGCTGCCCGGCTTGGCCAGAACCTGGCCGCGCTCGACGTCCTCACGCTTCGTGCCGCGCAGCAGCGCGCCGATGTTGTCGCCGGCCTCACCCGAGTTCGAGCAGCTTGCGGAACATCTCGACGCCGGTCACGGTGGTCTTGACCGTGGTCTTCAGACCGACGATCTCGACTTCCTCGCCGACCTTGACGATGCCGCGCTCGACGCGGCCGGTCACCACGGTGCCGCGGCCCGAGATCGAGAACACGTCCTCGATCGGCATCAGGAACGGACGGTCCTTCGGACGCTCCGGCTGCGGGATGTACTGGTCGACCTCGGCCATCAGCTTGAGGATCGCGTCACGGCCGATCTCCGGCGAACGGTCCTCCAGCGCGCACAGCGCCGAGCCCTTGACGATCGGAATGTCGTCGCCCGGGAACTGGTAGGAGGACAGCAGCTCGCGCACCTCCATCTCGACCAGCTCGAGCAGCTCCGGATCGTCGACCATGTCGACCTTGTTCATGAACACCACCAGCGCCGGCACGCCGACCTGGCGGGCCAGCAGGATGTGCTCGCGGGTCTGCGGCATCGGGCCGTCGGCGGCCGACACGACCAGGATCGCGCCGTCCATCTGCGCGGCGCCCGTGATCATGTTCTTCACATAGTCAGCGTGGCCCGGGCAATCGACGTGGGCGTAGTGGCGGTTGGTCGTCTCGTACTCGACGTGGGCGGTCGAGATCGTGATGCCGCGCGCCTTCTCTTCCGGCGCCTTGTCGATCTGGTCGTAGGCGGTGAAGGTCGCGCCGCCGCTCTCGGCCAGCACCTTCGTGATCGCCGCCGTCAGCGACGTCTTGCCGTGGTCGACGTGGCCGATCGTGCCGATGTTGCAGTGCGGCTTGTTCCGCTCGAACTTTGCCTTCGCCATGGTGTGTGCTCTCCGTCTCTTTGTCGTTCCAGCGGTTTCAGGCCATCCTGGCGCGGATGGTCTCCGCAATCGTCTGCGGCACCGGCTCGTGGTGGTCGAACTGCATCGTGTACTGCGCGCGCCCCTGACTCATCGAGCGTAGGGTGTTCACATAACCAAACATCGACGCCAGCGGAACCATCGCCAGGATCGAACGGGCGTTGCCCCGCTGGTCCATGGCGGTGATCTGTCCACGGCGGCTGTTCAGGTCCCCGATGATGTCGCCCATGTAGTCTTCGGGCGTCACCACCTCAACCCTCATGATCGGCTCCAGAAGCATCGGACCGGCCTTCTGCATGCCTTCGCGGAAGGCCGCGCGGGTCGCGATCTCGAAGGCCAGCACCGAGGAGTCGACGTCGTGGAAGGCGCCGTCGACCAGCGCCACCTTGAGGTCGATCACCGGGAAGCCGGCGACCACCCCGCTGTGCAGCGAGGCGTCCAGCCCCTTCTGCACGCCGGGAATGAACTCCTTGGGCACGGCGCCGCCGACGACCTTGTTCTGGAAGACGAAGCCGCTGCCGGCGGGCTGCGGCTCGAAGACCAGCGTCACGCGGGCGAACTGGCCGGTGCCGCCGGTCTGCTTCTTGTGGGTGTAGTCGATCTCGGCGGTCCTGGTGATGGTCTCGCGGTACGCCACCTGGGGCGCGCCGACGTTCGCATCCACCTTGAACTCGCGCTTCATGCGGTCGACGATGATTTCCAGATGCAGTTCGCCCATACCCTTGATGATCGTCTGACCGCTTTCATGGTCGACGGCCACGCGGAAGGACGGGTCCTCCTGGGCGAGGCGGGACAGCGCCATGCTCATCTTTTCCTGGTCGGCCTTGGACTTCGGCTCGACGGCCACCTCGATGACCGGTTCCGGAAACTCCATCCGTTCCAGGACGATGGGCTTGGCGGGATCGCACAGCGTATCGCCGGTCGTCGTGCTCTTCAGCGCGGTGAAGGCGACGATGTCGCCGGCGTAAGCCTCGTCGATCTCCTCCCGGCTGTTGGCGTGCATCAGCAGCATGCGGCCGATGCGCTCCTTCTCGTCCTTGCCGGGGTTCAATACGGCGGTGCCGGAGGCGACGGTGCCGGAATAGACGCGCACGAAGGTCAGCGACCCGACGAAGGGGTCGTTCATGATCTTGAAGGCGAGCGCCGAGAAGGGAGCGGCGTCGTCCGGTGCGCGCTCGTCCGTCTCGGGGCTGCCGACGCGGTGTCCCCGGACTGCCCCGATGTCCACGGGAGCCGGCAGGTAGTCCACCACGGCGTCCAGCATCGGCTGGATGCCCTTGTTCTTGAACGCGGAGCCGCAGAGGACCGGCACGAAGCGCAGACCCACGGTGCCCTTGCGGATGCAGGCCCTGAGCGTGTCCTCGGACGGCTCCTGACCGGACTCGAGATAGGCCTCCATGGCCGCGTCGTCGAGTTCCAGGACGGCGTCGAGCAGCGCCTGGCGGTGGCGCGCCGCTTCGTCCCTCAGGGCGTCCGGAATGTCGGTGTAATAGAATTCGGCGCCCAGCGTCTCTTCTTTCCAGACGATGGCGCGCATGGCGACCAGATCGACGACGCCGACAAAGCTGGCCTCGGACCCGATCGGAAGCTGGAGAACGAGCGGGAAAGCGCCCAGCCGTTCCTTCATCATGGCGACGCAGCGGAAGAAGTCCGCGCCGGTGCGATCCAGCTTGTTGACGAAACACATGCGGGGCACGCCGTACTTGTCGGCCTGCCGCCACACGGTCTCGGACTGAGGCTCCACCCCCGCAACGGAATCGAACACCGCAACGGCACCGTCGAGCACGCGCAGGCTGCGTTCGACTTCAATGGTGAAGTCGACGTGACCCGGCGTGTCGATGATGTTGATGCGGTGGTCGCGCCAGAAGCAGGTCGTGGCCGCGGAGGTGATGGTGATGCCCCGTTCCTGTTCCTGCTCCATCCAATCCATCACCGCGGTGCCCTCGTGCACCTCGCCGATTTTGTACGACTTTCCAGTGTAGTACAAAATCCGCTCGGTGGTCGTGGTCTTACCGGCATCGATGTGAGCCATGATGCCGATGTTGCGGTAACGGTTCAGGGGATGGGAACGGGGCATGACAAGCACCTGGGCCGGTGGGTGCCTTACCAGCGGTAGTGCGAGAAGGCCTTGTTGGCTTCCGCCATACGATGGGTGTCTTCGCGCTTCTTCACGGCGGTGCCACGCTGGTTGGCGGCATCCAGCAGCTCACCCGACAGACGCTCGGTCATGGTGTTTTCCGAGCGGGCGCGGGCGGCGCCGATGAGCCAACGGATGGCCAGGGCCTGGGCGCGGTCCGTGCGGACCTCGACCGGAACCTGGTAGGTGGCGCCACCGACGCGACGCGAGCGCACTTCGAGGTGCGGCTTCACGTTCAGCAGGGCGTCGTGGAAGACCTGAACCGGCTCGTTCTTGGTCTTGGCCTCGATGCGGCTGAGGGCGCCGTAGACGATGCGCTCGGCGGCGGACTTCTTGCCGTCCAGCATCAGGCAGTTCATGAACTTGGTCAGGACGCGGTCGCCATACTTGGCGTCCGGCAGGACCTCACGCTTCTCGGCGCGACGACGACGGGACATCGTGAATACTCCTTACTTCGGACGCTTCGCGCCGTACTTCGAACGACGCTGCTTACGATCCTTCACGCCCTGGGTATCGAGCGTGCCGCGGATGATGTGGTAGCGAACGCCGGGAAGATCCTTCACACGGCCGCCGCGGATCATAACCACCGAGTGTTCCTGGAGGTTATGGCCTTCACCGGGGATGTAGGAGGTCACTTCGAAGCCGTTCGTCAGGCGAACGCGGGCGACCTTACGCAGAGCCGAGTTCGGCTTCTTCGGCGTGGTCGTGTAGACGCGGGTGCAGACGCCACGCTTCTGCGGGCACGCCTCCATCGCGGGAACCTTATTGCGCGCGGCCAAGGGCTCGCGCGGCTTACGGATCAACTGGTTGATCGTCGGCATATCTGCCCTTCATCCCTTCAGGTCACTCGGCCGGCGGAGCCGGACCGATTGGAAAATCGCCCGGCGATAGCCGGACGATGCAAAAGCCCGCCTGCGAAGCCTGAGGGGCTTCGAGCGGGCCCAATGGTCGATCGCCGTCGGAACGGTCCACAAGGACCCGGTCGTTCAGCTATGTCGCTTGGGTTCAGCCGGATGCTGGTCAGGATGGACGAAAGACCTTCCCGAGGCTCCTTTTGAAGTTCGCGGACTATATGGGTCTGCCAGAGACCCGTCAAGCGCGCAGATGACCGTTCTTCGTGCGCTTCGACGACGTTTCCGCGTCAGCCGGCGCGAGCGGACCGGCGGCGGCGCAACGCGTCCGCACCCGCCGCCACCGCGGCGGCCCGCGCCTCAAGCATTGGACGCATCCGCGCGAGGAGATCGGCCGTCACCACCTCCCCCGCCCCGTCCGGCGAGCCGGCGTCGAAGGGCGGCTGCGGGTCGTATTCGATGGAGAGTTGGATGCGCTTCGCGGCGTCCGCGCCAAACAGCTCGCCGACGATCCGCAGCGCCACGTCGATTCCCGCGGTTACGCCGCCGCCGGTGAACAGCGTGTCGTCCGCCACCACGCGCTCGGCCACCGGCGTGGCACCGAAGGATGAAAGGAAGTCGCGGGAGGCCCAATGCGTGCCGGCCCGCCTCCCCTCCAGCAGCCCGGCGGCGCCGAGCACCAGGGAGCCGGTGCAGATCCCGGACAGATAGCGGGTGCCCGCCGCCCGTTCCGCCAGGAAGGTCAGCACCTCCTCGTCGGTCAGCAGCGCGTTGATTCCGCTCCCGCCGGGCACGAGAAGAAGGTCGAGCGGCGGAGCTTCGGTCAGGGTGGCCGTCGGAAGGATCGTCAGACCGGTGTCGGAGCGCACCGGATCGAGCGTCTTCCACAGCAGATGGACCTTGGCGCCGGGCACGCGGGCCAGCACCTCGTAGGGGCCGGTGAGGTCGAGCTGCGTGACGTTGGGAAACAGCAGCAGGCCGAAGCTTGGCGCGTTCTCGGTCATGGCGAAGGCTCCGATGCGTGGGAGCGATGATGCTAACCCCACGTGCCGGAATGAGAAAGGGGCGCGTCCCCTGCGGAACGCGCCCCCTGCCCTACCCTATGCGCCGAAGCCTCAGGTTCCGTAACCTCAGGCCGCGGTGCTCTCGCCCGGATGCGGCAGGGCCGGAGCCTCGCCGTCCTCGCCCTCGCCCTCCGCCAGGGCGCGATCCCGCTCGGCGGCGATCTGCTTCAGGCGGTTGACGACGGACCCGGTGCCCGCCGGGATCAGGCGGCCGACGATCACGTTCTCCTTCAGGCCTTCCAGGTTGTCGGTCTTGCCCGACACCGCCGCCTCGGTGAGGACGCGGGTGGTTTCCTGGAACGACGCGGCGGAGATGAAGGACCGGGTCTGCAGCGACGCCTTGGTGATGCCCTGCAGGACCGGATGGCCGGCGGCCGGCTTCAGCCCCTCGGCGACGGTCTTCTCGTTCTCCTCGTCGAACTCCTGACGGTCGACCTGTTCGCCCACCAGGAAGGTGGTCTCGCCGGCGTCGGTGATCTCGACCTTCTGCAGCATCTGGCGAACGATCACCTCGATGTGCTTGTCGTTGATCTTCACGCCCTGCAGTCGATAGACGTCCTGGATCTCGTTGATGAGGTAGTTGGCCAGAGCCTCCACGCCCATCACCGACAGGATGTCGTGCGGCACCGGGTTGCCGTCCATCAGCAGGTCGCCGCGCTGGACATAGTCACCCTCCTGCACGGAGATGTGCTTGCCCTTCGGGATCAGGTACTCGCGCTCGTCCCCCGTCTCGTCGTTGCGGACGACGATGCGGCGCTTGGTCTTGTAGTCTTTGCCGAACTCCACGCGGCCGTCGAGGTCCGAGATGATCGCGAAGTCCTTCGGACGGCGCGCCTCGAACAGCTCAGCCACGCGCGGCAGACCGCCCGTGATGTCGCGGGTCTTGGACGACTCGCGCGGGATACGCGCCAGCACGTCGCCGGCCCTGACGTGGGCGCCGTTCTCGACCGAGAGAATGGCGTCCACCGACATGAAGTAGCGGGCCTCCAGACCGTTGGCCAGCGTGATGATCTCGCCCCGCTCGTCGCGCAGCGTGATCCGCGGCTTCAGATCCGCACCGCGCGGCTGCTGACGCCAGTCCACCACGACCTTCGACGAGATGCCGGTCGCCTCGTCCATCACCTCGCGCATGGAGATGCCTTCCACGAGGTCGACGTAGTGGGCGGTACCCTCGCGCTCGGTGATGATCGGCAGGGTGTAGGGGTCCCACTCGGCCAGCTTCTGGCCGCGCTCGACCTTCACGCCCTCGTCGGCCAGCAGCTTCGCACCGTACGGAACGCGGTGACGCGCCCGTTCGCGGCCCTGCTCGTCGAGCAGGATCACTTCGGTGCTGCGGCCCATGACGACCGGGATGTTGGAGGAATTGATGACGACGTTGCGGTTGTGGATCCGCACCGTGGCATCGAACGCCGCCTCCACCTGGCTCTGCTCCGCACCGCGCTGCGCTGCGCCACCGATGTGGAACGTGCGCATGGTGAGCTGCGTGCCCGGCTCGCCGATCGACTGGGCGGCGATGACGCCGACGGCCTCGCCGACGTTGACCAGCGTGCCGCGGGCCAGATCGCGGCCGTAGCACTTGGCGCAGACGCCGTCCTTGGTCTCGCAGGTCAGGACCGAACGGATCATGACGCTGTCGATGCCCGAGCGCTCGATGCGGTCCACCGTGGGCTCGTCGATCAGGCCGGCGTTCGGCACAATCAGCTCGCCGTTCAGCGGGTCGATCAGGTCGCCGACCACCGTCCGGCCGAGGATGCGGTCGCCCAGCGGGGAGATGACCTCGCCGCCGTCGATCACCGCCTTGACGGTGATGCCCTTGTCGGTGCCGCAATCCGTCTCGACGATGATGGCGTCCTGGGCCACGTCGACGAGACGACGGGTCAGGTAACCGGAGTTCGCCGTCTTCAAGGCGGTGTCGGCCAGACCCTTGCGGGCGCCGTGGGTGGAGTTGAAGTACTCCAGCACGGTCAGGCCTTCCTTGAAGTTCGAGATGATCGGCGTCTCGATGATCTCGCCCGACGGCTTGGCCATCAGGCCGCGCATGCCCGCCAGCTGGCGGATCTGGGCGGCCGAGCCACGCGCGCCGGAGTGGGCCATCATGTAGACCGAGTTGACCGGCTTGCCCGGCTTGGTGTCGGAGATGACCTTCATCATCTCCGTCGCCACCTTCTCGGTGCATTCCGACCAGACGTCGACGACCTTGTTGTACTTCTCGCCCTGGGTGATCAGACCGTCGAGATACTGCTGCTCGAACTCCTTCACCCGCTCCTTGCTGTCGTTGACCAGCTTCTTCTTCGCCTCGGGGATGACCATGTCATCCTTGCCGAAGGAGATGCCGGCGCGGCAGGCGTGGCCAAAGCCGAGCTTCATCAGGCGGTCGGCGAAGATCACCGTCTCCTTCTGACCGCAATGGCGGTAGACGGCGTCGATGACATTGCCGACGTCCTTCTTGGTCAGCAGGCGGTTGATCAGCGAGAAGGGCACCGCCGGGTTGCGCGGCAGGATCTCGGACAGCAGCATGCGGCCCGGAGTCGTCTCCACGATGGAGATCTTCTCGTCGCCGTTCTCGTCCACGCCCTTGTAGCGCGCCTTCACCTTGGCGTGCAGCGTCACGACCTTGGCGTCCAGCGCCTGCTCGATCTCGCCGACGTTGGCGAAGGTCATGCCCTCGCCCTTCTCGCCCGGCCGGTCCATCGTGATGTAGTAGAGACCCAGCACGATGTCCTGCGACGGCACGATGATCGGCTTGCCGTTGGCGGGCGACAGGATGTTGTTGGTCGACATCATCAGGACGCGCGCTTCCAGCTGGGCCTCGAGGCTCAGCGGGACGTGCACGGCCATCTGGTCGCCGTCGAAGTCCGCGTTGAAGGCGGTGCAGACCAGCGGGTGGAGCTGGATCGCCTTGCCTTCGATCAGCGTCGGCTCGAAGGCCTGGATGCCCAGGCGGTGAAGCGTCGGCGCGCGGTTCAGCATCACCGGATGCTCGCGGATGACCTCCTCGAGGATGTCCCACACCTCGGGACGCTCCTTCTCGACCATCCTCTTGGCGGCCTTGATGGTCGAGGCGAGGCCGTACAGCTCCAGCTTCGCGTAGATGAAGGGCTTGAACAGCTCCAGCGCCATCTTCTTCGGCAGGCCGCACTGGTGCAGCTTCAGCTCCGGACCGACCACGATGACCGAACGGCCCGAGTAGTCGACGCGCTTGCCGAGGAGGTTCTGACGGAAGCGGCCCTGCTTGCCCTTCAGCATGTCGGACAGCGACTTCAGCGGACGCTTGTTGGCGCCGGTGATGACGCGGCCACGGCGGCCGTTGTCGAACAGCGCGTCGACGGCCTCCTGCAGCATGCGCTTCTCGTTGCGGACGATGATGTCCGGCGCCTTCAGCTCGATCAGCCGCTTCAGACGGTTGTTGCGGTTGATGACGCGGCGGTACAGGTCGTTCAGGTCGGACGTCGCGAAGCGGCCGCCGTCCAGCGGGACGAGCGGACGCAGCTCCGGCGGGATCACCGGAATGACTTCCAGGATCATCCATTCCGGACGCGACTGCGACGACAGGAAGGCGTCGATCAGCTTCAGCCGCTTCACGAGCTTCTTGCGCTTGGCCTCGGACGAGGTGTCCCGCAGCTCCTCGCGGCAGGTCTTCTTCTCCTCCTCCATGTCGAGCGCCGACAGCATGATGCGCAGCGCTTCGGCACCGATCGAGGCGGTGAAGGCGTCCTCACCGTACTCGTCCTGGGCGGAGACGAACTCCTCCTCGCTGAGGAGCTGGTGCAGCTTCAGCGGGGTCAGGCCCGGCTCGATGACGACGTAGTTTTCGAAATAGAGGATGCGCTCCAGATCCTTCAGCGTCATGTCGAGCAGCAGACCGATGCGGCTCGGCAGGGACTTCAGGAACCAGATGTGGGCGACCGGCGAGGCCAGCTCGATGTGGCCCATGCGCTCGCGCCGGACCTTCGACAGCGTCACCTCGACGCCGCACTTCTCGCAGATGATGCCACGGTACTTCATGCGCTTGTACTTGCCGCACAAGCACTCGTAGTCCTTGATCGGGCCGAAGATGCGGGCGCAGAACAGGCCGTCGCGCTCAGGCTTGAAAGTGCGATAGTTGATGGTTTCCGGCTTCTTGATCTCGCCGAACGACCAGGACCGGATGCGCTCGGGGCTCGCGATCTGGATGCGGATCTGATCGAAGCTCTGGGGACCCTGGACTTGGCCGAAAATGTTCATCAACTCGTTCATGACCGTCTCCCGCTGGCAGCGCCGCGTTGTCGGTTAAGGGCAGTTCCCGCCGGAAGGGGCCAACATGGCCCCTCCTCCGGCGGGTTCAAGTCTCTTGGGCTCAGTACGACCGCTGGTTCAGCTCGACGTTCAGGCCCAGGGAGCGCAGCTCCTTGACCAGAACGTTGAAGGACTCAGGGATGCCCGCCTCGAAGTTGTCGTCGCCGCGGACGATCGCCTCGTAGACCTTGGTGCGGCCGGACACGTCGTCCGACTTGACCGTGAGCATTTCCTGCAGCGTGTAGGCGGCGCCGTAGGCTTCGAGCGCCCACACTTCCATCTCACCGAAGCGCTGTCCGCCGAACTGGGCCTTACCACCGAGCGGCTGCTGGGTGACCAGCGAGTAGGGACCGATCGAGCGCGCGTGGATCTTGTCGTCCACGAGGTGGTGCAGCTTCAGCATGTAGATGTAGCCGACGGTCACCTTGCGGTCGAAGGCCTCGCCAGTGCGCCCGTCGATCAGGGTGACCTGACCGGAACGGTCCAGACCCGCCTTCTCCAGCTGCTGGCAGATGTCCTCCTCGCGCGCGCCGTCGAAGACCGGCGTGGCGAAGGGAACGCCCTTGCGCAGGTTGCCGCCCAGCTCCAGCAGCTCGCCTTCGGTCATGTCGGCGATCTGGTCGTCGTAGACCTTCTCGCCGTAGGCCTCCTTCAGCGTGATGCGCAGCCCGTCCATGGTCTGGGCGGCGTCGCCGCGGCCCTTCATGGCGAGGCGGTACTGGTCGATGGCGCGGCCGATCTGCTTGCCGAGGCCGGCCGACGCCCAGCCCAGGTGTGTCTCCAGAATCTGACCGATGTTCATGCGCGACGGCACGCCCAGCGGGTTCAGCACCAGATCGACCGGCTGGCCGTCCTCCAGGTACGGCATGTCCTCCTGCGGCAGGATGCGGGAGACCACACCCTTGTTGCCGTGGCGGCCGGCCATCTTGTCGCCCGGCTGCAGCTTGCGCTTCACCGCGACGAAGACCTTGACCATCTTCATCACGCCCGGCGGCAGCTCGTCGCCGCGCTGCAGCTTCTCGACCTTGTTCTCGAAGCGGTTCTGCAGCGCCTGGATCGAGTTGTCGAAGACCTTGCCCAGGCTCTCCACCGTCTCCATCACCTGCTCGTCGGCGATGGAGATCTGGCGCCACTGGCCCTTGGTCAGGTTCGCCAGCTCGGCGTCGGTCAGCACCGTGCCGGCCCGCATGCCCTTCGGGCCGGACTGCGCGGTCTGGCCGAGGATGACCTCCTTCAGGCGGGTGTAGAAGCTGCGCTCCAGGATCGCGCGCTCGTCGTCGCGGTCCTTGGCCAGCTTCTCGATCTCGGCCCGCTCGATGGCCAGGGCGCGCTCGTCCTTGTCGACGCCGCGGCGGCTGAACACGCGGACCTCGACGATCGTCCCGGCGACGCCCGGCGGCAGGCGCAGCGAGGTGTCGCGGACGTCGGACGCCTTCTCGCCGAAGATGGCGCGCAGCAGCTTCTCTTCCGGCGTCATCGGGCTTTCGCCCTTCGGCGTCACCTTGCCGACCAGGATGTCGCCCGGACGGACCTCGGCGCCGATGTAGACGATGCCGGCCTCGTCGAGGTTCTTGAGGGCTTCCTCACCGACGTTCGGAATGTCGCGGGTGATTTCCTCCTGGCCCAGCTTCGTGTCGCGGGCCATGACCTCGAACTCCTCGATGTGGATCGAGGTGAAGACGTCGTCCTTGACGATGCGCTCGTTGATGAGGATCGAGTCCTCGAAGTTGTAGCCGTTCCACGGCATGAAGGCGACGAGCACGTTGCGGCCCAGCGCCAGCTCGCCCAGTTCCGTCGAGGGGCCGTCGGCGATGATGTCGCCGGCCGCCACGCGGTCGCCCACCTTCACCAGCGGGCGCTGGGTGATGCAGGTGTTCTGGTTGGAACGCTGGAACTTCAGCAGGTTGTAGATGTCCACGCCCGGCGCCGTGGCGTCGGACGAGTTGGTCGCCCGGACCACGATGCGGGTCGCGTCGATCTGGTCGACGATGCCCTTGCGCTTCGCGACGATGGTCACGCCGCTGTCACGGGCGACCGTGGCCTCCATGCCCGTGCCGACCAGCGGCGCGTCGGCCTTGACCAGCGGCACCGCCTGACGCTGCATGTTCGAGCCCATCAGCGCGCGGTTCGCGTCGTCGTTCTCGAGGAACGGGATCAGCGCCGCGGCGACGGAGACGAGCTGCTTCGGCGACACGTCGATCAGATCGATGGCCTCCGGGCGGAACATCAGGTATTCGCCGCCCTGCCGGCACGACACGAGGTCGGCGGCGAAGCGGTTGTTCGCGTCCAGCTCGGCGTTGGCCTGGGCGACGACGTAGCGGCCCTCCTCCATGGCGGAGAGGTAGACCACCTCGTCTGTGACGATGCTGTCGCGCACCTTGCGGTACGGGCTTTCGATGAAGCCGTACTGGTTCACGCGGGCGTAGGTCGCCAGCGAGTTGATCAGGCCGATGTTCGGACCTTCGGGCGTCTCAATCGGGCAGATGCGGCCGTAGTGCGTCGGGTGCACGTCGCGCACCTCGAAGCCGGCGCGCTCGCGGGTCAGACCGCCCGGGCCGAGGGCCGAGAGACGACGCTTGTGCGTGATCTCGGACAGCGGGTTGGTCTGGTCCATGAACTGCGAGAGCTGCGACGAGCCGAAGAACTCGCGCACCGCCGCCGCCGCCGGCTTGGCGTTGATCAGGTCGTGCGGCATGACCGTGTCGATCTCGACCGAGCTCATGCGCTCGCGGATCGCACGCTCCATGCGCAGCAGACCGACGCGGTACTGGTTCTCCATCAGCTCGCCGACCGAGCGGACGCGGCGGTTGCCGAGATGGTCGATGTCGTCGATCTCGCCTCGGCCGTCCTTCAGGTTCACCAGGACCTTGAGGATCGACATGATGTCCTGCTTGCGCAGGACGCGGACGCTGTCCTCGGTCTGGAAGTTCAGGCGCGCGTTCATCTTGACGCGGCCCACCGCCGACAGGTCGTAGCGCTCGCTGTCGAAGAACAGGCCGGCGAACAGCGCCTCGGCCGACTCCAGGGTCGGCGGCTCGCCCGGACGCATGACGCGGTAGATGTCGATCAGCGCGTCCTCACGGGACGCGTTGCGGTCGGCGGCCATCGTGTTGCGGATGTAGGCGCCGACGTTGAGATGGTCGATCGCCAGCACCGGCAACTCGTCGACGCCGGCCTTCTCCAGCTTGTCGAGGTCGCTCGCCGACAGTTCGTCACCGGCTTCGAACAGGACTTCGCCGGTCCGCTCGTTGATGATGTCGACGGCGAGATAGCGGCCGGTCAGCTCCTCGGTGGAGACGAGCTGCTCGGTGAGGCCGCCCTCGACCAGCTTCTTGATCAGGCGCGGCGTCATCTTGGTGCCGGCCTCGGCGACGACTTGGCCGGAGGTCGCGTCCACGAGGTCGGAAGCGACCTTCACGCCCTTCATGCGGTCGGCGTTGAAGGGGGTCTTCCAACCGCCCGACGCGCGGGTGTAGGTGATCGTCTCGTAGAAGAAATTGAGGATCTCTTCCTTCGACATGCCCTGCGCCTCGTAGGGCAGCAGGTCCTTCTTCTGGGCCTTCCGCTCGGCGCGCAGCGCCTCGGTGTCCGCGCCGTCCAGGGCGAACAGCAGCGTGGTGGCCGGCAGCTTGCGGCGGCGGTCGATGCGCACGTAGACGAGGTCCTTGGCGTCGAACTCGAAGTCCAGCCAGGAGCCGCGGTACGGGATCACGCGGGCGGCGAAGAGATACTTGCCCGACGAATGGGTCTTGCCCTTGTCATGGTCGAAGAAGACGCCCGGGCTGCGGTGCATCTGCGAGACGATGACGCGCTCGGTGCCGTTGATGATGAAGGTGCCGTTGGCCGTCATCAGGGGCATGTCGCCCATGTAGACGTCCTGCTCCTTGATGTCGCGGATCGAGCGCAGGCCCGTGTCCTCTTCCACGTCGAAGACGGAGAGGCGCAGGGTCACCTTCAGCGGGGCAGCGAAGGTCATGCCGCGCTGCTGGCACTCCTCGACGTCATACTTCGGCTGCTCAAGCTCGTACTTCACGAAGTCGAGGACGGCGCGGTCGGAGAAATCCTTGATCGGGAACACCGACCGGAACACCTCCTGCAGACCCAGGTTGGCCCGCTTCTCCGGCGGGACGTCCATTTGCAGGAAGTGGTCGTAGGAGCTGCGCTGCACCTCGATGAGGTTGGGCATCTGGGTGACTTCCGGGATGCGCCCGAAGCTCTTCCGAACACGCTTTCGACCCGTAAAGGATTTGGCCATGGATGTCCCCAAACGTCAGAATCGTGAGTACGCTCGACCAGAAGCACGCGAACCAGGGTGCTCGCCGCGACGCGGCGATGATCGCGCGGCCCGCCCCTTATGCAGGGACGGAAAGAGCCGGACCGAGAAACCCGGTCCGGTGGAAGGCAGAAAACGCCGTGCGGCGGCAGGCCCCCTCGGGGACCAGCCGCCGTCCGGCGTGGATATGTCTTATCCGTCGCAGCAAGACGGTCTTACTTAATATCGACCTTGGCGCCGGCCTCTTCAAGCTGCTTCTTGATCTTGGCGGCCTCGTCCTTCGACACGCCTTCCTTGACCGGCTTCGGAGCGCCTTCGACCAGGTCCTTGGCTTCCTTCAGGCCCAGGCCGGTGATGGCGCGGACTTCCTTGATCACGTTGATCTTCTTGTCGCCGGCGTCGGCGAGGATCACGTTGAACTCGGTCTGCTCTTCGACCGGGGCGGCGGCAGCGGCCGGACCGGCGGCGGCAACGGCCACCGGAGCGGCGGCGGAGACGCCCCACTTCTCTTCCAGCAGCTTCGACAGCTCGGCGGCCTCGATGACGGTCAGGGCCGAGAGATCGTCGACCAGCTTCTGCAGATCAGCCATTTTAATGCTCCAACAACTCGATGTTCTGGGATGGGTAGACAGCTAGACGGGTGCGGCTCAGGCCGCCTCGTCCTTCTTCGCGTAGGCCGCCAGCACGCGGGCGACCTGGCCGCCCGGAGCCTGGAGAACGCCGGCGATACGGGTCGCCGGAGTCTGGATCATGCCCACGAGCTTGGCGCGCAGTTCGTCCAGCGACGGGAGCGTGGCGAGAGCCTTCACTCCCTCCGCGTCGAGGATCTGGTCGCCGAGAGCGGCACCGACGATCTTCAGCTTCTCGTTGGTCTTCGCGTAGTCGGCCACCACCTTGGCGGCCGCGACGGGATCCTTCGAGTAAGCGATCGCGGTCGGTCCCTTGAAGAGACCGTCCAGACCTTCGAACTGCGTGCCCTGAAGGGCGCGGCGGGCGAGCCGGTTCTTCGTCACCTTGAAGCTCGCGCCCGCGGCCCGAATCTTGCCACGCAGGTCGGTGACTTCCGCCACCGTCAGGCCGAGATGGTGGGTGACCACCACCAGGCCCGTTTCCTGGAGCTTCGACTGCAGGTCCGCGATCGTCGCTTCTTTTTGTGTACGATCCACGGATCGCCTCCTTGCACAGAGGTTTACGAGGGACCCCTTCCCTTTCGGTGAGGAGCCCCGGCGAACCTGTCCCAGAAGTTCGAGCCGTTCCTGAACCGCGGGCGAACCCGCGTGGTTAACGGTTCAACTCCTGTCTGCTCTGGCGGGTTTAAGCCCTTGCCTCCGGAGAGACGCGGGCACCAGCGGTCTTGGACAGGGTGGGCATCCCCGCAGGGACACCCGATCGCCGCCGGTTCCCGAAGGAGCCGGCGGCGAAACTCAGGTCACTCAGGCCGTGGCGGCCAGAGTGGACAGATCCAGCTTCAGGCCCGGGCCCATCGTCGAGGACAGCGAGACCTTCAGCAGGTACTGGCCCTTGGCACCGGTCGGCTTGGCACGGGTGATGGCATCCACGAAGGCGCGGATGTTCTGCACCAAAGCCTCTTCCGAGAAGCTGGCCTTGCCGACGCCGGCGTGCACGATGCCGGTCTTCTCGGCGCGGAACTCCACGGCGCCGGCCTTGGCGGCCTTGACGGCGCCGGCCACGTCGGGGGTCACGGTGCCGAGCTTCGGGTTCGGCATCAGGCCGCGCGGGCCGAGGACCTTACCGAGCTTGCCGACGACGCCCATCATGTCCGGGGACGCGATGCAGCGGTCGAAGTCGATGTTGCCGGCCAGGATCTTCTCGGCCAGATCGTCGGCGCCGACGATGTCCGCACCGGCGGCCAGGGCGTCGTCCGCCTTGGTGCCCTTGGCGAACACGGCGACGCGCACGGTCTTGCCCGTGCCGTTCGGCAGGTTCACCACGCCGCGGACCATCTGGTCGGCGTGACGCGGATCGATGCCCAGGTTCATGGCGATTTCGATGGTCTCATCGAACTTCGCCTTGGGCAGGCCCTTGATCAGGGAGACGGCGCCTTCCAGGGAGTAGAGCGCCTCGCGGTCGACCTTCTTGTAGGAATCGGTCAGTCGCTTGCCGAGCTTCGCCATGGGATCAGCCCTCCACCACTTCGAGGCCCATCGAGCGGGCGGAACCAGCGATCATGCTCGCGGCCGCCTCGACGTCGTGGGCGTTCAGGTCCTTCATCTTCTTCTCGGCGATGTCACGAATCTGGGTCTTCGTGATCTTGCCGGCGAAAGCGCCCTTGCCGGTGGTCTGCGAGCCCTTGTCGATGCCAGCGGCCTTCTTCAGGAAGTAGCTGACCGGCGGGGTCTTCGTGACGAAGGTGAAGGTACGGTCGCCGTAGGCGGTGATGACCACCGGGATCGGCATACCGACTTCCAGGTCCTGCGTCTTGGCGTTGAACGCCTTGCAGAACTCCATGATGTTCAGGCCGCGCTGACCGAGCGCCGGGCCGATGGGCGGCGACGGATTCGCCTTGCCGGCCGGAACCTGCAGCTTGATGAAGCCGACGATTTTCTTTGCCATGTCACAACCTCCAGATACGACGCCTCGATACGCTGTCCGGCGTCGCGGGGCTTTGCGGTGCGGCTATGGCGGGCCTTCCGCAGCAGAAAGGAGCACGTGACTGTTCATCACGTGCCCCGGGAAAACTGTTGGTCTCAGACCTTCTCGACCTGGGTGTATTCCAGCTCGACCGGCGTGGAGCGGCCGAAGATCGACACCGCCACCTTGAGGCGGGCCTTCTCCTCGTCGACTTCCTCGACGATGCCGTTGAAGGAGGTGAAGGGGCCGTCGCTCACACGAACCTGCTCGCCCACCTCGAAGGTGATCGAGGGCTTGGGGCGCTCAAAGCCTTCCTGCACCTGATGGATGATCCGCTCGGCTTCGCGCTGGCTGATCGGCTGCGGCTTGCCGCCGCCACCCAGGAACCCGGTGACCTTCGGCGTGTTCTTCACGAGATGCCAGGACTCGTCCGTCAAATCCATCTTGATGAGGACGTAGCCGGGGAAGAACTTCCGCTCGGTGTTGATCTTGGAACCCCGGCGCACTTCGACCACTTCCTCGGTCGGCACCAGGATTTCTTCGAACTTGTCTTCCAGACCCTTCTGGGCCGCCTTCTCGCGGATGGCCTGGGAGACCTTCTTTTCGAAGCCCGAATAGACGTGAACGACGTACCAGCGCGCGGCCATGGCGATCAGGCTCCCAGCCCAAGGATCATACGGACGGCGAAGGCCAGCACCTGATCCACGACGAGGAAGAACAGCGAAGCCAGCACCACCATGACGAACACCATGGCGGTCGTCACGCCGGTTTCCTTGCGGGTCGGCCAGGTGACCTTGGCCACCTCGCGGCGGACGTCGCGCGCGAATTCTGCGGGGTTCACTTTAGCCATCGTAGACCGTGCGGGCTCCGGTGCGACGTGTAGGGCGCGGTCAGCGGCCCGTTCTGGTTCGGTACGGCGTGGCAGGAGTGGAGGGGCTCGAACCCCCAGCCCCCGGTTTTGGAGACCGGTGCTCTACCAATTGAGCTACACTCCTATCGCCGCAGGCTCTACCCCCGGCGGGGAGCGGAGCTTATAGCGCATAGCCGCGTGGCTTGCTAGCCTTTTTATCGGCCGGCATGCCGAAAACGACAGGGATCAATCCCGCCGCCGAACCATGGGGAACGACGGCGGGATCGACACCTTTAACTTACTTGATGATCGAGGCGACGACGCCGGCGCCGACGGTGCGGCCACCCTCGCGGATGGCGAAGCGCAGGCCCTCGTCCATGGCGATCGGAGCGATCAGCTCGACTTCCATGGAGATGTTGTCGCCCGGCATCACCATCTCGGTGCCTTCCGGCAGCTTCACCATGCCCGTCACGTCGGTCGTGCGGAAGTAGAACTGCGGACGGTAGTTGGTGAAGAACGGCGTGTGACGGCCACCCTCTTCCTTCGTCAGGATGTAGGCCTCGGCCTTGAAGGTGGTGTGCGGCGTGATGCTGCCCGGCTTGGCCAGAACCTGGCCGCGCTCGACGTCCTCACGCTTCGTGCCGCGCAGCAGCGCGCCGATGTTGTCGCCGGCCTCACCCGAGTCGAGCAGCTTGCGGAACATTTCCACACCGGTCACCGTGGTCTTGACCGTGGTCTTCAGACCGACGATCTCGACTTCCTCGCCGACCTTGACGATGCCGCGCTCGACGCGGCCGGTCACCACGGTGCCGCGGCCCGAGATCGAGAACACGTCCTCGATCGGCATCAGGAACGGACGGTCCTTCGGACGCTCCGGCTGCGGGATGTACTGGTCGACCTCGGCCATCAGCTTGAGGATCGCGTCACGGCCGATCTCCGGCGAACGGTCCTCCAGCGCGCACAGCGCCGAGCCCTTGACGATCGGAATGTCGTCGCCCGGGAACTGGTAGGAGGACAGCAGCTCGCGCACCTCCATCTCGACCAGCTCGAGCAGCTCCGGATCGTCGACCATGTCGACCTTGTTCATGAACACCACCAGCGCCGGCACGCCGACCTGGCGGGCCAGCAGGATGTGCTCGCGGGTCTGCGGCATCGGGCCGTCGGCGGCCGACACGACCAGGATCGCGCCGTCCATCTGCGCGGCGCCCGTGATCATGTTCTTCACGTAGTCGGCGTGGCCCGGGCAATCGACGTGGGCGTAGTGGCGGTTGGTCGTCTCGTACTCGACGTGCGCCGTCGAGATCGTGATGCCGCGCGCCTTCTCTTCCGGCGCCTTGTCGATCTGGTCGTAGGCGGTGAAGGTCGCGCCGCCGCTCTCGGCCAGCACCTTCGTGATCGCCGCCGTCAGCGACGTCTTGCCGTGGTCGACGTGGCCGATCGTGCCAATGTTGCAGTGCGGCTTGTTCCGCTCAAACTTTGCCTTCGCCATCGCTTTGGTCTTTCGTTCCCGACGTTCCGGACGCACACAATGGCCCGGCCGAGACCGACATTTCCCTTAGCGCGGGGGGATTGGAGCGGGTGAGGGGAATCGAACCCCCGTCGTAAGCTTGGAAGGCTTCTGCTCTACCATTGAGCTACACCCGCCATGCCCCGCCCGGCGCTATCGACCGGGAAACGCGATCACGGACAAGCCGTGGAATGTAGTGGTGGAAGGGGCTGGATTTGAACCAGCGTACGCTTACGCGGGCAGATTTACAGTCTGCTGCCTTTAACCACTCGGCCACCCTTCCTCAGGCCCGTTGCGGGACATGCCCGCCGCGGAGTTCGGCACTATGAGAATTTTTCAGGCCTTGTCAACACGTCTGAAGCAGTCCAAACCAGAAAACTGTGAATAACCGCGGCGGGCTTAGGCCTGCCCCCTCCAGCCGGACACCATGACCCGTTCGAAGAAGCCATCCGCGCCCCACGGCCAGCCCCCTGCCCCGGCCAAGAGCCACTCCCCATCCAACCGCGAGTCGCGCGGCGACCGCTCCTCCCCCGGGCGCGGCGCGCAGGGCGTCCTGCTCTACGGCCTGCACCCGGTGTCGGCGGCGTGGCTGAACCCGGAACGGCGCATCCACCGCCTGATCGCGACGGAAGCGGGCCGCGCGGCATTGGAGCCGGTTCTGGCCCAGGCCAAGGCGCGCGGGCTCCAGCGCCCCGGCGTGATGCCGGCCGACCGCAACGACCTGGACCGCATGCTGCCGCCGGGCGCGGTGCACCAGGGCGTGGCGGTGGACGTCGCCCCCCTGGACGAGATCGGGATCGAGGACCTCTGCGTGGAGGCCGATTCGGACCCGTCGGCGCTCGTCGTCATCCTCGACCAGGTGACCGACCCGCACAACGTCGGCGCGATCCTGCGCTCCGCCTCGGCCTTCGGGGCCAAGGCGGTGGTGGTGACGGAGCGCAACGCGCCGGAGACCACCGGCGTCCTCGCCAAGAGCGCCTCGGGAGCGCTGGAGTCGGTTCCGCTGGTGCGCGTCACCAACCTCGCCCGCGCGCTCGCCGATCTTCAGCAGGCCGGCTTCTGGACCGTCGGTCTCGCCGAATCGGGGAAGAGCACGCTGGCCCAGTGCAACCTGACGGGCCGCACCGCGCTGGTGCTGGGGGCGGAGGGAGCCGGGCTGCGCCGCCTGACCATGGAGCGCTGCGACATCGTCGCCCGCCTGCCGACCCAGGGACCGGTGGGCAGCCTGAACGTCTCCAACGCCGCCGCGGTCGCCCTCTACGAGGTCGCCCGGCTGCGCTGACGCGTCTCCGAACGCGCCGCACAGGTGAGGCTTGCTGCGGACCGCGCGGGACGCTAGTGTAAGCGCCCGCCGCGGTCTGGCCGGGCGGCACGCCGGTTTAGCTCAGTTGGTAGAGCAGCGGTTTTGTAAACCGAAGGTCGCGGGTTCGAGCCCTGCAACCGGCACCACTTTTTCCCTTCCGCCAGACCGACGCCCGATCCCGCCCATGACGCACGCTTCCGATGGCGGCCCTCTGATCCCCACTGGTTCCGGCGTCATCGACGCGGAGCACAGTTCCATTCTCGACCTCCTGTCGGCAATGACCGCGGGCGGGCCGGTCGGGCCGGCGGAGCTGACCGCGCTTCGGCTCGAAGTGGCGGAGCATTTCGCCACTGAGACGGTGGAGATGGCCGTCCTGACCGCGGAACGGCGGGAGCGGCACGAGCAGGCCCACCGAAGCTACCTCGCCAGCATCGATGCGTTGATCGTAACCGCGGAGCGCGGCGATCCGCTGACCGGCGACGATGCGAATCGGCTGATGCTGTGGTTCATCGTGCACTCCAACACCGCCGACACCGAGCTGGTGGAGGCCGCCCGGCGGGCCGGCGACGAGCCGCCGATGATTTCAATGGACGAATGGCTGGACAGTCTGGGCGAGGCCGACCGGGACGCCCTGCGCTCCTGAGACGGCCGTGCCGCGCCGTCCGGGGAACCGTGCCTGCAGGCGCCGGTTGGAGAAGGAACGATCCCTTCCCGCAACCGATCCAGGCTTCTTCATGACAACGTCCGACACACCCGACGCCAGGCCCAACGCCGGGGCGCAGCGCTTGCGTGATGCCATCGACAAGGGACTGACCGGCGACAAGGTCCCCGCCGCCGACCCCGCTGCGGCCCCGCTGGGGACCGACGACGAGGCCGCGGGCACCCGACCGCCTCCCGCCGCCAGCGCGCACGAGCCCGCCCCTCCCGAGGCCCGCGCGCCCTCGGGCCACTCAAAGGGCGCCGACGCCTTCCGCAAAGGCGATCTCCCCTACGGCGAGGGCACCCGCGACGACGGATGACCGCCGCGGCGGGAAGGGCTGCCGCGCAAAAAAATGTCCCTCCTCCCGGCGGGAAGAGGGACATCGTCATGGCGTTGAATGGTGGCGGGGCGCCTGCCCCAGTTTTCCGAAACAAATGGGCCGTCTGAAGGACCGTCTGGCGAGTGTTCGGAACCGGCTGCCGATCAGAAATAGCGCTCCGGCACGCGCAGCACGTCGTCGGGCATCACCGGCGTGGTGATCGGGGCGCGGCGCAGTTCCTTCTTCGGATCGGCCCCGCGGGTGATGAGGACATAGTCCTCCTTGGCGCGGTAAGTGTAGCCGCCGGCCATCGCCACCGCGGACAGGGCGGTCATGCCGTTCACATACTGGTACTGGCCGGGATTGCGGACCTCGCCCAGGATGAAGAAGGGCCGGTGGTTCAGCACCTCGACGCTGACCTTGGCGTCGCGGACATAGCCCTGCGACAGGCGCTTGGAAATGTCGGCCTCCAGCTCGCGCGGGGTGTGGCCGCGGGCCGACACCTCGCCGATCAGCGGCATGGCGACCTTGCCCGACCCGTCGACGCGGAACTCGCCGGAGAGCTGCTCCTCGCCGAAGACGATGACGCGCAGCGCGTCGCCGGCCCCCAGGCGGTAGTCCGTCATCTGGGCGACGCCGGGCGGTTCGAGAGGGGCATCCTGGCCACCGGCGCAGCCGACCATCGCGGCGGCGACCACGGTCATTCCGAGCGCGCGGAACACGTTACGTCGATTCATCCCTAACCCTTCTCCATAGCTCGTGAGGACATCGGGTCCAGGCGCCCGCGGACGGAGCGGCCGAACCCTGAGCGGTCACGGAGGGAGACTAGCAACTCGCACGCGCTTGGGAAAAAGTGGAGAGGAAGTAACGCCAACGGAGGAAAAGGATTCGCGTCACCGTATAGGCGGAAATGCAAAAGGGGCGCCCATCGGAAGATGAGCGCCCCTCTGTGCATGGCCCAGACGAACTGATTACATCTGAGCGCCGACGCGCAGATAGACCAGATTGTCGGAGTAATCGAAACCACTGAGGTTCGAGTTACGCTTTTCGTAAGTATAACCGCCATTCACGAAAACATAGCGGCTGAGCTGGTAGCTGGCACCGGCCCCCAGCGTGTAGACGTCGTCGGTGCGGTCCACGCCGTTGAAGTCGTCCTGGCGCCACTGGACGCGGGCGTTCAACAGCAGGGTGCGCAGAAGCTCGTGATCCACGCCGACCGCGGCGACGGTGCGGTTGTAGCTCGACGCGATCTGGCTGCCGCGAGCGTAGGTCGATTCGCGGACCTGACGGCTGAGCGAGCCGGTGACCGAGGTAAGCTGGGTCACCGACCAGTTCAGACGGCCGCCCAAGGCCAGACCACCGAAATCCTTCAGCGTCGGATCGTCGTAGGTCCGGCTCAGATAACCGGCATAGATCTCGCCATTGATGAGGCCGGTCAGGTCGGTGGACAGGCCGCCGACGATCTCGTAGCCGTCCGAGTCGCGGTTGACGCCGCCGAAATCCGGGGTCAGCCGGTACCGGGTCCAATTGTAAGAGCCCTGGACGAAGGCCTCGTAGCCCTGGATGAACTCGTAGCCAGCGCGGGCGGTGCCCGTGTAGCTCCAGCGGTCGCGGTCCTCCTGCGACTCCGTCCGCCCGGTGATCAGCTCAGCGTCCTGGTAAGAGGTGTACTGGGCGCCACCGGTCAGGCGGACGCGCAGGCGGTTGAAGCGCTGGTTGAAGGACGCCTCGCCGCCGTGGGTGAAGTAGTTCACCGGTTCCGCGAAGCGCGGCACCACGGTGCCGGTGCCCAGCGACACGTCGAAGTTCGGGTCGGACCGCCCCTCATGGTCGCGGCGGCTGAACAGCAGGCCGCTGACCGAGCTGTCGCGGGTGATGTCGTAGCGGCCGTCCACCTGCGCCCGGTAATCGGCGTAGTTCTCCGACGAGTAGTCGAAGAAGCGCCCGATGTTGCCGGAGGCCGAGAAGTTCAGGGCATGGTTGTTGAAATCCGAACGCACGTCGACGCGCGGCTGGGTGACCCATATGAAGTCGTCGCGGGTGTTGCTCTCGGTCGCGAAGACGTTGCTTTCATAGGTCAGGCCGGTCTCGATGCGCGGCAGGATTCGGAACGATCCGGCGCGGATGCCGAGCTGTTCGACCTCCGGACGGCGGCGCTCCAGCACGGTTTCACCGGGCTGCAGTTCCTGGGCGCTCACCGGCGTGGCCGCGGGCAGCGCCGTCAGCACGGTGGACGCGAGCGCGAGGGCGAGAAGGGACAGGGAGCTGGGCTTCATGGGTCACCGCGCAAGGCTGAAATCAGTGGCTCGTATCAGGCGGCCGAATGGCCTTGGAATGTGCAATCGCCGCTCCGGCAGAAGCGGACAGTCGCTGCAAAGACAACTCATAGCGTGATGTCCGTGCAACAGTGAAGCCGTTCAGCCGTGGTTTTTGCCCGCGCCTGTGTTGTTGGCGCAACAAGACTTGCGTCAGACGCGCGCTCTATTGCCATACGTCCGCATCGTTAGAGCTAAGGTCATACGACCGCGATCCGAGGCGCGCGTGTTCCCGGGAACCACCCGTCGGCGGCATCCGTTCACGCAAAGGCGGTCCGGAGCCGCACCCTGGAACGATGAGAGAGCGCCGAAGCATGACCAGACCCCTGACCACGCCCCCGCCGCCCAAATCACCCCGCCATCCTGGCGATGATGTCGTGATGCCCCCTTACACACCGGGGAGTGTCCCACCGCCGGACGGCGACCTTCCGAAGTCCGACCGCGAAAGGACTCCGCCGCCGAACACGTATCCACCGAAACAAAACCCATAATCGAAATACGGACAACCGGCTGGTATGACCAAAACACACCCGCATATGCAGATTGCTGGCCAGTCCCCCCGAAAGATTATTGAAACGCACGACTCATCTTCGTTCGCGAGTGCTTTGCACTTTAAATAGTCAAAGGGCCTACACTGTGGCTCTATGCCGCAGCGACGAGCGTTGCCTATTGCGACTTCCACCCCTAGGCTTCAAAGCGAAGCCTGCTGCATTTGGCGCAACCCCGGGAACATTCCCCGGGACCGGCGCCGAACCTGTCGCACGGTGTTCCGCCGACACCCGCCGCAACCGGAAACGGTCCGGCTCCGCAACGCTCGTGTGCGCCCATGGATCAGATTGCCCACCCTCCGACCGACGATTACCTGCTGACCGGGCAGGTGCACTATCGCCTCCGCCGGGCTCACCAGCGCGCGTCGTCCATCTTCATCGACATGATCGGCGACTCCCAGCTCACCCCCACCCAGTGGGGCGCCCTGGTCACGCTGCGGACCGAGGGGTCGCTGTCGCAGAACCAGCTCGGACGGCTGACCTTCATGGACCCGGCGACCACCCAGGGCGTGATCCTGCGCCTTGTGGAGCGCAAGCTGGTGGAGCGCCAGCCGGACCCGCAGGACCGGCGCCGCACCAGCGTCAGTCTGACCCGCGCCGGCCAATCGCTGGTCAACACCCTGCTGGAGAACGCCACCCAGGCGCATCACCGCACCCTGGACCCGCTGACCCCGGAGGAACAGGCGACCTTCCTCCTGCTTCTCTCCCGCCTGATGTGAGACCGGTGGTTCCGGCACCGGCCCGCGGAAAACCGGCGTGGTGCGGCGCAACGGAACGGTGACTTTTGCGGTGGGTTTGCTATGAACGCAGACATTGCGTTCAGGCTGCCGCTCCATGCGTCCACGCAGCCGTCCACCGCGCCGGGATACCGCCGACCATGAACCGCCGCCATCTCCTGCTTGCGCCGGGCGCTGCCGCCCTCGCCGCCGCCGTCTGGATCGCCGCGCCGATGCCCGCCGCCCAGGCGCAATCCGCCCCGGCCCAACCGGGCGGCCAGCCGATTCGCGTCGGCGAGATCAACAGCTACACCGGCCTGCCGGCCTTCACGATCCCCTACCGCCAGGGCTGGCAGCTCGCGGTGGAGGAGGTGAACGCGGCGGGCGGCCTGCTCGGTGGGCGCAAGCTGGAGGTCGTCTCCCGCGACGACGCCGGCAAGCCGGACGACGCCGTGCGCGTCGCGCAGGAGCTGCTGTCGAACGAGAAGGTCGAGCTGCTGGCCGGCACCTACTTCTCCCATGTCGGGCTGGCCGTGGCGGACTTCGCCGCGCGCAACAAGGTGCCCTTCGTGGCGGCGGAGCCGCTGACCGACGCCATCACCTGGACCAAGGGCAACCGCTACACCTTCCGCCTGCGCCCCAGCACCTACATGCAGGCCGCGATGCTGGTCGAGGAGGCGGCGAAGCTGCCGGCCAAGCGCTGGGCCACCGTCGCCCCCAACTACGAGTACGGCCAGTCGGCGGTGCAGTGGTTCCGCCAGCTTCTGTCGGAGAAGCGCCCGGACGTGGAGTTCGTGGCCGAGCAGTGGCCGGCCCAGGGCAAGCTGGAGGCCGGCCCCACCGTGCAGGCGCTGGCCGCGGCGAAGCCCGACGCCATCTTCAACGTCACCTTCGGCGCCGATCTCGCCAAGTTCGTGCGCGAGGGCGAGGGCCGCGGCCTGTTCCGCAACCGCACCGTCGTCAGCCTGCTGACTGGCGAGCCGGAATATCTCGACCCAATGAAGGACGAGGCGCCGGAGGGGTGGATCGTCACCGGCTACCCGCAGGAGCAGATCGACACGCCGGAGCACAAGGCCTTCCGCGAAGCCTATGTGAAGCGCTTCAACGAGCCGCCGCGCCAGGGTTCCGTCGTCGGCTACGCCACCTTCAAGGCCATCGCCGCCGCCGTGGAAAAGGCCGGCTCCACCGATGCGGAGAAGGTCGTGGACGCGCTGTCCGGCCTGGCCCTGTCCAGCCCCTTCGGCCCGATCACCTTCCGCGCGCTCGACCATCAGGCGACCATGGGCGCCTATGTCGGCAAGACCACGGTGAAGAACGGCCAGGGCGTGATGAGCGGCTGGCGCTACGCCGACGGCGCGGACTATCTGCCGTCCGACGAGGCCGTCCGCAAGATGCGTCCGGAGTAAGGGGCGGAGGGGCCGCGCTTGCCCCCACCCTTCCCACGGCTGCGCCGCGGGCCCCTTCCCTCCCCCGCTTTGCAGGAGAGGGAGTTTGATCCCCTCCACCGCGTAGCGGGGGAGGGTTAGGGAGGGGGCAACCGGTCGCCCCCCGCAGACTGCCGAAAGAGCCGATGTCCTTCTACCTCGTGCAATTCCTCAGCGGCCTCGCCACGGCGGCGACGCTGTTCCTGGTGTCGTCCGGGCTGACCATCGTGTTCGGCGTGACGCGGATCGTGAATTTCGCGCACGGCTCCTTCTACATGCTGGGCGCCTATCTCGGCTGGACGCTGGTGGAGCGCTGGGGAAGCACGCCGCTGGGCTTCTGGGGCGCGGTGGCCGCCGCCTCGCTGGCGGTCGGGCTGCTCGGCGCGCTGATGGAGGTCGGGCTGCTGCGCCGCCTCTACCGCTCGCCGGAGCTGTTCCAGCTGCTCGCCACCTTCGGCGTGGTGCTGGTGGTGCAGGACGCCGCCTCGTGGATCTGGGGATCGGAGGATCTGCTCGGCCGGCGGGCGCCGGGGCTGCGCGGCTCCGTGGACATCCTCGACCAGCCCTTCCCGCTCTACGACCTCGTGCTGATCGGGCTGGGGCCGCTGGTGCTGGGTCTGCTCTGGTTGCTGTTCAACCGCACGCGCTGGGGAACGCTGGTCCGCGCGGCGACGCAGGACCGCGACATGGCCTCGGCGCTCGGCATCGATCCGGCGCGGCTGTTCACCGGGGTGCTGTTCCTGGGATCGGCGCTGGCCGGGCTCGGCGGGGCGCTCCAGGTCCCGCGCGAGGCGGTGAACCTGCACATGGACATGGCCATCGTGGTCGAAGCCTTCGTCGTCGTCGTGGTCGGCGGCATGGGCAGCCTGACAGGCGCCTTCGTCGCCTCGCTGCTGATCGGACAGTTGCAGGCCTTCGGCATCCTGGTCTTCCCGCAGATCACGCTGGTCCTGGTCTTCCTGTTCATGGCGGTGGTGCTGGTCATCCGCCCCTACGGGCTGCTCGGCCGTGCCGAGGACGCGCCGCCCACCGCCGCCAGCCCCGGCCCGACGCTGATCGCCGCGTCCGGCGCGGCGCGCTGGGCGCCCGCCCTGCTGCTCGCCCTGCTGGCGGCGGTGCCGCTGGTCGCCGGCGACTACGCGCTGATCGTGCTGACCGAGGTGGTGATCCTGGCGCTGCTGGCGGCCAGCCTGCATCTGCTGATCGGGCTGGGCGGCCTCGTCTCCTTCGGGCACGCCGCCTATTTCGGGCTGGGCGCTTATGGCGCGGCGCTGCTGGTCAAGTATCTCGCCGCGCCGATGCCGCTGGCGCTGGCCGCCGCACCGCTGCTCGCCGGGCTGGGGGCGCTGGTTGCCGGCTGGTTCTGCGTGCGGCGGTCGGGCCTCTACTTCGCCATGCTGACCCTGGCCTTCGCGCAGATCGTCTGGTCGGTGACCTTCCAGTGGTATGGCGTCACCGGCGGCGACAACGGCATCCTTGGCGTCTGGCCGCCGGACTGGGCGGCCAGCAAGGCGGCCTATTACTGGCTGACCCTGGCGCTGGCCGGCGGCGCGCTGCTGCTGCTGCGCCGCGCCGCCTTCGCGCCTTTCGGCTACACGCTGCGCGCCGGGCGCGATTCCGCGCTGCGCGCCGAATCGGTGGGCATCGACGTCCGGCGGCACCAGTGGCTGAGCTTCGCCCTGGCCGGCTCCGCCGCCGGTTTGGCCGGCGGCCTCTACGCCTTTTCCAAGGGCAGCGTCTTCCCCACCCTGATGGCCGTTCCGGTGTCGGTGGACGCGCTGGTCATGGTGCTGATGGGCGGCATCCAGACGCTGAGCGGCCCGGTGGTGGGCGCGGCTCTGTTCCACCTGCTGGAGACCGAGGCGATGAGCCGGACCGACTGGTGGCGGCTGGTCCTGGGCGCCGTCATCCTGGTGCTGGTTCTGGCCTTCCCCAAGGGCGTCGCCGGCTTCGTCCGCGACCTGTGGACCCGCGGGAGGGACTCATGAGCCGCCGCCTCGCCGTGCAGAATCTCCAGCGCGCGTTCGGCGGCGTGCAGGCCGTGCGCGGCGTGTCCTTCGCGCTGGACGCCGGGGAGGTCCTGGCGCTGATCGGGCCGAACGGCGCCGGCAAGACGACCTGCTTCAACCTGCTGAACGGCCAGCTGCGGCCCGACGCGGGGACGGTGCGGCTCGACGGGATGGACATCGTCGGCCTGCCGCCGCGCCGCATCTGGCGGTTGGGCGTCGGCCGCACCTTCCAGATCACCGCCACCTTCGCCTCGATGACGGTGCGCGAGAACGTGCAGATGGTCCTGCTCTCCGTCCACAGGCGCCTGTTCGGGCTGTGGACCCCGGCCGCCTCCGGGTTCCGCGACGAGGCGATGGCCCTGCTGGAGCGTGTCGGCATGGGCGCCCAGGCGGAGCGGCCCTGCGGCGTGCTGGCCTATGGCGACCTGAAGCGCGTCGAACTCGCCATGGCGCTGGCCGGCGACCCGAAAATCCTGCTGATGGATGAACCCACCGCCGGCATGGCCCCCGGCGAGCGGCAGGAGCTGATGGCGCTGACCTCCTCCCTCGTCCGCGAGCGCGGCCTCGCCGTTCTGTTCACGGAGCATGACATGGACGTTGTGTTCGGCCACGCCACCCGCATCATCGTGCTCGACCGCGGCCAGCTGATCGCCGAGGGCACGCCCGACGCCGTGCGCGCCGACCCGCGGGTGCAGGCCGTCTATCTGGGAGGTGCGGCATGACCGGCCAGCCCCTTCTGAGCGTTCGCGGGCTTCAGGCCTGGTACGGACGCGCCCACATCCTGACCGGAGTCGATCTGGCGGTGGGCCGGGGCGAGGTGGTCGCCCTGATGGGCCGCAACGGCGCTGGCAAGACGACGACAATGAAGGCGATCATGGGCCTGCTCGACCGGCGCTCCGGCGCGGTGGCCTTCGACGGGCGCGAGGTCTCCGGCCTGCCGCCGCACCGCATCGCGCGGCTCGGTCTCGGCTATGTGCCGGAGGACCGCCGCGTCTTCACCGACCTGACGGTGGAGGAGAATCTGGAGGTCGGCCGTCAGCCGCCCCGCGACGGTGCCCCCCACTGGACGCCGGAGCGACTCTACGCCCTCTTTCCCAACCTCGCCGAGATGCGGGGCCGCCGCGGCGGGCGGATGAGCGGCGGGGAGCAGCAGATGCTGACGCTCGCCCGCACGCTGATGGGCAACCCGTCGCTCCTGCTGCTCGACGAACCGTCGGAGGGGCTGGCCCCGCGCATCGTGCAGCAGATGGCCGACGCCCTGCGCGCCCTGAAGGCCGAGGGGCTGTCAATCCTCGTGTCGGAGCAGAACCTCGCCTTCGCCGCCGCGGTCGCCGACCGCGCGAGCGTCATCGAGAAGGGGCAGATCCGCTTCGAAGGTCCGATGCGGACGCTGCTGGAGGATGAAACGGTACGCCGGGCCTATCTGGCAGTGTGAAGGCGGATCACACCAGCATGTCGAGGACGCGCTTGGTGTTGTCCTGCGCGGCCTGCATGACCTTGACGTTGGCGGCGAAGTCGGTCTGGGCCGAAGAGAGGCTGACCACCACCGCCGGATCAAGGTTGCCGGCGGCGAGCTGCGCCCCCGCCTCGTCGGCGCGGGACTGGGCGCCCTGAAGCCCCGCCAGGGCAGAGGCTTGGACGTCTTGCAGGGACGGCATCCGCGGTGCGCCGAGCGCGCCGATGTCCATGGCGGGACCCCTCGATTGATCGGCGACCATCCTACCCCTTTTTCGGAGGAAAAGCGATGGGGACCCGCCTGTGGGGACCGGCGGGCTGGTTCAGCCCTTCGCCAGCCAGACGGCCAGACGGTCGAGAAAGGCGCCGGCTTCCGCGGGGTCCTTCAGGCTCCATCCGGCGGCGCTGGGGGCCGGCGGGTCCATGACGCGGATGCCGAATCCCCGCCCCTCTCCACGCGCCGCCAGGGCGCGGAAGGCGTCCTCGTCCGTCTCGTCGTCGCCGAGGTAGAGCGGCAGCGTCTCCGGGCCCGCCAGCCCCAGGGTGTCGAGCAGCGACAGGACCGCCTTGCCCTTGTCCCAGGGGACGTTGGGCCGCAACTCGTGAATCTCCTTGCCGCCGGTAACGCGCAGCGTCGGGAAGGCCGCCGCGACATCCCGCACCGTGTCGCCGACCAACGCCTTGCGGTCCGGGACCACCCTGCGGGTGTGGATGGCGATGGCGAAGCGCTTGCGCTCGACCAGCGCGCCCTCGACGCCGTGCAGGCGCCGCAGCAGGTCCGCTTCGGCCGCGTCGAGGTCGCCCAGATACTCCTCGCCGATCTGGGTGCGCAGGCCGGGGCCGCGGATGTCGAAGCCATGGCTGCCAGCGTAGATCAGGTCGTCGATCCCGACATGGCGGGCCACATCCTCCAGATCGCGCCCGCTGACCACCGCCACCGGGCACAGCCCGGCCAGCCGCCGGATCACCGCGCGCACGGACTCGTCGAGGACCGCCAGATCGGGCCGCTCCACGATGGGCGTCAGGGTGCCGTCATAATCGAGGAAGACGGCGGGGCGCCGGTCGCCCAGCATCGCCGCGAAGGTGTCGAACCGGACGAGCACCGACGGCTTGCCTTCGGGGGAAGCGGGGGGCTGCTGGTCGGTCACGGGCGGCTCTCCTTCATTGTCCTGGTGCATCCTATGTGGGTGCTGTCGCGTCGGCGCACGATCGGAACAACGGGAAAGCGCGCCCCAGGGTCCGGAGGGAGCCTGGGTGCGGAGCCGGATGCGTCAATCAACGATGTTATCGCATCCGATACGATTGTGACTCTCCGGTCACAGCGACCCCGGAAAAAGCAACGGCCCCGCATGGGGCCATTGCTTCGGGGTTTTCACCCACCTGAGATCTTTGTTAATTTTGCAGCGCAGCAAGAGATTGCTGCTTCGCCCTTCTTGGGCGTTTCCTCCCTAAACTCAGGCCGCTGTTCGTCAGCGGCCTTTTTTCTGCCAGAAACCTGTCCCTTCTGGCAATCCCTAACAAACACCATACCCCAACAAATCCAGCGGCATAATCCGCACAAATTGAAGGGTTTTACCCCTCACGACGCGCTCTTGCGCCACAGGCCCCGCCGGGTTTTCCTGTCGGCCCACCACCGACTCCCCGCCGCAGCCCATCGGGTGCCGAATTGAGCCATGCACACAGCCCCGCTGCCGACCGGCCGCTGACGGCGCTCGTCAACGCCACGCTCCACACCGGAGACTCGGTGCTGGCGGGTGCCGCCCTGCTGATCGACGGCCCGGCCATCGCCGCCATCGTCGCACCCGAAGCGATTCCGCTGGAGGCCGCGGTGATCGATCTCGGCGGCGGCATCCTCGCCCCCGGCTTCATCGATCTCCAGGTGAATGGCGGTGGCGGCGCGCTGTTCAACGACACGCCCGACCTGCCGACGCTGCGCCGCATCGCCGAGGCGCATCGCCGCTTCGGCACCACCGGCCTGCTGCCCACCCTCATCACCGACTCGGCCGAAAAGCGCGCCGCCGCCGTCGCCGCGGTGCGCGCCGCGCTGGCACAGGGAATGCCCGGCGTGCTCGGCATCCATCTGGAAGGCCCGCACATCGCGCCGGAACGCCGCGGCGTCCACGACGCGCGCTTCATCGCGCCGCCCGACGCGGACGATCTCGCCCTGCTCGGCGGCCTCTCCGGTCTGCCGGCCCTGGTCACGCTGGCGCCGGAGGCGGTTCCGCCGGAGCCGATCCGCCGGCTCGCCGCCGCCGGCCTGCGCGTCGCCGCCGGCCACAGCGCCGCCACCTGGGCGCAGGCCAAGGCCGGCTTCGCCGCGGGAATCACCGGGGTGACCCACCTGTTCAACGCCATGAGCCCGCTCGGCTCCCGCGAGCCCGGCATGGTCGGGGCCGCGCTGGAGGACGATGCGGTCTGGTGCGGCATCATCGTCGACGGGCACCATGTCCATGACGCCTCCGTCCGTCTGGCCTGGAAGGCGAAGGCCCCCGGCCGGCTGTTCCTGGTGACCGACGCGATGCCGCCGGTCGGCGCTCCCGAAGATCACCCGGCCGGCAGTTTCCAGCTCTACGGCGAGGAGATCCGGGTGGAGGACGGGCGCTGCGTCACCGCCGACGGCACGCTGGCCGGTTCCGCCCTGGACATGGCGACGGCGGTGCGCAACGCCGTGGAACGGGTCGGCATCCCGCTGGACGAGGCGCTGCGCATGGCCTCCGCCTATCCGGCCGATTTCATGGGGATGGCGGGACGGCGCGGCCGCATCCGGCCCGGCCTGGCCGCCGACCTCGTGCATCTCGACGAGCGGCTGCGGGTGCGGGCGACCTGGATCAGCGGCAAAATGGCCGTTCCGTGAAACACCCCCTGCACGCGCGCGAAAATCTGTCGTATAGAGGCCGCAGAATTTTGACCCTCATACGCAGCATCGAGGAGAGTTACCCATGGACATCGCCCTGATGGTTCTGGCCGTCGTGTTCTTCTTCTGGCAGACCGTTTCCGAGTGATCGGGGTCCGGACATCCGGACAAGCGAAAGGGCGGCTCCCCGGCGGAGCCGCCCTTTCCGTTTCTGACCCATCAGTTCGGCCGCCGGATGGAGCCCTCAGTCGGCCAGCGCCCCGCCATGGATCTGCGGGTGTTCCAGCCGCGCATGGGCGGAGGCGACCAGCCTCAACGTCTCCATGATCGTTCCGATCGCCTCGTTCAGGTCGGCCCGGCCGGCCGGCACGGGCATTCCCGACAGGACCGATTCCAGATCGTCGGCGGCGTCCTGCAGGAGGACGCAGGCCTCCTCCAACTGGCGTTTGGCCGTTACGCCGTTTGCAGCATGCGACAAAGGCGCCTTCTGCATATTGCGATAGGCATTTTGATTTGCAGTTTGCAGCGAAGCCCCGCGCCGTCCCTTCTGAAATCCCGTGATGAAGCCGAACATGGGCCCTCTCCCTTCCGTGTCGGAGGGTATAGAGCAAAAGCCGCGCCAATTTCGAAACATCGGCCGAAGGGATCACGCCTTGGGCCAAAGCCACGCCGCGCCGCGCATACCGCTTTCGGCGCCATGGCGCGCCCGGAGGAAGCGGGTGCGGGGGGCCGGGCTCAGCGCCCAGCGTCCCCACCGGGCCGGCACGGCCTCGTAGAGCCCCGGCAGCTCCGACAGGCCGCCGCCGACCACCACCGCGTCGGGGTCCAGCAGATTGATGACGGCGGCCAGCGCGCGGGCCAACGCATCGGCATGGCGGTCCAGCGTCGCCCGCGCCGGCGCGTGGCCGGCCGCGGCGCGGGCGGCGATCTCCGGCGGCGTCAGCTTTTCCCCCGTTCGCCATTGGTGCAGGCGGGCCAGCCCGGCGCCGCACAGCAGCGTCTCGATGCAGCCCTCCCGCCCGCAGCCGCAGGGCACGGGCGGGCCGTCCTCCGCCACCCGCCAGGGCAGCGGGTTGTGCCCCCACTCTCCGGCGAGCGCGTTGGCGCCGGGCAGGATGCGCCGGTCCGCGACGATCCCGCCGCCGACGCCGGTGCCCAGGATGATCCCGAAGACCAGCGGCGCCCCGGCGGCGGCGCCGTCCATCGCCTCCGACAGGACGAAGGCGTTGGCGTCGTTGGCGATGCGCACCGGACGGTCCAGCGCCCGCGCCAGATCGGCGGCAAAGGGCCGCCCGTCCAGCCAGGGCAGGTTGACCGCGCGCACGGTGCCCGCGGCGGCGTCGACGATGCCGGGCAGGCACAGGCCGACCGCGGCGTCCCGGCAGCCCGCCCCCGCCTCCAGCGTCGCCACGGTGGTCGCCAACGCTTCCAGCGTCTCCGCATAGCCGCGCGGCGTGTCGGCGCGGTGCCGCGCCCGCTCCGTACCGTCGGGTGCCAGAAGGGTGGCGGCGATCTTGGTGCCGCCCAGATCGACGCCGATTCGCATCGGACCCATGCCCATGACGGACTCCCAGCGCGGGTGGACAGTGAAGGGGGTGGAAAAAGCAGTCCCCCCTATAGCGCAGCGCTCCGCCCGAAATCAGCCATCCCGACGCGCGCCTCCTCCATAAGAGGTGGCGGTCCCGTCCCTTTGCACCGTCGCAGGACGACGGCGGACCACTAGAGTCAGGAGTGTCACTTCCATCAATTGGATTGCGCGCGCCCCCATGGACCGTTCCGCTCCGAAAGCCACGCCATCCTCGAATCGCTCTGCGGCGAAGGCGAAGCCCCAACCCCAGGCCGCCGGCCTGCGCCCCGACCAGACGGAGGTCTTCGACGGCCTTCTGCTGGCCCTGCTGGCGCGCAAACGGCTGCTGGTGCTGGTCGGCGAGGCCGGGTCCGGACGGGCCGCGGTCTTCCACCAGCTCGTCGAGCAGGTCGGCTCCGACGGGGCGCTGGTGCTTCCGGTCGCCGCCAGCGCCGGAGCGCAGGTGGAGGATCTGGTGTCCGCCGCCGGTGACGCCGCCCTGCCCTCCGACAGCGACGACCGCGATTTCGACACGCTGATCGAGGAGCTGGAGGAGCGGCTCGACCTCGCCGGTACCGGCCTGTTGGCGGTGGAGAACGCCGGCGTCCTGGCCGCCCCGACGTTGGCCGACCTGATCGACCTCACCCGCTCCGAGACGCCGAGCGGGCGTTTCCTCCAGGTCCTGCTCTGCGGCACGCCGGAGATGGAACGGACCCTGGCCCGCCCCGGACTGGCCGAGGCGGTGCGCGAACTCGGCGTGATCTACCGCATGACGCCCGGTGCCGGCCCGTCCGTCGCCCCCACCGCCGTCATTCCCTCCGCCGGCCCCTCCGCCGGCCCCTCCGTCTCCCCCGTTGCCGGGCCGGTGGCCGCCCCGCCGCGCGCCGCTCCCCCGCCGCCGCGCCGCACCGCGGAGCGCGACGCCAACGACTGGCCGGCCAACGATTGGGACGCGCCGGACGGCTGGACGATCCCGGAAACCGGCGCCCCGGTCGCCGATCTGCCCGCCAAGCGCCCGCGCCGCCGCGCCGCGCTGGCCGGAGCGGCGATCACCACGCTGATCCTGCTGGGCGCCGCCGGCGCCGGCGTGGCCCTGACCGTTCCCGGTGCAACGCCCGAACGGGCGCTCGATTACGCCCGGCAGGGCTGGCAGGACCTCCGCAGCTTCGTGACGGAGCGGGTGCACAACCCGTTCACCGACGAGCCCAGCCTGGGCAGCCGCGGCCCCGACACGCTGGCGATCGCCCGGCCGCAGAACCCCTACCTCGCCTCCCTCCCCGCCGAGGCGGGTGTTCCGGTCGCCGGCCCCGCGCCGACCAGGACCGACGCCCCGCCGCCCGCCGCGCGCACCATGAACGCCACGCCGGCCCCGAACCCGGCGACGACCCAAGCGCCGACAGCGGCGCCGACACCGGCCCCCACCCCGACGATGGCGGCGAAGCCGGAACAGCCGCCCGTCGCTCCGGCGGCGCAATTGCCGAAACCGCCGGTGCCGGTGGCCGATCCGTTGGCCGCGGAGCACACCCAACCGCCCAAGCCGCGGGCGACCGAGTACCGCACGGAGCAAAGCGAAGGCCCGACCGGTTCCGCCACCCTGCCGCCGCTGGTCGATGAGCCGGCGCCCCAGATGGCCGCCCCGGCGATGCCCCAGCCCGCGCCCCCCACGGCGTCCACGCCCTTCTCGGCCAGCGACAACGGCCTGAACCCGCGCGTCCGCACCCTGGTCGATCAGGCCCGCCGGCAGATCGCCGCCAAGCTGCTGACCACGCCGCCGAACAACAACGCCTACGAGACGGTGTCGCGCCTGCGCGAGATCGCCCCGGCGACGCCGGAGATCCAGGAACTCCTGACGACCATGGAGGAGACCTACCGCCGCTGGGCTTCGCTGGCGGAGCGCGACGGCAATTGGGACGAGGCGCGGCGCTTCTACGAGCGCGCCCTGATCGTCGCCCCCAACACCGGCGACCTGCGCGACCGCATCAAGGCCGCCGGCGAAGGGCGCGTCCTGCCTGCGACACCCACGGCCTCGGCGGCGCCCGGCACCCCGCCGGCGACGCCGGCCACCGCCGAGGCCAAGCCCGGCCTGGACAGCCGTGACGGCGCCATCGCCCTGATGCGCCGCACCGACGAGCTGAAGCGCGCGCTGGATGGCGGTGCCGATCCGAACAAGCGGGTGGACAACGGCAAGACCCTGCTGATGCTGGCCTCCGAACAGGGGCTGACCGACGCGGTGCGGCTGCTCATCGACCGCCGGGCCAAGACGGAGCTGCGCACCGCCGACGGCGCCACCGCGGTGATGTACGCCGCCTGGGGCGGGCACGAGGCGGTGATCCACGCGCTGGCCGCCGCCGGGGCCGAACTCGACGCCACCAACGACGACGGGAAGACCGCGCTGATGGCCGCCGCGGCCCGCGGCCATGAAGGGGTGGTGAAGATCCTGGTCGACCGCGGCGTGTCGGTGGACCGGGTGGCCACCCACGGCTGGTCGGCCCTGATGTACGCCGCCAACAACGGCCACGACCGCGTGGCCCGGATGCTGGTGGAGCGCGGCGCCAACCCGTTCCGCATGGACACCGCCGGGAACTCCGCCCTCACCCTCGGCGCGCTGCAGGGCCACATGCAGGTGGTCGAGGCGCTGAAGCCGCACTGACCAACAAGCCAAGCAAAAAACGGCGGGCGCCCCCAGGGACGCCCGCCGTTTTCGCATGTCGATCCTGCTGAACCCATTTCCGAGCCGTTGCCGTTCAGGCGGCTCTGATCTCCGCCAGGAAGCTCTCAATCTCCTTGCGCAGCGTTTCCGACTGGCGGGCCAGTTCGCCCGACGCGCTCATCACCTGACCGGCCGCCGCACCCGTCTCGCCTGCGGCCAGCGTGACCTCGGTGATGCTGCCGGAGACCTGATGGGTGCCCGTCGCGGCCTCCTGGACGTTGCGGGAGATCTCGTTGGTCGCGGCGCCCTGCTCCTCGATGGCGGCGGCGATGGTTGTGGAGATCTCGTTGATCTGGCCGATGATGCCGCCGATGGCCGAGATGTCGCGCACCGCGCCGTCGGTCGCGCCCTGGATGGCGGCGATCTGGGCGGCGATCTCGTCGGTCGCCTTGGCGGTCTGGGAGGCGAGATGCTTCACCTCGCCGGCGACGACGGCGAAGCCCTTGCCGGCCTCGCCCGCCCGGGCGGCCTCGATGGTCGCGTTCAGGGCCAGCAGGTTGGTCTGGCTGGCGATGTTGGTGATGAGGCTGACCACCTCGCCGATCTTCTGCGCGGCCTCGACCAGACCGCGCACCGTCTCGTTGGTGCGGGTCGCCTGCTCCACCGCCTGCCCGGCAATCTGCGAGGAGCGCGACACCTGCGTCGCGATCTCGCGGATCGAACTGGCCATCTCCTCCGTGGCCGAGGCGACGGTCTGGACGTTGGCGCTGGTCTGCTCTGCCGCCGCCTGGACGGCGGTTGCCTGGATGTTGGTCCGTTCGGCCATGGAGGTCATGCTGTGGGCGGTGGCGTCCAGTTCGGACGCGGCGGCCGCCACCGTGCGCAGGGAGGCCGCGGAGGAGTCGCCGAAGTGGCTCACCAGCCGTTCCACGGCTTCCGCCCGGCGCTGCTTGGACGCCTGTTCCGCCGCCTGGGCGGCGGCCAGCCGGTCCGCCTCGATCAGGCCGTCCTTGAAGACCTGCACCGCGCGGGCCATGGCGCCCAGCTCGTCCTTGCGCTGCGCACCGTCCACGGCGACCGTCAACTCGCGTCCCGCCAGCCGGTTCATCACCCCGGTAAGCTGCTGGATCGGCTTGGAGACACCGGCGATGATCACCAATCCCATCGCGGCGCCGAGAAGGGTCACGATGGCAATGACGATGATGAGCAGCATCCTGCTCGACGCGTAGATCGCCTCGCCATGGTCGGCGGCGATGCGGCCGTTACGGATGTTGAATTCGGACAGTTCACGCATGAGCTCCTGGGCCTTGCGGAACTCGGCGCGCGAATCCCCCCGGTAAAGCTCGGTCGCTTCACTGTCGCGATTGGCGCGTGACAAAGGGAGAAGCTTCTGATTGCTCAGATTTTGATAACGCTCCCAGTGCCCCATGAGCTTCTGGAACGTCTCCATCTCGTAACCGGGAGTCAGCATGCCTTTATACTTGCGGGCGGCTTCCTGAAAATTTTCCAGGGCCGACCGCAAGCTCTTCTCCTCCTCGGCCTTCTGAGCAGGATCGGAAACCAAAATATGGGCAGACTCCAGAATGCGGTAGAATTCGAAATAGTCGGTGAGCCGGGAAATCTCGCCAACACTCGGCAGCCAGTTGTCGCGGATGTCTTTTCCCGCGTCATTCACCGTCGAAATGCGGTCGATGCTGAAAATACCCAAACCGATGATGAACATGACAAGTATGAAAAACGAAGAGGCAATCTTCGTTTTTATTGTTATGTTCGAAAGAACAGACATGCGACACTCCCTCCGCGAATTCACAGGACGATCAGCGTGATACTTTGTGCAGAAAGTTTGTTTTGATTGTTTCCCCTTAGGCGCGATGAGTCCCATCAGCGATGACGCGCGCGACCACAACAGACATGCACGTCACGCAAGAACTTCCCAACGCGCGAGCACACAGGCCAAACGCTTGATTTGAACAACAGGCGGTTGATGATGCTTCATCTGGATCAGATGGCCTTCAGGCACTTGCCGGTGCATGCCAATGCTAATCTGGATTGCGTCCAGTACGTTTGTTATATCACGGAATAAGTAAATCAGTCATTAAAGCGCTATGAAAGCTGCGATCTTTTTTGTTTTTATTTATTATCTCGGTGTTTTTATAAAGTTTCTCACTTGAGAAGCATTTGTTTCGCCGGAGACGTCACGGATCGCCAGGGGGTGCCAAAGGCGCAAAAAAGCCCGCGGGCGCGTGATGCGCAACCGCGGGCTGAACCACGAAAAATTGCGGACTGGGACGGATCAGAGAGCGGCGAAGCGAGCCAGCATGGCCGCGTGCGAGCGGATGCCGTTGTGCAGGCACTTCACCTCGAACTTCTCGTTGGGCGAATGGATGCGGTCATCCTCCAGCCCGAAGCCGACGAAGATCGAATCGAAGCCCAGCGCCTGCCGGATGTAGCCGCCGACCGGGATCGAACCGCCGCTGCCGACCAGCGCCGGCTTGTTGGCGAAGACGTCGCCCAGTCCCGCCATGGCGGCGCGCAGATAGGGGCTGTCGGTCGGCACCTGGACACCCGGCGAGCGGCCGAACACCTTGATCTCCCAGCGCCCGTCGACCGGTGTGCGCTCCTCCAGGAAGCTCCGGATGCCGGCCAGGATCTTCTCCGGGTCCTGGGCGGGCACGAGGCAGCAGGACAGCTTGGCCGAGGCCTTGGAGGCGATGACCGTCTTGGATCCCTCCCCGGTGTAGCCCCCCCAGATGCCGTTGATGTCGCAGGTCGGGCGCGACCACAGCCGCTCTAGCGCGCTGCGCCCGGCCTCCCCCGCCGGGGTCTTCAGCCCGACGCCGGCCAGGAAGGCGCTCTCGTCGAAGCCGAGGTCGCGCCACATCGCCTTCTCCTCATCCGTCGGCTCGGCCACGTCGTCGTAGAAGCCGGGGAAGCGGACGCGCCCGTCCTCGTCGTGGATCTGGCCGAGGATGCGGGTCAGTGCGTTGATCGGGTTCAGCACTGCGCCGCCGAACATGCCGGAATGCAGGTCGTGGCTCGGCCCATGCAGCGTCGCCTCGACGTAGAGCAGGCCGCGCAGCCGCGTGGTGATGGCCGGGGTGTCGATGTTCCAGGCGTTGGTGTCGGTGATGACGCAGACGTCGGCCTTCAGCTCCTCCGCGTTGGCCTTCAGGAAGGGCAGCAGGTTGGGGCTGCCGGTCTCCTCCTCGCCCTCCAGCAGGACGGTCACGCGGATCGGCAGGGTGCCGTGCACGGCGTGCCAGGCGCGGAACGCCTCGATGAAGGTCATCACCTGGCCCTTGTCGTCCACGGCGCCGCGGGCGACGATGCGGCGGCCATGCTCGGCCTCGACGATGGCCGGCTCGAAGGGCGGGCTGTTCCACAGCTCCAGCGGCTCCGCCGGCTGCACGTCGTAATGGCCGTAATAGAGGATGTGCGGCACATCCTCACCGCCCGGCCCCGGATGATGGGCGACGACCGCGGGATGGCCGGCCGTCTCGCGCACGGAGGCGTCGAAGCCCAGCCCGCTCAGCTCGCGGACCAGCCAGTCGGCGGCGCGGCGCACGTCGCCCTTGTAGGCCGGGTCGGTGCTGACGCTGGGGATGCGCAGCAGGTCGCAGAGGCGGCCAAGGGAGTCTTCGAAACTGCGGTCAACCTGCTGGAGAACGGGGTCGGCTGACAGGACGCTCGACATTCGGAACTGCCTTCGGTGTGAATGACTGGCACCGATGGTAGCGCATCGCGGTTCCGCGCCAAGCTCCACAAAGCGCAGGGGTGCCATCCTCGCGACGGCGGCGTTCCCGGTTCCCGCCACGGGAAGCACAGGATGGCGGGAGCACGGCTCCGCCCTCGCGAGGATGCCCCGGACGCAGGCGCGTCAGACGGTGAGATACCGCCGGACCTCGCTCTCCTCCAGCCCGTCGCGGCTGCCCGCCAGCATGACCTCGCCGCGCTCCATCACCGCCCAGTCGTCGGCAAGATCGCGGGCGAACTCGAAATACTGCTCCACCAGCAGGATCGCCATGGTGCCCTTGTCGCGCAGGTAAGCGATGGCCCGCCCGATGTCCTTGATGATGCTGGGCTGGATGCCCTCGGTCGGCTCGTCCAGCACCAGCAGCCGGGGCCGCGTCACCAGCGCCCGCCCGATGGCGAGCTGCTGCTGCTGCCCGCCCGACAGGTCGCCGCCGCGGCGGTCCAGCATGGATTTCAGCACCGGGAACAGCTCGAACACCTCGTCGGGGATCGAGCGGTCGGCGCGCTTCAGCGGCGCGTAGCCGGTCAGCAGGTTCTCCCGCACCGTCAGCAGCGGGAAGATCTCGCGTCCCTGCGGGACATAGGCGATGCCGCGCCGCGCCCGCTCCGACGGGGCGAGTTTGGTGATGTCGCCGCCGTCCCAGGCGATGGTGCCGCCGGTCACCGGCTTCAGCCCGACGATGGCGCGCAGCAGCGAGGATTTGCCGACGCCGTTGCGCCCCAGCAGGCAGGTGACCTTCCCCACCTCCGCCGTCAGCGACACGCCGCGCAGCGCCTGCGCCGCGCCGTAATGGAGATCGACAGACCGTACGTCGAGCATGACACTTCCTCTGATCCAAAACCCCTCTCCCATCCCGGGAGAGGGACGGCCCCATGCGCAGCATGGGAGGGTGAGGGTGCCGGCAAGAAACAGTGCCTTGATCCTCGCACGACCCTCACCCGCCCGCTGCGCGGGCACCCTCTCCCAGGACGGGAGAGGGATGATTGTTGGCGGTTACCGGCCCAGATAGACGTCGATGACCTGCTTGTTGGCGCTCACCGTGTCGAGCGAGCCTTCGGCCAGCACCGAGCCCTCGTGCAGCACCGTGACCTTCACGCCCAGCTCGCGGACGAAGACCATGTCGTGCTCCACGACGATCACCGAATGCTTGCCGGCGATGTCCTTCAGCAGATGGGCGGTCTGTTCCGTCTCCGCATCGGTCATGCCGGCCACCGGTTCGTCGACCAGCAGCAGCTTCGGGTCCTGGGCCAGCAGCATGCCGATCTCCAGCCACTGCTTCTCGCCGTGCGACAGGCTGCCCGCCGGGCGGTCGCGCCGCGGCGACAGGCGGGTGATGTCGAGGATCTCCTCGATCCGCGCCCGGTCCTCCCGCGTGGCCGAATAGGTCAGCGTCTTCAGGGGACGGCGCGGCGCCTTCAGCGACAGTTCCAGATTGTCCCAGACCGTGTGCATCTCGAACACGGTGGGGCGCTGGAACTTGCGGCCGATCCCCAGGTTGGCGATGGCCGGCTCGCGCAGGCTGGTCAGGTCGGTCCGGCCCTCGAACAGGATGGTGCCGGTGTCGGGGCGGGTCTTGCCGGTGATGACGTCCATCATGGTCGTCTTGCCGGCGCCGTTCGGCCCGATGATCGCCCGCATCTCGCCCGGCTCGATGACCAGCGACAGGCTGTTCAGCGCCCGGAACCCGTCGAAGCTGACCGACACGCCGTCCAGATACAGCAGGGTGTCTTCCGTGCTCATCTCTCTCAGAACTCCCTTCTGGTCCACCGGCTTGGCGGTGACCGTGGCGCGCGCCGGCAGCCGGTCGCGGAGTTGCGCCGCCAGACCGAGGATGCCCTTGGGCAGGAACAGGGTGACCAGGACGAACAGGCCGCCCAGCGCAAACAGCCAGAACTCCGGCAGTGCCGCCGTGAAGTAGCTCTTGCCGAAATTCACCAGGACCGCGCCCAGCACCGGCCCGGCCAGCGTGCCGCGCCCGCCGACGGCGACCCAGATCACCGCCTCGATGCTGCTGGCGGGGGAGAACTCCGACGGGTTGATGATGCCCACCTGCGGCACGTAGAGCGCGCCCGCCACGCCGGCCATGCAGGCCGACAGCGTCCAGGCGAACAGCTTGTAGCGGTCGGTCTCGTAGCCCAGGAAGCGCACCCGGCTCTCGGCGTCGCGCACGGCGATCAGCACCTTGCCCAGCTTGGACGCCACCACGGCCGAGGCCAGGATGTAGCCGGCGGCCAGCGCCACCACCGTCGCCACGAACAACCCGACGCGGGTCGAGGCGGCCTGGATGTCGAAGCCCAGGATCTCCTTGAAGTCGGTCAGGCCGTTGTTGCCGCCGAAGCCCATGTCGTTGCGGAAGAAGGCCAGCATCAGCGCAAAGGTCAACGCTTGGGTGATGATCGACAGATAGACGCCGGTAACGCGCGAGCGGAAGGCGAACCAGCCGAAGGCGAAGGCGAGCAGGCCCGGCACCAGCATCACCATGATCGCGGCGAACCAGAACTGGTCGAAGCCGTGCCAGTACCAGGGCAGCTCCGTCCAGTTCAGGAAGACCATGAAGTCCGGCAGGTCGGCGTTGCCGTACATGCCGCGCGAGCCGATCTGCCGCATCAGATACATGCCCATGGCGTAGCCGCCGAGCGTGAAGAAGGCAGCGTGGCCCAGCGACAGGATGCCGACGAAGCCCCAGACGAGGTCGAGCGACAGCGCCAGCAGGGCGAAGCACAGATACTTGCCGAGCAGCGCCACCGTGTGGGTGGAGAGGTGCCACGGCGAGTCCGGGGTCGTGCCCAGCGCCATGACCGGCACCGCCACGGCCAGCACCGCCAGGACGGTCAGCAGCACGCCGGCCTTCTTGTCGAGGCCCATCAGGAAGAAACGGGTCAGCATCGGATCAGGCCTCCACCGCCCGGCCCTTCAGCGCGAACAGGCCGCGCGGACGCCGTTGGATGAACAGGATGATGAAGATCAGCACCAGGATCTTGCCCAGCACCGCGCCGGCGTAGGGCTCCAGGAACTTGTTGACGCCGCCGAGCGCCAGCGCGCCGACCAGCGTTCCCCACAGGTTGCCCACCCCGCCGAACACCACGACCATGAAGCTGTCGATGATGTAGCCCTGGCCCAGGTTGGGGCTGACGTTGTCGATCTGGCTCAGCGCCACCCCGGCCAGACCGGCGATGCCGGAGCCGAGCCCGAAGGTCAGCGCGTCCACCCGCGCGGTGCGGATGCCCATGGCGTTGGCCATGCTGCGGTTCTGGGTGACGGCGCGGATGCTCAGCCCGAACCACGTCTTGCGCAGCGCCACCAGCAGCGCGCCGAACACGAGGAAGGCGAAGACGACGATCCACAGCCGCCCGTAGGTGATGGTCAGGCCGCCCAGCTCGAAGGCGCCGGACATCCAGGAGGGGGCGCCGACCTCGCGGTTCGTCGGCCCGAAGATGGAGCGCACCGCCTGCTGGAGCGCCAGCGACAGGCCCCAGGTCGCCAGCAGCGTTTCCAGCGGGCGCCCGTAGAGCCAGCGGATCACGCTGCGCTCGATGGCGACGCCGACCGCGCCGGAGACCAGGAAGGCGACGGGTAGAGCCACCAGAATGGAGAAATCGAACAGGCCCGGCGCCCACTGGCGGAAGGCCTCCTGCACCAGGAAGGTGGCGTAGGCGCCGATCATCACCATCTCGCCATGCGCCATGTTGATGACGCCCATGACGCCGAAGGTGACGGCCAGCCCGATCGCCGCCAGCAGCAGCACCGAGCCGAGCGACAAGCCGTACCACAGGTTCTGCGCCGCCCCCCACAGGGCGAGCCGCTGCTCGACGGAGGCGATGGCCTTCGTCGCAGCGTCCTTCACCGCGTCGCTTCCCGTGTTGGCAGCGCCGTTCAGCAGGGCCCGCGCGTCCTGGTCTCCACGCTCCTGAAGCACCGCGACGGCGGCGATCTTGTCGGCGTCGGGCGCGTCCCCGGCCAGCAGGACGGAGGCCCGCGCCTGGGTCATCGCGCGGCGGACGCGCTCATCGGTTTCCTTGCCCAGCGCCGTGTTCAGCGCATCCAGCGCGTTGGCGTCGCGGCTCTTGAACACCGCCTCGGCGGCCTGCCGGCGCGTGTTGGCGTCGGGGCTCATCAGGGTGAGCGCGCCGAGCGTCGCGCTGATCGTGCGGCGCAAAGCATTGTTGATGCGAATTTTCTCGACCGCGTTGCGGTCCGCCTCGCCCAGCGCGGCGCCGGTCAACGGGTCGGTCAGGGCGTAGCCGTTGCCGGCGCGCTTGGCGACGACCACGGCGCCGTCAGCCTTGCGGACATGCAGATCGCCGGCTTGCAGGGCCTCGATCACCGGCACGACGGCGGGATCGCCCGTCTCGGCCAGCCCGGCGATGGCCTTTTCGGTCTCGGCGTAGCTGCCGGCGCCCAGGCCGCGGACCAGCGGTGCCAGATCGGCGGCGCCCAGATCGGCGGAGAAGGCGGACGGTGCGGCCAGCGCCAGAAACGCGGCCAGCAGCCAGCAGAATGCGCGGTGCATCGCGGTTCCTGTGATGTGTCGGAAGTCATTTTTAGAGAAGGGCGTTGCCCCCACCCTTCCCGCTTCGCGAGCCCCTTCCCTCCCCCGCTTCGCAGGAGAGGGAACAATCCCCTCCCCTGCGTCAGCGGGGGAGGGTTAGGGAGGGGGCATCACGCAGCCAGTCACCAAGAGGTGTTCAGACGGTCCTCACGACCCCTTGCCGCCGCACTTGCCGGTCTTCACGTTGAAGTTGCCGCAGGACATCGGGGCGCGCCAATCGGAGATCAGGTCCTTGCTGTCCGGCAGGAAGTCCGACCACTCGTCGCCGGCCACGAGGCCCGGCGTCTTGGAAACGGTCTCGAACTGGCCGTTCTCCTGCACCTCGCCGATCAGCACCGGCTTGGTGATGTGGTGGTTCGGCAGCATGGCCGAATAGCCGCCGGTCAGGTTCGGCACGGCGACGCCGACGAGGCTGTCGATCACCGCGTTGCTGTCGGTGGTGCCGGCCTTCTCGACCGCCTTCACCCACATGTTGAAGCCGATGTAGTGGGCCTCCATCGGGTCGTTGGTGACGCGCTTGTCGTTCTTGGTGAAGGCCTGCCACTTCTTGATGAAGTCGCCGTTCTCCGGCGTGTCCACCGACATGAAGTAGTTCCAGGCGGCGAGATGCCCGACCAGCGGCTTGGTGTCGATGCCGGCCAGCTCCTCCTCACCCACGGAGAAGGCGACCACCGGGATGTCCTGCGCCTTGACGCCCTGGTTGCCCAGCTCCTTGTAGAAGGGGACGTTGGCGTCGCCGTTGATGGTCGAGACGACGGCGGTCTTCTTGCCGGCGGAGCCGAACTTCTTGATGTCGGCGACGATGTTCTGCCAGTCGGCATGGCCGAACGGCGTGTAGTTGATCATGATGTCCTCGGACTTCACGCCCTTGGACTTCAGGTAGGTCTCCAGGATCTTGTTGGTCGTGCGCGGGTAGACGTAGTCGGTGCCGGCCAGCACCCAGCGCTGCACGCCTTCCTTCTCCGCCAGATAGTCGACGGCGGGGATCGCCTGCTGGTTCGGGGCGGCGCCGGTGTAGAAGACGTTGCGCGAGGACTCCTCGCCCTCATACTGCACCGGGTAGAACAGGACGCTGTTCAGCTCCTCGAACACCGGCAGGACGGACTTGCGGCTGACCGAGGTCCAGCAGCCGAACACCGCGGCCACCTTGTCCTTGCTGATCAGCTCGCGCGCCTTCTCGGCGAACAGGGGCCAGTTGGAGGCGGGATCGACGACGACCGGCTCCAGCTTCTTGCCGAGAACGCCGCCCTTCTTGTTCTGCTCTTCGATAAGCATCAGCATGACGTCCTTCAGCGTGGTCTCGCTGATCGCCATGGTGCCCGACAGGGAATGGAGGATGCCGACCTTGATGGTGTCCTGGGCCGACGCCGGGGCGGCGAAGCCCGCGGCGAACGTGACGGCAAGACCCGCGGCCGCCGCAAGGGTGCGACCGGTCTTGAAGCCCGACTGGAACCCCGTCTTCAACATTGTGAATACCCCCCGTTCTTTGGTCTGGCGCCCGCCTCAGGCGCCCGGGGGTATCCTTCGCAAATGTGATGCCACGACACGTCGACAGGAGGGCCGTTCAAGGAATCCGCAGCGATTTGCAGCCCAGTATTCGCTTACGAATTATGCATGCCTCCCTTTTTATGATCGAATTTTACTCACTTCCGCCAGAATGGCTGATTTTTAGGCAGCCATTCACACCGAAGACCGATGCCGTTCGACACAGACCGTCAGCACCTCATCCAAAGGTCGTGCCCACCAGCGGCGCGAGAATATTTCGACCTCGGAATAGCCTTGGAATCCAACGGCTTCCGCCCAGCCACGGATCATTGGTATATCAATCATTCCGTCGCCCATCATGCCCCGGTCCTCCAGCAGGTCGGCGGTCGGCACCAGCCAATCGCACACATGGAAGGCACACAGGCGATTCCGGCCCGCGCGGCGGATCTGAGCCTCCAGCTCCGGGTCCCACCAGACATGGTAGACGTCCAACGCCACACCCAGCGCGCCGGTTCCCTGCGGGTCCAGCCGGTCGCAAAGGTCGAGCGCGTGGCCCATCGTGTTCACGCAGGCGCGGTCAGCAGCATACATCGGGTGCAGCGGCTCGATGGCGAGCGGCATCCCGGCGCCGCGGGCGTGCTCCAGCAGCTCGGCGATGCCATCCTCGACCTGGGCGCGGGCCAGGGCGATATCCTTGGACGGCGGGGAGCCGGGGCGCGAGAATTGCGGCAGCCCGCCGACGACCAGCACGAGGCAGGGCGCGCCCAGCGCCACCGCCTCGTCCACCGCGCGGCGGTTGTCGTCGCGCACCTCGGCCCGGCGGTCGGGATCGGCAGGGAACATGCCGCCGCGGCAATAGCCGGACAGCTCCAGCCCCAGCTCCTTCACGGCCCGCACGGCGCGGTCCAGCCCCACCGCGGCCACCTGATCCCGCCAGGGTGAGACGGCGCGGATGCCCTGGCGGGCGCAGGCGTCGAAGATCTGCAGCAGGTCGCTCTGCTTGCGCACCGTGGCCGTGTTGATGGACAGCCAGCGATGATCGCCGGAGAAGTCGCGCATGATCGTGGTCCTTTTCGTTCTCGCCCTCTCTCCCCTCTGGGGAGAGGGCTGGGGTGAGGGGGTCCCGCGATGCCTGAGCGTACGGTCCCCCGAGAACCCCCTCACCCGGCGCCTTCGGCGCCACCCTCTCCCCAGAGGGGAGAGGGGCTTATCCCCTCACACCGCTTCGATGCCGCGGACGGCCAGGACGTCGGCCATGCGCCACACCGCCTCTTCCGGGTCGCGCAGCAGCCCGGCCTTGTCGGCCAGCCGGAAAATCTCGGCCAGATGCAGGGTGGAGCGCGTGCCCTCCTGCCCGCCGATCATCGTGAAATGGTCCTGGTGGCCGTTCAGGTAGGCCATAAAGACCACCCCGGTCTTGTAGAAGCGGGTCGGCGCCTTGAAGATGTGGCGGGACAGCGGGACGGTCGGCTCCAGAATCTCGTGGAAACGCCCCTCCTCGCCCGCCGCCAGCTCGGCCAAGGCCGCCGCCGCCGCCGGGGCGATGGCGTCGAAGATGCCCAGCAGGGCGTCGGAATGGCCCTCCGCGTCGCCGGCGATCAGCTCCGCGTAGTTGAAGTCGTCGCCGGTGTACATGCGCACGCCGGGAGCCAGCCGGCGGCGCATGACAATCTCCTTGTCCTTGTCGAGCAGGGAGATCTTCACCCCGTCGACCTTGGCCGCGAAGTCGTTGATGATGCCGACCGCCGTGTCGAGCGCCACCGGGAACTCGTTGGTCCCCCAATAGCCGGCCAGCGCCGGGTCGAACATGTCGCCCAGCCAGTGGATGATCACCGGGCTGCGCACCTGGGAGAGGATGCGGCTGTAGACGCGGACGTAATCCTCCGGCCCCTTGGCCACGCGCGCGAGCGCGCGCGACGCCATCAGGATCACCCGTCCGCCAAGGTCCTCGACCGCGGCGACCTGAGTCTCATAGGCGCGGATCACGTCGTCGAGCGAGCGGGCGTCCTCCGGCGCCAGATGGTCGGTGCCCGCCCCGCAGGCGATCAGCGCGTTGCCGCGCGCCTTCGCCGCGGTCAGGGAGCGCCGGATCAGCTCCAGCGAGGCGTTCCAGTCCAGCCCCATGCCGCGCTGCGCGGTGTCCATCGCCTCGGCCACGCCGAAGCCGAGGTCCCACAAATGCTCGCGGAAGGCGATGGTGCGGTCCCAGTCGATGGCCGGGGTCAGCCAGGGGTCGTTGTCGGCCAGCGGATCGGCCACCATGTGGGCGGCGGCGTAGGCCACGCGGTTCAAGGGCCGGTCGGTGCGGGCGGGGAAGCCCCGCGCCGGGGCGACCTCGTAGCTTTCCAGCGAGCGGTCGGCGCGCGGCAGCTTGATGGTCAGTGCCATGGACGGAGTCTCCGGTCAGGCGGTCAGCGAGGGAACGTCGACCCAGCGGCGCTCCTTCCAGCTCTTCAGCGCGGCCTCCACGAGCTGCACGCCCTTGGCGCCCTCGATCAGGCCATGGTCGAAGGGGGCGTCCTCGACGACGTGGCGGATGAAGGATTCCCACTGCGTCTTGAAGCCGTTGTCGGTCGGCTGGTTGTCGGGCACCGGCTGCCACGTCGCGTAGAAGTCCATGGTCTGCTTCTGGTCGGGGTTCCACACCGGGCGCGGCGTGCCCTGGCGCGGCTGGATCACGCAGTCGCTCAAGCCCGCGACCGCCGAGCCGTGGGTGCCGTCCACCTGGAAGGTCACCAGATCGTCGCGGTACACCCGCGTCGCCCAGGAGGAGTTGATGTGGGCGATGACGCCGCCCTCCAGCTCGAAGGTGGCGTAGGCCGCGTCGTCGGCGGTGGCCTGATAGCGCTTGCCCTGCTCGTCCCAGCGCTCCGGGATGTGGATGGCGCCCAGGCAGGAAACGCTCTTCACCTGACCGAACAGGTTGTCGAGCACGTAGCGCCAGTGGCAGACCATGTCGAGGATGATGCCGCCGCCGTCCTCCTCGCGGTAGTTCCAGGAGGGACGCTGCGCCGGCTGCCAGTCGCCCTCGAACACCCAGTAGCCGAACTCGCCGCGCACCGAGAGGATCTTCCCGAAGAAGCCGCTGTCGCGCAGCATCTTCAGCTTCTGCAGGCCGGGCAGGAACAGCTTGTCCTGCACGGTGCCGTTCTTCACCCCGGCCTCCTCGGCCAGCCGGACGACGCGCAACGCCTCCTCCAGGTTGGTGGCGATGGGCTTCTCGCAATAGACGTGCTTGCCGGCGCGGATCGCCGCCTCCAGCAGCGTCGGCCGCATCTGGGTGGTGCCGGCGTCGAAGAAGATCGTGTCGTCGGGGTTCGCCAGGGCCGTGTCCAGATTGTCGGTCCAGCGCTCCACGCCGTGGCGCTGGGCCAGCTCGCGGATCTTCTCGGCGTTGCGCCCGACCAGGATGGGGTCCGGCATGGCGCGGGACCCGTCGGACAGCGTGACGCCGCCTTGCGCCCGGATGGCGAGGATCGACCGGATCAGGTGCTGGTTCATGCCCATGCGGCCGGTCACGCCATGCATGATGATACCAAGGCGCTTCGTGCTCATGTCGGGGACTCCCTAGGGGATTATTCGTTCTGTAGAGGGGACAGGCGGTCCCACCGGGGCTGCGCCGCGCTGGCGAAGCCGGGGACGGCCAGGGTTTCGGTCGGCAGGCTGCCGCCCGCCGTGGCGAGGCGGACGATGCCGTCCCGCCGGGTATAGAAGCCGGGATGCGCGCCGAGGAAGGCGTCGGCTTCCGGCGCTCCGTCGAAGCCGTTTCCGTACTGGTGGCCGTTGCGCTCCGCGTCGGCGATGCCGAGCAGCGCGACCAGGGCCGTGTCCTGCTGCACCGCCAGCCCGGCCTGACAGGTCAGGTCCTCCGCGGCGATGAAGTGCGGCGCGCCCCAGGCCTCGCAGCGCGCCCGGTTCAGGACGGCCTTGTAGAGACCCTTGCAGGATTTGGACGACACACCGCGGTAGCCGGCGGCGCGGGCGCGCGGGAAGGCGTCGTAGCCGTCGTCGGACTCGTCGATGATGAAGGGGATGCGTTCCGCCACGGCGCCCAGCGGCGCCTCCAGCGCGCGCTCCCGCGCCACCGGCTGCTCGATGTAGAGCAGGCGCCCGCGGAACCCGGCCAGCGCCGGCTCGCGCTCCAGCCCTGCCACGAAGGCGGCGAGGGCCGCGGCGTCTGCGTATTGCTCGTTGCCGTCCAGCGTGGCGCGGTAGTCGCCCGCCGCCGCGTCGAGCACGCTGGCGATCTCGGCCAAGCGCACGAGATCGGCGGACGGATCGCCGCCCAGCTTGATCTTGAAGCGGCCCAGCCGCTCCCGCGCCAGCAGGTCGCGCAGGGCCTGCGGCTCGTCGAGCAGCCCGACCGTGTGGCGGAGCGCCACGGACGGCCGCACCTCCAGCCCGGCGAGGAAGCCGTCCAGGTCGAAGCCCGCCAGATCCGGCGTCAGCCGCGCGTCGATCCCGGCGCGGTTCGTCCGCATGCCGGTGAAGAAGTCGGTGTCCAGAGCCCGCAGCAGCCCGTCCAGCACCGCCTTGTCGATCAGCGCCGGCCCGTAGGCGGCGGTCAGGTCGGGCAGCCCGGCGGCGCGGCAGGCCGCCCGCTGGATTTCATAAGCCGCCGCGTGGTGCCCGAAGGCGGTGTCGGCGCGGTCCGTCCCGTAGGCGTCGCGGGCGAGGCGCAGGGAGCGGCGCAGGCCGTCCACCGTCTCGTCCGGGCTGCGGTCCGGGCGTTTGTCGAACCACTTCGGCATCATCATCTCGGCGGTGCCGCCCCACGCCTCGCCGACGCCGTCCACATGGACCAAAGCGCGGACGAAGGCTTGGGGAGCCGCCTCCACCGTCACGCTGCCGAAGCGGAAGGGCTTCACGAAGCGGACGGGGCGTTCATAGAGGTCGATGGCGCGGATGATGAGGAGGGGGGCGGATGCGGTGCCCCCACCCTTCCCGCTCTCGGCGGACCCAGAGGGTCCGCCTGCCGCGTCAGCGCAAGCTTCGCTTGCGCGAGAGCTTCGCGGGCCCCTTCCCTCCCCCGCTTCGCGGGAGAGGGTGTCAATCCCCTCCCTCGCCATAGGCGGGGGAGGGTCAGGGAGGGGGCAAGACTCATCCATCACCACACGCCCCCTCAGTCCAGATGCCCTTGGGCGTTGAAATGCGCCCGGATGCGCTGGGTCAGCTCGATGAAGACCGGGTGCCCCATGACATCCAGCGAACGCGGGCGGGGCAGCGGCACCTCGTAGGTCGCAGCGATGGCGCCGGGACGCTCCGACATCACCATCACCCGGTCGGCCAGGAACACCGCCTCGGGGATCGAGTGGGTGATCAGCAGCACCGTCTTGCCCGTCTCGTGCTGGATGCGTTGCAGCTCGACGTTCATCTTCTCCCGCGTCATGGCGTCGAGCGCGCCGAACGGCTCGTCCATCAGCAGGATTTTCGGGTCGTGGACCAGCGCCCGGCACAGCGAGGCGCGCTGCTGCATGCCGCCGGAGAGCTGCCAGGGGTACTTGTTCTCGAACCCCTCCAGCCCGGTCATGCGGATCAGGGCGCGGGCGCGCTCCAGATACTTGTCGCGCGGCAGGCCGCGGACCTCCACCGGCATCATGATGTTGCGCAGCACCGTCCGCCAGGCGAGCAGCACCGGGCTCTGGAACACGATGCCCACGTCGTCGTGCGGCTCGGTCACCGTGGTGCCTTCGATGGTGATGGCGCCCTCGCTGACCGGCAGCAGGCCGGCGACCAGCTTCAGCAGCGTGGACTTGCCGCAGCCGGACGGGCCGACCACCACCAGGAATTCGCCGTCCCGAACGTCGAAGGTGATCGGGCGCAGGGACGGCACCTCCCCGTCGCGGGTGCGGTAGGTCTTGGTCACGCCGTCGATCTGGATCAGGGTCTTTTGCGACAGGCGGGCCGTTTCGGCCGATCCGACGACTTTCAACTGGGGCTGAGCCATGTCCCTGCTCTCCTGTCCGTTCGGCCTCACTGGCCCGCCGCGGCGGGATCGGGGAGGAAGTCGCGGGTGTAGAAGGCCTTCGGGTTCTTCTTCGCCGCGGCGTCCAGGCCGCCGTACTCGACCAGCAGGTCCACGGTCTCGGCCATGTTGGCGTCGGTGACGCGGAAGGGCCGCTGCCCCTTGGTCTCCGCCGTGCGGTAGAGCGGCGTGGTCAGCTCGAAGCCCTCCAGCAGGGTGGCTTCCTGGCCGCCCTTGGGGTTGGCCTTGAGGATGGCGGCCACGGCCTCCTTCGGGTTCTTCTCCGCCCCTTCGACCGCCTTGGTCGTCGCGGCCATGAAGCGCTTCACGAGGTCCGGCTTGTCCTTCAGCGTGTCGGTGTGGGCGATGATGCCGGAGGAGACCATGTTGACGCCGTAATCGGCGAAGCGGATCGGCGTCACCGACTTGCCGGTGGCATCCTTGATCTTCATGCTCTGGTCCATGACGTAGCCCAGCAGCAGGTCCGCCTGCCCGTTGATGACGGCATTCAGCTTGGTCTGGGCGTCGCCCGACACGACGCGGAAATCGCTGTCCTTCAGGCCGGTCTTCTTCAGGAACAGCGGCCAGATCTGGGACATGCTGTCCCCCGGCGTCATGGCGACGGTCTTGCCCTTGATGTCCTCGGGCTTGCGGATGTTCTTGTCGGTGAAGCCCATGGCCGACATCGGGCTGGTCTGGAGCAGCACGCCGGGCGAGGTGACCGGGGCGCCCTTCACCGCCGCCTTCATCATGGTCGGCACGTCGACGTAACCGAAATCGACGGTCTTCGCGGCCACCGCCTGGGTCGTCACCGCCGACCCGCGGCCCTCCTGGATCTCCAGGTCGATGCCCTCGGCTTCGTACAGGCCCTTGTCCTTGCCGTAGTAGAAGGGGGCGTGCTCGCCATACACGTACCAGTTCAGCATCAGCACGACCTTGTCCGCGGCCTGGGCCGGAAGCGTCGTGGCCGTGAGGGCGCAGAGCGCCGCGAAGAGCGTCCGTTTCATCTCGTCTCCTCCCGAAGGGTATCCGGCGTCGCTGTTGGTTTTGTTGTCGGCGTTACGACGTCGGGATGTAGTTGTGGCGTTGGCTCGCGTGCCAGGGGATGGCGAGCCGCTCGATCACGTCGATGACCCAGAAAAGCACCACCCCGATCAGCGCCAGCACCACCAGGGCCGCGAACATCAGGGGAAGTTCGAAATTGCCGATGGAGCGTTGCAGGACGAAGCCGATGCCGGAATTCGCCCCGACGAACTCGCCCACCACCGCACCCACCACGGCCAGCGTGATCGACACCTTCAGGCCGGCGAAGATGGCCGGCATGGCGTGCGGCAGGCTGACCATGCGGAAGGTCTGAAGGCGCGTCGCCTTCATGGACTTGGCGAGGTCCATCATGTCGCCGTCCACCGACTTGAAGCCCTGCACCGCCGACACGACGATGGGGAAGAAAGCCAGCAGGAAGGCGGAGATCACCTTGGGCAGCAGCCCGAAGCCGAACCACACCACGAACAGCGGCGCGATGGCGACCTTCGGGATCGACTGCGAGAAGACCAGCAGCGGGTAGACGTAGGATTCCACCGTCTTCGACCCGGCGATCAGCATGGCGATGGGAATGCCGAACAGCACCGACAGGGCGAAGCCGCCCAAGGTCGCCAGCGTGGTCGGGACCGACGCCGCCAGGAGCTGGTCCCAGTCCGCGGCGAGGGCCAAGGCCACGTCGCCGGGTTTCGGTATCAGATAGGGCGGGATCGCGAAGATCCGCACCGACAGGTCCCACAGAACGGTCAGGACCACCAGGAACAGCACCGGCCGGAACCAGCCGGAATTGAGCAAACGCAGCAGCGTGGCACCCGCCCCGCCCCGTCGCGCCGCCGTTCCCGAAGCGGGACCGCCACGGGACGCATTCCCGTGAGCCGCCGCATCGACAGCCATCGCTCCTCCTCCCCGGTCGTTGCGGCGCCGACGTGAGGCGCTCTTTTAACCGGCTGGTTAAAAGTAAGCCCGGCGCGGCAAAGCGGTCAACCCTGCCAAAGAGGTAGGACGGATGGTCAGGTATGCGGATTATTCATGATGAAACCACCGGCGGCTCAAGCCCGCAGCGACGACAGGATCAGCTCCACCATATGGTCCAGCCGCTCCGCCTTGGCCTCCTCGGCGAGCAGGTCGCGGCCGAAGATGACCGACAGGGTGTGGACGTTGGACAGGTAGAAGTAGGACTGCCCGGCGATGGAGATGTAGAGCTGCACCGGGTCCACTCCCGTCCGAAAAATCCCGGTGGCGACGCCGCGCGCCAGCACGTCGGCGATCATCTGCACGAAGGGCGAATGCATGGCGTGCACCTTGTCGGAGGTCTTCAGCAACTTCGCCCGGTGCAGATTCTCGATGTTCAGCAGCGCCATGAACTCGGGATGGTCGAGGAAATACTGCCAAGTGAAGTGGATCAGCCGGGCGATGGCGGCGGGCGGGTCCAGCGTCTCCAGGCTCAGCGTGCGTTCGGTGGCGCGGATGTGCGCGTAGGCGCCCTCCAGCACGGTCAGGTACAGGCTCTCCTTGTTGCCGACATGGTAGTAGAGCATGCGCTTGTTGGTGCCGGCGACCTCGGCGATCCGCTCCACGCGGGCGCCGCCCAGCCCATGGCGCGCGAACTCCTCCGTCGCGGCGGCGAGAATGCGCGCGCGGGTGCCCTCCGGGTCGCGGGTGACCTTCGCGGCCTTGGCCGGCTTAATTGGGGCCGGCTTGGCTGCGGAAGCGGTCTTCTTCGGGTCGGTCAGCGTGTCCATCCAGGCCGGGTCCTCGCATGGCGCGGCCGGAGGGCGAGCCGCAATGCGTTCCAATGTGGAGCATATCAGCCGAAACGGAAAGACGAAGCGGCGTTACCGACTCAAGAGCGTCGCGCCGCGCCAGATGCCGGGCTGCATCGCACCGGTGGTGTCGATGGCCGCTCCCGGACCGTCCTGGATGCCGCCGCGGAACTGCCCGACATGGCGGGTGCCGCCGCGCATCGACAATTCGCCCGGCCCCGCCGGAAGCCGGTCCACCACCACGCCGCTGAACCGCTCTCCGTTGGTGAAGGCCAATTCGCCATGGCCGTCCACTCGGCCCTGGCGGACCTCGCCGGCGTAGGAATCGCCGTTGGCGAAGCGGTAAACGCCCGGCCCGTTCGGCACGGCGTTCACGAAGGTCCCCTCGAAGCGGTCGCCGGACGGAAAACCGAGAACGCCGTAGCCGGACATCTGGTCGTCCTTCCACTCTCCCTCATAGACCTGCCCGTTGGCGAAGCGGTAGACGCCGACGCCGTTGCGGCTGATCGTTCCCTGGAGGGAGAAATTGCCCAGACCGCGGTTCCACGCCCCCTCATAGACGTCGCCGTTGGGGAAGCGGTGCACCCCGTAGCCCGACTCCCCGCCGCGGGCCTGACCAGCAGCACGTCGGGCGGCGGCCTGGGCCTCGCGCGCCTTCGCCTCCGCCCCGCGCCCGGCGGTGGCGGAACGGGCGGCGCGGGCGGCGGCGTTGCGGCCCGCCTGCACGGCGTCGCGGTAAGGTTCCGCCAGCCCGGCGACGACCGGGTCCGTACCGGAGGTGGAGCGCCCCGCGGCGCTTTGCCCGCTGATGTCCGGCAAAGCCGCCAGCCGCGTCGGACCGGTCGTGCCGGACAGCGCGCCGGCCACCGGATCGACGTCGTTGCGAACCACCGTGGGCGGCGGGTAGGCGTTGGGCGCCGCACCACCCATGGACACCGCCTCGCCCGACCGGCCGGCCAGTGTCCCCGTGGTGACGTAGCCCTCCTGCCCCGACGAATCCCGCACCAGCACCCAGCCGGAGTCGGGCGCCGCCTGGAGCAGCGTCACCCGCTGCCCCTGCTCCAGATCGCGCAGGCTGCGGGCGCCCAGCACCGGGCGGGCGAACAGGTTGGCGTCGCGTGCCACGGTATAGACACCGGGAGCCAGCATCGCCGGCTGGGGCGGTTGCTGGGGCGTCGTCGGTTGGGCGGAGGCGACCGGCACCTCCTCCGGCTTGGCGAGGTTGCTGGAGAAGGCGAAGCCGGTCTTGCCGTCCTGCTCGACGCGCAGCCAGCCGCCGTTGCGCCGGGTCCGCCCGGTGACCGTGACCTCGCTGTCGTGGCGCAGCGTGCCGACGACCGCCGCCTTGGTGTCGGGACCGGCGCGCAGGTTGGTGTCGCGCGTCACCACCCGCTTCTCGTTCAGCGGGTCCACCTCGACCTCGGCGACCGCCAGGGCGGCGGGCTTTTCCTCCGCCTTCTGCGGCAGCGGCTTGGGTTCGATTGACTTGGGCTCGATTGGCTTGGGCTCGACTGACTTGGGTTCGATTGGCTTGGATTCGGCCGGCTTCGGTTCGGGGGCCGTCGCCTCCACGGCGGGCGGCGCCTCCTCAGTCCGGGCAGCGACGGGGGCGGACGGCGCGCGCGGGCCGGGCACCAGCACGAGATCCGTGCCCAGCCGGTCCTGGAGCCAGGGGTGCTGCGTCCCGCGGGTGCGTCCGACGACGGTGCGGGCAACCTCGGCCAGCGCGTCGCGCAGCGGCACGCCCGGCTTGACCATCTCCTGCGCCAGGGCGGTGGAGAAAACGTCCGCTCCCTTGCCGGGCGGCGAGGCGGGCGGCGTGCCGGGCCGGTGCGAGTAGACGACGAACAGGTTGTCGAGCGCCGCCGGGGCCGCCAGCGCCGGCTTCACGGACCGCCCCTCCTCGCCCATCGCCGACGCCAGCCGGTCGGCCAGCGGGTGGGCGGGCACCGGGTCGAACACGGCGACGGCCTTACGCCCGCTGCGCTGAATTTCCTTCAGCGCGTAGTCCAGCTCGATGGTGTCGAAGATCACGTCGTATTCGGAGCCGGGCTTGGCATCCACCGGCACCAGGAAGCCCTTGGCCGACAGGCTCAGCGCCACGCCGGAGTAATAGAGGAAGCCCAGGTCGGCCTGCCCCAGAGCGTCCTGGAAACGGCTCAACGCCGCGACCATGCCGCGGTGGTCGAGGTTCTCGGCGGCAGTGACGGTGAAGCCGGCGCGGCGCAGCGCGTCGGCGACGACCGCCGTGTTGGCGCCCACCCCGGCGGCCGGGCCACCCTCCTGGTACTGCGCGTTGCCGATCACCAGCGCGACGCGCTTGTCGTCGGCGAACGCCAGGGGGGCAAAGGCAACGTTCGCCGTCACCAGGACCAGCGCAACAGTCCAAACGGCGCTCCGGGGCCAGCGCAACACGTCGATACCCTCCACCTGATCTTCTCTTTGACCACCCCTTTAGGGAGTCTCAGGCCACGGCGGCTGTAACGAATTTGGTCGAAGCAGTCGCCGGCCTTCCGTTGTCGGGCCGTCCGGTCCGCAGATCGCCAAGCCTTGAACAGCCAAGTCTAGCGCATTGGCCCAACACCAATTTCTGCAATTTCGGGGGCGCCGTGGTCCCATCCGCAGACGGTGCGTCCCACCAACGAACGCAAGCGGAGTCAGTTGAGGTCGCGGGCCACCCGCAACCCGTCGGCGAAATAGCGCACGTCCGCGTCGTAGCCGATGCGGGCGGTGACGGCGATGGCGTCCTGCCCATCCCGCCAGGAGCCGCCGCGCAACACCCGCTTGCGGCAATCACCCTCCGTCCAGGCGCTGCCGTCCGTCGGGGCGCCCTTGTAGCCGGGGTTCCAGCAGTCGGCGACCCACTCCGCCACCCCGCCGCTGGTGTCGTAGAGGCCGAAGGCGTTGGGCTGGAAGCTGCCGACTGGCGCCGGCAGGGAGCGGTCGGCGGCCCCGCCGCAGTCACGGCAGTTGGCCAGCCGCGCCCCCGGCGTCAGGCTGTCCCCCCAGGCGAAGCGCGCCGCGCTGCCGCCGCGCGCCGCATACTCCCACTCGGCCTCGCTCGGCAGGCGGTAGCGCTGGCCGGTCTTGCGGCTGAGCCACTCGGTGTAGGCCAGCGCGTCCTCGACATGGATGTTGTGCACCGGCATGTCGTCGGTGGGATTGCGCATCCGCGGCATGGCGGCGCAGCCGCCGCCCTCCACGCAGGCCCGCCAGTTGGCGACCGTCACCTCGTAGACCCCGATGGCGAAAGGCCGGGCGAAGGTGACGCGGCGGGGCGGGCGCTGGCTGGTGTCGCCGCGCTCGCTGCCCATGACGAAACTGCCGGCGGGAATCCGCATCATCGGCGGACATTCCGGGCAATCCTGGAAGCTGCTGCCGTTGCCCTGCGCCCGCCCCTGCGAGCCCCCCGGCTGGACCGGTGCGGCGAGCGCCAGCCGCTGGCGGTCCTCCGGCCCGGCGGGACGCAGCGCGGGACCGCGGACGAAGCCCTGCACGCCGCCTTGGGTGCCGTCATCCAGGGCCACCCGGTACCAGTCGGCGTCGGCCACCCGGCCCAGCACCCGCACCGCGCCGTCCTTGGCCAAGGCGCCGACCCGTTCCGACCGCGCGTCCGGCCCGGCGCGCAGCTCCGCGTCGGCGACGGCCACATACATCCCCTCCCCGGCGGTGTCGAGCTGGAGTTCCGGTGGCGGAGACGCCTTGCCGCCGGGCGCTCCATTCCCCGCCCCATTGCCCGACGACCCGCTGCTCCCCGCACCGCCCGTTGGAGACGCCGCCGCAACCTTGGCCGATTCGGCGCGCAGCCGGTTCAGCCGGTCCCGCGCCGGGGCGGCGAAGGGGCCGGTGCCGAACAGCCGCAGGAAGGCGTCCAGCGCGTCGGCGTCGCGGCTGTCGCGCACGCGGCGCCACAGCGACTCCTCCAGATCGGCCTGCGGCGGCGGGGCGCCGGCCTCCTCGACCTCCAGAAGCGCGCTCATCGTCGTGCGCCCGCCGCGCCCGTCCTCGACCAGCACGCTGAACACCCCGGCGCGGCCCGCCGGTGCCCGTTCCGGGTCGAAGGTCAGGGCGGTCAGGCGCTCCGGCGCCAGCTTGTCGCCGGGCTTCAGCGGGGTGGTGCCGTCGTGGACCTTGCCCCGCTCCGGCACGGCGCTGACGGTGAAGGTCAGCGGGTCGCCGTCCGGGTCGGTCGGCACCTCCAGCCGCAGGCTGTTGACAACGGCGCGCACGCTGCGCTCGGCGACGGCGACCGGCGGGCGGTTGCTCGGCTTGATGACGATCGGCACGGCGCCCCGCGCCACCCCGCCGCGCCCGTCCATCACCGCGAACTCGAAGCTGCCGGCGTCGCCGAGGTGGGTGGCGTCCGCCCGGAAGGTCGCGGCGGTGAGCTGGTCGAGCGTCAGATAGTCGCCGATCAGCACCACCCGGTCGCCGATGCGCACCCCGCCGCCGCGCGGCAGGCCGGTCACCTGGGCGAAGAGCTGGTCGTTGTCGGGATCGCTTGGCCGCGCGATGCCCAACCCCTCCGTCCCGCCGCGGTCGAAGACCTCCAGCGTCTTGAAGGCGGCGAGTTGCGGCGGCCGGTTCTCCGGCAGCGGGTTGAAATAGAAGGGCGCGGCGCCCAGCGAGCCGTAGAGGAACGGCTCCTGCCGGCCCTGGGTGACCTGCATCACGTCGTCGCGCACGCGGCGGAAGAACAGGCTCAGCTCCAGCCCCGGCACGTCGAAATTCTTCAGCAGCGAGGCGGTGTAGGGGCTGTGGTCGCCCTGCCCGTCCTCCGCCACCGCGTCGGCGCGGGTGGCCATGGCGACCAGCGTGTCGGTCGGCGTGTCGTCGACGCGGGCGAAACCGGAATGCACCTCCGTCTTCTTGGTGCCGGACCGCACCAGCCGGTCGGCGAAGGGGTTGTTGCGGCAGGCGTCCAGGATCAGGATGCCCAGCTTGCGCGCCTGGGCCAGCTCGCCCATCGGCAGGTTCAGCGGCAGCGCCTCGTAGACCAGATCGCGCTCGCGCTCCAGACGGGCGTCGGCGGGGATCAGAAAATTGGTGCCGCCGACCTGCATGCCGTGGCCGGCGAAGTAGAGCAGCGCCACGTCGGCTTGCGCCGCCTGGATGCCGAAGCCGCGCAACGCCTCCGCCATGCCGCGGTTGTCGAGGTCGTAGCGCTCCTCCACTGCGAAGCCCATCTTGCGCAAAGCCGCCGACATGGCGCGGGCGTCGTTGCGCGGGTTGGGCAACTCGGTTGCGTGACGGTAGGCGCCGACGCCGATGACCAGGGCGATGCGTTGCTCCGGCGCGGTGGCGGCCAGACCGGGTACGGCCCACGCCGCCACGGCCAGCAGCAGGCCGGCGGTCAGCGCCAGAAGGATGCGGAACGAGACGAAACGGCGAAGGCGCGCAGCCATGGGCACCCCATGCCATGGTCACCGGACGGCGGAGCGAGGACGCCCCCACATTCCAATCCGTTCAGTATTTGGCCGCGCCCCCAGGAACAAGAGGACAAAACCGGCTAAGGGCTCTCCACAGGCGGGGGTATGCCCCCCCGCAAGAAAGATGGGGGCCTGCGGCAGGCGGAGCGGCGAATGCGCGATCCGTGGCGATGTTGTGCTTTCCCTTTGCCCGAAAGGTTTCTATATGACCCCTTCGACAACACAGGGATCATGCCATGCCGCCCGCCAAGCCGACGGTCGCCAAGATGACCGAAACCGAAATCGCCCGTGTGCAGAGCTATCTGCGCAAGACGCTCGGCAACGACAAGATCATCATCCAGCCGCCCGAGAAGGCCGGCCAGTCCGCAGAAGTCATGCTGGGCGACGAGTTCGTCGGCACCCTGCATCGCGACGTGGACGAGGGTGAGGTCTCCTACGCCCTGCACGTCGTCATTCTGGAAGAAGACCTGCCGGCAGCCCCGACGGCCCGTCGCTGAGTCACGCCCTTCCGGCGTCCTTCCAGCGCGGTCCTCTCCCGCCCCGCGGCGGGAGGGGCGCTTGCCCGCGCGCCGATGGAACTCGCCGATAGAACTCAGGGCGAATGTCAGCCCGGCCGGCTGTGGCGGCGCAGTTCCGCGGCCAGCCCGGCCATCAGCGTCTCGCCGCCCGACAGGGTGAGGCCACGCACCAGGACGAGCGCCGGCAGATGGTTCCGGCGCAGCAGAAGCAGCCGGTAGCCGGCGCGTCGCCGACGGCCCTTCCCCGGTTTCCCGTCCTCCTCCGCATCCACGTCCCCGCCGGCCAGCGCCAGTTCCTTTTGGTGCTGCTGCAGGGTCATCGTCTGGATGCGGGCCACGAACAGCGGACGTTTGCCCTGCGGCGGGTAGAGCGCCACCCCGCGGATCGTGTCGTGGGGGACAAGCTGCCCATGGGCGGTCAATCCTTCCGGCGCCACGACCAGCCGCACGGCGCTGCGCCGCGCGGCCCGCAGCAGCGTGATCATCCACATCAGCAGAAGCGGCACCGCGCACAGGACGCCCAGCCAGCGCAGCATCGAGGCCGTCGGCTCCAGCGTCAGTTCGGCCACGACGACGAAACCGGCCAGCAGCAGGGCGGCGTAGAGGAGATGGGCGTAACGCTGGGGCGGCACGCTGGATGGCGATGCCTCGAACACCGTCGCCTGCCCCTTGTCCTCGCGGGAGATCTCGACCTCGGGCATCCCGTCCGCATCCTCATCACGCCGCCACACACCGCCCTAATACCCTCGACACGCCCAACATGCCAGAACAGCGGCGCCCACCCGTCTGTCCAGCGATCCGGTCACCTGTCCAGTCTTCCAGACAGGTGCGGTCCGGAGGTTCTTGCCGAAAGCACGGGAAACCGGCTCCGGGAGCCCGCCCAAGCTCTGGCATGGGCATTGCTTTCCTTTGCAACGAAGCGTCCCGTGGCCGCGTCGTTCCCTGTGGCCATGGCGGCGATTCCTCCAAAGCATCTGGCCGGCCGCACCGTCGTTTCCACGACGGGTGCGACCGGCACTTTTTTTGTCGGATGCAGCGTCAGTTCCCGGTGGGCGGCTCGGCCCCTTCGGTCGGGAAGTCGGCGGGAAGCGTGATCTCCAGCATTTCCAGATCGTCGGAATGGGCGATTTCCACATGCCGGATGCCCGGCGGCTGGTGCACGCAGGAACCGGCCTGCAACAGCACCTCCCCCACGCCTTCGTAAGCGAACTTCACCCAGCCCTTCAGCACGTAGACCATCTGGAAATCCAGCGCGTGCCGGTGCCAGCCGCCGTGCGACGGCTCGCCGGGCCGGGCGCGGATGACGTGGGCGTTCGCCTTGCCCGCCGTGGCGGCGCGGATGCCCAGATCGCGGTATTCGAAGAAGGGCCGCAGCCCGTCGCGCTTGAAGTCCGCCGGGTCGGGATGGCTGACCGCGAAGGTCACCGAATCGTTCGCAGGCGCGTCGTTTTTCGACATGCCGTTTCCTCCCATCGTCATTGATTGCACCGAGTATGACCGAAAGCCGCGTATACGGCATACCCCCGCCGCGCACGGCGCCATTGCGGCCCATGCAGGGCGCCGCGCTATAGTGATGCCCGCCGCGCACAAGACGTGGCCGCCAAGGAAGAAATGCCCGATCGGGAGGAAAGCATGGATCACGCCGTCGCGGAGTCCGCCGGACAGCCGCCGCTGCCGCAGGACGTCGCCGTCAACCCCATCCGCTCCGCCGCGGACTGGCAGAGCCAGCGGGACGCCTGCGCGGCCGATCCCGGCGCCTTCCACGGCGCCATCGCCGCTGAGACGATCCACTGGTTCGACGGCGCGAATTGGCTGATGCGCGAGGCGGACGGCGTGTGGCGCGGCTGGGACGCCGCCACGGGCGAACCGGCGGGCAAGGCGGCGGAAAGGGCGGACTGGACGCCCTGGACCCAGGCCTTCGACGGATCGGAAGCGCCCTTCTACCGCTGGTTCGCGGGCGGGCTGACCAACGCCGCCTTCAACGAGGTGGACCGCCACGTCCTGTCCGGCCATGGGTCGGAGACCGCCTATTGGTACGAGGGCGACCGCTGGGACGCCGCCGCCAACGGCGGGCGCGGCGGCCCGGTCCATCACGTCACGCTGACCCGGCGCGAGCTGCTGGTCCGCTCCGCGCTGGCCGCTCTGGCGCTGCGCGGGCTGGGGTTGAGGCAAGGCGACCGCATCGCGCTGAACATGCCCAACATCCTCGACCAGATCGTCTGGACGGAGGGGGCGAAGCGCATCGGCGTCATCTACACCGCCGTCTTCGGCGGATTCTCGGACAAGACGCTGTCCGACCGCATCGAGAACGCCGGCGCCCGCGTCGTCATCACCGCCGACGGCGCCAGCCGCAACGCCGAGATGGCCCCCTTCAAGGAAGCCTACAGCGACCCGGCGCTCGACCGCTTCGTCGCCCTGCCCACGGCGCTGCGCATCACCAAGGAGGTTTTGCGCGCCAAGCTGGGAGACGACACCCTGATGGAGCCGGTGCGCCGCGGCTTGGCGGGCGAGATCACCGTCGCTCCCGCCGACGTCATGCGCGAGCTGGGCCGCGCGCTGGACCGCGCCGGGACGCTCGACGCCGCCACCGTGGCCGACCTGCGCGCCAGCGTTGCCGAGGCGCTGACCGCCGCCCCGCCGCGGGTTGAGGCGGTGATCGTTGTCCGCCACGCCGGGCTTCCCGACATCCCCTGGACCAACGGCCGCGACGTCTGGGCGCACGAGCTGCTGGCGAAGGCCGAGGCGGAGCTGTGCGCCGCCGCCGGACTTCCGGACACCGTCCTGCCCGGCATGGACGCGCTGCGCGCGCTGGACGACCGGGCGCTCTACGCCGCCGTGGCGAAGGCCGTGCCCTGCGTTCCGGTAGATGCCGAGTATCCGCTGTTCATCATCTACACCTCCGGCTCCACCGGGAAGCCGAAGGGCGTGGTGCATGTCCATGGCGGCTACGTCGCCGGCCTCGCCCACACCATGAAGGTCAGCTTCGACGCCCTGCCGGGCCGCGACGCGATCTACGTCGTCGCCGATCCCGGCTGGATCACCGGGCAGAGCTACCTCATCACCGCCAGCCTCGCCGCCCGCATCCCCGGCATCGTGACGGAGGGGGCGCCGGTCTTCCCCAACGCCGGGCGCTTCGCCTCGATCATCGAGCGGCACAAGGTAACCATCTTCAAGGCGGGCGTGACCTTCCTGAAGACGGTCATGACCCACCCGGAGAACCGCGCCGACGTCGAGCGCTACGATCGCAGCAGCCTGCGGGTCGCCACCTTCTGCGCGGAGCCGACCAGCCCCGCCGTCCAGGCCTTCGGCATGGCGGTGATGACGCCGCAATACATCAACAGCTATTGGGCGACGGAGCATGGCGGCATCGTCTGGACCCACCCCTACGGCAACCCCGACCAGCCGCTGCGCGCCGACGCCCACACCTACCCGCTGCCCTGGGTGCTGGGCGACGTCTGGGTCCCCGAGAGCGAACCGGACACCGCGGGCCGCGTCGCCTTCCGCCCCGCCGAAGCGGAGGAGAAGGGCGAGATCGTCGTCACCGCCCCCTATCCCTACCTGACCCGGACCATCTGGGGCGACGCGGAGAATGTCGGCCAACCCGGCTGGAAGGGTGACTTCGAGCGCTTCGTGGCGACCTATTTCGGGCGCTTCCGGGACGCCGACGGCAATCCGGTCTGGGCCTATCTGCAAGGCGACTTCGCCCGGCGCTACGACAACGGCAGCTTCAGCCTGCACGGCCGGTCCGACGACGTCATCAACGTGTCCGGCCACCGCATGGGCACGGAGGAGATCGAGGGCGCGATCCTGCGCGACAAGCAGATCAACCCCGACAGCCCGGTCGGCAACGTCATCGTGGTCGGCGCCCCGCACCGCGAGAAGGGCCTGACCCCCGTCGCCTTCGTCCTGCCCGCCAAGGGCCGCGACATCACCGCCGACGACGAACGCCGGCTGAAGGATCTGGTGCGGCAGGAGAAGGGTGCGGTCGCCGTCCCCTCCGACATCCTCTCTGTCCCGGCCTTTCCCGAGACGCGGTCCGGCAAATACATGCGCCGCTTCCTGACGGCGATGATGAACGGGGAGCCGCTGGGCGACACCTCCACCCTGCGCAACCCGGAATGCCTGACCGACCTGGAGGCGCGCATCGCCGCCTGGAAGCGCGGCCAGCAGCGCGCCGAGGAACAGACCCTCATCGAGCGGCAGCGCTTCCTGTCCGTCCAGTACGACCGGCTGGCCGACGGTGTGCGGATGGCGACCGTCACCATCGACAACCCGCCGGTCAACGCCCTGTCCGACCGCCTGTTGGACGAGCTGGACACGCTGATCGCCCATCTCGCCCGCCGGAACGATGTACGGGCGGTGGTGGTCACCGGCACGGGCCGCAACTTCGTGGCCGGCGCCGACATCCGCCAGCTTCTCGACGAGGTGCGGGACGAGAGCGAGGCCCGCGCCCTGCCCGCCAAGGCTCATGCCGTCTTCCGCGCCATCGCGGCGCTGAACAAGCTGGTGTTCGCGGCGATCCGCGGCGTGGCGCTGGGCGGCGGCTGCGAGCTGGCCATGGCCTGCCACGTCCGGGTGGCCGATCCCCGCGCCCGGCTGGGCCAGCCGGAGATCAACCTGTTCCTGCCGCCGGGCTATGGCGGGACGCAGCGCCTGCCGCGCTTGCTGCTGCGTAAGGACCCGGAACGGGGCTATGGGCGGGCGTTGGAGATCCTGCTGTCCGGGCGCCAGATCGACGCCGAGACGGCGCTGGAGTATGGCTTGGTCGATGTGGTGGCGCGCGGGGCGGACGACGCGCTGACGCTGGCGAAGGCGATGGCAAGGGAGGCGGCGCTGGCCCCCTCCACTTCTCATGCCCCCTCCCCAGCCCTCCCCCGCTTCGCGGGAGAGGGGGCCTGTTCCCCTCCACCGCCAAAGGCGGGGGAGGGTGCCCGCGAAGCGGGCGGGAGGGGGCCGGAGGTGATGCGCCTCCTCCGCCAAGCCCACAGCGTCGGCCGCGGCCCGGTGGCCGACACCATCGTCCGGTTGGTCGACACCGGCCTGCGCGACGGCTTCGACGCCGGCAGCAAGGCCGAGATCGACGCCTTTGCCCGCTTCCTGCTGGACTCCGACAACGGCGCCAAGAAGGGCATCGCCCTGTTCCTGGAGAAGAAGTCCCCGTCCCTGCCCGCACGACCAAGACGCGCGAGCTGCGACGGCGTGCTGCCCATCGGCAGTCCCTTCGTCCCCGGCGCAACACCCCTGCCCCGCTGGCAGCTCGCCCAGGCCGTCGTCCGCGACCTGGAAACCGGCGCGGCCGCCCACGGCGACCCGGCGCAGGCCGAAACCGAGGTCATCATCCCCGTTCCCGAGCCCGGCCCCAACCAAGCGCTCGTCTACGTCCTCGCGTCGGAGGTCAACTACAACGACGTCTGGGCGCTGACCGGCATCCCCATCTCCCTGTTCGACGAGCATGACGAGGACGTGCACGTCACCGGCTCCGGCGGCGTTGGAATGGTCGTGCGGATGGGCGAGGCGTTGCAGGCGCAGGGGCGGCTGACGGTCGGCGATCTGGTCGCCGTCTATTCCGGCGTCTCCGACCTGCTGGACCCGGAGGCCGGGGCCGACCCGATGTTCACCGACTTCCACATTCAGGGCTACCAGTCGCCGGACGGCAGCCACCAGCAGTTCATGCTGGCCGACGGGCCGCAGCTCTTCCCGCTGCCGCCCGGCCTCGCGCTGGAGGAGGCGGGAAGCTACATGCTCGCCGCCGGCACCGGCTACCGCGCGCTGTTCACCGCGCTCGACGTGCAGCCCGGCAAGCGCCTCCTGGTGGAGGGTGCGGCGGGCGGCACCGGCGCCTGGACGGTGGAACTGGCGCTGGCCCGGCGCATGAAGGTGACCGGCATGGTGTCGTCGGACCGCCGCGCCGCCGCCATCCGCGCCCGCGGGGCGGGGGCGGTGGACCGCTCCGTCGCCGAGGCCGCCTTCACCCGCATCCCCGCCGACCCGGCGCAGTGGGCGGCGTGGGAGGAGGCCGGACGCCCCTACCTCGACGCGCTTCGCGCCGCCAATGGCGGCCAGCTCGTGGACTACGCGGTCAGCCACGCCGGCGAGACGACCTTCCCCCGGACCTTCCAGTCGCTGGCGGACGGCGGCGCGCTGACCTTCTTCGGCGCCTCCAGCGGCTACCACATGACCTTCCTCGGCAAGCCCGGTTCCGCCGAGCCCGCCGCGATGCTGCGCCGCGCCCGCCTGCGCCCCGGCGAAGCCGTTCTGGTCTTCTACGGCGCCGGGGCGGTGGGCCTGCGCGACGACATGGCGCTCTCGGCCATCGAGGCGGCGCGCGAGTCCGGCGCCCGCGTCTGCGTCGTCACCGACCGGGATTCCGAGCGCGACTTCGTGCTGTCGCTGGGCTACGGCGAGGCGCTGGCCGGCGCCGTGTCGCTGGCCGAGATCAAGCGCCGCGTCCCGCATTTCGACTGGCCCGACACCATGCCGGACCTGCCCGACCCGCAGCGCGAAACCGCCGCCTTCAAGGAGGCCGTGCGCCTGTTCACCGAGGACACGTTCAAGCCGCTGGGCCAGGCGGTGGGCCGCATCCTGCGCGCCGCCGACAACCCGCGCGGCATGCCGGATGTGGTGGTGGAGCGGGCGCGGCGCGACACGCTGGCCGTCTCGACCATGCTCGTGAAGCCGCACACGGGGCGCGTGGTCTATTGCGGCGATATGAGTGGTCGTCGCTACAGCTTCTACGCGCCGCAGGTGTGGATGCGCCAGCGCCGCATCCTGATGCCATCCGCGTCCATCGTCGGTACGCATCTTTCGAACGCTGCGGAAATCGCAGGGCTGAACCGCGTCATTGCGTCGGGGGCGGTCCGTGTGCCAACGACATACCTCGGTAACTGGGACGAGCTGCCCACGCTCCATCAGGCCATGTGGGAGAACCGCCTGCCGGAAGCGACCGGCGGCGCCGCCAAGGCCGTCGTAAACCACGCGCTGCCGGAAGCGGGCCTGACCTCGCGCGACGAACTGCTGATCGCCTGGGCGGGGTCGGCAACAGGAAAGGGACAATGAGGCTTATCATCAAGGACCTGTGCCACCGCTACGACGACCTCGTCGTGCTGGAAGGCATCGACCTGACGGTGCAGGAGGGGGAGGTTCTGGCCGTCATCGGCCCGTCGGGCTGCGGCAAGTCCACCCTGCTCGGCATCGCCGGCGGCATCGTGGCGCCCAGCTCCGGCACCATCGCGGTGGCGGGCGAGGTGCCGGACGGCTGCCTGAACCCGATCACCTTCATCTTCCAGGATTTCGCCCTGCTGCCCTGGCGCAGCGTCGAGGACAACCTGTCACTCGTCCTCGAACACCACCCGCTGTCGGCGGCCGAGCGGCGGGAGCGCATCGAGTCCGGCCTGCGCCGCATGGGGCTGTGGGACTTCCGCAAGGCGCTGCCAAAGCAGCTGTCGGGCGGCATGCGCCAGCGCGTCGGCATCGCCCGCGCGCTGGCCGTGCGCCCGGCCATGCTGCTGCTGGACGAGCCGCTGTCGGCGCTCGACGCCCAGACGCGCGAACTGCTGATGGAGGATTTCCTGTCGCTCTGGCAGCGCGAGCGGACGACCGCCCTTTACGTCACCCACAATCTGGACGAGGCGTTGCGGTTGGCCGACCGGGTCGTCGTGCTCAGCCGCCGTCCGGGCCGCCTGCGCGAGATCGTGACCATCGAGGAGCCGCGCGACCAGCGGCTGGAACCCTCCGCCCAGGCCCATCTGGCGGAGGTGCGCGACCGGCTGTGGCACCTGATCCGGGCCGAGGCCCAACTGGCCGACCGGGAGATCGCCGATGCCTGATACCAGCCTCCCCCTTCAGGATCGCTCCCCATCTCAGCCCGTCCGCTTCCGCGGCGGCGGCTTCACGGTCAAGGGGCACCGCTGGGCGGCGCTGCTCGCCTTCGTGGTCCTGATCGCGGTGTGGGAATCCACCAACCGCTTCGGCCTCGTCAGCGAGCTGTTCCTGCCGCCGCCGAGCGCGGTCGCCTCGGCGCTGGCCGCCATGGCGCAGGACGGGTCGCTGTGGCAGCACCTGAAGGCGTCGCTGATGCGCATCGGCGTCGGCTGGGTCATGGGCACGGTGGCCGGCATGACCGTGGGCTTCGCCATGGGCATCGGTTCGGTCGCGCGGGCGGTCGGCGTGCCCCTCGTCTCGGCCTTCTTCCCGATCCCGAAGATCGCCCTGCTGCCGCTGTTCATCCTGTGGTTCGGTATCGGCGAACCGTCGAAGTTCGCCACCATCGGCTTCGGCGTCTTCTTCCCGACCGTGATCGCCACCTACAGCGCCATCGATTCGGTGCCGCGCAACCTGATCCGCATGGCGCAGAGCTTCGGCCTGCCCTGGGCGTCGATCCTGCGCAAGATCGTGCTTCCCGGCGCCCTGCCCGGCATCCTCGCCGGCTTCCGCATCACCGCCTCCATCGCGCTGATCCTGGTGGTCGCGGCGGAGATGATCGGCGCGGAATACGGCATCGGCGCCTTCGTCCTGACCGCCGGCAACCTGATGCTGACCGACCAGCTTCTGGCCGGCGTGCTGGTTCTCTCGCTGCTCGGCCTGAGCATCGGGACCGTGCTGTCCATCTTGGAACGCCGCCTGCTGAAATGGCGGTGAGAAAAATGATGATTGAGAATGGGAGACTGAGAATGACCGTCGTGCGTTGGAGCCGCCGTTTGGTTCTGGGTGCAATGGGTGCTGCGGCCCTGGCGCTGGCCGGGACGCCCGCCGCCGAGGCGCAGGGTCTGGAGAAGACCTCCATCGGCGTGCTGGCGCTGGCGTCCTCCGGCCCGATCTTCATCGCCAAGTCGAAGGGCTATTTCGAGAAGGAAGGGCTGGAGGTCGATCTGAAGATGTTCACCTCGGCCCAGCAGGTGCCGGTGGCCGTGGCCTCCGGCGACGTGGATTTCGGCGTCACCGGCCTGACGGCGGGCTTCTACAACCTCGCCGCCAAGGGTGCCGTCACCATGATCGCCGCGCAGAGCCGCGACGAGCCGGGCTTCCAGCTCAGCGCCTATGTGGCGACCAAGGCGGCGCACGACGCCGGGCTGACCAAGCCGGCGGACCTCAAGGGCAAGCGCATCGCCATCACCACGGTGGGCTCGACCTTCCATTACATGGTCGGCCTGCTCGGCCAGAAGCACGGCTTCACGGTCAAGGACGTGACCATGGTGGCGATGCAGGACGTGCCGAAGATGGTCGCCGCCTTCAAGGGCGGTCAGGTGGACGCGGTGATCGCCCCGGTGACGGTGGCCCGCCAGCTCGCCGCCGAAGGCTCCGGCACCATCCTGGGCTGGGTCGGCGACGAGACGCCGTGGCAACTCGGCGCCCTCTTCACCAGCCCGAAGACCGTCGCCCAGCGCCGCCCGCTGGCCGAGAAGTTCGTCAGCGCCTATCTGACCGGGCTGGCCGAATACCACGCCGCCTTCAACGCCAAGGACGCGTCGGGCGCCGTGGTGAAGGGCCCCGGCTACGACGAGCTTCTGGCGATCATCGCCGAGGCGACGAAGCAGAAGCCCGAGGTCGTCGCCGCCGGCCTGCCCTATGTCGAGCCGAAGGGCAAGCTGCTGGTCGACGACGTCTTCAATCAGGTGAAGTTCTGGCAGTCCGAAGGTCAGGTGGACAAGGCGCTGGACGCCAAGTCCGTCATGGACCTGACCTTCGTCAAGTAAGTTGCTCGCCAAACCCCTCTCCCGCCCCGGGAGAGGGGACGTAGGGTTCAGCGCTTGCCCGGTCCGTAGACCTTCGGCTGGGAGAAGTTGATATGGTCGAGAAGCTCCTGCGTCGGACAGCCGTCCACCGGGAGCTTCGCGGCCTTCTGATAGGCGCGGATGGCGGAGCGGGTGTTGGGGCCGATCTTCCCGTCGATCACGCCTGGACGGAAGCCCTGCTCGGTCAGGGTCTTCTGGATGCCTTCCACATAGGCGAAGTACATGTCCGGCGTCATCGAGTCCGTCGGACAGGCGGCATAGGCCGGCGCCGCGAAGGCCGTGGCGGCGAGGAAGGCGGCGAACAGGCTGCGGTTCATGGTCTCTCTCCGTTTCTTGTTGCGGAGATCAACAACGCAGAGGCCGCGTTTCTTCCCAAGGGATAAAATTAGGGGGCGCCTTTGCCCCCTCCCCGGCCCTCCCCCGCTATCGCAGGGGAGGGAGATTATCCCCTCCACCGCAAAGCGGGGAAGGACTAGGGAGGGGGCAAGCGCAACCTCACGCAGCCGCGTCGTCGCTCTGCCCCTTAAGCCGGGCGGCCAGTGCGGCTTCCAGGAACATGTCCAGGTCGCCGTCCAGCACCGCCTGGCTCTGCGAGGTCTCCACCTCGGTCCGCAGGTCCTTCACCATCTGGTAGGGGTGCAGGACGTAGGAGCGGATCTGGTGGCCCCAGCCGATGTCGCTCTTGGTCGCCTCAAGGGCAGCGGCGGCGTCCTCGCGGATCTTCAGCTCCCGCTCGTACAGGCGGGCGCGCAGCATGTCCCACGCCTTGGCGCGGTTTTTGTGCTGCGAGCGCTCCTGCTGGCAGGCCACCACGATGCCGGTGGGCAAGTGGGTGATGCGGATCGCCGAGTCCGTCTTGTTGACGTGCTGGCCACCGGCGCCCGACGCCCGGAAGGTGTCGATGCGGCAGTCCTTCTCGTTGATCTCGATGTTGATCTTGTCGTCGATCACCGGAGACACCGAGACGGCGGCGAAGCTGGTCTGGCGGCGGGCCTGGCTGTCGAACGGGCTGATGCGCACCAGACGGTGCACGCCGGCCTCGGTCTTCAGCCAGCCATAGGCGTTGTGGCCGCTGATCTGCGCGGTGGCGGACTTGATGCCGGCCTCTTCGCCGGGGCTTTCCTCAAGCCACTGCGTCTTGTAGCCGTGCTGTTCCGCCCAGCGGAGGTACATGCGCATCAGCATCAGTGCCCAGTCCTGGGCCTCCGTGCCGCCAGCGCCGGCGTTCACCTCGATGAAGCAGTCGTTGGCGTCCGCCTCGCCCGAGAGCAGGCTCTCGATCTGGAGCTTCGCGGCACGGTCGCGCAGCGCGTAGAGCTGGGCCTCGGCATCGGCGACCACGGTCGCGTCGCCCTCGGCCTCGCCCATCTCGATCAGTTCCAGGCTGTCGGACAGGTCGCGCTCAAGCGCGCGGTAACCGTTCACGGAATTTTCGAGCTGGGTGCGCTCGCGCATGATGGTCTGCGCGCGGGACGGGTCGTCCCACAGCTTGGGGTCTTCGGCGTGGGCGTTCAGTTCGTCGAGACGACGCAGCGCGTTATCCCAGTCAAAGATGCCTCCTCAGCAGCGCCAGCGATTCTCTAATCTCGCCGGCGGCCGCTTCGATCTCGGCCCGCATCGCAGTGCCTCCTCGTCAGCCAGAGTTGAACCAGTGTCTTGGCCCTTATGTAGCGGGTTGGGAGCGGCGTTGCACCCTCTTATTCCACAGCCTCCCCGGCTTCCGCGACGCTGGACCAGACCGGAACGGTAACCCGCCGGAGCGCCACGCCGTCACAGGGACAGCTGGGCAACCCACTCGGATGAAACCGTTTTTGCGCCGCAAAACCACTTTCGCGGCGCGAATAAGTGGCAGCCCCCCGTGATAGCGTCACCGACGTTCGTGCCCGTCGTCCGGCGGGCGCGGGCTATCGGCGCCCCCGTTTCCCAACAACAATAGCGTGGCCCCCCGATGAACTTTACCAGCCTGGGGTTCCTGCTGTTCATCACGGCCTTCACGGCGGGCTTTATGATGCTCGCCAGGACGCGGCTGTTCACGCCGCTGCTGCTGGTGTCCAGCTACATCTTCTACGGCTTCTGGGATTACCGCTTCTGCCTGCTGCTCGCCGGCACGACGCTGCTCGACTTCTATTGCGGCCTGCGCATCGCCGACGCGCCGAACCGGGCCACCGCGCGCATCTTCATGCAGATCAGCGTGGCGACCAATCTGGCGATCCTGTTCTTTTTCAAATACTTCAACTTCTTCATCGACAGCGCGCAGGTGGCGCTGGCCTCGCTCGGCCTCGACGTCGGTCACCGCACGCTGTCCATCATCCTGCCGGTCGGCATTTCCTTCTACACCTTCCAGAATCTCAGCTACACGCTGGACCTCTATCTCGGCCATCTGGAGAAGCCGGAGCGGTCGCTGCTGCGCTACGCGACCTTCGTCGCCTTCTTCCCGCAGCTCGTCGCCGGGCCGATCGTCCGGGCGCGCGACCTGCTGCCCCAGATCCAGAACGGTCCCCGCCAGGATGTCAGCTTTGCCTTCCGCTTCGCCGGGCTGGAGAAGATCATCTGGGGCTATTTCCTCAAGCTTGGTCTGGCCGACAACGCCGCCGCCGTGGTCGACGCGCGCTTCGCCCAGCCTGAGTTCTTCAACGCGCTGAACCACGTCATCGGGCTGATCTGCTTCTCGCTCCAGATCTACGGCGACTTCGCCGGCTACTCGCTGATCGCCATCGGTCTGGCGCAGATCTTCGGCTACACGCTCTGCCAGAACTTCGCCCGCCCCTACTTCGCCTTGGGCGTGAAGGACTTCTGGCGGCGCTGGCACATCTCGCTGTCCACATGGTTCCGCGACTATGTCTACATCCCGATGGGCGGCGGACGCACCCACTGGCTGCGCATCCGCAACCTGACCATCGTGATGCTGGTGTCCGGCCTGTGGCACGGCGCCGCCTGGACCTTCGTCCTGTGGGGCGCCATGCACGCCACCCTGATGGCGGCGGAGGACGGCCTGCGCTGGCTGGCCAAGCGCAGCCCGCTGCGGCTGAGCGGCGCGCCGCTGATGGCCGGCAAGCTGCTGACCGTCGGGCTGGTCTTCCTGCTGATCACGCTGACTTGGCTGCCCTTCCGCGCCGACGACATGCACACGGTCCGGACCATCCTGGGCATCATCGCCGAGGGCGATTTCAGCCTGCCGCGCGGCATGCAGCAGATGAGCTATCTGGTCCGCGTCGCCCTGTTCGGCCTCGTCGTGCTGATGATCGACGCGATGATCGAGTTCGGCGCCGGCCGCCGCTACGCCGGGGTGAACGTCGTGGTCCGCTCCGCCGGCTGCGCCACGCTGATCCTGATGCTCCTGCTTTTCGGCAACTTCGCCAACCGATCCTTCATCTATTTCCAGTTCTGAGGGAGCCCGAACCATGATCCGCCTTTTGGCCGTCGTCGGACTGATCCTGGGCATGGTGGTCGCCATGGACCGCGCGGTGGCGTCCTGGATGGGCGACACGCTCCTCCAGTCGTCGGACCGCTTCATGACCGTCTACCGCAACGGGCCGCCCGCCGACGTGGTGATCCTGGGCAACTCCCGCGCCGACAACCACTTCCCGGTGGAGGAGGTGCAGGCGCTGACCTGCGGCCGGGTGCTGAACCTGGGCATGGGCGGCGCCCCTACCACGGTCGGCGACCTGCTGTGGGAGGATTATCTGGACCGGCACGGCGCCCCCCGCCTGCTGCTGGTCGAGCCGACGAGCGTGGTCGACGATCCCAAGGCGCTCGCCGACCTGCCGCTGCTGGCCTACTACTCGGAGCGGGTGGACGGCTTCATCCGGCAGGTCGACGCCACCATGTGGGCCTCCAACAAGCTGTTCAACACGCTGATCTTCAACAACAACCAGACGATCCGGCTGGCCTTCGACGGGCTGCACCCGACCGGGGACCGGACGCTGAGCGGCACCATGTCGCCCTTCCTCAAGGCCCAGCTCGAAAAGGCGCCGACGGAGCGGATGGAGGGCTTCCAGCCGAACTGGGACGCGCTGGACCGCATCATCGGCACGGCGCGCGAGAAGGGCACGCGGGTCGCCGTGGTCATCACGCCCTTCTTCCCCGGCTACATCGAGAAGGTGACCAACTTCGACGCCTTCTTCGAGGATCTGAAAGCCCGCCTGCCGCCCGACGTGCCGGTCATCGACACCCGCCGCGAGGTCGAGGACGAGGCCCATTTCGTGGACGCCCTGCACATCAACCAGGAGGGGGTCCGCGTGATGCTGGCGCGGATGGAGGACCGGCTGCGCCCGCTGGCCGACTGCCCCACCGACACGGCCCCGGTCGAGGCCATCGCCCAGATCCGCACGGACACCCACACCGCCGCCCGGCCCTGAGGTTTCGCATAAAAGAAAAGCCCCGCCTCCCGAACCGGGAAGCGGGGCTTTTTTCTTGCCGAGGGAACGCGGTCAGTAGAGGCCGCCGGTCCCCACCGTCGCCGCCGAGGGCGGAGCCGCCGGAGCGCCCCAGCCACCCGGCTGCTGGGCCGCCGGATCGCCGCCGGACACCCCACCGGTCCAGCCGCCGTCCGCGGCGTGGGCGGAGCCGTCCAGCACCATCTGCGGCTGGTCGGGGTTCGGCTCGGTGCCGGGGATGAAGGCTTCCCAGATCGCCTTGCGCTCGCCGGGCTGGGCGAGACGCCCGTTCTCCGGGTTGACACGGACGAGGCGCAGGCCGCGCGGCACGCGGAACGGCGTGGCCGGCTGGTCCTTCAGCGCCACCTCCATCACGTCCTTGAACACCGGCACCGCCGCCGAGCCGCCGGTCTCGCGGGCGCCCAGCGAGCGCGGCTGGTCGAAGCCGATGTAGGTGCCGACGACTAGGTCGGGCGAGAAGCCCATGAACCACGCGTCGTGGCTGTCGTTGGTCGTGCCGGTCTTGCCGGCCAGCGGCTTGCCCAGCGACAGCAGCTTCGTCGCCGTGCCGCGCTGGACGACGCCCTCCAGCATGGAGACCATCTGGTAGACGGTGCGCGGGTCGTTCACCTGCTCCCGCGTGTCGGCGACGGCGGGAACGGTCAGCCCGTCGCTCCAGGCCACTTGGTTGCAGGAGGCGCAGGGGCGCGTGTCGTGGCGGAAGACGGTCTTGCCGTTGCGGTCCTGCACCCGGTCGATGAAGGTCGGGCTCACCCGCTTGCCGCCGTTGGCCAGCATGGCGTAGGCGGTGGCGAGGCGCAGCACCGTCGTCTCGCCCGCCCCGAGCGACATCGGCAGGTAGGGCTGGAGGTTGTCGGTGATGCCGAAATTCTCGGCCACCGCCTTCACCTTGTCCATGCCGACGGCCTGGGCCAGACGGACGGTCATGACGTTCCGCGACTTCTCGATGCCGGCGCGCAGCGGCGTCGGGCCGTAGAACTCGTGGCTGTAGTTCTCCGGCCTCCAGATCGGCTGGCCGTGACCGGGGTCGTATTCGAACGGCGCGTCCATCACCAGCGAGGACGGGGTGAAGCCCTGGTTCAGCGCCGTCAGATAGACGAAGGGCTTGAAGGAGGAGCCCGGCTGCCGCATCGCCTGGGTGGCACGGTTGAAGGAACTCATGTGCGGCGAGAAGCCGCCGACCATGGCGAGCACGCGGCCGGTGTGCGGGTCGAGCGCGACCAGACCGCCCTGCACCGCCGGGACCTGCCGCAGCGCGTAGGTGCCCGCCGGCGGCTCCTTGCCCTTCTCGTCCTTGCCGGCGGCCTCGACCAGGATCAGGTCGCCCAGCTTGGCGACGTCGGAGGGGCGGCGGATTTCCGGGCCGAGCCGGTTGTCGTCGCGCTGCGCCCGCGCCCAGCGCAGCTCGGCCAGCGGCACGCGGCCGCGCGAGCCGTCCGGCAGACCGATGTCGAGCGCCGCCGCCTCGTCGTCTTTCAGCACCACCGCCAGATGCCAGCCCTCGGACCCCGGAGGCGGCGCCATGGAGGCGAGCTTCTTCGCCCAGTTGTCGAAATTCTCCATCTTGCCGACCGGCCCGCGGTAGCCGTGGCGGCGGTCGTACTGCACCAGCCCGGTGCGCAGCGCCTTGGTCGCCGCCTGCTGGAGCACCGGGTCCATCGAGGCGCGGACCGACAGGCCGCCCTCGTAGAGCGCCTGCTCGCCGTAGAGCTTCACCAGCTCGCGCCGGACCTCCTCGGCGAAATACTCCGACGTCACATACTCCTGCTCGTCGCGCTTGCGCACGACCAGGGGCTTGGACTGGGCGATCCTGGCCTCTTCCGGGGTGATGTGCCCGTCCTCGGCCATGCGCCCGATCACCCAGTTGCGCCGCGCGATGGCGGCGTCGCGCTGGCGTTCCGGGTGATAGTTGCTGGGTGCCTTGGGCAGGGCCGCCAGATAGGCCGCCTCCTCGATGTCCAGCTCGTCCAGCGCCTTGTTGAAGTAGTTCAGCGCCGCCGCCGCCACGCCGTAGGAGCGGTATCCCAGGAAGATCTCGTTCAGATACAACTCGAGGATGCGGTCCTTGCTGAAGGCCCGCTCGATGCGGACCGCCAGGATCGCCTCCTTGATCTTGCGCGAGAAGGACACCTCGTTGGTCAGCAGCATGTTCTTGGCGACCTGCTGCGTGATCGTCGAGGCGCCCATCGGCCGGCGGTCGCGGCCGAGATTCTCCACGTTGGTCAGGATGGCGCGGGCGATGCCGACGGGGTCGATGCCCTTGTGGTCGTAGAAATTCTTGTCCTCGGCGGACAGGAAGGCGTTGGTCACGCGCTTCGGCATGGCGTCGATGGGGACGAACACGCGCTTTTCCGACGCGAACTCCGCCAGCAGGCGTCCGTCGCCCGCATGGACGCGGGTGGTCACCGGCGGTTCGTAGTTGGCGAGCTTGGTGTAGTCCGGCAGTTCGTGATCGTAATGGTCCAGCATGTAGACCAGCCCCCCCGCCCCGGCCAGGGCGAGGATCACGACGGCCATCAGGGCGGACAGAATAAAGCGCATGACGGTTCCCAGACAGGCATGGCGGCGGTCCCGCCGCCTTCGTCCGGGACAGAGACCGGGAAGACGCGGAACCGTCCGATGGGCGGCATCCTACACCGCGAGGGGCGGCAGTCCGACTCCCTCGCAGCCATGTCAGGAAAATGTGACGGCCACAAGGCGCATGCAAGAAAGTGGTGACCGGGTAAGGCGTATGCCCGACCGCCTCCGCCCGCATGGCTGCACCGGGCAACGGTGCCCGGCGCGGCCAATTTCGCTTCACCCGAGCCTCAGCTCTTCTGCGCCCCGGTCAGCCATTTGAAATAGGCGTCGATGGTGCGGACCATGCCGCGGCCGAGCTTCTCGCGGTGGGCCGACTTGCTCAGCAGGCTGACGTCCTGGGGGCTCGACAGGTAGCCCATCTCGACCAGCGCGGACGGCATGTCCGGCGCGGTCAGCACGGCGAAGCCGGCCTGACGGTGCGGCTTGTTGGGGATCAGCTTGACCTCGCGGCCGAGATGCTCCAGCGCCATGTTGGCGAAGCGCTTGGAGTGGTTCATCGTGTCGCGCTGGGCGAGGTCGATCAGGATCGAGGCCACCAGATCGTTCTCGGAGGACAGGTCCATGCCGGCCAGCGCATCGGCCCGGTTCTCCTTGGCGGCCAGCATCTCCGCCTCGCGGTCGGACGCCCGGTCGGACAGGGTGTAGATGGACAGACCGCGCATGTTGGCGGAGCCGATGCTGTCGGCGTGCAGCGAGAGGAACAGGTCCGCGTTGGCCTCCCGCGCGATGGCGACGCGGTCGCGCAGGCGGATGAACACGTCCTTGTCGCGGGTCAGCCGCACCCGGTAGCGGCCCGAGCCTTCCAACTGGCGCTTCAGCTCCCGCGCCATCGCCAGCGTGATGTCCTTCTCATAGACCCCGCCGACGCCGACCGCGCCGGGATCGACGCCGCCATGGCCGGGATCGACCACGACCATCGGCTTTTCCGGCACCGGCGCCGCCCGCGGCGGGACCGGCGGCGGCAGGGCCGCGGCGACCGGCACGATGGGGTCCCTCTTCGCCGGCGGGCGGACCGCCTCGCGGCTCACCGACGCGGTGGCCGTGGTGGCGGCGACCGGGGCGGAGGCGGCGAACTGCGCCGGGGTGGTGCGGGCGATGTCGAGGACGAAGCGCGGCTTGAAGCCGTCGCGCGGCGGGATGAGGTAGGACTCGACCACCCGCGCCGGGCCATCGGTCTCCACCACGAGGCGGGAGGCGCCGCCGTCGCGCCCCTCGAAGCGGTAGCGGGCGACCACGCCCTTGCCCGCCATCACCGTGTTGCCGCCCGGCCAGCTCACGTCCGGCAGATCGATCACGACGCGGTAGGGCGAGCCGTGCACCGACACGGTGAAGGGAACCGAGTCGGTCAGCTCCAGCACCAGCCGCGTCTTGTCGGGATGCAGGCCGAGCCGCGCGTTCAGGACGGACACCCGCTCCTGCACCGGCGGCGGAAAGGGCAGCGCCGCGGTGGTCTGGGCCTGCGCCGGGGCGCACGGCAGGGCGACCGCCCCCAGAAGGGCGCCCAGCGCAGCGACAATCGCGAGCAATCGGGGCATCCGTTCCACCAGAAACCACAAACCGGCAAAGCCAGCGGTCAGCTATAGCGCAGCGAAATCAAGGCGCTCAACGGTGGTTTCCGGGGGCGTGGCGGAATTGTCGGCGAGGGTGCCGTTCGTGCAACACTGCCCTGCTTCGCCCCCATCCCGGTGGAATGCCGCCGAACCGGATGCGACGGACCGCAACTTTCGCCGAATTCCACGTTGTGCATGGTTTCGTGCTTGTCTATGGTAGCTCTGCGACATACCGCGACCCACCAGCCCACTCTTCCGAGAGGTTTCTCTTTGGGGTGACTGTGGGCGTCGCCCGCGGACCCCCACGGCCGAAATTTACATCATCGGGCGCGGTCCGGGGCGTGACGCTTCTGGGTTGCCGGTGGATTGGGACGAAACCTCGAAGCTGGTGCCGGCCGCAAGGCCGTAACCCGGAGGCCGAAGCCCGACCCGTCCTGGCTGCTTCGTCAGCGCCGTTCGACGGGTTAGGGGCCGGTTCCGCAGGCTTCGCTCACAACGATGACGCGCCCCGGCGGCTTGACCGTCGCGCGGGCGGCCTGGGGCGTCATGGGGATCTTGTATGGCCAAGCGCATGCTGGTGGACGCCACGCACCCGGAGGAAACCCGGGTTGCCGTGGTCAATGGAAACAGACTCGAAGACCTCGACTTCGAAATCGCCACCCGGAAGCAACTCAAGGGCAACATCTACCTTGCCAAGGTGACCCGGGTCGAGCCGTCGCTCCAGGCGGCCTTCGTGGAATATGGCGGGAACCGCCACGGCTTCCTCGCCTTCTCGGAAATCCATCCCGACTATTACCGCATCCCGATCGCCGACCGTGAGGCCCTGCTGGCCGAGGAGCGCCGGCTGGAGGAGCAGGCCGAGGCCCGCGCCGAGGCCGCCGCCGACGGCGCCGTGATGGCCGAGCCGATCCGCCCGGATGTGGTGGTCGAGGAAAACTCCCCGATGCCGGGCTCCTACGCCGAGGCCGAGGGCGACGGGTTCGAGGGCGACATCCCGGCTTTCGCCACGGACGCCGGTTCGGATGGCGGTTCGGACGAGGCCGCGGATTCGGACGAGGCTCCGGAAGGCGCCGCTCCGGCCGAAAGCCCGGACGTCATCGGCGGGGACGAGGTCGAGGAGGCCCACCGCCGCCGTGCCCGCCCGCTGCGCAGCTACAAGATCCAGGAAGTCATCAAGCGCCGGCAGGTCATGCTGGTCCAGGTGACCAAGGAGGAGCGCGGCAACAAGGGCGCGGCGCTGACCACCTACCTGTCGTTGCCGGGCCGCTACTGCGTGCTGATGCCCAACACGGGCCGCGGCGGCGGGATTTCCCGCAAGATCACCAACCCCGCCGACCGCAAGCGCCTGAAGGAGATCCTGTCCGATCTCGACATTCCGGAAGGCATGGCGGTCATCCTGCGCACCGCGGGGCTGGAACGCTCCAAGCAGGAAATCAAACGCGACCTCGAATATCTGCTGCGCCTGTGGGACGACATCCGCGTCCAGACGCTGAAGTCCTCCGCACCCTGCCTCATCTATGAGGAGGCGAACCTCATCAAGCGCTCGATCCGCGATCTCTACACCGACGACATCGACGAGATCTGGGTGGAGGGCAGCGCCGGCTTCAACACCGCGCGCGACTTCATGCGCATGATGATGCCGAGCCACAGCAAGCGCGTCATGCAGTACCAGGACGACACGATCCCGCTGTTCCACCGCTATCAGGTGGAAACGCAGATCGACGCGATCCACAGCCCGGTCGTGCAGCTCCGCTCCGGCGGCTACATCGTCATCAACCCGACCGAGGCGCTGGTTTCCATCGACGTCAACTCGGGCAAGTCGACGCGCGAGCGCAACATCGAGGAAACGGCCTACAAGACCAACCTCGAAGCCGCCGACGAGGTGGCGCGCCAGCTCCGCCTGCGCGACCTTGCGGGCCTCATCGTGATCGATTTCATCGACATGGAGGAGCCCCGCAACAACGCCGCGGTGGAGCGCCGCCTGAAGGAGGCGATGAAGAACGACCGGGCGCGCATCCAGCTCGGCCGCATCTCCGCCTTCGGCCTGCTGGAGCTGTCGCGCCAGCGCCTGCGCCCGTCGCTGCTGGAAACCAACTTCGAGCGCTGCCCGCACTGCTCCGGCACCGGCGTCATCCGCTCGGTGGAGTCCGCCTCGCTGCACGTGCTGCGCGCCATCGAGGAGGAGGGCATCCGCAAGCGGTCGTCGGAGATCACCGTCTTCGTGCCGACCCGCATCGCGCTCTACATCCTCAACCAGAAGCGCGGCGAACTGACCAAGATCGAGGACCGCTACCGGTTCCGCGTCATGGTCCAGGCCGACGACACGCTGATTGCGCCGGACCTGCGGCTTGAGCGCGTGAAGGCCCGCACGCCGGAAGACGACGTGCCGCTGGTCAGCGCCGAGCGCGTCCTGGCCGAGACCGACCGCATCCTGGCCGCCGAAGCCGAGGAGGCCGAGGAGGAGGCGCCCGTCGTCGAGGCCGCCGAGGTCGCCGGGGCCGAGGTCACGGAACGCGCCGACGCCGCCGGGGAGAGCGAGGGCGACCGCCGCCGCCGCCGCCGCCGCCGCCGTGGCCGCGGGCGTGACCGCGAGGATGGCCGCGCGCCGTTCGGCGACTCCGCCGAAGCCGCCGACGAGGCGACCGAGGGCGACGAGGTCGAAGCGGAGGCCGCCGCCGACGCCGACATCGACGAGACGGCGGTCGACGAGGAAGCGATCGAGCGTGCCCAGATCGACGCTCCGGAGTTCGTCATCAACGACGTCGATGTCGGCCCCGCCCACATCGAGGACGACGAGGACGAAGACGCCGATCTGGCCGCGTCCGAGGCGGAGGACGGCGCCGACGCGTTCGAGCCGAACGGCGACGGCGATGGTAACGGAGAGCGCAAGAAGCGCCGCCGCGGCAAGCGCGGTGGTCGCCGGCGGTCCCGCCAGCGCGAGGGCCTGGAAGCCGGCGAGGGCCTGCCCGCCGACGGCGCCGAAGGCGAGGCGGAAGCCGAGTCCTTCCCGACCGCCGTCGAGGCCGGCCGCGCCGTCAACCCGCCGGAACTGCCGGCGGACATGGAACCGGTTGAGTTCGACTGGGTCCTGACCAGCGCGGTGGCCGCCGAGGCTGCTCCGGAAACCGCGGCGGACACCGCCACGGAGGGTCCGGCCGCCGAGGAAGCCGCCCCGGTGGCCGAGGAGGCTCCGGCCCGCAAGCCGCGCCGTGGCCGCGCCAAGGCGACTGCCGCCGAGGCCGCCGAAGTGGTGACCGCAGAGCCGGAAGCGGCCCCCGCCGCCAAGCCGAAGCGCGCCGCGAAGGGCACCGCCAAGGGTGGCAAGGCCGCGGCGAAAGCTGCCGCTCCGGAGGAAACCGCTCCGCCGCCGGCCAAGCCGTCGCGCAGCCGCAAGGCGAAGACCGCGGCCGTCGAGGCGGCGCCCGCTCCGGCCCCGGTCGCTGCTCCGGTCGCCGAGGAGGCGAAGAAGCGCCCGGCGCGCAAGCGCAAGACCGCGGCGGACGCTCCCGCCGAGGCCGCGCCCGCTCCGGCCCCGGTCGCTGCTCCGGTCGCCGAGGAGGCGAAGAAGCGCCCGGCGCGCAAGCGCAAGACCGCGGCGGACGCCCCCGCCGAGGCCGCGCCCGCCCCGGCGGTCAGCGAAGCGCCGGCGGCTCCGGCCCCGGCCAATGAGCCGGCCAGCGCTAGCGCCGCCCCGGAGGCCAAGCCGCGCCGGGGTTGGTGGAGCCGCTAAGCGCGCGCTTTATCGCCGTAAAGACTGGAAAAGGCGCCTTACGGCGCCTTTTCCTTTTCCTGAGAACCGCGAAGGGTCCCGACCATGAGCAAGGCCTTCACCCAGGAGAACGACTCCGCCCCCGACGACGACGAGGCCGACGATCCCAAACCCTTGCCCAAGGGCGTGAAGAACTACATGACGCCCGAAGGCTTCCAGCGCATGCAGGAGGAGCTGCGCTCGCTGCTGCGCGTCGAGCGTCCGAAGGTGGTCGAGGTGGTGTCCTGGGCGGCCGGCAACGGCGACCGTTCGGAAAACGGCGACTACATCTACGGCAAGAAGCGCCTGCGCGAGATCGACCGGCGCATCCGCTTCCTGACCAAGCGCCTGGAATCGGCGGAGGTGGTCGATCCCACCCTCCAGAAGAACCGCGACCGCGTGTTCTTCGGCGCCACCGTCACCTACGCGCGGGAGGACGGGACGGAGAACACCGTCACCATCGTCGGCGCCGACGAGGTGGACATGGACCGCGCCCATGTGAGCTGGATTTCGCCCATCGCCCGCGCCCTGCTGAAGGCGCAGGAGGGCGACGTGGTGGACCTGCGCACCCCCGCCGGGCTTGAGCAGATCGAGGTCGTCGCCATCCGCTATCCGGGCGACGCGGCGTAAGGAAGGCTGGGGGCTACAGAAGCCCCAGCTCCTCCAGTTCGGCGCGCAGGCCGGCGGCGCCGGAGAAACGGTGCGCCGTCATGCCGATGGTGCGGGCGGCCTCGACGTTGGCCGGGCTGTCGTCGATGAAACAGCAGTCTGCCGCCGACAAACCATAGCGGTCGAGCAGAAGCTGGAAGATCGCCGGGTCCGGCTTCACCAGCCTCTCGTTGCCGGACACGATGATCCCGTCGAAGACGTTCAGGAAATCGAAGCGCCTGCGGGTCAGCGCCAGCTTCTCCGACGAGAAGTTGGTGATGGAGTAGAGCGGCGTCCCGCGCTGCTTCAGCTCCATCAGGATTTCCGGCGTCCCGGCCATGGGGCCGGGCACCATCTCCTCCCACCGCTCGTGGTAGGCGCGGATCAGCTCGCGGCAGTCGGGGAACTCGGCGGCCAGCGTGGCGACCGCCTCGTCCCACGGACGGCCGCGGTCCTGTTCCAAGTTCCAGGCGGGGGTGCAGACGGTGTCGAGGAAGTCCTCCATCAGGTCCTCGTACCCGTCGAACAGCTCGCGGTAGAGATGCCGCGGATCCCATTCGATGAGCACTTGCCCAATGTCGAAGACGACGGTGGTCGGCTTGGTCATCGTCAATTCCCGCCCCACCCTCAGCCCTTGCGGGCCGCGGCGACGAGTTCCTTCATCTGGTCCAGCTTGATGGCGCCGGGGACCAGCTCGTCGCCGATGACGAAGGCCGGGGTGCCGCGGATGCCCAGCTCCTCGGCCAGCGCCTGGTTGGCGGCGATGACCTTCAGCACCTCGGGGCTGTTCATGTCCTTCTTCAGCTTGTCGGTGTCCAGCCCGACCGACTTGGCCAGCCGCTGGATCACGTCGTCGTCGAGCTGGCCGCGGTGGGCCATCAACGCGTTGTGGAATTCCAGATACTTGCCCTGCCCGCGCGACGCCAGGGCCGCCTTGGCCGCGGTCAGCGAGGCCGGGCTGAGGATCGGGAACTCCTTGAAGACGAAGCGCAGCTTGCCGTCGTCCTTGATCAGGCGCTCGGTGTCGGCCTGCACGGCCTTGCAGTAGCCGCACTGGTAGTCGAAGAACTCGACCACCGTCACGTCGCCCTTGGGGTTGCCGGCCACCGGATCGGCGGGGTTCTGGAACAACGCCGCCTTGTTCTCGGCCAGCGCCGTCTTGGCCTTCTGCTCCTCGGCCATCTTCTGGCGCCTCTGGAGCGAGTCCACGGCCTCCAGGATGATCTCGGGGTTTTTCAGGATGTAGTCGCGCACGACCTCCTCTACGGCCTTGCGCTGCGCGTCGTCCATCGGGCTCTGCGCCTGGAGGGCGGGGGCCAGCAGCCCCGTCGGAAGGGCCAGCGCGGCGGCGAGCGCCAGGGCGGCGGGGCGGAAGCGGGTCATGTCGAACTCTCTCGTGGGGAGCCAAAACGGCGCGAATCGGGGCGATACTGTGGACCGGGACGGCGGGGTCAGGCAAGACGGCTGTGCACCGCGCAAACGGAGGGCGCGCGAACGGAGAAGGCTCACTTGCCGCCCGCCTGCCCGCGGATGTCCTGGGCGCGCAACCAGCCAGGGGAACCGGCGGGCAGCAGCTTCTCCGCCCGCTCCGCCTGGAAGCGGGCCATCGGCTTGTCGCCGCGGGCAAAGGCCTCCTCGGCGGTGGCGTAGGCGACCATGCCGGCGTTGCCCTTCATGCTCCAGGCCTGGGCCATCAGCCGCCACAGGAAGGCGGACTGGGCCTGCGTCTTGGACGCCACCTGAAGGTTGCGCAGCGCCTCGTCGGCCAGCCGGCTGTCGTTCTGTTCCATCAGCGAATGGGCCAGCGAGACGCGGATGCTGCCGGCGTCCGGCTCCAGCTCGATCGCCTTGCGGTAGGGGGCGGCGGCGTCCACCGCCCGCCCATTCTGAAGCATCAGGTCGCCCTTCATCTCGTAGAGGAAGGCGTTCTTCGGCTCCTGGGCGATCAGCCCGTCGACCAGAGGCAGGGCCTGCCGGACCTCGCCGCGCCGGAAATAGGCGTAGGCCCGGCCGTAGCGCGCCACGAAGGACGGGTCGTCCGCCTTGTAGCGGCGCAGCGCCCCGTTGGGGTCGAGATAGGCGTAGAGCTTGGCCTGGATGCGGCGGAATTCCTCGTTCCACTGCGCCGGCACCGGCTTCTTGCCGGCGCGCGACCGTTCCACGAAATTGCGCACCGTCTCGATGCGCTCGCGGGTCAGCGGGTGGGTGCGCCGGTAGCCGGCGTCGCGGTCGACCAGCAGCGGGTCGTCGGCGGCGCCCAGCTTCTCCAGAAAGGTAACCAGCCCCTCCGCCGAGATGCCGGACTGCTCCATGTAGGACAGGCCGGCCTGGTCGGCCGAGGATTCCTGGCTGCGCGAGAAGGACAGGAAGTTGCGCTCCGCCAGATGCTGGCCCAGCATGACGCCCGCCGCACCGGCCCCGGCGTTGCCCGCGGCGATGCCGCCGACGATGCCGATGCCCATGCCGATCAGCGAGGACAGGAAGGCGTTCTCCATCGCCTCCGACCCGCGGACCAGATGGCCGCCGGCGATGTGGCCGGTCTCGTGGGCGATCACGCCGATCAACTGCCCGGCGTCCTCCAGCCCCAGCAGCAGGCCGGTGTGCAGGAAGATGTTCTGCCCGCCGGCGACGAAGGCGTTCATGGTGTTGTCGTTGACCAGGACGATGTTCACCGCGTCCGGATCGATGCCGGCGGCCTGGAAGATTGGCCGCGCCATGTCGCGGATGATATGTTCCGTCTCGGCGTCGCTCAGGAATTGCATCTCCTGGCGCCGCTGCGCGCCCGCGGGCGGCGACCACGACAGAACCATCACGGCAACCATGGCGATGACCGAAACCAGCCTGCTGGGCTTGCGCACCGTTACTTCCTCCGCACACCGGGGCACCGGGCAGCCGGTCAAGATGCCGGTCCGGGCGCCCCATTCCACCCGCCGAATCTGGCAAGGGTTGGGCGCGATTGCCATAGCCGCATCGCTGGTCGGCGGCTGCGTCAACACGAAATACCGCACCGGCGCCCCCGCCCAGAACTACATCGCGGCGGACGAGCCGCGCGCGGCGGAGATCGGGCGCGACATCATCGCCCAGGGCGGCAAGGCCGGCGACGCCGCCGCCGCCATGGCGATGGCGATGACCGTCACCCTGCCGTCGCGCGTCGGGATGACCGGCGGCGGCGTCTGCCTGGTGTTCGATGCGGCGAAGAAGGAAACCCGCACGCTCGATTTCCTTCCCCGCCCGGCCGGCACTGGAGGGGCGGCCCTGCCCGGCTTCCTGCGCGGCGTCTACGCGCTCCAGGCCGCCAATGGGGCGATGCGCTGGGAGCAGGCGGTGGTCCCGGCCGAGCAGCTCGCCCGCTCCACCCCGGTCAGCCGGGCGCTGGCGCGCGACCTCACTGACTCCGCCGCCCGCCTGTCCGCCGATCCGGAGGCGCGCCGCGTCTTCCTGCCGACCGGCGCACCGCTGGCCGAGGGCGCGCTGCTGAGCCAGCCGGAGCTGGCCGCAACCCTGTCGCAGGTGCGGCGCAGCGGCATCGCGGCGATGTATGGCGGGCCGCTGGGGGGTGCCGTGGCGCAGGCCGCCGCCATCGATCCGGCGACCGTCCGCGGCTTCCAGCCGCGCTGGACCGGCACCGCCGCCGTTCCGCTGGGCATCGTCTCCATGCATTTCGCCCAGCTTCCCGAGACCAACAACGGAACCGCCCTGACCGCCGCCTGGAACGCCGCCGCCGACCTGCCGTCCGACCAGCGCGCCGCCCGCGTCGCCCAGGCGCTGGGCGCCACCGGCAACGGCGTCTCCAACGGCGTCTCCAACGGCGCCTCCGCGCCCGGCGCCGGCCTCGTCGTGATCGACCATGAGGAGAACGGGGTCGCCTGCTCCTTCACCATGGGGGCACCCTTCGGCAGCGGCCGCATGGTGCCGGGCACCGGCCTTCTGGCCGCCCGCGGGGTGGACGGCGCCGGCTTCGGCGCGCCCGGCCTGCTCACCAACGCCATCGTCGGCCGCACCCAGTTCGCCGGTGCGGCCAGCGCCGCCGGCAACGACGGCCCCGCCGCCGCGCCCGCCGCCCTGCTGACCGCCGCCCTGCCCGCCGCGCTGGACAAGGAGCCGGGCGCCGCCATCCGGGTCAGCCGCGCCGCGAGCGGGCCGGGCCGGGCCACCTTCGTCACCTGCCAGACCTCGATCGAGAGCGGCTGGAAGGAATGCCAGATCGCCGCCGACCCGCGCGCCCACGCCCTGGGCATCCTGGTCGAAACCGAGCGTTGATGTTCAAAAGTCTGGAATCATGAGCAAAGCACCCAAAGTCTCCAAACGGGGCGCCATCCCGCCCTTCTTCGTCATGGAAGTGATGCGCGCCGCCGCCGAGCGCGAGGCCGCCGGCCTTGAGGTCCTGCATATGGAGGTCGGGCAGCCCTCGACCGGCGCGCCGAAGGGCGTGCTGGAGGCCGCCCACCGCATGCTCGACGCCGACGTGCTGGGCTACACCGGGGCGCTGGGCATTCCGGCGCTGCGGGCGGCCATCGCCGGCTGGTACCGCGACCGTTACGGGATCGACGTACCGGAGCGGCGCGTGGTGGTCACCACCGGCTCGTCCGGGGCCTTCCAGCTCGGTTTCCTGGCGGCCTTCGATCCGGGCGACCGGGTGGCCATGGCCTCGCCCAGCTACCCGGCCTACCGCCACACTCTGACCGCCATCGGGGTCAAGCCGGTGGAGCTGCCGACCGGGCCGGAGCACCGCTTCCAGCCGACCATCGAGCTTCTGGAGCAGCTCGATCCGCCCATCCAGGGGCTGATCGTCGCCAGCCCGGCCAACCCGACCGGCACGATGCTGAGCCGCGAGGAACTGACCGCGCTCGCCGCCTGGTGCGACGCCAAGGGGGTGCGCCTCGTCTCCGACGAGATCTACCACGGCCTGACCTATGGGCCGGAGGCCGTCACCGCCGCCGAGGTCAGCGAAAGCGCGCTGGTGGTGAACAGCTTCTCCAAGTACTTCTCGATGACCGGCTGGCGGCTGGGCTGGATGATCGTGCCGGACGACCTGATCCGCTCGGTCGAATGCCTCGCCCAGAACCTGTTCATCTCCGCCCCCAGCCTGTCGCAGGCCGCCGCGGTCGCGGCGTTCAACTGCACCGAGGAGCTGGACGGCCACGTCGCCCGCTACGCACGCAACCGCGAGCTTCTGCTGAGGGAACTGCCGAAGGCCGGCTTCGACAAGCTGGCTCCGGCCGACGGCGCCTTCTACATCTACGCCGATGTGACGGAGATGACCGACGACAGCGAGGCCTTCTGCAAGCGCATCCTTGCGGAGACGGGCATCGCCTGCACCCCCGGCGTCGACTTCGACCCGGCCCGCGGCCTCCGCTTCGTGCGCTTCAGCTTCGCCGGCTCGGAGGCGACCATCGCCGAGGCGGCCCGGCGGCTGATCGCCTGGAAGAGGTAGGATAACCCTTCGGTCCTCTCGCACCGAGCCCCCACCCCGACCCTCCCCCGCTCTCGGCGGACCAAAGGTCCGCCTGCCGCGTCAGCGCAAACCTTTGGTTTGCGCGAGAGCTGCGCAAAGGAGGGTGCCTTCTGCGAAGCGGCGGCAGTCCCCTCCCCTGCGATAGCGGGGGAGGGTTAGGGTGGGGGCTCAACGCGACCACTTTGCCAAACAGCCGCCAGGGCGGAACTCAGTACGCGTATTCCTTGAACACCGGATCGACGCTGCCGCCCCAGGGGCCGTTGAACTTCGCCAGAAGCTCGTCGGCCGGGGTCTGGCCGGATTCGGCGATGTCGAGCAGCGTGTTCAGGAAATGCGCCTCGTCGTCGCCCCAGTTGTCGTTGCGGGCGCGGCGGGCCAGACCGCCGCGGGCAATCTCCAGAACCTCAAGCGCGACCTCCCGCACCGTGCGGCCGCGGAAGGGGGTGCGCAGGGCATGGCGCGGCACCTCGGCGCGCAGATGGGCGCGCTCTTCCGTCGTCCAGCCCTTCACGAGGTCCCAGGCGGCGTCGAGCGCGTGGCTGTCATAGAGCAGCCCGACCCACAGGGCCGGCAGGGCGCACAGGCGGCGCCACGGACCGCCGTCGGCGCCGCGCATCTCCAGATACTTCTTCAGACGCACCTCGGGGAAGGAGGTGGTCATGTGGTCGGCCCAGTCGGTGATCAGCGGGACCTCGCCCGGCAGCGCCGGCAGGCGGCCCTGCATGAAGTCGCGGAAGGACTGGCCGGAGGCGTCGATGTACGTGCCGTCGCGGTAGACGAAGTACATCGGCACGTCGAGCAGGTAGTCCACATACCGCTCGAACCCGAAGCCGTCCTCGAACACGAAGGGCAGATCACCGGTGCGGTCGGGGTCGGTGTCGGTCCAGATGTGGCTGCGGAAGCTCTGGAAGCCGTTCGGCTTGCCCTCGGTGAAGGGCGAGTTGGCGAACAGCGCCGTGGCGATGGGCTGAAGCGCCAAGCTGACCCGGAACTTCTTCACCATGTCGGCTTCCGACGCGAAGTCCAGGTTCACCTGCACGGTGCAGGTGCGCATCATCATGTCCAGGCCGAGGTTGCCGCGCTTGGGCATGTAGTCGCCCATGATCTTGTAGCGGCCTTTGGGCATCCAGGGGATCTCGTCGCGCCGCCATTTCGGCTGGAAGCCGAGGCCCATCATGGCGATGCCCAGTTCCCCGCCAATCTCCTTCACCTGATCGAGGTGGCGGTGCACCTCGGCGCAGGTCTGGTGCAGGGTCTCCAGCGGGGCGCCGGACAGCTCCACCTGCCCGCCCGGCTCCAGCGTGATGTTCGCCATGCCCTGGGTCAGGGCGATCAGGTTGCCCTTCTCCTCCACCGGGTCCCAGCCGAAGCGCTGCAGGCGCGTCAGCAGTTCGCCGATCCCGTCCGGCCCTTCGTAGGGCAGCGGCCGGTGGTCGGAGACGCGGTAGGCGAATTTCTCGTGTTCGGTCCCGATGCGCCACTGGTCGGCCGGCTTGTTGCCGGATTCCAGATAGGCCGCCAGTTGGCGGCGGTCGGTGATCGGTTCACCACGCGTCTGCGGAGGTGCGGACATGGAAGCTCCCGCTTTCAAAAAGTCTGAATTCGCCAAAGTGTCAAACGGCCCGCCTCGGAACAGCGGCGCGTCGAGCGGCCCTTACTCCCCGACGGTGGGGTCGGCCGGCGCGCGGAAGGGCGGTCGGGTGTCGCCGCCGTCCGCCGTCCAGTCCCCCGCAAGGGCCTGCCAGCAGGCGAGCGCCGCGACCACCGCCGTGTCGGCCCGGAGAATGCGGGGCCCCAGACCGACGGGAACAACAAAGGGGAGTTTGCAAATTTCGTCAAGTTCGGACTGCGCAAAGCCGCCCTCCGGCCCGATCAGGAAGGCGGCGGGGCCGCGCGGACGCCCGCGGACGGCCTCCGCGATGGGGCGTACGTTCCCGGCCTCGGCGCACAGGTACAGCGTACGTTCGGCCGGCCAGCCGGCCAGCGCCCTGTCCAGCGGCAGCGGGTCGGCCATCTCCGGCACGGTCAGCCGCTCCGACTGTTCGGCGGCCTCGATGGCGTTGGCAAGCAGGCGGTCGGTGTTGACGCGGTTGGGGTCGGTGCGGCGGGTGAAGACCGGCCACAGCCGCGACACGCCCAGCTCGCTGGCCTTCTCCGCGACGAAATCGATGCGCCCGCGCTTGATCGGGGCGAACAGCAACCAGAGGTCCGGGCCCGCCGCCTGAAGACGCCGCTGCTCCGTCACGGTAAGCGAACACCAACCCTTGCCGAAGCCGTCGATGGCGGCCAGCCATTCGCCGTCCCGCCCGTTGAAGACGGCCACGACGTTGCCCTTGTCGAGCCGCAGGACATGACGCAGGAAATGCGCCCGCTCGGGGTCGAGCCCCACCGCCTGCCCCTCGCCGAGGGGGCTGTCCACATAGAGGCGGGTCTTCGGTTGGATTGACATGGCGCGAGGTCTCCGGTGTGCGGCGCCGACTATAGCGATAACGCTGCGGGGCGGAAACGGCCCAGCCTTGCGGGGACCCACCCCCGCCGCTACCTTGCCCCCGGCTTCTTCCACTCTCCATCCCGCAATCCCATTTCCTGAGTCCGCCATGACCAGCCCCGCCTCCCCCGCCCCCGGCGACTTCACCGACATCCGGCGCGGCGACTGGATCGACCGCTTCGCCCCGGCGGCGGTCCGGCCCTATCTGCGGCTGGCGCGGCTGGACCGGCCCATCGGCACGTGGTTGCTGCTGTTTCCCGGCTGGTGGAGCATCGCGCTGGCCGGGTCGGGACCGCTGCCCGACCTCTGGCTGATGGCCCTGTTCGCGATCGGCGCCGTGGTCATGCGTGGGGCCGGCTGCACGGTCAACGACATCCTCGACCGCGACTTCGACGCCATGGTGGAGCGCACGCGGACGCGCCCAATCCCCTCCGGGCAGGTGTCGGTGAAACAGGCGCTGGCCTTCCTCGGCTTCCAGCTCCTGATCGGGCTGGCGGTGCTGGTGCAGTTCAACCCGCTCACCATCGGGCTTGGCGTGCTGTCGCTGGTGCTGGTCTTCACCTACCCGCTGATGAAGCGCATCACCTGGTGGCCACAGGCCTTCCTGGGGCTGACCTTCAACTGGGGCGCCCTGATGGGCTGGACGGCGGTGCGCGGCGAGTTGGAGTGGCCCGCGCTGGCGCTGTACGCCGCGGGGATCGTCTGGACGCTGGGCTACGACACCATCTACGCCCACCAGGACAAGGAGGACGACGCGCGAATCGGCGTGAAGTCCACAGCCCTGCGGCTGGGCGACCAGAGCAAGATCTGGATTTACGGCTTCTACACGCTGACCTTCGTGGGGATCGGCATCGCCGGGCGTCTGGCCGGGCTGGGCGGGCTGTTCCTGCCGCTGCTCTCGCTGGCCGCGCTGCAGCTGTCCTGGCAGGTGGCGACCTGGAACCCCGACGATCAGACGGACTGCCTGAAGAAGTTCAAGTCGAACCGCTGGTTCGGCTGGCTGGTGCTGGCGGCCTTCCTGGCCGGGAAAATTTAGGCGGTAGGGGACTTGGAGGGAGGTTTCAGCGCGTCAGCTCGGCGACGGTGCTGTCGCCGGAGCCCGGCTTGCGCGGCGGCAGGACCGCACGGATGCCCTCGGTGGAGGCCACCATCTCGACGCCCTTCTGCGCGGCCGGCTGGGTCGGCTTGCGGGCCGGCAGCACGGCGGCGGTCTGAAGCGGCGGAACCATCTTCGCGGCGATACCCTTGCCGGAGAGGGTGAGGGATGCGGTCAGCACCTGCGGCTTGCGGCCCGGAACGGCGACGGCGTGGCCTTTCAGGGAGGCTTCCATCAGGCGCGGCCCGGCGGCGGGCTTGGGCGCGGCGCGGCCCTGCGGAGCCACGGCGAAGGTGCTGCCAATGCCGGCATCCCGGGCATCGGCCTGACGGATCTCCGCCTCCTCGCCCTCCGGCAGGATGAAGCCGTAGGTGGTGTAGACGCGCAGGCCGAGCTGGTCCGACGGCTCGTGCCAGACGCGGACGGCCGTCCAGTCGTTGCGCGGCGACACGTCGACCACACGCATGTTGCGGCGCAGGCCACGGCCATCGAGCCAGGAGTGGTCCACCTCGATGGTGCGGCGGTCGATGATGTGACTGACCAGGGAGACATGGCCGCGACCCAACCGCTGCGACCGCTTGAAGACGAGGACGGAACCGAGCGCCGGGCGCTTGTCGCGCTCATATTGCTCGGCGGCGGTGTTCCACCACGTCCAGGCATCGCCCCGGATCTCGAAATCCGATATGGAACGCAGCGTGCGGACGCAATCCCCGTCCTGGGCCTGGGCTTGGGATATGGTGAACGGGCTGAGGGCGATGAACGCCGCGAACGAAGCGCAGAGTGCAATCCCTTTCGACCGCATATCGACCCCATGACCTTTGTTTTTCTCCTTTCGAACGGGTAACACGGGACAGCAGGTGTGTCTACTCCGTTTGAATTATGTAACCAAAACCGGTTGTGGATAGATCATCCATCCCCGCGCAGCTCCGGTGAGAGTCCAGTTATGAACAACTTTTCTCAAATCGACTTCATCCGCTCCAACACGGTCGTAACGCGGACTCCTTTGCTGCCCGAAATCGCGCTGCATCTGGCGACGGAAATCACGCCGTTGTGGGAGGCTACGGAGGATTCTTTGAAAGAGTCCAATGTACCGCCGCCCTATTGGGCCTTTGCTTGGCCGGGCGGTCAGGCGGTGGCCCGGCTCGTCCTCGACCGGCCGGAGCTGGTCGCGGGCAAGTCGGTGCTGGATTTCGCCGCCGGCACCGGGCTGGTCGGCATCGCCGCGATGATGGCCGGAGCGGCGCGCGTTCAGTCCTGCGACATCGACCGTTTCGCCCTGTCCGCCATCGCCCTGAACGCCGAATCCAACGGAGTCGACGTGAAGGCGGTCAGCGCCGATCTGGTGGACCGTCCCCTGCCCGGCATCGACGTCGTCCTGGCCGGCGACGTCTGCTACGAGAAGCCGATGGCCGACCGGGTGACCGCCTGGCTGCGCGGAATCGCCGCAACCGGCACGCTGGTCCTGCTGGGCGATCCGGGCCGCGCCTATGTCCCGCTCAACGGAATCGAGCGGGTCGCGCAGTACAGCGTCCCGACCTCCCTGGAGTTGGAGGACCGCGAGATGCGCGAAACGGTGATCTGGCGCCTGCTGCCGGAGGCCTGAGCATGACCACGACCGCCCCGCGAAAGGGCGCCACCCGGATGGCCGACATCCCGCCGGACGTGCTGGCCGACTTGAACGCGGGCCGGCGCGAGACCGCCACGCTGGCCGAATCGCTCGCCATCGACTTCGCCGCCCTGCTGGCCGCCGCCGTTCCGGAAGCCGCGGACGCCGTGTCCTTCGACCCGAAGGACGGCGTGACCCGGCGCATGGCGGCGGCGGGAAGCGCGGCCGTCGAGCGTCTCGGTCTGGGGGCCGTGGAGCGGCTGGCCGCCCACCCCTCCGACACGGTGCGCGGCTGGGCCTGCTACGCGCTGGCGGCGGCCCCCGGCCTGACTTTGGCGGACCGGCTGGAGCGCATCCGCCCGCTGGCCGACGATCCGCATTTCGGCGTGCGCGAATGGGCGTGGCTGGCCCTGCGCCCCCACATCGCCGCCGCCATCGACGAGGCGCTGGACCTCCTCACGCCCTGGACCGCCGAACCGTCGGAGCGGCTGCGCCGCTTCGCCAGCGAGGCCACCCGGCCCCGCGGCGTCTGGTGCAGCCACATCGGCGTGCTGAAGACCGACCCGGCGCGCGGGTTGCCGGTCCTCGACCCGCTGCGGGCGGACGGCGCGCGCTACGTCCAGGATTCGGTCGCCAACTGGCTGAACGACGCGGCGAAGAACCAACCCGGCTGGGTGCAGGCCCTCTGCGCCCGCTGGGAAACGGACAGCCCCGACCCGGACGCCACCCGCCGCATCGTCCGCCGCGCCCTGCGCAGCGTGAAGGAACCCGCGTGAGGCGGCACCTCCCCCCTTGACGCGGCGCCCTCCAGGCCGATGCTAAGCGCCTTCTCCTGATCCGAACCCATCGCATCCGAACGGACCCTCGACCATGCCCTACACCTCGTTGCGCGACTTCATCGACCGGCTGGAGAAGGCCGGGCGGCTGGTGGTGGTCCGGGAGCCGGTGTCCACGGCGCTGGAGATGACCGAGATCCAGACCCGCCTGCTCGCCGAAGGCGGCCCGGCGGTGCTGTTCGAGAACGTCATCAAGGCCGACGGCACCCGCTCGGAGATGCCGGTGCTGGTCAACCTGTTCGGCACGGTGGAGCGCGTCGCCTGGGGCATGGACCGCGAGCCGCACGAGCTGCGCGGCGTCGGCGAGACGCTGGCCTTCCTGAAGCAGCCGGAGCCGCCGGGCGGCTTCCGCGAGGCGATGGAGCTGATCCCCCTCGCCAAGACCGTGCTGTCGATGAAGCCGAAGACGGTCGGCTCCGCCCCCTGCCAGGAGGTGGTGCTGACCGGTGACCAGATCGACCTTGGCCGCCTGCCGGTGCAGAGCTGCTGGCCGGGCGAGCCGGCCCCCCTCATCACCTGGCCGCTGGTCGTCACCAAGGGGCCCACGGGCAAGCGCGAGGACGACTTCAACCTCGGCATCTATCGGATGCAGGTGCTGGGGAAGAACAAGACGATCATGCGCTGGCTGAAGCACCGCGGCGGCGCGCAGCACCATCACCGCTGGGCCGCCAGCGGCAAGCGCGAGCCGCTGCCCTGCGCGGTGGTCCTCGGTGCCGATCCCGGCACCATCCTGGCAGCCGTCACGCCGGTGCCGGACACGCTGTCGGAATACCAGTTCGCCGGCCTGCTGCGCGGCAAGAAGGTCGAGCTGGTGGATTGCAAGACGGTGCCGCTGAAGGTGCCCGCCCAGGCCGAGATCATCCTGGAAGGCCATGTCAGCCTGGACGAATACGCCGACGAGGGGCCCTACGGCGACCACACCGGCTATTACAACTCGGTCGAGCCCTTCCCGGTCTTCACCGTCACGGCGATGACCATGCGGCGCAACCCGATCTACCTGTCCACCTTCACCGGCCGCCCGCCCGACGAGCCGTCGGTGCTGGGCGAGGCGCTGAACGAGGTCTTCATCCCCCTGCTGACCCAGCAATTCCCGGAGATCGTGGATTTCTGGCTGCCGCCGGAAGGCTGCTCCTACCGGATCGCCGTGGTCAGCATGAAGAAGGCCTATCCCGGCCACGCCAAGCGCGTGATGATGGGCGTGTGGTCCTTCCTGCGCCAGTTCATGTACACGAAATGGGTGATCGTCGTGGACGACGACATCGACGCGCGGAACTGGAAGGACGTGATGTGGGCGATGAGCACCCGCATGGACCCCGCCCGCGACATCACCGTGATCGAGGGCACCCCCATCGACTATCTGGACTTCGCCAGCCCTGAGTCGGGCCTGGGCGGCAAGGTCGGGCTGGACGCCACCAACAAGTGGCCGCCGGAGACCAAGCGCGAGTGGGGCCAGAAGATCCGCATGGACCAGGGCGTGGTCGACGAGGTGTCGCGCAAATGGGCGTCCTACGGTCTTCCGGGCAGCGGGACCCCGATCTGGAAGTGAGGCGTTAAGGGACGGTCCGCACCCTCCAGGGAACCCCCGCCATGCCCAGCGAGATCGCCCGCCCCATCGCCACCGTCCGTCTGGTCTTCCGCGACGGCGGCGAGACCGCCGGGGACCTGTCGGTGGCCGAGCGGTCGGGAGACACCCTGTTCGTGGCGTCGGATGAGGGGGCGCGGGTCGTCCGGATGATGGCCGAGGAGGGCGGCACCCTCTACCGCCAGGACGCCACCTTTCCCCTGGCAGACGCCTTCACCCTGCCGGTGACGATCCCGGGGAAGGACGAGGCGGACATCGAAGGCATGGCCATCGCCGACGGCTGGCTGTGGGTCACCGGCTCGCACGCGCTGGCCCGCAAGAAGCCGGAGCGCGCGGAGAACGGCACCGAAAAGGCGCTGGAGCGGCTGACCGAGGTGCGCTGCGATCCCAACCGCTTCCTGCTCGGCCGCATCCCGCTGGTCACCGAGGCGGATGGGCGCCTCACCCCGGTCCGCCGCGACGGGAAGCGGACGGCCGGTTGCCTGAAGTTCCGCAAAGGCGGCAACGCGTTGACCAAGGCGCTGGCGGAAGACGAGCATCTGGCCCGTTTCGTCGCGGTTCCCGCCAAGGAGAACGGCTTTGACGTGGAGGGCATGGCCGCCCACGGCGACCGGGTCTGGCTGGGCCTGCGCGGCCCGGTGCTGCGCGGCTGGGCCTGCATCCTGGAACTGGCGGTGGAGGATCACCCGGACGTCGAGGAACGCCTGCGGCTGTGCCCCATCGGGCCGAACGGCGAGAAGTACCGCAAGCATTTCGTCGATCTGGACGGTCTGGGCATCCGCGAACTGACCTTCGACGGCGAGGATCTGGTCATCCTGGCCGGACCGACCATGGACCTCGACGGTCCCGTCGCCGTGTGGCGCTGGACCGACGCCCTGTCCGTCACCCACGAGACCGTCATCCCGCGCGACCGGCTGGTTCCCCTGCTGAACCTGCCCTATGGCAAGGGCGACGACCACGCGGAGGGCATCGCCTGCGTCCGCCGCGACGGCGCCCCGCCCGCCCTTCTGGTGGTCTATGACAGCCCATCCAAGGCGCGCCGGCATGGTGCCGGGACCACCGCCGACCTGTTCGCCCTGCCCTCCCGCTACGATCCGGCCAACGCCTTCCGGGCGTGAGTCGTCGTTCTCATTGATGCAACAATCAGTGCATGATTAAGCGGATTATCCCAAACGTGGACATCGCTATTCTTGCCCTCAGACGACAACGGCCCCGACGCGGGGCGCCACGCTGAGACAAGGAGACCACGCCATGACCGCCAACACCGCCGCCATCGACACCCGCACCGCCCCCTACGCCGCCTTCCTGCTGCGCGTCAGCCTGGGCCTTCTGTTCATCGCCCACGGCCTGATCCTCAAGGTCTTCACCTTCGGCATCGCCGGCACGGTCGGCTACTTCGAGAGCCTCGGCTACCCCGGCCTCTTCGCCTATCTGGTCATCCTCGGCGAGATCGGCGGCGGCCTGCTGCTGCTGGCCGGCGTCTTCACCCGCTGGATTTCGCTGGCCCTGCTGCCGATCCTGATCGGCGCGACGCTCCAGCACACCGGCAACGGCTGGGTCTTCTCGGCCCAGGGCGGCGGCTGGGAGTTCCCGGTGTTCTGGACGGTGCTGCTCGGCGTGCAGGCCCTGCTGGGCGACGGCGCCTTCGCCCTGAAGCTGCCGACCGCCGGCCGCAGCGCCCTTCAGAACCGGCTGGCCTGACCCTGAAGCGAGCATGACGAGCAGCGCGCGGGCGGGCACCAGCCCCCCCGCGCGCCGCCGCATTTGCGCGGCGGGCAATCCGGACCTGAGGCGATATGCCCCTTCCTCTTCTTCTCCGGGCTCCCATTTGCTAGACAAGCCGGAGACCTAGCGGAGACCGTAATGCCCGTTTCGACCACCTCGCAGCCCGACGTTCTGAACCTGCTGGACGATCTGATCCGCAAGGCGAAGGGCGCCGGGGCCGACTCCGCCGACGCCGTGCTGTTCGACAGCGCCTCCCTGTCGCTGAGCCAGCGTTTCGGCAAGACGGAGAAGCTGGAGCGGTCCGAGTCGGGCGACCTGGGCCTGCGCGTCTTCATCGGCAAACGGCAGGCCATCGTCTCCTCCACCGACCGCAGCGCCAAGGCGCTGGACGAGCTGGTGGAGCGCGCCGTCGCCATGGCCCGCGTGGTGCCGGAGGACCCCTTCTGCGGCCTCGCCGACCCGGAGCAGATCTACACCACCGTCCCCGATCTCGACGTCTGCGACCCGTCGGAGCCCTCGGCGGAGCTGCTGATCGAACGCGCCCGCATCGCCGAGGGGGCCGCGCTGGCGGTCGAGGGCGTCACCAACTCCGAAGGGGCCGACGCCGGGTGGAGCCGCTCCACCATCGCCATCGCCGCGTCCAACGGCTTCACCGGCCGCTACGGCGTGTCGCGGCAGTCGCTGTCGGCCTCGGTGCTCGCCGGGACGGGCACGGGGATGGAGCGCGACTATGATTACGACAGCAAGGTCTACGGTTCCGACCTGCGCGACCCGGCGTCGATCGGGCGCGAGGCCGGCGAGCGCGCCATCCGCCGCCTGAACCCGCGCCGGGTCAAGAGCTGCAAGGTGCCGGTGGTGTTCGACCCCCGCGTCTCCCGCGGGCTGCTCGGCCATCTGACCGGCTCGATCAGCGGGCCGAGCATCGCGCGGGGCACCAGCTTCCTCAAGGACAAGATGGGGCAGCGGATCTTCGCCGCCGGCATCACCATCGTCGACGATCCGCATGTGAAGCGCGGCCTGCGCTCCCGCCCCTTCGACGCGGAGGGCATCGCCACCACCCGCCGCAACCTGATCGAGGACGGGCACCTGACCACGTGGCTGCTCGACCTGCGCTCGGCCCGCCAGCTCGGCCTGTCGACGACCGGTCACGCGGCGCGCGGCACCTCCGGCCCGCCGGGTCCGGCCCCGGCCAACGTCTACATGGCCCCGGGCGCCAAGAGCCGCGACGAGCTGCTGGCCGAAATCCCCAACGGCTTCTACGTGACGGAGCTGATGGGGACGGGCGTCAACGGGGTGACCGGCGACTACAGCCGGGGTGCCGCTGGTTACTGGATCGAGAACGGCCAGATCGCCTATCCGGTCACCGAACTGACCATCGCCGGCAACCTGAAGGAGATGTTCCTGAACCTGGAGCCGGCCAGCGACCTGGAACTGCGCTTCGGCATGGACGCCCCGACCATCCGCATCGACGGGCTGACCATCGCCGGGCTGTGAGCGCAACGGGAGGCGCCGCAAGGCGCCCCCTCTTCCTGTCAGCGGACCCCCTGTTAACGAACCACGCCGCGGACGATGTCGGCGATGGTGCCGTGCACCGCGTCCAGGATCAGCATGTCCGCGCCGGCCAGGATGCATTCCCAGCCGCTCATGCACACCGGCACCCGCTGGCGCAGATCGACGGGCGCCATTTTCTTGGCAACACCCGGCGGCAGCGGCTGGCCCCGCGCCAGCTTCTTCGCGATCCCCGGCGGCAGGGCTGTCGTCCCGACCGGATGGGCGACGAAATAATCGCGGATGATCGTCACCTCGCCGCGGGACACCGACCCTCCGGAGGCGCGCCCTTTTGAGTCGCGCCCCTGGGATTCATAAGATGGCCCACCCTGAGGCTTGCCGTGCCCACCACCGGGACCACCGGCCCAGTCGGGCTTGTCTGCCAGCGCCGGGCCGGTGATGCACAGCACCGCCAGAAGCGCCAGCGCGGCACGCCCATCCCAATGCCGCATCCGATCCCTGCTCATGATCCGCATTCCCCTGCCTGCCGAAGGTGGGCCGCCAGCGCAACCCGCGACCCTACCCCCATCGGATTAGCCGCTGGCGTCACCGCCGGCCTGTGGCAAGAACGGGATATCAGACCGTCACGCTCATCGGACCACCGGCGCCGCGCACCGACAGGTTGGGCAGGAAGTCGCGAAACAGCGACAGGCTCTTCAGGTCGGACACATAGCCCGTGCCCTCCCCGCCCATCACCTTCCCGCCGACGCTCTTCATCACGTCGGCGGTCTTCGCGTCCTGGGCCTCCAGCGCGTCCTTCAGTACCGAGGCGAGCGCGCTGCCGTTGCCCAGCCGCTCCATCGGCGCGCCGGTCTCCTTCATCGTCTTCTCGTAGCTGTACTGGAGCGCGGCGCGCTGGACCGACCAGTTGACCAACTCCTTCTCCTCCTGGCTGGCCTCGTCGAGGAACTTCACCCCGGCGCGGTAGGCGGCGGCTTTGTCGGTGCCGAGAGGGTCGGCGGCGTCCATCGCCTGCTTCTGCTGGCGGGCCATGACGGACTGCGCCGCCTCCTGCTCGTTCTTGGAGAAGGTTCCGTCCTTGTTGCTGGCGATGGCGTGGAGGCTGCGCCGATCGAAGCCGCCGAACAGCCGCTCCACGTCCTTTCCGGTCGGGTCGGAGTAGTTCACCCCTTTGCCTTCCTTCGCCATGGCCGTGTAGGTGGCGTCCAGCGAATCGCGGGCGTCCTGGATGACCTTCGCGAAGCCCTGGAGACCCGGCGTCTGGCTGGTGGTCAGCACCGTGGTGGGCGGCGGCGGCAGGCCGGCGGCCTCCGCCTCCTCCTTGGCGGAGGGTTCGTAGCCTTTGCCACTTGGGCGGCTCTTGTCGACCTCACCGCGTCCGATGCCGGGAATGTCCACATCCGCAGCGTACTGCGCGAGACCATTCGCCCAGAGCTTCCCCTCGAAGCCCAGGTCATACATAAGCTTGGCGGCGGCCTTTCCCTTCTCATTGTCCGGTGACAGCAGCCCACCCTCGCCGCCTTCCGCTTCCGCGCCGAAATCCAATTTTTCGAACGCGTCCTCTCCCTTCGTCGCGAAATACCTGAAGGCATTCCCCTTGATCTTGTTCGGGTCGCCGCCGACGGTTTCCATCATCTCGCGGTCGATGTCCGCCAACTCCGCGCGGAAGAGGGCATTGGCCGGAGCCATCGCCGCCTGGAACGCCTCGGTGTCCTCGTCCTTCCCGAAGGCGGCGAAAGCGGCGGTGCGCGCCTCGTTCAGGGCCGACATGGCCTTGTCCATGCGTTCCGTCTTGGTCTTGAAGGCCTTTTCAGCCGCCCCGAGCTTCTCCGCCCAGGCCTTGTCCTCCTCATCCTCGGGCCGCTCCTTGATGAAGCGGTCCTTCACGGCGTTGGTCGCCATTTGGCGCAGTCCCAACGCCACGTCCTTCTCGGTCATCTTGCCGGACTTGACGAAGTCTTCCAGCATCGCGCGGCCCTTGGAGCCGATGGAGGCGAAGACCTTCCCCGCCACGCCGGTCAGCGACTTGGCCAGCCCGCTGAGTTCCACGCTGTCCTCGCCCTTCAGGGCGGCCAGGGCCGCGGAGCCCGCGGAGGACCCGGCGTCGGAGGCCGCCTTCCAGGTCCCCTCCGCCTCTGCGGCCCCCCCGGCGGGCTTCCATTTGGTGGCGGTCGCGGTGCTGCTGGCCGCGGTGGCTGAAAACAGGGCGTTGATCGACGTGGACATGGCTTCCCCCTTGCGGTCCCGCCTGAGCCGCGGGGCCTTGATCCTTAGAGATCGAAGTAATTATCGAATGTTCCCAAGTAATTTTCCCCAGAGACCCCTTAACGGACTCTTAAAACATTGTTCAGCGCGCCAGCACCGGCAGAACCCACGGTGCCAACGCGATCTCCACCGGCAGACAGGCGATCACGTCGCCGTCGCCCTGCACGGGCTCCCCCACCGGCCCCTCGATGACCACTTGGCGGGCGGGCAGGACGCGGTAATCGGGGTAGCGCGGCAACCGCCCGGCAGTGACGCCCCAGAGGTAGCGCAGGGCGTTCCCCCGCCCCGCCCGCGGAAACAGGCAGACGTGCAGCCGTGGGTCGGTCAGCCGGGCGTCGGGCGCGCAGACGAAGCGCCCCCCGTAGAAGTGCCCCTTGGCGACGATGACGGAGGCGACCTCCACCGGTTCCGCGCCGTCCACCGCCACACGATAGGGGCCGCCACCGCCCGCGGCGATCCGGGCCAGCGTTTCCACCGCATAGGCGCCCTTGCCGATCAGCCGCTTCAGCCGCGTGTCCACCCGCTCGACAACCCGGGCATCCAGGCCGGCGCCGGCCATCATGGCGAAGGCGCGGCCATTCGCCACACCCAGATGCACGGGCATCGTGCGCCCTTCCGCCAACACCCGCGCCACGCCCTCCGCATCCAGCGGCAGGTCCAGTTCATGGGCGAGCACGTTGGCGGTGCCCAGCGGCACGATGCCCAAGGGGATCGTCGTCTCCCCGCCTCCGCGCGCGCCCAGCCCGTTGACCACCTCGTTTATGGTGCCGTCGCCACCCGCCGCGACCACCGCGTCGAAGGCGGCGGGCGCCACCGCGCGGGCCATCGCCTCCGCGTCGCCACGCCCGCCGGTGGCCCGAAGCGTCACCACCGCCCCGTGGCGCTGCTCCAGCAGCTCCAGCACCGCACCCAGACGGCGCGCCCGACGGGCGCCGGCCACCGGGTTGTGGATGATCAGAAGGCGCCGCCGGGTTGCCGCGGCCGGCCCGGACGCCTCAGGCACCGATTCGGCCCCGTCAGCCACGCCAGCCTCCAATATGACCATCCCGTTTCAGTTTTGATAAAGTCATTTTGCGCCTTTGTTACGTCGACAAGAAGTCTTATCGAAATCGTTTTCCCCAACAGATGCGAGCACTCGAAATCATTGTCAAGACAATGACCCGCGGATATAGGGAAAGCGTTTCACCGAAACTTTGCCGGAACGGCGATGGAGCGGGGCATGAGCGCATCACGCGACGTCAAGCGATACCGCAGCATCTGGATCTCCGACGTCCATCTGGGCACGCGGGGATGCAAGGCGGAGTATCTTCTCGATTTCCTGAAGCACAACGAATCCGACCATCTCTATCTCGTCGGCGACATCGTGGACGGCTGGCGGCTGCGCAAGACCTGGTACTGGCCGCAGGCGCACAACGACGTGGTGCAGAAGATCCTGCGCCGGGCGCGCAAGGGCGTGCAGGTCTATTACATCCCCGGCAACCACGACGAGGCCGCCCGCGACTACGCCGGCCTGCAGTTCGGCGGCGTCCAGGTGGTGGAGGAGATGATCCACGTCACCGCCGACGGGAGGCAGTTGCTGGTCACCCACGGCGACCGCTTCGACGTGGTGGTGAAGTACGCCCGCTGGCTGGCCTTCATCGGCGACAACGCCTACGTGGTCCTGCTCCAGGCCAACACGCTGTTCAACTGGGTCCGCCGCAAGCTGGGCTTCCCCTACTGGTCGCTGTCCGCCTTCCTGAAGCACAAGACGAAGACGGCGGTCGAGTTCATCGGCAACTACGAGACCGCGCTGGGCGACGAGGCCCGGCGCCGCAAGGTCGACGGGGTCGTCTGCGGTCATATCCACACCGCGGAAATCCGCGACATGGAAGGAATCCTCTATTGCAACGACGGCGACTGGGTCGAGTCCTGCACCGCCTTGGTCGAGCACCCCTGCGGCCGGCTGGAGATCATCGACTGGGCGGCGGACATCCGCCGGCGCACCGCAACGACGCTGCCAGCCCACATCCCGGCCAAGGAGAAGCCGGAGAAGGAGAAGGCGGCCAAGGAGTCGGTTGCGGCGTGAACATCCTGATCGTCTCCGACGCCTGGCTCCCCCAGGTCAACGGCGTGGTGCGCACCATCGGCACCGTCCGCTCGGAGCTGGAGGCCATGGGCCACCGCGTGGAGGTGATCGGCCCCGACCGCTTCCGCACCGTGCCCATGCCCACCTACCCGGAAATCCGGCTGGCGCTGGGCGCGGGACGGCGGCTGACCGCGATGATCGACGCGCTGCGCCCCGACTGCATCCACATCGCCACCGAAGGGCCGCTGGGTTTCGCCACCCGGCGCTATTGCCTCGGCCGCGGCAAGCCCTTCACCACCGCCTACCACACCCGCTTCCCGGAATATGTGCGCGACCGGGCGCCGGTGCCGCTGGCCCTCAGCTACGCGGTGGTGCGCCGCTTCCACAAACCGTCCTCGGCGGTGATGGTGGCGACGCCATCCATCGAGAGCGACCTTGCCGCCCGCGGCTTCACCAACATCCGGCGCTGGACGCGCGGCGTGGACACCGAGCTGTTCCGCCCCCGCGCCAAGAGCTTCCTGGCGCTGCCCCGCCCCATCGCCCTCTATGTCGGGCGCGTGGCGGTGGAGAAGAACCTGGAGGAATTCCTGAAGCTCGATCTGCCGGGCAGCAAGCTGGTGGTCGGCGACGGCCCGGCCCGCGCGGAGCTTCAGCAGAGATACCCGGACGTCCATTGGGCCGGCGCCCGCCATGGCGAGGAGTTGGCCCAGCATTACGCCGCGGCGGACGTCTTCGTCTTCCCGTCGCGCACCGACACCTTCGGCCTGGTGCTGCTGGAGGCGCTGGCCTCGGGCGTGCCGGTGGCGGCCTACCCGGTGCCCGGCCCGCTGGACGTGGTCGACGGCTCCGGCGTCGGCTGCCTGGACGAGGATCTGAAGGGGGCGGTCGAACGCGCCCTGACCATTCCGCCGGACCTGTGCCGGGACTATGCCCTGAACTTCTCCTGGCGGCGCTCCGCCGAGCAGTTCCTGGCGAACCTGCGCCCTTGTATGACAAGCTCAGTCCATATTTAACCCTGGACGGCTGGTGGCGACCTGTCGTCCAGGTTGACCGACCCCGTCGCGCCCAAGGCTCCGAAGCCGAGTGAAAGCTTGAGGGCGGCCAACCATCCTTGCAAGTCCGAACGGTTGCTTGAGCACGAGCTCGCATCACAAGGAAGGATCACGAGGATGCCGGAATCTGAACGAGCCGTGGGGATCGATTGCGGGAAGGATTTCCTGGATGTTGCCGTGTTCCCCGGCGCCGGCTGGCATCGGGTGGCCAACACGTCCGAAGGACACCGGGAGCTGGTGGCCTGGATCACGGAACGGGCAATCGGCGTCGTCGGTCTGGAAGCCAGCGGCGGCTATGAACGTCCGGTTCGGAACGCACTGCGCGCCGCCGGGGTATCGGTCCGGGTGTTCGATCCAGCGCGGGTCCGCCATTTTGCCAAAGCCAAGGGGCGGCGGGCCAAAAACGATCGCCTCGACGCGGCGGTAATCGCCGAGTTCACAGCCACCCAGACGGCGGAACTGCTGCTTCCGGCCGACCCGGCCCGCGAGGAACTGGCCGGCCTGATCAAGGCGCGCCGCCTGCTCGTCAGCAAACGCGCTGATCTCGGCAAGGGCATCCCCCATGCCCCAGCCGCCGCCCGGGAGGCGCTGACCAACGCGGTCGAGCATCTGGCACAGGAGATCGCCACGCTGGACGCCGCCATCGCACAGACGGCCAAAACCCTGTCATCCCTGTCCCGAACGGTGCAAGATCTCCAGACCGCACCGGGCATCGGTCCTTTGACCGCGGTGACGCTGGCCGTCCTGCTGCCGGAGTTGGGTCGGATTTCCGGCGGGAAGATCGCTGCCCTGGTCGGCGTCGCACCCTTCGACCGCGACAGCGGCACCTTGCGCGGCCAACGCCACATCGCCGGCGGGCGGGCCGATGTCCGCCGTGCCCTGTATCTGGCCACCTTGTCCGCTGCCACCCACGCCAAGGGCGTCATCGCCGATTTCTACGAGGGCCTGATCGGACGAGGGAAGCCACCGAAGGTCGCCTTGGCCGCCTGCATGCGCAAACTGATTGTCCGCCTCAACGCCATGGTCGCCCAGGGAGCCAATTGGGAAGCCAAACCGGCGTGAAAGGCCGACGGTCGGCGCTCGCCGTCGACCGATGCCGAACACATCGAACCGGCGGCGCGGACGGGTCAAGGCCAAGGCCGCCCGCAGGGCGGGGGCGCGTTTGCGCCCGCCTTGACGCGGAGCACCGCCGGTTCAATCGCGCGCTCCAGACCATATGTTTGCCGGCCGAAAGGTGAGTAGCAGCGGAGCAGAAAACCCAGGTAAACTCTCAGTGTGCCTCGATTGGGTCTACACCAGAGACGACACCCCACTTCGGCTGTTCATTCTCTGCGCCATAGAGAAAGACTGCCCATGCTACGGCAACAACTCCAAGATCAATCGAGCCGCCTTCAGGACATGGCTCGCCGGGCTAGAGCCAGGTCTGAAACGCTCCTCAGTGCGGCTGTAGAGGCCCGTATCTGTGCCGATGAAGCAATAGCCAATGGGCGGCAAGCTCGCGACGTCGCACATGAAATCCTTCGAATGAGAGCAAATGCCGCAAGGTCCTCATCCTCGTGAAAAGGTCTGCCGAAACGGACGCTTAGAGGAAACGCCGTGTTTTCTAGAATCTAGCCGTTACCTGGTTTTCCTGCTCCGCTGCCACACGGCCACCTCCTTTAACTCGACATTAAAGACACGCGGGATCCAAACAAGAACTGCGTCCAAAGGCGTAGTTCCCGCTTAGCAAAACACGGTTGCTTTCGCCTGAGGAGGACATGGAGCGGGACCGGCGCACGGCCGCCCCCGCTCCCCCGATCACGCGGCGCGGATGCGCTGCATGAACAGGTCCACGCTCTCGCGCAGGCGGTCGGATTCGCGGTGCAGGTTGCCGGCGGACCCCAGCACCTCCTCGGCGAGGCTGCCGGTCTCCGACGCGCCGCGGGTCACCGCGCCGATGGTGTCGCTCACGCTGCGGGTCCCGCGGGCGGCCTCCTGGACGTTGCGGACGATCTCCTGGGTGGCGCTGGTCTGCTGCTCCACCGCGGCGGCGACCGTGATGACGATGTCGTTGATGCTGCCGATGGTGGCGCCGATCCCGCTCAGCGCCTCGGCGGAACCGCGCGCCACCTCCTGGATGCTGGCGATCTGGGCGGAGATGTCCTCGGTCGCCTTGGCCGTCTGGTTGGCGAGGTTCTTGACCTCCTGCGCGACCACGGCGAAGCCCTTGCCGGCCTCCCCGGCGCGAGCCGCCTCGATGGTTGCGTTCAGCGCCAGCAGGTTGGTCTGCCCGGCGATGCTGTTGATGAGCTGAAGCACCGCGCCGATCTTCTGGGCGGCGTCGACCAGACCGTTCACCGTGCTGTTGGTCCGCTCCGCCTCGGCCACCGCGCCGCGGGCGATCTGCGAGGACTGGGCGACCTGCCGGCTGATCTCGCCGATGGAGCTGGTGAGCTGTTCCGACGCGGCGGCGACCGTCTGCACGTTGGCGGACGCCTGCTCGGCGGCGGCGGCCACGGCGAGCGACTGCCGGTTGGTGGCGGCGGCGATCTGCGCCATGCGCTGGGCGTTGCCCTTCATCTCGTCCGACGCGGCCACCGTGTTGTCGGCGATGCCGCTGACGCTGCCTTCCAGGCTGTCGGCGAGCTGGCTCAGGATGGCGCGCTTGCTCTCCTGCTCGGCCGCCGCGTAGGTCTCCAGCAGCACCTCGAGGTCGAGCCAGGCGACGCGGCCCAGCGTGTCGCGCAGGGCGGCGGCCTCCGCCGCCCTCTTCGCTCCGAACAGCGACCGTTGCCCCGCCGCCGCGTCGAGGCCCAGCTCGCGGACGATGCCGTTGGACACCGTGTGATGGCAGATGGCCACCGCATAGCCCGGCACGCCGTTGTCGTAGAAGGCCTTGGCCAGCCGGTGGGCGGAATCCAGGAAGCCCGCACCGAGGTCGCCCGAAACCACGCGGCTCCAATGGGCGACACGCGCGGCGTGGACGTCGGGCACGGTCAGGGCGTCGCGGATCTCCGGCCACGCCGCGAAGGCGCTGTGCCACTGTTCCAGAAGCACGGGCAGACGGTGCTGCGCGAACTCCCGGTTGGCGCGCAGGCGCGCGATGTCCGCTTCGGTGATGTTGAAGGCCCGGAGCCGGTTTTCCTGGCCGTCACGTTCCTGTACGCCCGCCATGATGTTATCATCCCAAAATGTTGGAGACCGGCGCATTGCCCGCCTCCCTCGAAACTGCCAACGTTTCTACGCCACCAGGATAGCAGCGGATTGCTTCAAAATTATCATAATGGGTCGCAAAATCGTCATACCCTAGTATGCGAGCAAACCCCATACGGCCATCAGCCTTCCGGCGGGCACTAGCGCAAAGCCTTACCTCTGCCACAGCCCCCCGTGCTAAAGTGGTGGGGACCGCGGCCGGGAAACTTGGCCGCGTTGGTTTTGTCGGATGGCGTTTCGACCCGCATGCTTCAATCACTCTACCGCGGCTTGACGACCCTCGCCGGGCCGGCGGTTCGTCTGTACCTCGACCGACGGCTTGCCGCCGGCAAGGAGGACTCCGCCCGCCGGGGGGAACGGTTCGGCACGGCCGCGCGCCCGCGCCCGCCCGGACGGCTCGCCTGGATTCACGCGGCCAGCGTGGGGGAAGCCAACTCGGTTCTCGTCCTCATCGACCGCCTGCTCGACGAGACGCCGGACCTGACGGTCCTGATGACCACCGGCACGGTCACCTCGGCGGAGCTGATGGCCCGCCGCCTGCCGGAGCGCGCCTTTCACCAGTATGTGCCGGTGGACCTGCCGGCGGCGGTGGACCGCTTCCTCGACCATTGGCGCCCCGATCTGGTGCTGTGGACGGAATCGGAGATCTGGCCCAACCTGCTCGGCGCCGTGCGGGCGCGCGGCATTCCGGCGGCGCTGGTCAACGCCCGCATGTCGGAGCGCTCCTTCAACCGCTGGCGTTGCGCGTCGGGCCTGATCACGCCGCTGCTCTCCACCTTCCAGGTCACGCTGGCCCAGTCGGAGGAGGACGCCGACCGCCTGCGCCGTCTCGGCGCTCGGGGCGTTGTCAGCGTCGGCAACCTGAAATTCTCCGCCGAGCCGCCCCCCGCCGACCCGGCGGCACTGGCGGCGCTGCGCACGGCCTGCGCCGGGCGCCCCGTCTGGCTGCTCGCCAGCACCCACCCCGGCGAGGACGAGCTGGCCGCCGCGGTGCATGAGGCGCTGGCCCCACGCCTGCCCGGCCTGCTGACCCTGCTGATCCCCCGCCACGCCCACCGCGGCGCCGACGTCGCGGCGCTGCTGCGCGGGCGCGGCCTGACCGTCTCGCGCCGCAGCGAAGGCACCCTGCCCACCGCCGCCGATGCTGTGCATATCGCCGACACGATGGGGGAGATGGGGCTGTTCTACCGGCTGTCCCCGGTGGTCTGCATGGGCGGTTCCTTCGTGCCCCACGGCGGCCAGAACCCGGTGGAGCCGGCCCTGCTCGGCTGCGCCGTTCTCTACGGTCCGCACATGTGGAACTTCACGGAGATCACCCGCCAGCTCGAAGCCGCCGGTGGCGCCCTGCCAGTGGCCGGAGCGGAGGCGCTGCCCGACGCGGTCGGGCGCCTGCTGGCCGACGAGGCCGCCCGCGCCCGCGTCGCCGCCGGGGCGGCCGCGGTGACCGGGGGCAACCGGCGGATCGTCGACCGCGCGCTGGCGGCCCTCGCCCCTGTCCTGGGCATCGGCAGCGTCCGGCCGGCGGCATGAGGACGCCCGGCTTCTGGTACGGGTCCGGCGGAGCCGCCGGGGCGGCTCTGGGCTGGGCGCTCGCCCCGCTGGGCGCGCTCTACGGGCTGGCCGGACGGCTGCGCATGGCGGCGAAGCAGCCGGAGCAGGCCGCCGTCCCCGTGATCTGCGTCGGCAATCTGGTGGCGGGCGGGGCCGGCAAGACACCGGTCTGCATCGCCCTGGCCGACGCCCTGCGCGCCCGCGGCATCGCCCCCGCCTTCCTCACCCGCGGCCATGGCGGGCGCGAGCGAGGGCCGCTGGCCGTCAATCTCGGCGTCCATGATTCCGCCGCGGTGGGCGACGAGGCGCTGCTGCTGGCCGCCCACGGCCGCTGCTGGGTGGCGCGCGACCGGGCCGCCGGGGCGCGAGCGGCCATCACCGCCGGCGCGCCCGTGCTGGTGATGGACGATGGCTTCCAGAATCCCGGCCTCGCCAAGGATTTCTCGCTGATCGTGGTGGACGGGGCGGTGGGCTTCGGCAACGGCCGTCTCATCCCCGCCGGCCCCCTCCGCGAACCGGTGGAGCGCGGCCTGGCCCGCGCCGGGGCCGTTGTGGTCGTGGGCGAGGACCGCACCGGGGTGGAGCGGCGCGTGGCCGGCGCCCTGCCCGTCCTGCACGCCCGCCTGGAACCGGTGGAAAGCGCCCGCGCGCTGGCCGGACAAGCGGTCCTCGCCTTCGCCGGCATCGGGCGGCCCGAGAAGTTCTTCGCGACGCTGGAGGCGCTGGGCGCCCGCGTGGTGGAGCGCGCCGCCTTCGCCGACCACCATCCCTACCGCCCCGAGGAGGTGATGGCGCTGGTCGACCGCGCCACCGCGCTGGGCGCCCTGCCGGTCACCACCGTGAAGGACGCCGTCCGCCTGCCGGACCCTCTGCGCGCCCTGGTCCGGGCGGTGCCGGTGCGCGCCGTCTGGCGGGACCCCGCCGCCCTCGACCGCCTGCTCGCCCCTCTTCTGACCGGGCTTCCGACTGGAGTTCCCAATGGCTAAGCCGCGCGGCCCCCTGGTGTCCTGGCTGACCCGCCGGGTCGGCTACCCGCTGGAGGCCGTTCTCGTCCACGGCTTCTGCGGCCTGTTCCGCGCCCTTCCGGTCGACCGCGCCTCGGCGCTCGGCGGCTGGATCGGACGGACCGTCGGCCCGCGCCTTCGCAGCACCCGCACCGCCCGCCGCAACCTGGAGCGCGCCTTCCCCGAGAAATCCCCCGCGGAGATCGACGCGATCATCCTCGGCATGTGGGACAATCTGGGCCGCGTCATCGCCGAGTACCCGCATCTGGACGCCATCGGTGCCTATGGCCCCGGCGGGCGGACCGAGGTGATCGGGGCGGAGCACATCGACGCCCTGCGCGAGGACGGCAAGGCCGGCATCCTGGTGTCCGGCCATTTCGCCAACTGGGAAGTGAAGCCCGTCTGCTCCCGCAAGATGGGATTGGAACTGGCGGTGGTCTACCGCGCGCCCAACAACCCCTATGTCGACCGGCTGCTGACTGAACTGCGGGGGGCCGCCGGCGGCACGCACATTCCCAAGGGGCCTGAGGGCGCGCGCACGCTGATCCGGGTGCTGACCAAGGGCGGGCATGTCGGCATGCTGATCGACCAGAAGATGAACGACGGCATGCCCGTCCCCTTCTTCGGGCGCGACGCCATGACCGCCCCGGCGGCGGCACAGCTCGCCCTGCGGCTGGGCATCCCGCTGGTGCCGGCGCGCACCGAGCGTCTGAACGGCGCGCGCTTCCGCATCACCGTCCTGCCGCCGGTGGAGCCACCGAACAGCGGCGACCGCAACGCTGATGTGCGGATTTTGATGGAGCGTCTGAACGCCCTGTTGGAGCAATGGATTCGCGAGCGCCCCGCCGAATGGCTCTGGCTGCACCGGCGCTGGCCCGACTGACGGAGACTTCCATGCCCCTGCCGCTCGACCCGCATCTGCTTCAGCTCTACCTCGTCGCGGCGCTGGTCCTGACGCTGGCGCCGGGACCGGATTCGCTGCTCGTCCTGTCGCGCAGCGTGATGGAGGGGCGCAACGCCGGGGTGGTCGCCACCGCCGGCATCACGCTGGGCAACCTGATCCACGCGCTGCTCGCCGCCGCCGGCATCTCGGCACTGGTCGCCGCCTCGCCGGCCCTGTTCGACGTGCTGCGCTACGCCGGCGGGGCCTATCTGGGCTGGATCGGCGGGCGGGCGCTGTGGAGCGCCCTGCGGACCGGCTTCGGCCGCCGCGGCGGCGAAGAGGCGACCACCGCCAAGCCCGAGTCGGCCCCGGCGCACCGCGTCTTCCTCCAGGCGTTGCTGACCAACCTGCTGAATCCGAAGGTCATCCTCTTCTATCTCGCCTTCGTGCCGCAATTCGTCGCACCGGCGCTCGGCCACGTCGCGTTGCAGATCTTCCTGCTCGGCTCGATCCTCGGCGTCATCGGCGGCCTCTACCTGCTGGGCGTCGCCGCCCTCAGCGCCGGGGCCGCACGCCGCGCCCTGTCGAGCGCGCGGGTGCGGGCGGTTCTGGACGGTGTCGCGGGGGTGCTGTTCCTGGGTTTCGCGCTGCGCCTGCTGCTGACCGACCGGCGCATCGCCTGACGGCAAATCCGTCAGGCGGGAAAAGACGTTGCGGAGTCAGTGGACGAGCGTGGCCGGGGGTGTCATAGTGCCGCCCGCGTTTAACCGGCCAGCCCGTCCGGCCGAATGGCTTACCGACCGCGAGCGACGATGAGCGAGAAGATCTCCCTGATCACCTGGATGGCGAACATCCACATCCGGTTTGTCACCTGGCGCCGGGGCAACAAGGTCGGCACCGACCGCTTCGGCAACACCTATTACCGCTCCCCGAGCGCGATCGCCGGCGTCAAGGAACGCCGCTGGGTGATCTATGCCGGCGAGCCGGATGCCTCCAAGGTGCCGCCGGAATGGCATTCCTGGCTGCACCACACCACCAAGGAGCCGCTGCCGGAAGGCAACAGCGCCTTCCACAAGCCGTGGCAGAAGGAACATCTCCCGAACCTGTCCGGCTCGCTCCAGGCCTACCGGCCGCCCGGGCACCAGTATGCGGGCGGGCAGCGCGTGCGCGCCACCGGCGATTACGAACCCTGGACTCCGGGCTGAGACGCCCACGCGGTCCCTTAGGAATCCCTCATGCGCCGCAATGTGATTGAAACCGTGCTCGGCGGGGTCGTCCTCGCCGTGGCCGGCTTTTTTCTGGCTTTCGCCTACACCAGCGCCGATTTGCGCAAGGTGAACGGCTACGCCCTCACCGCCAATTTCACCAGCATCTCCGGCCTGCAGAGCGGTGCGGACGTGCGGATCAGCGGCGTGAAGGTGGGGTCGGTCACCGAACTGACGCTCGACCCGAAGAGCTATCAGGCGGTCGTGCACATGTCGATCCACCCGGACATCAAGCTGCCCAAGGACACCGCGGCGGTCATCGCCTCGGAAAGCCTGCTGGGCGGCAAGTTCCTGTCGCTGGAGCCGGGCGGCGAAGAAGACATGCTCAAGCCGGACGGCCGCGTCGAATACACGCAGAGCACCCCCGGCATCGAGCAGCTCCTGGGCCAGGTCATCTTCTCGCTGCAGAACATGAGCAAGCCCAGCCAGGAGGGCGGCGAGCCGCCCAAGCTGTAAACGCTGCACACAATTGAGACGACGAACGAAGGGGCCTCACGGCCCCTTTTTTCGTTTGCTCACCCACTTTTTCCCGGCCTCCTTCGGAACAGCCGCGGCCACGCTGCCGTTTCCTTCCGCAGACCCAACACGGCATACCCATCACGCCAGACTCATCAAAGGAGATCAGCGATGAAAGCCCGTTTCCTGGTTCTCGGCCTCGCTCTGCTCGCCGCCGCTTGCGGCGTCAACACCGAGGAGAAGGCCGCCAGCGGCGCACTGGGCGGGGCTGCGGCGGGTGCCGTGGTCGGCGGGCCGGTCGGCGCGGTGGTCGGTGGCGCCGCGGGTGCCGCGGGCGGCACCGCCACCCAGAAGGTCGAGGAGAAGGAGGGCACCGCCGGTCCGTCCACCACCAAGGCCCCCTATGGCGGCACCCGCCCCAGCGGCAGCATCACCCAGTAAGCGGCCCCGACAAAGCGGTCACGGAGTAGACGGGGAGACGCTTCCGGGCTAGAAGGCTGTCGGGTTTCGGCCCACGCCGTTCGACATCACGGAAGCGATCCCCAGTGACGACGATCCCAGTGACGACGACTCCGAAAAGCCTCATCGGCCCGGTCGGTGGCAAACGCGTTCGCGACGCGGCCCTGGCGGCCGCGCTGCTCTGCCTTCCGGCCCTGGGCCTGACCAGCCTGACCGGCCCGGCCGCCGCCGCCCCGGTGCCGGAGGAGATGGTCAGCCGCTCCGCCGCCAAGCTGCAGGGGCTGGACAAGATCACCGCCCGCACCTCCACCTTCACCATCGCCGTCGGCGAGACCAAGGCGCTCGGCAGCCTGCGCATCACCCTGCGCGCCTGCAAGGAGAACCCGCCGATCGAGCCGCCGGAGACCGCCGCCTTCCTCGAAGTGATCGAGAGCAAGCCCGGCGAGCAGGCCGAGCCGGTGTTCAGCGGCTGGATGTTCGCCTCCAGCCCCGCCCTGTCGGCGATGGAGCACCCGATCTACGACGTCTGGGTCCTGTCCTGCGAGGGCGACTGAGGCCGGCCCAGCGCCCCGCCTTCAGCCCTCCGCGCCGAACAACGCCGTGATGGCCGCGTCCTGGTCGACGCCGCCGAAGTCGGTCGGCACCGCCAGGGCGGCGGCCAGCCGGCGGCGGTACTCGGCGCGCGGGATCTCCATGGCGCCGAACTGGCTCAGATGCTCCGTCACGAATTGCGCGTCCAGCAGCGTGTAGCCCGCCGCCCGCAATCGGGCGACCAGATGCACCAGCGCCACCTTGCTGGCGTCGGTGACGCGGCTGAACATGCTTTCCCCGAAGAAGGCGCCGCCCAGCGCGACGCCGTAGAGGCCACCGACGAGTTGGCCGCCGCTCCAGCATTCCACGCTGTGGGCGCAGCCGCGCTCGTGCAGTTCGGTGTAGAGCCGCAGGATGTCGCCGTTGATCCAGGTCTTCGGGCGGTCCGGGGTCGGCTCCGCGCAGGCCTCGATCACCGCGCGGAAAGCCGTGTCGAAGCGCAGAGCGAACGGACCGCGCCGCACCGTCTTGCGCAGCTTGCGCGGGACGTGGAAGCCCTCCAGCGGCAGGACGCCGCGCCGCTCCGGATCGAACCAGTACAGCTCCTCGGAGTCGGCGTTCTCCGCCATCGGGAAAATGCCGGCGGCGTAGGCGCGCAGAAGCAGCGATGCGGACAGTTCGATCATCGCGGACACTATAGCCGTTTGCCCCCTCACCCCCGCAACGTTATCTCAGCGCACCACTTCCGCGCGACAGGTGGCTCCCACCATGGTATGCAACGGAAAGAGGTGTTTATCGCAGGAGTTCCAACATGAAGACGGTTCTGTCAGCCATCGCCGTATCGGTGGTTGCGTTTCTCTCGATGACCGGCGCGTCATGGGCGCAGCGCAAGGCGGAGCCCGGCACCTTCGATTACTATGTGCTCAGCCTGTCCTGGTCGCCCACCCACTGCGCCAAGAATCAGGGCGATTCCGATCCCGACCAGTGCGGGGTGGAGCGCAAGTTCGGCTTCATCGTCCACGGCCTGTGGCCGCAATACAGCAACGGCGGCTATCCGGCCACCTGCACCCGCGACCGCACGGTCCCCCGCGCCGTGGTCGACGCCACCATGCCGGTGATGCCCAGCGTCGGGCTGATCGTGCACCAATGGACGAAGCACGGCACCTGCAGCGGCCTGCCCGTCACCGACTATTTCGCGCAGGTCCGCAAGGCCTTCGCCAAGGTGAATATCCCTGAGGCCCTCCAGGCCCCGAAGCCCGACCTGTCGATCCCGGCGACCCAGGTCGAGCGCCTGTTCGTGCAGGCCAATCCGGGGCTGGAACCGGAGTCGGTGGCGCTGGTCTGCTCCAAACGCGACGTGGCCGAGGTGCGGCTGTGCCTGAACAAGGACCTGTCCTTCATGCCCTGCGGCGTCAAGGTGGTCGACCGCTGCCGCCGCGACGCGCTGCTGACCGCGGCGCCGTGACATCCGAAATGAACGCTTTCGATGTTCCCTCTCCCCGGAAGGGAGAGGGTTAGAATCTGCCCCAAACGAAAAGAGCCCTTCCTCCCCACCAGGGAAGAAGGGCTCTTTTCATTGACCCGCTCGGCGAACCGTTCGACGGCTTACTTCTTCATGCCCATCAGCTGTTCGAGCCAGTGGATGTCGTAGTTGCCGTCGATGAAGGCCTGCTGCGCGATGATGCGCTGGTGCAGGGGCAGCGTGGTGTCGACGCCGCCGATCACATACTCCTCGATCGTCCGGCGCAGCCGCATCAGGCACTCGTTGCGGGTGGTGCCGTGGACGACCAGCTTGGCGATCAGGCTGTCGTAGTGGGGCGGGATGCGGTAGCCGTCGTAGAGCGCCGAGTCGACGCGCACGCCCAGGCCGCCCGGCGCGTGGTAGCCGTCGATCTTGCCCGGCGACGGGATGAAGGTCTCCGGATGCTCCGCGTTCACGCGGCACTCGATCGAATGGCCCTGGAAGCGGATGTCCGCCTGGCCGTAGCCGAGCGGGGCGCCGGTCGCCACGCGGATCTGCTCGCGCACCAGATCGATGCCGGTGATCATCTCGGTGATCGTGTGCTCGACCTGCAGGCGGGTGTTCATCTCGATGAAGTAGAACTGCCCGTCCTCGAACAGGAACTCCATCGTGCCGACGCCGCGGTAGCCGATGGCCGCCGCCGTCTTGGCCGCCAGATCGCCGATGAAGGCGCGCTGCTCGGCGTTCAGGGCCGGCGACGGGGCTTCCTCGATGACCTTCTGGTGACGGCGCTGCACGGAGCAGTCGCGCTCGCCGAAATGCACGCAGTTGCCGTGCTCGTCGCCGAGAAGCTGGATCTCGATGTGCCGGGGCTTGCCGAGATACTTCTCGATGTAGACCTCGTCATTGCCGAAGGCGGCGCGCGCCTCGCCACGGGCGAGCTGGTAGGCTTCCTTGAGCTGGTCGGGGTTGCGGGCGACCTTCATGCCCTTGCCGCCGCCGCCCGCCGCCGCCTTGATGAGGATCGGATAGCCGGTCTCGCGGCCGATCTTCTCCGCCTCCTCCAGCGTCGGCACAGGGCCGTCGGAACCGGGGACCACGGGCAGCCCCTGCTCCATCACCGTCTTCTTCGCGGTGACCTTGTCGCCCATGATGCGGATGTGCTCCGCGGTCGGGCCGATGAAGGTGAAGCCGTGCTCCTCCACCATCTCCGCGAACTGGGCGTTCTCCGACAGGAAGCCAATGCCGGGATGGATCGCGTCCGCCCCGGTGATCGACGCTGCCGACAGGATCGCCGGAATGTTCAGGTAGCTTTCGCGGGCCGACGCGGGGCCGATGCACACGCTTTCGTCCGCGAGGCGGACGTGCATGGCGTCGGCGTCGGCGGTGGAATGCACCGCCACGGTCTGGATTCCCATCTCACGGCAGGCGCGGTGGATGCGCAGAGCAATCTCACCGCGGTTCGCGATCAGGACCTTCTCGAACATCGCCAAGGGATGATCCCCGCTCACTCGATGATCATAAGGACTTCGCCGAACTCCACCGGCTGGCTGTCGGAGACCAGGACCTCGACAACCGTGCCGCCCCGCGGGGCCTTGATGGGGTTCATGACCTTCATCGCCTCGATGATGAGGACGGTCTGGCCGGCCTTCACCGTGTCGCCGACGCGAACGAAGGGCGTGCCGCCCGGCTCGGCCGCGGCGTAGGCCGTGCCGACCATCGGCGAGGTGACGGCGCCGGGATGGCTGACGGGCTTGCCCGCCGGGACGGCGGCCGGAGCCGCAACGGGGGCGGGAGCGGCGACCGGAGCGTGCACGGCCACCGCCTGGGCGGCCGTCGGGCGGGTGACGCGGATCCGCTTCTCGCCCTCGGCAAACTCGATCTCGCTCAAGCCCGTCTCACGCAGGAGATCCGCGAGCTTGCGGACCAGATCGCCGTCGATGTCGAAGCTTGCCATGGTGTTCGTTTTTCCCGTGTTCCTTAGTCGCGCTCGAGGATATTCGCCATGGCGTCCAGCGCCAGCAGATACCCGTGAGGGCCGAAGCCGCAGATCATCCCCTTGGCCACCGCGGAAATGTGCGAGTGGTGGCGGATGGCCTCACGCTTGTAGATGTTGGAGAGATGCACCTCGACGATCGGCAGCTCGGACAGGATCAGCGCGTCCATGATGGCGACGGAGGTGTGGCTGTAGGCGCCGGCGTTGATGACGATGCCGTCATGCTCCGTCCGCGCCTGCTGAATCCAGGAAACGAGTTCGCCCTCGTGGTTCGACTGCCGGAAGTCGATGGCCAGCCCGAGCTGTTCGGCGCGTTCCTGGCACGCGCCTTCCAGATCGTCGAGCGTCATGGAGCCATAAATGTGCGGTTCGCGCACGCCCAGCATGTTCAGGTTCGGTCCGTTCAGGACCAGAACGGAAGCGTCGATGGCCACGGGCCACGCCCCTTTTCCAAGATCGAGTCCGCGCGTTTATAGCACTTTGCGTCGCGCTGGCAATGCCGCATGGCGCAAACGTTACGCCCATTCGGCGTGTTCTGCCCCCTTCGGCGCCAAACGCCTCACGGCGCGGCGGACAGATGGCGGCGCAGGATCTCCTCGAAGGCGCCGCCATCCTTTAATTTCCTCAATCCGGCGTTGAAGGCGGCCAGGATTGCCGCCGCCTCCGGCAACGAACGCGAGAGAATCAGGTGCTGCCCGGCGCGGGCGTAGGGCAAGGGGGCGACGCGGATCTCGTCCCCGACCATCGCCTTCGCCACCGCGCTCCGCCCGGTGAATTCGTCGATGACGAAGGCGTCCACCCGGCCCGAGGCGACCATCCGCACGCAGGCCGGCAGGTCCGCCGGGCTTTCCCGCGCCAGTACGCCCGCCGCGGCCAGTTCCGCCAGCTCCGCCGGCAGGGCGTAGCCGACCGGCGCGCAGACCGTGCGGCCCCGGAAATCCTGCGGCGTGTGGAACACCATGCCGCTGTGGGCGGACAGGTAGACGAGTTGGCGCACCTCCAGCAGCGGGTCGGAGAACAGCATCTCCATCTCGCGGTCCGGCGTGCGGACATAGGGAAAGGTGCCCAGGAACTTGCCCGCCAGGACGCCGTCGTAGCCGCGGCGCCAGGGCATGAAGCGCACCTCGTAACGCAGCCCGACCTCGCCGAAGGCGCGGCGCACGATCTCGGCCAGCAGACCGCCCTCCGGCAGATCCTCCCCGGTGAAGGGAGCGAAGTCGTTGCCGGTGACCAGGTCCAGGGCCGAGTCGAGGGGGGCCGAGTTGAGGGGGGCCGAGCCAAGGAGCGCCGAATCGAGCGGGGCCGCCCGGACGGGGCCGACCGCCGCCAACAGCAGGAGCATGGTCAGAAGACACCGCCGCCCCGCCATCGCCTATCCCCTAACCCCTCTCCCGCAGACGCCCGCTCACTCCGCCGGGGCGCGGTTGCGCCGCCCGGCGGGGTCGGTGAACAGGTCGTTGATGCGCTGGACATGCTCCGCCACCGCCTCGCGGATGGAGAAGATGCGCTTTTCCGCACCGCCGCTCCAGCCCACCGGCTTCTTGCGGAAGATCGAGCGGAAGAAGCGGGTGTTGCGCAGGAAGCCCTGCTGGAGGTTCAGGTCCACGTCGCCGTAGCGCTCCGGCAGGCTGCGGGCGACCCGCCGGGCCATGAAGGAGCGCAGCCAGAAATGCCCCGCGCCGAACAGGCCGCCCAGCACCACCAGCGCCGCCAGAACCCCGACCGGCAGGCCGCCGGCCCAGGCCGGCTGCGACTGGGTCAGCCAGGTCAGGAACGCCGACACCGTGTCGCCGCCGGCGAGGCTGGCGATCCCGCCGAACAGCAGGGCGAGCAGGGCCAGCCACACCGCGTCGCCGATCAGCACCAGCTTGCGCCAGCGCTTCATCGCCGCGGCGAGCTGCGGGACGATCTCGCCCTTCAACTCCTTCACGAGGCTGTCGATCATGCCGACGATGCGGTAGGCGCGGGCGACCTCCACCTCGTTGATGCGCACCTGGAGTTCGGCAAGGTCGGAGTCGCGCCTCGCCTCGTAGCGGGCGCGCACCGCGTCGTCAGCGATGGCGACCGCCGACTTGCTGTCGTAGAGGGCGTAGAAGCGGCCGGACACCAGACCGGCCTGGGCGATGGCGCGCTGCCACGCGCCGAACACCGCCTCCAGATTGTCTTCCTTCGCCGTGGTGTCGATCTGGTTCAGGATGTAGCAGACCTTGCGCGCATCGGCGCGGTCCACCGTCTTCGCCACCAGATGCTTCAGCGTGTCCTGCATCGCCCCCGGCTCCGGATGGCGCCCGTCGAAGAAGACCAGCACGAGGTCGGACAGCTCGACGATGTGATCGACCAGCCGCAGCACCGAGCGGCGCTGGTCGTCGGCATCGAAGCCCGGCGAGTCGATGAAGATCTTGCCGCGCGCCCGGTCGCCGGACAGCGTCTTGAGCTGCAGGTAGTTGTCGATGCGCTTGCCCTCGCCCGCCGCGACCTTCTCGATCTCGTCGGCGATCCGGTAGAAGGGAAAGCGCGGGTCGGCGTTCAGCGCGGTGCCCGGCAGGGCCTCACGCCGGGTCTCCTGACCGTGGCAGATCACCGTGAACTTGTCGTCCACCGCCTGGTTGCCGGTGTTCTGCAGCGGCGCGCCGAGATAGCCGTTGAGGAAGGTGGACTTGCCCGCGGAGAAGGTCCCCAGCACCGCGATCATCGGCCACCACGGAATGCGCGTGGTCAGCGACTCGTGCGGCCCCAGCAGGCCCAGCCGGACCAGCACCCGGTCGAAATTGCGGAAGGTCGGAATGACCGGGAGGAGGTTCGGGTTTTCCGCGCGGAGATGCGCGTCCAGGGCGGCGAGGCGCTGCTGGAGGGCTTGCCTGGGGGTCATGGCCGGCCGGGTCCCGTCTGCTGTGAAATGGGGTGACGTGTCGTGTCGGAGGCATTCTCTAGCACGAGGGGCCGTTGCGATGGACAGCGAAATCGCCGTGACCGGAAACGCCGTGACGGCGGCGCAGCATCGGTCCTATCCTGACGCCGTCGTCCTATTCCAAGCATGACCGCGAGGGGGCAGGCCAGTGACGCAGGGACCGCAGGGCCACGGTGCCCATGACCACGATCATGACCACGACCACCAGCATCATGACCATGATCATGAGCACGGGAATGGGCATGAGCACGGCCATGACCACGGACATGCCCACAGCCACGGCCATGCCCACACCGCGACGGTGACGGCCGACAGCGAGCGGCGGATTTTGCTGGTCCTGTTGTTGACCGCCAGCCTGATGGTGGCGGAGGTGGTGGGCGGCGTGCTGTCCGGGTCGCTCGCCCTGCTGGCCGACGCCGGGCACATGCTGACCGACGCGGCGGCGCTGGCGCTGGCTTGGCTGGCCTTCCGGCTGGGGCGGCGCCCGTCGGACCGGCGGCGCAGCTTCGGCTACCACCGGCTCCAGGTCCTCGCCGCTTTCGTCAACGGCCTCAGCCTGTTCCTGCTCTCCGCCTGGATCCTGTGGGAGGCGGCGCAACGGCTGATGGAACCCCAGCCGGTCCTGGGCGGCACCATGATGGCGGTGGCGGTGCTGGGCGGGCTGGGCAACCTCGCCGGCCTCTACATCCTGCACCGCGGCGACCGGGAGAACCTGAACGTCCGCGGCGCCGCCCTGCACGTGCTGGGCGACCTGCTCGGCTCGGTGGCGGCGGTCGTGGCGGCGGGCATCATCCTGGCGACCGGCTGGACACCCATCGACCCGATCCTGTCGGTGCTGGTCGCCCTGCTGATCCTGCGCGGCGCCTGGGAGGTGGTGCGGCAGAGCGCCCACATCCTGGTGGAGGGCACGCCGGTCGGCATCGACGTGGACGAGCTGCGCAGCGCCCTGCACGAGGCTGTGCCGGCGGTCACCGACATCCATCACGTCCATGTCTGGTCGCTGACGGCGGAACGGCCGCTGCTGACCATGCACGCCGTGGTGCCGCCGGGAACCGACCGCGACGCGGTGTTGCGCGATCTGGTCGAGACCCTGCGCGGACGCTTCGGCATCGGCCACGCCACGGTCCAGGTCGAAACCGGCCCCTGCCCGGACGGCCGGGAGATGCACCACGCGGCCTGACGCGCTCCCCGAACTGTGACCTTCTTTGGTGGTATGGATCGGAACCGGCGCCCGAAACGTTGCTTTCGGCATGACTGCCGAAAACGACCCCGACACCGACTCCCTGCGCCTGACCGCGGAGGAGCTGGCCTTCCTGCTCAGCGATCCGCAGAGCCACGCGGATCGGGAGGAGCGCAACGCCCGCGCCAACCGGGCCCGCACCGAGCGGCGGCGCAGCGACCCCGCCTATGCGGAGCGCCTGCGCAACGACGACCGGCTGCGCCAGCGGCGGCACCGCGCCAAGGCGGCCATCGGCCGGCCCGAGCGGGAACCCGAGCCGCCCGTTTCCCTGCCCGCCCTGTCGGCGGCGGACGCCCTGCGCCGCCTGGAAGCCCATCTGGAGGGGGCCGCCACCCCGCAGGCGGCCCAGTTGCGCCGCCGCCCGGACGCCTTGCAACGCTACGCCGCGGCGTTCGAACTGTACCGCACCCTGTCGGACCGGGGGGAGCGCCCGACGCGCGGCGCGCTGGCCGCCGCCTTCGCCGCGCGTCTTGGCCTCACCCTCACCCCGTCGCAAATCCAGAAGCTGCGCGATCAGGTGGAGGGCTTCGCCCGCCCCGGAGGCCCCTGGCACGCCGGCTGACCGGCAGACCGGAAAGGCCGATACAGCGCGTCACGCAGACCGCCCCGTGCGGCCTCTGTTCGGCCCGCAAACGGTCGTTAACCTACCGTTAACTATGAATTAAGGGAGCGTTAAGGCTGCTTGAAGGCTTCGCCACGCATCGAAGACCACGCCGGCGCGCTGCGTGACACGCTGTATCGGGCTTCGCCGCTGGCCTTAAAGGTCGGTCGGTGCGTTTGGCACCGGCGGTTCGGACTTCGGTGGTTCGGACTTCGGCGGCGCCGGTTCGGCCGGCCCAGGGTTGGGCGGTGCCGGGCGGGAACGGTCGAGACGCCGGATGACGATGTCGCCCTCCGGCGTGACTTCGGGGGGAGCGAACATCGGCACCTGCCGCACCCACCCCTCCAGAGCCTTCATCAGCAATTCCACGCCCTGGCGGGCCTGCTCGCCCGGCGTGCTGGGCGCCCCGGGGGCCGGAGGCGTGGCGCCGGGCGGGGGCGGCGTGTCGGCGGCGCCCGCCGGCACCGTCCACAGGGCGCCGGCAAGGAACAGAGGCGCCATGAGACTTACGGGGATGGGGCGGCGCGCGGTCATGGGTTCGTCACTCCCGGTTGGTGGATGAGGCCGGTGTGATGGCCTACCCTGACAAACGTCCGCGCCGCCCTTTCCATCGCACGCTTTTTTCAGCGCAGCTCGACTCAGAACTCCTTCCAATCGTCCTCATCGGCGGAAGCGCGTTGCAAGGTCGCCGAAGCCGCCTTGCCCGCCGCCACCGGACGGGCCGGAGCCGCCGCCTTGCGCACCGCGGGCTTGGCGGGGGCTGGCTTGGTCGGAGCAATGCTGCGCCGCAAAGCCGGCGACGCCCCGCCATGGTGGACGGCGGGCGCCGCCGCAAGGGCCGCCGCGTCCAGCTTGAAGAAGCTGACCAGCGACCGCAGGTCCGTCGCCTGGTTGGCGAGCGACTGGGCCGCCGCGGTGGTTTCCTCGACGAGCGCGGCGTTCTTCTGGGTCATCTCGTCCATTTGCGAGACGGTGGCGTTGATCTCGTCGAGCGCCGCCGCCTGCTCCGAAGAGGCCGAGGCCATCTCGGCGATCAGCCCGGCAACCTGCTGGACGCCCGACACGATGCCCTCCAGCGCGTCGCCGGCCTTCTTGACCAGCTCCACCCCGTCCTTCACCTGACTGTCGCTGTCGAGGATCAGGCCCTTGATCTCCTTGGACGCCTGGGCGGAGCGCTGGGCGAGATTGCGCACCTCCTGCGCCACCACCGCGAAGCCGCGCCCGGCGTCGCCGGCCCGCGCCGCCTCGACCGCCGCGTTCAGCGCCAGCAGGTTGGTCTGGAAGGCAATCTCGTCGATCACCCCGATGATGTCGGTGATCTTGCGGCTCGACGCCTCAATGCGCTTCATCGCGTCGATGGCCGAATCCGCCACCGTCCCGCCGGACTCCGCAGCGGTGCGGGCGTCGGCGGCCATGCCGTTGGCGCGCTGGGCGTTGTCAGCGTTGGAGCGCACGGTTGCCCCCAGCTCCTCCATGCTCGCCGCCGTCTCCTCCAGCGAGGAGGCCTGCTGCTCCGTCCGCTCCGCGAGGTCGCTCGACCCCAGCGAGACTTCGGAGGCCGCGCCGGAAATCGCGTCGGTGGCGCGCAGGATCTGGCCGACGATCTCGCCGAGCTTGGCGGATGTCGTGTTGACGTCGGTCTTCAGCGTCTGGAAGGCGCCCTGGTAGTCGCGCTCCACCCGCTTGTTGAGGTCACCCTGGGCAAGCGCGCTGAGCACCGCGCCGAGGTCGGCGATGACCGCCTCGACCGTGTCGGTCAGGCGGTTGATGCCCTCCGACATGGTCTTGTAGAAGCCGTCCTTGCCGGTCAGCTCCAGGCGACGCGACAGGTCGCCCTTCGACACGCCGTCGATCAGCGCGGCGATCTCCTCGCCGATGGCGGTCTCGCGGGCGCGCTGCGCCTCGTCGGCGCGGCGTTCGGCCTCCAGACGTTCGCGCTCGGCCTCGTCCATCGCCTTCTTCTGGATGGCGTTGTCCTTGAACACCTGCACCGCCTGCGCCATCTGCCCGATCTCGTCGCGGTTGGCCAGCGCCGGGATGGTCACCGTCAAGTCGCCGCCGGCGAGGTTGGTCATCGTCTCGGTCATCGACACGACCGGCTTCACGATGGACCGCGCCACCGCCCAGGCCAGCAGCAGGCCGAACAGGAAGGCGCCGGCCGCAATCGTCACGTTGGCCGACAGGGTGCGGTCCATGCTGCCGGTGGTTTCGGCCAGAACGCCCTCGCGGTCCTTGCCCTCGATCGCGACGGTGCGGTCGGAAAGATCGGCGAACTCGACGCCGCGGGCGCCCATCACGTCGACCAGCCGGGTGTTTTCCAGCATGACGGCGGCGGTTTCGCGGAACAGCGAGACGTAGCGGTCGGCCAGCTGGTCGGCGGCCAGCGCCGCGGCCCGGCGCGCCGGGTTGTTCAGCCGCTCCGTCGCCCGGCGGATGGCCTCGCCGAAGGCGTCGTCACGGGCCGACACCTCCGTGATGATCGACTCGTTCGGGCTGGTGAAGAAGCGCGACGCGGCCAGCCGCGCCAGCAGAAGCTGCTCCTGCGCGAGGGCGGCGTTGGCCGCGGCCTCGTGCTCGCCGTCGGCGATCAGGGTGGAGACGAGCTGCGACACGGTCTCGCGCGCCTTCTCGCCCGCCGGGACGAGCTGCTCGGTGTACAGGCGGTCGCGGCGCAGGCGAAGCTCCGCCAGCGTGTTGAAGTCGGTCACATAGTTGGCGAAGACCTGATTCATCCGCTCCAGCAGGGCGCGGCGTTCGCCGGTCGTGCCGTCCAGGGCGCTCCGCAGATCCTTGACGAGGGTCGCCTGGACGGCGCGCACCTGATCCGCCACCTTCGGGTCGCCGAACGTGTTGAAGGTCAGGGCGAGGCGGCGCATCTGGGCGACCTGCGCGTCGATGGAACTGACCTGGATCGAGTGGTTGCTCACCGCCGCATAGGATTCGAAGCCGTCCCGCGCCACCCCGAGGCCCCGCACGCCGATGGCGACCACCACCGCCAGCAGCAGCAACACCACGAGGAAACCAAAGTAAATGCGGGTCCCGACCTTGAAGCGTCCCGCCAGACTGCTTGTCTGCATCGACCTGATCCTTTGATTGCGACGCGGCAGCGCAAGGAAACTCGCCGCCGACCGTCGCAGCCGACCGTCGCCGCCACCCTTCCCCGCCGGTCCGGCACCCGGACCCGGCGCAGCCTGTGGCGCGAATTCTATCTCATCCGGCCTATCCGAATTTGATTATCAAAGTGTTTCCACACCAGGACGAGGCGGCAAAATCACCATAAATTAAAATATTATTTTTATATAGAGCGCGATTTTGCGCCATTTATTTCCAGTTCAACGCCCTGTGGAAGCGTGCAACCGTCACGCGCGACGCAGGCAAAGCGCCGCAATCAGTGCCTTCAACACACCGGACCGCAAGGGACCAGGGAATTCATATGCCCTCATTCATGCCTAAACAACAACCATAGAGCAGTAATTTCAGAGATTCCGCTTGCGCACCGGAAAGTTCTGTGTGAACAATCTCTTTAACATTCTCAAATCCTACATATTTATTCGCAAGCATTGGAGTTCCGGGTCCATGAGCGAACCTGCGGTGCGCAAAAGGGGGCGGCGCGGATCGCCCGAATCCTGGTCGGTCGATGCACATGTCGGGCAGCGCGTTCGCATGCGCCGCACCTTGATGGGCATGAGCCAGGAAAAGCTGGGCGAAGCCATTGGCCTGACGTTTCAACAGGTCCAGAAATACGAGCGCGGCTCCAACCGGATCTCGGCCGGAACGTTGTATCGTCTGGGGCAGGTACTTGACGTTCCCGTCAGTTTTTTCTTCGATTGCTACGACGATCCGCAAGCCTCCGTCACGAGGACGCCCAGCGCGGACAACGCGCGAATCAGCGACAGTTCCATCAGCCGCCGCGAGGCGCGCATGCTGCGCTTGTGGCGGGCCGCACCGGACAGTGTTGGCGATGAACTCCTGTCGCTCCTCAGCTCCCTGTCGCCTCACCTGCAGGAGGCGCGGGATGAGGAGGAGAGTGGACTGGCGAGCGCCGCGCTCATGGGAAGCGCGCCGAACGGCTTCCCGGGAGAGAGGAGTACGCTGACGGTCCCGACGGCGTCGAACGCGCTGGTGGGAAGGGCACCCGGGGGAAAGACGCCGGTGGGAAAGATGGCAGCGAAAGCGCCCGCCAAGTCCCGCATCAAGGTCGAGACGACCGGCGGAAAGCGGCGGCGCCATGGCGCGGTCTGGGATCCGGCCGACATTTACCACGCCGGCAAGCCCAGCAAGGCGTCCACCTGACGGCGAAACGCCGGTGGGGCGGCGCCCCACAGGACACCGCCCAAACCGAACGACTCCTGGTATCGGCGATCAGAAGCGCAGGATCGCTGCGGTCGAGGCGCCGGAGGGCAGCTCCTCCTTGGTCACCACATGCACCTCGCCGCCGCGCAGCAGCGTTTCGGTGGCGGCCTCCTCGACGAGGTCGATGGCGCCGTCCGTTTCATGATGCAACGGGAAGGCCCGGTGATAGTCCTCCCGGAAATGCCCCCAGACCTTCTCGTTCCCGGCCACCAGCAGAACCCCGACCCGTCCCTCGCGCGCCGCCACCATCACATCCTCGGCCCGCGTCGTCGTCCGTTCCGCCGTGTTGCGGTCGCCATACAGGGCGTTGAAGCGCTCCACGGCCGTCCGCCGGGTCGACTCGAACATCGGCTGGACCACCGCGTAGGCGCGACGGTGCAACTCCTCCACATCCAGCGCATCGGGGTTCGTGACCACCCCCTGCTCCAGCAGTCCCTGAAGATGCGCGTCCTTGCGCAAATGCCCCTGGATCTCCTCGTCCGCCACCAAGACGAGCGGGCCGCGGAAAGGCTTCAGGTGATCGCGCACGCGACCACCGACCCGACCGAGATACTCGATGAGATGGGCCTTGCGCAGTTCCTCGGGATCTTCGCCGAAATTGTGCGTCTTGACCATCGACACGCCGCCGCGGTCCGTGCGGTCGGCATGGCGGGCCGGCGGGGCTGAGTGCAGGTTGTTTTCGTAATTGGTTTCGGCATGGATTTCCGCGACACCCTGCGGCAGGCCGGCATCCTCCTCCGCGATGCCGTGGCGGGTCGCGCAGAACAGCCGAGCCCGCCCGGCGGTGACGGCCAGGATCATGAAGGTTCCGTCATCCGCCAACAGCGGCAGCAAAGGCCGCAGCGTGAAGCGCGCATTGACGACGACCTCCTCCGGCAGTTCAACGGGCACGCGGTGGATGGCCGACACGCCCTTGGCCAGGAAAATCGCCAGCCCACGGTCCATATGGCGCCAGAACTCGTTCTGCTCCAGCAGGTCGGAGGCCGGCTTTAGGAACGCTTCGGCGTCGGGCCGGCGCAGGCCGTGCTTCTCGCACAGCTGGTCCTGGGCCTTGGCGAGCAGGTTGCGCAGCCGGATCACGTCTTGGCGGATGTCGCGCCCGGCGATGTGGGTGGGCAGGAAGATGGACACCGCCGGGGCGGCATCGACGGTCAGGAGTCGTTCCAGATCGTGTTTGCAGAACATCGCCTTCGTCGCCCTCCGTGTTGCTCGTTCGGGGAATTCCGATTGGAGCAACCGGCGCGCCGGGCCATGGTTCCGGGGTGCCTACCGACTGGGCAGGCGCCCGGAACAGGGCGTACGGCAACCCGGCCTATGACGCCCGCGACGAGGATCGCGGCCGACCACAGGCCCCACCCCAGGCCCCACCCCAGGTCCGACGTCACCAGGTGCGGACGGGCCCGGTGTCGATGTGCACGAAGCCGCTGCGCGGGTAGTAGCCGACGCCGCCGGCCTCCATGCCGCGGGCCGCGGTGGCGATGGCCTTCAACTCGACATCCGGCAGCATCACGTCGATGGCCATGCCGCGGGTGTGGTAGCTTTCCTTCGCCACCCCGCGCGAGCGGCGGCGGGCCATGGCGTTGGTGCGGCGCGAGCGGTAGCCGCAGATGACCCGGAAGGGCTCGTCGCTGTCCAGCGTCTGATGCAGACGGGCCAGCACGTCGAACAGGCGGGGGTCGTAGCGGCCGACCTGCTTGGCCCGATGATCGCGCAGCAGCACGTCCAGCCTTTTCAGCGCGTCCGGTCGGTAAGCGCCATCGGCCCAATAGACGCCGCTGAACTGTTCGTTGGTGTTGATGTTGTGCAGGGCCAGTCGGCGGACGCCGCCGGCCAGGGGGGCCGCAAGGGCCGGCGCGGCGGGCACCAGGACCGGAACGGCCAGGGCGGTCAGGGTCGCGGCGGCGAAGGTCAGAAACCCACGGCGGCCAGTCTCGCGCCCATTCATCGGCGCGGCACGGTCGTCACTCCCCAAAAGCATCACTCCCTATGCATTTTGGTGATCGGGCCGCACCGTTCCAGCGCCGGCCGGCCCCCTAGGGATTGTTCGGATAGGACCAAAATATTGTGGTCATAGCGAACGACTATTCCCTATAGGCTAGGGCTTGGCCGGGATCAACCCGAAAATGGCCCGAATCGGTCACAAATCGGCCCTCGGCGCCCTCACCCGCACTGGTTGCCCCCTGGCCGGAGGCCGTACGCCGATTTCCCGACCCCTGGAACGCGCGTCCCCGCCTCGCCGGACGGGGCTTCACGTACTACATTCGATAGAAAGGACAGGGGATCGGACCACCTGCCAGCCGAGGACGGATCATGCACACATCCCAGACGCTTACCGACCAACCACGCCGCCCGGCGCCGGTCCTGGCCGCGCTGACGCTGGCGCTGTCCGTGATCGCCGGCACGGCCGCCACCCTTACCGCCACCCCGGCCACCGCCGAGGCGGCCCCCTACCGCGACACGCTGACCGGCTGGGCCGACCGGCTGGACGCCGCCGCCACGGTGCTGGAGGCGGAACCGGAGCGTCCCATCACCCGCATCGGGTCCGGCCCGCTTCTCAAGACGGGCAGCAGCGGCGAACGCGTGGAGCGGCTGACGCAGCGCTTGGCCGAACTGGGTTTCCTCGACCGGCTGCGCCGGGGCGATCTGTACGACGAGGAGGTGGACACCGCGGTGCGCGCCTTCCAGTTCAGCCAGCGCATGAAGGTCGACGGGCTGGTCGGCGGCGGCACGCGGGTGGCGCTGGACCGCAGCCCGCAGGAGGCGGCCGCCCAGATGCGGCGCAGCGCGCTGTCCATGCGCGCCTTCCGCGACACCGCGCCGGACACCGTGATCCTGGTGAACCTGCCCAGCCAGACCACCACGCTGGTCCGCGACGGGGAGGAGGCGCTGACCATGCGCTCCATCGTCGGGCGCCCGTCGCGCGAGACGCCGCTGCTTCAGGACCAGATCACCCACGTCATCGTCAACCCGACCTGGACCGTGCCGCCCACCGTCCTGAAGGAGGACAAGCTGCCCCTGCTGCGGGCCAAGGGCACGCCGGGCATCGCCAACGCGGTGGTCTATCTGGACGGCGCCCCGGTCGAACCGGGCGTCGTGGACTGGCGCAACGTCTCGCCGCGCCGCGTGCGGATCGTCCAGCAGCCGGGCGACCACAACGCGCTGGGCCGGTACCGGTTCAACATGACCAACCCCTACAACATCTACCTGCACGGCACCAACGAGCCGCGGTTGTTCGACCGCGAGATCCGCACCGTCAGCTCCGGTTGCGTCCGCCTGGAGGACGCGCGCGGCATGGCCGAGGCGCTTCTGGCGACCGAGCATGTGTCCACGGCGCGGCTCGACCGCATGCTGGACCGGCAGGAACCGCAATGGATCAAGCTTTCCCAGCCGGTGCCGGTGCGCTTCGTCTACTGGACCGCGACGGTGGACGACCGCGACGCCGTCCGCCTGCACCCGGACATCTATGACCTGAACGAGGACACCGTTCCAGCCGCGGCACCGGACCCGAGCGGTCCGACCTCGGCCGACCCGATGCCTCCAGCCCAAAGAGCCTGAATTCAAGGAAAACCCTTCCAAGAAAAAGCCCCCGCCGGTTGGTGGGGGCTTTTTCATCAGGTGGCCCGCAATTCGGTGTCGGACCCGGATGCCCGCCACACCTTGGCGGCGGTCGGGCCGGTGTCGCCCGTCGCCTCCACATACTTCACCGGGTCGCCGGTCTTGAGCTGGTCCATGTCCACGTTCAGGCAGCTGTTCCGGTGGAAATAGAGCTGCGTCCCGGTGTTGGTCGTGATGAAGCCGTGGTCCTCGGTCGGGTTGAGCTGCGAGACGCGGCCGGGCTGCTCCGGATCATGGACCTTCACGTCGCGGCGCATCTTGTCCTTGTACTCCTTCAACTGCCGCTCCGCGGCTTCGAAGGCGTCGCGGATCGAGGTGCGGGCGTCGGGGTTGGCGTAGCGCTCCTTCGCCTTGTTCGGCTTGCGGCTGACCACGATGTCCTGGCCCGGCACCATCAGCTCGATGTGGACGTCGAAGACGTTGCCGGTCTTGTGCTGGCGATGCTGGGCTTCCACGGCGACCCGCATGCCGACCAGCCGGTCGAACAGTTTTTCCGTCTTCTCCGCCCGTTCGCGGATGTAGGCCTCCAGCTCGGGCTGGGAGTCCATGTTGTGGAAGGCGATTTCCAGGTTCGTGTCCATGGGGGTCCTCTCTAAGCACGACGTGAGGAAAGCGGTGGGAGCCGCCGTCAGGAGTCGCGGGCCTGGCCGGGAATGCGGAATTCCTCGCCCTGGTCGGCGATGCCGGGCATCTCGCCCTGGCTCTCCATGCTCAGCACGGGTTCGACCGGCTCGGTCCGTTCCGCGGTGTCGTCGGGGCCGCGCGCCGGATTCGGGCGCAATGTGTCCCGGTAATTGTCCTCGATGGCGATTTCCTCGCTCGCCAGCTTCCAATGGTCTTCGGCGCGATCCTCCGGACGGCCTTCACGCTCCCAGATCTGGTGAGCGCGCGCTCTGATCCGGCTTTCCAAATCATCCGCCATCCGGGCTGCCTCCTGTCCGTTCTTGTTCCGCGCCGCCCACACCCCGCTGCGGGATGGGCCTTTGGGCCGGGCGCGCTTCCCGTCAACCGCGCCGGAACACCGAAGGTTCCTCCCGAAGGGATGATCGGAGCGGGCAAACCGACGGAGGCCGCGCCGTTTGAATTAATCCCGAAGGGGTGGTATTCGACGACGGCGACGATCCGGAGGAGAAACGTGTGAATCGGCCTGAACACGGACGCTCCCTCACGTCCTCCCTCCTCATGGGCATGCGCCGCTTCCGCTCTTCCCTGTTCGCGTTGCCGCTGGCCGCGGGAGTGCTGATGGCGCTCCCAAACACCGCCGCCCGCGCCGCGGATGGGCCGTCGCTGCTGCAACTCGGCCTCTTCCAAAGGGAAGGGGATGCCTGGTGGGCGTGGGACAGCCTGCGCCGCCGCTCCCCCGATCTGGCGGACGGCCTCAGCCCGGCGGTCGTTCCGCTCGACGCGCGGCGCCAGGGCGAGGGCGTCGCCCTGCGGGCCACCGCCCCGGTGGGGCTGGACGTGACGGCGCTGTGCCGCCGCATGCTCGGCGCCGGGTTCGGCTGCCTCGTCCTCGACGCGCCTCCGCCCGCACCTCCGGCCGCGCCTCCGCCCGCCCCTCCCTTGCCCGCGCCGCCTCAGGCATCGCCCCAAGCACCGGAGATCAGGCCGCCCGCCGACAGCGCGCAACTCGCCCCGCCCCGCCCCGGCGGGGACGGCAAGGCCGACGTCGCCCTCACCTACCCGCCGGAAGCCGCCCGGACCATGGCCGCCATCGAGAAGTCTGGGCGCCGCAAGGGCCGGCTGGGCGCGGTGGTTCCCGACACGACGCTCGACGTCATGCCGGCGACGCTGAAGGAGGAGGGCTGGAATCTCTGCGCCCTCACCTTCGACGACGGGCCGCACCGGGTGGTCACCCGCCAGATCCTGGACGTGCTGAACCGCGAGAAGATCCCCGCAACCTATTTTCCGGTCGCCAGCGTCGCCGAGAACCAGGGCGAGGTGATCCGCGACTTCATCGCCGCCGGGCACGAGATCGGCAACCACAGCCTGACGCACGCCGACCTGCGCGCCATGGACCCCGAGGCGCAGCGCCACGAGATTGCCGAGGCCAACCGCATCCTGCGCGGATTCGGCGCCAACCCGGTGCTGTTCCGGCCGCCCTATGGGCGCTACACGCCGGACCTGCTGGCCATCGCCCGCGAGGAGAGCATGAGCCCGGTGCTGTGGACCGTGGACACCCGGGACTGGCAGGTCCGCGACCCCGACCGCATCGTGCAGCATGTGAAGACCGAGGCGGGAACCGGCAGCGTGCTTCTGCTGCACTCCACCTACCCATCCACCCTCAACGCCCTGCCCCGCGTGATCGCCGCGATGCGCGCGAAGGGCTGCGAATTCGTCACCCTGTCGGAATGGATCGAGCGGATGCACCAGCTCGCCACGCCGGCCATGGCCCCGACCCTGGTGAACGCTGGGGTGAACGCCGGGGTGAACGCCGCTGTCAAGGCCGGGGGAAAAGCCGGCGACGCGGCGCTCCGCGCCGCCAACTGAACGGCGGTCGCCCGGTCAAGACCGTGCCTCTTACTTTCCGGTCTTCTGCTTGCGGATCTGCAGGTACTTGCGGATGGTCGTCTCGACCTCCGGCGGCAGCATGTTCCAGGCGCCGGACACCGACCCGCCCTTGACCTCCTCGATGGTCACGGTGGCGGCGAAGGTGAACTTCCCGCAGGCGTCGTCGATCCGCACCGTGATCCGCGCGGTCTGGCTGGGAATGAGCGAGCCGTCGAAGCCGGTCGCCACGAAGCCCTTGTGGCTGACCCCGGCCAACGGAAAGCTCTTGCCGTCGAACTCGATCACATTCGACGGGCCACCGGGTGGATTGGGCCGGCGCGGTGCCGCCTTCTTCTCATCCTTGACGGTGACCTTCAGAAAATCGAACAACCCCATGCACAGCCCCCGCCGAACAGCGCCGTTCATCGCCACGGCGTCATCACTTTATGCGCGGACTTACAAAAGGGGGCAACCGGGATTTCCCCGACCGGCGCCGCTTCAACCTTGCGGCGAGGCCGTCCTCCCGCGGCGATCCGAGCCGGCCGCCAGCGCTTCCTGAGCCCGCCGGACGCACAGCAGGGCAAAGGGAAGCAAGACCACCAGCACCGCCGCCATGCCCACCGCCACCGCCAGCACCCCAGCCATGTCGGCCCCGCCCAGATGAGCGGCGAGCGTCAGCAGGAGATGGAGGATCAACGCGGACAGCATCACCGCCGCCAAAGCCGGAGCGGCAAATCCCTGCACGCGTCGGCCGCGTGTTTCACCGGTCGCCGCGCGCGATGACCAGCGTGGACGCGCCGCCGGGCAAGACGTCCCATAGACATCCAGCATGGGCACTCCTTCCGTCACTGCTCATCCGGTGCCGGTTGGATTGGAGCAACACGGTGGGATGAGGCGCGACCACTATAGCGGCAAAAATGCGCGAAGCCTAAAATCTGAAGTACTTATTCTGATTGGACGGGCCTCCCGCCAAAGGTTATGGGCCGGGTGGCACGTCCCTTCACCTCCCGCGTAGGCTCTCCACAGAGTCTGTGGATAACTGTGTTGACAAGGCCCGGCTTTTCCCGATTCGAGTCAAGCGCGACAAGGCCATAGCGCGATTTGCCCATTTTTTGAGCATGTCACACAAACCATTGAAATGCATTGCCTTTCCCGATTCCGAAGGGTGTTGCAGCGCTCACGCCTGTCAATTGGATTCTGACGCCGGACTCCCGGCGCGGCGATTTCGCGCGGGTCTGTGCCCTGTTGACAACTGAATGTTCGGATTCCCCGCATGGGGCACCCCGATCCCGCCGCCGCTCACCCCGGGCGGAGGAAACGGTTTGTACGACCATCCGTTTGCCGGTGTTACAATCCGGCGCAAGCCCCTTGGGTCAGGGTCACGGTGACCGCGGTTCCGCCGCCCGCCTTGCTGAAGACGCGGATGCCGCCGCCCATGCGCTCGACCAGCGCCTTGCAGATCAGCAGGCCAAGGCCGCTCCCCACCTCGCCGTCGGCGCCGGGGGCGGCGTGGTGGGGGTCGATGCGGAACAGATGGGGCTGCAGATCCTCCGGAATGCCCATCCCGTTGTCCTGGACCCGCACGGTCACCCGCCCGTCCGCCAGAGCGGCGGACAGCATGACCATGCTCCCCGAGGGGGAGAAGCGCACCGCGTTCTCGACCAGATGCTTCAGCACGGTGCTCAGCGCGGACAGGTCGCCCAGCACCGGGGTGGCGACGATGCGGTTGACGATCAGGATGTCGCGGGCGCGGGCGCGTGGCGCCAACTCCTCCAGCACGTCCTGAAGCAGGCCGCCCAGCTCATAGCTCCGCAGATCGAGCGGCACCTGATTCAACTGCAGGCGGGACCACAGCGACAGGTTCTCGATGGTCCGCATCATCTGCCGCCCGGCGTCGCTGCACAGCGCGGCGTAGGCGTCGAGATGCGCGCTCCCCACCGCCGAACCGCCGCCCGCCGGGTCGGGGAGCGCCGCGTCGGAGGAGATCATCTGCGTCGCGCCGAGAATGGCGCTCAGCGGGTCCTTCAGCTCCTGGCAGATCTGCCCCAGGAAGCGGTTCATGCGCGCGACCGCGTCCGCCAGCTGGTCCACCCGCAGGGCGCGCTGCGTCTCCTCCTCGACACGGCGGGTGATGTCGGTGACGAAGATGCAGAAGCCCGGCGCCGGCCCCTCGTCCGAGTTGGCGTCGCCGTCCAGCCACGAGTCGTTGAAGATCACGCGGAGCGGCATCCCGTCGGAGCGGATCAGGGTGACGTCGTAGCTGCGGTGCGGGGTCAGGTCGCGGATGGCCGCCTGCCGCTCCAGGACGCTTCGGCTTTCCTCGGCCACATAAGCCAGAAGGTGGGTTCCCACCAGCTCCCCGGCCCGGTAGCCGAGCAAGGCGCACAGCGCCGGGTTGACGCCGATGGTGACCAGCTCGCGATCCACCACCCAGCAGGCCTGCGCGCTCCGATCCAGAATTCGTCGGCTCAAGCGGTCCCAATCGACCGCCGGGCGCGTGGGCTTCGACAGCAGTGCCAGCATGACCCCTCCCGTCCTCATCCTGGGCGGGTCGGTTACACGGCCGTGTGTTCGTCCGTTTTCTTTTCGACCCGCTACCAATGATAGGCACGGGCGGCAGAAACCTTCAACAAAATGTGGGTTTCGCGAATGTTATAGCGCCGTCATCGATTCGCGCTTTATCCACCCCGCCGCTTTCTGTTCAGTAACCAAACGGCTTTCGTACCCTCTCTGCTTAAGTTCTTATGACGCTTTTCATAGGCGTTGTGTTGGGAAGACCGGCGTCAGCGATCCTCCGCCGTCGCCGCCCAGCAGCGCAGGACTTCCGCCACGCTCCAGGCCTGCGAGATGCAACCGCGCGGGCTGAAAGGCGGTTCGGCGTCGAAGATCTCCGAGATGGTGCCGATCCCCGCCTGATCGAGATGCGGCAGAAAGCCTTGGAGCAGCTCCCGCGCCCCCGCCTTGTCGTCCGGATGCAGCTTCAGCCACGCGTCGACGTAGGGACCGATCAGCCACCCCCAGACCGTGCCCTGGTGGTAAGCGGCGTCGCGGGCGCGCAGATCGCCGAAGTATTTCGGCTTGTAGTCGCGCTGCCCCGGCGCCAGCGAGCGCAGCCCGACCGGGGTCAGCAGCCGCTGCCGCACCGTCTCCACCACCGGCTCCCAGCGGGCGCGGTCGAGCACCGGGTTGTCGAGCGAGACGGCGAAGATCTGGTTGGGCCGGCAGGCGTCGTCGTCCCCCCGCTCCCCGTCCACCACGTCGTAGAGATGCCCGGCGTGGGCGCACCAGAAGCGCGCGTTGAAGGAAGCGCGGGCCTGCTCCGCCAGCTCCGCCAGCGGGCGGGCGGCCTGGGCGTCCCCCTCCTCGGTCAGCCAGCCGGCGGTCAGGCACAGGGCGTTGTACCAGAGCGCGTTGATCTCCACCGCCTTGCCCCGGCGCGGCGTGACCACCCAGTCCTCGACCTTCGCGTCCATCCAGGTGAGCTGGTAGCCCTCCCGCCCCTGGCGCAGCAGCCCGTCGCCGGGGTCCACGGCGATGCCGAAGCGGGTGCCGCGCCGGTGATGGTCGATCACCTCGACCAGCCGGGGCAGCAGCAATTGCAGCGTGTGGCGGTCCCCGGTCGCCTGGACGTAGCGGTTCAGCGCGTGGAAGAACCACAGGGTGGCGTCGGCGGTGTGGTACAGCCCTTCGTCCTTGCCGTCGGGGAACATGTTGGGAATCAGCCCGTCGCGGATGTAGTGCGCGAAGGTGCGCAGGATCCAGCCGGCCTCCATGTGGCGCCCGGTGGTCAGGGTCAGCCCCTCCAGGCTGATCATGGTGTCGCGGCCCCAGTCGGTGAACCAGTGGTAGCCGGCGATCACCGTGCGCACCTCGTCGCCCTCGGCGCGGGCGCGCATCTGGTCGGCGACGCGGCCGGCCGGGACGAACAGGAAGCTGTCCGCCGAGAGCACCAGCTCCGCCATCGCCCCCTCGCGCAGCGACGGATGGGCCGTCCCGACGATGCGCCGCCGCCGCTCCTTCTCGAAGCGCAGGACGTCGGCGGGCGGCAGCGCCCACAGCCGCTGCCACGGCTCGGTCGCCGCGACGAAGCTCAGCGTCTGGCCCTGGCTGAGGGGGCCGCTGAAATAGCCGGGCGTCCACAGCGAGCCGCGCGATTCATAGCCGCGCTCCGCCTCCACCGGATAGACGATGTCGCGCCGCGCCCCGCCGTCCAGCGTCAGCGGAAGCTCCGCCCCCTCGATGGTCATGCGCAGCACCGGCAGTTCCGGCCCAGCCCATATCTCGTACTCGTGACCACGGGCGGTGACGCGGTAGTCGCGGGCCAACGGCTCGTCCACCGCGGATTCCAGTTTGCGGAAGGCCATCACCGGGCGAAGGCGAAGGCAGATCGGCTGCGGCGCCTTCACCACCCGATAGGTGACATGGACGATGTTCTGCAGGTGCGGCAACACGATCTGCTTTTCGATCACCACGTCGCCGATCTCGTAGCGCCAGACCGGCAGGCCGGATTCCATGCGGAACTCGGCGAGGCCGGAGGGCGCGGCATCGGACGGGTAGTTCGGGTCGGGCCACTGGTCCGCCTGCGGGTTGTGGCCGGTCAGCCGCCGCTCGGTCCCGTCGCGCTCGATCAGCACGTCGTTGAGCTGGCTCAGCATCACCACCCGGCCCAGCGGCGCCGGCAGGGCGGCCACCAGAAGCCCGTGATAGCGCCGCGTCACCGCCCCAGACAGGGAGGAGGAGGCGTAGCCGCCCAGCCCGTTGGCGACCAGCCATTCGCGGGACAGCGCGGCGTCCGGCGCGGATCGCAGGGCGTCGCGGGTGATCTTGCGGATGAAATCAGCCATGGGTCTCCTGAGCGCTCGTACCGTTGCCTTCGCCCCGTTCCTGGTCCGGAACAATGTCCGTGGCGGCCAGGACGACCGCAGCGTGGCCGGGGAGCCGCCAGCCGCCGTCCGAGGATTCCAGCGGGGCGATGCCGCAGCCGCCGTAGCGGGGGTCCTCGCTGGACCACAAGGGCGTCCAGTCCCTGCCAACCGGCGGCGCCAGCAGCGGTTCCGGCAGGATGTCCAGCCGCAGGTCGCGGCCCAGATTGACCAGCAGCAGCCGGTCGTCCCCCGCCCCACCCTCCTTCGCGCCGAAGAAGCGCAGGACGAACGCCTCCTCCGCCAGCACGGCGCCGTCCAGCCCGCCGTCGCCCTGGGCGCGGAACACCGGGTCCTCGCGGCGCAGGCGCAGAAGGTCGCGGTGCAGCGCCCAGACCTCGGTGTGGGCCTCCCGCTCCGTGTGGTCGAGCTTGCAGTGCCGGAAGGTCTCCGCGTCCTGCGGGCGCGTCAGATGGGCGCGCATGGCGGGGGTGGCGAGGCTGGGAAACTGGGACAGGAACTCCGCCCGTCCCGTCTCCACCTTGGCGGCCAGATCGGGTTCGTGGTCGGCGAAGTAGTAGAAGGGCGCGCTCGCCGCGAATTCCTGCCCCTGGAACAGCATCGGCGTGCCGGGACCCAGCAGCGTCAGCGCGGTCAGCGCCCGGAAGCGCCCCGGCGTGGTCAGGGCGTGGATCCGCTGGCCACGGCCGGAATTGGCGATCTGGTCGTGGTTCTGGAGGAAGGTGACGAAGGCCGGGCGCGGCAACCCGTAAGCCGGCAAGCCCCGCCGCTTGCCCTGCCAGCGGTACCATTGCCCCTGGTAGAGGAAGCCGTGCTTGACGGCCGACAGCAGTTCCTGCGGCGTGCCGCGGTAGTCGGTGTAGTAGGCCTCGTTCCGCCCGGTCAGCGCGACCCGGGCCGTATGGTGGAAATCGTCGTTCCACAGGGCGTCCAGCCCGCAACCACCCTGTTCCACCGGTGTGGCCATGGTGGCCAGTTGGGGTTCGTTCTCCCCGATCAGCAGGGTGCCGCGCCCGCGCGCCGCCTGACGGACGGCCTGCCCGAACTCCTGGATGATGTGCGGGGTGGAGCGGTCGAAGATTTGCTGGGTGGCGTCCAGACGCAGCCCGTCCAGATGATACTCGTCGACCCAGAAGGCGGCGTTCGCCCGGAAGAACTCCCGAACCGGGCCGCAGTTCGGGCCGTCGAAGTTGAGCGCGTCTCCCCACTCGTTCTTGTAGCGGGTGGTGAAGTAGTCCGGGGAGAAGCGGGACAGGAAGTTCCCGCTGGGGCCGAGGTGGTTGTAGACCACGTCGAGAATCACCGCGAGGCCGAGCGCGTGGGCGCGGTCCACGAAGCGCCGCATGTCATCCGGCCCGCCGTAGAGCCGGGTCGGGGCAAACAGGTCCACCCCGTCGTAGCCCCAGCCGAAGCGGCCTGGAAACTCGGCCACCGGCATCAGTTCGAGGACCGTCACCCCCAGCTCTGCCAAGCTTGGCAGTTCGCGCGCCGCCGCCGCCCAGGTTCCCTCCGGCGTGAAGGTGCCGATGTGCATCTCGTAGATCACCTGTCCGCGCAGACCGCATCCCGCCCAGCCGGCGTCGGTCCAGGCGAAGGCGGACGCATCCACCACCTGCGACGGCCCCTCCGGCCCGTCGGGCTGGAAGCGGGACGCCGGGTCGGGGAAGGCCGGGCCGTCGTCGAGCTGGAACCGGTAGAGGCTGCCCACCGGCACCCCTTCGACCATCGCGGAGAAGTAGCCGTCCCCCTCCGCGTCCAGCGCCACCGCGCGCTCCTCCGGCCCGACCAGCAGGTGGACGCCGCGGCAGGCGGGCGCCCAGACCCGCGCCAGCACCCGGTCGCCGGGCGCCGGTTCGACGCCTATGGGGCAACGGCGGACGGCGAAGGCCGAACCGCCGGCGTGCGCTGCATCGGGAGGACTTCGACACGGAACGCTCCCACCGCAATGTTTCGATCAACGGCCCACCAACAGACGCCGCCTGCCTTCGTCCCATGGGCGATTCCATTGGAGCCTCCGCCATCCCTTTGAAAAGGTTTCCCGCCATGCCGCTCCCGTCGCCGCGCGTCCTGATCTGGAACGAGTTCATTCACGAACGCCGGGACGAGACGGTGAGGGCCCACTATCCCCAGGGCATCCACGAGGCGCTTGCCACCCCTCTGCGCGCCGCCGGCCTGACCGTGGAGACCGCCACTTTGGACGAGCCGGAGCACGGCCTCACCGAAGAGCGGCTGAACGCCGCCGACACGCTGGTCTGGTGGGGCCACCGCGCCCACGCTGAGGTCTCGGACGCGGTGGTGGAGCGGGTGAAGCGGCGGGTGACCGAGCAGGGGATGGGTCTCGTGGCGCTCCATTCCAGCCACTTCTCCAAGCCCTTCCTGGCGCTGATGGGCACCGGCTGCTTCCTGAAATACCGCGTCGCGGCGGAGAAGGAACGGCTGTGGGTCGTCGATCCCGGCCACCCCGTGGCGGCGGGCATCGCGGATTGCATCGAACTGGACCATGAGGAGATGTACGGCGAGCCCTTCGACATCCCGCCACCGGACGATCTGGTCTTCCTGAGCTGGTTCCAGGGAGGCGAGGTGTTCCGCAGCGGCTGCGGCTGGCGGCGGGGGCTTGGCCGCATCTTCTACTTCCGGCCCGGCCACGAAACCTACCCCACCTACCACCACCCGCAGATCCAGCGCGTGATCCTCAACGCCGTCCGCTGGGCGGCGCGGCCGGAAGGGCTGGAGGCGCCGGTGCGAGGACGGCGGACCACCCCGCTGGAGCCGATCCCGCGGCGATCATGAAGGGGTCAGACCCGTTCCCCGAAGCTCTCCGCCGCCGCGTCGATCACGGCGGGGTGGGCGCGCAGCCGGTTGAGCGCGGTGTCCCGCTGGGCATCGTCCAGTTCCAGCGTGACGATGACATCGACGGCGCCGCCGCGCTCCGCGTCACGCTCCTCGCGCGCGGTTTGGACGACATGGCCGCAGCGGTCGCGCAAGCCCCCGACGATCTCCGCCTCGACGCCGCGCCCTTTCTCCGCCGGGTAGGCGTAGACGATCTTCATGGCCTTCCACCCCTCGTTTCGGCCCGCCGTCACGGCGCGAAGACGACCCGCATGCAGTCGTCGGCCTTCTCCTTGAACATGCGGTAGCCCTGGGGCGCGTCGTCCAACGCCCATTTATGGGTCAACAGGTAGGCGGGATCGAGATCGCCCTTCTCGATGTGCTCGAACAGGCGCTTGACGTAGCGCTGGCCGTGCTGCTGGCCCATGCGGAAGGTCAGCGCCTTGTTCATCGCCGCGCCCATGGGGAACTTGTCGAGAAGACCGCCATAGACGCCGACAATGGACAGGGTGCCGCCCTTGCGGCAGCACTGGATCATCTGGCGCAGGACGGCGGGCCGGTCGCTCTCCAGCCGCAGTGCCTGCTTGCCGCGGTCATAAAGGTCTTCGATGGCCGAGGCGCCGCTGTCCGCCTCCATGCCCACCGCGTCGATGCAGACGTCCGGCCCGCGCCCGCCGGTCATCGCCAGCAGGGCGTCGTAGATGTCCATGCGGCTGTAATCCAGCGTCTCTGCCCCCGCCTTCATCTGGGCGGCGCGCAGCCGGTCGGGAAAGCGGTCGATGCCGATCACCCGCTCCGCCCCCATCAGGAAGGCGCTCTTCATCGCCATCTGGCCGACGCCGCCGCAGCCCCAGACGGCCACCACGTCGCCCGGCTTGATGTTGCCCATGTCGGCGGCCATGTAGCCGGTCGGCACGGCGTCGGAGACGAAGACCGCCTGCTCGTCCGTCACCCCCTCCGGCACGCGAAAGCAGTTGGTGTCGGCGAAGGGGACGCGGATGTATTCGGCGTGGCTTCCGGCGTAGCCGCCAAAGGCGTGGCTGTAGCCGAAGATGCCGGCGGTGCAGTGCCCGTAGGCCGCTTCCTCGAAGGCCGGCTGGGGATTGGAGTTGTCGCAGAGCGAAAACTCCTCGTGCTGGCAGTGCCAGCATTTGCCGCAGCCGATGATCGACACGGTGATCACCCGGTCGCCGCGGTTCAGCCGCGTCACCTCCGGCCCCTTCTCAACCACCTCGCCCAGGAATTCATGGCCGATGATGTCGCCGGCCCGCATGGTTGGGACGTAGCCGCCGATCAGATGCAGGTCCGACCCGCAGACCGAGGACAGGCTGACCTTGATGATCGCGTCCTGCGGACCGAGGATCGTGGGGTCCGGCACCCGCTCCACCCGCAGGTCATTCACGCCGTTCCAGCAGAGCGCCCTCATCCCGTCACCTCCCGCAATCGCGTGTCGGCCCCGCCCCGCTCGGCCCGCCCGCTCGGCTGGCCCTTGATGGTGGGAAGCTCGCCGACCTCCATGATCCGCTTCAGGCGGCGCAGCGCCTCGCGCGCCTGTTGCTCCGGCGCGGACCCGAACAGGCGGGACACGGCGTTTCCGCCGACACCGCCCGGCGGGTGGTAGGCCAGCGTCAGGCTGACCTCCGTCCCTCGGCCGCCCGGCGCCGGACGGAACAGGACGGTGCCGCGGTGCGGCAGGTCGGCCCCCTCCAGCGTGTGCCAGGTGATGAGTTCGTTTTCCCGGATCTTGTCGAGCCGGCTGTTCCAGACCACCGGAACGCCGCCGGGGCCATGGGCCTTCCAGCGGCTTTCCGTGTCGGACAGGATCTCCACGGCGTCGAGGTGGGGGAACAGCGCCGCCAGATGGCGGACGTTGCGCCAGTGGCGGAACAGCTTCTCGGCCGGGACCGCGATGGTGACGTTCGCCTGGGTGGTCGTCGGCTCCCGGCGCAGCGCCGGCAGCGCGGCCTGCCGCAGCGGGCTGGACAGCGGAACCCCCGCCGCCCCGGCGAGGAACAGCCCGCCGCCGAGCGCGCCCAGCGCCCAGCTTCCCCGCCGCACCCCGGCGAAACCCAGCGCCGTGCCGCCGAGGATGGCGGCCCAGCGTTCGAGCGTCCCGGCGGAGCCCTCCGGGCGCCGCCTGCCGTCCCGGCCCCTGGTCATTGCCCGTCCTTCTTCTTCAGCAGGTCCAGCTCGTACAGCCCCTTCATCAGGTCGCGGTGCAGGTCGATGCGCTCCGCGATGTCGGTGTAGTGGGTGGCGTCCGGGGCCCGCCCGGCCTCGTCCAGCGCGCGGTCCCACTGGTTTCCGGCGAAATCGCCGCGCCCGACGAACATGACCGCGCGCAGTTCCATCCGTTGTTCGGGGGTCAGGTCCTCCAGCATCCGGTTCAACTGGCTCAGCGCGCCGCTGGCGTCGGAGGACAGGATGCTGAGGGCGTCGAGATCGGTCGGGTTCCGCGAACCGCGTTCGCTGGTCTGCTCCCCGAGGTCGATGTTGCGCATTCCCGCGAGGAAACGCTGACGGTCGGCCACGGCCTCGTACGCGAGGTCGGCGGCCTGCTTCACGGTATCGACCGAAATCTGTTTGAGCATGTGTCGCACTTCTTTTCAGTTGCACGGCTTTGCCCGACGCCAACAGCCGGGCTGGGGGTTCGTCGCGGAGGAACCCCGGTCACCCGTCCCGCTTGCGCTGCTCGTCGGAGGCGCCGCGGGACCCGCCGGAGCCCGAGCCACGCTCGCGCCCCTGCCCGCTGGACTGGTTCTGGCCGGGCTTGTTGCCGGCGGCCTTGTCCGGGTCCTCATGGCCGGACTTGGCGGCCTTTCCGGCACCGCCGGACTGGTGCTTTTCCTGCTCGGTGTCGCGGTTGCTGCGGGACATGGGGTTTCTCCCGGTGTGGTTTGTCGGTTTGGCGGCCTTGGCGCAGCGGGGCGTTGCCCGCACCCCTTGTCGCGGAGCCCGTGTCGCGAACCGCCTCTCGGCACAACCGGAGACGGTGCGGCGAGGTTCCGAAGCAACACAGATGCCCGGTGACCTGTTAATCCCCGCAAGACCTTGGCAAGCCGGAGAACACCCATGCCGCTCCTGTCGGCGCAGATCGGTGATACCCTGGACGAGGGGTTCGCCCCCGTGCGCCTGGAGACCGACCGCGGCCCCGTGGACGCCCGCCTCTACGCCGCCCCGGACGGGCATAAGGCGGCGGGAACGCTGGGCGTCATCTGGCTGGGCGGCGTCGGCGGCGGCTTCGACTCGCCGGCCCATGGGCTGTATCCGCGGCTGGCGGAGGATCTCAGGCCCGACGGCATCGCCTCGCTGCGCGTCCGCTACCGCAACCCCCGCGCGCTGGACGAGGCGGTGTACGACACGCTGTGCGGCCTGACCTTCCTCGGCCGGATGGGCATCCACCATGTCGCCCTGGTCGGCCACTCCTTCGGCGGGGCGGTGGCGATCCAGGCCGCGGCCTCGAACCGTGGCGCGGTCTGCACGGTGGTGACGCTGGCGACCCAGGGGCTGGGCACCGACGCGGTGGCGGACCTGAGCTGCCCGGTGCTGCTGGTCCATGGCGAGGCCGACGAGGTGCTGACGCCCATGTGCTCCATCCACGTCCACCGCATGGCGCGCGAGCCGAAAAAGCTGGTCCTGATGCCCGGCGCCGGCCATTGCCTGGACGAGACCGCCGAGGCCGTCTGCCGCGAGGTGCGCGACTGGCTCAAGGCTCAACTGCTGGCGCGGTAGGGCATATCCTCTCCCCCACGGCGTCCTCCGGGATTAGGCTGCGGCCACCTCCCCGAAAAGCCCGGAGCCTGCCGATGCTCGGCACCCTGACCCTTCTTCTCTCCTGCCAGCTGGCGGGGGAACTGACCGCCCGCCTGCTGCATCTGCCCGTGCCGGGGCCGGTGCTCGGCATGGTCCTGCTGTTCGTCGGCCTGCTGGTCCGCGGCGGCGTGCCGGAGCCGTTGCAGGAGACGGCGGGCGGCATCCTGCGCCACCTGTCCCTTCTCTTCGTTCCGGCGGGCGTCGGGGTGATGGCGCACCTGAACCGGCTGGAGGCGGAGGCCCTGCCCATCGCCGCCGCCCTGCTGGGCAGCACGCTGATCGGCGTCGCGCTGACCGCCTGGGTGATGAGCGTGCTGAGCCGCCGCGGCCCCGACGCCGAAACCGGCAATGGGGAGGACGCGCCGTGAGTCCCGATTTCCACGAGATCTGGGTCTATCTGTCGGCCAGCCCGCTCGCCGGCCTGACCCTGACGCTGGCCGCCTATCAGGCGGGAATGTGGGTGTTCGAGCGGTTCGGCCGGCGGCCCGCGCTGAACCCGGTGATGATCGCGGTGCTGCTGATCGCCGCGACGCTGATGGTGGCGGGGATCGACTACCGTACTTATTTCGACGGCGCGCAGTTCGTGCATTTCCTGCTCGGCCCGGCCACGGTGGCTCTGGCGGTCCCGCTCTACCGCCAGTTCCAGCAGGTCCGCCGCTCCGCCGTGGCGCTGCTGGTCGCCCTGCTGACCGGCTCCGCCGCGTCGGCGCTGAGTGCCGTCGCCATCGCCTGGGCGCTGGGCGCGTCGGAGCGCACCATGCTGTCGCTGGCGCCGAAGTCGGTGACCTCCCCCATCGCCATGGGCGTGTCGGAACAGATCGGCGGCCTGCCCTCCCTCACCGCGGTCTTCGTGATCCTGACCGGGATCATCGCCGCCTCCTTCGGCACCTGGGTGCTGAACCTCGTCCGGGTGACGGACTGGCGGGCGCGCGGCTTCGGCCTGGGGGTGGCCGCCCACGGCATCGGCACCGCCCGCGCGCTCCAGGTCAACGAGGTGGCGGGGGCCTTCGCCGGGCTGGGGATGGGGCTGAACGGGCTGGTGACGGCGATCCTTCTGCCGGTCCTCTACCGCCTGTTCTTCACGTGAAGCCCCGTTCCGCGACAGAAGATTTCATGGAAACGTGGCTTGACAGAGCAAGCCTGCCTGCGCAGAGTGTGCCCCATGACCCGCATCGACCACACGAACGCCCTTCTGCGACTTATCACCCCGGCGCTTTGAGCGTCCGGGTCGTCTGCGTTCGTCTGCCCTGTTCTCTGGTCGAAGTGTCTGTTTTCCCATGAGCACCTATTGCACGCGTCCTTTCGGCACGCGCCCTTGCGGGGTGAAGCGTGTCTCCCGGCTGGGGCCGGGGCTGCGACTTAGGAACGGTCGCTGAGCCGTCCGGCAGCTCGGCGACCGTAGTCCCGCCGGTCCCCACACCACACGAGACAACGCCCCGCTGCACAAACCGGGGCTCCCAAGGGATCACGAAGCGTCATGAACCACATCGCCACCCCCGCCGCCGCCACCTCTGCCAAGCATGAGAAGTACGTCCCCTTCGCCCCGGTGAAGCTGACCGACCGCCAGTGGCCGAACCGGACCATCGAGAAGGCGCCGGTCTGGTGCTCCGTGGACCTGCGCGACGGCAACCAGGCGCTGATCGAGCCGATGGGTCCGGACCGCAAGCGCGCGATGTTCGACGCGCTGCTGAAGATGGGCTTCAAGGAGATCGAGATCGGCTTCCCCGCCGCCTCGCAGACCGATTTCGACTTCTGCCGCGAGATCATCGAGGGCGGCAAGATTCCCGACAGCGTGACCATCCAGGTGCTGACGCAGGCCCGTGAGGAACTGATCCGCCGCACCTTCGAGGGCATCAAGGGCGCCAAGCGCGCCATCGTCCACCTGTACAACTCGACCTCGGAGCTGCAGCGCCGCGTCGTCTTCGGGCTGGACCGCCAGGGCATCGTCGACATCGCCGTCGCCGGCACCAAGCTGATCAAGCAGCTGGCCGCCGAGCATCCCGACACCGAGATCGTCCTGCAGTACTCGCCGGAGAGCTTCACCGGGACCGAGCTGGAGTTCGCCCTGGAGATCTGTGAAGCGGTGATGGAGACCTGGGGCGCCGACGCCGCCAACAAGGTCATCCTGAACCTGCCGGCGACGGTGGAGATGTCCACCCCGAACATCCACGCCGACCAGATCGAGTGGTTCTGCCGCAACATGAAGAACCGCGACGCGGCGATCATCTCCCTGCACCCGCACAACGACCGCGGCACCGGCGTCGCGGCGGCGGAGCTGGGCATGCTGGCCGGCGCCGACCGCGTGGAAGGCACCCTGTTCGGCAACGGCGAGCGCACCGGCAACGTGGACGTCATCACGCTGGCGCTGAACCTGCTGACCCAGGGCGTCGATCCGGAGCTGCGCATCGACGACATCAACGAGATCGTCCGCGTCGCCGAATACTGCACGCAGCTGCCCGTCCACCCGCGCCACCCCTACGCCGGCGAGCTGGTCTTCACGGCCTTCTCCGGCTCGCACCAGGACGCCATCAACAAGGGCCTGAAGGCGCTGGCCAAGTCCAACCACGGCACCTGGGAGGTTCCGTATCTGCCCATCGACCCGCAGGACCTGGGCCGCAGCTACGAGGCGGTGATCCGCATCAACAGCCAGTCGGGCAAGGGCGGCATCGCCTATGTGCTGGAGAAGGATTACGGCATCCAGATCCCGCGCCGCCTGCAGATCGAGTTCTCCAAGACGGTGCAGCGCATCGCCGACGAGACCGGCAAGGAGCTGGCCCCCGCCGACATCCACAACGCCTTCAAGGCGGAGTATCTGGACATCGACGCCCCGCTGGCCCTGATCGAGCATTCGACCGAGCCGCGCGGCCCGAACTCCGGCGCCCGCGTGCTGAACGTGGTGGTGTCGCGCGACGGCGTGGTCAGCACGTTGAAGGGCTCGGGCAAGGGGCCGATCGACGCCTTCCTGGACGCGCTGCGCCAGGGCACCGGCATCGACCTGCATGTGGTGGACTACCGCGAGCACGCCGTCGGCGAGGGCGAGGACGCCCAGGCCTGCGCCTATGTCGAGGTGAAGACCAACGACGACCGCACGCTGTTCGGCGTCGGCATGGACGCGGACATCGTGACCGCCTCGCTGCGCGCCTTGGTCAGCGCCGCGAACCGCGCCGCGCGGTAAGGGGTTCGGGGACATGAGAAAGGGGCGCCCGGTGGGGCGCCCCTTTTTTGTTGGATGGGAGTGCTGGCGCTGGGCCCCCTCCCTAACCCTCCCCCGCCTGCGGCGAGGGAGGGGACTTTGGAACTTTCCCCTCTCCCGGAAAGCGGGGGAGGGAGGGACCCACGCGCAAGCGTGGGAGGGAGGGGGCACCGCGGCACCCCTCCCCCATCACCCCTCGATGCGCGAGAAGTCCGCGACCGCGTTCAGCGTCGCCCGGATCTGGCTGAGCAGACGCAGGCGGTTGGCGCGCAGGTCGGCCTGCTCGGCGTTCACCGTCACCTTGTCGAAGAAGGCGTCCACCGGGCCGCGCAGGCGGGCGAGTGCCGCCATGGTGCCGGTGAAGTCCTCCTTCGCCAGCAGCGGCCGGGCCGTCTCGCCGGCAGCGGACAGGGCGCCGTAGAGGTCCTTTTCCTCCGCGAGCGTCAGCAGGGCCGGATCGACCGGCTGGTCGTAGGCCTTGCCGTCCTTCTTCTCCTCGATGCGGACGATGTTGCTGGCGCGCTTGTAGGCGGCGAGCAGGTTCGCCCCCTCCTCCGACCCGACGAAGGTCTGGAGCGCCTTCACGCGGGCCAGCAGACGGACGAGATCGTCCTCGCCGCCCAGCGCGAACACCGCGTCCACCAGATCGTGCCGCACGCCCTGGTCGCGCAGCGTGACCTTCAGGCGGTCGGCGAAGAAGGCCATCAAGTCGGTGGCGACGCCGTCGGCAGCGGCGAAACCGCCGACCGTGTAAGCGCCGTGCGCCGCCTTGAACAGCTGCGTCAGGTTCAACCGCAGCCCGTTCTCCAGGATCAGCCGGATGATGCCCAGCGCGGCGCGGCGCAGCGCGTAGGGGTCCTTGGAGCCCGTGGGCTTCTCGTCGATGGCGAAAAAGCCGACCAGCGTGTCGAGCTTGTCGGCCAGCGCCACGGCGACCGACACCGGCGCCGTCGGGCAGCTGTCGGAGGGCCCGAGCGGCTTGTAGTGCTCGGCGATCGCCTCGGCCACCGCCGGGTTCTCGCCCTCGCCCAGCGCGTAGTAGCGGCCCATGATGCCCTGGACCTCGGGGAACTCGCCGACCACCTCGGTCACGAGGTCCGCCTTGGACAGCAGGGCGGCGCGGGTCGCGGCGTCCGCGTCGGCGCCGATGGCGCGGGCGATCTCGGCAGCCAGCACTTGGACGCGGGTGACCTTCTCCGCCACCGTGCCGAGCTTGGCATGGAAGGTGATGGCGCCCAGCTTGGACACGCGGTCTTCCAGCTTCGTCTTGCGGTCCTGGTCCCAGAAGAACTTGGCGTCGGACAGGCGGGCGCGCAGAACGCGCTCGTTGCCGGCGACGATGGCCTTGCCACCGTCCGCCGTCACCGTGTTGGCGACCACGACGAAGCGCGGCGCCATCGTCCCGGTCTTGTCCAGCAGCGCGAAATACTTCTGGTGCGTGCGCATGGAGGTGATGAGGACCTCCGACGGCACATCCATGAACTTTTCGTCGATGGTGCCGACCAGAGCGACCGGCCATTCAACGAGGCCGGCAACCTCCTCCAGCAGCCCGTCGTCGGGGGAGAGGGTCAGGCCCTCCTGCGCGGCGAGCGCCTCGGCGTCGGCCTTGATCTTGGCCTTGCGCTCGGCGCGGTCGAGCACGACGTGGGCGGCGCGCAGCTTGGCCTTGTAGTCGGCGAAATCGGTGACCGTGAAGGCGTCCGGCGACAGGAAGCGGTGGCCGCGCGTGCTGTTGCCGAAGGCCAGCTTGCCCTGCGCGCCGCCCAGGTCGAACGAACCCTCCAGCACCGCGCCGCCGAACAGCGCGATGATCGAGTGCAGCGGGCGCACCCAGCGCACCGTGCCGGTGCCCCAGCGCATCGACTTCGGCCAGGGGAAGTCGCCCATGACCGCCGGGATGATCTCGGCCAGCACCTCGGCGGTGGCGCGGCCCTTCTTTTCCGCCACGGCGAAGTAGAAGACGCCCTTGCCGGTATCGCGCTGCTCGCACTGGTCCAGGCTGGTCAGGCCGGCGGACTTCAGAAAGCCGGCGACCGCCTGCTCGGGCGAGCCGACGCGCGGCCCCTTCTTCTCCTCGCGGACGTCGGCGGTGCGCTCGGGCAGGCCATCGATCACCAGCGCGAGGCGGCGGGGGGTGGAATGGGCCTCGGCCGATGCAAAGATCAGGCCGTTGGCGGCCAGCTTCTCGGTGACGAGGCGCTTGAGGTCGTCCGCCGCGCGCGCCTGCATGCGCGCCGGAATTTCCTCGGAGAAGAACTCGATCAGAAGTTCGGGCATGTTGACCGACATGTTACTTGGCCCCCCCGGCGGTCCACGCCTCGCAGCAGGCTTTCGCCAGCGCGCGCACGCGGCCGATGTAGGCGGCGCGCTCCACGACGCTGATGACGCCGCGCGCGTCCAGCAGGTTGAAGAGGTGCGACGCCTTGATGCACTGGTCGTAGGCCGGCAGCGCGACGCCCTTGGCGATCAGCGACTGGCACTCCGCCTCGGCGTCCTTGAAATGCTGGAGCAGCATGTCGGTGTTGGCGTGTTCGAAGTTGTGGGCCGAATACTCGACCTCGGCGCGCTTGAACACGTCGCCGTACTTCACGCCCTGCCCGTTGAAGTCCAGGTCGTAGACGTTCTCCACGCCCTGGACATACATGGCCAGACGCTCCAGCCCGTAGGTCAGCTCGACCGCGACCGGGTCGCACTCGATGCCGCCGACCTGCTGGAAGTAGGTGTACTGGGTGACCTCCATGCCGTCGCACCAGACCTCCCAGCCGAGGCCCCAGGCGCCCAGCGTCGGGCTTTCCCAGTCGTCCTCGACGAATCGGATGTCGTGCAGCGACGGGTCGATTCCCAGCACCTTCAGGCTTTCCAGATACAGCTCCTGCGGGTTGGCCGGCGAGGGCTTCAGGATCACCTGATACTGGTAGTAGTGCTGGAGCCGGTTCGGGTTCTCGCCGTAGCGGCCATCCTTCGGGCGGCGCGAGGGCTGCACATAGGCCGCCTTCCACGGCTGCGGGCCAAGCGCGCGCAGCGTCGTCGCCGGGTGGAAGGTGCCCGCACCCACCTCCATGTCGTAGGGCTGGAGGATCACGCAGCCCTGCTCCGACCAGAACTGGTGGAGCTTGAGGATCAGGGCCTGAAAGGACAGGCCGCGGCTGTCTTGGGAAGACCCGCTCGGGGAGGCCATCGGCGGTCACTTATGATTGGTGTGGAAAAACGCGCCGCACGATACGCGGCGGTATCCCCGGAATCAAGCGCCCGCCAAGGGTTACAGGTTCAGCGCCCGTAGGGGCAGACCGGCCGGCCGCAGGCCACGGCGGAGCGCGGGGCGACGTAGGCGCCGCATTCCGGGCACTTCTCCATGTCCTCCGCGGCCACCCGGGGCGAGCCGCCGCCGCTGGTGGAGGTGGGCTTTCCGGAGCCGCGACGCTCCCGCTCGCGCAGGCGCTCCCGGCCGACCGCGCCGACGCGGTTGTACCAGCGCCAGCCGAACCACACGGCGCCGATCACCAGGACCAGGAACAGGATCTTGGAGAGACTGAACATGGGAGGAGGATTAGGGGGTGCGGGGCCGCCCGGTCAAGAGCGGCCTTCACCCCGAACGCACCTCGAACGGTTGAACCATCGAAAATGGATCGAACTTCGAAAGAAGCGCCCGTCCAGCGCAAAGAATCCTTGTCGTCCGCAGCGGAAGCGGCACCTAATGGATGAAAACCGTGCGCAGAGGAGACGCAACGTCATGAACGCCAGCGCCTATCCGGTCATCGTCCGCCCCCTGCCCCCGGAACAGGGTGTCGGCTATGTGGCCGAGGTGCCCGACCTGCCGGGCTGCACCGCGGGCGGCGCCACCCCCGCCGACGCCAGCACGGCGGCGCTCGACGCCATCGCCGCCTGGATCGAGAACGCCCGCCGCACCGGCGCGCCGGTCCCGCCTCCGTCCGAACGCCTGCGCGAGGTCACCCAGTGAGAGTCCGGAGCCCCGGTAAGAGGGAATGAGCCCTCGAACCGGGCCTCACGGCGACCACAAACGGAAAACTCAGAGGCCGTAGCGCGACCAGAGCGCGCGCTCCTCGACGGCGGACAGAGCCGCCGCGGGAAGGTCCGCCGCAAGACGGTCCAGCGCGGCCGTGCCCACCGGCGCATCCACGCGGAAGCCCATGCGGCGGAACCAGCGCCGGTCCTCCTGCACCACGCGCAGCCGGACCTTCTCGCCGAAGCGGCCGCGCAGCACGGTGCGCAGGTCGCCGATGCCGTCGATCAGCCCCAGTTCCAGAGCGCGCCGCCCCGCCCAGAAGGCACCGGAGAACAGCTCCTCCTCCGCCCCGGACAGGCGGGCGCCACGGCGGTCGCGCACCATCGCCTTGAAGGCGTCGTGGATCTCCGCCTGGATCGCCTTCAGATGGGCCACCCCGTCCTCCCGCTCGGGCGAGAAGGGGTCGAGAATCACCTTCTTGTCGCCCGCGGTGTAGAGCCGCCGCTCGATGCCGTAGCGCTCTATGAACTCGTGCGCGCCGAAGCCGGCGGACACCACGCCGATGGACCCCAGGATGCTGCTCTCGTCCGCCCAGATCTCGTCCGCGGCGCAGGCCAGCCAATAGCCGCCGGACGCCGCCGCGTCCTCGCAGAAGGCGAAGACGGGAACCTTCTTCTCGGTGGCGAGGTCGCGGATGCGCTTGGCGATCAGCGCCGACTGCACCGGCGACCCGCCCGGCGAGTTGACGACCAACGCCACCGCCGCCTGACCCTTCGGCGCGAAGGCGCGTTCGATCAGCCCGGCCATGTTGGCCATGGTCAGGCCCTGGCGGAAGGCTCCGGCCTGACCGATGACACCGGACAGGCGGAGGACGGACACGATCGGCCCGGCGTCGCGCCAGGGGCCGAACGGGAGTTTGGCGAGCAGCTTCGTCATGTTCATCGCCGGTTGAAATGGTGGCGCTGACGCCGGATTGAAAGCGTTGGCTTAAGCGATCAGCGGTTCCATGTCGCGCAGAATCCGCTGCGCCTGCCCGCCATAGGCACCATCGGGGCCATGCAGCACCAGCCCTGCGGTGAATCGCGCCGGCGATCGCCCCCCCTTCTGCACCGCCAGCAGGATGCGCCGCGCCTCCTCCCCCGCCTTCGGCCAGAGTGGGACGAGCGTCAGGGAGCCGAATCGGGCGCCGTGCAGGGCGGCCAGGATCTCGTCCACCCGGTCGGCCCGATGGACCATGGTCAGCGTGCCGCGCGGCTTCAGCATCGCGGCGGCGAAGCGCACCCAGTCGGTCAGCCCCGCCTCCCCCTCCACGTTCGCCGCGGCTTTCCAGGGATCGGGCGGGACGCTGGCCGCCCCGGCGCGCAGATAGGGCGGATTCATCATCACCCGGTCGAAGATTCCGGGAACCAGCTCCGGCGGCGGGGCCAGCAAGTCGCCCTCAAGGACGCCCACCCGGCTTTCCAGCCCGTTGAGGGCGGCGTTGCGCCGGGCGAACGCCGCCGCCTCCGCCCGCTTCTCCAGCCCGACGACCACGACACCCGGCACGCGGGCGGCGAGGCACAGCGCCGCCGCCCCGGTGCCGGTGCCGACGTCCAGCACCCGCTCCCCCGCCCCGGCGGCGGTGAAGGCGGCGAGCAGCACCGGGTCGATGGCGGCGCGGTAGCCGGCCTGCGGCTGGTGCAGGCGGACGCGCCCGTCGAGAAGCGTGTCGAACGCCGCGTCGCTCTCCATCGTCACGCCCCCAGCTCCTCCCCGGCGTCGCGCAGCAGGCGGCAGGCGGCCGCATGATCCTCCTCCGCCACCATCAGGCGGCGGGGGATCGCGCCGATGGAGCCCTCCAGGATGCTGGTGTGGGTGTCCAGCACGATCCCCTCGATTCCCGCGTCGGTCAGCAGGGCGAGAAGCCAGCTCAGACGGACCGGATCGGTGGTGCGCAGCAGTTCCTTCATGAAATCCCGGCTGTTCTGTGCCCTTATTCGCCTTGCGGACTTGACCGAAGAGGCTATGCCGTTATGCTCCCTGCCGGAATTCGTCACGTCAATCATCATTGGAGTCGACCTTGGCGGTCGTGACCAACCTCGAGCCGAAACGGCGGAAGTCCACCCCGCTCGACGATCTGACCGCCCTGGTGGCCGATGACCTGAGCGCGGTGAACGAGATCATCGTCCAGCGGATGCACTCATCCGTCGATATGATCCCGCAGCTTGCCGGCTATCTCATCGCCGCCGGCGGCAAGCGCCTGCGCCCCGTCCTCACCCTCGCCGCCGCCGAGTTGTGCGGCTACAAGGGCGAGGATCACAAGATGCTGGCCGCGGTGGTGGAGTTCATCCACACCGCCACCCTGCTGCACGACGACGTCGTGGACGAGAGCGACCTGCGCCGCGGCCTCGCCTCGGCCAACGCGGTGTTCGGCAACAAGGCCAGCGTGCTGGTCGGCGACTTCCTGTTCTCCCGCAGCTTCGAGCTGATGGTGGAGGTCGGGTCGCTGGACGTGCTGCGCATCCTCTCCAAGGCGTCCGCGGTGATCGCCGAGGGCGAGGTGCTGCAACTGCGCACCACCAACGACACCGAGACCAGCGAGCAGGCCTATCTGGAGGTCATCAAGGCCAAGACGGCGGAGCTGTTCGCCGCCGCCTGCCGCGTCGGCGCCGTGGTGGCCGCCCGCCCGCAGGCGGAGGAGCTGGCCCTCTACGACTACGGCATGAACCTGGGCATCGCCTTCCAGCTCGTCGACGACGTGCTGGACTATTCGGCCAAGCAGGCGAAGCTGGGCAAGACGGTCGGCGACGACTTCCGCGAGGGCAAGATCACCCTCCCCGTCGTGCTGGCCTTCCGCCGCGGCAACGACGAGGAGCGGGCCTTCTGGCGCCGCACCATGGAGGAGCTGGACCAGCAGGAGGGCGACCTGGAGCGCGCCCAGGAGCTGATGGCCAAGCACAACGCGCTGAAGGACACCGTGGAGCGCGCACGCCACTACGGCTCCATCGCGCGCGACGCGCTGGGCCTGTTCCCGGACACGCCGGTGAAGGCCGCCCTGCTGGAGGTGCTGGATTTCGTGATCGAGCGCGATTTCTAAGCTTCGGGAACTTTTTCGCCGCCGGGGGTGATTTTCACGTTGCAGCCCCCGGATCGAGCGGCTATATACGCGGCCCACGGTGACGCTGGCGACGGCGCCACCGACGGACCGGAGAGTAGCTCAGCCTGGTAGAGCACTGCTTTCGGGAGGCAGGGGCCGGAGGTTCGAATCCTCTCTCTCCGACCAATACGAAAAGGGCCGATGCGGCAACGCATCGGCCCTTTCGCGTTTCCGGCCCGGCCAACCAGCCGTTGCAGCGGCCTGCGCACCGGCTTTCGCCGCCCGGCAAAAAAAACATTCCGCAAATGCCGCTTATTCCCATTGCAGCCCGCGGGCAATGGGTCTATACACCCGCTCCACGGCGACGCTGGCAACGGCGGCACCGACTGGACCGGAGAGTAGCTCAGCCTGGTAGAGCACTGCTTTCGGGAGGCAGGGGCCGGAGGTTCGAATCCTCTCTCTCCGACCAACACGAAAAGGGCCGATGCAGCAACGCATCGGCCCTTTCGCGTTTCCGCTCCGCCGCCGCGGCACAGGCCGCGCTCCCGCCTGTTGTCCCTGGTAAGCGACACAAGACGGGGAGCGGACCCATGGAACAGGCGATCGGACAGGAACCCCAGGCGGCGGGCGGCCCGGTGGGGACCGAAATCGACCCCAAGGCCGTGGTGGTGTCCCGCGCGGTGCGTGACCTGCTCCAGCCCCACGGCTTCCGTCCCCGCGACATCGGCAGCGGCCTGGGCGGCGGCATGGCCTGGAACCGGCGCGGCGGCGACGACACCCACGAGATGATCACTTGCAACGGACGGTTGTCCGGCGACCCCGACCGGGCGGAATGGACCGCCGGGCGCTACGGCAACCGCGGCGGCTTCGTCGAGGTCACCGGCCTGACGCTGCGCGGCGCGCTGGACGCCGTGGCGGTCCTGCCCCGGCCGGTGCGGGTGGACGGCTCGCTGGCCGAGGGCATCTACCCGTCGCTGGAGGACGCCCTCGACGACATCGCGTGACGCGCTACTTCAGCGCCTCGTCGATCTCCACCTGATAGCCCTTGGCGAGGCGGTTGGTCTCGTTGGCCATGCCGATGACGGCCATCAGCTCGCCGAACTGGGCGTCGGTCATGCCGGCGCGCCGCGCCGCCGCCTCGTGCGAGCGGATGCAATAGTCGCAGCCGTTGGTCACGCTGACCGCGACGAAGATCATCTCCTTGACCAGCGGGTCCAGCGCGCCGGGAGCCATCACCTCCCTCAGGCTCTCCCAGGTGCGCTTCAGCGTGGGCGGGTGATGGGCGGCCATCTTCCAGAAATTGTTGACGTCCGGCACGTTGCGGGCCGCCTTGATGTCGTCGTAGACGGCGCGCACCTCGGGAGCGGCGTCGGCGTGCTCGATGGGCTTCAGGGGCATGGTGGATGGTCTCCTCGGCAGCGTTGGCATCGGTGGGGGCACCGGCTTCGCCGCATTCTCGCCGCTTCCGCACGGCGGGGCCACGGGGAATGGCTTAGGCCCTACCCCCAACCACGCTGAAAGTCATAGGGATGCCGGAAAGTTCAGGTTGCCCCGGTTGTCCCGGACCGGCATAGCTTCCTGACCGCGCTGGCCCGCGCATGGTGTCCCGCCCCACCGCCGCCCGCGATCGCCCTCCCCCCGTCGCCACACAGCTCCGCAGCTCCGCAGCCCATGCCTCTTCGCTACCTCGATGCCCTGGCAACCGAATCGGCGGGAATGGTGCGTCTTCTGCGCATCCTGCTGGTGGCCGCCATCCTGGTCCCCGCCCTGCTGTTCACGGCCATCGCCTGGCACGACTATCACGAGGCCGAAGCCGAGGCGGAGCGCAACATCCGCAAGACCGTGCTGATCCTGCACGAGCACATGCAGAAGGTCTTCGACACGGTCGAACAGGTTCTCGACCGGCTGGACGAGCGCAGCGCCGGCATGAGCTGGGACGAGATCGGCCGTTCCGACGATCTGCACGGCTATCTGCGCACCTTGATCGAAGAGCTTCCGCAAATCGGCGTCGTCGGGCTGATCGATCCCAACGGCGCTGTGCGCAACGACAACCGCCTGTTCCCCACCTCGTCGATCAACGTCGGCGACCGCGAGTATTTCCGCACGCAGGCGGCCGCGGACGCCGGCATCTTCGTCAGCGAGGCGATCACGGGGCGCGGCTCGGGCAAGCGGCAGTTCAACGTCACGCGCCGCCGCACCGCCGCGGGTGGACCGGAGGGGCCGTTCAACGGCGTCCTGCTGACCGCGGTGCTGACCGATTATCTGGTGGATTTCTACCAGCTCGTCGTTTCCGATCCGAAGGAGTCGATCTCCCTCGTCCGCCAAGACGGCTCGGTCCTGGTCCGCTTCCCCTCGATGGGCGACCGGCAGGCCCGCCACGCCGCGGACAGCATTCTGCTCGGCGCCATGGCGACCGGGCGGACCGAGGGCGTGTTCCGCTCTCGGGGCCGCATGGACGGCATGCCGAGGCTCAACGGCTTCATGCACGTCACCCCCTACCCGATCTACGTCACCTACGGCATCCCGATCTCCGAGATCCGGGCCAGCTGGGCGCGCAACATCCTTCTGTACGCCAGCTTCGCCGTGCCGGCGATGCTGGCTCTGGTCGGCATCACCCTGCTGGCGCTGCGCCGCGCGCAGAGCGAGATGCGGGCGGTCCGCCGCTGGACCGAGGAGGCCCGTGTCCGCGAGTCCTTGGAGAACACGCTGCGCCAGTCGCAGAAGTTGGAGGCGCTGGGCCAGTTGACGGGTGGCGTCGCCCACGACTTCAACAACCTGCTGACCGCCGCCCTGACCAACCTGCATCTGATGGAACGGCACCTGCCGGCGGAAGGCACGCGCTATCTGGACGGCACCCGCACCGCGCTGGAGCGCGCCCGGACGCTGACCGGGCAATTGCTGGCCTTCTCGCGCCAGGAGGCGGTGGACCCCAAGGTGATCGATCTGGGGGATGCCCTGCGCGCCATGGCCGATCTGCTGGAACGCTCCATCCGCGCCGACATCGCGCTGGACTGGGTGTTATCCAACGCCCCGCTGCGGGTGGAGGTGGACCCGGTCCAGCTGGAACTGGCGGTGCTGAACCTCGTGGTGAACGCCCGCGACGCGATGCCGTCGGGCGGGCGCATCCGCATCGCCGTCCGGCAGGAGGAAACGCCCGACGGCCCGCTGGCCGTTCTGGAGATCACCGACACCGGCGGCGGCATGCCCCCGGAGGTCGCCGCCCGCGCCTTCGAGCCCTTCTTCACCACCAAGCCGCACGGCAAGGGGACGGGCCTGGGCCTGTCGATGGTCTACGGCTTCGCCCGGCAGTCGGGCGGCAACGCGACCATTTCCAGCGCGCCGCGCCGCGGCACGGTCGTCCGCGTTTCCTTGCCGGTGTCCGGCCGGGCGCCGGAGCCGGAAGCCGTGCCGGACGCGGCGGAGTCGGCGCCGAGCGGCCCGGTCCGCCTGCTGGTGGTCGAGGACAACGCGCTGGTCCTGATGGCCACCGTGGAGGGGCTGACCCAGGAGGGCTTCGAGGTGGAGACCGCCGACCACGGCGCCGCCGCGCTGGAGATCCTGGAGCAGGACGCGGCCTTCGACGTGATCGTGACCGACGTGGTGATGCCCTACGGCGTGTCGGGAATCGATCTGGCGCGGCGGGTCCAGGAGCGCTGGCCCGGCATCCGGGTCCTGCTGATTTCCGGCTACAGCCCCGAATCGCTGAGCGGGCTCAAGGCCGATGCCGCCGTCCTGCCCAAGCCCTTCACCCCGGACCAGCTCGCCGCCCGCGTCCGCGCCCTGCTCCGCACCGCGAAGACCGCCTGACGGCTGGAAGGGTCAGAGCAGAACGCTGATGAACATCGGCGCCCACAGCACCGCCGACCAGATCAGCCCCAGGAAGATGCCGTGGGTGAGGTCGGTGAAGGTCGGTTCCGACAGGCAGTGCATGCGCCAGAACGCTTCGCGGTCGTTCATGCCCTGACGCTGCCCCTGACGCTGCGGGGTGTGGTTCTGAGCGTCCTTCATGACCGTTTCCTTGCTGGGGGCCAAAAGGAAGGAACCGGTGAAGGGCGCCGCGGTTCCGCCGCGCGGCAGGAACATCGATCAGGCAGGATAGGGCATGCCGAAAAGGAAAAGGCCTCCCTGTCCTTTCGGACGGGAGGCCTTCCGGTCGGATGGGACGAGCCGCTTACTTGGTGCGGATCATCGGGGTGAGCTGGTCGCCCCAGTTGCCCGTCGCGTTGTGATAGCGGGCCGTGCGCATCAGCTCGACCGTCACGCCGGCTTCCACGGCCTTGACGACGGCGTCGTTCAGGCGGTGCAGGCTGTTGGCGAGGACGCGGATGGCGCTTTCCTGCTCGTCCGTGAGGTTCGAACGCTCGTCCGGCGGCGCATCCTGGAAACCCGACTGATTCGTCATGCGGCTATCCTTCCCTTGTTCTCCGGCCCGGGTCTTGCGGCCCCGGCTCTGCCCTGGTTCACCGGCGCCGTTGCGCCGGCATGGCCGGGTGCTGCGCTGCAAACCCGGCATTCAACGTCTTAACACATCACGCGCCGGTAGCAAGGGCGCGGCAAGACAACCTCGTTCGAAAGAGTCATGCCTCCCGCGGCAGAGTGCCGCTCCCCAGGGATGCCGGATGGGGGAAGGACCCCGCCGCGCTTCAATCGCGCTGCGTTCGACGGACGGCGTTTGATCGGGGAGCGCTCCCGGCCTAGCTTTGCGGTCCAAGGGCAGACGCCGACAAAAGGCGATCGCCGACAAAAGCAATCCGCAGCCGATACAACGAAGAAAGACAGGACCATGGCCGACACCGCGACCGCTTCCCGCTCCATCGCCTTTCTGGGGCTTGGGACGATGGGCTTTCCCATGGCCGGCCATCTGGCCGTCCGGGGCGGCCACCGGGTGACCGTCTTCAACCGCACCGCCGCCAAGGCCGAGGCCTGGACCGCCCGCTTCGGCGGCGCCAGCGCCGCCACCCCGGCCGAGGCCGCCCGCGACGCCGAGGTGGTATTCCTCTGCGTCGGCGGTGACGACGACGTGCGGGCGGTGGCCGGCGAGGCGATGGGCGCCATGAAGCCCGGCACCATCGTCGCCGACCATTCCACCGTCTCCGCCACCGTCTCGCGCGAGATGGCCGAACTGGCCCGCGCGCGCGGCCTGTTCTTCCTCGACGCGCCGGTGTCCGGCGGGCAGGCCGGGGCGGAGAACGGGGTGCTCACGGTGATGGTGGGCGGCGACGCCGACGCCTTCGCCCGCGTCCAGCCGCTGATGGCCTGCTACGGCCGCTCCGTCACCCACATGGGGCCGGCGGGAGCCGGTCAGCTGACCAAGATGGTCAACCAAATCTGCATCGCCGGGCTGCTGCAGGGGTTGGCCGAGGGCATGGCCTTCGCGCAGAAGGCGGGTCTGGACGGGCACAAGGTCGTGGACGTGATCGGAAAGGGGGCGGCGCAGTCCTGGCAGATGGACAACCGCGCCAAGACGATGCTGGACGGCAAGTTCGACTTCGGCTTCGCCGTGGACTGGATGCGCAAGGACCTGGGCATCGTGCTGGACGAGGCGCGCAACAACGGCGCCACCCTGCCCGTCACCGCCCTGGTCGACCAGTTCTACGCCGAGGTCCAGGGGATGGGCGGCAATCGGCTGGACACCTCCAGCCTGATGACGCGGCTGACGCGCTGAGGGAAAGGAGATGGGGAGCGCCGCGGCGCTCCCCTTTTTTTGTCCTCAGATGCGGACGACCTTGCCGGGGTTCATCCGGTTCTCCGGGTCGAAGGCGCGCTTCAGCTCGCCCATCACGGCGAAGGCATCGCCGGCCTCCTTCTCCAGGAACTCCATCTTGCCGTAGCCGATGCCGTGCTCGCCGGTGCAGGTGCCGCCCATGGCGAGCGCCCGGTCGACCATGCGGTCGTTCAGGCGCTTGGCCTCGGCCATCTCCTCCGGCTTGTCGGGGTCGATGACGTAGACGAGGTGGAAGTTGCCGTCGCCGACATGGCCGACCAGCGGGGCCAGCATCGAGGATTCGGCGATGTCCTTCTTGGTCTCCAGGATGCAGTCGGCCAGCCGCGAGATCGGCACGCAGACGTCGGTCGGCCAGCCCTTGGAACCGGGGCGCAGCGCCAGCGCCGCGTAATAGCCGTCGTGGCGGGCCTGCCAGAGCTTGGAGCGGTCCTCCGGACGGGTCGCCCAGGTGAATTCGCTGCCGCCAAACTCCGCAGCGATGGCCGAGACCATCTCCGCCTGCTCCTTCACCCCGGCGGCGGTGCCGTGGAACTCGAAGAACAAGGTCGGGGCGACCTTGTAGTCCAGCTTGGAATACTTGTTCACCGCGTCCATCTGGACCTCGTCCAGCAGCTCGATGCGGGCGACCGGGATGCCCGACTGGATGGTCTGGATCACGGTGTCCACGGCGCCGCGGATGTCGTTGAACGGGCAGACCGCCGACGAGATCGCCTCCGGAATGCCGTAGAGGCGCAGCGTCACCTCGGTGATGATGCCGAGCGTGCCTTCCGCCCCGACGAACAGGCGGGTCAGGTCATAGCCGGCGGCCGACTTGCGGGCGCGCCCGCCGGTCTTGATGATCCGGCCGTCGGCCAGAACCACCGTCAGCCCCAGCACGTTCTCGCGCATGGTGCCGTAGCGCACGGCGTTGGTGCCGCTGGCGCGGGTGGAGGCCATGCCGCCGAGCGAGGCGTCGGCGCCGGGGTCGATGGGGAAGAACAGGCCGGTGTCGCGCAGATGCTCGTTGAGCTGCTTGCGGGTCACGCCGGCCTGGACGGTGACGTCGAGGTCCTCCGGGCTGACGCGCAGGACCTCCTTCATGTTCGACACGTCGATGCAGACGCCGCCGGCCAGCGCGGCAACGCCACCCTCCAGCGAGGTGCCGGTCCCGAAGGGAATGATCGGCAGCTTGTGCTTGGCGCAGAGCTTGACGATGGCGCTGACCTCCTCGGTGGAGGTGGCGAAGGCGACGCCGTCGGGCGGAAAGTTGGGGTGGTAGGACTCGTCCTTGCCGTGATGCTCGCGCACCGCAGCGGCGGTGGTGAAGCGGTCCCCAAGCAGGGCCTTGAACTCGGCCTTCATCTCGTCGGTGAAGGCGACGCGAGGCTGGGCGGCGGGTACGGCGGTCATGGACGAATCTCCCCGGGGGTCCTTTTGGCACGAAGCCGTGCGGTGGTAGGACCGGAGAAGCTAAGCCCCGCCGCCCGCGCAGACAAGCGACTCGCGCGCATGGGTGGGGGGCTTGCGCTTTTGGAAGCCCCTCGCCCCTCCGGGGAGAGGGAGGGGACCCGCGCCGCAGGCGCGGGGAGGGTGAGGGGGTTGCGCTTTTGCCGGACGTATCGCCACGCGCAACCCCCTCACCCTAACCCTCTCCCCGGAGGGGAGAGGGGATTGGCGCCGTCACACTTCCTCGTAGCCGCCGCCGCCCGGGGTTTCGACGACCAGCACGTCGCCCTCCCCCATGGCGGTCTTGTCCTGGGGGCCGAGTTCCTCCACCGAGCCGTCGGTGCGCTGGACCCAGGTGCGCCCGATCTGGCCGGGGGCACCGCCCTTCAGACCGAAGGGGGGCACGCGGCGGTGGTTGGACAGGATGGCGGCGGTCATCGGCTCCAGGAACCTCAGACGCCGCACCACCCCGTCGCCACCACGCCAGCGCCCCGCCCCGCCCGATTCGCGGCGTATGCGGAAGCTGTCCAGCAGCACCGGGAAGCGCCACTCCAGCACCTCCGGGTCGGTCAGACGCGAGTTGGTCATGTGGGTGTGCACCGCGTCCGTCCCGTCGAAGCCGGGACCGGCGCCGGAGCCGCCGCAGACCGTCTCGTAATACTGGTAGCGCTCGTTGCCGAAAGTCGTGTTGTTCATGGTCCCCTGGGCCGAGGCCAGCACGCCGAGCGCGCCGTACAGCGCGTCGGTGACGCACTGGCTGGTCTCCACGTTGCCGGCCACCACCGCGGCGGGGTAGCTGGGCGACAGCATGGTGCCCGGCGGGATGACGATCTCGATGGGCTTCAGGCAGCCCTCGTTCATCGGGATCTCGTCGTCGACCAGTGTGCGGAAGACGTAGAGCACCGCCGCCCGGCACACCGCCGTCGGGGCGTTGAAGTTGCTGGTGAGCTGCGGGCTGGTGCCGGTGAAGTCCACCCGCGCCGACCGCTCGTCCTTGTCGATGGTGATGCGGACCTTGATGACCGCGCCGTTGTCCAGCTCCTGCACGAACTCGCCGTCGGTCAGCACGTCGATGACGCGGCGGACCTGTTCCTCGGCGTTGTCCTGGACCAGCTTCATGTAGGCGTTGACCGTCTCCAGCCCGAACTGGGCGACGATGCGGCGAAGCTCCCGCGCGCCCTGCTCGTTGGCGGCGATCTGGGCCTTCAGGTCGCCCAGGTTCTGCGCCACGTTGCGCGCCGGCTGCGGCCCGGCGGTGAAGAGGGCGACGACCTCCTCCTCCAGGAAGCGGCCGCGCTCGACCAGCTGGATGTTGTCGAGGAGGACGCCCTCCTGGTCGATGGTCGTGCTGTCCGGCGGCATCGAGCCGGGGGTGATCCCACCGACGTCGGCGTGGTGCCCGCGCGAGGCGACGTAGAACAGCACGCGCTCGCCGGCCTCGTCGAAGACCGGGGTGATGACGGTGATGTCCGGCAGATGCGTGCCCCCATGATAGGGGTCGTTCAGCATGTAGACGTCGCCGGGGTTCATCGCGCCGTGGCGCCGCTCGACGATGGCGCGCACGCTCTCGCCCATGGAGCCGAGATGCACCGGCATGTGCGGGGCGTTGGCGATCAGCCCGCCGTCGGCGTCGAACAGGGCGCAGGAGAAGTCCAGACGCTCCTTGATGTTCACGGAATAGGCGGTCTTCTCCAGCGTGAAGCCCATCTGCTCGGCGATGGACATGAAGAGGTTGTTGAAGACCTCCAGCATCACCGGATCGGCCTTGGTGCCGATGGCGAGGCGCTGCGGCAGCTCCTCGAAGCGGGTCAGCACGAGGTGGTTCTTGCGCGTCACCTCGGCGATCCAGCCGGGCTCGACCACCGTGGTGGCGATCTTCTCCTTGATGACGGCGGGGCCGGTCACACGGTTGCCGGGCTGGAGCTGGTCACGGTCGTAGACCGGGGCCTCGCGGTCGGCGCCGCCGGTGTGCAGGGTGACGGTGGCGAGGCGGCGCGGCAGGGCGCCGGTGACGCTGGGCAGGTCCTGGTCGTCGGCGCTCTCGGTGCGGCCCACCGCCTCCACCGACACGGCCTCGACCACCAAGGCCTTGCCCTCCATCATGAAGCCGTAGCGCTGGCGGTGCGCCGCCTCGAAGGCCGCGGCCATGGCGTCGAGCGGCCCGAAATCGACGACCAGCGGGCTGTCGGAGCCCTCCACCTTGATGTGCGCCTTGCGCAGAACGGCGAGACGGTCCTCCGGCACGCCCTGGCGGGCCAGCTCCATCCGCCCCTCGGCCTCCAGCGCGGCGAGCGTGGCGGTCAGCTCGTCCACCAGGGCGTCGTCGAGGCGGGCCTCCACCGCGCGCTCGCGGATCGCCACCGTGTCGGCGAGGCCGATGCCGTAGGCGGACAGCACGCCGGCGTGCGGGTGGAGGAAGACCTTCCGCATGCCCAGCGCGTCGGCGACCAGACAGACATGCTGCCCCGCCGCCCCGCCGAAGCCGTTCAGCGTGTATTGGGTGACGTCGTAGCCGCGCTGGACCGAGATCTTCTTGATGGCGTTCGCCATGTTGTCCACGGCGATCTTCAGGAAGCCCTCGGCCACCTGATGCGGGGTCATCTCGGTGCCCAGCGCCTCGTTCACCTCCTCGGCCAGTTCGGCGAACCTCTCGCGCACGATGGTCGCGTCGAGCGGCTGGTCGGCCTCCGGCCCGAAGACGTGGGGGAAGAAGTCGGGGTGCAGCTTGCCGACCATGACGTTGCAGTCGGTCACGGTCAGCGGCCCGCCGCGGCGGTAGCAGGCCGGGCCGGGGTTGGCCCCGGCGCTCTCCGGCCCGACGCGGAAGCGCGCCCCGTCGAAGAAGCAGACCGAACCGCCGCCCGCCGCCACGGTGTGGATGTGCATCATCGGGGCGCGCATCCGCACCCCGGCCACCACCGTGTCGAAGGCGCGCTCATACTCCCCGGCGTAGTGCGACACGTCGGTGGAGGTGCCGCCCATGTCGAAGCCGATGACCCGGTCGAAGCCGGCCATGCGCGCGGTGCGCACCGCCCCGACGATGCCGCCCGCCGGGCCGGACAGGATCGCATCCTTGCCCTGGAACCAGCGCGCGTCGGTGAGCCCGCCGTTCGATTGCATGAACATCAGCCGCACGCCGGAGAGGTCCCCGGCCACCTGCTCCACATAGCGCCGCAGGATCGGCGACAGGTAGGCGTCGACAACGGTGGTGTCGCCGCGCCCGACGATCTTCATCAGCGGGCTGACCTGATGGCTGACCGACACCTGGGTGAAGCCGATGGAACGGGCCAGCGCCGCCACCTGCTTCTCGTGGTCCGGGAAGCGGTAGCCGTGCATCAGCACCACCGCGGCGGCGCGGAAGCCGTCCTGGTAGGCCTGCTCCAGCTGGACCCGCACGGCGCGCAGGTCCACGGCCTTCAGCACCGTGCCGTCGGCCTTGACCCGCTCCGGCACCTCGGCCACCCGCTCGTAGAGCAGCTCGGGCAGCACGATGTGGCGGGCGAAGATCTTCGGGCGCGCCTGGTAGCCGATGCGGAGCTGGTCGCCCAGCCCCTCGGTGATCAGCAGCAGCGTGCGCTCGCCCTTGCGCTCCAGAAGCGCGTTGGTGGCGACGGTGGTGCCCATCTTCACCGCCTCGACCGCCTCCGCCGGGATCGGCTGGCCGGAGGCGAGGCCCAGCAGGTCGCGGATGCCCTGGATGGCGGCGTCGCGGTAGCGTTCCGGATTCTCCGACAGCAGCTTGTGCGTGACCACCGACCCGTCCGGGCGTTTGGCCACGATGTCGGTGAAGGTGCCGCCGCGGTCGATCCAGAACTGCCACCGACCCTGCGCTTGGGACGCCATACCCAACTCCCTGATGTCTTGTCTCGACGCCTGATGTCTTGACGGGAGTGTGACGATACGCCGCCGCGGGTCAAGACGGGGTGCACGAAAGGGTGGGATGCGCCCCCCGTCTCCTGCCCGTCCGGTCAGGCCGCCTTGAGCAGCGCGGGCAACCCGTCCAGCACGGCGTTCACCGCCCCTGCTCCGTCCTCGAACGCCTCCAGCGCCAGCGAGAATTGCGAGGGACGCGGCAGGTCGATGGTGATGGCGAACTCCCCGCCGTCGCGCTCCATCTGTCCGCCGAAGCGGCGCGACAGGGCGCGCATGCGGGTGTTGTCGGACAGGCACATCAGGTGGACCTGCCGGATGCCCCGGTTGGCGGCGATGGACAGCGAGCGGCGGACCAGGGCGGAGCCGACGCCCCGCCCCTGAAACCCCTTCTCGACGCTGATCGCCAGCTCCGCCGCGCCGGGCCACAGCTGCCGGTCGAAGCACAGCTCCACCGCGCCGCGCAGCTCGCCGCGGTCGAACAAGCCGACCAGCGTGGTCCGCGTCCAGTCGAGCGACTCGCAATGCTGGGCGATGACCTCGTCGGAGACGGTGCCGGTGAAGCGGGCGTAGCGGTCCGCCTTGTCCAGCCGCAGCAGATGCGCGCGGTACGGACCGCGCTCGGCGGGGAGAAGCTTGCGGATGGCGGACATGGGGGACTCGTGGCGCTGGTGATTTGGGACATCGCACCGCTTCGCGTCGTCCGCTTCCCCGTCGGCGGCCTGGACCGGCCGCCCTCTTTTGTTGCGGCGCAACATGACGAAGGAGCGGCCGAAGGGCAAGACCCCTGACGATGACGGCAAAGCTCTGTTGCGGCGCAGCAACATTCCGCACCGCGGGAAAATCCCGTACCTCCAACGGATGAAAAGGACGCGGCGCACGAAGATTCTGGGAAACAACGAAAAAGTATGGGCCGGTTGGCGCGGCGCCGGACTGCCGGTATGCTGCTCCCGCGGGCGAAAGGCGGATAAAAATGAGCATCTGGGGCAGCGTCCTGGGCGGGGCGGCCGGTTTCACCATCGGCGGCCCGATCGGGGGCCTGATCGGTTTGGCCGCCGGTTACGCGGTGGGGCGCGGCATCCGCGGCCTGTGTGGCCCGGCGGACGCCACCAAGTCCATCGCCTTCACCATCGGCGTGATCGCCCTGTCGGCGAAGATGGCCCGCGCCGACGGCGTGGTGAAGCGGGTGGAGGTGGACACCTTCAAGCGCCTGTTCCGCGTCCCGCCGGAGGAGCTGGACACGGTGGGCCACGTCTTCGACCTCGCCCGTAAGGACACCCACGGCTTCGAGGAATACGCCCAGCAGATCGCCGGCCTGTTCGACGACCGCCGCGCCGTTCTGGAGGAACTGCTCGACAGCCTGCTGGCCATCGCCGAGGCCGATGACGAGCTGCACGAGACGGAAGTCGAGTATCTGCGCACCGTCGCCCACATCTTCGGCTTCACCGACGAGGAGTTCGAGCGCATCGTCGCCGGCCACCACATCGCCGGCACGCCGAACGAGACCGATCCCTACGGCGTGCTCGGCGTCTCCCGCCGCGCCAGCGACGAGGCGATCAAGGCCGCCCACCGCCGCCTCGTGCGCGAGCATCACCCGGACGTGCTGATTGCCCAGGGCATGCCGCAGGAGTTCGTTGATCTGGCGACGCAGAAGGTCGCCGCCATCAACGCCGCTTTCGACCGGATCGAGAAGGAGCGCGCGCGCGGCTAAAGCCAGGCGTCGCGCCGTCCTTCCCTCCCGACGCATCCCCGCCCCGGCGCAATCGGGTGTCGCGAGCCTGCGGACCGCACGCTATATAAGCACACCTCCGCACACCTTACCGTTGGGTCATGGCTCCTCCCGCTCCGATCACCGCGCTCCAGGGCGTGTCCGTCACCTTCGGTGGCCGTCCGCTGTTCGAAACCATCGACCTGTCCATCGGACGGGGCGACAAGGCCTGTCTGGTCGGGCGGAACGGGTCCGGCAAATCGACGCTGATGAAGGTGCTGGCCGGCATGATCCAGCCGGACGGCGGCACCGTCTTCACCCAGCCGGGCGCCCGCATCGCCTATCTGCCGCAGGAACCGGACTTCACCGGCTGCGCCACCGTCCACGACTACGTCGCCGCCGGCCTGCCCGCCGACGAGCGGGACGAGACGCACCGGGTGGACGCCGTTCTGGACCGGCTCCAGGTGCCCGGCCATCTCGACCCCAACACGCTGTCGGGCGGCGAGGCGCGGCGCACGGCGCTGGCCCGCACGCTGGTCGGCGCCCCCGACGTCATGCTGCTCGACGAGCCGACCAACCACCTCGACCTCCCCACCATCGAGTGGCTGGAGGAGGAGCTGCTGGCCTACCGCGGCGGTCTGCTGCTGATCTCGCACGACCGCAGCTTCCTGAACCGGCTGGCCAAGCGGACGCTGTGGCTGGACCGCGGCACGGTGCGCGCCACCGACCGCGGCTTCGCCGAGTTCGAGACCTGGCAGGCCGAGGTGTTCGAATCGGAGGAGATCGCCGCCCAGAAGCTCGACCGCAAGATCGAAGGCGAGATGAAGTGGCTGCGCGAGGGCATCTCCGCCCGGCGCACCCGCAACATGGGCCGCGTGCGCGCCCTGCTCCAGCTCCGCACCGACCGCGCCGAGCGCATCAAGGGCGGCCAGCAGGCCAAGCTCGCCGTCGCCGAGGCCGAGCGCGGCGGGCGCTTGGTCATCGAGGCCGAGCGCATCTCGAAGGGGTTCGACACGGCGGACGGCCGCAAGACCATCGTCAACGACTTCTCCACCCGCATCCTGCGCGGCGACCGGGTCGGGCTGATCGGGCCGAACGGCGCCGGCAAGACCACCCTGCTGAAGATGCTGACCGGCCAGATGGAGCCCGACAGCGGCACGGTCCGGCTGGGCACCAACATGGAAACCGCCTATTTCGACCAGCGGCGCGACGGGCTGGACCCCGAGGACACCATCCGCAAGGTGCTCTGCCCCTTCGGCGGCGACAGCGTGATGGTCAACGGCCAGCCGCGCCACGTCGCCGGCTACATGCGCGACTTCCTGTTCGACACGCGCCAGCTCGACAGCCCGGTCAAGGCGCTGTCCGGCGGTGAGCGCAACCGGCTGCTGCTCGCCCGCCTGTTCGCGCGGCCGAGCAACATGATGATCCTCGACGAGCCGACCAACGACCTCGACATGGACACGCTCGACCTGCTGGAGGACGTGCTCGGCGACTACCAGGGCACGCTGCTGCTGGTCAGCCACGACCGCGACTTCCTCGACCGGCTGGTCACCAGCACCATCGCAGTGGAGGGGGACGGCGTGATCGCCGAGTATCCCGGCGGCTATTCCGACTATCTGGTGCAGCGCCCGCCGCCCAAGGAGAAGGCCGCCGCCCCGGCCAAGGCGAAGCCCGCCGCCCCGGCGGCCGCCAAGCCGAAGGGCAAGCTCAGCTACAAGGACCAGCGGGAGCTGGACGACCTGCCCGCCCGCATGGACAAGCTGACCGCCGAGGTGGCGAAGCTCGAAGCGGCGCTGGCCGATCCCGACCTGTTCGCCCGCGACGCCGCCAAGTTCCAGAAGACGTCCGATCAGTTGCAGGCGAAACAAAACGAGCTGGCCGGCGCCGAGGAGCGCTGGCTGGAGTTGGAGGCCCTGCGCGAGGAGCTGGAAGGCGGCCGCGGATGAGTCTGCGCGACTCGCTGCTGGCGCTCCTGGTCATGGCGACCTGGGGCCTGAACTTCGTTGTCGCGAAATGGGGGCTGGCCGAGTTCCCGCCGCTGTTCATCATGGCGCTGCGCTTCGTCGCGGTGGCGGCACTGATCCTGCCCTTCAAGCGGATTCCGTGGAGCGCGGTGCGGCCCATCGCGATCCTGTCGGTGACGCTGGGGACCGTGCATTTCCCGCTGATGTTCACTGGGTTGAACGGCATCGACGCGGCCACCGCCTCGCTGGCCGCGCAGGCGCAGGTGCCCTTCTCCTCCCTGCTGGCCGCGCTGGTCTTCAAGGACAAGCTGGGCTGGCGCCGCGCCGCCGGGATGGCCGCCGCCTTCGCCGGCGTCATGGTCATCGCGGGGGAGCCGCGGCTGTCCGGATCGCTGCTGTCGCTGTTCATGATCCTGGGCGCCAGCTTCGCCTTCGCCGTCGCCAGCATCCAGATGAAGCTGATCGTCGGGGTGGACGGCTTCGCGCTGAACGGCTGGATGGCGCTGTTCGCCGCCCCGCAGCTGCTCCTGCTCTCCTTCCTGTTCGAGGAGGGGCAGATGGCCGCGCTCACAGACGCCACCCTGTGGGGCTGGGGCGCCATCGCCTACATGGCGGTGGGCGTGACGATCGGCGCCTATGGGATGTGGTACCCGCTGCTGCGCAAATACTCGGTCAACCAGACCATGCCCTTCCTGCTGACCGTGCCGGTCTTCGGCGTGCTGGCGGGCGTTCTGCTGATGGACGATCCCTTCACGCTCCGTCTGGTCCTGGGCGGGCTGTTGACCGTGGGCGGCATGGCCGTCATCGTGAAGCGGCGCCCGACGACGCTGGCGGAGAAGGTGACGAATCCGACCTGAGGAAGCCCGACCTGAGGACACCATGACGCGCACGGGCACCGGATGCATCGACCGCCCCTCCCCCAACCACGGGCCGCGGCCCGAGGGGGTGGGGGTGGAGCTGCTGATCCTCCATTACACGGGGATGCCCACCGCCGAGTCGGCGCTGAGCCGGCTGTGCGAGCCCGCCGCCCAGGTCAGCGCCCACTACACGGTGGACGAGGACGGCACCGTCTACGCCCATGTGCCGGAGGACCGGCGCGCCTGGCACGCCGGCCTGTCCTCCTGGCGGGGGCGGGCCGACGTCAACAGCCGCTCCATCGGAATCGAGATCGTCAATCCGGGGCACGAGTTCGGCTACCGCCCCTTCCCCGCTGTGCAGATGGCCGCCGTGGCCGATCTCTGCCTGGACATCATGGGCCGTCATGGGATCGCGCCCGCCGATGTGCTCGGCCACAGCGACATCGCCCCGGCCCGCAAGGAGGACCCCGGCGAGCTGTTCGACTGGCCGGGGCTGGCCGCGCGCGGAATCGGGCTGTGGCCCCAGCCCACCGCGGTGGACAACTCGCCGGTCGACTCGGCGGAATCCGCGGAGGATGTGGCGGCGCTTCTGGGACGCTATGGGTACGACACCGCCGAATCGCGGGTCCTGCTGTCCTTCCAGCGCCATTTCCACCCCGAACGCCTGACCGGGGAGCCCGATCCGGAAACGCTGCGCCGCCTGCGCGCGCTGCTGCGGATGACCGGGCGCTGAGAATCCGAATCGCCCCCGAACACCGTTGCGAATCGAACGGCGACTCTGTACACAGTGCCGCGCCAGATGGCCGGATGGCCGCCTTTGACCTTTTGGATCGGGGGAGGAAAGTCCGGGCTCCACGGAAACACGGTGCCGGCTAACGGCCGGCGGGGGCGACCCTAGGGAAAGTGCCACAGAGAGCAAACCGCCACCGGCCTCGTGCCGGCGGTAAGGGTGAAAGGGTGCGGTAAGAGCGCACCGCGCGCCTGGCAACAGGGGCGGCACGGTAAACCCCACCGGGAGCAAGACCGAATAGGGGCGGCACGGCCCGCCATCTCCCCTGATCCTTGATCGGTTGGGATGGTTTGGGGCCAAGCGCGTTTCCGCGCCGCCGCCCGGGTTGGTTGCGTGAGGCGCCGGGCAACCGGCGTCCCAGATGAATGGCCATCCATCAGGGTAACCTGAGGACAAAACCCGGCTTACAGGCCATCTGGCGTTTATCCCCACCACCTCCGGATCACCGGACCACCCCTTTTCCGCGGCGCGGGACCGGGATGGCGCCCCCTTGTCCACAGATGTCCCCAGCTTCATCCACAGCCGGTGGATAACTGTGGGGCAAATTCCCATGCCGTCCCATGCCTCACCACGGCAGGTTACCCCAGCTGGCTATACCATTCGTAGGGTGCGATTCGCCTTTATGGAAAGCCACATGGTGGGAACCATTCGCGGGACTCACGGAACATCCTGCGAACTCTGTGGGGCAACGCCGCGTAATCGCTCATTAGCGCGCTGGTATATTGCCGATTCTCGCCGATTCGGTTCACCTATTTGCACGCTGGCAACACATCGCCCCAAAAGTCTTGACAGCACCATATGAATACTGGAGGGGGCGTTGACGCCCAAACTGTCCCATGCTATCCCATGAAAGCCCAGTTCGGAGGGGGAACTACCCAACCAAGGTAGCCAAACCGGGCGCGTTCAGCGGCAAGAGCGGATAGGGCTTCGCGACGGCGAAGACCGGCAACGGGATAAGGGGGGCGTTCGTCAGGCCGATGGCCATTTTCCTGTCCACATACGTCAACAAAGTTGACAGGAAAGGCCGCTGCTCCATCCCGGCGCAGTTCCGGCAGTCGCTTGCCAAGACGTCGGCTCCCGGCACCGTCTATCTCTGGCCTTCGCTGAATCATCAGGCGCTGGAAGGCGCCGACCAGGATTACCTCGACGTGCTTTCCGAAAGCTTGGAATCCCCCGATCTGGATTCGGACGAGCGCGACATGATCGAGACCTTCATCTTCGGCAAGCTGATCCCCGTCTCGCTGGACACCGAAGGCCGGATCGTCCTGCCCAAGGAACTCGCCGAATTCGCCGGAATCGACGAGGAAGCCGCCTTCATCGGCCGCCGCAAGACCTTCCAGATCTGGGAGCCCGGCGCCCTGAAGGCCCATGAACAAACGCTGCGCGACCAGGTCGTGCGCAAGGACATTTCGCTGAGCCAGATCGTCGCCAAGGCGTCCCGCGCCGCCGCCGGCCGGGGAGGGGAGGGCGCATGATCACCCCCGCCTCCATCTCCTCCGCTCCGGCCTCCCCCCACATCTCCGTCCTGCTGAACGAGGTCGTGGACGCTCTCTCCCCGCGCGACGGCGGCGTCTATGTGGACGGCACCTTCGGCGCCGGCGGCTATTCCCGCGCGATTCTCGACCGGGCCGACTGCCGGGTCTGGGGAATCGACCGCGATCCCGAAGCCATCGAACGCGGCCGCCAGCTCGCCCTCGCCTACCCGGGCCGACTGGAGATCGTCGAAGGCCGATTCGGCGACATGGACCGGCTGCTCGCCGAGCACGGCGTCGAATCGGTGGACGGCGTGGCGCTGGACATCGGCGTCTCCTCCCCGCAGATCGACGAGCCGGAGCGCGGCTTCTCCTTCCGATTCGACGGTCCGCTCGACATGCGGATGGGACGCGATGGGCCGACCGCCGCCGACGTGGTGAACACCGCCACCCAGGACGAGCTGGCCGACATCATCTTCCATTACGGCGAGGAGCGCATGGCCCGCCGCGTGGCCCGCGCCATCATCGCCGCGCGTCTGGACACCCCGTTCGCGCGCACCAAGCAGCTGGCCGACGTGGTACGGTCGGTGGTGCCGAAGGGGAAGGGCGACGCCATCGACCCGGCGACCCGCACCTTCCAGGCGCTGCGCATCCATGTGAACGATGAGCTGGGCGAGCTGCGCCGCGGCCTCGCCGCCGCCGAATCGCTGCTGAAGCCCGGCGGCCGCCTCGCCGTCGTCTCCTTCCATTCGCTGGAGGACCGGGAAGTGAAGACGTTCCTGAAGGAACGCTCCTCGCCCCCGCCCTCCCCGTCCCGACACGCGCCGAGCCTTGCGGCGGACGCGCGTTCCCCATCCTTCCGGCTCCTGTCGCGCAAGCCCATCGTGCCGACGGATCAGGAAGCCCACAGCAACCCACGCGCGCGCTCTGCCCGGCTGCGCGCGGCTGAACGCACGGCGGCGCCGGCCTATCCGGCGCCCGGCAAGGAGGCGGCATGAAATACAAATCCGCACTTTTCTGGGGTGGCCTGATCGCCGCCGCCGGCTTCGTTCTGTTCGAGACCAGCTACGAGGTTCAGGAGCTGGAGGAAAAGCTGGGCTCGCTCAACCGCAAGATCATGGTGGAGCAGGAGGCCATCCAGGTCCTCAAGGCCGAGTGGAGCTTCCTCAACGACCCGACCCGTCTTGAGAATCTGTCGCGCGAGCATCTGGCGCTGCAGCCGACCGAGGCACGCCAGTTCGTGGCGATGAACATCGTCCCGATGCGCCCCTCCCCCACCGTCGCGCCGGAGGAAGCTCCGCTGCCGCCGATGGTCCGCAACCAGACGCCGGGCAAGGCGCCGAACGTGGCGACGGCCTCCACCGGGGACAGCGTCGTGGGCGGCGGCGCCATCATTCAGGGTGGCGTGGTGATCCCGGCCTCGGCCTCGCCGATCAAACCGGCCCCGATCAAGCCCTCGGCCATCGTGCCCGCCTCGGCCAAGGTCCCGCCCCTGCCCTCCGCCGCCAAGTCCGCCCCGGCTCCGGTGGTGACGACCAAGCCGACGGAGGTCGCCACCAAGCCGCCGGTCACCGCGCGGACGCTGGCGCCGCCGCCCGCGGCCCGTCCGCAGCCGCAGCAGGCCGGCTTCCAGGCCGCCCCGCCGCCGCCGGCCGCGCCGGCCCAGCATGACAGCATCGGTCTTCTCGTCGCCCGTCTCGGAGCCAACCGATGAGCGTTCCGCCGCCCGGCATCGATCCCGCGCACGGCGCCTACAGCGTTCCGCCCCCGGCTTCCAAGCCGCGGACGTCGCTGTCGGTCGCGCTGGAGCAGAGCCGGAACCGGTTGATGGTGACCGCGGCCATGGTCGCCGTGGTCTTCTCCGCCATCGGCGTGAAGCTGGTGGACGCGACGCTGTTCAACCACGCGGCGGAACCGCGCCCGCGCATGGCCGCGGAGGTCGACGCCCCGCCGGTCAACCGCGCCGACATCGTGGACCGCAACGGCAACCTGCTGGCGACCTCGCTCGCCACGCAGTCGCTCTACGCCGACCCGAAGCTGATCAGCCGCCCGGACGAGGTGGCGCGCAAGCTGACCACCGCCCTTCCGGAGCTGGACTACAAGGACCTGCTGACCAAGCTCAGCGGCGACAAGCGGTTCGTCTGGATCAAGCGCAACCTGACGCCCAAGCAGCAGGCGGCGGTGTTCCGGCTCGGCCTGCCCGGCGTCTATTTCGAACGGGAGGAGCGCCGCTTCTACCCGGCCTCCAACCTGACCTCGCATCTGGTCGGCTTCACCGGCGTGGACAACAACGGCCTCGCCGGGCTGGAGCAGCAGTTCAACAAGCGGCTGACCACCGACCCCAAGCCGTTGCAGCTGTCGATCGACCTGCGCCTTCAGCACATCATGAAGAAGGAATTGCAGACGACGATCGACGAGTTCAGCGCCATCGGCGCCACCGGCATCATCTACGATGTCCGCAACGGCGAAGTCATGTCGATGGTCTCGCTGCCCGATTTCGATCCGCACAACCCGACGGGGCTCGACCCGGACACGCTGTTCAACCGCGCGACGCTCGGCGTGTACGAGATGGGCTCCACCTTCAAGATCTTCAACACGGCGATGTCGCTGGATTCGGGCAAGATCCGCGTCTCCGACACCTTCGACACGATCAACAACATCAAGGTGGGCCGTTTCACGATCCGTGAATACCACCCCTTCCGCCACAACCTGACGGTGGCGGAGGTGTTCCAGGAATCGTCGAACCTCGGGTCGGTGCGCATGGCCATGTCTCTGGGCGTGCAGCATCAGAAGTCCTTCATGACCAAGCTGGGCATGACCCGCCCGACCTCGCTGGAGCTGCCGGAGAACGGCTGGCCGCTGGTGCCGAATCCGTGGCGGGAGGTCAACACCATGACCATCTCCTTCGGCCACGGCATGTCGGTCAGCCCGATGCACACGGTCAACGCCGCCGCCTCGATCATCAATGGCGGCGTGCTGCACCCGCCGACCCTGCTGAAGCGCGACCCCGCGGTCGAAGTGCCGGGCGAGCAGGTCATCAGCCCGAAGACCTCGGCGATGATGCGCCGCCTGTTCCGCTTCGTGGTCACCGACGGCACGGCGAAGTCGGCCAACGCCAAGGGCTACGTCGTCGGCGGCAAGACCGGCACGGCGGAGAAGCAGAAGGGCCGGAGCTACGCCCGGAACTCCCGCATGTCGTCGTTCCTCGGCGCCTTCCCGATGCACGATCCCCGCTACATCGTCTATGTCCTGGTGGACGAGCCGAAGGGCACCAAGAAGACCTACGGCTTCGCCACCGGCGGCTGGGTCGCCGCTCCCGCGGTCGGCCGGATCGTGAAGCAGATCGGCCCGCTGCTGGGCGTCCAGCCGGTGGACGAGGCTTCCCCCGACGTCATCAACGCCACCTACATCAACACCGCCGGTCAGACGACCCCGCCCGCACCGCCGCCTCCGCCCGCGCAACCGAAAGGCAGCACCGTTGCTTCTGTCCCACCTGCTGGCAACAAGCCGCGCTGACGCTGCGTCCTCCTCCGTCGAGGTGCCAGCCGTCGAAGTGACCGGGTTGACCGCGGACAGCCGCGCGGTCAGGCCCGGTTTCGTCTTTGCCGCCCTGCCGGGTGCGAAGGCGGACGGGCGCGCCTTCATCGCCGACGCGCTCGCCAAGGGCGCCGTCGCGGTGGTGGCGCCCATCGGGACCGCCCTGCCCGCCGGCAGCGCCGCGACTCTGGTTGCGGACGAGCAGCCGCGCCGCCTCTTCGCGCGCCTCGCCGCCGCCTTCCACGGGCGGCAGCCGGACACCGTGGTGGCGGTGACGGGAACCAACGGCAAGACCTCCACCGTGCAGTTCGCCCGCCAGATGTGGGAACTGATGGGCCTGAAGGCGGCCAGCCTGGGCACGCTGGGGCTGATCGGGCCGGGGCTGGACGATTACGGCGGGATGACCACGCCGGACCCGGTGTCGCTCCACCGCGACCTCGCCGCCGTCAAGGATAAGGGGATCGAGCATCTGGCGATGGAGGCGTCCAGCCACGGGCTGGAGCAGTTCCGTCTCGACGGCGTCGTCCTCAAGGCCGCGGGCTTCACCAACCTGACCCGTGACCATCTGGACTACCACGGCACGATGGAGGCCTATCTCCAGGCCAAGGCGATGCTGTTCGGACGGGTGTTGCCCGATGGGGGAACCGCCGTCCTGAACGCCGACAGCGGCACCTTTGCCGAGCTTGCCGGGATTTGTTCACAGCGCGGTCACCGCGTCTTCGGATACGGTCTGGCCGGTCGCGAGATCCGGGTGAACGGGGTCGAGCCGCTGGCCCACGGCCAGCGTCTGGACCTGACGGTCCTGGGCCGCGGCATCACCGTGGACCTGCCGCTGGCGGGCCGCTTCCAGGCGTGGAACGTGCTGTGCGCGCTCGGCCTGGTGATCGGCTCCGGCGCGGACCGTGACGAGGCTCTGGCCACCCTGACCCGCCTGGAAGGCGTGCCGGGGCGCCTGCAGCACGTCGCCACCCACCCCTGCGGGGCGGCGGTCTATGTCGATTTCGCCCACACGCCCGACGCGCTGGAAACGGTGCTGCTGGCGCTGAAGCAGCATGCCCGGAACCGCCTGATCGCGGTGTTCGGGTGCGGCGGCGACCGCGACCGCGGGAAGCGGCCGGTGATGGGGGAGCTGGCCGGCCGTCTGGCTGACCGCGCCATCGTCACCGACGACAACCCGCGCACCGAGGTGCCGGCGGCCATCCGCAAGGAGGTCCTGGCGGGCCACCCGGCCCTGGAGGAGATCGGCGACCGGCGCGAGGCCATCCGCGCCGCCGTCCGCAGCCTTCGGCCCGGTGACGTCCTGGTCATCGCCGGCAAGGGACATGAGCATGGTCAGATCGTCGGGACGGAGGTCCTTCCCTTCGACGACGCGACCGAGGCACGAGCCGCCGTGGCAGAGGTTGGAGCAGCATGAGCGAGGCCAAGACCGTCCTGTGGACCGCCGAGGACGCCGCCGCCGCCACCAGCGGCCAGGCGACGCGCTCCTGGGCGGCGACCGGGGTCAGCATCGACAGCCGCAAGGTGGCGCCGGGCGACCTGTTCGTCGCCATCAAGGGGCCGAACTTCGACGGGCACGACTTCGTGGCGAAGGCGCTGGAGGCCGGCGCCGCCGCGGCGCTGGTCAGCACCGTGCCGCCCGGCGTGCCGGGCGACGCCTCCCTTCTGGCGGTGGAGCAGGACACGCTGGCGGCGCTGGGCGATCTCGGCCACGTCGCGCGGCTGCGCACCCAGGCCAAGGTGGTGGGCGTCACCGGCTCGGTCGGCAAGACCAGCACCAAGGAGGCGCTGCGCCACGTCCTGTCGGCGCAGGGCCGCACCTTCGCCACCGAAGGCAGCCTGAACAACCATTGGGGCGTGCCCCTGTCGCTGGCCCGCATGCCGGAGGACAGCGAGTTCGGCGTGTTCGAGCTTGGCATGAACCACGCCGGGGAGCTCGGGCCGCTGTCGCGGCAGGTGATGCCCGACGTCGCGATCATCACCACGGTCGAGGCGGCGCATCTGGAGTTCTTCGACTCCGTCGAGGCGATCGCCGACGCCAAGGCCGAGATCTTCGAGGGCATGAACCCCAACGGGGTCGCCGTCCTCAACCGCGACAACCCGCATTTCGCCCGTCTGCTGGCCGCCGCACGCACCCAGGGGCTGAGCCGCATCTGGAGCTTCGGCTCCCACGCCGACGCGGACGCGCGTCTGGTCGACTGCTCGCTGCACGCCACCTGCAGCGCCGTGACCGCGGTCATCCGCGGCGAGCGCGTCCAATACTGCCTGGCCTTGCCCGGCCGGCATTGGGTGATGAACAGCCTCGCCGTGCTGCTAGCGGTCAAGGCGCTGGGCGCCGACGTCGCCGCAGCGGCCCGCGCGCTGTCGACCATCGCGCCGGTCAAGGGCCGCGGCACGCGCAAGCGCGTCCAGACCGCGCGGGGCGCCTTTACCCTGATCGACGAGAGCTACAACGCCAGCCCCGCCGCCATGACCGCGACCTTCGCGGTGCTCGGCAAGATCGACCCCGGCGCCGGCGGCCGGCGCCTCGCCGTGCTGGGCGACATGCGGGAGCTGGGCGACCGCGCCGACGCCCTGCACGCCGCGCTGGCCGAACCGCTGCGCGCCGCGCGTGTGGACGCGGTCTACGCCTGCGGTCCGCACATGCGCGCCCTGTTCGACCGCCTGCCCGCCGCCATGCGCGGCGCCTGGACGGAGACCAGCGCCGAGCTGGCCCCCCTCCTGGCCGGTGCGGTGCGCGGCGGCGACGTGATGCTGATCAAGGGTTCGCTGGGCAGCCGCATGGCGACGGTGGTGGACGCCCTGTCCGCCCTGGACACCAAAGACAGCAAACAAACCGAAAAGAACAACAACGGCTCCTCGCCCGCGGCTGACACGGATCAGACCGCGGCGCACGGGCACAAAGGCTGACCGCTTCACGATGCTCTACAACCTGCTCTTCCCTCTGGCGGACGTCTTCACGCCGTTCAACCTGTTCCGGTATCTGACCTTCCGGACGGGAGGCGCGGTGCTGACGGCGCTCGTCATCAGCTTCGTGTTCTTTCCGCGCCTGATCGCGTGGCTGAAACGCAAGCAGGGCGAGGGCCAGCCGATCCGCTCCGACGGGCCGGAAAGCCATGCGAAGAAGAAGGGCACGCCCACCATGGGCGGCCTGATGATCCTGATCGCCGTGTCGATCAGCACGCTGCTGTGGGTCGACCTGACCAACGCCTACACCTGGATCGTGCTGCTGGTGACGATCGGCTACGGGCTGATCGGCTTCGGCGATGACTACCTGAAGCTGACCAAGCGCAACACCAAGGGCCTGTCGGGCCGCTTCCGCCTGACCTGGGAAATCATCATCGGCGTCTCCGCCGCCGCCGCCATCATGTATGTGTCGGCGCCGCCGCTGTCGGGCGGTCTGGCCGTGCCCTTCGTGAAGGATTTCCTGATCCAGCTCTCCTGGTTCTTCATCCCGGTGGGCGCCTTCGTCATGGTCGGCGCCTCGAACGCGGTGAACCTGACCGACGGGCTGGACGGCCTCGCCATCGTGCCGACGATGATCGCGGCGGGCTGCTTCGGCCTGATCGCCTACCTCACCGGCAACGCGATCTTCGCCAACTATCTCCAGATCCACCATGTGCCCGGTGCTGGTGAGCTTGCCGTTTTCTGCGGGGCTCTGGTCGGTGCGGGGATCGGTTTCCTCTGGTACAACGCGCCCCCCGCCATGGTCTTCATGGGCGACACCGGCTCGCTGGCCCTCGGCGGCGCGCTGGGAGCCGTCAGCGTGGTCACCAAGCACGAGATCGTGCTGGCGATCATCGGCGGCCTGTTCGTGCTGGAGACCGTGTCGGTGATCGTCCAGGTCGCCTCGTTCAAGCTGACCGGAAAGCGGGTGTTCCGCATGGCGCCTCTGCACCATCACTTCGAGAAGAAGGGATGGGCGGAGTCCACCGTGGTCATCCGCTTCTGGATCATCGCCTCCATCCTGGCCCTGGTCGGCCTGTCCACGCTGAAGCTCCGCTGAGGGTCGCCGCCCGATGATCAACCTGTTCTACATGGAAGGACTGCCGGTGGCGGTCATGGGGCTGGGCAAGTCGGGCCTCGCCACGGCGGAGGCGCTGACCCAGAGTGGCGCCGACGTGTGGGTGTGGGACGACAACGAGTCCAGCCGCGCGGACGCGCTGAGCAAGGGCTACAAGGTCGTCGACCTGACCACCGCGGACCTGACCGAGCTGACCACCATCGTCTGGTCGCCGGGCATCCCGCACACCCACCCGAAGCCGCATCCGGTCGCCCTGCGCGCCCGTGCCGCGAACATCGAGCTGGTCTGCGACATCGAGCTGCTGGCCCGGTCGGAGCGCGATTCGGCCTACATCGGCATCACCGGCACCAACGGGAAGTCCACCACCACGACCCTGATCGGTCATGTGATGGAAGCCGCCGGGCGGCGCATCGCGGTCGGCGGCAACCTGGGCACCCCGGCGCTGACCTTTCCCTCCGTGGGGGCCGGCGGCAGCTACGTTCTGGAGATGTCGAGCTACCAGCTCGAGCTGACCTACTCGATCACCTTCGACGTGGCGGTGCTGCTCAACATCACGCCGGACCATCTGGCCCGGCACGGCGGCATGGACGGCTACGTCGCGGCAAAGAAACTCATCTTCCACCGCCAGACCAAGCCGCGCACCGCGGTGATCGGCGTGGACGACCCGATTTGCCGGGCGATCTGGGAGGAGCTGAAGGCCAAGGGCGACCAGGTGATCTGGCCGGTCTCCGCCCTGGGCCCGGTGCCCGGCGGCGTCTACGCCGCGGACGGCTGGCTGGTCGACGACACCTTCGGCGCCGCGGAGCGCGTGGTCGAGCTGGCCGCCTTCCCGGCGCTGCTCGGCACGCACAACTGGCAGAACGCCGCCGCGGCCTTCGCGGCCTGCAAGACGGCGGGCGTGCCCACCCCGGCCATCGTCGCCGCCATGACCACCTTCCCCGGCCTCGCCCACCGCCAGCAGTTGGTGCGGACCATCGACGGCGTGCGCTTCGTCAACGACAGCAAGGCGACCAACGCCGACGCGACGGAGAAGGCGCTGGCGACCTTCGACCCGATCTACTGGATCCTCGGTGGTCAGGCGAAGGAGACCGGTCTGGACGGGCTGGAGGCCTACGCACCGCGCGTCCGCCACGCCTTCCTGATCGGCGAGGCGTCGGACCGTTTCGCCGCGTGGCTGGAGGCCAACAAGGTCCCGCACACCCGCTGCGGCACGCTGGACGTGGCGGTCAACGCCGCGGCTGAGCTGGCGCTGGCCGAAGCGCTGCCCGGCGCCTGCGTGCTGCTGTCGCCGGCCTGCGCCTCCTGGGACCAGTTCGCGAATTTCGAGAAGCGCGGCGAGGCCTTCGCCGACGCCGTGATCCGCCTCGAAGGCAACGCCGTTCCGGGGGACCGCGCCTGATGATGACCTTCGACCGCACCGACCAATCCATCTTCGGCCGCTGGTGGTGGACGGTCGACCGCTGGCAGCTCGCCGCGCTGGCGGTGCTGATGGCGCTCGGCACGGTCCTGATCACCGCGGCCAGCCCGCCAGTGGCGGAGCGCATCGGCATCCAGGACACCTTCTACTTCGTCGAACGCCATCTGATGATGCTGATCCCCAGCGTCGCCATCATGTGCGGCGTCTCGCTGCTCAGCCCACGCGGCGTGCGGCGGGCGGCGCTGGCGGTCTTCCTGATTTCGGTGGCGCTGGTCTACGCGACGCTGGTCGTCGGCGTCGAGATCAAGGGCGCGCGGCGCTGGATTCACATCCCCGGCCTGTCGATCCAGCCGTCGGAGTTCGTGAAGCCGGCCTTCGCGGTGGTCGGGGCGTGGCTGTTCTCGCTGTCGCGCACCAACCCCGGTTTTCCCGGCACGATCCTGTCGATCCTGCTCTACGGCCTCACCGTCGGCGGCCTGCTGCTCCAGCCCGACCTGGGCATGACGGTGGTGGTGTCGGCGGTGTGGTTCTCGCAGTTCTTCCTGGCCGGGCTGAACATCATGCTGGTCGGCGGCCTGGGTGTGCTGGGCGTCGCCGGCCTCGTCGGCGCCTATTTCACGCTGCCGCACGTCCACAGCCGCATCAACCGCTTCCTCGACCCGTCGAGCGGCGACACCTATCAGGTCAGCCGTTCGCTGGAGGCCTTCGCCAACGGCGGACTGATGGGCACCGGCCCCGGCCAGGGAACGGTGAAGTATTCGCTGCCGGACAGCCACGCCGACTTCATCTTCGCCGTCGCCGGCGAGGAGATGGGGCTGATCTTCTGCCTGATCATCATCATCCTGTTCGCCTTCATCGTGCTGCGCGGCTTCGCGCGGGTGTTCAACGACACCAACTACTTCGTGCTGCTGGCGGCGAGCGGCCTGCTGATCCAGTTCGGCCTGCAGGCGGCGATCAACATGGGCTCCGCCCTGCATCTGATGCCGACCAAGGGCATGACGCTGCCCTTCATCTCCTACGGCGGCTCCTCGCTGCTGGCGCTGGGCTTCGGCATGGGGATGGTGCTGGCGCTGACCCGCAAGCGCTTCGGCCCGGCGGAGTGACGACGATGGCCGACACCACGCAACGCCCCATCATCCTCGCCGCCGGCGGCACCGGCGGGCACTTTTTCCCGGCGGAAGCGCTGGCGCGCGAGCTGCTGGCCCGCGGCGAGGCGGTGGCGCTGGTCACCGACAAGCGCGGCCAAGCCTTCGGCGACAGCCTGCCGGAGGTGACGGTCCACCGCATCCGCTCCGCCGCCCCCGGCGGCAACCTGCTGGCCAAGGTGAACGCGGCGTGGCAGATGGGCCTCGGCCTGCTCGGCGCCAACGCGCTGATGCGCCACCTGAAGCCGGCGGCGGTCGTCGGCTTCGGCGGCTACCCCTCCGTCCCCACGGTCTACGCCGCCGCGCAGGGCCGCGTGCCGGTGATGCTGCACGAGCAGAACGCCGTGCTCGGCCGCGCCAACCGGATGCTCGCCGCCGCCGCCCGCCGCATCGCCGTCGCTTTCCCCAAGGTCGCCTCGGTAAAGGAGGAGCACCGGCCGCGCCTCGTCCGCACCGGCAACCCGGTCCGCCCCGCCATCGCCGCCCAGCGCGACGCCGCCTACGCCGTTCCCGCCCCCGGCGGCCCCGTCCGCATCCTGGTGATGGGCGGCAGCCAGGGCGCGCGCGTCTTCTCAGAGGTCATCCCCGAAGCGCTGGACCGCCTGCCCACCGAACTGCGCGCCCGCATTCATCTGGCGCAGCAGTGCCGGCCCGAGGACCTGGAGGCCGCCCGCAACGCTTACGCCGGCATGGGTCTCGGCGGGCTGGAGCTGGAGAGCTTCTTCCGCGACGTGCCGGACCGGCTGGCCGCCTGCCATCTCGCCATCACGCGGGCCGGCGCCTCGACCATCGCCGAACTGACCTGCATCGGGCGCCCGGCCATTCTTGTGCCATATCCCCATGCCATGGACGACCACCAGACGGCCAACGCGCGGCAGCTCGCCGCCGCCGGGGCCGCCTGGGTGATGGCGCAGCCGGACTTCACCGCCGACGCGCTCGCCGCCCGCCTGACGGCGCTGCTGGAGTCGCCCGATGCGCTGACCGCAGCGGCGCAGGCCGCCCACGGCTGGGGCATGGCCGACGCCGCGCGCCGGCTGGCCGACGCCGTGCTCGACATGATCGCCAACCCCAACCACGCCCGAACCAAGGAAGCCGCGGAATGAACAAGGCAACGCGCAGCACCATCGCACGCCCCCGCTCGTCCCGGCCCCCCTTGTCCCGGCCCCTGGGCGACTGGCCGGCGGCCATGACGCGGACCGAAGGCGCCTGGGGCAACCGGCCCGACTGCCCGCTGCTGCCGCGTGCCGGCGCCGGCTTCCTGCGCGACCGGCTGCACGTCACGATCGGTTCCCAGCCCCTTCCCTACGGCCTGTCCGACATGGCCGTGGACGCCACCCTCAGCCTGATGCTCCGCCGCGGAAAGTAATCCAGACATGCGCGCCCTCCCCCTCTCGATCGGCACCATCCATTTCGTCGGCATCGGCGGCATCGGCATGAGCGGCATCGCCGAAGTGCTGCGCAACCTCGGCTACACCGTCCAGGGCTCCGACCTGGCGGAGAGCGCCAACGTCAAGCGCCTGCGCGGGCTGGGCATCCAGATCAGCATCGGCCACCGCGCGGAGAACATCGCCGGGGCCGCGGTCGTCGTCGTCTCCTCCGCCGTCAAGCGCGACAACCCGGAGGTCGTCGCCGCCCGCGCCGCCCTGGTCCCGGTCGTCCGCCGCGCCGAGATGCTGGGCGAGCTGATGCGCCTGAAATGGGCCATCGCCATCGGCGGCACCCACGGCAAGACCACGACGACCTCGATGGTCGGCAACATGCTGGAGCACGCCAACCTCGACCCCACGGTGATCAACGGCGGCATCATCAACGCCTACGGCACCAACACGCGGCTCGGCTCCGGCGACTGGATGGTCGTCGAGGCGGACGAGAGCGACGGCACCTTCATCAAGCTGCCGGCCTGCATCGCCGTGGTCACCAACATGGACCCGGAGCATCTGGACTATTACGGCACCTTCGACAACATGCGGGCCGCCTTCGACAGCTTCGTCCAGAACATCCCCTTCTACGGCTTCGCGGCGCTGTGCATCGACCATCCCGAGGTGCAGGCGATGATCCCGCGCGTGTCGGACCGCCGCATCATCACCTACGGCTTCAGCCCGCAGGCCGACGTGCGCGCCGTGAACATGCGGCTGGGCACCGAGGGCGCCGAGTACGACGTGGTGATCGACGACCGCCACACCGGGGAGAGCCGGACGATCATCGGCGTGCGCCTGCCGATGTACGGGCCGCACAACGTCCAGAACTCGCTGGCCTGCTTCGCCGTGGGCAACGAGATGGGCCTGCCCGACGTGGTCATGCGCGACAGCATGGCGAAGTTCCAGGGCGTCAAGCGCCGCTTCACCAAGACCGGTGAGTCGAACGGCATCACCGTCATCGACGATTACGGCCACCACCCGGTGGAGATCGCCGCCGTCCTGAAGGCCGCGCGCACCGCCGGCACCGGCCGCACCATCGCCGTCGTGCAGCCGCACCGCTATTCGCGCCTCGCCAACCTGTTCGAGGAGTTCTGCACCTGCTTCAACGACGCCGACGCGGTGATCGTGGCCGACGTCTACGCCGCCGGGGAGCAGCCGATCGAGAACGTCAACCGCGACAGCCTTGTCGAGGGCCTGCGCATGCACGGCCACCGTCAGGTGCTCGCCCTGCACGGCCCGGACGAGCTGCCGCAGCTGGTCCGCGAGATCGCGCGGTCCGGCGACCTCGTGGTCTGCCTGGGCGCCGGCAACATCACCCAGTGGGCCAACGCCCTGCCGGGTGAACTGGACAAGCTGTCGGGCAAGGCGTGACGGGTTCTCCGATGACAGCCACCACCGCCTCCCTCATCGACCGGATGCCCGCCTGCCGCGGACGGCTGACCGCCGCGGCACCGCTGGCCAACGTGACGTGGTTCCGCGTCGGCGGTCCGGCGGAGGTCATGTTCCGGCCGGAGGACGCCGACGATCTGGCGGGCTTCCTGGCCGAACTGCCGGACGACGTGCCGGTGACGGTGCTGGGCGTCGCGTCCAACCTGCTGATCCGCGACGGCGGCATCCCCGGCGTGGTGATCCGGCTCGGCCGCGGCTTCGCCGGCATCGCGGCGGACGGGCTGACTCTGGAGGCCGGCGCCGCGGCGCTCGACCTGAACGTCGCCGCCGTGGCGCGCGACGCCGGCGTCGCCGGGCTGGAGTTCCTGTCGGGCATTCCCGGCACCATCGGCGGCGCGCTGCGCATGAACGGCGGCGCCTACGGCCACGAAATCAAGGACGTGCTGGTCTCCGCCCAGGGCGTGACCCGCCGCGGCGAACGCGTGTCCTACGACAACGCCGGCATGGGCTTCACCTACCGCCACGCCGGAGTGCCGGAGGACGTCATCTTCACCGGCGCCACCCTGCGCGGCACGGCCGGCGACCCGGCGGAGATCGCGCAGCGCATGGCGGAGATTTCCGGCAAGCGCGCCGACACCCAGCCGGTCCGCTCGCGCACCGGCGGCTCGACCTTCAAGAACCCGCCCGGCCACAAGGCGTGGGAGCTGATCGACCAAGCCGGCTGCCGCGGGCTGACCGTCGGCGGCGCGCAGGTGTCGGAGAAGCACTGCAACTTCCTCATCAACCAGGGCACCGCCACCGCGGCGGAGCTGGAGGCGCTGGGCGAAGAGGTCCGGCGCCGCGTGTTCGAGACCTCCGGCGTCACGCTGGAGTGGGAAATCAAGCGGGTCGGCGTGGCCCGCGAAGGAGCGTCCGCATGACCACCCCCCACAAGAAGCATGTCGCCGTCCTGATGGGCGGCTGGTCGGCGGAGCGCGAGGTGTCGCTGGTCAGCGGCGCCGGCGTCGCCAAGGCGCTGGAGGAGGAAGGCTACCGCGTCACCGCGGTGGACGTGCAGCGCGACCTGGAGGGGTTGCTGCGCGCGCTGACGGACCCGCGCCCCGACGCGGTGTTCAACGCCCTGCACGGGCGCGGCGGCGAGGACGGGACCATCCAGGGCGTGCTGGAATTCCTCGGCATCCCCTACACCCATTCCGGCGTGCGCGCCGCCGCGGTCGCCATGGACAAGGCGATGACCAAGGCGCTGCTCGCCCCGGTCGGCGTGCGCTCGCCCAAGGGCCTCGTCCTGACCAAGGGCGAGCTGACCGGCGGCGCCCACCCGATGCCCGCCCCCTACATCGTCAAGCCGGTGGACGAAGGCTCGACCGTCGGGGTCACGCTGGTGCGCGAGGGGCAGAACAGCCCGGTCGGCGACGCCTGGACCTTCGGCGAGCGCGCCCTGGTCGAGGAGTTCATCCCGGGCCGCGAGCTGACCGTGGGCGTCATGGGCGGGCTGGACGGCGAGTGCCGCCCCCTGACCGTGACGGAGATCCGCTTCGAAGCACAGGTGTATGACTACACGGCTAAATACAGCGCGGGCCATGCCGTTCATACTGTGCCCGCGCAGATTCCCGAGCATGTCGCGGAAGAAGCCAAGAGGTTGGCGGTCCTGGCCCACCGGACCCTGGGGTGCCGCGGCGTTTCGCGCAGCGACTTCCGCTGGGATGATCGTAAAAGTGGGACCGACGGGCTCTTTTTCCTGGAAATCAACAACCAGCCGGGCATGACGCCGCTGTCGCTGGTTCCCGAACAGGCCGCTGCCGTGGGGCTCTCCTACGGGGCTCTCGTCGCTTGGATGGTGGAGAACGCCGCATGTCAACTCGACTGAGCATCGATCCGCAGTTCCGCGCCGGCTTCGGGGGCTCTGCGAACCGGGGCCGCGAGGACATGCCAGTGCCGCCGCGCGCCATGGCGAAGTCGGCGCAGAAAGGCAACCGCCGCCGCGCCTGGCCGCGCTGGACCCGTCCCGCGGTCAAGGCGGCCATCCTGCTGACGCCCGTCCTGGTCGTCGCCGGCATGGCCGTGTCGGCGTGGCAGCGCGGCACCTTCGCCGAGACCACGGCGGCGCTTCAGGAAAGCCTGATCCAGACCAGCGCGTCCGCCGGCTTCGCCATCGCCGATGTGCTGGTCGAGGGCCGGACGGAGACCGACCCGGCCTCCATCCTGCGCGTGCTCGGCGTGCAGCGCGGCGACCCGATCCTCGCCATCACGCTGTCCGACGCCAGGGAGAAGCTGGAAAGCCTGCCCTGGGTGGCCTCGGCCTCCATCGAGCGCCACCTGCCCGGCATCCTGTTCGTCCGCCTGACCGAACGGCAGCCGATGGCGATCTGGCAGCACGACCGCAAGTTCACCGTCATCGACCGCGAAGGCCGCCCGCTGGCCGACGCGACCGAGCTGGCGCGCCGCGGCAACCGGCGGATCGAGACGCTGCCGCAGGTCGTCGGCGCCAACGCGCCGATGCAGGTGCCGAAGCTGCTCGCGGCCCTCGACAACGTGCCGGCGCTGCGCGAAAAGGTGAGCGCCGCCTCCTGGGTCGGCGACCGCCGCTGGGATCTCAAGCTGAAGAACGGTGTCGTGGTGAAGCTTCCGGAAGCCCGCATGCCGTCCGCGCTGCGCCAGTTGGCGGAGATGGACGCGACGGGTCAGGTCCTGGACCGCGACATCGTGGCCATCGACCTGCGCCAGAACGACCGCGCCGTGCTTCAGACCTCCGCCACCGCCGTCCTGCCCTGGACGGAGGAGGAGAACAAGAAGAAGCCGGGCAAGAAGACGTGATCCTCCCTCATCCCTTTTCCTGAACCCCTCTTTCTGAAACGCGGACGACCGGACGCATCGAGGCCATAGGGTTGTGCTGAACATGGGCTTCAACGGGGCGAAAAAGCCAAAACGAGCCACCCGCGGCGGGATCATCGCCGCGCTGGACGTCGGCTCGACCAAGGTGTGCTGCCTCATCGCCCGCGTCGAGGATGCGGGGGCCGTGCGCATCGTGGGGATCGGCCACCAGATCGCCACGGGGGTTCGCGCCGGCGCCATCATCGACATGGAGGCGGCGGAGACCTCCATCGGCGCCGCCGTCCACGCCGCCGAGCAGATGGCCAACGAGACGATCCGCGACGTGATCGTCAACGTGTCGTCCCCGATCTCCCACGGTTTCAACGCCGAGGTCCCCGTTTCCGGCCAGGAGGTGACGGAGAGCGACGTCCGCCGCGCACTGGCCCACGCCCGCAGCCTGCAGGTCGGCCCGGACCAGGCGCTGGTCCACGCGATCCCCGTCGGCTTCGCGCTCGACGGCAGCCGCGGCATCCGCGATCCCAAGGGCATGTACGGCGAGCGGCTGGGCGTCCAGGCCCACGTCATCACCTCGCCCGCCGGGGCCGTGCGCAACCTGCAAACCTGCGTGGCCCGCTGCCACCTCGACATCGAGGGTCTGGTCGCCAGCCCCTACGCGTCCGGCCTCGCCTGTCTGGTCGATGACGAGATGGAGATGGGCTCGGCCTGCATCGACATGGGCGGCGGCACCACGACGATCTCGGTCTTCTCCGAAGGCACGCTGGTCTGGTCGGACTGCATCCGGCTGGGCGGCAACCACGTCACCAACGACATCGCGCGCGGGCTGACCACGCCGGTCGTCCATGCGGAGCGCATGAAGACGCTGCACGGCAGTGCCATCACCAGCCCCGCCGACGAGCGCGAGATGATCGACGTCCCCCAGGTCGGCGAGGAGGAGCGCCTCGGCGCCAACAACCTGCCGAAATCCTATCTGGTGCGCATCATCCAGCCACGGCTGGAGGAGATCTTCGAGCATGTCCGCTCGCGGCTGGAGCATTCCGGCTACGCGAAGCTGGTCGGCCGGCGCGTCGTCCTGACGGGCGGCGCCAGCCAGCTTCCGGGCATGCGCGAACTGGCGCAGCTGATCCTGGACAAACAGGTCCGCATCGGGCGACCGACGCGGATCACCGGTCTGAACGAGGCGCAAGGCGGTCCGTCCTATTCGACCGCCGCGGGCCTCCTTCTCCACGCCGTGCGCAATCCGGCGGAACTTCCCGTGGCGGGCCATGAGGCTGGCGCCGGCACGGGGTTCTTCGGGCGCGTCGGCCTGTGGCTGCGGGAGAACCTTTGAACCGAACCCAAAAAGGCTCCCGGCACGCCGTGCCATTCCTGCCATACAAATCCACCCCGGAACCAACCGGGCAAGAACCCGCGACGCAAAGCATCGAACCAATCAAAAGGTTGTGGAGGCCATAACATGATCAACGTGACCATCCCCAGCATCGAACCCGAGCTGAAGCCCCGCATCACCGTCTTCGGTGTCGGCGGCGCCGGCGGCAACGCCGTGAACAACATGATCAAGTCCAACCTCGAAGGCGTGGACTTCGTGGTCGGCAACACCGACGCGCAGGCCCTCAAGGGCTCGCTCTGCGAGAAGCGCGTCCAGCTCGGCACCACCATGACCCGCGGCCTGGGCGCCGGCTCCAAGCCGGACGTCGGCCGGGCCTCCGCCGAGGAGCAGCTCGAGGAGATCATCGGTCACCTCGAAGGCGCCAACATGGTGTTCATCACCGCCGGCATGGGCGGCGGCACCGGCACGGGTGCGGCCCCGGTCATCGCCCGCGCGGCCCGCGAGCGCGGCCTGCTGACCGTCGGCGTGGTGACCAAGCCCTTCCATTTCGAGGGCGCGCACCGCATGCGGCTGGCCGAATCCGGCATCGCCGAGCTGCAGCAGTATGTCGACACGCTGATCATCATCCCGAACCAGAACCTGTTCCGCATCGCCAACGAGAAGACGACCTTCGCGGACGCCTTCAAGATGGCCGACGACGTTCTGCATTCCGGCGTGCGCGGCGTGACCGACCTGATGGTGATGCCCGGCCTCATCAACCTGGACTTCGCCGACATCCGCTCGGTGATGACCGAGATGGGCAAGGCGATGATGGGCACCGGCGAGGCCGGCGGCGAGCGCCGCGCCATCGAGGCCGCCGAGGCCGCCATCTCCAACCCGCTGCTCGACGACGTGTCGATGAAGGGTGCCCGCGGCGTCCTCATCAACATCACCGGCGGCTACGACATGACCCTGTTCGAGGTCGACGAGGCGGCGAACCGCGTCCGCGACGAGGTCGATCCGGACGCCAACATCATCTTCGGCTCGACCTTCGACAGCTCGCTGGACGGCGTGATGCGCGTGTCGGTGGTCGCCACCGGCATCGACGCCGCGGCCATGTCCAACCCGCGCACCCTGCACCCGGTCAACCTGTCGCTGGTCTCCGACCGCAATGGCGGCAACGCCGGCGCCAAGAAGCCCGCCGGCGCGACCGGCCTGACCCAGGCCGCCCCGGCGCCGCTCGCCTCCCCCGGTCAGGTCGCCCCGGCGATCCCCGGCGCCGGTCTGGCCCCGCGCCCGATGGGCGGAGTCGCGCAGCCCCAGGTTCAGCCGCCGCACCCGTCGGAGTTCCAGCAGCACGTTCCGCAGCAGCCGACGCCGCAGCCGGTCCAGCAGCCCATGGACCCGATGGTCCAGCACGCTCCGCAGCATGCTCCCCACCCGCACATGCCGATGAGCCATGACGCCATGCAGCCGGTGGAGTCCGCTCCGGCCCGCAACGTCGCCACCGGCCCGCTGCACAGCGAGCGCCGCGACGGCCACTTCATCGCCCCGAAGGCCGCCGACCCCGGCCCGCGCCAGCCGATGAACGCCCCGCCGATGGCGAGCCACGCCCCCCAGGCGGAGCCGCCGGCCCGCAAGCCGAACTTCCTGTTCGGTCTGGTCACCGGTCTGGCCGGCCGCAAGGCCGACCCGGCGCCGCAGCCGGCCCCGCAGCACCAGCCGCAGCATCACCATCAGCCCCAGCAGCATCATCAGCCGCAGCACCAGCAGCCGGTGATGCCGCAGCCGCCGATGGCCGCCCCGCAACCGCCGATGGCCCAGGCCCCGCGCCCGCAGGCGATGGGCGACGGCACCACCCAGAAGATCGACGAGGAAGCGCTGGACATCCCCGCCTTCCTGCGCCGTCAGGCCAACTGACGCGTCACAGAGGCTGGCCCAATTGATCTGAGGGCAACAGCAACCCGCCGGTCGCCGCCGCCTCTTTCGAAGCGGCATCGGCGGGCATCCACAACCTGTTTGACTTCAACCGCCTCCAGAGCTTCGCAAGAGCGCTCCGGGGGCGGTCTTTTCGTGTCTGGGGGATGCCCGTTTCGCGTCCGGCGACGGTGCTCTACCGCCCTGCAACAAACGGTAACAAAGAGTGATTTGTCCTCCATAGGGGCCAATGATACCTAGCATATGCGGTCATAAGCGCTGCCCCGCCCCCTCCCAACGGAGACCGGCGGCACTTCGCGGACCGGCCGCACAAGACCAAGATTGAAACGGGACAGACACCGTGGCTCAGAATCGCATCAAGACCGAAGGCATGCTGCAGCGTACCCTGGCGAAGCCGGTGCGTTGCTCGGGCGTCGGGCTGCATACGGGCGCGACGGTCACCCTGACGATTTCCCCGGCCGAGCCGAACACCGGCATCGTCTTCCGGCGCACCGATCTCAGCGGCCCCGCCGCGGTGATCCCGGCGCGCTGGGATCATGTCGTCGACACCAAGCTGTGCACGGTCATCGGCAACGCCCACGGCACCACCATCGGCACCATCGAGCATCTGATGTCGGCGCTGGCCGGCTGCGGCGTGGACAACGCCGTGGTCGCGCTGGACAACATCGAGGTGCCGATCATGGACGGCAGCGCCGCCCCCTTCGTGGAGGCCATCGAGCGCGTCGGCACCGTGTCGCAGAACGCGCCGCGCCGGGCCATCCGCATCCTGAAGACGGTCACCGTGACCGAGGGCAACAAGAGCGCCACCTTCACGCCGGACCACACGACGGGCTTCAGCTTCGAGATCGACTTCGCCAGCAAGGCCATCGCCCAGCAGAGCCACGAGGTGGAGCTGGACGCCGAGACCTTCCGCGACGAGATCAGCGCCGCCCGCACCTTCGGCTTCCTGCACGAGGTCGAGGGGCTGCGCAAGATGGGCCTCGCCCGCGGCGGCTCGCTGGACAACGCGGTGGTCATCTCCGGTGACGAGGTGATGAACGAAGGCGGCCTGCGCTTCGACGACGAGTTCGTGCGCCACAAGATCCTGGACGCGGTCGGCGACCTCTATCTGGCCGGCGCGATGTTCGTCGGTCACTTCCACGGCGTCCGGTCCGGCCACGCCCTGAACAACCAGCTCCTGCACGCGCTGTTCGCCGACGCCAGCGCCTGGTGCTACGAAACCCCGCCGAGCACGGCGCTGCCGGGCGCCGTCTGGCACGCGACCGAGCGGCTGGCCGTCGCCTGATACGCGCCTCACAGCGCCGCGTTGCCCCTGCCCTCCCCTTCTGGGGAGGGCATTTTCGTTTTGCGCACCCCCCTCCCCTCTCGGATTCGCGCGAAGCGAGTCGCGCGCGCACTCCCCTCCCCTTCCGGGAGTGGAAGGACATGATTTCTGCGCCGTTTTCCCCGAAATTGCAGAGATATTGAATTATATCAATATTTTATACGGTGTTTTTGAGACTTCGTCTGAGCTGACGCCGTCGAAGTCCCCTCTCCTGCCTCGGGAGAGGGGAAATGAAACAATTCACTGCTCCGCGGCGTAGGCGCCGAAACGGGTGTCTTCCTTCAGGATGTGCTGGCCCAGCCAGTCGGCGCAGAATTCGAACACCGCGTCGCCCGTGATGGTGTCGCGCTGGGCGTGGAAGCGCTCGCGGTAGGATTCCACATTGCGCGTCAGGGTGTCGTGCAAGGCCTTGTGCGCGGCGAAGGTCGGGTAATTGGCCTGCGCCATGTGCGCTTCTTCGCGTGCGAAATGATCCTTGGTGTAGTGGATCAGTTCGTCGAGGATCGCTTCGACGACGTCAGGAGAGGCGCGGTTTTCGTCCGCACCCAGCTTGTTGACGATGTCCACGAGAACGCGGTGGTCGTCATCGAGTTCTTCGATGCCGACGCTCATCCAGCGCGACCATTGAATGGAGTCCATAGCGATCCCCCGTCTCATTCTTCTTATGGTGCTTGACCCTTTATGGAACTGGCGGCGAGGGGCGTCAACGCGGCACACAGCCGCGCCGACCCTCCCTTTCAGCCCCGGTCAGCCGGCGATCAGCTCGGCCCACTCCTGCTCGCTGAGGATGGTCACGCCCAGGTCGCGCGCCTTGGCGGCCTTGCTGCCCGCGTCCGCCCCGCAGATGACGTAGTCGGTCTTGGCCGAGACCGAGCCGGCGACCTTGGCGCCCAGCGACTCCGCGCGGGTCTTGGCCTCGGTGCGGGTCATGGTCTCCAGCGTGCCGGTGAAGACCACCGTCTTGCCGGCGACCGGGGAGCCGCTGGCCGCCTTCGGGCGCTCGGCATCGGCCACCCGCACGCCCGCGGCGCGCAGGTCATCGATGATGGCGCGGTTGCGCTCCTCCTGGAAGAAGCCGGCCAATTCCTCCGCGGCGACCTCGCCCACGTCCGGGATGGCGACCAGCTCGCCCCAGCCGGGACCGGGCTGCGCGGCCACGGCGGCGAGCATCGCCGCCTTCCAGTCGGCCAGCGTGCCGTAGCGTTCGGCCAGAGCCTGGGCGGCGCGGCTGTCCACCTTCTTGATGCCCAGCAGCTTGATGACGCTGTCCAGCCGCAGCGCCTCCTGGCCGGCGTAGAAGTCTAGCTTCGGCAGGTTCTCCGGGTCGGCGAACCAAGCGAGCAAAGCGTCGGCCTTCACCGGGCCGAGGCCGTTGAGGGCGTGCAGATCGCGCCACGCGTCGCCCGGCATGTTGGCGACGGCCCGCTCCATCCCCTCCAGCCAGCCGTCGATCGAGCCGTACTGGCGGGCCAGCGACTTGGCCGTCACCTCGCCGATGTGGCGGATGCCCAGCGCGAAGATGAAGCGGTGCAGATCAATGCGCTCGCGCCGCTGGTTGATGGCGGCGAACAGGTTCTCGACCGACTTCTCCTTCCAGCCCGGACGGCCGAGGATGGCGATCTCGCCCGCCTCCACCCGGCGCTCCAGCGTGAAGATGTCCACGGGGGAGCGGATCAGCCCGTCCTCCCAGAACTCCTCGATGGTCTTCTCGCCCAGCCCTTCGATGTCGAAGGCGTTGCGCGACACGAAATGGCGCAGCCGCTCCTTGGCCTGGGCGGCGCAGATCAGCCCGCCGGTGCAGCGGCGCACCGCCTCGTCCGGCTCGCGCACGGCGAGGCTGCCGCAGACCGGGCAATGGTCGGGGAAGACGTAGGGCACGGCGTCGTCGGGGCGCTGCCCCTCCACCACCCCGACGATCTGCGGAATCACGTCGCCGGCCCGCTGGACGGTCACCAGATCGCCGATGCGGACGTCCTTGCGGGCGATCTCGTCCTCGTTGTGCAGGGTGGCGCGGCTGACCACCACGCCGCCGACGGTGATGTCCTCCAACTCGGCCACCGGGGTCAGGGCGCCGGTGCGGCCGACCTGGATGGTGATGCCCTTCAGCCGGGTCTGCGCCTGCTCGGCCGGGAACTTGTGGGCGATGGCCCAGCGCGGCGCCCGGCTGACGAAGCCCAGCCGCTGCTGAAGCTCCAGGCTGTTGACCTTGTAGACCACCCCGTCGATGTCGAAGGGCAGCGCCGAGCGCTCCTCGCCGATCTTGCGGTAATGGGTCAGCAGGGCCTCGGCGCCGTTGCACAGGTTGGCCGGGCGGTTCAGCGAGAAGCCCCAGCCGCGCAACCGTTCGCGGATGCCCCATTGGGTGTCGGCGATCGGCTCCGACAGCTCGCCCAGCGCGTAGCCGAAGAAGCAGAGCGGGCGCGACGCGGTGATCTTCGAGTCCTTCTGGCGCAGCGACCCGGCGGCGGCGTTGCGCGGGTTGGCGAACAGGTCTTCCCCCCGCTCCGCGTAGGCGCGGTTCATCGCCAGGAAGTCGTCGCGGTTCATGTAGACCTCGCCGCGCACCTCCAGCACCGCGGGATAGGGCGCCTCCAGGGTCTGCGGCACGTCCTTGATGGTGCGGACGTTGGCGGTCACGTCCTCGCCCTCCGTCCCGTCGCCACGGGTGGCGGCCAGGACCAGCCGGCCGTTCTCGTAGCGGAGCGAGCAGGACAGCCCGTCGATCTTCGGTTCGGCCACGAACTCCAGCGGGGCGTCGTCGGACAGGCCGAGAAAGCGGCGGACGCGGGCGACGAACTCGTGCGCCTCCTCCGGCTCGAAGGCGTTGCCGAGCGACAGCATGGGCAGCGCGTGCCGCACCTTGCGGAAGGCCGACGACGGGGCGGCCCCGACACGCAGCGACGGCGAATCGGCCCGGCGCAGCTCCGGATAGCGCGCCTCGATCCCGTTGTTGCGGCGGACCAGCGCATCGTAGGCGGCGTCGGAAATCTCCGGCTTGTCCTGCTGGTGATAGAGCCGGTCGTGGTGGGCGATCTCCTGGGCCAGCGCGGCCAGTTCCGCCTGCGCCTGCTCCACCGTCAGCTCCTCCACGGGGATGCTGCGGAGCGCGGCGGGGGTATCGAACAGGTCGTTCATGGCGGGTCTCTTCGGTGCCTTCTCGTGTGGACGGCGCTGGATCGGCGGGCGCCGCCGGGGGCGCAGCATAGCGCCGCGGGGGCGTGCCGTGGAGTCCGGCCTTGAGCCGGTCTGGCATTCGGCCCCGTCCGCACCAACCTTGAAACCGCCGAGATTGAGCAGACCTAGAAAGCTGCGGGGGCGCGAGGGTTGCGTGTATGATGAGCCGGCGCCCGTGAACGGATGTGCTGTATGACCGAGCCGACCAGCCGTGCGACCGCCGGCAACCTGACTGCAGGCAGCCTGACCATCGACGATCGATTCGTCATCGCCGCGGCGCTTGACCGCATCCTGTACGACGATCCCGACCATTTCGCGACGGAGGACGCGCGCCTGCTGCGCCGCATGATTCCGCGCACCCGCTCCCCCTGGCTGCGGCTGGGCTTCCGCGCGGAAAGCCAGGGACCGTCCATGTCGGGCCGCGCCGCCGGCGTGGGCGACGTGAAGATGGACGGCGACAAGACGGTGGTCGAGGGCGGCGTGGGCGAGTCCCTGGTCTGGCGCTGCGGCCAGTACAAGATCTCCAACCACGGCGACGACCTCGAGATCTGGCAGGTGATGAGCGACGAGTTCGCCGAGGAGCCGAAGGGCGCCCGCCTGGAATACGGCCCTACCGGCGCACCGGAGCGCCTGACCTTCTTCCAGCCCCGCGACCTGGAGTTGCGCATTCCCTTCACGGGCATCGCGGTCGGGCTTCGCCTGGGCGGCTGGCAGCCCTGGAAGCGCGCCGCCTGAGACTGGCATAGGCCTGCGCCCGGTTGTCGCATACCGGAGTATTAAAACGTTCCGACAGAGAATCTCCAGAGGGCAGAGCGGCTCTGGCGCGCCACATCTTTGCGAAATTTTTCAGAGACTTGATCTGTCGCCTTACTTCCTATGACCGCCATCAAGGCGTTGGTGTCTGAAATTATGTTGTTTCCGTGATTTTCTCTTTTTATCTCTCACAATTGGATAAGTTTAATATTTTACAGAGCTGCAATAGAGTGTGAAACCAATCGTTAAAATTGTCATGTCCATGATGCCTGCATGGTGATAGCCGGGCGGCGATCAGCCGGGAGGAGCCCCGGTCCCGCCGCAGTTCAACGCTTGCCAACCAAGAACAAAGAGACCAACACCATGGACAATGGCAATCAAGGCGGCAATCAAGGCGGCAACCAAGGCGGTATTCAGGAACGCCTCTCCTTTCTGCGCATTGGCGGCGAGACGGCACCGCTTCTGAAGGAAGCCTGGAGCATCGCCGAGCCTCACCTGCCCGTCATTCTCAAAGACTTCTACGACCACCTTCTCGCCATTGCCGAACTCCGGAAGATCCTGGATGGAAAATCCGTCGAGCGGTTGAAGGAAGCCCAGGTCAACCACTGGCGATACCTGTTTTCCGGGAGCTTCGACGATGTCTACCTGACGCGCGTGAAGGCAGTGGGTCAGGCGCATTACCGCATCGGCCTGCACCCGCGCTGGTATTTCGGAGCCTACCGGCTGGTCATGGGGCGGCTGGGCGGTCTGATCGGCGAGCGGCACCGCCGCGACGCGCCGCGCGCCATGAAGATCATGGGGGCGGTGGAAACCGCGATCTTCCTCGATCTCGACCTGTCCTTCGACGCCTACAGCACCGCCGTGACGACCATGACCAACCGGATGCTGGTCGAGCTGGCGGAGAATTTCCGGGACACGGTGCAGGGCGCCATCGAGACCGTCGGACAGTCGGCGGCGGCGGTCAACGCGGCGACCGGCGCGGTGCGCGGCATTGCCCAGGACACCGGCGTGCGCACGGAGCATCTGACCGGCGCGGTGTCCGGCACCGCCAGCAACGCCCGGGCCATCGCCGCCGCCGCCGAGGAGTTGACCGCCACCAACCACAGCGTGGTGTCGCGCATGGAAAGCGCCTTCTCCATCGTCAACGAGGCCCAGGCCGCCACCCAGCGCTCCACCGACGCGGTCACCGCGCTGGCCGGGATCGCCGGGCGGATCGGCGGGACGCTGAAGCTGATCAACGCCATCGCCAACCAGACCAACCTTCTGGCTTTGAACGCCACCATCGAAGCGGCCCGCGCCGGCGAGGCCGGGCGCGGCTTTTCCGTGGTGGCGGCGGAGGTGAAGGTGCTCGCCAAGCAGACCGCCGGAGCGACGGAGGACATCACCCGCCTGCTTCAGGAAATCGACGGCGCGACCGGGCGGACCCGCGACGAGATCGCCGGGATCGGCACGGTGGTCGGGGCGCTGCGCGCCCATTCGCAGGACGTGCTGTCCATCATGGGCCAGCAGAACGAGGCGACCCGGGAAATCGCCCAGAACATCCACGAGGCCAGCCAGTCCGCGGAACGCATGTCCGACGAGGCCGGGCACCTCGCCGACGGCGCGCGGTCGGTCATGACGTCGGTCGAGGACGCCTTCCACACCACCGCCCGGCTGACCGGGACGGCGGAGGAGCTGCGTGCCGCGCTGGACAAGTTCCTGTCGCACATGATGTCCCTGCGCGTGGCGGCGTGACCGGACCATCGGCAGGGGGATAGGGGGCGCGGGGATCGGAGGCGGAAATCGGAGACGGCAAGCCGTCGGGGATCAGGAATCGCCCAGGGCGTTCTCGTCCTCGTCGCCGATGAAATCGCCGCCGGCTCCAAGCCCGTCCAGCCCGGCCTGACCTGCGTCGGCGTCCTCGACGTCCTTTTCCCACTGGCCGTTGGGGGTTTCGATGACCTCCCGGGTTTTCGGGGCCAGGGACGCCACCTCGATGCTGAAGACCTCGTCGGGGGCCAGCATGATGTCCTGCCCGTCGGGTCCGTCACCCTCGGCCCCCGGATTCCGTCCGTCCTTGTCGATGCGGCGGTAGACGGGCATTTCCGGCATGGTGTCCCAGATCATGCCGTTGGGCGTGGTCACATACATGTGCTGCGGCAGCACTTGCCCCGGAAGAAAGCGACCCCACAGACGGATGCCGCTGCCTTCCTGCGGCGTGAACCCGAACTCCCGGCACAACAGAATCAGGCTGGACGGCGCGACCTGCGCCGCAGGCTGATCGGGTCCCGGACATTTCCAGATGTCGTTGTTGGTGACCGCCGTCAGCCCATTGGCGACGTTGTCGTCGACCGGGACGTCCTCCACCCCGTAGAGAAGATCGCCCAGCCTGGCGTAGCGTGTGTTGATTTCGACGGCCGTCTCGGGATCGCCGGACAGGGCGAAGACATGGCACGCCATGTCGTGATGGCTGTCGTTCCCGATGAATTTTTCCCTGGGCATCGCTCCTCCTCGATCGGCAGCGGTGCCGCCGGCGCCCGCGAAGGCGCGCACCGGCCGAACACCTCCGGAAAGGACGAAGCGGAGCGGACCTTCGTGAAGAGGCGACCGCCCTCAAACCATGTCGAGCGGATGCAGCGGGTCGGGGTGATGCTCCGCCAGAGCCGCGGCGTGGGCGTAGGCGTCCATCGACGGCACGGCCTCGTACAGCGACGCCGCATGATCCCCATGCGATGGGGCCGCCTCCAACCCCTGCGCGACGAGATGCTGCCACACGGTGTCCTGCCCGTCTGTGGAGTGGGAGAGGGCCGACGCCACGGCGCCCGTCCCGGTGGCGGAGGGGAACCAGGACTTGTCGGCGTCGACGACCAGCGTGCCGTTCCACCACAGGCCGGCCTGCCCCTTGACCACATCCTTCCCGTCGAGCGCGCCCTTGTCGTAGGTGACGTTCGACGCCGTGGGGGCGACGGCGTGGCCGTTGATGGTGACCTTGTTGACGAACAGCGAGCGGTCCTGCCCGTTCACCACGGCGTCGTTGTCGTACTGGACCTGGACCTTGTGCGCCTGATCGGCGGTCAGGTTGGTGGCGAAGGTGAAGTCCTTGGCCGCCGTGCCGGCCAAGCCCTCGCCGACCTTGTGGCCGTCGACCAGCAGGTTGAAGTGGGCGTTCACCCCACCCGCCGCAGCACCGGAGGCGTTGACCGTGATGGTCGTGTTGGCGGGCGCCGTCTGGACTGGGAAATCCTTGGCCGGAGCATCGACCACCAGCGTGCCGCCCCACCACATGGACGACTGGCCCTTGACCACATCCTTGCCATCGAGAGCGCCCTTGTCATAGGTGACGTTGGCGGCGGTCGGGCTGTGGGCGGTGCCGTTGATGGTGACCTTGTTGACGAACAGGTTGCGGTCCTGGCCGTTCACGAAGCCGTCGTTGTCGTACTGGACCTGGACCTTGTGCGCCTGGTCGGCGGTCAGGTTCGTGGTGAAGCTGTAGTCCTTCGCCGCCGAATCCACCGTGGCCTGCCCCACCGTCTTGCCGTCCACCAGCAGCTTGAAATGGGCGTTCACCCCGCCGGCCGGGGCGCCGGAGGCGTTGACGGTGATCGTCGTGGCGCTCTGCGCCGTGGAGACCGGAGCGGACTGGGCGATCTTGGCGAGCAGGGCATCGGTGTCCAGCTCGAAATAGCCGGCGGTGCCCATGGCCTTGCCGGTGCTGCGGGCGAGGTCGAGGAACTCGTCCTGGGTCAGCCGGGTGCCGGTCTGTTCCACCCAGGCCTGCTGCGCTTTCGCCACCGCCGCGGTGACCGCCGGAGCGGCGAAAGAGGAGCCGTTGGCCGTGTAGGTGACGCCCGACAGATTGGTAATCCGCACGTCGGTGCCATCGGCGCAGACGTCGGTCAGGGACGGGCTGCGCTGCGCCCAGGACGGGAAGGCGCCGTCGCCGGTCGAGGCCGACACGCAGATCTGGTTCACGTCGGCCGAGTAGCTGGACACGCTCTGCGACACCCCGCCGTCGCCGCTGTTGCCGGCGGCGGCCACGGTCAGCACGCGCTTGGCGGCCAGAGCGGCCAGCTCGTCGGAGATCGAGGTGGTGGCCGCGGTCGTCTGCGCGCCGCCGCCCAGCGACAGGTTCACCGCCGTGATGTTGTAGGCGTCGGCGTTGGCGACGACCCACTGCAGGGCCTTCTCGATGTTGGCCTCGCTGGCGCCGCTGCCGTCGTCGGGCATGACCTTCAGCGCGATGATGCCGACGTCGGGCGCGTTCTCCAGGATTTCCGCGGTGACCAGGGCGCCGTGCGTGTTCGCGTTGGCGACCATGACGTCGTTGTCGTTTCCGTAGAAGTCATGCTGGTAGACCAGCCGGCCCGTGTTCCAGGCGGAGGACAGGCCACTGTCGATCACGACGACGTTGCCGGCGGAAGCGGAGCTGTTCGACATCTTGCCAACCTTGTTCGTTCTTGGGCGAACGGCGCCCGGTTACCGGACGCGCAGGGCTGGACTATGCGTGTTTTGCTGTGGCCGCCGTATGACCGCTGCGGGCGATTGCTGTGACCTGATACCGTCAAGCCAAGGACTTGGCTTGACGTATTGCGTTCAAACGCCACGCAGGCTTTTCGCGCCAAGCCAAATTCCATCTTGGGCGCGGCGCCCGGTCGGGCGCTCCGGCGAGCGGATGAACAGGGAAAGCCCATTCATCCGCTCGCCGGGATCATGGTACCGCGCTACCCCCGCCCGGCGATCAGGCTGTCGGCGGCGGCGCGGGCCTCGGCGGTGACGGTGGCGCCGGACAGCATGCGGGCGATCTCCTCGCGACGGTCGTCGCCGTCCAGCTCGACCACGCCGGTCGTCACCTGCTCGCCCTTCACCGACTTCTGCACCTTGAGGTGGATGGAGCCGCGGGCGGCGACCTGCGGGCTGTGGGTGACCACGAGCACCTGAAGCCCCTGCCCGAGCGTCTTCAGACGCTCGCCCACCGCGGCGGCGACGGCGCCGCCGATGCCGGTGTCCACCTCGTCGAACACCAGCGTGCCGACGGTCGAGGTCTGGGCCAGCACCACCTTCAGCGCCAGCATGAAGCGCGCCAGCTCACCGCCCGACGCGATCTTGTTCAGCGCGCCGGGAGGCGAGCCGGGGTTGGTGGCGACCTGGAAGGCCACGCGGTCCATGCCCGACGCCGTCCAGTCCGACTCGTCGGCCAGCGGCTCGACCAGCGTGCGGAACTTCGCCTTCTCCAGCTTCAGCGGAGCGAGTTCCGTGGCAACGGCGGCGTCCAGGCGCCCGGCGGCCTGCTGGCGCTCCCGGCTCAGCGACTCGGCGGCCTTGCGGTAGGCGTCACGGGCGACCTCGGCCTCACGGGCGAGGCGGGCCAGCAGATCGCCCTGATCCTCGATCAGCAGCAGCCGGTCGGCCATGTCCTTGCGCAGGGGGGCCAGCGCGTCCACGTCCACCCCGTGCTTGCGGGCGGCGGCGCGCAAGGCGAACAGCCGCTCCTCCAGCTTCTCCAGTGCCTGCGGGTCCATGTCCACGTCGGAAGACACGGCCTGGAGACCGGCAATGGCCTCCCCTGCCTCGGTCGCGGCGCGGTCCAGAGCGGCAATGACCGGATCGAGCTTGCCGGCGGCCTTGTCGGCGATGCGGCTCAGCGTGCGGATGGCCGAGGACAGGGCGCGCTCCACCCCGCGGTCGCCCGACAGCTCCCCATAGGCGGCGTTCAGGGCGTCGACCAGCTTTTCCCGGTGCATCAGCACGGCGCGGGTCTCGGCCAGATCCTCCTCCTCGCCAGCCTTGGGGGCGAGGGCATCCAGCTCGGCCACGGCGTGGCGGAGATACTCCTCCTCCGAGCGGGCGCGGGCGATCTCGGCGGCGGCGTTGGCGCGCGCGTCCTCGACCTGCCTCCACGCCCGGTGGGCGGCGGCGACCTGGGCAGCGTGGCCGGGCAGCCCGGCGTAGGCGTCCAGCACGCCGCGGTGGGTTTGCGGATTCAGCAGGCCGTGGGTGTCGAACTGGCCATGGACCTCGACCAGCTCCTCGCCCAGCCGCTTCAGCAGGCCGACGCCGACCGCCTGATCGTTGACCCAGGCGCGGCTGCGCCCGTCGGCGCTGACGGTGCGGCGGACGACCAGCCGCTCCTCGGGGTCGAGCCCCTGCTCCCTAAGGATGGCGAGCGCCGGGTGGTCGCCGGACAGGTCGAACTCCGCCGTCACCGACGCCTGATCGGCGCCGTGGCGGACGAGGCCCGAATCGGCCCGCGCACCGAGCGCCAATCCCAGCGCGTCGAGCAGGATCGACTTGCCCGCACCGGTCTCGCCGGTGAGGACGCACAGCCCCTTGCGGAAGCCCAGCCCCAGCCGTTCGATCAGGACGACGTCCCGGATCGTCAGCGACGCCAGCATGGATCGTCCTAGAACAGGGAGCTCCAGGCTCTGCTGATCCAGGACTTCTCGTTTCGCTCCGGACGCACGTTGGCGTCCACCAGCAGTGCGTAGCTGTCCGTGTACCATTCGCTGCCGGGGAAGTTGTGGCCGAGCACGGCGGCGGCGGTCTTCGCCTCGTCCGTGATTCCCAGCGCCAGATAGCACTCCACCAACCGGTGCAGCGCCTCAGGGACGTGGGAGGTGGTCTGGTAGTTTTCAATCACCGTGCGGAACCGGCCGATGGCGGCGGTGTACTGACCCTGCTTCAGATAGAAGCGCCCGACCTCCATCTCCTTGCCGGCGAGATGGTCGTTGGTCAGGTCGATCTTGATCTTGGCGTCGCGGGCGTACTGGCTGTCCGGGAAGCGGCGCACGACCTCCGACAGCGCGTCGAGCGCCAGACGGGTCATACGCTGGTCGCGGCGGACGTCGGTGATCTGCTCGTAATAGGACAGCGCCCGCATGTAGTAGGCGTAGGCGACGTCGGGGCTGCCCGGATGAAGCTGGATGTAGCGGTCGAGCGCCAGGATCGCGTCGTCGTACTTCAGATCCTGGTAATGGGCGTAGGCCGCCATGATCTGCGCCTTGCCCGCCCATTCGGAATAGGGGTGCTGGCGCTCCACCTCGTCATAGAGCTTGGCGGCCACCTTGAACCGCTCCTCCCGCATGGCGGCGTCGGCCTCTTGGTAGATCTGCTCGGCCGGACGCTCGACATACTGGTCCTCGGTTTTGGTCGAGGAGCAGGCGGTCAGGGCGGAAGCCAGGAGGAGGGCCGCAAGCGGCAGACGGGAAAAACGGCAGGGCATGGTCGTCGCGATGCTTTCGAAGTTGGCCCTATATAGCACGCCGGGGCGCGGGGGCGGCAAGCCGCTTCGGCGAACAAATTTCGAACCTCGCCGCCATGACGCGGACGGACACCCGGAATGGACGGCGATCAGCCGAACAGCGCGTCGATGTCGGCTTGGCTGATGTTGCCCATCTCCTGATGGTCGGCCGGGCCGTGCAGCTCCAGCGTCTCGTCCATCTTGGTGACGGTGGGCGGCAGCGGCATCGCCTCGAACTCGCGCTTGTTCCAGTGGCTCATCATCGCGTCGACGCGCTCTTCGATGAAGGACAGGGCGCGGACGACCTTGGTGATGCGCTGGCCGGTCAAATCCTGGAAGTTGCAGGCCTCGTAGATGCGGACGATCACGTCGTTCATGTCGTTGACGCGGTCGGCGTGGTAGCCCTCCGGCAGCGACGACTTCAGCTCGTGAACGACCTCCTCCAACTCCTCGGCGCAGGCCATGATGGTGTTGGTCGCGGCCTCCGTCGCCGAGACGACGGCGTTCAGTTCCTGCGACGCCTGCACGAACTTGTCGTCGCCGGCCAGCGGGTGGCGGATCGCCGCCATCTCCACCTTGGTGGCCTTGATGCGGCCCGAGATGTCGGCGATCTCGACCTGGATCTGGTCGATCTGCTGGGCGTCCATGGTCAGGAAGCGGTCGAGCTTCGCGCCGAGGTCGCTGATGGCGCGGATGACGTCGCTGTTGTCCACCGTGACCGGGCCGGACGGCAGCGACGCCAGCGCCGGCGCCAGGGCGGAGGCGTCATCCACCACCGCCTGATAGGGATTGCCGGTCCGGCGGGCCTTTTGAAGCTCCGCCATGAAGGGTTTCGAGAGATTCTTCATGCGGGCTGCGCCTCTTTCCGAAGGGACGTCCGGGGCATCCGCGCACGCCGGCCCGTCTGGTCAGGACTGCCCGCCAAGGCCGGCATCGGCCCGGCGGGCGACGATCGTCATAGCAAACTGCATGTCCCAATTCGCCCGCCGATTGGAGCGGCGGCAACTCTTCACAAATCCGACGCCGGACCGTCTTGTTGACCGTGAGGTCAGCCGAACAGGGCGTCGATGGCCGCCTGATCCAGCGGCGCCGGAGGCTCGTCCGCCGCGGGCGGCGGGGCGGCCGCCGGCTTGGCAGCCGGGGCCGGCTTCGGGGCGGGCTTGGTCGCCGAGGCCGGCTTCGGCACCGGCTTCTTGGCGGCGGGCGCCGGAGCCGGAGCGGGGGCCGGCGGAGCCGCGGCCGGGGCGGGAGCCGGACTATCGAACAGACTGTCGATGTCCGCCTGACTGGCCTTCGCCGGAGCGGCAGGGGCCGGTGCTGGGCTGTCGAACAGGCTGTCGATGTCCGCCTGGCTGGCCTTCGCCGGAGCGGCAGGGGCTGGGGCCGGGCTGTCGAACAGGCTGTCGATGTCGGCCTGGCTCGCCTTGGCTCCGGTCTGGGCCGCGGCCGCCGGAGCGGAGGCGGGAGGCGGAGCGGGCGGCGGTTCGGGAGCCGGCTGCGGTGCCGCCATCGCCGGACTGTCGAACATGCTGTCCACGTCGGCTTGGCTGACGCCGAGGCCGTCGAGCTGGGGACCGTTCAACAGATGGGAGTCCGGCCGGGTGTCCGTGTTCTCAGGCGCGATCTGGAGGCCGGCGAGCTTCTCGACGCCCCAGATGTTGATCATCGCGTTGACCCGCTGCTCGATGTAGCGGAGCGCGTTGACCACCTTGCTGGTGCGCTGGCCGGTCAGGTCCTGGAACGAGCAGGCGGTGAAGATGTTGGTCACCTCCCCCTCGATCTCGGAGCACAGGCCGGGGTCGGCGCCGTCCGCCTTCAGCTTGCCCGACAGGTCCATCAGCCGCTCGGCGGCGTTCAGGATCTCGAAGGACGCGCGTTCGGTGGAGATGACGATGGCGTCCAGCTCGTTGGTGGCCGACGTGATCTTGTCGCCACCGGCGTCGGGCGGACGCAGGGCTGCGACCTCGCGCCGCGCCTGCTCGATGGAGGCAGCCATCTCCATCAGCTCGCGCCGCAGCACCTCGACGTGCTTGGAGGCTTCCACCACCTCGCTCTGCTGATGCCAGGAGCTGCGGAACTCCAGCAGCATCTTGCGCACCTCCTCCGCCGCGGCCCCGTGGGCCCGGCGGTGGAAGCGGCGCAGGAAGGCTCGCCCCTTGGTCGTGCGGGCGATCGCTTCCTCGATCTGGTCGAACTCTTCCTCGGAAAGCTGCGGAAGCTGATCCAACCCAACCACTCCTTACCCGCCGATGACGGCCTGGATCTTCTGCTTCAGGGTATCGGCGTTGAAAGGCTTGACGATGTAGTTGTTCACACCGGCCTGCTTGGCGGCGATCACGTTCTCGGTCTTGCTCTCGGCGGTGACCATGATGAACGGGGTCGAGGCGAGCTTGGCGTCGGCGCGGATCTCCTTGAGGAGCTGCAGGCCGGTCATCGGCTCCATGTTCCAGTCGGAAATGATGAGGCCGAACTTGCTCTCGCGCAGCTTCTGCAGGGCCGAGACGCCGTCGCCGGCCTCGTCGATGTCCGTGTAGCCGATCTGGGTCAGGAGGTTCCGCACGATGCGCCGCATGGTGGCGTAGTCATCGACGACAAGGATCTTCATCTACGCGTCTCCGCATTCTTCCGTTGCTAGGCACCGGCCCGGCGTTCAGCCGCCCGGCGCTGCGTGGCGTGCGCCGGGGTCGGTCTGGTCCGACTGTGATGCCTTAAGTCTGCCGAAAAGTCATCCCTCACGGCCACAGTGACGTACGCCCGTAAATATCGGGTTACCAAGACCGCCGAATTTCCGCCGCTCCCCGAGGCGATGAGGCATCGCTTCAAGGCACGGACGCGCGTCCGGCGACGGTCCGAACGGACATACCCCTGCGTCGGGTGGGGACCTTGCCAGATTTCACAGGCGAACGCACGGGCTGATTCTCGCGCGGCACGCCTTCCAACTGCCGGCAATGCTCCATCCCGGACCATGTCCCTCAGTCGATGATCGGCGAGGTCGCCTGCCTCAACCATTGCCTCACGGCGGCATCCCCCTCGCCCGCGAGCCGCGGCTCCAGCGCCTCGCGCACGTGGGTGTGATAGGCGTTCAGCCACGCGATCTCCGCCTGGGTCAGCAGCGCCGGCTCGACCAGAGTGCGGTCGATGGGGGCCAGGGTCAGCACCTCGAATCCCAGCATGGGCCGCTCCGCCATCGGCAGGTCGAGCGGCTGGACGACGATCAGGTTCTCGATGCGGATGCCGTAGGCGCCGGTCTTGTAGTAGCCGGGCTCGTTGGACAGGATCATGCCGGGCTGCAGCGCCACGCTGTTCGGCACCTTGGAGATCCGCTGCGGCCCCTCGTGCACCGACAGATAGCTGCCCACCCCGTGGCCGGTGCCGTGGTCGTAGTCCAGCCCCAGCGACCACAGCGGCAGGCGGGCCAGCGTGTCGAGCTGCGACCCGGTGGTGCCGCGCGGGAATCGCGCCGTGCTGACGGCGATGTGGCCCTTGAGGACCAGCGTGAAACGCTCGCGCATCTCCGGGGTCGGCGCGCCGATGGCGATGGTGCGCGTCACGTCGGTGGTGCCGTCCTGATACTGGGCGCCGCTGTCCAGCAGGAACAGGCTGCCCGGCTCCAGCCGGCGGTCGGTCGCCTCCGACACCCGGTAATGGACGATGGCACCGTTTGGCCCCGCCCCGGAGATGGTGTCGAAGCTGAGGCCGCGGAAGCGGTCGTTGGCGCGGCGGAAGGCCAGCAGCCGGTCCGCCGCCGCGATCTCCGTCACCGTGCCCGACGGCGCCTCCTGCGACAGCCAATGCAGGAAACGGACGAGTGCCGCGCCGTCGCGGGCGTGGGCGGCGCGAGTGCCGGCCAGCTCCGCCTCGTTCTTGCAGGCCTTGGGCAGGGCGCAGGGGTCGGGGTCGCGCTCCAGCTTGGCGCCGGCCATGTGCAGCCGGTCGAAGATCCAGGCCGAGGTGCCGGCCGGGTCGCCCATCACCTTACGCCCCTCGCGCCCCAGCCCGTCGAGCGCGGCGCCCAGCTCGTCCGGGGCGCGCACGGCGACCTGATTGCCGAGATGGGCCTCGACGCCCGGCGCCAGCTTGCGGCGGTCGATGAACAGGTCCACCTGCGCGTCGTCCTTCAGGATCGCGAAGGACAGCGGCAGCGGCGTGCAGGGCACGTCCGCGCCGCGCAGGTTGAGCAGCCATGCGATGGAGTCGGGCTGGGTCAGCACCACGGCGCCGATGCCGTTGCGCGCCAGATCGCCGGCGATGCGGGCGCGTTTGTCGGCGGCGCTGTCCCCGGCGAAGACGAGGTCCTGGGCGACCACCGGGGCCAGTGGCGGCGGCGGCTGGTCCATCCACACGCGGTCCACCGGGTTATCCGGGCAGGGCACCAGCGACAGGCCGATGCGCTCCAGCTGCTGGCGGGTGCGCTCCACCCAGCCGGCGGTGTGAAGCCACGGATCGTAGCCGAACCGTCCGCCGCGCGGCAGCGCCTCTCCCGCCCACTCGGTCAGCGGGTCGTCGACCAGATGCCGGTATTCGTAGAGGTCGCCCGACACCTCCGTCTGGACCTGGAGGGTGTAACGCCCGTCCACGAAGATGGCGGCGCGCTGCCGTCCCACCACGGCGTGGCCGGCCGATCCGGTGAAGCCGGTCAGCCAGGCGAGGCGCTGGGCGCGCGGCGGCACATACTCGCCCTGATGCTCGTCGCCGCGCGGCACGATGAAGCCGTCGAGGTCGGCGCGCCCCAGGACACCGCGCAGGGCGGCGATGCGGGCGGGGTAATCCGGTGCCTCGGCGACACGGCCATCAGCAAGGTCGGCCTTCAGGGCGCGGAGCTGCCCGGCGAGATCCTCCGGAAGCCGCGCCCCGACCAGGACCATCCATCCGTCAGGGTCCTCCCCCTCCGGCGCGGCGAGCACCCCGGCGACGAGGCTGCGGATGTCCGCGGGGGTGTGGGGCAGGCCCGCTTGAGCCAGGAGCTGCGCCAGGGTTTCGTCGCCGCGGTAAGCGCTGGACACGGGGGCTGATCCTCATCCGGTGAAGCCGTCCGCGACAGGCTAGGCAGGGACGCCCCACCGCGCAAGCGCGGGAAAGGGCATAGCCGCGCGAAGGCCCCGGCGGGACGCCCTACAGCCCCGAATCGTCGGGCAGGCCCAGCCGCTCCAGGACGCGCTTGCGGGCGAGGCCGCGGTCGACGTCGGGCACATGCAACAGGCCGCCGATGCGGCGCAGCAGGTTGGACTCCAGGTCGTTCAGCTCGCCATCGGCGTAGGCGACCTCCCACAGCATCTCGATGATCCACAGCCGCTTGTCCGGCGGGCAGTGGTCGTTGATCACCGTGACGTAGCGGTAGTAGGGCGAGGCGCCCTCCGTGTCGAACACGGCGGCGGACAGAAGGTCCTGCGCCTCCTCCTCGCTCAGGTGGAAGTGGCGGCGGGTGACGTCGAGGATGCGCTCGCGCTCCGCCGGGGAAATGGTGTTGTCGGTGCGTGCGGCCTCGACCAGAAGGGCGGCGGCGGCGGCCTCCAGCCTGTGGCGGTCGTCGCCGGGGTCGTTCTCCTGGAACAGCGCCCTGATCCGGTTCAGCATCGGTCCTCCGCGGGTCGTCCATACATTCGGAAGACATTGGCGGCGGGAGGACCGAAATCCAGGGGCGTCAGCCCTTTACGGCCGTCCGCTTCGGGCGCTTCACCACAAGGGTGGTCCATTCGCCGACCGGGATGCGCGCGACCAGATGCAGGCCCTGGGTGCGGTGCGCCTGGATGACGTGGCGCTCCTGCCGGTTCAGCAGGCCGGCCAGCACGGCGACCCCGCCGCGCTGCAGATGGCGCTTGAGCTTCGGCGCCATGCGGGCCAGCGGACGGGCCAGGATGTTGGCGGTGATCAGGCGGTAGGGCTTGTGCTTGCCCACGATGGCGGTGTGGTAGCCGTCGCCGCCCTGCGAGCGGATGCGGGCCTTCACCCCGTTGAGCGCGGCGTTGACGCGGGTGACGCGCACCGCCTCCGGGTCGATGTCCACGGCGGTGACGGGCACCCGCCAGCGCTTGGTCACCGCCAGCGCCAGGATGCCCGAACCGCAGCCCATGTCGAGCGCCCCGCCCCGCCCGGCGCGCGGCAGGCTCATCCGCCGGGCCAGCCGGTCCAGCGCCATCAGGCAGCCCTTGGTCGAGCCGTGCTCGCCCGTGCCGAAGGCGGTGGCGGCGTCGACCAGCAGCGGGATGCTGCCCGCCGGGACGATGCCCTCATGGTGGGAGCCATGAACGAAGAAGCGCCCGGCCTGGATCGGCGGAAAGCCCTGGTAGCTGTGCGACACCCAGTCGATCAGGGGCAGCTCCTCGACGATCAGCTTGGGCTCGGGGATGCCCATGGCCTCGGCCAGAACGGCGACGCGGGCGTTCAGCCGCGGCTCGTCCGGCTGCCCGTAGACCGTCGCCTCGACCAGCCAGTCGCCGTGCTCCTCCAGCTCGAAGGTGGACACCGCGTCGGCGTGATCGCCAATCGCCTCGGCGAACGCGGGGGCGTGGGCTTCGGGAATGACGAGCGCGATGCGCCAGAGCTTGGAGGAGGACATGGGAAGGTCGCCGATGATGGGGTGGTCGTTGTCTGGTGGGAGACTTAACCACAGAGACGCGGCGACACAAAGATTTCCTGCAGCCGGAACGTCCTGCAACCGCGCGCACGCGCCCATCGCGGCACAGGACTGCCGCATCCGGAAACGGGTCCACCGGGCTGGATCGACCGCAGTGTGCAACGTTTTGACCGGCGAAAGCACGTTACGGGCTTGCCGCCGCTTTTCTTACCACTTTTGAGCGGGCACACTGCACCCGGAGATCAGCGGATCGAGGGGTCCGCAAGAGCGACACGGGGGAGACGGGCTTGATGCAGCGCGTTGGCAAAGCGGCCAGGGCATGGATGACCGCGCTGGTGGCGGTTTCCGGGGCGGCGATGGTGTCGGGCTGCGCGCTCGATCCGGTCGGGCTGGCGATCGGGGCGGTGAGCACAGTGAACATGCCATCGGAAGCGTCGCTGGTGGCCGATATGGTTCCCTCCTACCGGGGCACGGACTGCAAGGCGCTGGCGTCGCTGCAGCGAGGGTACATCGACCAACTGCCCACGGTGGACCCGGCGTACCGCGAAGCGGTGGTGGTCAACATCAAGGCGGTGCGTCAAGTCATGGCGGAGCAGCGCTGCGCGGAGGGTGGCGGCACGGTGGCGGATGCGGGCTCCGCACCGGCGACGACCGTCACCACCGGCCCCAATGGCATCAGCGGAGCGATGGCCGGCACGGCCGCTCCCGCCGCGGCACCGGCAAGCGAGCCGCAGGGGGCGATGGGAGCGGCTGTGGGCCCGTTGACCGCCCAACTGGCACAGGCTGTCGGGCTGGATTCGCCGCGGGGTTTGGTGGTGACGGCGCTGATCCCGGGCAAGGCGGCCGAGCTGTCGGGCATCCGCGGCGGCGACGTGATCCTGGAAGTGCGCGGCGTCGCGGTGGGCGATGTGGTGCAGATGCGCGGTGTTCTGGGCGCGGTGCCCAGCGGGCAGAGCGTGCTGGTCAAGCTGTGGCGCGCCCGCGAGCCGCGCGAGCTGATCGTCGGCCCGATCATCAGCACGACCCCGGCCCTGCCGCCGGGTGCTGTGTACGCCGATGCGCCGGTCCTGGCGGCCGCGCCGGTGCGCGAGCGCTTCTGCGTGGCCCAGATGACCGGTTCGGGCCTGTTCTCGAGCAGCGTGCACTCGCCGCTGTTCACAGTGCGAAACGACGGCAGCGAGGCGGAAAGCGCCAAGCTGACGACGGCCTTTTGGGAGGCGGCGCGGAAGGCTCAACCCGGATACTGGCTGGCGCCGCACCCGCGGCCGACCTGCACCCGGGATTCGAAGGTCTGCACGTCGGCCAGCGCCGACTCCGACGTGCTGATGATGATGTGCGAGACGGACCGCAGGAAGGGCGCGGAGATCTACGAAGCGCTGCGGCGGGACAAGCCGCAGACCGAACTCCCCTGGTCGCCGCCGGCGTCGTGAGGCGAAGCCGGCGGAATCACCGTCCCGACAGCCGGTCCGCGATGTCGTGCATCCCCTGCTCGCGCAGGATCGCCTGACGGTGGCGGATGAGGCGGCGGGCCAGCGCCTTCTCGACCTCGGCGCCGCCGAGCAGGCGCCCCTGCGGATCGCGCAGATGGGTGGCGAGATGGTCGGCGAGCAGCGCCTCCTTCTTCGGGTCGCGGCGGTCGAGCGGCTGGGTGCCGTTCAGCGAGTGCTGGATGCGCTCCAGCAGGACGGCGCGGCAGCACGGCGCGCGCGCCTGGACGATCAGCGCGCCGACATGGGCCAGCAGCGGGCTGACCGGTTCGCTCTTCGGCTGCGGGTCGCGGCCCAGGATCAGGTCGGCCAGAGCGCACAGCCCCAGGGCGAGGTTCGGCTGTGCGCCCAGAAGCTCCTTCACCAGATCGGCGGAGCCCAGCGCGTCGGCCATCACCCCGTCGAGCAGGGCGAGGTGGCGCGGTTCCACCTCCGGCCCGATCAGGTCGAGCAGCATCTCCAGCTTGCCAGCCAGCGAATTGCGGTCGGCCAGATGAAACGTGAGCTGGCTGAGGAAGGCGAAGTCGTGCCCCTCCTCCCCCACCGCGGCGGCAAGGACCCGGCTGGACAGGGACAGGTCGGCGGAATCGAACGCCGGCAGGGCCTTGCGCTCGGCCTGGAAGTCGCGGGCGCGGGTCATCACGACGTCGGCGAAGCCCCGCAGCTCGCGCGCCCGCGCCGGCACGGCGACGCCATGGCGATCCGCGTGGTGGCGGGCCACCGCCTGGAGCGCCGCGCCCAGCAGCAGGCCCTGCTCGTCGAGCTTGCGCAGGTAGGTCCAGCTGTGGAGAAGCTCGGTCGGGGTGATGCGGAACTTGTCGAGGAAGGGGCGCAGCAGCCGGCCGGTGACCACCCGCGACTCGAACCCGTAGAGATCGCCGGGGGCCGTGCAGTAGGGCGCGCCCTCCGCCGTGCCGCCCAGCGCCATGGGCTTGTCCTTCACCACCGGAACGGCCTTCTGGAAGATCACCGTCTCCAGCGACAGTCCGGCCAGCGAGCGGAACCTGAGGGCCTTGACCTCCTCAACCCCGCTGACCGCCAGCCAACTGCGGGCGGAGGCCAGGGCTCGGCGCTCCTCGTCGTAGGTCCCTTCGATGGTCCAGCGACCCTCGCGGCGGATCTGGACCTCGAACGCGGTGCTGCTCTTGCCGAACACTGTGCGGGTTCCGTGGCTGTGGGCACGATGTCTGTGCACAACCAGTAGCCGAACGCCGCCGCCCGGCCTGTGACGATCGTCACCGCGGCGGGGCGCTGCGGCAATCGGTCACCCTGCCCCGATCACCCCGCCCCGATCACCCCGCCTGTGTCAGCCCGCCTTCTCCGCCGGCACCACGAAGCTGTCCATCACCTTCTTGCTGCCGGCCTGATCGAAGTCGATCTCCAGCTTGTCCTGGTCGACCGCCGTGACGGTGCCGTAGCCGAACTTCTGGTGGAACACCCGCGCCCCCTTCGGGAAGGGCGCGTTCGGACGGGCGCGCGGGGCGACCTGATAGGAACCGCTGTCCAGCGTGATGGTGCGCGGCGACGGGGGCTGCTGGCGGCCTGCCGCCTGCTGGCCGGCGCGGAAGGCGGCGTAGCTCGACGAATCGCGGAAGCTCCCTCCCCCGCCAAATCCCCCGCCGCCGGCGTTGCCGCCCGGATAAAGGCCGCTCGCCGCCTCCGCCTCGACGTCGCCGCCGGGGATCTCCTCGACGAAGCGGGAGGGGATGGCGCTGACCCAGTTGCCGTAGAGCCGCCGGTTGGCGGCGTGGCTGATGTAGGCCCGCTTGCGCGCCCGGGTCAGCCCGACATAGGCGAGGCGGCGCTCCTCCTCCAACCCGGCGATGCCGGTCTCGTCCAGCGCGCGCTGGTTGGGGAACACGCCCTCCTCCCAGCCGGGCAGAAAGACCATGTCGAACTCCAGCCCCTTGGCCCCGTGCAGGGTCATCACCGTGACCTGATCGACACCGGCGGCCTCGGCGTTTTCCATGACCAGCGCGACATGCTCCATAAAGCCCGACAGGTTCTCGAACTCCGCCATGGCGGTGATGAGTTCCTTCAGGTTCTCCAGCCGGCCCGGCGCCTCGGGCGTCTTGTCCTCCTGCCACATGCGGGTGTAGCCGGACTCGTCCAGCACCATGCGGGCCAGTTCGGTGTGCGGCATGGTCGCCGACAGGGTGCGCCAGCGGAAGAAGTCCTGAAGCAGGTTGCGCATCACGCCGCGCACCTTGGGCTTCAACTCGTCCGTCTCGGTCAGCGCCCAGCCCGCCTCGGTCAGCGGCATCCCGCGCGAACGCGCCGCCTGATAGAGGCATTGCAGGGCCGCCGGGCCGACGCCGCGCTTGGGCACATTGACGATGCGCTCGAAGGCGAGATCGTCGTCGGGCGAGTTGACGACGCGCAGATAGGCCAGCGCGTCGCGGATCTCCTGCCGCTCGTAGAAGCGCGGGCCGCCGATCACCCGGTAGGGCAGGCCCAGCGTGATGAAGCGCTCTTCGAACTCGCGGGTCTGGAAGCCGGCGCGGACCAGGACGGCGATCTGGGCGAGCGAGACGCCCTGGCGCTGCAGCGCCTCGATCTCGTCGCCGACCCAGCGGGCCTCCTCCTCGCCGTCCCAGACGCCGCGCACGCGCACCGGCTCGCCGCCGTCCGCCTGGGTCCACAGCGTCTTGCCGAGCCGCCCCTTGTTGTTGGCGATCAGGCCGGAGGCCGCCGACAGGATGTGGCCGGTGGAGCGGTAGTTCTGCTCCAGCTTGATGACGGTGGCGCCGGGGAAGTCGGCCTCGAAGCGCAGGATGTTGCCGATCTCGGCGCCGCGCCAGGCGTAGATCGACTGGTCCTCGTCGCCGACGCAGCAGATGTTCTTGTGGGCCTGCGAGAGGATGCGCAGCCACAGATACTGGGCGACGTTGGTGTCCTGATATTCGTCCACCAGGATGTATTTGAACTTGCGGTGGTATTCCGCCAGCACGTCCGGGTGCTTCTGGAACAGCGTGATGTTGTGCAGCAGCAGGTCGCCGAAGTCGCAGGCGTTCAGCGTGCGCAGCCGCTCCTGGTAGGCGCGGTAGAGCGCCACCACGCGCCCGCCGGCCACGTCGCCGCCGTCGCCCTCGTTCAGCCGGTCCGGGGTCAGGCCGCGGTCCTTCCAGCGCTCGATCACGCCCAGCACCTGCCGCGCCGGCCACTTCTTGGAATCGACGTTCGCCGCCTCCAGAAGCTGCTTGATCAGGCGGATCTGGTCGTCCGTGTCGAGGATGGTGAAGTTGGACTTCAGCCCCACCAGCTCGGCATGGCGGCGCAGGATGCGCGCGGCCAGCGCGTGGAAGGTGCCCAGCCACCAGCCTTCCGGCTCGATCCCCACCAGATGGGCGACGCGCTCGCGCATCTCGCGGGCGGCCTTGTTGGTGAAGGTCACCGCCAGGATCTGGAAGGCGGCGGCGCGGCGCGTCATCAGCAGATGGGCCAGCCGGGTGGTCAGCACGCGCGTCTTGCCCGTGCCGGCGCCGGCCAGCACCAGAACCGGACCGTCCAGCGCCTCGACCGCCTCGCGCTGCACGGGGTTCAGCCCGTCCAGATAGGCGAAACGCTGCGCCGGCGCGGGGGCCGGGGCGCCCGCGTGGCTGAGGGGATCATGGCCCAGCGGATCGTCGTAGGCGTAGGGATCGGACATGCGGCACCGGATTTCCTGGGTGGGCTCCCCCGCGGTCGGGAGACGCCCTTCATCGAAAGAGGACACCGTATATAGCACGCCCCCCGGCGCATCGAACCCCTTCCCTTGACGGAACGGCCAGGGCGCTCCGCCAATGGGCATGGACCTAGGCCCATGGGCAGGGATGGACGCGACCCGCACTATGTCCGACACCATAGCGCTTGTCTTACCACAATCGCTCGAAGTCACATCGGCCATAGGAGCCCAAGAATCACCCGCAGTCACAGACAAATCACAGGCAGAACCGAATTCAAGACCGATTGATTATTCCCGGTGAGACATTCGTGAATGGTTCGTTGGACGGTTTGTCTTATTTCGGCTTAGGGCATATGCCCATTGCGAGACATAACTTTTCCTTTGGGGAAATTTTCTGTTCCGCAAATCCGGGGTAAGGTCCAATCAGATCGTGGCACCCCGAAACCAAACGGACAGCCGCGGAGAGCGGCCCTCCCCCCGGACCGGATGTCCACGGAGGCGCCAGTCAACGACCGAATTGAAACAAACAGAGGGCGGGTAGGAACAATGGACCCCGTGAACGTTTTCCTGATCGACGCGAACAAGCTCTTCCGCGAAGGCATGAAGCGTCTGTTCGAGAACACGCCCTTCAAGGTGATGGGCGAGGCCGGCACCCTGCGCGAGGGCGTCCCCGCGGTCGAGGCGGCGGGCACCCAGCCCGACCTGGTCCTCATCGACCTCGTCAACGGCGGCGAGGACGAGGCCGACCAGCTCCGCGCCCTGCGCGACGGCCACCCCGGCATCCGCGTCGTCATCCTGACCACCGACCTGTGCACCCGCCGCCTGTCGGGCGCGCTCGGCGCCGGCGCCCACGGCTACCTGATGAAGGACATCGCCTGCGAAGCGCTGATGCAGTCGCTGAAGCTGGTGATGATGGGCGAGAAGGTGTTCCCCACCCACCTGGCCGAGCTGCTGATCAACGGCCGCAGCGATGAGCTGGCGACCGAGGTCCCGGCCCGCCGCAAGGGCCTGTCCCAGCGTGAGATCCAGATCCTGCGCTGCCTGCTGAACGGCAACTCCAACAAGATGATCGCCAACCACCTCCACATCACGGAGGCTACGGTGAAGGTCCATCTGAAGAGCCTGCTGCGCAAGATCAACGCCTCCAACCGCACCCAGGCGGCGATCTGGGCGCTGAACAACGGCATCGGCGACCAGCCGGCGGAAGCCGCCGGGGTCAGCGCCAACGTGGTCTGATCCATCGTCCTGCTTCTTGCGGTTCTGCCTTCCCGGCACCCACAACGCCGGCCGCGCCATCCCGCGGCCGGCGTTGTCGCGTCCGGAGCACCCGTTTTGGGTGCGACGACACGCCATAAGTGGTGCGCCATAGGACCAAAGGCCCTCTTCCGCCTCGAAATGATGATGGCTATTTCGGCAATACGCTCCGAATTTGTTTGGATCGCAGCCCCGACACGATGAGCATCATGGAATACAGCGCGGAAAAGCCGACCCTGAACGTTCTGCTTGCCGACGATCACCTGCTGTTCCGGGACGGGCTGCGGCGTCTGCTCGCCCAGTCGGACGACAGCATGGTGTTTCACGAGGCCGGGACGTTCGACGACGTCCGCCGCCTGTGCGACGGCGCCATCGCCTTCGACCTGATCCTCCTGGATCTCGGCATGCCGGGATGGAACGGCTTCTCCCTGCTCGGCGAGATCCACCAGCGGCTTCCCAAGGCGCTGCTGGTCGTGGTGTCGGGATCGGAAAAGCGGTCGGACCTGCTGGCCGCGCTGGAGAACGGCGCCGCCGGCTTCATCCCGAAGTCGAGCAGCGCGAAGGTGCTGATGGGTGCCCTGCAGCTGGTGCTGGCCGGCGGCGTCTATCTGCCGGAACAGGCGATCCGCGGCGACCGGATGACCGACAGCGCGCCGCACGCCGGCAACGGCTCAGGCGACGCCGATCCGCTGGGCTCCCTGGCCGACGGGGCGGGCGACCAGTTGACCCCGCGCCAGCGCGACGTGCTGAACCGCCTGCGCGACGGCAAGTCCAACAAGCAGATCGCGCACGAACTGGGCCTGACCGAAGGCACCGTGAAGGTGCACGTGACGGCGATCCTGCGCCAGCTCGGTGTGCGCAACCGCACCCAGGCGGCGATCACCGCGAACGGTCTCTGACCGGACGCCCTTTCCGGGCCCGCTCCGCTCAGGCCCCTCCCCGCTCCACCGAAGCGACCAACGCGGCCAGAGCGCCGCGGATGGCCGATTCGTGCTTGGCGGGCAGAACCTGCTGGCCGGGAACGGTCACCACCGTCAAGGTGCGGCAGCCGGTCAGGCGCTGCTCCAGGAAGGACGCGCCCGCAAAGCCGTCCGGCACGTCCTTCCCCTGCACCAGCGTGACCGGGACGCGAACCGCGTCGAGCGCGGGCGCCATGGCCTGAAGCTCCGCCGCGCTGTCGCGGACGACCGGCGGCAGGATGCGGGCGGCGATGCGGCGGAACACGCCCGGCCGGGCCGCCTCCTCGGTCATCGGGTCGATCAGCAGAAGGCCGCCGACCAGCTCCGGAAAATCCAGCACGGCCCGCAGCGCCACCGGCACGCCGTTGCCGCAGCCGATCAGCAGCGGCTTTCGCGAACGGCGGAGCGTCAGCAGCGGGCGCAGCGCCGCCGCCGGCACGCCGGGGTCGCCGCCGCGCAGCCGGGAGGCGCCGCTGATCGGCGCCGGGTCGGGACGCGGCACGGCCACCCACTCCTGCCCGGCCGGAACGGCGCGCAGCAGGCGGGTCCAGGCCCGGGATTCGCTCGACGCCGCATGGACCAGGATGATGCGCCGTCCGGCGGGATCGCCGGCGACGACGCAGCCCGGCCCCACCTCCCGCGATGCGCCGCAGCGTGCGGTTGGCGCCTCGCCGGGGGACGACGGCACGATGCCGAACGCGACCCCCGCGGGCCGCCCGGCGCTGCTGTGTATGGTCAAGGCTCCGCTCCCCGATTCCCGAACACGTCGCGGAGATCGTCTCCGCCGATTGACAGGGAGCCTAATGGAGGGCCTGCAGCCTTGTCCCGTACCATAAAAAGGCCCGAAATGGCGCGAACGGTGGCCGCAAATCCCGAAAATCGCAGGTTTTTACCCCAATTGTTGTGCAGTCCCGCCATTATCGGCGAAATCCGCACAAGAATTGGGACTATCGAGGGCCGAAAACGTCAGTGGGCCGGCACCATCCCGGCACCATCAGTGAATGGTGTTGCCATCGGGAAGCGCCTCAACCGGACGGTCGTCGCGCGGCTCGGACGGGCGGTGCAGCTCGCGCATCAAATCCCGCCAGTCCGGCGACCCGCCGAGCTGCTGGATCAACTGCGTGGAGAAAGCGAACACGGCCATCTCCAGCGGCCCGTTGTCCTCGGCGTGGGCGTTGACGGTCAGGCAGGACTCCGCGGCGCTGACGAAGATGGCCGACGCGATGGCCACCCCCGGCCCCGGTTCGGGCAACGGCACCGGCGCCGGGGCGGACCCGGTGGTGCGCAGGGCCGACAAGTTCTCCACCAGCAGGCGCGTGCGGATGGCGGTGTCGATCGCCGCCCCCATGGTGTAGCCGGCCTCCGACTCCGCGGCGGAGCGCAGCAGGCGCAACCCCGCGATCACCCCGTGGGCGACGTCGGCGGTGCCGGCGCGCTTGGCCGCCGCCGCGATGGCGGTGCCAAGGATGGCGGTGACCACCGGCGCCATGCTTTCGGCGTCGTCGCCCATGACGGCGGTGTCGGTGGACTCTTCGTGGTTCTGGACCTCGTTCATGCGGCCTCCGATCCGGTGATACCCTGGATGGCGTGCGGCGCGGACCCCGGTTCCCTGCGGAACCGCTTTTTGCTCAAAGGCCCCTCGTTCGATCTGTGGCCTTTCCGGAGGGCATTCAAGCCACCGGAAGCCGGGAGGGGATGAATCTTTCGATGCGCCACTTTCGCCGATCCCTCCTCTGGGCGAAGCCGCCCGCCATCCCCACATGTGCGGGCAAAAGGAGAAACACCCGATGCCCTTCCTCAGCCTTCTTCTCAACATCCTGTGGGTGGTGACCGGCGGCATCTGGATGGCCGCGGGATGGCTCCTCGCGGCCGTCCTGATGGTCCTCACCATCGTCGGCATTCCGTGGGCGCGATCCGCCTTCACGATCGCCTGGTACACTCTGTTGCCCTTTGGACAAACCGCCGTCCGCCGGGATGAGTTCCGTGGCCGCGAGGACATCGGCACCGGCCTGCTCGGCACACTGGGCAACATCCTGTGGTTCGTGCTGGCCGGCTGGTGGCTGGCGCTCGGCCATCTGGTGGCCGCGGTCGGCCTCGCCATCACCATCATCGGCCTGCCCTTCGCCTGGGCGCATCTGAAGCTCGCCCTGCTGGCCCTGTGGCCGGTCGGCACCGAGATCGTGACGGTGGACGAGGCGGAATCCCGCCGCCGTCTGCTCGGCCGCGGGGCCTACTGAGCAGACGGCTCCCGCTCCGCCATGCCCTTCAGCATGACCGAGGCCCGCCAGAAGCCGAGGTCCGCCCCATCCACGAAATGAACGTGCCGGTCGGCGGCGAGGTCGCCGACCAGGCAGGTCACCGTGGAAGCCGCCGCCCGCGCCGTGCCGTAGCGGATGCGCCCGGCCGCCGCGTGGCCGGCCAGCATGGCCTCGATGGCGGCGGCTTCCGTCTCCGTCACGTCGAGGACGAGGCGCGGCCCGCCCGCCGACTTGCGGAAGTCCGACCGTTCGGCCATGCCGCGGCGGTAGCGGTCCGGATCGAAGCCGGCCACCCGCCACCCGCCGCCCAGAATCGCGGCAAGCAGCGCGGATTTCCCGAGAAGCGACAGGACGCAGGCCAGTCGCCGCCCGCGCGGGCGCGTGCGCGCCTCCAGCCACAGCGACCGCCAGGAGGGCGGCCAGCGCACTGCCAGCCGTTCGCCCATGCCGAGCGGCGCCGCCTTGGCGGTCGGCACGATCCGCTCGATGTCGGCCTGAACCTGGGCCAGCACCGGCAGCCCCGGACCGCCACCGGGCAACGGGTCGACGATCACGCACAGGATCACCCCGCGTCCGCTGTTCACCGGATTCCAGCGGCAGGACACACCCTCCAGCCCGGTCAGCGGGCCGGGTCGCGGCTCCAGCCGCCAGCGCGGATCGGCCTTCACCCAGGCGTCCGCCGCCGTGACCCCGCGCCCGAGGAACAGGCCGAAGGCGTCGCCGTTGCCGAAATCCTGCAGGGCGACCAGCACCTCCAGCCCCTCGTCGAGAAGCGCCCGCACCGGCACGAGGCCGACGCGCAGAGGCACGTCCATCTCCGTCGCCGCCCAATGGGCGAGCGCCGCCAGCGCCTGCTCCGCCGCCGCCCGGCGGCCCGGCGGAACCGCGGCGATGGCACCGTCCCCGCCGAACTGGCAGGCGGCGGGCTGCTCCGGCTCCCGCACCGCCTCGGACAGGACGGCGACCACCGCGGCGGCGACGAAATTCACGTCGCGGTGCCGCCCCTCCGCGGCCAGACAGGTGCTCGCCACCACGTCGGCGACGGCCAGCGACCAGTCGCCGTCCAGCGCCGCGTAATGGGCGGGATCGGCGGCTTCGGCGGTGAAGTCGTGGATGGAGGGCAGTGGCATCGCCTTGCTCACGCCAGGAGGTTCCGGGGACGGGCCGCTGCAGTCTACGCCCCGGCCCGCGCCCTGTGAATCACCCCCATGAAGCGTTCCCTGAACCCATCCGCAATGGACCCATCCCGGATTGTCGGTCCAGCCCGTCCGTTCCATCGTGCCGCGGTCCAATCCGGGGAGGAACGCCATGGGATTCGCGAGCGACTGGAAATCCGCCAAGACGGCTTTTGAAACCGCCACCGGCAAGAAGAAGCCGAGCGCCAAGTTCATGGGCGTCTTCCACAAGTCCGGGCTGGAGGACGTGACCAAGGCGCTCGACAGCGCCCTGGGCAAGAGCGACGCCAAGGCGCTGGAGAAGGCGCTGCTCGACTATGTGAAGAGCGCCACCGCCTATCAGACGACGCTGGAGAAGTCGGCCAAGACCGAGGGCGTCGCGACCATCGCGGCGGAGCTGAAGAAGCTCGGACAGGCGCTGGACGACATCGGCCGCCGCGCCGGCGTGGCCGTCAACGAGCGCATCGCCGAGATGCGCGAGGACGCCGAGGCGGAGAAGGCCAAGGAGGCCGAGGAGCAAGGCAAGGCCGCCCGCGCCATCGCCGACAAGGTCGCGGTGCAGATCGACGGGCTGCTGAAGGCCACCAACGCCGACATCAAGCTGCTCGATCAGGCCGCCGCCAACGCCGACCTCGCGCTGCGCAACGTGCTGGAGGCGCAGGGGGCCGGCAACGCCAAGGAGGCGAAGGCCCAGGTCGCCGCGGTCCAGGCCGCCGCCAAGACGGTGGACGCCCAGGCCAAGAAGGTCGCCGCGACCGCCGTCCAGGCCGCCAAGCTGTTCAGCCAAGCCAAGGCCGCCGTCGCCAAGATGAAGCTCGACCCCAAGCAATATGGCGGGCGCGACCCGGCCCAGGGGGCCTTCGACCGCGCCGACGCCATCGTCATGAAGCTGGACCAGTTGAAGGACGACACCGCCGAGGCCGCCACCGAGGCGGCTGGCATCGTCAAGGAGGCCGCCCAGGCGCTGAAGGGCGCCCTGGACCTGCGCGCCACCTATCTGGCGAGCTGCCGCAAGCTGGCCAAGCGGGCGCAGGACGCCGACTCCTTCTACGACAACATCGCCCGCGACGTCGGTGGGCAGGCCGACCGCGCGCAGCAGGAGCAGATGGTCGCCGAAGAGGCGGAGGACGACAAGCGGGCGGCTTCGATCAAGACGGCCACCTTCTACATCACCCAGGTGCGCCAGCAGGCCGCCCAGGCGAAGAAGGAGATCCTCGCCGCCGCCAACGAGATCACCGGCACCCGCAAGTCCTTCCCGGCCATGGTTTCCGACAAGGACCCCGACTTCGGCCCGCTGCTCGCCGAGGCGAAGGTGTCCCTGGACGGGCTGAAGGAATCGCACGCCGCCCTGACCAAGGCCGAGACCAAGATCGACAAGGTCGAGACCGCTCTCAAGAAGCTGGGGTAAGAGGCGTGACCGCCGAAGCCTCCCGCGCAGCCCGGAGTGCGTGGGAGGCTTGGCGCGCGGTCACATCATGACTTCGGTCAGGCTGTCCATCATCTCCCGCTCATGCTCGATCAGCATCAGCTCCTCGCCCATGAAGTCGCGCATGGACACGACGCCGACGACGCGGCCATCGCGGACGACGGGCAGATGCCGCAGGCCATGGTCGGCCATCCGGCGCAACGCCTCGCCCACCGTGATGTCGTGGGCCGCGGTGACCGGGCACGGGGTCATCACCTCCGACAGCCGGGTCTGATCCGGGTCCAGCCCGTCGGCCACCACGCGGTCGGTCAGATCGCGCTCGGTGAAGATGCCTTCGATCTGTTCGTTGATGGAGGCGGTGACGACGATGGACGCCACATGGGCGGCCTTCATCTGCCGCGCGGCATCCCGCACCGACGCCCCCGCCGGAAGGCTGACCACGCGGCGGCGGTTCAAAAGATCTCCGATGTTGCGATGCATCATGGCTTTCCTCCTCCAAGTGCGGATGTTTTGGAAGACCACGGCGGCTGTTTTCATTGGTCTGACCGCCGCGCCCGCGCCTCGTCATCGGCTTACGCCTCCTTTCGCCGTTCATTTGCGGATGCGAAAAGAATACCGCATCTGCGAAATGCCGAAACGGGCGAAATCTGTTCACAGACCTATTTATCAAGTGTTGAAAAAGGTAATCACTTTCTCACCACTTGACGAGCAAAGCCACCGCAAAACAACGTCATGGTTGCCATGACGGCGCAACATGCGACAAAACCACTCACCATTGCCCGACGGCGGTGGTTCTGGCATGAAAAATCAGACCTTTCCCGCTGGCGGATCAGGCTTAACCATTATTAAAGGAAATAGGTCCGAAACTCCGGACAATTGCAGTTCTGTCACGATGTCGTCTGGAAAGGGCCTGGGCCGCCATGTCGTGGTTGTCGAAATTGAGCGGACGAGGCAAATCCACCGCGGCTTCCGCGTCCAACGCCAAGGAACGCCCCGCCGATCCCCCGACCATCCGGATCGACAGCCACGAATATGTGCCGGAGGAGTTCGTCCTCGGGTCTTTCCGCATCCGCCCCTATGACGGCGATTTGATCGCCAAGCAGCAGTTCGACTTCCGCATCCTCTTCCGGCTCGGCGAGGAAAGCTTGGATTTCGCCTGCCGGGGCGTCGTCGTGAAGATGGACGAGCAGGTCGGCCTCGTCGCCCGCTTCCACCAGCCGCCACCGGTTCACACGCGCAAGTTGATCGAGTATCTGAAGCTCTGGAAAGGTCTGTAAACGCGGACCGCTCTCCCCCGCAAAAGGAAGGCCCGCCGTCACGACGGCGGGCCTTCTTCATTCAGCCTTCATGCGGCGGCACCGGACGGACCGCCGGTCAAGCGGTCTCCAGCGCCTTGCGGCTGTGCAGGGCGATCATCTGCTCCTCGTCGGTCGGGATGACGTAGACGGGGATGCGGCTGGTGGGGGCGGAGATCAGCGGGCCGTTGGCCTCGTTGGCCGCCGGGTCGATGACCACGCCCAGCCAGGCCAGCTTGTCGCCCACCCGCGCCCGCACCGGGGCGGAGCGTTCGCCGATGCCGGCCGTGAAGACCAGCGCGTCGATGCCGCCCATGGACGCGGCAAGTGCGCCGGTCTCCTTGGCGATGCGGAAGCAGAACAGCTCCACCGCCTCCCCGGCATGCGGGTCCTCGCTGTCCAGCAGGGCGCGCATGTCGTTGGACAGGCCCGACACGCCGAGCAGGCCGGACTTGTTGTAGAGCAGCTTCTCGATGGCGTCGGCGCCCATGCCCTTCTGGCGCATCAGGTAGATCAGCACGCCGGGGTCGATGTTGCCGCAACGGGTGCCCATGGGCAGCCCGTCCAGCGCCGTGAAGCCCATGGTGCTGTCCACGCTGCGCCCGGCGTGGATGGCGCACATGCTGGCGCCGCTGCCGAGATGGGCGACCACCACCCGGCCATCCGCCAATTCCGGAGCCAGCTCCGGCAGGCGGCGGGCGATGTACTCGTAGGACAGGCCGTGGAAGCCGTAGCGGCGCACGCCTTCGTCGGTCAGTTCGCGCGGAATGGCGAACATCTGCGCCTGCCAGGGCTGGCCGCGGTGGAAGGCGGTGTCGAAGCAGGCGACCTGCGGCAGTTCCGGATGGGCCTCGGCCAGCGCGCGGATGGCGGCGAGGTTGTGCGGCTGGTGCAGCGGGGCCAGCGGGATGAAGCTCTCAAGCTCCTCCATCACCGCCGGGGTCAGCAGCACCGGGGCGGCGTGACGGGTGCCGCCATGCACGACGCGGTGGCCGGCGGCCAGCAGCTTCGCCCCGTCCAGCCGCCCTTCGATCCACTCCAACAGGAAGGCCAGCAGGGCGGTGCGGTCGGACGGCTCGCCCGCCGCCCAGACCCGCTCGGCCAGCGGACGCTTGGCGGCATCCTTGGCCTCGAATTTCGGCTCGGTGCCGATCCCGGAGATCTGGCCGTTGATCGTCACCCGCAGCCCCCCCGCCCCGCTTTCCCGGAAGACCGAGAATTTCAGGCTGGAGGAACCGGCGTTGATGACCAGGATGGCGTTGCCGCCACCCGCGTTCTGGCTGGTCATGACGGTCGCCCCTCTCACTCGGCCGCAGCGGCGGCGCCACGGCGGCGGGCGGCGGCGGCCAGGACGGCCACGGCGCAGGACGCCAGACGGGTGCGGACGTTGTCGGCGCGGCTGGTCAGGATGATCGGCACGCGCGCGCCGAGCACGATGCCGGCGGCGTCGGAGTTCGCCAGGAAGGACAGCTGCTTGGCCAGCATGTTGCCGGCCTCCAGGTCCGGAACCAGCAGGATGTCGGCCTGACCGGCGACCTCGGACACGATGCCCTTGGTGCGGGCGGCCTCCAGGCTGATGGCGTTGTCGAAGGCCAGCGGGCCGTCGAGGATGCCGCCCTTGATCTGGCCGCGGTCGGCCATCTTGCAGAGTGCGGCGGCCTCAAGCGTCGAGGCGATCTTCGGGTTCACCGTCTCGACCGCCGACAGGATGGCGACGCGCGGCGTCTCGACGCCCAGCACCTTGGCGAGGTCGATGGCGTTCTGGACGATGTCGACCTTGTCTTCCAGCGTCGGGTAGATGTTGATCGCCGCGTCGGTGATCAGCAGCGTGCGCGGGTAGGTCGGCACGTTCATCACGAAGACGTGGCTGAGCCGCCGGCCGGTGCGCAGGCCGGTCTCCTTCCGGACGACCTCGGCCATCAGCTCGTCGGTGTGCAGGCTGCCCTTCATCACCGCCTCGCACTCGCCGGAGCGGGCCAGCCGGACGCCGGTCTCGGCCGACGCGTGGGAATGCGCCACGTCGACGATGCGGTAGCGGCTGATGTCCAGCCCATGGGCCTCGGCGACCGACTTGATCTTGGAGGCCGGGCCGATCAGCACCGGGTCGATCAGGTTGGCCTCGGCGGCCTCGACCGCGCCCTTCAGCGAGCTTTCGTCGCAGGGATGGACGACGGCGGTCGGCACCGGGGGCAGCGTTTCCGTCTTGCCCAGCAGCTCGTCATGGCCGTCGTGGCGGATGACCTGGACCTGCGGCAGTTCGTGCGCGGCGCGGCGGACCTTGCGGGTCGGCGCGATCACCTCGGCGAGGCCGGAGACGACCTCCTTGCCGTCCTGGTTGCGGGCGACGCAATCGAAGACGACGATGTTCTTCTCGGCGTGCTTCTCCTTGGCGGTGACCGTCACGGTGATGACGTCGCCCAGGCCCACCGGGCGCTTGAAGCGCAGGTCCTGGCCCATGTAGATCGTCCCCGGACCCGGCAGCAGCGTGCCCAGGACGGCCGAGATCAGCGAGCCCGACCACATGCCATGGCCGATCACCTTGTGGAACTGGCTGTCCGCCGCATACTCCTCGTCGAGGTGCGCGGGGTTGATGTCGCCGGACACCGTGGCGAACAGCTCGATGTCGGACATGGTCAGACGCCGCGACAGGCTCGCCTGCTGGCCGATCTGGATTTCCTCGAAGGTGACGTTCTCGATCATGGCTGAGCCGTTCTTGCCGAAGTCGGGGGTGGCGGGCGCAATAACACGGTCCATTGGAGAAGCTCCTCAATCGGATAGCGGCTCGGAATCGCATGATCCCCGGGCCGAATCCTCCCGGCCTGCGGATCGCCCTGTCGTCCGCGGCCTTTTTGTTGGACCCCTGGATCGGTTGGCCCGGGAAGGGCCGCCCGCCAGGGGCCGGTTCGGGGTGCCCTGAATAACGCGGCACCGTGAAAGAGATGTGACAGGGTGGCGCATTTCGCGGTTCCGTTGCGGTGCAACAATGTCGCACCCCCCGTCGCCGCGTCGGCACCGCCGCCCCACCGCATCCCACGCCGACCGTCTTCGACGACCGGCGGAAATGTCGTTCCGTCACGGTCTTACGACGGCCCAAGGTCTCACCCCATGACCTATGTCAAGCGGTTGGAAGACGGACATTGTTTACTTCCCGGCACCACAAACCGCTCGCGCAGCATTGTATCACTGAGCAGGCGCAGCATGGCAAGACCTTGCGTGCGGAGACGCAGGATTGACGGATCGTTGGGTTTTTCGTGAAAAGGCGAAGAAGGCACCCGACCATCCCTGCCGATTTTGCGGCGCACAGGCCCGCTGCGCGCATGGCAAAGCGGCGGCAAAGCCGGCTCCGCCGGACCGGCTCAGGCGCTGGCCACCGATGTGGTGGGTTCCTCGGGCAACGGATGGTGACGGTCGCCGACCATCAGCACGGCAATGGAGAAGACCGTGCCCTTGCCCACGCGCGATCGCACATCGACCTGATGACCGAGGATCTGCGCGGTGCGCCGGACGATCGACAGACCCAGCCCCAGCCCGCGCCCGCTGTCCCGCTGGTCGGTGCCGCAGCGGTAGAAATCGTCGAAGATCAGCTTGAGCTGGTCGGCGGGGATGCCCGGCCCGGTGTCCCACACCTCGACCAGCGCGTGGCCGTCGCGGTGCCGGCAGCCCAGCAGGATCGCCCCGGTCCCGGCGTAGCGCAGCGCGTTGACCAGCAGGTTGCGCACCATGCGCTCCAGCAGCACCGGATCGCTGAGCACATAGGCGGAGGTCGGGACCATCCGCAGGACCATGCCCCTGCTGGCCGCCTGCTCGGCGAACTCGCGGTTCAGCCGGTCGGCAATGTCCTGGAACGGGAAGACGGTGGGGCGCGGCTTGACGTTGCCGGCCTCCAGCGCGGAGGTGTCGAGCAGCGTGTTGAGCAGCGTGTTGCCGGCGGCGATCGCCTCCCCCAGCTTGTCGGCCACCTCAAGCTGCTTGGCGTCGGACAGGCGGGCGGAGAGGATGTGGTGGAACAGGCTCATCGCCTGGAAGGGCTGGCGCAAATCGTGGCTGGCCGCGGCGAGGAAGCGCGATTTGGCCCGGTTGGCCCGCTCCGCCTCGTCATGGGCCTCGGCCAGCGCTTCGCGGATGCGCACCCCGTCGGAGATGTCGATGGCGGCGCAGATCACGCCCGACACCGCCCCGGCTTCGTCCCGCAGCGGCTCGACGATCAGGTCGAACACCTGCTCGGGACCGGGCGCCGCCCCGATGCGGACCTCCTGCCGGGCGCCGGTGCCGGTGTCCAGAACGGCCCGCTTCACCGCGTCCAGCCGCGCCGCGTCGTCCGGGGCGTGGATGTCGGCGTTGGTCCGCCCGATGAAGGTTTCCGCGGCCCGCCCGGTCTGCGGGTTGTACATCCACATATAGCGCAGGTTGCGGTCCAGGCTGAAGACGGCGACCCGCGAATGGCGCAGCGCCATGCGGAAGCGCTCCTCGCTTTCGCGCAGCGCGCGGGCCATGGCGGCGCGGGCGCGGGCCTCGGTCACCAGGAAACGCTTGGCCTGCGCCTCGCGCCGGGTGTAGCCGGCCAGCGCGCCGGTCAGCAGAAGTCCCATCACCAGGACGATCCAGGCCGGATAATCCGCTGGCGCCAGTTCCGGTTCGGGCGGAATCGCCAGCACCAGCGTCCAGCGACGCCCACCGATCACCAGATCGCGTTCGAGCACCGTTTCGCCGTCCTTGCGGATGTCGCGGAAGGACACGCCCTCCCGGCTCGCCGACGGGGCGTCGAGGTCGCGGGACGCCAGGATGCGTCCGCCATCCTCCGCCGGCCCGTCGAGCAGATGCACGGCCCCGTGCAGACCATTCACACGGTTGCCCGCCTCCTCCAGCAGGCGGGCGATGCCGAAGACCGAGGCGACGTAACCGGCGATCTCGGCGCAGCGGTCGGCCCCGTCCATTTCGTCCACGGAGTAGCGGTAAACGGGAAGATACAGGCCGATGCTGCGACCAGTTTCCCCCTGATGGCGCGGCGGCAGGGCCTCCGTCGCCGTCAGGTCGCCGGATGCGCAGGCCCGCACCAGCACCTCCGCCCGGTTGGGCAGGGAAAGAATGTTGATCCCCTGCCCGAAGGCACCGCTCCGCTCCGGCTCCATCAACGTGTTGACGAACAGATCCCCATGGGAAGCCGCCAGGGCCGGGCCGCGGATGCCGTCGCCCGTCTCGTCCGCGTCCCGGACAGCAAAGTCCCGGCGGCCGGCGGCGCGCATTTCCGCTTCCAGCGCGGGAACCTCAGCCGACGGAATGCGGCTCACCCAGGTAACCGACCATAAGCCGGGATAGAGCGGCATGATCGGCCGGACCGCGGCCGCGAATCCGTCGCGGTTGGCCGGGCGGGGGTCCGAAAAGGCCGAGCGCAGCGTGCGCAGCAGCAGCGTGTGGCTTCCGATCCGCTCCGTCAGGGCGTCATGGAACTGAGCGAACTGCCGCTCGTGATGCGTGCGTTCGTCCTCCCGGTTGGCGGCGCGCATCTGGAAAAAGGCGCCGAAGGTCAGCGTCAGGCCCGCGGCGACCAGCACCGGAACCGCAAACGAGACCCGCCTCCTTCTATCCAGCAGCGCCATGCCACCCGTTCCCAACGGCGTTTTCACCAAAATCGTCGGATCGTTCGACTATAGCAAGCAGGACTGCGAGTCGATAATGGAAAAGCCCTTATCCTCCCAAATGGATAGTTGGTTTCAACGAGGACATGAGGCCCGCCGACTATTGATTGTCACTTGCAGCGGGATTGCGCTCACATTTCGATGTCAATTCTGCAATACAAGGCGCAGGGCAACGTTCCGCCTTTGAGAGCGACCCGAAACCTTCTCAGGACTTCAGCCGCTCGCGACCGAGAAGCCGCGCCACCGCCCCCCGCAGGGCCATCGGCGCCACCGGCTTGTGCAGCAGCGGATAGCCCGACAGCCGCGCCTCGCGCAGGCGCATCGGATCGGTGTCGCCGGTGAGGATCAACCCGGGCAGCGTGGCGTCGAGCGCCTTGCCGATCTGGCGGATGGCGACGATCCCGTTCATCGCCCCCTTCAGCCGCAGGTCGGAGATGACGAGGTCGGGCGGCTGCGGGTCCGGCCCCAGCCGCTCCAGCGCGGCGTCCACCGAATCCGCGGCGACCACCGCGCAGCCCCATTGGCCGAGCAGCGCGCCCAGCGCCTCCAGCACCATCGGGTCGTCCTCGATGACCAGCACGCGGGCGCGGCTGACGTCCGCGCCGGGAGCGGGGCCCGCATCGCCGGCGCCGGGCTCCACGGCGGGAGGCGACTCGTCCGCACCATCCGCCGCCTGCGGCACCAGCACCGCCAGCATCGTGCCGTGGCCCGGCGCCGAGTTCGACCTCCAGCCGGTGCCCCAGCCGCCGCGCCAGCCCGCAGGCCAGCCGCAGGCCGAGGTCGATCACCGATGGATCGCCCGACCCGTCCGGACGCTGGAACTCCTGCCGCAGGGCGAGCAGTTGATCGGGCAGCAGCCCGCGACCGGTGGACCACAGCTCGATCCGCAGATCCGCCCCCTGCCGGCGGCAGCCGAGCACGACCCGCCCCCGCTCGGTATGGCGCAGGGTGCTGGCGACGAACCCCTGGAGGATGCGCTCCAGAAGCGAGGCGTCGGTGGCGACCCGCACCGAGCAGGGCAGCACCGAGAAGCGCAGCCCCCGCCCGTCGAAGCGCGGGGCCGCGTCCAGCGCGATCCGCGTCAGGATGCCGTTGACCACGGGCGTGCCGATGTCCGGCTGCACCAGACCGGCTTCCAGCCGCACGAGGTCGAAATGCCCGTCCACCATCCCGCGCAGCGACTGCACCGCGTTGCCCATGGCGTTCAGCAGGTCGCGCGCCGCCGGGTCGTTGAGGGCGCCGGACCGGGCCGTCGCGCTCTTCCCACCGCCCATGGCCCCGTCGAGCCGCCCTTCCAAAGCCCCCAGCAACAGCGACAGGGCGGCCAGCGGCTGGCGCAGGTCGTGGCTGGCCGCGGCGAACAGGCGCCCCGACAGGTCGCCACCCGCCGCGGGTCCGCCGTCCATGGCGCCCTCTCCGGCGGTGCGGCGGACGAACCCGCCCCCGCTGAGCGGCCAGTCCGTGACGGTGTGACCGGGCGGCAGGCCGCGGAACAGCGGGGCCAGCGCTTCCGGCAAGGCACCCTGGACCAGAAGGCGCCCGGCATCGGCCAGCGCCTCCGCCGCCTCGTTCCAGGCGGTCAGCCGGTCGTCGGCGTCGAAGACCAGGACCGCGCCATGCCGTCCCACGCCAAACGGATAAGCTCCTTCGCTCGTCACGGGCGGCGTCTCCCACTGCGTGCACGCGATTTTCCGGCGACCGGAAGCGGTCGCCTTGCGAACAGGCTACGAAAGCGGCGTCGCGGATCAAGCCCACCGTTCGTCCGACCCCCGACAGGACTATTCGGCATGCACCCGCATGGCAACCGCGAGGCCGCTGGCCACGCAAACAATTTCATGCACTTTTATATAAAAGTCAAGAAAAGGCCCTGAGCAGCCCCAGAGCGCCGTAGTAACGACAGGAGTTGTCGCAATTTGTCGGTTGCATGTTCCTCAAAATTTTTCGATCATGCGACCAATGGATGCCGTGACCGAAACCCCTTTCCGCGACCGACAACCGGAGGCGGCAACGCCGGCTGGCGCAGACCCTGTTGCGCTTTTGAATGGTCACATTTCGGTCGGACATGGCTCCACCGGCCATGCACCGGCTGGCGACGCCTTGGTCGGCGCGGCGATGGCTGCGCTGGCCGACGGCGTCGGCGTGCTGGCTGCGATCATGGACGGCTCGGATATCAGGGGCACGGGCACCATCACCGATTTCGAGTGGCTGACGGCCAACCGCGCGGCGGAACGGCTGTTCGGGCATCCCCTGGCCGGGCGCCGTCTCCGCGCCGACGATCTTCAGGATGGCGACGGTGCCGGCCTGTTCGCCTGTCTGGCCGACTGCCTGATGGAGAAGCAGACGGTGCGCCGCCTGGTGGTCGCCCCCGGCGGCGCGCGCTGGCGGATCGCCGCCACCCCGTTCGACATGCCTTCTCCTGGCGCCGGCCTCGCGGCGCCAACCGTCTGCGTATCCTTGGTGGAACTCGGCCCCGAGGTTCCCACCGTGCCGGAATCGGACCGCGCCCATCGGGCCAAGGCGGAATTCCTGGCGCACATGAGCCATGAGCTGCGCACCCCGCTGAACGCGGTTCTCGGCTTCTCCGAAGTGCTTCTGGCGGAGACCTTCGGCCCGCTCGGCTCCCCCCGATACCGCAGCTACGCCGCGGACATCCACGCCAGCGGCACGCATCTTCTTTCGCTGATCGACGGCATCCTCGACCTGTCACAGAGCGAGACGACGCGAACGGAAATGCAGGAGGAGGCCATCAATGTGGCCGACGCCGCCCGTCAGGCGCTGGCCCAGGTGGGCGACAAGGCGGCGGCCCGCGGCGTGGACATCGGCGAGGACCTGTCCGGCGACCTTCCCCTGCTCTACGGCGACGCCCGGGCGCTTCAGCGGATGCTGACCAACCTGCTGTCGAACGCGGTGAAGTTCACCCCGTCGGGCGGACAGGTGATGCTGTCGGCCAGCCCCATGCCGGACGGTGGAATCGGGCTGATGGTGGCCGACACCGGCGCCGGCATCGCCGAGGACGAGATGGCCCGCGTCCTGGAGCCTTTCGGCAGCGCCGACATGACCGTACCCCGCGGCCCCACCGGGACGGGCATCGGCCTGCCCGTGGTCAAGCGGCTGATGGAGATGCACGGCGGACGGCTCGACCTGTACAGCGAACCCGGCGCCGGCACGACCGCCATCCTGATGTTCCCGCCGCGGCGCAGCCTGCCCCATGCCGCCTCCCATGGGATCCCTCAGGGCGTGGCCTGAGCCGGCGCCCGCCCCTCTCGCCATACCCCTTTCTCGCGGCCCGGATTCGGCAAAAGTCCCTTGGCAAAGGTGCGAAGCCGGGTCATTGTGCCGCTTTGTTCCTGAACCGTTCCGTTTCAAATGGTCGATACCCTGTTGCACGGCGACGAGCCGCCGATGCCGGCGAGCGGCGCCGTTCCGATCTTCCGCGGGGTGCGCCGGGCGCTGGCCGCCCGCGGCTTCGTCAGCATGGCGGAGTTCCGGCTGGCCAGCGGGCGCCGCGCCGACGTCCTGGCGATGGACGGCGCCGGCACCGTCGTCATCGTGGAAGTGAAAAGCTGCGTGGCCGACTTCCGCTCCGACCAGAAATGGCCGGAATACCGGGATTGGTGCGATGCCTTCTACTTCGCGGTGGACGACGCCTTTCCGGCGGAGCTGATCCCCGACGATTGCGGCCTGATGGTCGCCGACGCCTACGGCGCGGAGATCCTGCGCGAGGCGCCGGAGCACCGGCTGGCCCCGGCGCGGCGCAAGGCGCTGACCCTGCGCGCCGCGCTCACCGGGGCCGGGCGCCTGCACCGGATCGAGGACCCGTCCTGGACGCAGGACACATCGCCAGTGTGATCGAAGCCCTGTGATCGAAGCTCCATGGCAAAGCCTCGCCAAGCCGGTGTAATGTGCGCCACGAACGGGAACGGGCGGGCGGACATGCACGCAGAGGACGCCGGGCCAGCCGCCGCGGCGCAGACGCACCGTCGGGACCGCGGCCCGCTGATGGGCGCCTTCAGGATCGGGGCCCCGTGGATTGGCGCGCTCGCCGTGGCCGCGCTGCTGGCCGGCGCCGGTGCCGGCGGCTCCGTTTGGCTCGCCCTGGCCGAGATGGACGCCCGCGCCCGCGGTCAGGCCGCCCGCAGCCTGGATGAAGCGCTCGGCCTCATGCGCGTCGCGGAGCTGGCCGCCGGGCTGTCCTCCAGCGCGGCCGAGCTGGAATCGGCGGGCACCGCCCAGCGCCGGCTGGCCGCCCACAACGCGTTGCGCCAGAGGACTCAGCAGCTCGGCGCCACGCTGGACGCCCTGCCGCCGGAATGGCACGCCGAGCTGCGGTTCGCCGCCTTGGCCATCCGCGCGGAGGCGGACGAGCTGAATGCCACGGTGGAGCGCCGTCTGGCCGTCCAGGACCGCTTTCAGGATCTCACCGGGCAGGTGGCGGCGCGCAGCGAGGCTCTGGCGGCGGTGCTCGCCACGGCGCGCACGCCACCGCCGGACAGCGCCACGCTGCGCCGGATCGACGACTCGCGGCAGGCGGTGGCCCTCCGCCTCCTCGCCAGCGCGACGGCGGCGCCCTCGGCCACCACGGCCCTGAGCGATTTCCGCAAGGCCGCCGGGGCGCTGTTCGACGCCCTGAACGACCTGCCGATCGACGCCGCGAGCCCGCGCCGCGCCGACGCCGCGCGCCAGCTCGTCGCGCTGGGTATGGACGATCAGAACGTCTTCGACCTGCGGCAGGAGCAGGAGGCGCTGGCCGCCAAGGCGGCGGGGATCGCCGCGCTGCTGCGCGGCACCGCCATGGACATCGCCCAACGGGCCGGGCGCGGCGCGTTGGCCCTGCGCGACGGGTTGCGGGATGGGGACGCATCCATCCACCCGACGGGGGCGGAGCTGTCCGCCGCCGCACCGGCCGGGGTCGGGCTGGTCACCGGGTTGGCGGTCCTCGCGGTCGGTCTGGGCATTGCGCGGACCCGGGTTCCACGGGCCGCCCAGCCTAATTTAGCTTATCCCAATTTAGCCCAGCCCGATCCAATACCGTCCAATTCGGCCGGGGCGGAGCGAACCGGCGCACCGCGCGAAACGCCCTCGCTGCGCGTCCTTCTGGCGGAGGACGAGCCGGTCAGCCAGCAGGCCGCGGCCATGCTGCTGCGCCGCGCCGGCCACGCGGTGACGGTGGTGGGCGACGGGCGGGCCGCCCTGGCGGCTGTGGAGCGGGAGCGCCACGACCTCGTCCTGATGGACGTGCAGATGCCGGGCATGGACGGGGTCGAGGCGACCCGCCGCATCCGCGCCCTTCCCGACGGCGCCGGAACCACGGCGGCCGGGCTGCGCATCGTTGCGCTGACCGCCTCCGCCCTTCCCGGAACGGAGGAGCTGTGCCGTGCGGCGGGGGCCGACGCCGTCCTGGAAAAGCCGCTCCGCCTGCCCGCGCTGGCCGCCCTGCTGGAGCGCCTGTCCACCGACGCCGGCCCCGCATCGGCTATTGCGGACCCGGAACCCAGCCCTCCCGTGTTCGAGCCCGTGTTCGATGAGGACGCCATCCGCCAGATGCGCGAGCATCTGCCGGCGGAACGGGTGACCACCCTGGTGACCAACACCCTCGTCACGCTGCGCGGCTACCACGCCGCCCTGGAGCAGGCCTGGAGCGCCGGGGACCGGGCGACCGCCGCGGCCATGGCCCACAAGATCGCCGGGGTGGCCGGCATTTACGGCTGCATGGCGCTGCGGCGCGCGGCGCAGGCGCTGGAACGCGCCCTGGACACCGGCGACGGCGATCCCGACGCCCTGTGCCGTGCGCTGGACGCCGCGGTTCCTCCGGCGCTCGCCGCCTTGGACCGGTGGAGCGGCGGCTAACGCACCGCCACCGGCTGGCTCGGCCCCTTGCCTTGCGGAATGTCCGACCGCCCCGCCCCCAGGTCCTTCTGCATCATGACCACGTCCAGCCAGCGCCCAAACTTCAACCCCACGGCCTCGACGACACCGCAGGTGCGGAAGCCCAGCGCGGCGTGCAGCCCGATGGACCCGGCGTTCTCCGACCCGCCGACCAGCGCCACCATCTGGCGGTAGCCCTGCGCCACACAACGGTCGATCAGCGCCTGGAGCAGCAGACGCCCGAGGCCCTGGCCGCGCGCCTCCTCGCCGATGTAGACGGAATCCTGGATGGTGAAGCGGTAGGCGGAGCGGACGTGGTAGGCGCTGCCGTAGGCGTAACCCAGGACCACGCCGTCGCGCTCGGCGACCAGCCAGGGCAGCCCCGCGCCGGTGATGGCGCGGAAGCGCCCTTCCAACTCCGCCACATCGGGCGGCTCCTCCTCGAAAGTGCCGACGCCGTGCCGGACATGATGCTCGTAAATCCGCTGGAAGGCGGCAACGTCCTCGATGCGGGCGTCGCGGACGGTAGGGATGCTGGTCATGGCCGGATGAATCCGAAGGAGGGGCAGGTCCACCATCCTGCCGCACGCATTTTGCTGTCGCAACCGTGCCACCCAGCCGATATGTACAGAACTGGAACGCGCTGTGTGCAACAGGGCTTTTTTGGGGCAGGTCTTTTTCAGGGCAAGGGGTTGGAAGCGATGAAGATCAACGGCCGGACGGTGCTCGTCTGCGATTGCGCCCACAGCATGGCGCTCGACGGCAAGGCGTTGGCCAGGGCCTGCGGGGCCGCGGCGGGGGCGGAGGGCGACCTGTCCGTCGCCACCCAGCTCTGCCGCACCCAGCTCGACCGGTTCGAGGCGCGCGTGGCGGAGGGCGCTCCGCTGCTCGTCGCCTGCACCCAGGAGGCCCCGCTGTTCGCGGAGATCGCCGCCCAGGACAATCCTAACGCCGACAACCCCGACGCCGCCCTGGCCTTCACCAACATCCGCGAGCGCGCCGGCTGGTCGGAGGAGGGCGCGCTGGCCGGGCCGAAGATCGCCGCGCTGCTGGCCGAAGCGGCCATGGACATCCCGCCGACCGGCACGATCACCCTGGCCTCGGAAGGCACCGCGCTGGTCTACGGCACCGACGAGCGCGCCATCGAGGTGGCCCGGCAGCTGTCCGGCAGCCTGGACGTCACCGTTCTGTTGAAGTCGCCGAAGGACGTCGCCCCGCCCCGCGTCATGGACGTGCCGGTCTTCAAGGGCACCATCCGCGCCGCCAAGGGCTGGCTCGGCAACTTCGAGATCGTGGTCGACGACTACGCCCCGGCCCTTCCGGCCTCGCGCGCCGTGCTGGGCTTCGAACAGCCGCGGCACGGCGCCGCCTCGCGCTGCGACGTCATCGTGGACCTGACCGGCGGGGCGCCATTGTTCCCGGCGCACGGCAAGCGCGACGGCTATCTGCGCCCCGACCCGGACAGCCCCGCCGCCGTCGCCAAGGCGGTGTTCGAGGCCGCCGACCTGATCGGCGAGTTCGAGAAGCCGCGCTACATCGACTTCAAGGCCGACCTCTGCGCCCATTCGCGCAGCCGCAAGACCGGCTGCACCCGCTGCCTGGAGGTCTGCCCGACCGGCGCCATCACGCCGAACGGCGACCATGTGGCGATCGACCCGCACATCTGCGCCGGCTGCGGTTCCTGCGCCTCGGTCTGCCCGACAGGGGCGAGCACCTACGCCCTGCCGCCGCTTCAGACGGTTTACGAGCGGCTGCGCACGCTGCTGTCCTCTTACGCCAAGGCGGGCGGGACGGAGCCGGTGCTGCTCGTCCACGACCCGCGGCACGGCGACGAGATGATCTCGCTGATCGCGCGCCACGGGCGCGGCCTGCCGGCGCGTGTGCTGCCCTTCGCGGTGAATGAGGTGACGCAGCTCGGCTTCGACGTGTTCGCGGCGGCGCTGGCCTATGGCGCAGCGCGGGTCCGCGTCCTCGTCGGGCCGGGCAACGCCGGCGAGACGGCGGGGCTGGCCAGCCAGATCGGCCTCGCCGAGACGGCGATGTCGGGTCTGGGCTACGGCTCGGGCCGGGTCTCGATCATCGACGCCCAGGACCCCGACGCGGTGGCCGCCGAGCTGTGGGGCCTGCCGCGCCAGGGCGCGCCCGCACCCGGCACCTTCCTGCCGATGGGCGGCAAGCGCACCGTCACCATGCTGGCGCTGCGCCACCTGCACAAGGTCGCGCCGGAACCGGTGGAGGTCCTGCCGCTGCCGCCGGGCGCGCCCTTCGGGCGGGTGCAGGTGATGACGGAGGGCTGCACGCTCTGCCTGTCTTGCGTCGGCGCCTGCCCGACCGGGGCGCTGCTCGACAACGCCGACAAGCCGATGCTGTCCTTCTCGCAGGACGCCTGCGTGCAGTGCGGCCTGTGCAAGACGACCTGTCCGGAGAAGGTCATCGCGCTGGTTCCAGAGATCGATTTCCGCGACAGCGCCCGCGGCGCCAAGGTGCTGAAGGAGGAGGAGCCCTTCTGCTGCGTCAAGTGTGGCAAGCCCTTCGCCACCAAGTCCTCCATCGACAAGATCGTCGCGGTGCTGGCCGGGCGGCACGCCATGTTCGCCACGCCGGAGGCCGCCGAGCGCATGCGCATGTGCGGCGACTGTCGCGTCGTGGACCAGTTCGAGCGGGGCGACTCGCCCTTCGCGCTGGGCGCGCCGCGCACACCCCGCACGACCGAGGACTATCTGCGCGAGCGGGAGCTGGCCCAGAACGCCCAGAACGGCAAGGGCGGCGGCCCGGATGGCGGCAGCGTCCACTGACGGGCCGGACGCCTCACGAAGCGCCTCACCGGGACTTGATCCCCGTCAAGCTCCGGCGATGCGCTTCGTGGTCTCCTGCGCCTGAAATTCCAGGTGGCGAAAAAGCCGCAAGGCAAACCTATATATCAGAACCGGATTCAGCGTCATAATCGCGATCCGGACCGCATGACACGGACCCCCCTGGGGAGAAGCCTGACGATGACGACCGTTCCGCCGACCGCCGCCGCCCCGCTCGTCGATCCGTTCGGGCGCACCGTCAGCTATCTGCGCGTGTCCGTCACCGACCGCTGCGACCTCCGCTGCGTCTACTGCATGGCGGAGGACATGAGCTTCCTACCCAAGGCGGAGGTGCTGACGCTGGAGGAGATCGACCGCATCTGCTCCGCCTTCGTCAAGCTGGGAACCCGCAAGCTGCGCCTGACCGGCGGCGAGCCGCTGGTCCGCAAGGGCATCCACGAGCTGATCCACAGCCTGGGCCGCCATGTGAAGGCCGGCGACCTGGACGAGCTGACGCTGACCACCAACGGCAACATGCTGTTCAAGTACGCCGGGGATCTGGCGGAGGCCGGGGTGCGCCGGATCAACGTGTCGCTGGACACGCTCGACCCCCACAAGTTCCAGGCGATCACCCGCTGGGGCCGGCTGGACAAGGTTCTGGGCGGGCTCCAGGCCGCCAAGGAGGCGGGTCTCCAGGTCAAGATCAACACGGTCGCGCTGAAGGGCGTGAACGACGACGAGTTCCATCGGCTGGTCGGCTGGTGCGGCGAGCAGGGCTTCGACCTGACCTTCATCGAGGTCATGCCGATGGGCGAGATCGGCGACGAGGCGCGGCTCGACCAGTACCTGCCGCTCAGCCTCGTGCGGGCGGAGCTGGCCAAGCGCTGGACGCTGGACGAGATCGACTACCGCACCGGCGGCCCGGCCCGCTATGTGCGGGTGGCCGAAACCGGCGGGCGCATCGGCTTCATCACGCCGCTGACCCACAATTTCTGCGAAAGCTGCAACCGCGTCCGGCTGACCTGCACTGGCACCCTCTACATGTGCTTGGGCCAGGAGGACGCCGCCGACCTGCGCACCCCGCTGCGCCTCAGCGACGACGATGGGCTTCTGGTCCAGACGGTGCGCGACGCCATCGCCCGCAAGCCCAAGGGCCACGACTTCATCATCGACCGCCGCCACCAAGGCCCGGCGGTCCCCCGCCACATGAGCGTGACCGGCGGATGATCCCCATTCCGCCGAACGCCCTCGCCCCTCTGGGGAGAGGGAGGGGACCCACGCCGCAGGCGTGGGGAGGGTGAGGGGGTTGCGCGTGGCGATGCGTCCGGAAGAAGTGCATCTCCTCCCCTCGACCGAAGCGGCCTTCTGCAACCGGGCATCCTGCGCTATGGTCCCCGAGCCATGACCGAAACCGCCGCCAAGCTGCCCGCCGATCCGACCCTGGACCCGCTGGCGCCCGATTCCTCGGCCCGCAAGCCCGCCGACCTCCGCATCGCCTTCTGCGCGGCGAACACGGAAGAGGCGATGCGGGCGCGCACCCGGCTGGTCCACCGTTACGGCAACGCGCCGCTGGAGGACGCCGATGTCGTCGTGGCGCTGGGCGGCGATGGTTTCCTGCTGGAGACGCTGCACCGCGCGCTGAAGCGCGACGGGCAGAACCCGCCGCCGGTCTACGGCATGAACCGGGGATCGGTCGGCTTCCTGCTGAACGTCTTCCGCGAGGACGAGCTGGCCGAACGGCTGGCCAGCGCCCAGAGCGTCAAGCTGCACCCCTTGCGCATGAGGGCAACCCGCTGCAACGGCGAGCAGATCGAAGCGCTGGGCATCAACGAGGTGTCGATGCTGCGCGAGACGCGACAGGCCTCGAAGCTGCGCATCACCGTGGACGGCGTCGTCCGCCTGCCGGAGCTGATCTGCGACGGCGTGCTGGTCGCCACCCCCGCCGGCAGCACCGCCTACAACCTGTCGGCCCACGGCCCGATCATCCCACTGGGCGCCGGGGTGCTGGCGCTGACTCCCATCAGCTCCTTCCGGCCGCGGCGCTGGCGCGGCGCGCTGCTGCCTCACAGCTCCAAGATCACCGTGGACATCCTTGAGGAGGTCAAGCGCCCGGTCAGCGCCGTGGCCGATTCGACCGAGGTGCGCGAGGTCATCCGCGTCGATGTGGAAGAAGCGCGCGACGTCGCGCTGACCCTGCTGTTCGATCCGGAGCTGAATTTCGAGGAGCGGATCCTCAAGGAGCAGTTCTCCCCGTAACACCCCTGCTCCGCCTCTTTGGCCCGGCCGTTATTCGGCGGCGCGGCGCGCCGTGGTGGCCTGCGCATGGGCGCAGATGCGGCGGGTCAAGGTGGTCAGGTCGGCCTGGAGCCGGGCGAAGCCCTCGTTCCGCTCCAGCGTCTCCTCGTTCATGTAGAGCCGGCGGTTGATCTCGAGCTGCAGGGAATGGCGGCCCCGCGCCGGGTTGGAATGGCGGGACACCAGTTCCACCCCCTTGAAGGGATGGTTCCGCGTGACCTTGTAGCCGAGCCCGGTCAGCACCCGCTCGACCAGTGCCGTGAAGCCCGGCTCGCAGGTGGTGCCGTCGCGGTCGCCCAGCACGAAATCCATGCCCAGCTTGTGCGCCGCCCCCGGCCCGACCGCGGAGGGCATGGAATGGCAGTCGATGTGCCAGACGGCGCCGAACCGGTCGGCCAGATCGTCCATCACGCTGGCAACCTGAAAATGATAGGGCCGGTAGTAGCGGTCGATGCGCTCCGCCACCTCGGCCACCGACAGCCGCCCGTCGTAGAGCGGCATCCCCGGGCGGCACAGCGTGCGGATCAGCCCCATGCCGGCGGCGCTCTTCTCCGTCGGGCGCAGCGGTTCGGGCCAGCGCCCGTCGAGAAGCGCCGGGTCGATGTCGTCGATGGCCCGGTTCGCGTCGATGTAGGTGCGTGGGAAGAGGGCGCAGAGCAGAGTCGCGCCATGCTCCGGCGCGTGGGCGAACAGCTCGTCCACATGGGTGTCCTCGGCCTGCCGCAGGGTGGACAGCGGACAGACGAAGGCGAAGTCGCGCGGGTAGACGGTGCCGCTGTGCGGTGAATCGAAGAACACCGGCAGGCGCGGGACGATCGGATCGTTGCGGACGAGCACGTCCTCGATCACGAAACTCATGGCTGACCCCGGTGTACCAACGGCTCCGACGCGCCAGGGTGCCTGCCCGGATGGCATAGCAGGGCGCTGCGGCGGATGGATTCGGGTATAGACGATGGCCGGGTGCCCGTCGACCAAAAACCGTCATACACCGGTAAGGCAAAGGACATGATTGGCCAGGGAAATGGCGGGACTGGCGCGCCGCCGGACTCTCCGCCATACTGACCGTTCGGCGAAAGCGCCCGGCACCGGCCAGACCCGCAAAGGCGAGATCCGCTTGACCGAATCCCTGCCACCGATCGAATTGACGCCGCCGGACATCGGCCCCTACCGTCGTGGAAACACCGGCATCGACCATGTCACGACGCTGGACTCCGGGCGCCCCGGCCCGCACGCCGTCATTGTCTCGCTGATCCACGGCAACGAGATCAGTGGCGCTGTGGCGATGGACCGGCTGTTCCGGATGGGCGTCCGGCCCACCCGCGGGCGGCTGACCCTGGTCTTCGCCAACACCGCCGCCTATCAGAACTTCGATGCCGAACGTCCCTACGCCTCCCGCTTCGTCGACGAGGACATGAACCGCGTCTGGTCGCCGGAGGTGCTGGACGGCCCGCATGACAGCGCGGAGCTGCGCCGCGCCCGGCAACTCCGTCCGGTGTTCGACGCCGCGGACGTCATCCTCGACCTGCATTCCATGACGGCGGACACCCCGCCCCTGACGCTGTGTGGACGGACGGACCGTGCCCGCACGCTGGCCCGCCGGCTCGGCCACCCGGCCTGGATCGTTGCCGACGAGGGGCACGCGGCGGGGCGGCGAGTGATCGACTACGCGGATTTCGCCGAAGCGGACGGGCGGCGCACCGCCATCCTGGTCGAATGCGGCCAGCACTGGCGGGATGAGACGGCGATGGTCGCCCTGGAAAGCGCCATGCGCTTCCTGCTCGCCCAGGAGATGATCGACCCGTCGCTGGCCGATCGCCACATCCGCCGCCACCCCGATCCGCTGCGCACCGTCGAGGTGACCGAGGCGGTGACCGCGGAAACCGACGAATTCTTCTTCGACCAGCCCTATGTGGGGATGGAGATCATTCCCCGCGCCGGAACGGTTCTGGGCCATGACGGCAGCCGCCCGATCGTGACGCCTTACGACGACTGCGTGCTGATCATGCCGGCGCGGCGCCCCAAATCCGGGCAGACCGCCGTCCGGCTGGGGCGGATCGTTCCTTGAACCGGACACAACGAACGGCATGACCATCGGACCGGGGCTCCGGCCCTTCGCGCTCGCCCTCGCGCTGGGGACGGCGGGGGGCGCGCTGTTCAGCTATTTCCACCTGCCGCTGGCCTGGATGATCGGCGCCATGACCGCCACCACGGTCGCCGCCATGGCCGGTGTCGCGCTGCATGTGCCGAAGCCGCTGCGCAACGCCATGATCATGATCCTCGGCGTGATGCTGGGCAGCGGCTTCACCCCGGACATCCTGGGGCGGCTCGGCGAATGGAGCCTGTCGCTGAGTGCGCTGGCCGTCTATCTGGTGCTGGCGACCACGCTGGGCGTGCAGTACCTGCGCCGCGCGGCCCGGCTGGACCCGCCCACATCCTTCTTCACCGCCACGCCCGGCGGGTTGAACGAGATGGTGATGGTCGGCACCCAGATGGGCGGCGACAGCCGGACCATGGCGCTGTCCCACGCGCTGCGGGTGATGCTGGTGGTGCTGGTCATCCCCTTCGCCTTCCAGGCGCTGGGGCTGTACGACCCGGCGCGGCGCGGCACGCTCGGCCCACCCCTGCTGTCGCTCGCCCCGCTGGACGTGGCGCTGCTGTCCGCCTGCGCGCTGGGCTACCCCCTGGCGAAGCTGCTGCGCATCCCCGCCGCCCAGATCGTCGGACCGATGCTGCTGTCCGCCGCGATCCACCTCGCCGGCCTGACCGAGGGCAAGCCGCCGGGCGTGCTGGTTGCCGCGGCCCAGGTGGTGATCGGGGCGTCGCTGGGCTGCCGCTTCACCGGTCTGAACATCCGCCGCATCGGACGCGACGGGCTGACCGCACTGGGCCTCACCGGGCTGATGCTGCTGGTCACCACGGCGGCGGCCTGGATGGTGGACGAGGCGACGGGGCTGGGGCTGGCCGCGCTGATCCTCGCCTTCGCGCCGGGCGGGCTGGCCGAGATGACGCTGGTCGCGCTGGCGCTGAACATCGACGTGGCGCTGGTCGCCACCCACCACATGGTGCGCATCATCCTGATCGTGACACTGGCGCCCGGTGTCTACCTGCTGTGGCGCAAGTGGCGGTCCCGCTGCGGCAAGACCTGACGAAACGCCACGGGACCGGCGATCAATCCCGGCGACCAATCCGTCTCACACGCATGCGTGGAGTTTCCGTTGCGCCCATCCCGCGCCCCGTGCGAGGTGGAGGCGCGGACGGGTGGTGGAGCGCCACCACCCCGCCGCTCAACAAGGAGGCTCGGAGGATGAAGGAAATCCTCGGTCTCCTGATCCTGCTGCTCCAGATCGTCAAGGCAATCCTTGATCTTCTGAACCGGCAGTGATCGGGCCGGGAGGCGGGGGATTAGGGCCCCTGCCTCCCAAGCCTGATGATGGCTCCGCACCCGCCCGATTGCAAGCCATCCGATCATTTCCCCCGATCACTTCACGGGGGGTTTGCCCTTTTCCCACTGGGGGTTCGTGTCGATCAGCGGCACGCTGGAGATGGCCATCTTCGCCGAGGCATCCTTCACCTGCCGGCTGTAGACGACGTAGATCAGCGTGTCGTTCACCCGGTCGTAGATGCGGCGGATGGCGATGGACTTGAAGACCAGACTCTTGCGCTCGGAAAAGACCTCCTCACCCTTCTGCGACAGCTCGATGTCGCCGATCACCAGCGGCCCGGTGCGCCGGCAGGCGATGGAGGCGTTGGACGGGTCCTCGAACCAGTTCCCCTTGGTCAACCGGTCGAGCACGCTGCGGTCGAAATCCACCAGATGGCAGGTGATGCCCTTCACCTTCGGGTCCTCGATCGCCTGCACCTGAAGCCCGTTGCCGGTCCAGTCGTTGGAGAAGCGCCCGACGATGGCATCCTCGGCCAAAGCAGCGGTGGAGGCGGCCATCGGTGGCAGCACGGATAGCGCCAGGACCATCAGGCCGCGGCGGATGTTTATCGAAGGGAACGGGCTGCGCATCTCGTGGAACTCCGGTCATCGCGAAGCGGGGCCGCGTGGGCGCGGTCCTGGAATACCCCTAAATCGGGCGGGGGTCCGGCGCCGTCAAGCGCCCCCCGACCCGCTACTCCCGGAGTGCCTGCCCCCGATGAGCGACCGCACGATCGACCCGCCCCTGAGCCCGCCGCCGGAGCCGGTGACCGAGCCCCTGCCCCCGGCCCGGAACCCCCGCGACCCGGTGCGGGTGGCGGTGGTGGGGCTGTTCGTCATCGCGCTGCTGTTCACGCTCTATTTCGGGCGCGACGTGCTGCTGCCGATCATGCTGGCGCTGATCCTCAGCCTTCTGCTGCGCCCCTGCGTGCGCGGCCTCTACCGGCTCGGCCTGCCGGAGGCGCTGGGTGCGGCGGTGGTGGTGATCGTGGTGTTCGGCGCCGGGCTGGGGGCCATCTTCACGCTGGCGACCCCGGCCACCGAATGGGTCAACCGGATGCCCCGCGTGGTCCATGAGCTGGAGTTCAAGCTGGGCGATATCCGCGAGGGGATTGACCGTGCCCGCGAGGCCTCCCGCCAGATCGAGCAGATGGCCTCCGACCGCAACGGTGCGGCGCGGGAAGTGGTGGTGCGCGGCCCGTCGCTGGCCGAGCAGGTGCTGCATCAGGCGGAGGCGGTGATCGCCAATGTGGTGATCCTCCAAGTGCTGCTCTATTTCTTCCTGGCCCGCGGCCGGCAGAGCCTGGAGGCGCTGATCGGCACGATGCGCGACGTGGACGACCGCGTGCATTACGCCATGGTCGCCGCCACGGTGCAGCAGAACATCGCCGCCTATCTGGCGACCATCACGGTCATCAACATCGGGCTCGGCCTCGCGACGACGCTGGCGATGTGGCTGTGGGGGGTGCCCAACGCGGCGCTGTGGGGGACGCTGGCCGGGCTCATCAACTATGTCCCCTTCATCGGGCCGGCGGTGATGACGGCGGTGCTGTTCCTGGTCTCGGCGCTCACCTTCGACGGGGGGCTGCACATCTTCGGCCCGCCGCTGACCTTCGTGGCGCTGACGATGATGGAGGGCAACTTCCTGACCCCGATGATCGTCGGGCGGCGGCTGGCGCTGAACCCCATCGCGGTGTTCGTGTCCATCCTGTTCTGGGGCTGGATGTGGGGCATCCCCGGCGCGCTGCTGGCGGTGCCGATCCTGGCCATCCTGAAGATCCTGTTCGACGCGCACGAGCCGCTGAAGCCCATCGGCGCCCTGCTGGGCTGACGTTCCGGCCGCTGAAGCTCTGGCCGGGGCGGCCCTGCCGTGGCATGGTCCGAGAGAGGAAACGACCGGATGGGAGGTGGGGTGATGGTGGTCAGCGGCCTGACACTCTTCGTCATCGCGCTTCTGATCTTCGCGCTGGCGCTGGTTCTGCTGGGCGTGCGGACCGTGCCCCAGGGCCAGGAATGGACGGTGGAGCGGTTCGGCCGCTACACCCGCACGCTCCAGCCCGGCCTGCATCTGCTGCTGCCGCTGATCGACCGCATCGGGCGCAAGCAGAGCATGATGGAGACGGTGCTCGACGTGCCCTCGCAGGAGGTCATCACCCGCGACAACGCCATGGTCACGGCGGACGGCGTCGTCTTCTTCCAGGTGATCGACGCCGCTAAAGCCTCCTACGAGGTCAACAACCTGGAGCTGGCGATCCTCAACCTGACCATGACCAACACCCGCACGGTGATGGGCTCGATGGACCTGGACGAGTTGCTGTCCCAGCGCGACCAGATCAACGCCCGCCTGCTCGGCGTGGTGGACGAAGCGACCAGCCCCTGGGGGGTCAAGGTGACGCGCATCGAGATCCGCGACATCCAGCCGCCGCGCGACCTCGTGGACAGCATGGCCCGCCAGATGAAGGCGGAGCGCGACCGCCGCGCCTCCATCCTGGAAGCGGAGGGCCAGCGCCAAGCGGCCATTCTGCGGGCGGAAGGCGCCAAGCAGGCCGCCATCCTCCAGGCCGAGGGCCGGCGCGAGGCCGCCTTCCGCGACGCCGAGGCGCGCGAGCGCTCCGCCCAGGCCGAAGCCGAGGCCACCCGGCTGGTCTCCGACGCCATCGCCGGGGGCAACGTCCAGGCCATCAACTACTTCGTCGCCCAGCGCTATGTGGACGCCCTGACCGCGGTGGCCGCCGCCCCGAACCAGAAGGTGCTGTTCATGCCGCTGGAGGCCGCCAACGTGATCGGCGCCATCGGCGGCATTGCGGAGATCGCCCGCGAAGCCTTCCCGAACCGCCCCCCGAATCCGCCGGCCGCCGCCCCGCCGCCGCCGCAGCGCGGCCCCTGGAATCGTGGCGAGCCGAACAGGCGCGATGCGCCGGTGCCGCCGGAGTCGTAGGATTGGGCGAAACCCCGAAGGCGGACCCGCGATGATCGAATTCTGGCACTGGTGGGTTCTGGCCGTGCTGCTGGGCGCGCTGGAAACGGTGGCGCCGGGAGCGGCCTTCCTCTGGCTGGGTGGCGCCGCCGCGCTGGTCGGCTTCGTGCTTCTGGCCTGGCCGTCCCTGCCGTGGGAGCATCAGGGGCTTCTGTTCGCCCTGCTCGCCATCGCCGCGCTGGTGGGAACCCGCTTCCTGTCCCGCGCGTCAGCGCATACGACGCACACGCCGCATCTGAACCGCCGGACGGCGCAATACATCGGGACGCTGCACACGCTGGACGGCCCCATCGTCAACGGGCGGGGCCGGGCGCAGATCGGCGACGGGCTTTGGACCGTCGAGGGGCCCGACCTCCCCGCCGGAACCCGTGTCCGCATCGTCGGCGCCGAGGGCACTCTGCTGAAGGTGGAGAAGGCCTAGGCGCCAGCCGAAGCGGCGCGTCGGGGCTTGGGCCAGATCATGTTGGATTTGTTCGGCGTGGCGCTCCAGACGCCGCGCCAGGGCGTCCAAGCTGCCGTCGCCGGTGGCCGCCGCGCGCTCCGCCGCCTGTCGGCTGAAGGCCTCCAGTTCCCGCGCCATCGCGCGGTAATCGGGAGCGCCGCCTCTCGATCCGGAAGTGCCGTCCATGGCCCCGCCATGCTGCATTGCCACAAATTACGAGGGTATGCTGGCACAGCGTGGACGCGTCTGGAATCGGGCTTACGGCGGGTCCGGCTTCTCTTTCGGCACAGCGGAATCGGCCGCCCGGCCCTTCAGCCTATGCTTTTCCGCAGAGCGGATTCGTCAGTCGATCAGCTCGTCCAGGGTCGCCCGGACGACCTGCACGATCTCCCCGCCATAGTGGCTGACATCCAAGTCACGCGCGCCGACGATGATGGACAGTTCGCGCTCCGTCGTGGGGGCGAAGCGGGCGATTTCCGGCACCAGTTCGTCTGCCAGGATGGCGTCGCGCGACACCCCTTCCCCGGCCGCCTTGCGGTCCCGCCAACCGGTGAGGGCGGCGTTGATCGCGGCCTCGATCTGGAGGGATTCCTCCTTGCGCTTCAGGTCCTTGTAAAGGACGAGGACACGCCAGCCGCCATCGGCGTAGGCGGTGTCGATGCGCTGCACCTCGACCGTGCGCAGAAAGGAGGAGAGGTGCCCCTGGGCCTCGTCCGCGCTCGCGTCGGGGATCGTGAAGGTGCGGATTTCGGTGCTCATCCTGTGCCTCGATGCGTGCCTCGCCTTTCGCGCGAGACTACACGAAAGCGCCCGTATCCGGCTACTCCGGCACGATCCGGACGGATGCCCCCTTCGTCATAGGAAAACATGGCGGCATACGGGACCCTGCTCCCTCCCGGACTGTTTGTGTCATCGGACACCGCGCATCGCCGGGCGCAACGCTGGGAGGAGCAGAAGTACCATGACCGGGCCTGTTGAACCGCAAAGAAACCGGACGGACCAAACCGGCCCGCAAGCGAAGCCGCGGCGGTTGTGGATCACCCTTCTGGCGGTGATCCCCGCCCTGTTCGCGGCCGGGACGGCGGGGGCCTTCTGGACCGGCTACAGCCTCCACGACCGGCCCTTCGCCTGGTACAACAGCAACCGCATCGCCGCGACGGCGGAGCGGGCGGCGCGGGACCTGTCCCCGACCGTGGTGGTGGCGCTCGGCAACTCGGCGCTGCGCCACGCCACCTTGGACGAACCCGGCATGGCCGCGCTGGCGGCGAAGCACGGGATGGAAAGCCTGCATTTCCTGCGCATCGTTCATGACCACGCCCGGATTGAGGACTTCGAACCGCTGCTGGGCGACGTGCTGAAGCTCAAGCCGGCTCTGGTCCTCCTGGACGTGGACCTGCTGTTCGCCGAACGCGGCGACTTCGCCGGCCTGCGCCGCTACGGCTCGCACCTGACCGAGGTGGCGATGCTCGGCCGCTCCTACCTGCCCGACCAGAGCGCCCTGCAATACGCCAAGCCGTGCCACGCCGTCGGCCCGCAGGGCTGGACCGCCACCGCCGCCGACCGTTGGGTTGAGGCCCGCGACGCCGCCGTCCAGATGAACGAGGACTCGCCCGCTTTCGAACGGGTGCGCCGCTTCGCCGATCAGGCGCGTGCCGCCGGCGTCGGGATCGCCCTGTTGCTTCCACCCCGCCCGGCGGCGGTGGAGGAAAGGCTGTACGGCGCGGGCAACGGCTACCGGCCGGCCGCGCTCGACCGGCTGAGCGGGCAAGCCGACCTGCCGCTCTGGCGTTTCCCCGACTCGGCGCTTCCCAAGCCGGCCAAGGCGTCGGCCTTCTGCCGCAACGGCATGCTGGGGCCGGAGGGCCGCGATGCCTATTCGGCATGGCTCGTCGGCGGAATCGCCGAACGTCTGTCGCATCCACGGGTGGAGGAGGCCGCGCTGCAATGAAGTCCGCCCATTTCAGCCGGATAACGCCGCGCTGACACGGCAGCGTCATCAAAGTGCAATTCCCGAGGCCCTAGAATGCGCCCGCATCCTCGCCGGTCCGACCGACGGGGGATTGCGCCTCTCTTCGGCCACGGGTGAACCACAGATGAGCGCCGCCATGGATTTCTCCGTCCGCGAGGCCCCGGCCAGCACCGAAATCGTGCTGAGCGGGCGCATGACCTTTGCCGACCACGACACCTTCCGCGACGTCATCGCCACCTTCGAACGGCCGGCGGGGCACCGGGTGGTCTTCGACCTGTCGCGGCTCGACTTCGTCGACTCCTCCGGCCTCGGCATGTTCATCATCGCCCGCGACACCGCGCAGCGGCGCAATCTGGACTTCGCGATCCGCGGCGCCCGCGACGAGGTGCGGCGCCTGATCACGATCGCCAAGTTCCACACCATGTTCAACATCGCCGACTGACGCGGCGGGAACGGACGCGATGGGGCACGCCCGCACCATGACGGTGCCGCCCGGCACGGACGACGCCGCTCCGCCGCGCCCCGCCCGCCCCGGCGCGTCGGTCTACGGGATGGAACTGGGCATCCCGCTCGGCGGCTGCCGGGTGCTGATCGCCGACGACAGCGCCTTCAACCGCCGGACGTTGACCCGCTTCCTGCAATGGGCCGGCATCACCCAGGTCGCCTTCGCCTCCTCCGCGGACGAGGTGATGGAGCGGCTGGAGAGCTTCGCGCCCGACCTGCTGCTGCTCGACGCGGCCATGCCGCGGATGGACGGCATCGGCGTCTGCCGCAGCCTGCGCGGCGACCCGCGCTGGCGCGACCTGCCGATCCTCATGCAGAGCGCGCTGCACTCCGACCAGATGAGGACGGTCTGCTTCAGCGCCGGGGCGACCGACCTGATCGCCAAGCCGATCAACCCCGGCGAGTGCATCGCCCGCGTGCGCTATCACCTGGAGCGCCGGTCCATGGTGCAGGAGCTGCGCGCCTTCCACGAGCGGGTGGAGCGCGACCTGCGGCAAGCCCGCGCCATGCAGCTCGCCCTGGTCCCGGAGCCGGCGGAGTTGGCCACCCTCGCCGAGCGGAACGGGCTGACGGTGGATTCGGTCTTCCGCGCGTCGGACGAGATCGGCGGCGACTTCTGGACGGCCTTCGCGTTCGACGGGACCCGCGTCGGGATCTTCGCCGCCGACCTGTCGGGCCACGGCATCGCCGCGGCGATCAACGCCTTCCGCCTGCACACGCTGCTCACCCGCACCCCGCCGGAGGAGTTGCGCGACCCCGCCGGCCTGCTGCGCCAACTGAACGGGCGGCTGTGCGAGATCCTGCCGCTGGGCCAGTTCGCCACCGCCTTCTACGGGGTGATCGACCGCGCCGACGACACGCTGCTCTACGCCGCCGCCGCGTCGCCCAGCCCCCTCCTGGCGACCAACTTCGGCGTCCAGCCGCTGGACGCGTCCGGCCCGCTCCTCGGCGCCTTCCCGGACTCGGCCTACACGAACCGGCGCGTTCCACTGCGGCGCGGCGACAGCCTGTTCCTCTATTCCGACGGGCTGAGCGAAGCCCGGAACGCCGAGGGCGCCATGCTGGGCGAGGACGGCCTGCTCCGTCTGGCCGAGCGCGCGGCGGCGGACGCCCCCGAGCGCCCCCTGCCCGCCCTGATGGCCCACCACGCCGCACTTCATGGCGAACGGTTGAACGACGACGTGACCGCGCTCTGGATCACCCGCCGCTGACGCGCTGCAGCAATTTATCCATTGGCCCCATACCCTTATTCGAGTTATGGATATTGCTGCGTCGGGCGACGTGTAACAGGAGACGGAACGGATATGGCTTCGATCATGATCAAGAAGGCCGGCGAGGGCCTGATTTCCCAGGCTCACCGCAACGCCGACGTTGGCCCGACCAGCGGCAGCTCGGTCGTGTACGAGATTCTCAACGTGCCGGCGGGCGTGTCGGTGGACGACATCATCGCCGCCTTCAAGACCTTCAAGCCGGCGGACAAGAAGTACGAGTACGACTACGCCGACCTGTCCAAGTAAGGCGCTCGTTCGCCCTTCCCGCGGTTCCCGCAAGGGCGGAAACCGCGGGAAACGGCCTTTACCCTTTCTTGGGGAAGCGCTCGATCCAGCGCTCCAGTTCCGCCACATGCTCCGCCTCCTCCGAGGCGAACTCCTCGGCCATCATGCGGACCTCCGGGTCCGTGGTGGAGGCCGCCACGTCGGCGTAGAAGGCGTGCCCGCGCTTTTCGCTGTCGAGCGCCAGCTCCAGCGCGTAATCCACCGTCATCAGATAATGCGAGCCTTCCATGGAGGCCGCTTCCGGGCTCTCGTCGTCCGGCCACTGGAAGTCCTCGGGGGCGAGCACCGGCACGTCGCGGAAGGCGGAGCGCTTGCGGGCGTCCGCCAGATGCAGGCGCGAGAACTCGGCCATCTTGGCGAAGAAGGCCGCGACGTCCGCGTTGCCGTAGGTCTTCATGGCCTCCGACAGGTCGGCGAAACGGTTGGCGGCGTCCTCCTCCAGCGCGCAGGCGTGGGCGAGGAACAGGGCGGGGTCGTGAATGTTGGCCATAGGGTCCCGAGATCGTTAAGTCACAAATGGATTGTGGTTATTTGAACCATAACGCCTTGTTGCGAAAGGTTCTCGGATCGCTGGCCGGTTGCGGGCTTCTGCGACACTTTGACACGCCCTCGACGATCTGCATCCGGAGGCGCAGCCCTCGCTCCGACGGGGAAGGGCGGGCAACATGAAACCTCTGCAATGATCGCCAAGAAACGCCGCCGCGCGCTTGACCGGCTTCAATTCCAGGAATAGATCAGCACCAACGTCACCGCATGATTGGCGGGCGTCCGGACGCGCGATCCGGTCCCGCGCCGAGAAAGCAAGAGATGGACAGCCACAGTCGTCGACCCCGACCAATCTTCGGTACTCTGCCGATCCTGGGCTGACCTTTCCGCAGGTTCGCCACGGCCGGCCGCGATGCCGACAGCCGCACAGGTGAACCATGGTGACGTCTTCCATCACCATTCCGATGCCGTTCCGCGCGCCCTTGCCGCCGCCAGCGCCGGGCTGACCGCCATCCTCTCCCTTTGACGCCCACCTGACGCCGCACGGCGTCGGGTGCCTGCACACGCCGATTGCGCATGCCGAACGCGACCGGACTCCGATCCGGCCGCAGGATGGAGGGGCCATGGTCTGGACCCAGACAAGCGTTTCCGTGAAGACGGCGACCGCCACGCCAAACTGCTGGGACCTCGTGGCCCTGCCGCTGGTCGTCGGCCTGCTCGCCCTGGCCGCCGTCGGCGGTCACCAGATGGCGGCACCGCTGGCGAGCCTCGACGCGCCGGCCGTCTCGCTCGACCCCTGGAACCTGCCGGACTACGCGCTGCGCTCGACGCTGCGCATGCTGGCGGCGATGGCCGCCTCGCTGCTCTTCACCTTCACCTACGCCACGCTGGCGGCCAAGAGCCGCCGGGCCGGCATGGTGCTGATCCCGGTGCTGGACGTGCTCCAGTCGGTGCCGGTGCTCGGCTACATTTCCTTCACCGTGGTCTTCTTCCTGTCGCTGTTCCCCGGCAGCGTGCTCGGCGCCGAATGCGCGGCGATCTTCGCCATCTTCACCAGCCAAGCCTGGAACATGACCTTCAGCGTCTACCAGTCGCTGCGCTCGGTGCCGCGCGACCTGGACGAGGCGGCGACCAGCTTCCGCTTCTCCGGCTGGCAGCGCTTCTGGCGGTTGGAGGCGCCCTTCGCCATGCCGGGGCTGGTCTGGAACATGATGATGTCGATGTCCGGTGGCTGGTTCTTCGTCGTCGCGTCGGAGGCGATCACCGTCGGCGACCACACCGTCACGCTGCCCGGCATTGGCTCCTATTTGGCCGAGGCCATCGCGCAGAAGGACCTCGGCGCCGTCGGCTGGGCGGTGCTGGCGATGCTGGCGGTCATCCTGCTCTACGACCAGTTCCTGTTCCGCCCGCTGGTCGCCTGGGCCGACAAGTTCCGCTTCGAGCAGACCGGCGCGCAGGAGGCGCCCGAGTCCTGGGTGCTTCGGCTGTTCCAGCGCACCCGCGTCTGCCGCTCGCTGCTGGCGCCGGTCGAATCTCTGCTTGGCCGGGTGGGGTGGCTGCGCCTGTCACCCCTCTCCGCCCTGACTGACGCCCTGCCTCCGGCGCTGCGCCGCCGGGTCGCCGGCCCGCCCTCCCCCGCGCTCGAACGCACGCTCGACCGGGTGTGGTACGCGGTCGTCGCGGTGGCGGCGCTCGCCCTGGGCTGGACCATGTTGCGGTTCATCACCAGCGGCGCCGGCTGGGGCGACGTCGGGACCGTGCTGCTGCTCGGGGCGGCGACGCTGCTGCGCGTCATGGTGCTGATCGCCATCGCCTCGCTCGTCTGGGTGCCGCTCGGCGTGCTGATCGGGCTGCGCCCGCGCCTCGCCGAGGCGGTGCAGCCGTTGGCGCAGTTCCTGGCCGCCTTTCCGGCCAACCTGCTGTTCCCGGTCGCCGTCGTCACCATCCTGCGCTTCGACCTGAACCCGGACGTCTGGCTCAGCCCGCTGATGATCCTGGGCACGCAGTGGTACATCCTGTTCAACGTCGTCGCCGGAACCGCCGCCTTCCCCAGCGACCTCAAGGAGGCGGCCTCCAGCTTCCGCATCCGCGGCTGGCAGTGGTGGCGCGACGTCATGCTGCCCGGCGTCTTCCCCTACTACCTGACCGGCGCCGTGACCGCGGCGGGCGGCTCGTGGAACGCCAGCATCGTCGCCGAGGCGGTGCGCTGGGGCGACGCCGAGGTGACCGCGCACGGGCTGGGCAGCTACATCGCCCAGGCGACCGCCGCCGGGGACTACCCGCGCATCGTGCTCGGCATCGCCGTGATGTCCCTGTTCGTCACCCTGCTCAACCGGCTGCTCTGGCGTCCGCTCTACGGCTACGCCGAACGCCGCCTGCGCCTTGCCTGACAGAGGCCGTACCATGACGCAGAACTCGCCCCTCTTTGAACTCCACGGCGTCCGGCAGGCCTACCGCAAGCCGTCCGGCCAGCAGTATGTCGTGCTCGACGGTGTGGACCTGACGCTGCGCGATGGCGAGATCGTCGGGCTGCTCGGCCGCTCCGGCTCGGGCAAGTCCACGCTGCTGCGCATCGTCGCCGGGCTGGCCCAGCCGACCTCCGGGCAAGTCCTGCACCACGGCGCGCCGGTGGCCGGGCCGACCGACGGGGTGGCGATGGTGTTCCAGTCCTTCGCGCTGTTCCCCTGGCTGACCGTCGAGGAGAATGTGCTGGCCGGGCTGAAGGCGCTGCGCGTTCCCGCGAACGAGGCGGCGGCGCGCGCCGAGGAGGCCATCGACCTGATCGGCCTGTCGGGCTTCGAGAGCGCCTACCCCAAGGAACTGTCCGGCGGGATGCGCCAGCGCGTCGGCTTCGCCCGCGCGCTGGTGGTTCATCCGGAAATCCTACTGATGGACGAGCCTTTCTCGGCGCTCGACGTGCTGACGGCGGAGACGCTGCGCACCGACCTGCTCGACCTGTGGATGGAGCGCAAGCTGCCGACCCGGTCGATCCTGATGGTCACCCACAACATCGAGGAGGCGGTGCTGATGTGCGACCGCATCCTCGTCTTTGCCTCCAACCCGGGCCGCGTCGCGGCGGAGATCCGGGTGAACATCCCGCACCCGCGCAACCGGCTGGCCCCGGACTTCCGCGATCTGGTCGACGACATCTACGGCCGGATGACCGCGCGCAAGCCGCTGAGCGCCCCGGCGACGGCACCGGGGACAACGGTCGGGCGTCCGCGGCCGGTCTACGCCGAGCCGCTCCAGCACGTCTCGACGAACCTGTTGTCCGGCCTGATGGAGACGCTGGCCGCCCCGCCCTACCAGGGCAAGGCGGACCTGCCGTACCTCGCGGCGGCGCTGCGGCACGAGATCGACGACCTCTTCCCCATCGCCGAGACGCTCCAGATGCTCGGATTCGCCGAGGTGGCGGAGGGCGACATCCGGCTGACCGAACCGGGCCACCTGTTCGCCGAGGCCGGGATGGACGACCGCAAGGCGCTGTTCGCCGAGCATCTGGTCCATTTCGTGCCGCTCGCCGCGCACATCGACGCCGCCCTGGCGGAGCGCCCCGACCACCGCGTTCCCTACGCCCCGTTCGCCCGCGAGCTGGAAGCCTTCATGAGCGAGGACTACGCCGAAGAGACACTGAACGCCGTCACCGGCTGGGCCCGCTACGCCGAGCTGTTCACCCACGACACCGAGGCCGGGGTTTTCTGCCGGGAGGAGACCGAATAGCCGCCAACGCCCGGCGGAAGGCTTGACCGGGGCGCCCGCCGCTGCCAGGAACACGGGCGGCGCCCTTCTCCACCGGTTCACAGAACTCATGAGCATCCCGCCCCTTCCCATCGATCCCGTGCTTCCCGAGCTGCTGGCCGCGCTGGACGGACGCGGCGTGGCGGTGCTCCAGGCGCCGCCGGGGGCGGGCAAGACCACCCGCGTGCCGCTGGCCCTGCTCGACCGGCCCTGGCTGGCCGGGTGCAAGGTGATCGTGCTGGAGCCGCGGCGCTTGGCCGCCCGCGCCGCCGCCCGCCGCATGGCCGCGATGCTGGGGGAAAGCGTCGGCGAGACGGTCGGCTACCGCGTGCGGCTGGACACCAAAGTTGGGCCGAAGACCCGGATCGAGGTGGTGACCGACGGCCTGTTCCTGCGCCAGCTTCAGGAGGACCCCGAGCTGCCGGCGGTCGGCGCCGTGCTGTTCGACGAGTTCCACGAGCGCGGCATCGACAGCGATCTGGCGCTGGCCTTGGTGCAGGAGGCGCGCGGCGCGCTGCGCGACGACCTGCGGCTGGTGGTGATGTCGGCGACGCTGGACGGCGCGCCCGTCGCCGCCCTGCTGGGCGACGCCCCGATGGTGACCAGCGAGGGCCGCGCCTTCCCGGTGGAGACCCGCCACCTCGACGCCCCTGGCACCAACACCCGTATTGAAGACGCCGTGGCCGCCGCCGTCCGCCGCGCCCTGCGCGAGGAGAGCGGCAACGCGCTGGTCTTCCTGCCCGGCGCCGGGGAGATCCGGCGGGTGCAGAGCCTTCTGGAGAGCGCCGACCTCGGCCCCGGCACGGTGATCGCCCCGCTCTACGGCGACCTGACGGCTGACGCCCAGGACCGCGCCATCGCCCCCAGCCCGCCGGGCACGCGCAAGATCGTGCTCGCCACCCCCATCGCCGAGACCAGCCTGACCATCGAGGGCATCCGCATCGTCGTGGACGGCGGGCTGATGCGCGTCCCCCGCTTCGACCCGCGCAGCGGCATGACGCGGCTGGTCACCGCCAAGGTTTCCCAGGCGTCGGCGGAGCAGCGGCGGGGCCGCGCCGGGCGCCTGGAGCCCGGCGTCTGCTACCGCCTGTGGCCGGAACCGTCGCACAAGGCGCTGGCCGCCTTCACCCCGCCGGAGATCATGGACGCCGACCTCGCGCCGCTGGCGCTGGAACTGGCGGTGTGGGGCGTGTCCGACCCGGCGTCGCTGGCGTGGCTCGACCCGCCGCCCGCCGCCGCCATGGCCCAGGCGCGGGAGCTTCTGCGCGAGCTGGGGGCGCTGGACGCCGGCGGCGGCATCACCGCTCACGGCCGCCGCATGGCCGGCTTCGGCGTGCATCCCCGGCTGGCCCACATGATGCTGAAGGGCAAGGCGATGGGGCTGGGCGCGCTGGCCTGCGAGGTCGCCGCCCTGCTCGGCGAGCGCGACATCGTCCGCGCCCAGCCCGGCTTCCGCGACGCCGACCTGCGGCTGCGGGTGGAGCTGCTGCGCGGGCTCGACGATGACGGCCGGGTGCGCGGCGCCGGGCGCGGCCTGACGGTGGAGCGCGGCGGCGCCCAGCAGGCGCTGAAGCAGGCCCGGAACTGGAAACGGCAGTTGGGCGTCAAAGGCAATAGCGGAGACCTCGGCAGCACCGGGCTGCTGGTCGCCCTCGCCTATCCCGACCGCATCGGCCAGCGCCGCCCCGGAGGAAGCGCGGGCGGGGCCGCCGCGCAATACCGGCTGTCCAACGGGCGCGGTGCCTATTTCCAGGACGCCGAGCCGCTGAGCGCCGAGGATTGGCTGGCCGTCGCCGACCTGGACGGGGCGGCCCGCGAGTCGCGCATCTTCCTCGCCGCCCCGCTCTCCCTGGCGGAGCTGGAGGAGGCCTTCGCCGAGCACATCCGCAGCGAGACCGTGGTCGCCTGGGACGGGCGTGAGCAGACGGTGCTGGCACGCCGCCGCCGCATGCTGTTCGCCCTGGCGCTGGAGGACAAGCGCCTGCCCAACCCGCCCGCCGAGGCCATCGCCGCCGCCATGCTGGAGGGCATCCGGGAGATGGGGCTGACCGCCCTGCCCTGGACCGACGAGCTGCGCAAGTGGCAGACGCGCGTCCTGTTCCTGCGCCGCCGGGAGGGCGAGGAGTGGCCGGACGTCTCCGACGCCGCCCTGCTGGAGACGATGGAGGACTGGCTGGCGCCCTTCCTGAACGGCGCCGCGCGCCGCGCGCATCTCGACCGGGTGGAGCTGGGCAACGCGCTGCGTGGGTTGCTGCCCTGGGCGATGCAGCAGCGGCTGGACAAGGAGGCGCCGACCCATGTCGAGGTGCCCAGCGGCTCCCGCATCCCCATCGATTACAGCGGGGACGAGCCGGTGCTGGCCGTCCGGCTGCAGGAGATGTTCGGGCTGGCCGAGACGCCGCGCATCGCCGGCGGGCGGGTGCCGCTGCTGCTGCACCTGCTGTCCCCGGCCCGCCGCCCGGTGCAGGTGACGCGCGACCTCGCCAGCTTCTGGGCCAACGCCTACAAGGCGGTGAAGGCAGACCTCAAGGGGCAGTATCCCAAGCATTATTGGCCCGACAACCCGCTGGAGGCCGAGCCCACGGCGCGGGCGAAACCACGCGGACGGTAACAGGGAGGCGGATGGATATGGCGATCATCGGGGTGATGGGGTCTGGGCAGGAGGAATGGGCGGCCTACGCCGAGCCGCTCGGCGCGTGGATCGCCGGGGCCGGGCACGACCTGCTGACCGGCGGCGGCGGCGGGGTGATGCGGTCGGCCGCGCGGGCCTTCCACGGCACGCCGGGGCGGCGCGGCCGCTCGATCGGCATCCTGCCGTCCGAGCCCGATCCGATCCGCGGCCATGCGCCCCTGCCCGGCTACCCCAACCCCTACATCGACCTGCCCATCCTGACGCCCTTCGCGCGCAAGCCGGCCGGCGCACCGCCGACGGAACTGAGCCGCAACCACGTCAACATCCTGACCAGCGACGTGATCGTCGTCCTGCCGGGCCGCCACGGAACGCTCGACGAGGTCCGGCTCGCCCTGCGCTTCGGAAAGCCTATGATCGGTTTCGGACCGGAGCTTGACTTTCAGGCCATGCCCGCCGAATTGCGGACAACCGGCGACTTCGGAACGGTCACGGCCTTCGTCGCGGACGTCCTGTCCCGCCGCTGACCCTCCGTTCCCGAAGGGCGCCACCTGTGGCAGGATGGCGGGCATGGATGCGCAAGGGATTCTCGACCTCAGCCGCTGGATCGCGGAGGCGGGGCTGCGGGGGGTGCCGGAGACGGACCTCATCGGCGGCTTCTGCGAACGGCTGGTCGCGGCGGGCGTGCCGCTGACCCGGACAGTGGTCGGAGCGGACACTCTGCACCCGACCATCGCCGGCCATGTGGTCACCTGGGACAGCAGCGGGCGCAACGCCGCCGAGGTGCGCCGGACCGAGTATGGCGGCGACGGCAGCGACCCCGACATCGACGAGAAATGGCTGCGCAGCCCCTTCCACCGGCTCTACACCTCCGGCGAGACGATGCTGCGCCTGCGGCTGACCGACGGCACGGAGGGCGGCGAGTTCCCGATCGTCGACGAGCTCCGGGCGCAGGGCGCCACCGACTACATGGCCATCGTCAACCGCCTGGGCCCCCGCGCCGCCATCGGCGAGCTGGACTGTATCTTCTCCTCCTGGGTGTCGCACCATCCCGACGGCTTCAGCGACGCCCAGCGCGACGCCCTGCTCACCCTCACCGGCAGTCTGGCGCTGGCGCTGCGCGGCCACGCCATGGCGCACATCGCCAACACGCTGGCCGAGACCTATCTGGGACGGGACGCCGGCCACCGGGTGCTGCGCGGCCACATCCGCCGCGGTGTCGCGGAGGAGCTGGACGCCGTGCTGTGGTTCAGCGACCTCCAGGGCTTCACCCGCATCACCGACACCGCGGCCCCGGAAACCATCCTGCCGCTGCTGAACGACTACGCGGAACTGGTGGTGACGGCCATCCACCGGCACCGCGGGCAGGTGCTGAAATTCATCGGTGACGGCATCCTGGCGGTCTTCGACCGTTCCAGCGCCGAGGACGCCTGCCGCGCCGCCCTCGACGCGGCGGAGGAGGCACGGGAGCGCTGCAAGGAGCTGAACGCCCGCCGCTCCGCCGCCGGGTTGCCGGTGACGCGCTTCTATCTGGGGCTGCACCAGGGAAAGGTGTTCTACGGCAACATCGGCGGGGTGGACCGGCTGGACTTCACCGTGGTCGGCCCGGCGGTGAACGAGGCCAGCCGCATCGCCGCCATGTGCCGGTCGCTCGACCAGGACATCCTGCTGTCCTCCGCCTTCACCGAGTCTGCTCCGGAATGCCGGGAGCGGCTGATCTCGGTCGGGCGCTACCTGCTGCGCGGCGTCGGCCGCCCGCAGGAGCTGTACACGCTGGACCCGGAGGCGTCGCCCCCACCCTAACCCTCCCCCGCTCTCGCAGGGGAGGGGACTGTCGCCGCTTCGCCATCATCTCCCTCCCCCGCCCAGCGGGGGAGGGTTGGGGTGGGGGCAACACGCGGCCCACCCTGCCCAATCACCCCCCGATGCCGCTCGGCGCGGTGACGGCGTGCTCCTTCAGGATGGCGTCGGACAGGGCTGACACCTCGACGAGTTGGACTTCGTAGCCCCACAGGTTGGCGATGTGGCGCAGCACCGCCTTGGCGTCGCTTTCGTCCAGCAGCACGCCGTTGGTCACGCGGTGGTGCAGGATCAGCTTGCGGTCGCCGGCCAGATCGACGTCGACGATCTGGATGTCCGGCTCCAGGAAGCCCAGGTCGTACTGCCGCGCCAGCAGCTTGCGAATGCCACGGTAGCCGCGCTCGTTGTGGATGTTCTCGACCAGCAGATAGGGGTCTTCCGCGTCGTCGCGCACGCTGAACATCTTGAACTTCCGCATCAGGTGCGGGCTGAGATACTGGAGCACGAAGCTCTCGTCGCGGAAGTTGGCCCAGGCGTCGCGCAGCGCGCCCATGCCGTCGCCCCGCCCGGCAAGGTCGGGGAACCAGTAGCGGTCCTCGTCCGTCGGGGTCTCGGCGATGCGCTGGATGTCCTGCATCATCGCGAAGCCGAGCGCGTAAGGGTTGATGCCCGAGAAGCGCTGGTCGTCGAACTCCGGCTGGAACACCACCGAGGTGTGCGAATGCAGGAATTCCAGCATCGCGCCTTCGCTGATCATCCCCCGCCGGTGCATCTCGTTCAGGATGGTGTAGTGGGTGTAGGTCGCACACCCCTCGTTCATCAGCTTGGTCTGCTTCTGCGGGTAGAAATACTGCGCCATGTGGCGGACGATGCGAAGAATCTCGCGCTGCCAATGCTCGAGCCGCGGCGCCTTCTTCTCCAGGAAATAGAGCAGGTTTTCTTCGGGCAGGCCGAGCAGCTTCTTGCGCTCCGACACCGACTTGGACGGGCGGTTGCCGCCGATGGCGACCTTCGGCACGGTGCGCCACAGATCGTTGAAGGTCTGCTCCTGGTACTCCTGCCGCTCCCGCTCGCGCTTCTGCTCCAGCCGCAGGTCGAGGCTGCGCTTCTTCGGGTACTTGTGCACGCCCTGGTTCATCAGCGCGTGGGCGGCGTCGAGCACCCGCTCCACCGCGTGGTGCCCGTAACGGTCCTCGCACTGGGCGATGTAGGACTTGGCGAATTCCAGATAGTCGAGGATGCCCTCGGCGTCCGTCCACTGCTGGAAGAGCTGGTTGTTCTTGAAGAAGTGGTTGTGGCCGAAGGCGGCGTGGGCGATCACCAGCGTCTGCATCGTCATGGTGTTCTCTTCCATGATGTAGCTGATGCAGGGGCTGGAGTTGATGACGATCTCATAGGCGAGGCCGCGGTAGCCCTTGCGGTAGAGCATCTCGTCGCGGGCGAAATGCTTGCCGAAGGACCAGTGCTTGTACATCAGCGGCATGCCGATGGACGAATAGGCGTCGAGCATCTGCTCGGCGGTGATGACCTCGATCTGGTTGGGATAGACGTTGAGGCCCATGTCCTTCAGGGCGATGTCCTCAATGGCGTCGTAGACGCGCTTGATCTGGTCGTAATCCCAGTCCGCCCCGTCGTAGAGCAGGCTGTCGGGCTTGTCGATCACAGCGCTCATGCCTCACATCCTCTCAAACTCTGCGGGGTGTTGGCCCCGATTCTTGGTGCGGCGTCTCGGTGGCGGGCATTGCCCCCTCCCTAGCCCTCCCCCGCTACGCGGTGGAGGGAACCGGCCCCCTCTCCCGCGCCAGCGGGGGAGGGTTGGGGGAGGGGGCCGGAAATCAGGCCCCCGCCTTTTCGCGGGCAAACAAATCGCGGAAGACCGGGAAAATCTCCCGACGGGAGCGGACGCGGCGCATGGCGATCGGCAAATCCGGCCCCTGGACCGTCTTGTAGGTTCGCCACAGCTCCGTCTCCCGGCCCAGCGCCGACAGGCCCATGTTGTGCTCCGCCGCCACCTCGATGTAGGCGAAGTACTGGCACAGCGGCAGGATGCCGTCCCGCAGCAGACCCGCCGACCGCGCGTTGTCCGACGACATGTTGTCGCCGTCCGATGCCTGGGCGGCGTAGATGTTCCACTCGTTCTCCGGGTAGCGCTCCTTGACGATGCGCTGCATCTCCTCCAACGCCGTGGAGACCACGGTGCCGCCGGTCTCGGTGGAGTAGAAGAACGTGTCCTCGTCCACCTCCTTGGCCTCGTGGGTGTGGCGGATGAAGACGATGTCCACCGAGCGGTAGCGCCGCTTCAGGAACAGGAACAGCAGCATGAAGAAGCGCTTGGCGAGATCCTTCATGTGCTCGGTCATCGAGCCGGAGACGTCCATCAGGCAGAACATGACCGCCTGCGCGATGGGCTTCGGCACCGTCTCGAACCGGTTGTAGCGGACATCGATCGGGTCGATGAAGGGGATGCGCTTGGAGCGGAGATAGTGCCGCTCCAATTGATCGCGCATCTCCCGCAGCTTCTCGGGATCCTCGCCGCGGTCCTCCGCTTCGCGCAGAAGAGCCTCAAGTTCCAGCATGTCCGCCGGCTTGGGGCGCTTCAACGCGATGCGCCGGCTGAGGCTGTTGCGCATGGTGCGGACGAGGTTCAGGTTGGCCGGCGAACCGGTCACCGAGTAGCCCGCCCGCGTCAGCGAGTGGGACTCCGTCTGCTTGACCTTCTGCTTGACGAGATCGGGAAGCTCCAGGTCCTCCAGGAAGATGTCCAGGAACTCCTCGCGGGACAGGACGAAGCGGAAATCGTCGTCGCCCTCCCCGTCCGGACTGCCTTCGTTGCCGCCGCGACCGCCGCCGCTCTCGGGCCGCGCGATGGTGTCTCCCTCCACATACTCCTTGTTGCCCGGCACGACGTAGTCGCGCACGCCGCCGGCGCCGGAGCGGTGGAAGGAGGGCTCCCGCACGCCGCCGGTCGAGATGGTCACCTTCTCGCCGTTTTCGATGTCCTGGATGCCACGCTTGCCGGAGGCATCCCGCACCGCCTTCACCACCTGCTCCTTGGCACGGCGCAGGAAACGCTGGCGGTTGGCCAGGCTCTTGCCTTGCGGATTCAGGCGACGGTCGATGATGTTCATCAAGGGGGAGCCCCTCCTACCCGTTCACGCTCGTGTGGCGAAGCGGGCCGTCAGCCGGCCTGCTTCACGCGCATGTACCACTCGACCAACCGGCGGACCTGCCGCTCGGTGTAGCCGCGCGACATCATGCGCGACACGAACTCGTTGTGCTTCTTCTCGGTCTCGCCGTCCTTCTTGGACCCGAAGCTGATGACCGGAAGCAGATCCTCCACCTGGGAGAACATGCGTTTCTCGATCACCTCACGGATTTTCTCGTAGGACGTCCAGGAGGGGTTGCGCCCGGCGTTCGCCGCCCGCGCGCGCAGCGCGAACTTGACGACCTCGTTGCGGAAGTCCTTCGGGTTGGCGATCCCGGCGGGCTTCTCGATCTTGGTCAGCTCCTGGTTCAGAAGCTCGCGGTTCATCAGCTGGCCGGTGTCCGGGTCCTTGAAGTCCTGGTCCTCGATCCACGCGTCGGCGTAATCCACATAGCGGTCGAACAGGTTCTGCCCGTAGTCGCTGTAGGATTCCAGATACGCCTTCTGGATCTCGTTCCCGATGAACTCCGCATAGCGCGGCGCCATCTCGGCCTTGATGAACTCGATGTATTTCTTCTCGGTGTCGTCGGGGAACTGCTCCCGCTTGATCGACTGCTCCAGGATGTACATCAGGTGGACGGGATCGGCCGAGATCTCGTTGGAGTCGTAGTTGAAGGTCGCGGCCAGGACCTTGAAGGCGAAACGGGTGGAGATGCCGTCCATGCCCTCGTCCACGCCCGCCTGGTCGCGGTATTCCTGCATGGACTTGGCCTTGGGGTCGGTCTCCTTCATGCTCTCGCCGTCATAGACGCGCATCTTGGAGTAGAGGCTGGAGTTCGGATGGTCGCGCATGCGCGACAGCACCGAGAACTTCGCCAGCATCTCCAGCGTCGACGGCGCGCAGGGCGCGGTCGCGAGATCGGAGCCCTTGACCAGCTTGTCGTAGATCCGCTGCTCCTCCTGCACGCGCAGGCAGTAGGGGACCTTGATGACACAGATGCGGTCGATGAAGGCTTCGTTGTTCTTGTTGTTCTTGAAGGACTGCCACTCCGCCTCGTTCGAGTGGGCGAGGATGATGCCCTGGAACGGGATGGCGCCGATGTTCTCCGAGCCGACGTAGTTGCCCTCCTGGGTCGCCGTCAGCAGCGGGTGGAGCATCTTGATGGGGGCCTTGAACATCTCGACGAATTCGAGCAGGCCCTGGCTGGCCCGGTTCAGGCCGCCGGAGAAGCTGTAGGCGTCGGGATCGTTCTGGCTGTAGACCTCCAGCTTGCGGATGTCGACCTTGCCGACCAGCGAGGAGATGTCCTGGTTGTTCTCGTCGCCCGGCTCCGTCTTGGTGACGCAGATCTGGCGCAGCTTGCTGGGATGCAGCTTGACGACGCGGAAGCGGGAGATGTCGCCGCCGAACTCGTCCAGCCGCTTCACCGCCCACGGGCTCATCAGCCCGGTCAGGCGGCGGCGCGGGATGCCGTAGCGGTCCTCCAGCAGGTCGCCCATCTCGTCCGGGTTGAAGAGGCCGAGCGGGCTTTCGAAGACCGGGCTGACCTCCTTGCCGGCCTTCAGGACATAGACCGGGCATTTCTCCATCAGCGACTTCAGCCGCTCGGCCAGCGACGACTTGCCGCCGCCCACCGGGCCCAGCAGGTAGAGGATCTGCTTGCGCTCCTCCAGACCCTGCGCGGCGTGGCGGAAGAAGCCGACGATCCGCTCGATCGTCTCCTCCATGCCGTAGAAGTCGGCGAAGGCCGGATAGATCTTGATCGTCCGGTTCATGAAGATTCGGCCAAGGCGCGGGTCCTTGGCGGTGTCGACGATTTCCGGTTCGCCGATGGCGGCGAGGATGCGCTCCGGCGCGGAGGCATACATCATCGGGTCGTCGCGGCATTCCTGGAGGTATTCCGTGAGGCTCATCTCGACCTCACGGCGCCCCTCGTAGGACTGTGTGTAGCGCGTGAACAGTTCGTCGGCCGGGAACATTCCGCTCTCCGTGTCTCTTAGTCCGATGCGTCGGGGCTGCCGCCGGGGGACCCGGGCGGCGGGGGCGGCACCTGCCGCAGGTGCGAACTCTGGGGCGTCACGGACACAACGGTCCCGCGGCACCCCCGCTCACCGTCGAAAGCCAGACCTTTTATCCAGTTGCCCTTCAAATGAAGCGCCCCCTTCGGAGTGCTAAACTCGAATGCTTCAAAACTGAATGTAATGCTCGACCTAGAGCTTTCCAGGAGGAAAGCCTTGATAGCCTGAAAAGACGGGCGGTCGGACACACCGGTCGTCAGTAATAGACCACGCGGCCGGGTTGTCCGGGAGAACCGGCGCGCAAGCACCGGCGGAAAAGACGGCAAAAGCAACGAAGTTCGATGGGGTTGAAACTTCCAGCCGGCTTCCGGAACGCGGCCCGGATGCCGTTCGTCGGGGACTCGCTGGACTTCGCCGATCACCCATCGACCTCCAGTGCATCCACGCGCCTTAACCCACTAAGGCGCTACGGTTAACGTTAAGTGTGCCGTCTATTTCTTAACAACACACTTCCATGCCTGTGACCACCGCCGTGCCTCCGGATATTAACGCATGGGCGATCGGCGCGGTCCACACCTTCCAAAGAAGGATGGTGAGCCTCATCACAGCAGATCAACAAGGCAGAATTTGGGTGAGCCGCCTTTGCCGTTGCGGCGCACAATCTCAAGTGAATCCGGAAGCCGGCTGGAATCAAGCACTTGGCCGCGTTTTTGCAGTCCTGCCACAGGTCGGGGAAAAAGTGTGACCGGCGCGGGCGCCCCCGGCCGGCCCGAGGCCCCTCAACCGAGCTTGGCGCCCAGCGTTTCCTTGAGCGACGCCGGGGTGGCCGGCTTGACGATGAAGGTGTCGGCGCCGAAGGCCGCGGCTTCGTCCATCCGGCTCTGGTCGGCGCGGTTCGTCATGAAGACCACCGGCAGCGCACGGTGGCGGGCGTCGGGGCTGGTCCGCAGCGCCTTCAGGAAACCCAGCCCGTCCATCGGCTGCATCTCCACGTCGCAGACGACCAGATCGGGGTCGTGCGCCTGCACGGCGGCCAGCCCGGCCTCGCCGTCGGCGGCCTGAAGGACGGAGCGGAAGCCCAGCGTGGCCAGCATCTTCGCCAGCACCATGCGGGTGAAGCTCTCGTCTTCGATCACCAGAACCGAAAAATCCCCGAACGCCGCCGGCATCGACCTGTCCCCCGAGTCCGATAGGCCGTGTGTGTACGCCGCAAGCCTGTCCTTTGCAACGGGCTGGCATCGCCCCCGTCCGGCATCGCCCCCCGGTTGGCGTCGCCCCGAATAACGACGGAACGGCCGGCGCGGAGCCGGTTCACGGAAGAACGGTTGCACGGCGGGGGGTGCTGCGGCTACACGGAGTCGCATGAGCTTCCTCGACCACATCCGCGCGTGCAACGCGCACGACCTGTCCGGCTTCCGTCCGTTCGAGCTGGAGGGGCATCGTCTCGGCTGGGTCCGCCACGCGCTGGCCGAGCAGCTTCCCGGCGTCGATCCGGGCTTCGTCGTCACCGCCGACCGGGTGACGCTGGCCCCGGAGGTCCGCGACTTCGAGGCGCGGTCCTCCGTGCTGGCGCACGCCGCCCAGTTCCTCGTCGAGACGGGGGCGGTTTCCGCCCTGCGCGGCGAGTTCTACCCAGTCACGCCCGCCTGGGGAGCCGAGCCGCTGATGCGCATCGACCGCGCGGTGGTGGCGCAGTTCGGCACCCCCGCCTATGGGCTGCACGTCAACGGCTTCGTCCGCCAGCCGGACGGCGGCCTGTCGCTGTGGATCGGGCGCCGCGCCCGCGACCGCGAGGTGGCGCCGGGCAAGCTGGACAACATGATCGCCGGCGGCCAGCCGATCGGCCTGACGCTGGCGGAGAACCTCGTCAAGGAGGCGCAGGAGGAGGCGGGGATCGACGCCGCCCTGGCGTCCCGCGCCGTCCCCGTCGGGGCCGTCACCTACCGCATGGAGACGGAGGCCGGGCTGAAGCAGGACACGCTGTTCCTCTACGACCTGGAACTCGACGCGGATTTCGTCCCGCAAAACACCGACGGCGAGGTCGAGCGGTTCGAGCTGTGGCCGCTGGACCGCGTCGCGGAGTCGGTGCGCACGACGAAGGACTGGAAGTTCAACGTGAATCTCGTCGTCATCGACTTCATGGTCCGTCACGGCTGGCTGACGCCGGATGAGCCGGACTATCTGGAGATCGTGAAGGGCCTGCGGCGGTAGACGCCGCGGCGGCGGCGGCCATTTCGCCGGTCATTCCGCCGCGGCGCGCCCCCGCGCCTCCTCCAGGTGGGACGACAGCTCCGACAGGGTGACGGGCTTGTGCAGGACGGTGAAGCCGCTGCGCCGGGCCTCGCGGATGCGGTCGGGGCTGGTGTCGCCGGTCAGCAGGATCGCCGGGATGATGTCGCCGGCGAAGGCGTGGATGTCGCGGATGGCGTCCACCCCCGTCCGGCCGTAACGCAGGCGGTAATCGGCGATGATGACGTCGGGAAGCCGCTCCGCCCCGTCGAGCTGGCGCAACGCCTCCTCCCCCGATGCGGCGGCCAGCACATCCCATCCCCACTGCTCCAGCACCAGCCGCAGGCTTTGCAGGATCAGCTCCTCGTCGTCGATGATCAGGGCCAGCGCGCCGGGACGGTCCAGGGACGGCATGGCGCGTTCCGTCCCGTTGGGATTCCAGGAAGCGTGCAAGGGAACCTCCACCGTAAAGCATGTGCCCCGCCCCGGACGCGACCGCACGCGAACCGGCAGGCCGAGCAGATGCGACAGCCGCCTTACCACCGCCAGCCCGAGACCGAGACCGCGGCTGCGGTCGCGTTCGGCGTTGCCGAGCTGGACGAACTCCTCGAAAATCTCATCGAGCTTGTCGGTGGGGATGCCGACGCCCGTGTCCGCCACCTCGATGCACAGCATCATGCCCCGCCGCCGGCACCCCAGAAGCACGCCGCCCGACGCCGTGTAGCGCACCGCGTTGTCGAGCAGGTGGCGCAGCAGCCGCTCCAGCAGGGCGGCGTCGCTGCGGACCTGCGCCTTGAGCGGACGCACCCGCAGCTTCAGCCCCTTGGCGGCGGCGCGCGGGCCATAGTCGGCCTCCAGCCGTTCCAGCATGTCGGTCACCGCGAAGGGCGCCATGTCGGGCGACACGATCCCGGAGTCGAGCCGGGCCACGTCCAGCAACGCGTCGAGCAGGCCGCGCATCGCCTCGACCGCCCGGTTCATCGTCTGGACCAGCGGCAATTGCGGGTGATCGGACAGGCGCTCCGCCAGGACCGCGCCGAACAGGGTCAGCGACTGGGCGGGCTGGCGCAGGTCATGGCTGGCCGCGGCCAGGAAGCGCACCTTGGCCTGACCGGCGCGCACCACCTCGTCCCGCGCGGCGCGCAGCCGTTCCTCCTGCCCACGCAGCTGCGCCTCCGCGGCCATGCGGCGGCCGGCGTCCGCCGCGGTCATCACGATGCCCGCCGGCTCTCCGCCGGACTCCGCCGGAAGCGGCGTCAGCGTGATGTCGAACCATGTTCCGTCGCCCGTCAGGGTCAGTTCCTGAACCGTCCCCCGGCCCGCGCCAGCCACCGCTTGGGCGAAGCGATCCGCCGCGTCCTCCCGGCCGCCCCAGACGAAGGCGCCGGCCATGGGCTGTCCAATCAGAAGGTCCGGTCGGCACCCGATGGCGCGCAGCATCGCCGCGTTGAGATCGGCAATGCGCCCCTGTCGATCGAGCAGGGCGGTCGCCACGCCGATCGTGTCGAAGACCCGCCGCAGTCCGGCAGGGTCGGCGGGACAAGGATTGTCCTCCGCCTCCTCCTCTCGCATCGCTTGCCTCCTCCGGATTGCAAGCCGGCCGACCGTTCAGCGCCACCCATTGGGCAGTGCAAACAATCGGTCGCGATTCAAAAGATACGTGCAAGAGGAAGAAGATTCCAGGCGACTCGCCTCAAACGGATAGCTTGCTCATTGTTGTAATACACAGTTGGTGGTAGATCATAACTCTTCTGGGAAGCCGGCCAGGGCGCGCACCGCCGCCGCCGTATGCCCTGATTCCCGAAGAGATCGCAAGGTCTTGGCATTGTCGCGCTTGGCAAGACGCTCGCCCCGCTCGTTCACCAGCAAAGAGTGATGCTCGTAATCGGGCGGGACGACTCGAAGAAGTTCTTGAAGAAGACGATGCGCGTGAGTCGCGAAAAAGAGATCGTCTCCACGCGTCACCAGCGTCACACCCTGCAGGTGGTCGTCCAGGGTGACCGCCAGATGATAGCTCGTCGGAACGTCCTTGCGGGCCAGGACGATGTCGCCGAGAAGGCCCGGTAGGGCGTCCTGCCAGCCGCGCCGCCGGTCGTGCCAGCGCAGCGGCCCAGTCATCGCCATGGCCTTTCCCACATCCAATCGCACGGCATAGGCCGCCCCCGCGGCGATGCGGTCCTGCCGCTCCGGCTCCGACAGGCTGCGGCAGGTGCCGGGATAGAGCGGACCGTCCGGCCCATGCGGCGCATGGCCGGCGCGGGCGATCTCCGCGGCGATGTCCTTGCGGGTGCAGAAGCAGGGATAGACGGCGCCCAGACCGGAGAGCCGCGCCAGCGCGGCGCGGTAATCCTCCAGATGCTCCGACTGGCGGCGCACCGGCTCTTCCCAGGTCAGGCCCAGCCAAGCCAGATCCTCGCGCAGGTCGCGGTCGAACTCCGGACGGCAGCGCTGGGGATCGATGTCCTCGATGCGCAGCAGGAAACGCCCTCCGGCCTTGCGGGCGGTGGTCCAGCCGAACAGAGCGGAATGGGCGTGCCCGAGATGGAGATGGCCGGTCGGGCTCGGCGCGAAGCGGGTGACGACGTCGGTCATTCCCGCCTTATACCCCAACCGCGCCCGGCCTGCATGCGGGACCGCCGGCGCAACGGGTGGGGGCGCAAAGGGCGGTCAGATGTAAGGGTTGTCCTTGATCGGCTCGACCGGGATGTCCTCACCCTCCAGATACATGGCGAGGCGACGGCGCAGTTCGCGGTCGAAGGCGTCGATGCGGCGCTGGCGGTCGCGCTCCTCGCGCTCGGCGCGTTTCTCGGCAAGGTCGATGATCGTGGCGCTCATGGATGTTCCCTTTGAAAGCGTCCCCCTAGGGCACCGTCACCATCCCAGATCATGGTTAACGCTCAGTAACCACGATGTCGGAAAATGCATGTTCAAGGCACCACAACCAAATGTCACAGGCATCCTGTCGGCCCGCCGGAAACGCCGGAACCCGGTCCATCGAAAGGGTTACAGGATCGTGAAGAAATGACGCAGTGCGGCGCGACATATTGAGTTCGAAGCACAAATCAACTATGTATCTGGTGTTCCGGTCACCCGGCGGCGTGGCATCCCGCAAGGGGGAGCGGAACACCAGAAAGGTTCCAGACACGTCTCAGATAAGGGAGTGGCCATTGGCTCCACCACCCGATCACTGTCCGGCCCTGGTGCTGAACGCCGACTTCCGGCCGCTCAGCTACTTCCCTCTGTCGCTCTGGTCCTGGCAGGAGGCGGTCAAGGCCGTCTTTCTGGACCGGGTGAACATCATCTCCGAATATGATCGCGTCGTCCGCTCCCCCACCTTCGAGGTCAAGCTGCCGAGCGTCATTTCGTTGAAGGAGTTCATCCCGGCGACGCGGCGGCCGGCCTTCACCCGATTCAACGTTTTCCTGCGCGACCGCTTCACCTGCCAGTATTGCGGCCACCACTTTCCCACGCAGGAACTGACCTTCGACCACGTCATTCCACGGTCGCGCGGCGGGCGCACCACCTGGGACAACGTCGTCACCTCCTGCTCGGCCTGCAATCTGGCGAAGGGAAACAGGCTGCCGCACAGTTGCGGCATGATCCCCCTCAGTCCCCCGTTCCAGCCGAGTGCCTACCAGCTTCAAGAGAACGGACGTGCATTCCCGCCAAACTTCCTTCACGAAAGTTGGCGGGATTTTCTTTATTGGGACACCGAACTCGATCCGATGTAGAAACGCCGCGATCGGGAAGGCTGAGCCGGGAAAGATTGGGTATGGACGACGAGAATCCCTGCGTGGGCATCTGCATCATCGGCGAGGACGGCACTTGCGAAGGCTGCGGGCGGAGCGAGGACGAGATCTACGGCACGCCGCCCGCTCCGGCACCCATCCCAGCGGAAACCGGAGCGGACGGCAAAGCCGCCTGAGTCCGCCGCTCCGCCCGCCCCCGGTCACACCCGCGCCCGTCACACCCGTTCTGCCACCCAGATGACCGCCTTGGTGCCGGCCTTGATGGCGGCGGACAGCACCGGATAGGCCGGGGCCTGCTCCGCGCCGTTGAGCAGGCCGATGTCGCGATGCTCCACCTCCTCCGCCTGGAACTTGAGGATGGAGGTCTTCAGCTCCTCCTCTTCCGGGCCGAGGTGCTTCAGCTGCGCCTCGTAATGGCCGTCGATGACCTGCTCCACGGCGACGGTGCAGGCCATGGCCGCCCGCTCGCCCATCACCGCGGTCCCGGCGCCCAGCAGGAAGCCGGCGACGTGCCACAGCGGCTGCAGCACAGTCGGGCGAACCTGACGGGCGACGAGCTGCTTCTCGAAATACTGGAGATGCTCCAGCTCCTGGTCGGCCATGTGGCGCAGGGTCTTGGCGTGCCGGCCCCGGCCCATGACGGAGAGCTGGCCTTCGTAGATGCGCTTGGCCCCATACTCGCCGGCATGATCCACGCGCACGATCCGCGCCAGCCGCTGTTCCGGAGTCGGGTCGCCGGGCAGGCGTCCGCGCGGGCGGGGCCGGGGAGCGGACGACTCGCCGGCGGACGGGGTGGAAGCGGTGGCGGCAGTGGCGTCGAGCGGGGTCATGCGAAGGTCCTGGAAACCGAGGTCCGGATGTAGGCGGCGCGGGCCGCCGCGAAGGCGAAGGCGGACAGCGCCAGCGAAATCACGACGTTGTAGCCCGCCATCGAAATCCCGAACAGCGACCACGCCACTTCGTCGCAGCGGGTGACCGGGGCGGCGAGCACCTGGGCGCGCAATTCCTCCAGCGTCTGGGGCGCGCGTCCGCTGGCCCCGCAGGCCGAGGTGCCGGCCCACCAATGCTGCTCCACCCCCACATGATAGGCGGCAATTCCCGCACCGGCCAGCAGGGCCAGCCCACTCGCCACCAGCAGCGCGTCGCCCAGCCCGCGCCACTGGCGGAACAGCAGGGTGACGATGCCGAAGGCCATCACCGCCCCGTAGGGCACGCGCTGCCACAGGCACAGGACGCAGGGCTGGTAGCCCAGCACGAACTGGAAAAACAGCGCGGCGGCCAGCACGCCGGCGCTGGCGATGGCCAGAAGCCCGGCGGTGTAGCGCGGATCGTCGATGGGGAGGCGGTTCATCATGCGGGTGAGATTAGCGCGCCCCACAGGCTTAGGCCAGACACGCCGACGCATCCGCACAAAACACTTTGTCCCAGGGCCATTTCCCCTCTATATAGCGGGCACCGGTCGCCGCGAGCGCCGGGTCCGGCAGGCACCGTGCGGGCGTGGCGGAATTGGTAGACGCAGCGGACTCAAAATCCGCCGTCCTCACGGATATGTCGGTTCGAGTCCGACCGCCCGCACCACCCCTTCCCATGGGCCTCTGCCCTACGCTCCGTGCCTTTCATTCATGAACGCGGTTCATGACGGCATGTGACGCCGCTGGCCTGATCCGAAACGACGGTCCCCGATAGAGTGGCGGCACGAAGACCGCGCCCCCTTGGGGCGATCACCGGAGGATTCGACCATGCAGATCACCCGGGTTGGCGCGCAGCCATCCGTCACCGGACCGGCCGACTGGTTCACCGGCACGGTCCGCATCGACCCCATCGTTCAGACCGAAGCCCCGGCCCGCACAGCGGCGGCGAGCGTCACCTTCGAACCCGGTGCCCGCACGGCGTGGCACACCCATCCCCTGGGGCAGACCCTGATCGTCACCGCCGGCTTCGGCCGGGTCCAGCGCGAGGGCGGCCCCATCGAGGAGATCCGCCCCGGCGACGTCGTCTGGTTCCCGCCCGGCGAGAAGCACTGGCACGGCGCGTCGCCGACCATGTTCATGACCCACATCGCCATCCAGGAGCAGTTGGACGGCAAGGCCGTCGACTGGATGGAAATGGTCACCGACGAACAGTACGGGGCGTGAGGCAACAGGACCGGCCCCAAAACCTCATTGCGTATGCGGGCTTGTTCCAAAGTCCAATTCGGCGGCCCGACCCAGCCTCTTAAAATGCGCGGCATCGACCGCCGCCGCGACCGGCGCCGCGGAGTTTTGGCTGGGGAGCCATCTCACATGACCGTTTCCAGATTCGTCATCGCCGCCGCCCTTCTGCTTGCCGCCGGCACGGCCAACGCCGAAGGCGGGCCGCAGCCCAAGACGGCCGAAGAAGCCGCCGGCAAGCAGATCTTCCATCAGTGCGCGGCCTGCCACTCGCTGGATTCCAGCAAGAACGCCTTCGGGCCGAGCCTGTACAACGTCGTCGGGCGCAAGGCCGGCTCGATCCCGCGTTTCGACTATTCCAACGCGCTGAAGACGTCCAACATCACTTGGACCGAAGACAACCTGCGCCACTGGATCGCCGGCAACGACAATTTCGTGCCCGGCACCCGCATGCGCCACGTCGCCATCACCGACCCGGCGGAGCAGGACTATCTGATCGCCTTCCTGAAATCGCTGAAGCAGTAAGCATCGAAAAGCCGGTTACGGTGCGGCGACCGGAACCGGCTTCCCATCCTCGGTCGGCAGGCCGGCCTCGGCCCAGCCGTCCGCCCCGTCGCGGTACCAGAGGACGCGGCGGTAGCCCATCTCCAGAGCGCGCTTGCCCGCGTTCCATGACATCCAGCAATCCGCCAAACAGTAGAACAGCAGGCCGCGCCCGCGGTCGCCACCGGTCAGCCGCTCCAGGTTGGACCGGAGGTAGCCGTCCAGCTCCGGCGTCAGCGCGCCGAGCCCGACGTTGGGAAGCCAGACGCTGCCGGGGATTTGCGGAAAGGGCTTCGGCACCAGCCAGGGACCGCCGGGCAGCGTGCTGCGGTCCAGCTTCATCACGTTGATGGGAAGAGCCGCCCCCAACTCCACCAGAGCGCGGGCCCGCACCGTGTCCACCGTCTCGGCCCCGGGCAACGACGCCGGGGTCGGCGACCGGTATTCGGTCATCCGGTAGCCGTCCGGCATCGGGACCGCGTCCGCCGCGGCGTCTTCCGCCGGCCCGGCCAGCAACAGCGCCAGCCCGGCGGCGCCCAGCCATCCTGCGCGCACCACGTTCCCTCCCCCATTGTTCTGCGGCATCCACGAAATCCCCCCGTGCCCGACAGGGTCAAGTTGCCCGATAGTCGAATACCGGGGACTGGCGGACGAGGCCTAAGCTCACCGTTCGCCACCATGGGTTCGCCACCGTGGGATTCCCGCGTTCCGCTGCGCCACCGCACCGCAGAGGCCTGCCTTGCAAACGACCGCAAGACGCATCATCATCAGGCTAGGGAGACAGGAGATTTGCCCCTCCTGCCTCCCGGCCCGATCCTTAGCGGTTCAGGAGATCAAGGATGCCCTTGATCACCCGAAGCAGCAGGATCAGGAGAGTGAGGATTTTCTCCATCCTCGACGCCTCCTTGTGATGGGACACGGGCGGTGGCCAATCCGCCGCCCGGTCCACCGCACAACCATGACGCGGCCCAACCTTCATACAAATGCAATTTTTGACGCAGGGGCGGTGCCATGCACCTGATGTCCCTTGCCCGGCTGTTCCTGCTCCTGACGCTGGTCTCCGTCGCCACCTTGGCGCATGCGGCGGACCGGCCCACGGTGACCATCGGGGTGCTGAAATTCGGCACGGTCAGCTGGGAGCTGGACGTCATCCGCCACCACCGGCTGGACGAGGCCGCCGGCTTCGAGCTGAAGCTGATGGAGCTGGCGAGCGGTCAAGCGGCGCAGATCGCCCTGCAGGGCGGGGCGGTGGACATGATCGCCAGCGACTGGCTGTGGGTGGCGCGCCAGCGCGCGGCGGGGGCCGACCTGACCTTCATCCCCCATTCCGCGGCGGTCGGCGCGCTGATGGTGCCGGCGGCCTCGCCCATCGCCTCCGTCGCCGACCTGAAGGGCCGGCGAATCGGCGTCGCCGGAACCCCCATCGACAAGAGCTGGCTGCTGCTGAAGGCGCTGGCCCGCGACCGCTACGCGCTCGACCTCGACGCCGCGGCGACGCCGGTCTTCGCCGCCCCGCCCCTGCTGAACCAGAAAGCCGCGACGGGGGAGCTGGACGCCGTGCTGAATTTCTGGCCCTACGCCGCCCGTCTCCAGGCGGCGGGGATGCGGACGGTCATCGGGGTGGACGGGATGATGCGGGACCTCGGCCTGTCGGCCCAGGTACCGGCGGTCGGCTTCGTCTTCCATGAAGGCTGGGCCAAGGCCAACCCGGCGGCGCTCGACGCCTTCGTCACCGCCTCGCGCAAGGCCAAGGCGATCATGGCGCAATCCGACGCGGAATGGGACCGGCTGCGCCCGCTGATGAAGGCGGAGGACGAGGCCACCTGGGCGGCGCTGCGCGACCAGTTCCGCGCCGGCATCCCAAACCGCTGGACGGAGGAGGAGCGGGAGGCCGCGGCCAAACTCTACGGGCTGATGGCCAAGCTCGGCGGACGGGAGCTGGTGGGCAACGCCATGGCCCTGCCGGACGGCACCTTCTGGCCGGGGGTCCAATTCTGATGCCGTGGCGGCGGCTGGCCCCGGTCCTGTCGCTGGCTCTGCTGGTCGGGCTGTGGGCCGTCGCTGCCGATCTGGCGGCCAGCCGCAGCCTGCCCGGCCCCGCCGCTGTGCTGTCCGTACTGGTCCGCGAGGCGGCGGACGGCGCGCTGTTCCATCACCTGGGGATCACGCTGGCGCGCATGGCCGCGGCCTTCGTCATCGCCATGTCCATCGGGTCGGCGCTGGGCATCCTGCTCGGCCGCTCGGCCACCGCCGACCGGCTGTTCGGGCTGTGGCTGACCGTGTTCCTGAACATCCCGGCGCTGGTCGTGATCGTGCTCGCCTATGTCTGGTTCGGCCTGACCGAGGCGGCGGCGGTCGGCGCGGTCGCCGTCAACAAGATCCCCAACGTCGTGGTCGTCCTGCGCGAAGGGACGCGCGCCATCGACGAGCAGTATGTCGAGATGGCGCGGACCTTCCGCATGGCGCGGTCCGACGTGCTGCGCCATGTGCTGCTGCCCCAGCTCACCCCCTACTTCGCCGCGGCGGCGCGGTCCGGCCTTGCGCTGATCTGGAAGATCGTGCTGGTGGTCGAGCTTCTGGGCCGCAGCGACGGGGTGGGATTCCAGATCCACCTTTACTTCCAGATGTTCGATGTGGCCGGCATTCTTGCGTACACCGTCGCCTTCGTGGCCGTCGTCCAACTTCTCGAGCTCTGCGTCCTGCAACCCGTCGAGCACCGGCTCACCCGGTGGCGGCCGGTGCGCGCTGAGGCTTGAGATCCGCTCCAAGCGCTTCGCCGGGCGGGAGGTCATCCGTGGCCTGTCGCTGACGGCCGCGCCAAGCGAATTCCTGGCGCTGGTCGGCCCGTCCGGCTGCGGCAAGACCACCGCGCTGACCATCGCCGCCGGGCTGGACCGGGATTTCGATGGAACGCTGGATTTCGGCGGGCCGGAGCCGGTGCTCGGCTGCGTCTTCCAGACGCCCCGCCTGCTGCCCTGGCGCACGGTGCGGCAGAACGTGGCGCTGGTGCTGCCCAAGGCGCGGCGGAGCGACGGCACGGCGGAGCGCTGGCTGTCCGCCATGGGGTTGGAGGCGGTGGCCGACGAATACCCGGCCCGCCTGTCCGGCGGCATGGCGCGGCGGGTGGCCCTGGCCCGCGCCTTCGCGGTGGAGCCGGGCCTGCTGCTGATGGACGAGCCCTTCGTCTCGCTGGACGAACCGACGGCGCAGCGGATGCGCGCCCTTCTCGCGACGATGCTGGAGCGGTCCCCGGCCACGGTGCTGTTCGTCACCCACAATCTGCGCGAGGCGATCCAGCTGGCCGACCGCATCCTGGTGATGGCCCCCGGCCCGACGCGGGTGGCGGCGGAGGTGCCGCTTGAAACGCCGCGCGCCTTGCGCGACGACGCGCTGGTCGAGCGCGTGCGGACGGACCTGCTGGCCCGGCCCGATCCGGCCTTCCGGCTGCTCGCCTGAGTCTTTCACCGAAACTGTGAAGCGGCTCACACCCGCCGCCGTCCGCCGGGCGCAGTCTGTCCCGCTGCGACGAAACCGGCGGAGACGACGATGCGCACCCTGTTCCTGCCCCTGTTCCTGCTGGGCGCCGGCCTGGCGCTCCTGTCCGGCGCGGCGCGCGCCGGGGAGATCGTGATCCTCGACTCGCACGGTCCCAGCCCCAACCACGCCGACCGGTCGCGCGATCTGGCGATCATTGGCGATTCCGCCACCGGGTCCTCCATCGTCATCATCGAGCGGACGACGCGCGACGAGCAGCTCGGTCGACGCGACCCCGGCCTGGAGGCCCGGCGCGCCGTGCGCAAGGCGGAGGCGAAGCGGCGCAGCAAGGACAAGGACTGGTCGGATTGGGCGGAGTTCGACGGCCATGCCCTGGACGGCTTCGGCTGGCTCGACGGCCCGGTGCCGCTCGGCTTCGGGCGGGGCGATCCGGGACAGGAGGCGGCGCGCGCCGCCGTGGACGCGCGGCGGATGCGGAACCGCTGAGCCGAAAAAGGCCCGCCGGCTCAAATGCCGAAGCGGGCCTTTTCCAGTTGCAGGCGGTTGGCGAAGACCACGGCCTGGGTGCGGCTGTAGACCTTCAGCTTTTGCAGGATCGCCGAGACGTGGGCCTTCACGGTAGTTTCCGTGATGCTCAGCTCATAGGCGATTTCCTTGTTCAGCTTGCCGGTGCCCAGCATCTCCAGCACGCGGAGCTGCTGCGCCGTCAGGGTGGACAGGCGGCGGGCGATCTCCGCCGTTTCCTCGTCCTCCGCCGCGGCCCCCTCCTCGACCGAGGCGGGCAGATAGACCTCCCCGGCCAGGATCTGGCGCAGCGCGCCGGCGATGGCGTCCCGCGGCGTTGATTTCGGGATGAAGCCGGCGGCGCCGCAGCGCACCGCCTCCAGCATCACCTTGCGGTCCTCGTGCGCCGAGACGACGGCGACGGGGATGGCCGGGAAGCGGCGGCGCAGGGCGATCAGCCCGGTCAGCCCGTTCATGCCCGGCATGTTGAGGTCGAGCAGGACGAGGTCCGGCTCCCCCTTGCCGCCGTGCATGGAGTCGAGGATGGAGATGGTTTCGTCCAGGCAACCGGCCTCGTGGATCTCCTGCGCCTGGCAGGAATAGAGGACGGCGCTGCGCAGGGCGTCGCGCACCAGCGGATGATCGTCCGCAATCAGAATTCGGCTCATGGCGTGGTTCCCACGCTCATCGTTTCGGGGCGTTTCCGGGTCCGATCATGCCGGACTGTTCAAGAATGCGCAAGGACGGGAACGGGTATTCCCCAAAACAGACGATCGTAGGCAATTCCGTTTTAAATCCATGCCCAAATCCTCTTGCAAGCGGTTCGCAAGAAAAGACGGCCCGAAGTTTTCGGGCCGCCCTTTCCTGGTCCGGTCACGGCATGGGGTTTCCCCGTCAGGCCTTCGGCAGCTTGAAGACCCAGAGGGAGCCGCCCTGGTTGATGTCCTTGACCAGCTTGGCAACGTCGCCGCCCCACAGCGGCACCGCACCGCCCCAGCCGGAGACCACGGCCACATACTGCTCGCCGTCCTGTTCCCAGGTGACCGGGGAGCCGACGACGCCGGAGCCGGTGTTGAACTTCCAGACCTCTTTGCCGGACTTCGCGTCGAAGGCCTTCAGGTAGCCCTCCGGCGTGCCGGTGAAGACGAGGTTGCCGCCGGTGGTCAGCACGCCGCCCCACAGCGGCGCCGGGTTCTTGTATTCCCAGACGATCTTGCCGGTCTTCGGGTCGATGGCGCGCAGCGCGCCGATGTAGTCGTCGTACAGCGGCTTGATGGTGAAGCCGGCGCCCAGATAGGCGGCACCCTTCTTATAGGTGATCGGCTCGTTCCAGATGTCCATGCCCCACTCGTTGGCCGGAACGTAGAACAGCTCGGTCGCTGGGCTGTAGGCCATCGGCATCCAGTTCTTGGCACCGAGGAAGGCCGGAGCGGCGAAGACCGACGTGCCCTTCTCCGCACCGACCGGGGTGCCCGGACGGTTGTCGTCGTTGTAGACCGGCCGCCCGGTCTTCACGTCGATCTCCTTGGCCCAGGTGATCTTGGTGACGAAGGGCGAGGCGCTGAGCAGCTTCCCGTTGGTGCGGTCGAGCACGTAGAAGAAGCCGTTGCGGTCGGCCTTGGCGCCGGCCTTGATGGTCTGCCCGTCCTTCTTCAGGTCGAAGGACACCAGCTCGTTCACGCCGTCGAAGTCCCAGCCGTCGTGCGGCGTGGTCTGATAGTGCCACTTGATGTCGCCGTTGGCCGGGTCGATGGCCAGCGTCGAGGAGGTGTAGAGATTGTCGCCCGGACGCAGGTGCGAGTTCCAGGGCGCCGGGTTGCCGGTGCCGAAGAACAGCGTCTTGGTTTCCGGGTCGTAGGTGCCGCCCAGCCAGGTGGCGCCGCCGCCGGTCTTGTAGAGATCGCCCGACCAGCTGGCGTTCATCACGCCGGTCATGGTCGATTCCTTGCCATTGAGGGTGCCCATGTTGCCCTCGATGGTCGGACGCTGCCAGACCAGCTCGCCCGTCTCGGCGTCGCGCGCCTCGACCATGCCGATGATGCCGAACTCGCCGCCGGAATTGCCGGTGATGACCTTGCCGTCGACGATCAGCGGGGCGGCGGTCGCCGAGTAGCCGGCCTTGTAGTCCTCGATCTTCTTCGACCAGACCACCTTGCCGGTGTCCTTGTTCAGCGCGACCAGACGGGCGTCCAGCGTCGCGAAGTAGATCTTGTCCTTGTAGAGCGCGGCGCCGCGGTTCACCACGTCGCAGCAGGGCATGATGCCTTCCGGCAGGCGGTGGTCGTACTGCCACTTCTTCTGCCCGGTCTTCACGTCCACCGCGTAGAGGCGCGAGTAGGAGCCGGTGACGTAGATCGTGCCGTCATGGATGAGCGGCTGCGACTCCTGCCCGCGCTGCTTCTCGCCACCGAAGGAGAAGGACCACACCGGCACCAGCCCCTTGACGGTGTCCGGGTTCAGCTTGTCGAGCGGGCTGAAGCGCTGCGCCTGAGGACCCATGCCGTAGGTCAGGACGTCGCCCGTCGACTTGGCGTCGTTCAGCAGGTCGTCGTTGCCCGGCCCATCAGCGGCCAATGCGGGGCCGCTCAGACCAAGGCCGGCGGCCATGGCGCTTGCAAGCAGGCAGGTGCGGAAGAGACGCTTCATGGTGCGGATACCTCCCAGGGGAATGGACAGCCGGAGGCGCGGGCAGAGATCATTCGCAGACGAATTGGCGGAATCCGTCTGCCTCGTCCGCCCGCCTCGGCTTCTTTTCGGAACAATCAGGGGTTCGACGCAGGGGCGACGCGGCATCGCGAGGCCCCTATCCTTCTGACAATAAAGCAGTTTACCGGCGCCCCAATTGGGGTCCATTGGCAAATAGTCGAATGGGCGGAGCGTTCTGCTGGACAGCGGGAACCGTTTCATTGCGAACGGCTTCAATTCACCCGCGGCAGCACGGCCTTCTCGATCCGCGGCCAGAGATGCGAGACGGAGCGCCGGTACTCCTCGCGCAGCACACCCATCCCGGCGAAGCGCTCGGGGATCGGCGCGTCGAGCAGTTCGGCCATGTCGGCCCCGGCCTCCGCCCGCTCGCGCAGGGTTCGGTCCAGCCACGTCAGCCAGTCGCGGGTCTGGGCAATGGCGGCCTTGTCGGAGCGGATGCGCCCGTGGTTGGGCACCAGAACCGTCACCTCCAGCGCGTCCAAGGCGTCGAGCGCCGCCAGCCACTTTCCGATGTCGGCGTGGGGCGTCGTCGGCGTCCGGTCGCAGAAGACGACTCCGCCGGCGAACAGCACGCCCGTCGTCTCGTCCAGGATGGCGAGGTCGGCGGCGGTGTGGCCCTCCAGCGGGATCAGCCGCAGCCGGTGTGCGCCGAAGACGACGGTGGAGCCGTAGACCGCCTCGGTCGGGACCAGCGGCTCGGTGCCGCGCATCCAGTCGCCGACGAGGCGGTACATGTTCTCCGTCATCCCCTGCCCTTCGGCCTTGATGCCCTCGATGGTGCCGGGCAGCGCGGCGATGGGCACGTCGGCGAAGGCGCGGTTGCCCAGCCAGTAGTCGGGGTGCAGGTTGCTGACGAAGACCTTGCGGATCGGCTTGTCGGTGACCGTGGCGATCGCCGCGCGCATCTCCTCGCCGAAGCGGCGCGACGGGCCGGTCTGGATCACGATCACCCCGTCGTCGGTCACGATGAAGCCGGGGTTGAGGATGTTGCCGCCGTTGGTGCGGGTGAAATGCTCCCGCGTTCCCTCGAAGACCCAGGTGTCCGGCGCGATGGCGACGGGCTTCAGAGTGTAGGTCAGCGGGCCGGCGGCCCAGCCCGGCGCGACGGAGACGACCAGCAGGAGAAAGGTGATGAGCGCTCTCATGGCAGCGCTCCCTGGACCCAGGGAAGCGGGATGGCCGCCTTCACCTCGCCGCCCTGGTTGTCGCGCCCGTCGAGCGTCAGGCTGCGCGCGCCCGCTGCTGGCTGCACCTCCAGCGTGAAGACGGGGTTTTCGGACAGCGGCTCTGCCGTCTGGAGCCGGGCCAGCGCCCGCCCGTCGGCGTCGCGCAGGGTCAGCGCCTCGATGAAATAGGCGGGGATGCCGGCGACCAGCCCGGTGTCCATGGGGTGGCGGACGAGGAAGCGCACGCGCGTCGCCTTGTCCTCCCCGGTCGGCGCCCAGGCGCGGCCCTGCACCTCCCCCACATGGTCGGCCCAGTCGGCGGCGGCGTAGGTCGCGGGCGGCGCGGTGCAGCCGCCGCCCGCCGCGTCGAGCAGCTTGCCGCCGATGTGCCAGACGCCGTCCGGCGTGCGGGCGGCGGCGCGCAACGGTGTGGCCTGCTGCACCTTGAAACGCGTGGCGATCACCGGCTTCGCCGCCAGCGGCTGGAAGCGCAGGATGACCGGGAAGGGGTTGAGGTCGGCGAACAGCACCATCTCCTCCACCGCGCCGAGCGCCGTGGCGTCGGCCATCACCGGGACGGCGGCGGCGTTCTCGGCGTTGTCGGGGGCGGTGACGGTCACCCGCTCGTCGAATTGCACGGGGGCCGTACCGAACAGCTCCGGCCGCAGCACGTCCCACATGACCGAGGCGAGCGGGTCGGCGGGGTCCGGCGGGCCGGCATAAGCCGGGCTGGAGAGGGCGGCCAGGAGCGCAAGGGCATTCAGAACGGTCTTCACCTTGGGTCCCTCCCGATTCTTGACAGCCTTTTTGCCTCCACAGCCTTTGCCCCCTCCCTAACCCTCCCCCGCCTTTGGCGAGGGAGGGAATTTGGGCGGAAGCGGCGGCAGTCCCCTCTCCCGCGCAAGCGGGGGAGGGCTAGGGAGGGGGCCGCAGCCGCATCACTCCAGCGGAATCGCGTTGTGCGTCACCCCATGTTTCCGGAAGATCTCCGGCAAACTCCCGTCCTCCAGCATCGCGGTCACCGCGTCGCCCACTGCGTAGGCGAGGTCGCGGGAGTTCTCCTTCACCGCCATGCCGATGTCCCAGTTCGACGCCATCATGCCGGGGAAGGTCACCGGGGTGATCGGGAAGCCGGCGGCGCGGTCGCCCAGCGCAGCTTCCACCTGGCTCTGCGTCGCGACAACGGCGGCGACGTCGCCCTTTACCAGGGCCTCGACCGCTTCGGGGATCGTCATGTAATGGACCAGACGCTCGCGCAGCCGCCCGCCGAAGGCCCCCAGCAGGTAGAAGTCGGGGATGCTGTCGATCTCCACCCCCACCGGCTCGTCGGGCAGGGAGGCGAGCATCGGCTGGGTCATGCGCATCGGGTTGCGGGCCAGCGCGAAGCCCTCCCGCTGGTAGGGGCCGAACAGCACGGCCTCCGGGTTGCGCAGCCCGAACTCCTTCTGATAGGGCACATGCATCATCACGTCGGCCACGCCGCCCCCGACGACCGGGCCGCGCCACACCGCGTTGCGCAGGTCGTCCGACACGGCCTCCCCGGCGGTCAGCTCCATGAACTCGACGCCGACGCCCAGCCGCCCGGCGATGGCGCGGGCAATGTCCACGTCCACGCCGACCAGGGCGCCGCCCTTGCGGTAGGAGAAGGGCGGGTTGTCGCGGTAGACCGCGACCATCAGCCGCCCGGCGGCCACCACGTCGTCCAACGGGCGCGCGCCGACGCGCCGGGGGAGGACCCCGGCGGCCAGCGCGGCGGCGGCGAAGGACAGCAGGTGGCGCCGCGTCGGAAGCGCCCTCATTCCAAGCACATTCATTCCTCGTGCACCGTCTCCAGCCACGACCGGATGGCCCACAGCGCCTCCTGGCCCAGCGCCTCGCCGAAGCGCGGCATGTAGGTAACACCGTTGCGGATGGAACCGTTGATCACCCGCTCCTTGAACCACTCGTCGCCGGTGTCGCCCTTGTCCAGAAAGCGCAGGTCCGGGGCGATGCCGCCCGACACCGCGCCCAGCCCATGGCAGCGCGCGCAGTTCTGGTTGAAGGCGGAGGACCCGATCTCGATCGCCCGCGGGTTGCCGCGGTAGGGGTTCGCGTCGCGCCAGTCCTCGCCCAGCTTGTCGAGGCCGGTGGTGTCCACCGCCTGGGGGGTCACGTCGCCGTGGGCGAAGGCCACCGTAGGGACAACCGTGGAGGCGACGGCGGCCGCGCCGGTCAGGAAACCGGCCATCGCGAGCCGGAGAAGCCGTGCGTTCATAAGGGGCGTCCTCATTCAGAGAAGATGCGAAGGGAGCGTTGTCCGTTGCCCCGGAGCATAGCGGGCGGTCCGTGCCGCCAATAATTGGACTTTGGTAGCAACCGTGCGTCGAGCCCGCCGTGATCGGACCGAACCGCAATTTTCCGCCCGCGCAATCGTACCAAAGTTGCATTCCGGGACGCCGCCAGGCGGGGATACCCTGATCTCCCGAAACCAGGCGAGTGCAAACCCGCGATGCGTTTCAGCCTTTGGTTACCCTCCTTGATGCAGATCGCCTTGCTGGCCGGCGGGCTTTGCGCCTCGCCGGCCGCCTTTTCGCAGGAGGCGGCGCCCGCGGACAACTCCACCGTCCGCATCGCCTACCTGACGCAGGAGGTCGAGCATCCCCCCGCCCTGTCCAACCTCGATGAACCGCCCGCCGACGAAGGGTTGGCCGGCGCCCATCTCGCCGTGGCGGACAACAATTCCACCGGCCGCTTCCTCAAGCAGCGCTTCGATCTGGAGGCGGTGACCGTCCCCATCGACGGCGACCCGGCGCAGGCGCTGCGCGACCTCGCCGCCGCCGGACACCGCATCGTCGTGCTGGACCTGCCCGGCGAGACGCCCGGAGCGCTGGCCCGCCTGCCCGAGGCGGCGAACCTGCTGCTGTTCAACGCCGGCTCCCCCGACGACAGCCTGCGCAACGCGCTGTGCGCGCCCAACCTGCTGCACACGGCCCCCGACCGCGCCATGCTGGCCGACGCGCTGGCCCAGTATTTGGCGGTCAAGCGCTGGACGAAGTGGCTGCTGATCGTCGGCACCCGGCCCGAGGACCGGCTCTACGCCGCCGCGGTGAAGCGGGCGGCCAAGCGCTTCGGCGCCGAGGTGGTCGAGGAGAAGACCTGGAGCGAGGATCACGACGCCCGCCGCACCGCCCAGGCCGAAATGCCGGTCTTCACCCAGGGCAAGCGCCACGACGTGGTGATCGTCGCCGACGAGATCGGCGACTTCGGCGACTATGTGCTGTACCGCACCTGGGAGCCGCGCCCGGTCGCCGGCACGCAGGGCCTCGTCCCCACCAACTGGCACCGCGCCCACGAGGCGTGGGGAGCCGCGCAGCTCCAGTCCCGCTTCAAGGCCGCCGTCCAGCGCACCATGCTGCCCCGCGACCACGCCGTCTGGGCCGCAATCCGCGCGGTGGGCGAGGCGGCGACCCGCACCCGCTCCACCGATCCGGCGGCGCTGGCCGCCTACATCCGCGGGCCGGATTTCACGCTGGCCGCCTTCAAGGGCGTGCCGCTGTCCTTCCGCAGCTGGGACGGGCAGCTCCGCCAGCCGGTGCTTCTCGCCGCCGACCGCTCGCTGGTGTCCGTCTCGCCGCAGGACGGCTTCCTGCACCCCCGAACCGAACTCGACACGCTGGGCCACGACCAGCCCGAAACAGGCTGCCGCCGCTGATATTCCCAATCATTTCCGCAAAGAGGACGCCGCCCCGATGACCACCGCCCGCTCCCTTCTCCTCGCCGCCCTGCTGGCCGGCTGCGCCGTTCCTGCTTTGGCGGAGACCGTCTATGTCTCGAACGAGAAGGACAACACCCTGTCCATCATCGACGGCACGACCCTGACGGTGACGGAGACGGTGAAGGTCGGGCGGCGCCCCCGCGGCATCACGCTGAGCGCAGACGGCAAGCATCTCTACATCTGCGCCAGCGACGACGACACGGTGCAGGTGATGGACCTCGCGACCAAGAAGATCCTGCACAACCTGCCCTCGGGCGAGGACCCGGAGCTGTTCGCCCTGCACCCCGACGGCAAGCACCTGTTCATCGCCAACGAGGAGAGCAACGTCGTCACCGTCGTGGACGTGCCCAGCCGCAAGGTCGCCTATCAGGTGGATGTCGGCGTTGAGCCGGAGGGTATGGCGGTCAGCCCCGACGGCAAATGGGCGGTGAACACGTCGGAGACGACGAACATGGTCCATTGGATCGACACCGAGAAGCGCGCCGTCGTCGACAACACGCTGGTCGACGCCCGCCCGCGCTACGCCCAGTTCAGCAAGGACGGCAGCCGCCTGTGGGTGTCGGCGGAGATCGGCGGCACCCTGTCGGTGATCGACACGGCCAGCCGCAAGGTGGCTCAGACCATCCGCTTCAAGATCAAGGGCGTGCCCCAGGACCGCATCCAGCCGGTGGGCATCAAGCTGACCGACGACGGGCGCTACGCCTTCGTGGCGCTCGGCCCGGCCAACCATGTCGCGGTGGTGGACGCCCAGACCTTCGCGGTGAAGGACTATCTGCTGGTCGGCCGCCGCGTCTGGCAGCTCGACCTGTCGCCCGACCAGAAGCGGCTATACGCCACCAACGGCGTGTCGGGCGACGTGTCGGTGATCGACGTGGACAGCCTGAAGGTCGTCAAGTCGATCAAGGTCGGCCGCTACCCCTGGGGCGTCGCGGTGAAGGGCTAAGCGGGTGGAAGGGTAAGGGCATGGCGGAACCGGCGCTGTTGATCGAAGGGCTGAGCTACGCCTACGGGCGCGGAACCTTCGCGCTGAAGGACGTGTCGCTGGCGGTCGGGGCGGGGTCCTTCACCGCCCTGCTCGGCCCCAACGGGGCGGGCAAGACGACGCTGTTCGCCCTGGTCACCCGCCTGTTCGAATCGCCGGGCGGCACCATCCGCATCGGCGGCATCGACCTGCGGCGGGAGCCGGCCCAGGCGCTCGGCCGCATGGGGGTGGTGTTCCAGCAACCCACGCTCGACCTCGACCTGACGGTGCGGCAGAACCTGCTCTATTTCGCGGCCCTGCACGGCATCCCCCGCCGCACCGCCAAGGCGCGGGCGCGGGAGTCGCTGGAGCGGCTCGGCATGGCGGAGCGCATCGGCGAGACGGTGCGGGCGCTGAACGGCGGGCACCGCCGCCGGGTGGAGCTGGCTCGCGCCCTGCTGCACGAGCCGGCCCTGCTGGTGCTGGACGAGCCGACCGTCGGGCTGGACGTCCCGGCGCGGCGCGCCATCGTCGAGCATGTCCACGCGCTGTGCCGGGAGCGCGGCATCGCCGTGCTTTGGGCCACCCACCTGATCGACGAGATCGGCGACGGCGACCGCGTCGTGGTGATCCACCGCGGCCGGGTCCGCGCCGCCGGGCCGGTGACGGAGGTGAACCGCGCGACCGGGGCGGACACGCTGACCGAGAGCTTCACCCGGCTCACCGCGAAGGAGGCGGCGTGACAGCCCCCGTCCACAATGGCCCCGCCCATTACGCGCGCGCCCTCGGCGGAATCGTCGGGCGCGAGGTGCTGCGCTTCGTCCACCAGCGGGAGCGCTTCCTGTCGGCCCTGGTCCGGCCCCTGCTCTGGCTGTTCGTCTTCGCGGCGGGCTTCCGGGCGGCGCTGGGCATCGCCATCACCCCGCCCTACGAGACCTACATTCCCTACGAGGTCTACATCGTCCCCGGCCTCGCCGGGATGGTCCAGCTGTTCAACGGGATGCAAAGCTCGCTGTCGATGGTCTACGACCGCGAGATGGGCAGCATGCGGATGCTGCTGGTCAGCCCCCTGCCCCGCTGGTTCCTGCTGACGGCAAAGCTGCTGGCCGGAACGGCGGTGTCGATCCTCCAGGTCTACGCCTTCCTCACCGTCGCCTGGGTCTACGGGGTGCAGGCGCCGCCGCTCGGCTACCTCACGGTGCTGCCGGCCCTGGTGGTCAGCGGGCTGATGCTGGGGGCGCTGGGGATGCTGCTGTCCTCGGCCATCCGCCAGCTGGAGAATTTCGCGGGCGTGATGAACTTCGTCATCTTCCCGACCTTCTTCCTGTCCACCGCGCTCTATCCGCTATGGAAGATGCAGGAGGCCGGGGAGCTTCTGTATTTTCTGTGCACCGTCAACCCGTTCAGCCAAGCGGTCGAGCTGATCCGCTTCGCGCTGTATCTGGACGTGAACCTGCCGGCGCTGGGCTGGACGGTGCTGGCGCTGGCCCTGTTCCTGGGCGGCGCGGTCTACGGCTACAACCCGGCGCAGGGCTTCCTGGCGCGGAAGACCGGCGGGGAGTAGGAAGAGCCCACCCTCACAGGAGGCTGCCGAACCCGTTGGTGATCGGGTAGCGGCGCTCGCGGCCGAACTGCCGCCGGGTGATCTTCGGGCCGGGAGGCGCCTGACGGCGCTTGTATTCGGCCGAATGCAGCATGCCCCAGACCGCGTTGACCACTTCCGGCGCGTGGCCACGGGCGACGATCTCCGCGACGCCCAGGTCCTCTTCGATCAGGCAGCGCAGGATGTCGTCCAGCGCCTCGTAAGGCGGCAGCGTGTCCTGGTCGGTCTGGCCGGGACTCAGCTCCGCGGTCGGGGCCTTGACCAGCACCCGCTCCGGCACGACGCGGCCCGCCGGGCCGAGCGCCCCCTCCGGCACATGCGCGTTGCGCCAGCGCGCCAGGGCGTAGACCGTCGTCTTGTAGACGTCCTTCAGCACGGCGAAGCCGCCGCACAGATCGCCGTAGAGCGTGGCGTAGCCGACCGACATCTCCGACTTGTTGCCGGTGGACAGCACCATCGGGCCGAACTTGTTGGACAGCGCCATCAACGCGACGCCGCGGGAGCGCGCCTGGATGTTCTCCTCCGCGACGTCCGGATCGCGTCCCGCGAAGGCCGGCCGCAGCATCCGCTCGAACGCCTCCATCGCCGGCAGGATGGAAACGGTGTCGAGCCGGCAGCCCAGCAGCTCCGCCGACTCCGCGGCGTCCTCCTGGCTCTCCGGCGCGGTGTGGGGCGACGGCATCATCACGCCATGCACCCGCTCGGCGCCCAGCGCGTCCACCGCGATGGCCGCCGCCAGCGCCGAATCAATGCCGCCCGACAGGCCGAGGATCACGCCGGGGAAACGGTTCTTGGCCACATAGTCGCGCAAGGCCAGCACCAGCGCCGCGTAAACCGACTCCAACTCGTCGGGCGGGGCGACGCACTCCGTGTCGGCGCAGCTCCACACATCGTCCTCGCCGCGTTCCCAGCGGGTGATCAGCAGATGCTCGGCGAAGGCGGGGGCCTGCGCGGCCAGCCGGCAATCGGCGCCCAGCGCGAAGCTGGAGCCGTCGAAGACCAGCTCATCCTGCCCGCCCACCTGATTCACGTAGAGCAGCGGCAGGCCGGACTCGGTGACCCGCCGGACGGCAAGCTGCACGCGCTGGTCGTGCTTGCCCAGCTCGAACGGGCTGCCGTTGGGAACCACCAGGATCTCCGCCCCGCTCTCCGCCAAAGTCTCGATCACGTCGGCGGACCACATGTCCTCGCAGATCGGTACGCCCAGCCGCACGCCGCGGACGTTGATCGGGCCGGGCAGCGGGCCGGGGTCGAAAAGGCGCTTCTCGTCGAAGACGCCGTAGTTCGGCAGGTCCACCTTGAAGCGGGTCGCCGCGATCCGCCCGCCGTCGAGCAGCAGGGCGGCGTTGTGGCGTTTGTCGCCGTCGCGCCAGGGCGCGCCGACCAGCAGGGCCGGACCGCCGTCCGCCGTCTCGGCGGCGAGTTCACGCACCGCCCGCTCCACCACGTCCAGGAAGAAGGGCTTCAGCACCAGATCCTCCGGCGGGTAGCCGGTCACCGCCAGCTCCGGGCAGACCATCAGGTCGGCGCCGCGCGCGGCGGCCTCCGCCCGCGCGGTGCGGATGCGGTCGATGTTGGCGGTGATGGCGCCGACGGTCGGGTTGATCTGGGCCAGCGCGATGGAAAGGCGGTCGGTCATGGCAGCGTCGTCCGGTGAAGCGGCGGATCGGCGACACCGTAACAGCCGGAGGCCGGGGGCGGAAGCGGCGCACGGCCGCAGCGGAACCGCGCCACCAAACGCTGTGTTGCCGGAAGGACAGGACGCCAACAGAAGGATGACCGGTCATGCAACAGTCCGGGCAGAGTTCCGGTGCCACGACCTCCGTCTGGATGGACCGCGGCGGGGCGGCGATGCCCGTCGGGACGGTCGCCCCCACCGCCGCGGGGCTGGGCGCCCTGCAACCCGATGTGATCGTCGTCGGGGCCGGCATCGCCGGGGTCACCACGGCCTATCTGCTTCAGCGCTCCGGCAAGTCGGTGCTGCTGCTGGACGACGGGCCGCCGGGCGGCGGCGAGACCGGGCGCACCACGGCGCATCTCTCCAACGTCATCGACGACCGCTTCACCGAGATCGAACGGCTGCACAGCGAGTCCGGCGCCCGCATGGCGGCGGACAGCCACGGCGCCGCCATCGACACCATCGAGCGGATCGCCCGCGAGGAAGACATCGACTGCGGCTTCGCCCGGCTCGACGGCTATTTGATGCTGGCGCCGGGGCAGGACCCCGCCGGGCTGGACCGCGAGCGCGACGCCGCCCGCCGCGCCGGGCTGGACGATGTGGAGCGGCTGGACGCCCCGCCCATCCGCCATCCCGGCCCCTGCCTGCGCTTCCCCCGGCAGGCGCGCATCCACGCGCTGGACTATCTGGCCGGGCTGACCCGCGCCTTCCTGGCGCGCGGCGGCGCGCTGGCCACCGGGGCGCATGTCTCCACGATCCGGCAGGACGGCGAGCGCGTGCGCGTCGAGGCCGGACCGGACCACGCGCTGGTCGAGGCCGATGCGGTGGTCGTCGCCACCAACTCCCCGATCAGCGACCGCTTCGCCATCCATTCCAAGCAGGCGCCCTACCGCACCTACGCCATCTCCCTGCGGGTGCCGAAGGGCAGCGTGCCCGACGCCCTCTATTGGGACACGCTCGACGCCTATCATTATGCGCGGCTCCAGCCGGAGGCCGACCACGACCGGCTGATCGTCGGCGGCGAGGACCACAAGACCGGCGAGGCCCGCGACATGGCCGAGCGCTGGGCCGCGCTGGAGGCCTGGACGCGCGCGCATTTCCCCCAGGCCGGGGCGGTCGAGCACCGCTGGTCCGGGCAGGTGATGGAGCCCTTCGACGGGCTGGCCTTCATCGGCCCCGACCCGGCCTATGGCGGGCGGGTCTTCGTCGCGACCGGCGACAGCGGCATGGGCATGACCCACGGCACCATCGCCGGGCTGGTCCTGTGCGAGCTGATCCACGGCAGCGGCAGCCCGTGGGCCGCGCTGTACGATCCCGGCCGCAAGATGACCAACAAGCTCGGCACCTATCTGCGGGAGAACCTGGACGTGGCCCGCCACTTCCTGCCCTACGTCCAGGGGCCGGAGTTGGAGGGCGAGGACCGCATCGAGCCCGGACAGGGCGCGGTCCTGAAATCGGGCGTCTGGCCCGTCGCCGTTTTCCGCGACGAGTCGGGGGTGCTGCACCGCCGCTCCGCCATCTGCCCTCATCTGAAATGCGTGGTGCGCTGGAATCCCGGCGAGCGGAGCTGGGACTGCCCCTGCCACGGCTCCCGCTTCGCGGTGGACGGGACGGTTCTGAACGGTCCGGCCACCCAGCCCCTCGCGCCCGTGGAGGACTCCGCAAGCAAAAACTGATAAAATCCTTCGAAACCGAAGAGTTTCGACCGGGCGTTGCAGGAGCCCTGCGACGAATTAACCTGTGGTAAAGGACTCCGGTACGATCATACCCTAACGGCGAAACGATCACGCGCGGGAGGCGGCGATGTATTACTCGGAAATGTCCGGACCGACAGGGACGACCACCACGGTCCTGCAACAGGCGAACAACGCCAAGAAGGCAACCGAGAGCAAGGCCGCGGACGGCGCCAAGGCCGCCACCACGACCGACGCCGCGACTCCCGCGAAAAGCGCCAGCCCGGCCTACACGATCAGCCAGTCGATGGAGAACCTGCTCGACAACCTGTCGGGCAAGAAGCCCGCGGCGGGTGCCGATGGCGCGAACGCCGGTGCGGCGGGCGATGCGGCCAGCGGCGGCAAGACCGGCGCCCAGGCGATGGCCGACCGGGCCAAGCAGGCCGAGCAGATCATGCAGAAGGCGCTGGAGCAGTCCAAGGGCCTCTCCGGCCTGTTCGAGAAGGCCATCGACAACATGGCCGGCGACCTCGGCAGCCTGCTCGGCGGGCTGGGGATGTCGGACGACGACGTGAAGGGCGCCGTCGGCGATTTCGGCAGCGCCATGAAGGACAAGCTGAAGTCCATGGATTTCAGCCAGATGGGCATGAGCATGCAGGAAGCCCGCTCGCAGTGGTCCATCGAGTCCCGCGGCATGGAACTGACCATCCAGGACGGCGACAAGTCGGTCCGCATCTCCTTCGCCAAGTCCACCCTGGATTTCACCCGCGAGGACCGTGGGCTGGCGGCCACGCTGAACGCCGACGGCTCGGGCAGCGCCATGTTCTCCGCCGCCACGACCAAGGTGTCCGGCAAGGCCACCGGCATGATCGTCCGCGCCAACGGCTTCAGCGACGACGAGATCAAGGGCGTCCTGGAAAAGCTGAACGGCATGGCCGCGAAGGGCGGGATGAACGGCCTCGGCGCCCTGACCCCGACCAAGAGCGCCGATGGCGTGATGCACTTGAACCTCGACCTGTCGCAGCCCATCGCCGGCTTGACCGACGGCAGCAGCAGCGCCAAGAGCGGCGCTACGGCGGACACGGCCCAGAAGGTCGACATCACGGCGTGAGGAAGAGCGGGCCGTTTTCCCGGAAGGAGTGCCCGCAAAAGGGGTGCGATCTGTGATAACGGGGGCCGGCGCTTGCCGTCGAGCCGGCTCCCTGTATAGAAGCGGCTTTCGCTGTTTCGGAGATTCGCTTCCCCATGACCGACCGCCCCACGACCGACCGCAACGCCATTCTGGCCGCGAACCGGGCTTTCTACCAAGCCTTCACCGGGCGTGACTTTCCCGCCATGGACCGGCTGTGGGCCTCCCGCCTGCCCGTGTCCTGCATCCATCCCGGCTGGACCATCCTGTTCGGCCGGGAGGCGGTGGTGTCGAGCTGGCAGGACGTGCTGCGTTCCCCCCGCGGCCCGGCGGTGCAGGCGCGCAACGAACGCGTCAGCCTGTACGGCGACACCGCGGTCGTCCTCTGCGAGGAGATCGTGGGAGACGCGGTGCTGGTGGCGACCAACCTGTTCGCGCGCGAGGACGGCGAGTGGCGGCTGGCCCACCACCAGGCCGGACCGGTCGCCGAACCCGCCTCACAGATCCTGACGCCGCCCGACCGTCTGCCGCCCGGCGGCATGCTGCACTGAGCGCGGCCCCTCTTTCCCCTCACGCGTTCAGCGGCGCTCCGCCGCCCTCTCCAGCTGCCAGATCAGATCGCCCACCACCCGGTCGGCGGTGATCCGCTCGGGGTCGCTGTTGGTCAGGGCCACCGCGGCCCAGCGGTGGGCGCGTGAGAAGGCGATGTAGGCGTTGAAGCCGCCGGTGGAACCGGAATGCCAGAGGATCGGCGTGCCGTCCGCCGCCCAGGCGACGAACCAGCCGAGCGCCATTGCCCCCTGCCCCAGCGCCCCCGGATCGCGCAACGCCCGCCCGTCCACCTGCACCGACTGGGCGAGCGCCAGGGTGGCGGCGGTCTCGTCGTCGCAGGCGGCCTTTCCCAGGCCGGTGCAGTCGCCCATGTTGGCGCGCAGCCAGCGCAGCAGGTCGTCGGCGGTGGAGTAGAGGCCGAAGGAGGGCTGCATGGCCGGCGCCTCCCAATCGGGGACCACCTGCCCGCGGGCGTGGCCCACCGCCTTGCGGGCACGCTGCCCGGCCGTGGGTGCCAGCGTGGTGTCGGTCATGCCGAAGCGGTCGGTGACCACCCGCTTCAACAGCGTCTCGTAGGGAATGCCCGACGCGGTGGACAGCGCCTCCCCCAGCACCGCCATGCCGACGTTGGAGTAGCGGAAGCGCGTGCCCGGCGGCACCGTCAGGCTGAAGCCGGACAGCCACGATCCCACCTCCTCCCGCGTCAGCGGCTTGTAGGGGTTGCGCGGGTCCTCCAGCCGGCTCCACGAGAAGCGCGGAGTCTCCGGCACGTTGGGCAGCCCCGCCGTGTGGGTGGCAAGGTCGAGCAGGCGGATTGGCGTGCCGTCGAAGTCCGGGGCGTGGACCGGTTTGGGCAGATGGCGGGCCAACGGGTCGGTCGGGGCGACGCGCCCGGCGCGGATCAGCTCCGCCAGAATGGTGCCGGTGAAGGGCTTGGTCAGGGAGGCGATCTGGAACAGGGTCCGCCCGTCCGGCGGGCCGCCGTCGGGCCGCCCGCTGTCGCCGCGCCCGACGACGAGGCTGCGCCCGTCGCGGATCACCCCGACGACGATGCTGCCCGCCCCCGCCTCCTCAAGACGGCGATCGGCCAACGCCGTCACCGCCTCCCGAAGACGGTCCGGGGGCACCGCGTCCGCCGGGGCCGGCGCCGTCGCCCAGACGGTGAGCGCAAGAAACGACACGACACCGAGCACCGGCCCCCGCATCCCCACCCTCCGTCATCGGCGCGCGGAATGGGCGCGCTGAAGGAAGAGTGGGAAGCGGTCCCGCCCGCCGGTACGTCCGCGGACGGACATCACGCCAACGGAGCAGGCCATGCCGGGCGGGTTAGACCGGTGAGGCCCGCCCCACCCGGCCGAAATTTACTTGGCCGATTTCTACTCGGCCAATTTCTACTCGGTGGGAATTTCCGCCAGCGGCGGACGGCGGTCCTTCACGATGGTCAGCGGCACGTCATCGGCAGCGATCTCGATGATCGGCTGGCCGCCCAGCAGGCTGGGGCACTGCTTGACCTGGGTGAAGGCCATGAAGAAATCGGCCTTGCGCCAATCCAGACCGGTGCCGTTGACCAGCTTCAGCCAGGGCGGCAGCTCGAAGCGGACGGCCAGCGTGTTGCCACAGACCGACAGGGTGTACTGGCGCGGCGGCGCCTTGCCGCCGTTCTCACGCTCCACCAGGGCGACCAGCTCGGCCAGCGCCTCGTGCTGGGAGTTGCCCCAGTAATCCAGCTCGAACCGGCCCTCGGCGCCCTTCAGCCCGCCGGCGAACTGGTTGTAGTAGACGTACTGGTTCGGGTGCATGGCGCCGAGCTGCCACGCGTACAGCACGGCCACCGCGATGGCCGCCGCCCCGTACGCCTGCCCCGTACGCCGGCCCAGCGCCTCGGCCCCGCTCCACAGCCGGTCGAAGGCGATGCCGGCCAGCACCGCCATCGGCGGCGCCACGAACAGGAAATGGCGGATGCCGTTGTAGACGGACGGGCGCATCAGCATGAACAGGATCACCGGCAGGAACGCCGCCAGCGCCAGCGGCACCCAGCGCACCGCGCCGAAGGCGCCGTCCACGTTCCGCCAGCCGCCGCGCACCACCCACAGGGCGGCCAGCACCACCGCGGCCAGGGTGCCCAGCAGCACCGCCTCCGGCAGCTTCACCCCCAGATAAACCGGCAGATAGAGCGCCGGCGGGGCGGCGGAGCTGACCATCTGCCCCATGAACAGCGTCTGGATGTCGATGGGGAAGTGCGAGACGACGCGCAGCGCCTCCAGCGGGTTCAGCGGCTTCTGCACCGCCCAGGGCCAGAACAGCGCCATCACCGCGTAGGCCAGCGGAATGGCCGGCAGCAGGGGCGGCACGGAGCGCCGGACGACGCCGAAGGCCGGCCGCAGCCCACCCTGCCACGCCACCAGCACCACATAGAGCGCCAGCGCCACCGCGAGGTAGAAGCCGGCCAGCACCCCGCCCACCCGGATCGACAGGGTCAGGCCCAGCGCCAGCCCGAACTTCAGCACGGCGCTGCGGCGCGGGGCCGGCATCTGGCCGATGATGCGGGTGGCGAAATAGAGCGTCCACACCATGCCCGCGGCGAAGGGCACGTCCTTGGTGTTGTTGAACATGGCGCCGTAATAGACGCCGGACAGCGCCAGCAGCGCCGCCGCCAGGAAGCCCGCCCGCGGCCCGGCCAGCAGCCGCGCGTAGCGCCAGCAGCCGGCGATGCCCAGCACCCCGACCAGCGCGCACAGCAGGTGGCGCGTCTCGTACTCCTCGAACGGCGAGATCGGGACCACCAGGGCGGTCACCAGATCGAACAGCCCGCCATACAGGTACAGGTCCTTGAAATGGAAGGCCGACCGGTCGGTGAAGCCGGACAGGTAGAAGGACAGCAGCTTCTTGCCGTAGATGTGCTGCACCTCCTCGTCGGTGCTGATCCCGTAGTTCCGGAAGGTCAGCGCGGCGAGGATGATCAGGCACAGCAAAAGCGCGCGCGCCATGTCGTCCCACAGGGCACCGGCGCGGCGTTGCGACAGCGCGCCCGCCGGGGGCGCCGCCCCGAGGGGATTCAGGCCGAGCGGCGGCATCAGGCTCATGAAGGGCGGTCCTCGCTTCCGGGCCGGCGCCAAGCGCCTGCGTTGGCCCCCGGATTGGCCGCTGGATTGGATACCGGAGCGGCAGCCTCGTCCTCGAAGCCGTGCGCGGAACGGACGATGTAAAGGGGGCGTCCCTTCACCTCGTTGAACACGCGACCCAGATAGTCGCCGATGACCCCCAGCGTGACGAGCTGGATGCCACCCATGAACAGCACCGCGGCCAGCAGCGATTCATAGCCGGGCACGTCGATGCCGTAGATCAGGGTGCGCAGCAGGCGCAGCAGGATGTAGACGAAGGCGAAGCCGGAGATCGCCATGCCCACCAGACTCCACACCCGCAACGGAAAGGTGGAGAAGGCGGTCAGCCCGTCGAAGGACAGGCTGAGCAGCTTCAGGAAGCCCCATTTGGTGTCGCCGCCGGCGCGCTCCCCCTGTTGGTAGGGGATGCTGGCCTGACGGAAGCCGACCCAGGCGAAGATGCCCTTCATGAAGCGCGTGCGTTCGGGCATGCGGTTGATGACGTCGACCACCCGGCGGTCCATCAGCCGGAAGTCGCCGACCTCGCGCGGCAGCTTGACCTCCGACAGGTTGTCGAAGATCCAGTAGAAGGCGCGGGCGAACGCCCGGTGCTTCAGGCTCTGCCCCACCCGCGCGTGGCGCACGGCGACGACCACGTCGTAGCCCTCGCGCCATTTGGCGAGGAACTGGGGCAGCAATTCCGGCGGGTGCTGGAGGTCGGCGTCCATCGGCACCACGGCGTCGCCGGTGGTGTGGCGCAGCCCGGCCGACAGGGCCAGCTCCTTGCCGAAGTTGCGCGACAGGTCGACCACCTTGACCCGCGGGTCGGCGTCATGGACGTCCAGCAGGCGGTCGAGCGTGTCGTCGCGGCTGCCGTCGTTGACGCAGACCACCTCCCACTCGGCGTCCAGCCGGTCGAGCACGGGCACCAGCCGCTCGAACAGCGCCGCGATGTTGGGGCCTTCGTTGTAGAAGGGGATCACCACCGACAGGCGCCCCCGCTTCGTGCGGGCGGAGCGCGACGGCTTCGGGGCGGAAGCGGCGTCACCGGTGATGGGGGCGGGTGTGGGGGCGGTGTTGGCGGAAGCCGCCAGAGTGGGCGCGTCGGTCAGGGACATGGCCGGCCGTTGGGTCAGATGATCACGAGCCGGGTCGGAAGGGTCCTGGCAGGCGTCCCCGGCGGGGCGCTTCGCCCTTTGGCATATAGCACGATACATGTGGATGAGCAAAACGCCTCTATTGTGACCATCCACGGCCTAAGCCGTGACCAGCACGCCGCTGGAACCGGCGCCGGAACGGTCCGTCGCTGGTGGGCTAACGCCACGGTCCCGACAAATATTCCAAGGCCCCGCGAAACCGCCAGAACCCGGAAGGATAAGGGCATCCCCAAGCGTGCGCGAAGGACCCCCATGCCCGTTTTCGTGGGCCGGAAAGCAGTTGGCACACTTAATGAATTGGTAAGCGGACACTGCCATGTTTTGTATCTAAACCATTCAGCCTCATCCGGAGTTTTCCCGACCATGAGCCTGTTCAACCATCTTCGGGTCGGCACCAAGATCACGGCGGCGAACGCCGGGGTTCTCCTTTTCCTGGTCGCCATCGGCGGCATCGGGGTCTATGCCCTGATGGACGCCAAGCACGGCTTCGCGACCTACCAGACCCTGGCGCGCCAGACCACCGAGGTCGGCCGCATCCAGGCGACGATGCTGGAGGTCCAGCTTCAGGCCAAGACCTTCCTGCTGACCGGCAGCGAAGAGGCCGCCCACGCGGTGGACTCGCTGGCCGCCGACCTGGACGGGCGGATCGACGAGGCCAAGACCCTGTTCACCGAGCCGACGCTGAACCGCACGGTGACCCAGATGGACAACGAGTTGGGCCAATACCGCGAGGCCTTCGCCCGCATCATGGAGTTCCAGGCGACCCGCAACGAGGCGTCGGCGGAGCTTCTCGATCTCGGAGTCAAGATGGAGAAGGCGCTCAGCGGCGTCATGGACAGCGCCTACGCCGACGGCGACACCGAGGCCGCCTATCAGGCGGGCATGGCGGCGCGCCACTTCCTGGCCGCCCGCAACACCGCCAACCGCTTCCTAACCGACGGCTCGGCGGAGAGCGCCGACATCTTCCGCAAGGAGTTGCAGAACGCCCGCGAGCGCGGCAACGCGATGCTCGCCAAGCTGACCGAGCTGGAGCGCCGCCGCGGCGCCTCGTCCTTCCTGGCCTATCAGCGCGTCTTCGCCACCCAGTTCGAGAAGGCGGTCGTCGCCACCACCAAGCGGGACGAGCTGGTCTCGCAGGTGCTGGAGACGCTCGGCCCGACCGTCAACGCGCGGGTCGAGCAGCTCCGCGACGCCAGCGCCCGCCAGCAGGCGGCGCTCGGCACCACCGCGGCGGAGAACATCGACCGCGCCCGCACCGTGACCACCGCCGCCGCCGTGGTCGCCGTGCTGCTCGGGCTGATCTCCGCCCTGCTGATCGGGCGCGGCCTGTCGCGGCCCATCGTCTCGATGACCGACACCATGACCCGTCTGGCCGGCGGCGACCGCCGGGTGGACGTGCCCGGCCTCGACCGCGGCGACGAGATCGGCGGCATGGCCAAGGCCGTCGAAGTCTTCAAGCACAGCCTGATCGAGGCCGACCGCATGGCCGCCGAGCAGGCCGCCGAGCATGCGACCCGCCGCGAGCGGTCGGAGCGCATCGACTCCCTGACCCGCGAGTTCGACCGCATGGTGATGGAGGTGCTGTCCCGCGTCTCCTCCGCCGCCACCCAGCTCAACAGCACGGCCCAGGGCATGTCGGCCACCGCCGAGCAGACCACCCGGCAGGCCAGCGCCGTCGCCGCCGCCTCCACCCAGGCGACCGCCAACGTGGAGACCGTCGCCGCCGCCGCGGAGGAGCTGACCAGCTCGATCCAGGAGATCAGCCGGCAGGTCGCCCAGAGCAACAGCATCGCCGGGCAGGCGGTCAGCACCGCCGAGCGGACCGACGCCACGGTGCGCGGGCTGGTCGACGCCGCCCAGCGCATCGGCGAGGTGGTCCAGCTCATCAACGACATCGCCAGCCAGACCAACCTGCTGGCGCTCAACGCCACAATCGAGGCGGCCCGTGCCGGAGAGGCCGGCAAGGGCTTCGCCGTGGTGGCGTCGGAGGTCAAGAGCCTCGCCAACCAGACCGCCAAGGCGACCGAGGACATCTCCGGCCAGATCGCCGGCATCCAGCAGGTCAGCCGCGAGGCCGCCGGGGCCATCGCCGAGATCGGCCGGGTGATCGGCGAGATCAGCCACATCTCCACCACCATCGCCGCCGCGGTCGAGGAGCAGGGTGCGGCCACCCAGGAGATCAGCCGCAACGTCCAGCAGGCCGCCCGCGGCACGCAGGAGGTGTCGGGCAACATCGCCGGGGTGACCCAGGCGGCGGAAGCCACCGGCGACGCCTCCCGTCAGGTGCTCGACGCCGCCGACGGGCTGAGCGGCGAGGCGGAAGGGCTGCGCGGCTTCGTCTCCCGCTTCCTGACCGACATGCGGGCCGCCTGACGGTTTCGTCTTCACCCCTCCTCCATCCGATGGCGATGGAGGAGGGGTTTTTCTTGCGCCGCCCCGGCCCTGTTGGGCAAATAGGGGTCATTGCGCACCCCGGACTGCTTTTCCCATCATGATCCTGACCCCGATCCCGGCCGAGACGATGCCGGAGGCCCTGGCGACCTTCGAGCGCCTGCTGGCCGGCAAGCCCCTGCCCCTCGCCGCCTTCCGGCGCATCGCCGCCACATGGCCGGTGCCCGGCGGCGTCGACACGCCGGAGCAGCGCGCCGAAGCGGTGCGGCTGGCCCACGCCCACGGCATCGGCACGCTGGACGAGCCGCCGAACGCCTCCTTCATGTGGGACGGCGAGGTGATCCGCACCGATGTGGAATCGACGGTCATCGTTCATGAGGTCGCCCACTGGCTGGTCGCCGCGCCCGAGCGCCGTCCGCTCTACGACTTCGGCCTGGGGCCGGGGCCGGAGACGACGCTGCGCAAGGAGGCGCGCAGCCAGCAGAAGCTGACCTTCGAGGACTGCATGCACGAGGAGCAGCAGACCTCCCTGCTCGGCGTGCTGTGGGAGGCCGAACTGGGCCAGCCGGCGATCCTCGCCTTCCTGGAGCAGAACTGGATGGAGCGCTGGGAGCGGGAGAGCACCGCCGCCTTCTTCATCCGCCACGTCGAGGAACTCTTCACCCGCGGCCTGATCGACGCCGAGGGCCGCCCGTCCACGGCGCGCGCCTGGGCGGACAAGCGGGCGGACGAACGGATGCGGGCCGCCTGACATTCGCGCTGCCCATAAATCAATCATAATACCCCTGGAGGCTGGACCGTCATGACCCGCAACCTGCTTACGCTGGCCTCCGCGCTGGCCCTGCTCGCCACCCCGGCGGCGGCGGACACGCTGAAGATCGGCATGATCACCACCCTGTCCGGCCCCGGCGCGGGGCTGGGCATCGACATCCGCGACGGCTTCGCGCTGGCGGTCGAGCATGCGGGCGGCAAGCTGGGCGGGCAGGACACCCAGGTCATCGAGGCGGACGACCAGCAGAAGCCCGACGTCGCCGTCGGCCTCGCCAACCGTATGGTCGAGCGCGACCGCGTGCAGGTGGTGACCGGCGTGGTCTGGTCGAACCTCGCGCTGGCGATGCTGCCGACGCTGGCCGGCGGGCAGACCTTCTTCATCAGCCCGAACGCCGGCCCGTCGCAGCTGGCGGGCGCGCAGTGCAACCCGTACTTCTTCAACGCCGCCTACCAGAACGACCAGATCCACGAGGCCGTCGGCAAGCATGTCCAGGACGAGGGCTTCAAGAAGGTCTATCTGATGGCCCCCAACTACCCGGCGGGCAAGGACGGTCTGGCCGGCTTCAAGCGCTACTACAAGGGCGCGGTCGCGGGCGAGGTCTACACCCAGGTCGGGCAGCTCGACTACGCGGCGGAGCTGGCGCAGCTCAAGGCCGCGGCGCCGGACGCCGTCTACGTCTTCTACCCCGGCGGCATGGGCATCAACTTCATCAAGCAGTACGAGCAGGCCGGGCTGAAGGGCGCCGTCCCGCTGTTCGGCCCCGGCTTCTCCTTCGACCAGGACATCCTGGCGGCGGTCGGCGAGTTCGCGCTTGGCGTCAAGAACTCGGCGCAGTGGAGCCCGGACCTCGACAACGCCGCCAACAAGACGTTCGTCGCCGACTTCAAGGCCAAGTACGGGCGCATCCCGTCCATGTACGCCGCCCAGGGCTACGACACGGCGCTGCTGATCGACAGCGCGGTGAAGGCGGTCGGCGGCAACCTGAAGGACAAGGACAAGCTGCGCGCCGCGCTGGCGTCGGCCAAGCTGCAGAGCCTGCGCGGCGAGGTGGCCTTCAACACCAACCACTACCCGATCCACAACATCTACCTGCGCGAGGTCGTGAAGGGGGCTGACGGTGCGGTGACCAACAAGACCGTCGCCACGGTCTTCACCAACCACGCCGACGCCTACGTCAAAGACTGCCCGATGAAGTGAGGCGCAGCCAGGACGCCGGAGAATGGACGCGCTCCTCCTCGTCGAACAGGGTCTGAACGGGCTTCAGCTCGGCGTGATGCTGTTCCTGATGGCCGCCGGGCTGACGCTCGTCTTCGGCATCATGGACCTCATCAACCTCGCCCACGGCACCTTCTACATGGTCGGCGCCTACCTGACGGCGGCGCTGGTGCCGGTGCTGGACAGCTTCCCGCTGGCGCTGGCGGCGGCGGTTCTGCTGACGGCGCTGCTCGGGCTGGTGGTGGAGGCGGTGGCGCTGCGCACGCTCTACCGCCGCGACCACCTGGACCAGGTGCTGGCGACCTTCGGGCTGATCCTGTTCTTCAACGAGCTGGTGAAGATCGTCTTCGGCCCGGTCCCCATCTTCCTGAACCCGCCGGCGGCGCTGGCCGGGACGGTGGACCTGTTCGGGCTGAAATACCCGGCCTTCCGGCTGGCGATTCTCGCCGTGGGCATCGCCGTGGCGGTGTTCCTGTGGCTGCTGATCGCCCGCACGCGGGTCGGCATGCTGATCCGTGCCGGCGCCACCAACCGCGAGATGGTGATGGCGCTGGGAGTGGACGTCCGGCTGCTGTTCGGGCTGGTCTTCGCGCTGGGCTGCGGGCTGGCCGGGCTGGCCGGCGCCATGGCCGGGCCGGTGCTGGCCGTTCAGGTCGGCATGGGCGAGCAGATCCTCATCCTGACCTTCGTGGTCATCGTCATCGGCGGCATCGGCTCGATCCGCGGGGCGCTGGCCGGCGCCCTGCTGGTCGGCATGGTGGACACGCTGGGCCGCGCCCTGCTGCCCGCCGCCTTCCGTCTGGTGATGGACGCCGCCAACGCCAGCGCCGCCGGGGCCGCGCTCGCCTCCATGGCGATCTACGTGCTGATGGCGGTGGTTCTGGCGATCAGGCCCAAGGGCCTGTTCCCAGCGCATTGAGGAACGGCTAGGTTCAGTTTATGACCACGAACGAGTTCACGCTGCTGTTCCGGCGGCGCTTCAGCATGGCCCATCGCCTGATCGCCGGCGATTCCGTCAAATGCGCCGTGCCGCACGGCCACAACGAGACCGTTTCGGTGAAGCTGGAGGCCGTGGACCCCGCACCGCTCGACGGGGCGGCGAACATGGTGGAGTCCTTCGCGCGGGCCAAGGCGACCTGGCACCGCTGGATCGACGGGCATGTCGACCATGCGCTCCAGCTGTCCCACCGCGACCCGCTGATCGGCTATTTCCGGGAGCACGAGCCGGAAAAGCTGCCCATGCTGCTGATCACCCCCGGCGACCCGACGACGGAGGCGCTGGCCGCCTGCATGATGGCCAAGGCCAACGCGCTGTTCGCCACGGAGACCTCGCCCTTGCGCTGCGTCGAGGTGGAGATTGAGGAGACGCCGACCAACACGGTGATCTTCCGCGGCGTGCCGGAGCATCACCTGGACGCCGGCTACCTCGGCCTGCCGGGCGCGCCCTGGTGGCTGCGCGGGGACATGAGCATCAACGACCTGTAACGGGCACCGTCTTCAGGCTTCAGGCTTCAGGCAATCCCCAGCAGCTTGTGAAGCTGGACGCTCATCCGGTAGCCGTGGGCCAGCGCCACGGCGGTGCAGGCCTGCCGGTTGGCGAGGTTCCGCTCCGCATCGCCATCGTCGCGCGGCATCACCGTGACGGCGGCGCCGGGCGGCGGGCGGAACAGCCGGGCGCCCTGCCCCGGCAACTGGGTGGACAGGGTGGGCAGCCCGTCGCCGGGATCGCTCTCCCCCGCCGCCAGCACGTATTTGTAGACCGACACCCGCGGCACGAGGTCCGGGTGCAGGCCGGGCGTCTTCGGGCTGCACACGATGGTCAGCCGCGGGTCGTCCGGCATGCCGTCCAGCCACAGCGTGCCGTTCGTCTCGATCTGCACGCGCAGGCCCCGCTCCAGCAGGGCGCGGATCAGCGGGACGACATTCTGGCGCAGCGGCTCCCCGCCGGTCAGCACGATCAGGTCGCAGACCGCGGGGCGCAGTTCCCCGATGCGGGCCAGCAGCTCGCCCAGGGACGGGCGCCAGGGCGAGCTTTCGAAGTCGGTGTCGCACCAGTGGCAGCGCAGGTTGCAGCCGCCGGTCCGCACGAAGACGCTGGGCTCCCCGACGAAGGGGCCTTCGCCCTGAAGGGTGTAGAAGACCTCCTGTATCCACAGGCTTTGGCCGTCGCCCCCCTCCTGCGGGCGGACCGGGTTGGCGCCGCGCATCAGGACCCGCCCCCGTAGGCCACCGGATCGGCCAGCCCGGCCTCGGCAAAGCCCTTCAGCCGCAGCAGGCAGCTGTCGCAGGACCCGCAGGCCGCGCCGTCCGGCGCCGGGTCGTAGCAGGAGTGGGTCAGGCCGTAATCCACCCCGAGTTCCAGCCCGCGGCGGATGATGCCCGCCTTGTCGAGCGTCATCAGCGGGGCGTGGATCTTGAACCGGCTGGCGCCCTCCACCCCCGCCTTGGTGGCGAGGTTCGCCATGGTCTCAAAGGCGGCGATGTATTCGGGCCGGCAGTCCGGATAGCCGGAATAGTCCAGCGCGTTCACGCCGATGAAGATGTCCGATGCCTCCAGCGTTTCCGCCCAGGCCAGCGCGAAGGACAGGAACACCGTGTTGCGCGCCGGGACGTAGGTCACCGGGATGCCCGTCCCCAGGTCCGCCGCGCTGGCGTGCTTGGGCACGTCGATGGCGTCGGTCAGGGCGGAGCCGCCGAAGGCCCGCAGATCGATGTCGGCGATGACGTGGCGGTCCACCGCCATGGCCGCGGCGACCCGCTTGGCCGCTTCCAGCTCCACCGCATGGCGTTGCCCGTAGCGAAAGCTGAGCGCGTTCAGCCGGTAGCCCTGCTCCCGGGCGATCGCCAGCACCGTCGTGGAGTCCAGCCCACCGCTGACCAGCACCACCGCGTTCCTTGCCGTCATGTCCCTGCCCTTTCCCATGCTCACCGGCCGCCCCGGCATAATCCCCTCCTCGCCATTGGTCAACGGCGGCGGCCAACCGGCGGCGATCTCCAGCCGGGCGGAAAAACGTCAGGCTGTTAACGCTTCGGAAATTCCCCTTGCAACACCCTTGTTAGCAAAACGAACATCCAGAAAGCAGGCATAGAACCGGCACTGCGGCCTCCGCCGGTTGCGAGGGAGACATTGCCGTGAACGCAGTCCAACCGCCGCCCAGCGCCCAGGACGACCACGCGGACCGGACCGGCATCGACCCTCCTTGTCACTGCGACGGCGCCGCCAAGGCGGCGGATTGCCAATCCTCCTGCCATCTGAACGACGCGGCTTTCCGGGATCGCGCCAAGGAAATCCTGTTCAGCGGACGGCTCATCACCGCCGGGGCGGTGCATCTGATCGGTCTGGAGGACATCCGGAACCAGCTCGGCAACCGCTGGGAACGGGTGAAGGAGCGGGTCCACATCTACACCACCCGCCTGCTCGAAAAGATGCTTTCCCCTCACGACGTGTGGTTCCGGCACGGCGAGGCCCAATTCATCATCGTGTTCGCCCACGCGGACATCCAGGCGGCCCAGCTGATCTGCGGGAAGATCGTCGAAGACCTTCATCAGTCCTTGCTGGGGCACAGCGACACCAGCCAGATCATCGTCAAGACCGCGCTGGTGGAAATCGACGGCAGTGTCGCGGTCGGCAGCGCACGGCTGGACGACCTGCTGCTCCACGCGGCCAGCCCTTCGGAGCGACCATCCGCCAAGCCACAGCGCGCGGGGCGCCCCGAAGAACGGTCCGAAGAGCGGCAGCGGCCATCGCTGACGGATTTCGCGCTCGGCAACGGCGAGCCGCCGCCGCGGCCCAAGGTGCTCTTCCGCCCCGTCTACGACGTGCGCAACAAGGTGATCTCCACCTACACCTGCCGGCCGGATCTCCACACCTGCCGGCACATCAACCAGATCACCGCGGACGATGTCATGCAGGAGGAGGCCATCTTCGATTACGACATGGAAACCCTGTGCCATGCCGTCCGCACCTACAACGAGCTGTACCAGAACAAATTCCGTTACGCCCAGACCATCCCCGTCCATTTCGAGACCCTCGCCTCGGTGCGGCGGCGGCGGGAATATCTCCAGTCCTGCCGGATGATCCCCAATTGCCTGATCCCCTTCCTGGCCTTCGAGCTGGAAGGATTGCCGCAGGGCATTCCCAACGGCCGGCTGGCCGAGATGGTCACCATGCTGCGTCCCTTCGGCCGCGCCGCCATCGTCATCCTGCGGGAGGAGAACTCCGACATCGCGACCTACGCCAACGCCGGCGTCAAGGGCGTGGGACTGGCTATGGATTTCCGGGACGGCGATCAGCGCTGCATCGACAAGATCAACGCCTTCTGCCCCATCCCGCGCAAGCATGGCCTGTTCGCCTACCTGGACGGCATCCGGAACGTCGAGCAGTTCCAGGCCGCGATCGAGGCCGGAGCGGCCTATGTCGGCGGGGCCGTGGTCGGCAAGGATTCCGACGTTCCCGAACACATGCGGCGCTGCACCGAGCGGCAGATGCTCATGCGAGCCAGGGTCAAGGCACGGCGCGAATCCGCATAGACAGAGGTCCGGCCAAGGCACGTCCCTTTCCGCATAGGACGTCAGGAGGCGCCGCCTGGACGGCTTCGTTAACGCATTAGCAAGTGCGAAAGGACCATCCTATTCATACGGTCATTCCATTGATGCCCGTACCCGGTCCAGACGGCGGCCCTGCCGTTGGGCTCGCGCTCCCCCACAACCGGAAAGGGACGCTCGGCCATGGTCATGCATCACCCCTCCGGTCCGGACGGCACCATCCCGCAACAGGATGACGGTGCCATGTCGTCCTCGCCCCCCACCCCCGGACAATCGATCGACGAGTCCTTCAAGGAGCGCGCCCGACAGATCCTGACGCACAACCAGACGGTTACCGCGGGGTCGGTCCACCTGATCGGTCTCGACGAGATCCGGAATGAGCTGGGCGACCGCTGGGGAAGCGTGAACGAGCGGGTGCACGTCTACACCGAGCGCATGCTCAAGAAGGTTCTGTCGCCGCGCGACGTCTGGTTCCGCTATGGCGAGAACCACTACATCATCGTCTTCGCCCAGGCCGACCGGAAAGCGGCGCAGCTGACCTGCAGCAAGGTGATGGAAAGCCTGCACCAAGCGCTGCTGGGCCACGCCGACACGCGGCGCATCACCGTCAAGACCGCGGTGGTCGATGTCGGCGGCGGGGTCGCCCTGGACACCGCGCGGCTGGCCGACCTGCTCAAGGACGCCGTTCACAAGCCGGAGGGCACCGCGGCGGCCTCCCCTCCGCCGGCGGACGGCGCGATTCCGCCGGCCATTCCGGCGGCGGAGGCACGGCGCCCGCACCGGCCCGAGATGCCGGCGGACACCATCACGCCGCAGAGCCGGCCCAAGGTGCTGTTCCGCCCGGTCTTCGACGTGAAGCACAAGGTGGTGTCGACCTACTGCTGCCGCACCGACGCCGACACCGCCCGCTATCTGAACCTGATGGACACCTTCGACCCGGAGCGCGAGGAGGCCGTCTTCGACCTCGACATGGAGACGCTGAGCCTCGCGGTCAGCACCTACAACGAGCTGTACGCCAACAAATTCCGCTACGCCCAGACCATCCCCGTCCATTTCGGCACGCTCGCTTCCAGCCGGCGGCGGCGGGAATACATCCAGGCCTGCCGGATGATCCCGCGCGTGCTGATGCCCTTCCTGGCCTTCGAGCTGGACGGGCTGCCGGCCGGCGTTCCCTATGGGCGGCTGGCGGAGATCGTGGCGATGCTGCGCCCCTTTGCCCGCGCCGCCATGGTCATCCTGCACGACGACGCGGGCGACCTGTCGGTCTACGCCACCGCCGGCGTCAAGGGGGTCGGTCTGCGGCTGGACGGGCGGGAGGACGAGCCGCACATCCTGGAGCGGGTCCAGACCTTCTGCCCCGGACCGCGCAAGTTCGGCATGTTCGCCTACGTGGACGGCGTGCGCACCCCGGTGGAGCTGGAAGCGGCGGAAGCCGCGGGCGCCGCCTATCTGAGCGGTCCCATCATCGGTGAGGATTCGGAGGTGCCGGAGCACATGAAGCGCTGCACCGAACGCCAGCTCCTCCAGCGGTCGCGGCGCCGTCGCCACCACGACACGCCCTGGGGCTAAGCGGGCGGGGCCAAGCGGGCGGGCACCCGCTGTCGGCGCGACCTTTTGTGTTCAAGCCCGCCCATCTGTGCGAAAAGACGGGGCTACCGATTGGCCTGCTAATTGGTTGACCGCCCCTCTTTTCCGGCCCTCCATGCCCCCGACCGCGCCCCGAACCGCCCTGCTCACCCGCCCCCGCATCGCCCTGCTGATCCTGCTGGCCGTCGCGCTGGCCCTGCCCACCGTCGCCGACTGGATGGGGGAACCCTTCTACGTGCGGCTGGCGACGCGCATCCTGGTCTTCGCCCTGGCGGCGGTCAGCCTGGACCTGATCCTGGGCTTCGGCGGGATGGTCAGCTTCGGCCACGCCGCCTTCGTCGGGATCGGCGGCTACGCCGTCGGCATCCTGTTCGCCCACCAGTCGGACGGATCGACGCTGTTCGGCTTTCCCGGCACGGTGAACGGGCTGATCGTCTGGCCTCTGGCCATGCTGGCCGGGGCGCTGGCGGCGCTGCCGGTGGGGGCGATCTCGCTGCGCACCACCGGCGTGCCCTTCATCATGATCACGCTGGCCTTCGCCCAGATGCTCTTCTACCTGATGACCGGGCTGAAGGCCTATGGCGGGGACGACGGCATCGCGCTGTGGAGCCGCTCCACCCTGCCCGGCCCGCTGAACATCGCCGACCACACCACCTTCTATTATGTGGTGCTCGGGCTTCTGGTCGCGGCGCTGGCGCTGGGCTGGCGGCTGGTCAACTCCCGCTTCGGGCGGGTGATCCGCGGCGCCAAGGACAACGAGCGGCGGATGGCCGCGCTCGGCTACCCGGTCACCCGCTACAAGCTGGTCGCCTTCGTCATCGCCGGGGCGCTGGCCGGGCTGGCCGGGGCGCTGCTCGCCAACGCCACCATGTTCGTCGGGCCGCAATATCTGCATTGGAGCCGGTCCGGCGACCTGATCGTGATGGTCGTGCTGGGCGGCATCGGCACGCTGATCGGCCCGGTGCTGGGCGCCGCCGCGCTGCTGCTGCTGGAGGAGTTCGTGCCGGAGCTGATGGACCTCGCCCACGCCGGGCTGGGCGAGCATTGGAAGATCGTGCTGGGGCCGGTGCTGATCCTTCTGGTGCTGTACGCCCGCAAAGGATTGTGGGGCGTTGTCGCCGGGAGGCGCCCGTGAGCACCCCTCTGCTGAGCACCGACTCGCTGGTCAAGCGCTTCGGCGGTCTGGCCGCCACCGACGGCCTCTCGCTGTCCGTCGCGGAGGGGGAACTGCACGCTCTGATCGGCCCGAACGGGGCCGGCAAGACCACCCTGATCGGCCAGCTGTCGGGGGAGTTGACCCCCGATTCCGGGACCATCCTGTTCGATGGGCGCGACGTGACCCGCCTGCCCGTGCACAAGCGGGCACAGCGCGGGCTGGCCCGCAGCTTCCAGATCACCTCGATCTTCCCCAGCTTCACGGCGCTCGACAACGTGACGCTGGCGGTGCAGGCCCACGCCGGGCACAGCTTCCGCTTCTGGCGCGACGCCGGGCGCGACCGCCGGCTGGCCGACCCCGCCCGCATCGTGCTGGAGCGGGTCGGCCTGGGCGCGCGGGCCAATACCCGCGCCGACGCGCTGGCCCATGGCGAGAAGCGGCAGCTCGAACTGGCGATGGCCCTGGCAACCGGGCCGCGGCTGCTGCTGCTCGACGAGCCGATGGCCGGCATGGGACCGGAGGACTCCGCCCGCATGGTCGAACTGCTGCAAGAGCTGAAGGGCGGCGTGACGATCCTGCTGGTGGAGCACGACATGGACGCCGTCTTCGCGCTGGCCGACCGCATCACCGTTCTCGTGCGCGGCAAGGACCTCGCCAGCGGCACCCCGGAGCAGATCCGCAACGACCCGGCGGTGCGCGAGGCCTATCTCGGCGACGAACTGGAGGTCGTCTGATGCTGCGCGTCGCCAACCTGACCGCCGCCTACGGCTCCAGCCAAGCGCTGTTCGGCATGGAGCTGTCCGTCGACGCCGGAGAGGCGGTGACCCTGATGGGCCGCAACGGCATGGGCAAGACCACAACCATCAAGGCCATCATGGGCCTCGTGGCGCCGACCGGTGGCTCTATCGTCTTCGAGGGCACGGAGATTGCCGGGCGCCCGCCGCACCGCATCGCGCGGGCCGGCATCGCCCTGGTGCCGGAGGGGCGGCAGGTCTTCCCCACCCTGACCGTGCGCGAGAACCTGATCGCCACCGCCGCCAACCGCTTCGCGCGGCGCGATCCCTGGACGGTGGAGCGGGTCCACGCCCTGTTCCCCCGGCTGGCCGAGCGCGCCGGCAACCTCGCCCGCAACCTGTCGGGCGGGGAGCAGCAGATGCTCGCCGTCGGGCGCGCCCTGATGACCAACCCCAAGCTGCTGATCCTCGACGAGGCGACGGAGGGGCTGGCCCCGCTGGTCCGCCAGGAGATCTGGGACTGCCTCGCCCGCCTGAAGGACGAGGGGCAGGCGATCCTGGTGGTGGACAAGAACGTCCACGCCCTCGCCGCCCTGGCCGACCGCCATCACGTCATCGAGAAGGGGCGGCTGGTGTGGTCGGGCAGTTCCGCCGCCCTGCTCGCCGATCCCACCCTGAAGGAGCGCTATCTTGGCGTCTGAAGCCCTGTTTGGTGGCATGACCGCCGCCGAGATCGACCGCCAGTACAATTTCCGCAAGCTGGTGCCGGAGCACCCGGCCTATTTCGCCCGCTGGCAGGCGGAGAGCGAAGCGGTGCGCGCCCGGCTCGGCGGGCGCTATGACATTCCCACCGGCCCGCACCCCCGCCAGCGCGCCGACGTCTTCCCCGCCGGAGAGGGCACACCGGTGCTGGTCTTCATCCACGGCGGCTACTGGCGCGCCCTGTCGAAGGACCTGCACTCCTTCATCGCAGCACCCTATGTGGAGCGCAGGGTGGCGGTCGTCCTGCTCGGCTACGGCCTGTGCCCGGACGTGACGATGGACGAGCTGTGCGGCCACGCCGAGGCCGGGCTGGACTGGGTGTTCGCCAACGCGGCCAGCTTCGGCGGCGATCCGCGTCGGGTGGTGGTGTCCGGCCATTCGGCGGGCGGCCATCTGACGGCCAAACTGGTCTCGGAGAATTGCGACCGCGTGGCCGGCGGCATCCCGATCAGCGGCCTCTACGACCTGGAGCCGATGCTCGGCTTCGAGGTGAACGAGCAGCTTCGGCTCGATCCCAACTCGGCGCGGCGGCTGAGCCCGATCCACGCCGTTCCCGCCCCGGCCCCGCTGCTGATGCCGGCGCTGGGTGGCCTTGAGACCGACGCGATGCACCGCCAGCAGGCCGACTACGCCCTGGCTTGGGCCGCGCAAGGCAACGCGGTGCGGGAGATCGTGGAGCCGGGCGCCGACCATTTCAGCGTGGTCGACCGCTTCGCCGAACCGGGCAGCCTGCTGTTCGAGGCGGCGCTGGCGATGCTCAAGGACGCCTGAGAAACACACGAGGCCGGAAACGAAAAAAGCCTTCCCGGTCGGGAAGGCTTCTTCGTTTGAGCGTTCGCTCGAATGAGAGTGGCGGATGGGGGGAGATTCGAACTCCCGATACCCTTGCGGGTATGCCGCATTTCGAGTGCGGTGCATTCAACCGCTCTGCCACCCATCCGCTGCCCCGTTTCCGGGGTGGCGCGGAACCTACCCAAAAGCCTGGGGGGATGCAAGCCCTTGTTTGCAGGAAAATGAACGGGAAAATGCCACCATGCCTGTTGACTCCCGGTGGCCCATCGGTTAAATCCCCGCTCTCACGAACGGGCTTGCACCTCAAACGGTGGGCGAGCGGCCCTTCCGTTTGTTTTGAGATAGGCAGTGACGACGATGTTTGCAGTGATCCGCACCGGCGGCAAGCAGTACAAGGTCGCCAATGGCGACGTGATCCGCGTTGAGAAGCTCGAGGCCGAGGCCGGCGCTTCCATCACGCTCAACGACGTGCTGATGGTCAGCGACGGCGGCAGCACCACCCTTGGCACCCCGACGGTTGCCGGCGCTGCTGTGACCGCCGAGATCGTCGCCCAGGATCGCGGTCCGAAGATCATCGTCTTCAAGAAGAAGCGCCGCCAGAACTACCGCCGTAAGAACGGCCACCGCCAGGACCTGACCGTCCTGCGCATCACCGGGATCAACGGCGCCGCCTGAACGGCCGCCGACCAGTCACAGGAGTAACTCCCCATGGCCCATAAAAAAGCAGGCGGCTCTTCGCGCAACGGCCGCGATTCCGCCGGCCGCCGCCTCGGCGTGAAGCGTTTCGGTGGCGAGAACGTCGTCGCCGGCAACATCATCGTCCGCCAGCGCGGCACGAAGTTCCACCCCGGTGAGAACGTCGGCATCGGCAAGGACCACACCCTGTTCGCCAAGGCGGACGGCGTGGTGGCCTTCAAGCACAGCGCCCAGGGGCGCACCTACGTCGCCATCGAGGCGGTCGAGGTCCAGGCGGTCGCGGCCGAGTAATCTCGTCCGGCCCGTACGGTGTGTTGGGATGATCGGGGGTTCGGGCAACCGGCCCCCGATTTTCTTTTTTTTGATGGTGTGGTCACCGCCCCCTTCCCACGGTTGGAGGACGGTGCGCAAACGGTAGATTGGCCGGCACGGTCCCCGATGAAGTTCCTCGATCAAGCCAAGGTGTATCTGAAAAGCGGCGACGGCGGCCCTGGCGCCATCGCCTTCCGCCGCGAGAAGTTCATCGAATATGGCGGACCGGACGGCGGCAACGGCGGCCGCGGCGGCGACGTCGTGATCGAGGTCGTGAACGGCCTCAACACGCTGATCGACTACCGCTACAAGCAGCATTTCAAGGCGCAGCGCGGCAACCACGGCATGGGCGCCAACCGCAACGGCGCCAGGGGCGAGGACGTGGTCCTGCGCGTGCCGGTCGGCACCCAGATCCTCGACGAGGATCAGGAGACCGTGCTGCTCGACCTGACGGAGCCCGGCCAGCGCGTCGTCATCCTGAAGGGCGGCGACGGCGGCTTCGGCAACGCCCATTACAAGACCCCGACCAACCGCGCCCCGCGCAAGTCGCACCCCGGCTGGCCGGGCGAGGAGCGCTGGGTCTGGCTGCGGCTGAAGCTGATCGCCGACACCGGCCTGCTCGGCCTGCCCAACGCCGGCAAGTCCACCTTCCTGGCCGCGACCACCGCGGCGCGCCCGAAGATCGCCGACTACCCCTTCACCACGCTGGCCCCCAACCTGGGCGTCGTCCGCGCGGGTGACGAGGAGTTCGTCATCGCCGACATCCCCGGCCTGATCGAAGGCGCGCACGAGGGGCACGGGCTGGGCGACCGCTTCCTCGGCCATGTGGAGCGCACCCGCGTGCTGCTCCACCTGATCGACGGCACGGCGGAGGACGTGGTCCAGTCTTACACCACCATCCGCAACGAGCTGGTCGCCTATGGCGGCAACCTCGCCGACAAGCTGGAGATCATCGGCCTGAACAAGGCCGACGCCCTGCTCGACGAGGAAGTCGCGGAGAAGAAGGCCGCGCTTGAGGCGGCGTCGGGTGCCGAGGTGATGGTTCTGTCCGGCGCCACCGGCCAGGGCGTCCAGGCGGTGCTTTACCGCTTGCTCACGCTCATCAAACAGTCCAAGGAAGAGGAGCCCGACGTCATCCAGGCTCCGGTCACGCGCTCCATCCCCCGGGCCCCGGTCGGCCGGAAGATGGACGACGAATATGCGGGCTGGAACGAGGAGACGGGCGAGTACGACGATCTCCCCGAAGAGGCGGACGACTCCGACTCGGACGGGGATGACTGGGACGATGAAGGCGACGATGACGGTGACGACACCGAGCACAGCGGCAACGGCGACGACAACGCCAAAGGCTGAGACCCTCTCCCTGCTTCCCACCCTGCTCGACGCGCGGCGGCTGGTCGTCAAGATCGGCTCCGCCCTGCTCGTCGACAGCGCCACCGGCCGGATGCGCCGCGAGTGGCTGGACGCGCTGGCCGACGACGTGGCCGCCTGCCGCAAACGCGGGCAGGAGGTGGTGATCGTCACCTCCGGCGCCGTCGCCTGCGGGCGCGAGCATCTCGGCCTCGTCGGGCGCGCCCTGCGGCTGGAGGAGAAGCAGGCCGCCGCCGCCACCGGCCAGATCCGGCTCGCAGCCGCCTATCAGGAGACGCTGGCCCGCCACGGGCTGACCGTCGCCCAGGTGCTGGTGACGCTGGAGGATACCGAGGAGCGCCGCCGCCACCTCAACGGCCGCGCCACCATCGACACGCTGCTGAAGCTGGGCGCCGTCCCGGTCATCAACGAGAACGACACGGTCGCCACCGCGGAGATCCGCTTCGGCGACAACGACCGTCTGGCCGCCCGCGTCGCCCAGATGATCAGCGCCGACACGCTGGTCCTGCTGTCGGACATCGACGGCCTCTACACCGCCGACCCGCGCAAGGACCCCGAGGCCCGGCACATCCCGGTCGTCCAGGAACTGACCTCCGACATCGAGAACATGGCGGGCGAGCCGCCGCCCGGCTACAGCTCCGGCGGCATGGTGACCAAGATCGTCGCGGCGCGCGTCGCGCTGGCCGCCGGCTGCCGCATGGTCATCGCCAAGGGCAAGCGCATGAACCCGCTGGCCGCGCTGGAACAGCGGCCCGAGCAGGGCGGCGCACTCTGCACGTGGTTCCTGCCCGCCGCCTCCCCCTCCTCCGCCCGCAAGGCGTGGATCGGCGGCAACCTGAACGCCCACGGCGCGCTGACCGTGGACGCCGGCGCGCTGTCGGCGCTCGCCCGGGGGGCCAGCCTGCTGCCCGCCGGGGTGCGCGCCGTCGAGGGCGACTTCGAGCGCGGCGACGTGGTGGTGGTCAAGGCGCCGGACGGGCGCGAGGTGGCGCGCGGCCTGACCGCCTACGCCGCCGAGGACGCCCGCCGCATCGCCGGCCGCAAGAGCCACGAGATCGAGGCGATCCTCGGCTACCGGGGCCGCGACGAGATGATCCACCGCGACGATCTGGTGGTGCGGTGAGCGGTTCGATACTGGCCCGCCCGCCCCTCCAGGCCATCCTGTGGGACATCGACGGCACGCTGCTCGACAGCGAGCCCTGGCACCAGCGCGCCACCATCGCGGTCTGCCGGCTGCACGGCCATGTTATGTCCGACACGGACTACGCCGCCACGCTGGGCGTCGCCTTCCCCGAGCTGTACGCCCGGCTGCACGCCGCCCGTCCCATGGCCCTGACCTTCCGGGAATGGGCGGACGCCATCACCGACCTCTATCTGGAGCGCATCGCCGAGGTCGAGGCGCGGGCCGGCGCCCTGGCGCTGGTCGACGCCTTCGCGGAGCGGGGGATGCTGCAGGCCTGCGTGTCGAACAGCGGGCGCCGCGTGGTCGAGGCCAACCTGCGCCACATGGGCAGCCCGCATTTCCTGTTCGGCCTCAGCCGCGACGACGTGAGCAAGGGCAAGCCGGACCCCGAGCCCTACCTGACCGCCGCCGCCCGCCTCGGCGTCTCGCCCGCGGCCTGCGCGGTGATCGAAGACAGCCCGACCGGCGCCCGCGCCGCCAAGGCCGCCGGCATGCTGACCATCGCCTGGCCCCAGCACGCCGACCTGCTGTTCGACGCCGCCGACCATGTGGTGGCGGACCCGGCGGCGCTCGACTGGGACGGCCTCTGCGGCCTCGCGGAGCGCATGGCGGCGGATTGACGCGCTGCCGGTCGGCACGCGACGCCGCAACCACGGCATGACATGATCCGGATGCACACCTTTGCATTCGATTGCCGAACCATGCCGCACCCCGCGACGCGCGCGTTTCTCGTCCTCCTCATCGCTTTATGGGCGCTTCCGGCTACGGGGAAGGACCCGGACCTGCCGCCTGTGGACCCGCCCAGCCGCTGGCACCGGATGGGACCCACCGACGCCGAGTCGAGCAGCCGCTGCATCGGCCAGTTGATCAGCCCCATCTGCACGCTGGAAACCCTGCTCGCGTGCTTCGACCACGGCATCAATGCCCTCTGCACGCTCGCGACCGGAAGAAAAATACGAGCGGAGTACATGGACGGACGAGGCAAAGGCACCACGCTCTACCGGGTGGTCGCGGCGCGCCGGCTCACGCCACGAGACATCCCACGACGCTGCCTCAACGACGATCTGGAACCGACCTGCAAGGCCGGCGATGTCCAAATCACCCTGAGCAAGCGCTCGTGCTGGAGCTACGGATGCCCACCACCCGACAAGGACCCCGTCAAGATGGGAACGACCTATAACTTGCGGAAGGACGGCGATGGCCGATGGATTGTCTACGAGTGGTATTCGCCGCCTTATTGAAATCGGAAGGCCACAAAGCCATGCCGCACCCCGCGACGAGCGCGTTTCTCGCCCTCCTCATCGCCTTATGGGCGCTTCCGGCGGCGGGGAAGGACCCGGACCTGCCGCCTGTGGACCCGCCCAGCCGCTGGCACCGGATGGGCCCCACCGACGCCGAGTCGAGCAGCCGCTGCATCGGCCAGTTGATCAGCCCCATCTGCACGCTGGAAACCCTGCTCGCGTGCTTCGACCACGGCATCAACGCCCTCTGCACACTTGCCACTGGAAGAGAACGGCGGTTCATACACATGGAAGGGCGGTTCAAAGGGACCACGCTCTACCGGGTGGTCGCAGTGCGCCGGCTCACGCCACGGGACATCCCGCGACGCTGCCTCAATGATGATCTGGAAGCGACGTGCAAGGCCGGCGATGTTCAGATCACCCTGAGCGAACGCTCGTGCTGGAGCTACGGCTGCCCGCCACCCTACAAGGACCCCATCAAGATGGGAACGACCTATAACTTGCGGAAGGACGGCGATGGCCGATGGATTGTCTACGAGTGGTATTCGCCGCCTTATTGAACTGCACCTCATCAATGCGGATTTTTCTTGAAAGAGAAATAGTTTGATCTATCTTCTTCCTTGTTTTTCTGGCTACCGAGCTGCTCTATTCTTCTATTAGCGAGATAATAAGAAAGCCTCTCGGCCAATTTTTCATCCGTTGCAAGGTAAGAATAGGCGGCAAGGGTCCCCGGCCCCATTTGCCCGTCCTTCGGCATTTCAGGATAGCCATTCTCCCGAAACACCCGGTTCATCGCATCCTGGATGATCTCCGTTCCTCGGCTCCGGCCGAACCGGAACAGGGTGTCGGCGAAGGCCGCCGCCGCTTCGTCGTTTCCGATCTCGTCCAGCGCTTTCCGGCCACCGACGGTCCGCAGCACATCGTCGAAATAGTAAGGGTAAATCGCCGCGCGCTGCCCCACCGTCAGTTGATCGGGTTTCCGGACCTTTTCGAGACCCGGCAGATCCTCCTTCGCCCGATCCAGAATATCCTGCGTGATCCCGCTTGCCGCTCCCGACCCCGGATGCGTCGTCATTCCGCCTTCCATGGCGAAGATTTCCGCGTAGATCAGCCGTTGGTTCGGCGACAGGTTCGGCTCCCGCGCGATGGCCTCGTTGAAATTCCTCCACGCTCCGGGCTGCTTCTTGAAATATTCGACTTTGAAATAGGGCAAGTCTGGAATGTCCGGATTCTTGCTTTCATTCACAGTCACGACATCTGTTGCCGTCTTCGGCTTGGAATTCTCCGCCACATCGATCCTGCGGTCGCGCAGCCAGTTCTCGATCTCGTCGGCATACTCGACCCGTGACGGCGCACCGGACCGCTCCACCGTGTCCCTCACCGAGGAACCGGATGCAGCGCCCACTCCATCGGCGTCGTCATCCGTAACCGAGGACCGGTCCGCAAACGGCTCGAACCGTGAGAAATCGCCATCGACGATCAGACGTCCGGTTGCGTCGGTTTCCCCGTCGGTCCCATAGACCCGCTCGAACTGGCGCGTGACGTAATCGGCATACTCCTGGTCCGACCGATAGCGTGGGTCCTCGATCAGGTGATTCAAGGCGTCCGCGGGATTTGGCAGTCCGTCGGCCTTGTCAACGGAAACGGACTCGGTGGCCGGCATCGACGCCGCGTCGAACTCTTCGTCGTTCGCAGCATTCTTCGTGTCGGTGGAAGGCCCGGCATCGTCGGACGGGTCCTCGCTGGACTTCGGAGACGGACCCTCCGACTCCGGGCTGCCGGTCGGCTGCGAAACCGGCCCGCGGTCGTCCGCAGGAGGCGCCGCCGCCTTTGGCGGATCACCGCCGCCGGCATCACCACCCCCGTCGGCTCCGGCATCCCGCGGCGGGAAATCGGCCTCATCGCCAAGTCCGATCATTTCCTCAATCTTCATCGGGTTGATCGCGCCCATTGCCAAAGCCCTCCATCCTTGTCGAATGCCATGCAAGCGGGACGGTGCGATCTGCCAAAGAAAAAGGGCCGGCCCGCTGGCCAGCCCCATTCGGTCGCACGTGTTCCCTGTCCGTCACCGAGCATGCAAGGAATTTATTCCCCAATCAACCGCGCGATGAAAGGCGCCTCACCCCTTCGTGACGAAGAAATAGACCGTCATCGCCACGCCCACGACGATCACGAACTTGCGCAGGATCGGCGGCGGGATGTGGCGGGCGACCGCGGCCCCGGCATAGCCGCCGGCCACGGCAGCCGCCATCATGATCAGCGCTTCGTTCCAATAGACCGCGCCGCCGAAGGCGAAGGCCACCACCGCGACCGCGTTCAGGCAGCCCGAGACCAGCGCCTTCAGCCCGTTCATCGCGTGCAAGTCGGTCAGGCCGAAGACGCCCAGCGTCGCCAGGATCAGGATGCCGATCCCCCCGCCGAAATAGCCGCCGTAGATGGCGATGAAGAACTGCACGATCAGCACGGTGTTGTGGCCGACCTTGAAGTTGCGGCGGATGTAGGCCGACACCTTCGGGCCGAAGGCGAACAGCACCGTCGCGAACAGCAGCAGCCAGGGGATGATCTCCTCGAACACGCGCTGCGGCGTCCACAGCAGGAGGAGCGCGCCCAGCAGACCGCCGATCAGGCTGACGCCGAGGAAGGCCGGCAGGCTGACCTCCTTGATCCGCCCCAGTTCCCGCCGGTAGCCGTAAGCACTGGCCAGCGCGCCCGGCGACACCGCCACCGTGCTGGTCGCGTTGGCGTTCAGCGGCGGCACGCCCGCCATGATCAGCGCCGGGAAGGTCAGGAAGCTGCCGCCACCGGCCACGGCGTTGAGCACGCCCGCGAAGAAGGCGGAGACGATCAGCAGCAGGGTCAGCATGGGGCCACGGTCCGGCGGGTGGAAAAAGCCCGCGGACTATGCCCTCTCGGCGACGCTTACGGTATTGCGTTTTCGGCGGTGCGGTATTTCACGCACGGCCGGTGGGGTCTAGCGGGTCGGAGGAAGCGTACGGAGGTAGGCGACCAGGGCCCCCAACTCGCCGTCACTCATGGACTTGTAATAGTGATAGCCCATGGGCGGGCTCAGCCGGTGGCCGTCGGGACGTACACCCTCGGTGATCGCCTTGCGGATCTCCGCGTCGGTCCAGCCGCCCAGCCCGTGCTCCTTGTCCTGCGTGATGTTGCGGGAGACGGCGTTGCCCCACGGTCCGGTGAAGTTCCGCCCGCCGGCTCCCATGCGGGTCATGTCGAGCCGCCCGTCCGGAAGCATCGGCGTGTGGCATTCCATGCAGTGGCCGAGCGGGCCGGCCATGTACGCGCCGTACGTCACCGGGTCCGTACGCGGCACCTCCGCCACCGACCCGACCGGCGGTCCGTAGGCGGCGGGCAACGCCATGCGGTACTCGGACTTCGGGACGGAATGCCGCACCGGCGGCACGCTGCGGAGATAGGCGACGATGGCGCGCAGGTCGCCGTCCGACAGGCCGCGGTAGAAGCCGAAGGGCATCGGCGGCCCGATCAGGCTGCCGTCGGGACGCCTGCCTTCGCGGATGGCGGCGATCAGCTGCTCGTCGGTCCAGCGCCCGATCCCCGTCTCCGGGTCCGGTGTGATGTTGGAGGCATAGGCGGTGAAGGGCTCCTCGACGAAAGGCGTCCCGCCGGCCAGCTCCCGTCCCGCGACCGGCCCGTTCGGCCCCTGCGGCGTGTGGCAGTTGCCGCAGGCGACGATGCCGTTGACCAGGGCGCGCCCCCGCTCCACCGGCGATTGCGGCGGCGTTTCGGCCCCGGCGGTCGCGATCATGCCGGACAGCATCAGGCACGCGGCGACGCTGCCGCGGCGGACAAGCCGGACCATGGAGTTCTCCCTCACCGATGACGCAGAGGGCCACGCTACGCCCGCAATCAACCGCGGCCCAGGCGGATTGTTGAGTAGACCGATCAGCAATTCGGCTTAGCCGCCATGGCTTTCGCGGCGGCGCGGGATGGGCTATGGTTTCCGCCCTTTTCAACCGGCCGATGCCGCTTGGCGAACGCCACTGGAGTGAGACCGATGTCCGCCCTGCTTGAGACCACCGACGCCTTGCACGATCAGATGCTCGCCCTCGGCCGCGCCGCCCGCGCCGCCGCGGCGGAGCTGGCGACCGTGCCAAGCCCGTCGAAGGATCAGGCATTGCGGGCCGCGGCCGCCGCGATCCGCGCCCGCAAGGCGGAGATCCAGGCGGCCAACGACGCGGACGTCGCCGCCGCCCGGGAGCGCGGCCTCGCCGGTCCCATGATCGAGCGTCTTGCCCTCAACGACGCCCGCATCGAGGCGATGGCCAAGGGGCTGGAGGACATCGCCGACTTCCCCGATCCCATCGGCGGCGTCATCGCCGAATGGACCCGTCCCAACGGGCTGGCCATCCAGCGTGTGCGCGTGCCGCTGGGGGTGATCGGCATCATCTACGAGAGCCGCCCCAACGTCACCGCCGACGCCGGCGGCCTCTGCCTGAAGTCGGGCAACGCGGCGATCCTGCGCGGCGGGTCGGAGAGCATCCGCTCGTCCCGTGCCATCGCCGCCTGTCTGGCCGACGGCTTGCGCGCCGCCGGACTGCCGGAGGCGGCGATCCAGCTCGTCCCGACCACGGACCGGGCGGCGGTCGGCCACATGCTGACCATGCGCGACTACATCGACGTGATCGTCCCGCGCGGCGGCAAGTCGCTGATCCAGCGCATCGCCGAGGAGAGCCGCATCCCGGTCATCAAGCATCTGGACGGCAACAACACCGTCTACGTCGACGCCGGGGCCGACCCGGAGAAGGCGCGCAAGGTGGTGATGAACGCCAAGATGCGCCGCACCTCGATCTGCGGCGCCGCCGAGACGCTGCTGGTCGACCGCAGGATCGCCGACGCCATGCTGCCGGTGCTGGTGAAGGACCTGCTCGACGCCGGCTGCGCCGTCCGTGGCGACGACGCCGCCCAGGCGGTCGATCCGCGCGTGACGGCGGTGATGGCGGAGGATTGGGACACCGAGTATCTCGACGCCATCATCGCCTGCGGCGTGGTGGATGGTGTGGACGGGGCGATCGACCACATCAACCGCCACGGCTCCCACCACACCGACGCCATCGTGACCGAGGACCCGGCGGCGGCGGAGCGTTTCCTGCAGCGCATCGACAGCGGCATCGTGCTGTGGAACGCCAGCACCCAGTTCGCCGACGGCGGCGAGTTCGGCATGGGTGCCGAGATCGGCATCTCCACCGACAAGTTCCACGCCCGCGGCCCGGTCGGTGCGGAACAGCTGACCAGCTACAAGTATGTCGTGCGCGGCGATGGCCAGACGCGGCCGTGAGGTTTACGGCCCTGGAGCTTACGTCTGCCCCCTCCCCGACCCTCCCCCGCCTTCGGCGAGGGAGGGGGATTGATCCCCTCCCCTGCGAAGCGGGGGAGGGTTAGGGAGGGGGCAAGCATGGCGACACCCCCCCACCGCTACGGCGGCCCGCTCCACGCCGGCCTGCGCGTCGGGCTGCTCGGCGGCTCCTTCAACCCGGCCCACGCCGGGCACCGGCACATCAGCCTGTACGCGCTGAAGGCGCTGGGGCTCGATCAGGTGTGGTGGCTGGTCAGCCCGCAGAACCCGCTCAAGCCCGTCCGGGGCATGGCGCCGCTCGCCGAACGGCTGGAGGAGGCCCGGCGCACCGCCCGCCATCCGGCCATCCGGGTCACCGCCATCGAGCAAGAGCTTGGCACCCGCTACACCGCCGACACGCTGGCCAAGCTGACGCTCCGCTTCCCCAAAACGCGCTTCGTCTGGCTGATGGGGGCGGACAATCTTCGGCAAATCCCCCGCTGGCGGCAGTGGACGCGAATCTTCCGGCTGGTGCCGGTTGCAGTTCTCGCCCGTCCAACTTATTCTATGGGGGCGCTTGGTGGCATAGCCGCTCAGCGCTATGCCCGTCGCCGGGTGAGCATGCACAAGGCCAAGGGGTTGGCCGGTTCGAAGACACCGGCCTGGATTTTCCTCCGCAACCCGCTGCATCCGGCTTCGGCGACGGCGATCCGCCGGGCACGTGCCAGCGGGTCGTGACCCTGTATCGCGAGGTAGGTACCATCAACACGTTCATCGAACCGGCCGCGCCCGTTGTGCGGCCCGCGCCCGTTCCCGTTCCCCAGCCGGACGAACTGAAGGCGCTCGTCGAGAAGTCCCTGGACGACGATCAGGCCGAAGACGTCGTCGTCATCGACCTTGCCGGCAAGACCAGCATCGCCGACTACATGATCGTGGCGTCGGGCCGCAACACCCGGCACATCGCCGCCATGGCCATGAAGCTGGCCGACCGCATGAAGCAGGCCGGCCTGCGCGGCGTCGAGGTCGAGGGCCTGAACCAGTGCGACTGGGTTCTGGTCGACGCCGGGGACGTCATCATCCACCTGTTCCGCCCGGAAGTCCGGACCTTCTACAACATCGAGAAGATGTGGGGTCTGGAGACGCCGCGGCCCTCCGCCGAGCGCATGAGCGCCTGACGGACACCATTCGGGACGGGTGAGGGACGGGAGTCGGACCGATGCGTCTGTGGCTTGCCGCGGTTGGGCGGTCACGAACCGGTCCGGCGCGCGACCTGTATGACGAGTACGCCGGGCGCCTGTCCTGGCCGCTGACTCTGCGCGAGGTCGAGGTGAAGAAACGCCTCGCCTCCGACGAGTTGAAGCGGCAGGAGGCGGAGCTGCTTTTGGCCGCCATCCCCGCCGGGGCCATCGTCGTTGCCCTGGACGAGCGCGGCAAGACCATCACCAGCGAAGCCTTCGCCGCCAAGATCGGCGGCTGGCGGGACCAGGGGGCGGGCGACATCGCCTTTCTCATCGGCGGGGCGGACGGGCACGGCGACGCCGTACGGGCGCGCGCCGATTTTCTTTTGGCCTTGGGCGCAATGACATGGCCGCATATGCTGGTGCGAGGCATGTTGGCGGAGCAAATCTACCGTGCCCAGCAAATTCTGGCCGGACACCCCTATCACCGTGCATGACTCCCATTGTGCGCGTGCGCAGGCATGCCATTTTCTGATCCGGCCCAAGGCAATAAGAATCCGGCCATAAGAAGACTGGCATCAGACCGTTCGACCGAGACCCGCAACCCGACCGTGACAGGCGTATGAGGAGCGTGATGACCGAGACCAATCGTCCCCGACCCGTAGTGCTGTGCATCCTGGATGGCTGGGGCTACCGCGAGGAGCGCGAGGACAACGCCATCGCGCAGGGCAACACGCCCAACTGGGACCGGCTGTGGTCGTCGGAGCCCCGCGCCTTCCTGGAGGCCAGCGAGGAGGAGGTCGGGCTGCCCAAGGGCCAGATGGGCAACTCCGAGGTCGGTCACATGAATCTGGGCGCCGGCCGCGTCGTCCGCCAGGATCTGGTGATGATCGACCACGCCATCGTCGAGGGCGAGCTGGAGCGCAACGCCGCGCTGAACGACCTCGCCAAGACGCTGCTGGCCTCGGGCGGGCGCTGCCACATCCTGGGCCTGCTGTCGCCGGGCGGCGTCCATTCGCACCAGGACCACATCGCGGCGCTGGCCGGCGTGCTGGCCCATGAGGGCGTCCCGGTCGAGATCCACGCCTTCACCGACGGCCGCGACGTGCCGCCGCAGAGCGCCAAGGACCAGATGGCCGAGTTCATGGCTGACGTGCACGCCCTGCCCGGCGTCAACGTCGCCACGGTCAGCGGGCGCTACTACGCCATGGACCGCGACAAGCGCTGGGACCGCGTCGCCAAGGCCTACGCCGCGCTGGTGAGCGCCGAGGGCGAGACGGCCGCCGACCCGATCCAGGCCATCGAGCAGAGCTACGCCGCCGGCACCCACGACGAGTTCATCCTGCCGACCGTCATCGACGGCTACACCGGCATGAAGGACGGCGACGCCATCCTGATGGCGAACTTCCGCGCCGACCGCGCCCGCGAGATCCTGGCCGCCTTCGTCGACCCGGCCTTCGACGGGTTCGAGCGCGCCTCGGTCCCGAAGCTGGCCGCCGCCGTCGGCATGGTCGAGTACTCGTCGACGCTCGCCAAGCTGATGACGACCATCTTTCCGCCGAAATCCTTGACCAAGGTGCTGGGCGAAGTGGTCAGCGAGGCCGGATTGACCCAGTTGCGCATCGCCGAAACGGAAAAGTACCCGCACGTCACCTTCTTCTTCAACGGTGGCGAGGAGCGCGTATACCCCGGCGAGGACCGCATCCTGGTGCCCTCGCCGAAGGTCGCGACCTACGACCTCCAGCCGGAGATGTCCGCAGCCGAGGTGACCGACAAGGTCGTCGTCGCCGTGGACAGCGGGAAATACGATTTGGTGGTCATCAACTACGCCAACCCCGACATGGTCGGCCACAGCGGCATCCTGTCCGCCGCCATCAAGGCGGTGGAGGCCGTGGACGTCAGCCTGGGCCGGCTGGAGGCCGCCGTGCGCGCCCAGGGCGGCGTGATGCTGGTCACCGCCGACCACGGCAACTGTGAGTTGATGAAGGACCCGCAGACCAACGGCCCGCACACCGCCCACACGCTGGACAAGGTGCCGCTGGTGCTGGTGAACGGCCCCGCCGGGGTGTCGGCGATCCGCAGCGGGCGTCTGGCCGACATCGCCCCGACGCTGCTCGACCTGATGAAGCTGCCGCAGCCGGCGGAGATGACCGGCAAGAGCCTGATCGACCGCGCCAGCGCGCGGGCCGCCGCGGAATAAGGCGGAACCGGGCATGGGCGCAGGGCGCGATCATCCGGCGGGTGTTGCTCTGCTCCCCCTCCCCGTCTCCGTTCCGCAAGGCGCCGGGCGGAGACGGGCGTTTTTCTGGCGGCCGGCCCTGCTGACCGCCACCCTTCTCGTTGTCTCCACCGCCGCCACGGCGCAGACCGAGTCCCCCGGCCAGACGCTGAAGCGGGTGGAGCAGGATCTCCAGACCGACAAGGCCCTGCAACGGCAGCTCGACCGCCAGTCGCAGACGCTCCAGAAGGAATTGGACGAGCTGCGCGACCGGCTGGTCGGTCTGGCCGATCAGGAGCGGGCGCAGGAGGACGAACTCGCCCATCTTGAGGAGTCCCTGACCGCGCTGGAGACGCAGGAGCGCAACCAGGCCGAAAAGCTGGAGGGCGAGCGGCAGCAGATCGCCGCCCTGCTCGCCGCCCTGCAGCGCGTCGCCCGCATCCCCCCGGAAGCGGCGCTGGCCCGCCCGGACGGGCCGGTGGACACGCTGCGCTCGGCCCTGCTGCTGCGCGACACGGTGCCGGCCCTGCGCGCCCGCGCCGACGCGCTGGCCCAGGCGCTGACGCGGCTGGCCGAGACGCGCGAGACGCTGCAAGCCCAGCGCAGCCGCACCTACGCCGCCCGCCTCACCCTGATCGACCGCCAGAAGGAGATCGGCCAGCTCGTCGCCCGGCGCGAGGAGCTGTCGCGCCAGACCGAGGAGGAGCGGCAGCAGGTCGCCCAGCGCACCGCCCGCCTGACCGGTCAGGCCGCCGACCTGCGCCAGTTGATGGACCGCATCGAGGCCGAACGCCGTGCCGCTGCCGCCATGGCGGCCAAGCGCGAGGCCGAACGGCTGGAGGCGGAGCGCCGCGAAGCCGAGCGCCGGCTCGCCGAGCAACGGGCCGCGGAGCAGAGACAAGCCGAGCAGAAGCTGGCGGAACAGAAAGCGGCGGAGCAACGGCAGGCTGAACAGAAACTCGCCGAACAGCGGGCCGCAGACCAGCGGGCTAGCGAACAGCGGGCCAGGGCCGAGACGGAAACCGCCCGCGCCGCGCCCAGCCCGCCCGCCGGGGAACGCCTGCCGGTGGGCGGCCGGGTGACCGTCCGCTACGGCGAGGCCGACCGCTACGGCGCGACCAGCCGGGGCGTCACCATCCAGGCCCGCGCCGGCTCGACGGTGGTGTCACCGCAGGCCGGAACGATCGTCTTCGCCGGGCCGTTCCGCGGCTATGGCCAAATCTTGATCGTGGAACACAGCCACGGATATCATAGTCTCATCGCTGGATTTGGCCGCATCGACACGGCCGTCGGACGGCGCGTGGCCACGGGGGAACCCATCGGCCTGATGCCCGCCGACGGGTCACCCGATCTTTACTTCGAGCTTCGACGTCACGGACAGCCGATCAATCCACAGCGCGGTTTCGGCGCCCCGGAGGGGAAAGGACAAGGGTAGATGAGGATAGTCAAGCGTGCCGCCACCGCCGCGGCCCTGGTGTTTCTGGGGGCCGGCGTCGCCACCGTCACCGCGCAGGTGAACAGCACCGGCAACAGTTCCGAGACCTACCGCCAGCTCAACCTGTTCGGCGACGTGTTCGAGCGCGTGCGCGCCGAGTATGTCGAGTCGACGACGGACGAGCAGCTCATCGAATCCGCCATCAACGGAATGCTCACCTCGCTCGACCCGCATTCCAGCTATCTGAACCGCAAGAGCTTCCAGGACATGCAGGTTCAGACCCGCGGCGAGTTCGGCGGGCTGGGCATCGAGGTGACGATGGAGAACGGCCTGATCAAGGTCGTGTCGCCCATCGACGAGACGCCGGCCTTCCGCGCCGGGCTGCAGCCGGGCGACCTGATCATCCAGCTCAACGGCGAGGCCGTGATGGGCCTGTCGCTGAACGAGGCGGTGGAGAAGATGCGCGGCCCGGTGGGCAGCGACATCAAGGTCACCGTGCGCCGCGGCGAGGCCGGCGAGCCGTTCGAGGTCACGCTGACCCGCGCCGTCATCAAGGTGCAGTCGGTCCGCTACCGCACCGAGGGCGACATCGGCTACGTCCGCATCACCAGCTTCAACGAGCAGACGCAGCAGGGTCTGGAGAAGGCCATCGCCTCGATCCAGCAGCAGTTGGGCGACAAGCTGAAGGGCTACGTCCTCGACCTGCGCAACAACCCCGGCGGCCTGCTCGACCAAGCGGTCTCGGTCTCCGACACCTTCCTGGAGAAGGGGGAGATCGTCTCCACCCGCGGCCGCAAGGCCGAGGAGGGCACGCGCTACAACGCCAAGCCCGGCGACCTTGCCAAGGGACTGCCGATCGTGGTGCTGGTCAACGGCGGCTCGGCCTCGGCCTCGGAGATCGTCGCCGGCGCGCTGCAGGACCACAAGCGGGCGCTCGTCCTTGGCACCCAGTCCTTCGGCAAGGGCTCGGTCCAGACGATCATCCCGCTGCCCGGCCACGGCGCCATGCGTCTGACCACGGCGCGCTACTACACGCCGTCGGGCAAGTCGATCCAGGCGCTGGGCATCACCCCGGACATCGAGGTGCACCCGGCCCGCGTCGAGGAGACCGACCAGGGTCTGATCCGCCGCCGCGAGAGCGACCTGCGCGGCGCGCTGCGCAACCCGGACGCCCCCCGCCCGGCCACCACCCAGCCGGCCCCGGCACCGGGCGCCAGCAACGCACCGGCTCCCGGGGCGGCTCCGGCCCCCGCGCCGGGTGCGACGCCGGCCCCCGCCAACGGCAACGCCCCGGCGGCGCCGTCCGCGGAGAACGGCGAAGGCGCGCCCAACCAGCCGCCCTTCGACTACCAGCTGGCCCGCGCGCTCGACCTGCTGCGGGGCGTCGCCCTGTTCCAGGCCCGCGCGCACTGAGGGGAGTGACGGGTCCGTGAACGCTGCCGCCCTGCTGGGCCGCCTGAAGCCCGCGAAACGGGAACGTTCCGGACCCGGCCTGCTGGCCCGCCTCCGGCGCCGAAAAGGCGGCGGCGATTCGGACGACGCTCCCCGCGCGCGCAAGGAGCGCCGCCCGCTGTCACCCCTCGCCAAGAGGCTGCTCGGCGCCTACGCCGTGCTGGCCCTCGGGCTGGGCGGGCTGGCCGGCTGGCTGGCGATGAACGCAGAGCACACCACCGAGGCGTGGCAGGCCGCCATCCCCAGCGTCGAGGTGGCGGTGAAGGGCGCGCAAGCGCCAACACCGCCAGCGGCACCGCCCGCCGCAGCGGCGGCCGTTCCCGTCCAGCCGGCTCCTCCGGCCGCCGCTCCAGCGGTGGCTGCGCCCCCTGCCGCGGTCGCACCGCCTCCGCCGCCTTTCGCCGTGGTCGTGAATGAGCCGGTCACCCTGGCGCCGGCGCCGGTCCCCGGCTTGGTGGAGGACTCACGCAACGGGCCGCTGCCGCGCATCGCCGAAGACGGGCGCAAGCCCTGGCAGGTCTACGCCCGCCCCTTCCCCGCCGCCGACCGCCGGCCGCGCATTGCCATCGTGCTGGCCGAGATGGGTATCTCCGGCGTGACCACCGGCAATGCCCTGCAGAAGCTGCCGCCGACGATCACGCTGGCCTTCGTGCCCTACGCCGAGCGGCTGGACAACTGGGTCGAGCGTGCCCGCGGCAAGGGGCACGAGGTGATGCTCTCCATCCCCATGGAGCCGCAGGACTACCCGCGCAACGATCCCGGCCCCAACGCCCTTCTCACCATGCTGCCGCCTGAGCGCAACATGGAGCGGCTGGAATGGTCGCTGGGCAAGGCGGCCGGCTATGTCGGCATCACCAGCACCACGGGCAGCAAATTCACCACCAACCCCGACGCAGTGAACCCGGTCGTCGCGGCGATGAAGGCGCGCGGCCTGATGGTGCTGGACGCCCGCGCCAACCCGCGCAGCGTCGCCGGAACACTGGCGGGTCAGGCGGGCGTGCCGCGGGCCTTCGCCGACCGGGTGATCGACCGCGACCTGTCGCGCGGCGCCATCGACGACCAGCTCGCCGAGTTGGAGACCATCGCCAAGGCCAACGGCGCCGCGGTGGGCATCGGTGCGCCCTACCCCAGCACCATCGAACGGATCAACCTGTGGCTCACCGGGCTGGCCGACCGTGGCATCGCCATCGTGCCGGTCTCCGCCGTGGCCAACATGCAGAAGCAATAAGGCGCATGAGCAAGAAGCCTATCGACCGCGAGTCCCTCCCCTACCGCCCCTGCGTGGGCGTGATGCTGCTGAACGACCGCGGGCAGGTCTTCGTGGCCCGGCGCTGCGACAGCAAGGACGCCTGGCAGATGCCCCAGGGCGGCATCGACGAGGGCGAGGGCGTGCATGAGGCCGCCCTGCGCGAGCTGAAGGAGGAGATCGGCACCGACAAGGCCGAGATCCTCGGTGAGACGGCGGAGAAGCTGCGCTACGACCTGCCCGATCATCTGCTGGGCAAGGTCTGGAAGGGCCGCTGGCGTGGTCAGGAGCAGGTCTGGCTGGCCGCCCGCTTCACCGGCCTGGACGCCGACATCGACCTCGCCACCGAGCATCCCGAGTTCGACGCCTGGAAATGGGTCGATGCTGACGATCTGCCCGGCCTGATCGTGCCCTTCAAGCGCCCGGTCTACGAGTCGGTGCTGGCGGAATTCGCCCCGGTGATCGCGGCGCTGCGGCGGGGCTGACCCCGCCGCGTTCTTCCTGTTAGGCGACCTTCGCCAGCTGTTAGGCGACCTTCGCCAGCTGTTAGGCGACCTTCGCCAGCCGCTTGGCGCGGCTTTCGATCAGCCACCAGGCGCCACGGGCGGCGACGCTGTAGAAGCGGGTGTGCGGCTTCAGCCCGCAGGCCTTGAAGACCATCGCCACCGCGCGGTCGACGTGCTTGGGCCGGTAGCGGCCGTAAGCGCGGCGCATGTAGGCCTGATTGTAGGTCTTGTGCGCGTAGGGTTCGCCCTCCGGCGCGTTGGCCGCGTAGTAGGCGTAGGCCAGCTCGTCGTCCTCCGACTCGCCGATGCGCGACAGCGCGACCTTCAGGCGCTGGAACTTGTTGAGCTGCTCCAGCTCCAGATACTTCTTCGTGTAGGTGTAGAAGAGCTTGAAGTGGCGCAGCTCGTCGGCGGCGATGTTCTTGCAGATCAGCTTGAGGACCGGTTCGTCCGTCGAGTCGCCGATGGCCGCGTAGTAGCTGCTGGTGCCCGTCTCGACCATGCAGCGGGCGATCATCTCGCCGGTGCGCGAGCCGCGGACCGAGGCGTCGAGGTCGATCGGCACCTTGTAGCCGGCGCGGAAGCGCTCGACGGCCCGGTCGAAGTCGAAGCTCGGATCGACCAGCTCCGCCCATTTGCCGAGCGCGCGGCCGTGCTGGACCTCCTCGACCGCCCAGCCGTGCGCAACCTCCTGGAACTCGGGATCGTCGTGGAAGACGTTGCAGAGATAGGCCGTGTAGTCGTCGGCGTTGAACTCCACCAGGGCCGCCGCCTTGATGAGCGGGACGAGATCGGGATCGACCTTGCTGTGGTCCAATTGATCCCAGGGAAGCTCTTCGTATTTCCAGTGCAACGCCACACTCCACTCCCGCTGCTGGCCGCCGTTCCGGGCCGGTTGTTCCACGCTCTGACGGAGAACAGGACCATAAAAACAAAAACGCCTCGACGGACGGGCCGGGAGGCGTTCGATCCCTTGCGGGATACTATGTATGGCTGCGATGGCGCAATGCAACGGAAACGGCCCAGCCGGCGGTCGCCGCCGCCGGGCCGTGCCCGGTGTCAGTGCGTGGTCGCGCCGGTCGCGTCGAGCTTGGCGCGGGCGATGGCGATCTTCGCCTCCACGCGGGCCTTCTCGTCGTCGGACTTGGCGTCTTCCAGATCCTCGCCCAGGTCGCGGATCTGCTGCTCGACCTTGGCGCGGTCGATCTCGGAGACCGCGATGGCCTCCTCGGCCAGGACGGTGCAGCGGGTCTCGGTCACCTCGGCGAAGCCGCCGGCGACGAACACCCGGTCGACCACGCGGTCGGCCTCGTAGACGTCGATCACGCCCGGACGGACGGTCGAAATCATCGGCGAGTGGCCGGCGAGGACGCCGAAGTCACCTTCCGAACCCGGCACCACGACCATGTCGACGGGCTGCGAGGTCAGCAGCTTCTCCGGAGAGACCAGCTCGAATTCGACTTTATCGGCCATGGGTTTCCTGGTGCCTCTTCATAAGAACCCCCTCCCCCGCGTGGGCGGAGGAGAGGGTTAGCCTCGTTACCGAACGTCAGCCGACCCTTATCAGGCGGCTTCGGCGGCCAGCTTCTTCGCCTTGGCGATGGCTTCGTCGATGGTGCCGACCATGTAGAAGGCCGCTTCCGGCAGATGGTCGTAGTCGCCGTTCACGATGCCCTTGAAGCCCTTGATGGTGTCTTCCAGGCTGACGAGCACGCCCGGGGTGCCGGTGAACACCTCGGCGACATGGAACGGCTGCGACAGGAAGCGCTGGATCTTGCGGGCGCGGGCCACGACCAGCTTGTCCTCTTCCGACAGCTCGTCCATGCCCAGGATCGCGATGATGTCCTGCAGCGACTTGTAGGTCTGCAGAACGCGCTGCACCGAACGGGCGACGGTGTAGTGCTCCTCGCCGACGACGCGCGGGTCCAGGATGCGGCTGGTCGAGTCCAGCGGGTCCACCGCCGGGAAGATCGCCATTTCGGCGATCGAACGCGACAGCACCGTGGTGGCGTCCAGGTGGGCGAAGGAGGTGGCCGGGGCCGGGTCGGTCAGATCGTCGGCGGGCACGTAAATGGCCTGCACCGAGGTGATCGACCCCTTCTTCGTGGAGGTGATGCGCTCCTGCAGGGCGCCCATGTCGGTGGCCAGCGTCGGCTGGTAACCCACCGCCGACGGGATGCGGCCCAGCAGAGCCGACACTTCCGAACCGGCCTGCGTGAAGCGGAAGATGTTGTCCACAAAGAACAGCACGTCCTGGCCTTCCTCATCGCGGAAGTATTCCGCGAGCGTCAGACCGGACAGGGCGACGCGGGCGCGGGCGCCCGGCGGCTCGTTCATCTGGCCGTACACCAGGGCCACCTTGGAGCCCGGGCCGTCGAGCTTGATGACGCCCGACTCGATCATCTCGTGGTAGAGGTCGTTGCCCTCACGGGTGCGCTCGCCCACGCCCGCGAACACGGACACGCCGCCGTGCGCCTTCGCGACGTTGTTGATCAGCTCCATGATGGTCACGGTCTTGCCCACGCCGGCGCCGCCGAACAGGCCGATCTTGCCGCCCTTGGCGTAGGGGGCCAGCAGATCGATGACCTTGATGCCCGTGATCAGCACTTCGGCGTCCGTCGACTGCTCGACGAAGTCCGGGGCCGCACGGTGGATCGGCAGGGTGCGCTCGGCGCCGACGTCGCCGCGCTCGTCGATCGGCTCACCGATCACGTTGATGATGCGGCCGAGGGTGGCCGGGCCGACCGGCACGGCGATCGGGGCGCCGGTGTCGGTCACTTCGGCGCCGCGGACCAGGCCGTCGGTGCTGTCCATGGCGATGGCGCGGACGGTGCTCTCGCCGAGGTGCTGGGCGACCTCGAGCACGAGGACCTTGCCGTCGTTCTGGGTGTGCAGAGCGTTCAGAATGGCCGGCAGCTCGCCGTCGAACTGGACGTCGACAACGGCGCCCGTGACCTGCGTGATCTTGCCGACGGCGTTCGTCGCCTGGGTGGTGGTGGCCATGGAGTAAAGCTCCCTCGGAACTCGATAATTGTCGGATGTGCCGTCGTATCGACCGCGAACGCTGCGCCGTTAAACCGCCTCGGCGCCGGAGATGATCTCGATCAGCTCCTTGGTGATGTAGGCCTGGCGCGTGCGGTTGTAGGTGATCGTCAGCTTGTTGATCATGTCGCCGGCGTTGCGCGTCGCGTTGTCCATCGCGGTCATGCGGGCGCCCTGTTCGGACGCGGCGCTTTCCAGGAGGGCGCGATAAACCTGGATCGACAGGTTACGCGGCAGCAGCTCGGCGAGGATCTGCTCCTCGTCGGGCTCGAACTCGTAGATCGCCTTGACCTCGGCGCCCGCGGCGTCCTCGTCCGCCTGCGCCTCGACGGCGAAGGGAACGAGCTGCTGGACGGTCACGATCTGGGAGATCGCCGACTTGAACTTGTTGAAGATCACCGAGCAGACGTCGAACTCGCCCGCGTCGTACATCGCCAGAACCTTCTGCGCGACGACGTCGGCGTCGGCGAAGGACAGCTTGCGGCGGCCCACATCCTCGTAGGTCTCGACGATCAGCGAGCCGAACTCGCGGCGCAGCTGGTCGCGGGCCTTGCGGCCGACGGTGAGCAGCTTGACCGTCTTGCCTTCCGACTGGAGGCGCAGGATCTGGCGGCGGGACTCACGGACGATGGCGCCGTTGAAGGCGCCGCACAGGCCGCGGTCGGAGCTGATGATGACGAGGAGATGCACCTGATCGGAACCGGTGCCGGTCATCAGCTTCGGGCCGTTGCCCGAGTCCTGCACGTTGGCCGCGAGAGAGGCCAGCATGCGGCCCATGCGCTCGGCGTAGGGACGACCGGCTTCCGCCTGCTCCTGCGCACGGCGGAGCTTGGAGGCGGCGACCATCTTCATCGCCGAGGTGATCTTCCGCGTCGATTGGACGCTGGCGATCCGGTTCTTTAGGTCCTTGAGGTTAGGCATGCCGGCCCTTCATTCCGCTCGGGGTCGTTCGGGTTGACGGACGGGGCGCAGGGACTGCGCCCCCGCCGTCGATCAGACGAACACCTTGGAGAAGTTGTCGAGGAAGGCCTTCAGGCGCTCCTCGGTCGCAGAGGTGATCTGCTTCTCGTTGCGGATCGTCGCCAGGATGTCGGCCCCCTTGGAGCGGACCTCGGCGAGGAACTTCTGCTCGAAGCGGTTGACGTCCTCGACCTTGATCTTGTCGAGGTAGCCCTTCACGCCCGAGAAGATCGACACGACCTGCTCTTCGACCGGCAGCGGCTGGAACTGCGGCTGCTTCAGCAGCTCGGTCAGACGGGCGCCGCGGGCCAGCAGGCGCTGGGTGGCGGCGTCGAGGTCCGAGGCGAACTGCGCGAAGGCGGCCATCTCGCGGTACTGGGCCAGCTCCATCTTGATGGTGCCGGCGACCTGCTTCATCGCCTTGATCTGGGCGGCGGAGCCGACGCGCGACACTGACAGGCCGACGTTGATGGCCGGACGAATGCCCTTATAGAACAGGCCCGTCTCGAGGAAGATCTGGCCGTCGGTGATCGAGATCACGTTCGTCGGGATGTAGGCCGACACGTCGCCAGCCTGCGTCTCGATGACCGGCAGGGCGGTCAGCGAGCCGTTGCCGTGGGCGTCGCCCATCTTGGCGGCGCGCTCGAGCAGGCGGCTGTGGAGATAGAACACGTCGCCCGGGTAGGCTTCGCGGCCCGGCGGACGGCGGAGCAGCAGCGACATCTGACGGTAGGCGACGGCCTGCTTGGACAGGTCATCGTACACGATCAGGGCGTGCATGCCGTTGTCGCGGAAGTACTCGCCCATCGTGCAGCCGGTGTAGGGCGCCAGGAACTGCAGCGGGGCCGGCTCCGACGCGGTGGCCGCGACGACGATGGAGTATTCCAGGGCGCCGGCGTCTTCCAGGGTCTTGACGATCTGGGCGACGGTGGAGCGCTTCTGACCGACGGCGACGTAGATGCAGTAGAGCTTCTTGCTCTCGTCGTCGCCCTGGTTGATCGGCTTCTGGTTCAGGAAGGTGTCGATGACGACGGCGGTCTTGCCGGTCTGGCGGTCACCGATGATCAGCTCGCGCTGGCCGCGGCCGATCGGAACCAAGCTGTCGACGGCCTTCAGGCCGGTCTGCATCGGCTCGTGCACCGACTTGCGCGGGATGATGCCGGGGGCCTTGACCTCGACGCGGGTGCGGGTGACGTCCACCAGCGGGCCCTTGCCGTCGATCGGGTTGCCCAGGCCGTCCACGACGCGGCCCAGCAGACCCTTGCCGACCGGCACGTCCACGATGGTGCCCGTGCGCTTGACGGTGTCGCCTTCCTTGATCTCGCTGTCGGTGCCGAAGATCACGACGCCGACGTTGTCGGTCTCGAGGTTCAGCGCCATGCCCTTGATGCCACCGGGGAACTCGACCATCTCGCCGGCGCGCACGTTGTCCAGGCCGTGCACGCGGGCGACGCCGTCACCCACGGAGAGGACCTGACCGACCTCGGCGACGTCCGCCTCGGTCCCGAAATTCGCGATCTGCTGCTTGAGGATCGCAGAGATTTCTGCGGCGCGGATATCCATCAGACTGATCCCCCTGAGGCCTTCATGGCGAGTTGCAATTTGTTCAGCTTCGTGCGCACCGAGGTGTCGACCATGCGCGAGCCGAACTTAACGATCATGCCCCCGATCAGCGCGGGATCGACCGTGGTGTTGATCAACACCTTGGAGCCGATCGACGCCTTCAGCGCGTCGGTGACCGCGGCCAGCTGAGCGTCGCTCAGCGGCTGGGCCGAGGTGACCTGGGCGGTCACTTCGCCACGACGGCGGGCCAGTTCGGCGAGATAGCCTTCGATCATGCCTTCCAGCGCGAACAGGCGGCGGTTCTTGGCCACCAGCCCGATGAAGCGCTTGGTCAGATCGGACACTTCGGCGCGGTCCAGAACCGCGGCCATCGCCCGGCCTTGGTCGGCGCGGCTGATCACGGGACTGCGGACGAGGCGGCGAAGGTCGGCGCTCTCAGCCAGGATTTGCTTCAGCGCAACCAGATCGCTCGCGACCTGATCCAACGCTTTGTTCTCGTCCGCAAGCTCGAACAGCGCGATGGAGTAGCGCGTAGCGAGTTCGGAAACGCCTGTACCTTCGATTGCCACCTGATCCCTCGAATTGAGTTCGGTAGACGGTGAATTTTCAGGGCCTTAAATAGGGCAACACCCACATCGCGGCGGCCCAGCCCGCGAAAGCGAGCGGTCCAATATCACAGGATTAGGCCCTGCGCAACGGGGTCTGGACAATTTGCGCGCGGGGTGAGTGCGGCGTTTTGCGCCCCTGCGGCGTGGGGTCCGTTCTTGGCGGCGGGCGCTGGAAATGGGCATACCACTTCACAACCGCAACGGATCACCTTGCCATCTGAAGGACCTGCCCTCTCCGCGGCCCTTCCCGAGGCCGGATTTCCAAAGCCCGTTCCGCGGCGGTCCAGAGACCAGACTGTGACCTAACGCCCTGTTTAACACCCGTTTAACCATTCACGCGCACGGTCGCCTCACAGCCCGTCTGACAGGACAAACCCAGGCCAATCATGACCGTCGTCGCCTTCTCCTGCGCCCGCTTCACCCCCGCCGACCTCAACGAGTTCGAGGCGGTGGCCGATCCGAAGCTGCGCCTTGGCCATTGGGCCGGGGTCATCCGCGAAACGGGCCGGGAGCATGACCGGCTCCTCGTCCTCCTGCCCGGCGTGGACCGTCCCGTCTTCCGGTTCGAGCGCGACGGGCGCGGGCGTTACAGCCTGTCCTTCAACGACCGCTCCGGCTGGTACGGCATCGGGTCGGGAAGCAGCGCCGCCGAATGCCTGTCGATCTGGCGCCCCCGCCCGCGGGCCGACCGCTCCGTTTCGGTGCTCTGAGCCTCTTTTTCACCCTTCGGAAAAGTCCGATTCGGTCGCCGCCGACCCGCCGGATCGCCCACCGGGGAACCCGGTCAGCGATAGACGCCGACCGACAGCAGATAGGGCTCGCCGCCCAGGACGATGCGGCGCACGATCATCGTCTTCGGCGCGATCTGGCCCGACAGCGGGTCCGTCCATTTGTAGCTGACGGCGCCCGAATCCCGCTCCGCCACGATGTCCAGCGCCTCCTGGATGAAGGGCTTGCCGTCGACGTCCTTCAGGTCCTTGAGGTTCACGCCGTTCAGCGACGGCGTCCAGCCGTGGGCCACCATCACGCCGTCGCGGTCGATCAGCATCGGGTAGAGGTCGCGGTCGATCAGCGCGCCGTCCCGCTGGGCGAAGGCGTCCGCCGCGCCCTCCGCGCCGTGCTGGCGCAGATAGCCGCTGGTCTTGTCGAGCAGCGCCTTGGCGTCCGATTCCGTCCCCCGGGTCTGGGCGGGCACGCCCGCCGCCAGGGCGATGATCGCCAGCAGCGCGAGAACCGGGAGAACCGTCAGCAAGGTAGGGAGGTGGAAACGACCGCGCAGCCTGGACATGAGATCGCTCGGCGAAAGATGACTTCCATACTCTGGTAATACCATGACCCGCCGGCCGCAACGGACCAAACGTCACAGGTGCCTTGCGGAGCGCGCAGGGACAATCGGTCGCAGCCCCCCTTTACAGGAGTCCGACGTTTCTTAGCGGGCACCGCATCTCTACAGGAAGCTGTAGGGATCCACGTCCACTTGCACGCGCACGTTGGGCGGAATGTCCACCTGCTCCAGCCACTGGGCGATCAGGGGTTGCACCTGGACGGTGCGCGGCGCCTTCAGCAGCAGGCGCCGCCGGTGCCGGCCCCGCAGCAGGGCCAGCGGCGCCGGGGCCGGCCCCAGCACGGCGACGGTGTCGCTGCGCGGCGCAGCGCGGCCCAGCGCAATGGACAGCTTCTCCACCGCCGCCGCGTCCTCACCCGACACGATCAGGGCGGCCAGCCGTCCGAAGGGCGGCATCCCGGCCTCCAGCCGCATCTCCGCCTCCAGCTGGTAGAAGCCGTCGCGGTCCCCGGCGGCCAACGCCTGCATCACCGGATGCTCGGGCATGTAGGTCTGCAGCATCACCCGCCCCGGCCGCTCGCCGCGCCCGGCGCGCCCGGCCACCTGATGGAGGAGTTGGTAGGTCCGCTCCCCCGCCCGCAAATCGCCGCCAGCCAGCCCGAGGTCGGCATCGACCACCCCAACCAGGGTCAGCATGGGGAAATGGTGGCCCTTCGCCATCACCTGGGTGCCGATCAGGATGTCCAGCTCGTGGTCGGCGATGCGGCGGACCATCTCCTGGATGGCGCGGGGGCCGAACAGCGTGTCCGACGCCATGATGGCGGCGCGGGCGTCGGGAAACAGCTCCGCCACCTCCTCGGCGATGCGCTCCACGCCGGGGCCGCAGGCCGCCAGCGTGCCCTCCTCGCCGCATTCCGGGCAGGTCGGGGAGAGCGGCTGCGACAAGCCGCAATGGTGGCACTGGAGCTTGCGGGCCAGCCGGTGCTCGACCAGCCACGCCGTGCAGTTGGGGCATTGCAGCCGGTGCCCGCAGGCCCGGCACAGAGTCAGCGGGGCGTAGCCGCGGCGGTTGAGGAACAGCATCACCTGCTCCTTCTCCGCCAGCGTCTGCTCGATGGCCTTCTTCAGCGACGGGGCCAGCCAGTGGCGGGCCGGCGGCCGGTCCTTGCGCAGGTCCACCAGCTCGACGTCGGGCAGCACGGCGCCGCCGTGGCGGCCCGGCAGTTCGATGCGGGCGTAGCGGTTGCTGTCGGCGTTGACCTTGGTCTCCAGCGACGGCGTGGCGGAGACCAGCACGGTGGGAATGCCGCCGATGTGCGCCCGCGCGACGGCCATGTCGCGGGCGTGGTAGATCGACCCCTCCTCCTGCTTGTAGGCGGAGTCATGCTCCTCGTCGATGATGATGACGCCGAGGTTCTTGTAGGGCAGGAACAGGGCGGAGCGGGCGCCGACCACCACCGGCACCTCGCCGTTGGCCACGGCCCTCCAAGTGTCGCGGCGCTGCGCCCCGGTCAGTTCGGAATGCCATTCCGCCGGCGGCGCGCCAAAGCGGCGGGCGAAGCGCTCCAGCCACTGCGCCGACAGGGCGATTTCCGGAAGCAGCACCAGCGCCTGCTTGCCCGCCTTCAGGGCGGCGGCGATCGCCTCGTAATAGACCTCCGTCTTGCCGGAGCCGGTGACCCCGTCGAGCAGCACGGTGGAATAGACGCCGGACTCGACGCGGGCGCGCAGGTCCGCCGCCGCGGCCTCCTGGTCGGCGGACAGGGTGGGGCCGGGACGGTGGCAGTCGGGCCGCCCGAGCTTGGTCGGCTGGAGCAGCACCGGCTCCAGCAGCCCGGCCTCGGCCAGCCCGCGCACCACGGTGACGCCGCAGCCGGCCTCCTCCGCCAGCTCCGCCGGGGTGCGCGGCGGGCCGTCGTCCAGCAGGGCGAGGACGCGCCGCCGCGGGTCGGTCATCTTGAAGCCGGGGGGCGGCTCCGCGTCGGGCTTGCGCAGGTAGGCGAGCATGGCCTTCGCCGGCTCCAGCGCCGAGGGCACGCTGATCGCCATGCGCAGCACATGGCCCGGCGGCGTCATGGTGTAGGCCGCGACCCACTCCACGAACTTGCGCTCGACCTCCGGCATCGGCGGCACGTCGAAGCGGCGGACCACCGGCTTCAGCCGGGCGGCCGCCACCACTCCGGCGCCGTCGCCCCACACCACCCCCAGCACGCGGCGCGGTCCCAGCGGAACCTCCACATAGTCGCCGGGGACGAGGGTCATCCCGGCGGGCACGCGGTAGTCGTAGGCCTCGCGCAGCGGCAGGGGCAGAAGCACGCGGACGCGCGGGTCCGCGTCCACCGGCACCGTGCCCGGCAGAAGCGCCTGCGCTGAATCTCCGGAACCGGATTTGGCCCCGGATCTGGCGGAATTTTCACGCATCGGCTAGAGTGCCCCCTGGCCGCGACGCCGGGCAGCGAATCCCGGGAAACAGGGCACGGTCTTCCTCAGCAAGCATGGATTCCAGGTCATGAAGTTCTTCGTTGACACCGCCGACATCGCCGAGATCCGCGATCTGGCCGACACCGGCCTGCTGGACGGTGTTACCACCAACCCCTCCCTCGTCGCCAAGACCGGTCGCAGCTTCCTCGACCTCGTGGCCGAAATTTGTGATGTGGTGGACGGCCCGGTCAGCGCCGAGGTGGCCTCCACCGACTTCGAGACCATGCTGGCGGAAGGAAAGAAGCTTGCCAAGATCGCCGACAACGTCACGGTCAAGGTTCCGCTCACCCCGGCCGGCCTGAAGACCTGCAAGGCGCTGTCCTCCGAAGGCACGATGGTCAACGTCACGCTGTGCTTCTCCCCGGCCCAGGCGATCCTGGCCGCCAAGGCCGGCGCCAGCTTCGTGTCGCCCTTCGTCGGCCGCCTGGACGACATTGGGCAGGACGGCATGGGCCTGATCGCCGACATCGTGGAGATTTACAGCAATTACGATTACTTCAAGACCGAGGTGCTGGTCGCCTCGATCCGCAACCCGATCCACATCGTCGACTCCGCCCGTCTGGGCGCCCACGTCGTCACCGCCCCGCCGTCGGTGCTGAAGCAGCTCTTCAACCATCCGCTGACCGACAAGGGCCTCGCCCAGTTCGTCGCCGACTGGCAGAAGACCGGCCAGTCCATCCTCTGAGGACGGCAGCATGGGCCGGGAGCCGGGACACACCCCCCACGGGAAGGACGCGCCGACCGCCGAGGAGGTGCACGCCTACCTGCGGGACCATCCCGACTTCCTGGTCCATCACGGCGATCTGGTCCACCACCTGACCCCGCCGTCCCAGGACCGCGGTCGCGGGGTGGTGGATTTGCAGGCCTACATGGTCGAGCGGCTGCGCGGCGAGGTCCGCCTGCTGAAGGACCAGCAGCGCGAGCTGATCGGCACCTCGCGCGCCAACATGAACAGCCAGAACCGCATCCACGCGGCGGTGCTGTTCCTCCTCGACGCGCAGAGTTTCGAGCAGCTCATCCAGACCATCACCACCGATCTGGCGGTGCTGCTCGACCTGGACGTCGCCTGCCTAATCGTCGAGTCGAACGGCCACGACACCCCGCATGTCCAGACCTCCGGCGTGCGGGTGGTCGAGCCGGGGACCGTCGACCGCTGGCTGGGCAAGGCCGACGTGGCGCTGAACGCCGACATCCAGGGCGACCCGGAGCTGTATGGCCCCGGCGCCGGGCTGGTCCGGTCGGAGGTTCTGATCCGCCTCCAGGTGTCCAGCGAGACGCCGGACGGCATGCTGGCCTTCGGCAGCCGCGAGCCGGACAGCTTCCACAGCGGCCAGGGCACCGAACTGGTCGGCTTCCTCGCCCGCGTGGTCGAGCGGGTGATCCGCGGCTGGCTCGAACTGCCGGCCTGAACCGCAAGAGCGCATGACCGGAAAACAGAACCCCGTCCTCGGCTTCGCCGCCCAGCCCGACGTGCAGGACACGCTGGTCCATTGGCGCCGCTGGATGGAGAGCGAGCGCAACGTCTCGCCCCACACGCTGACCGCCTACATCGGCGACGTCGCGACCTTCCTGGAGTTCATCACCGGTTATCAGGCCAAGCCACCGTCGATGAACGACCTTGCCGCGCTGACCGTCACCGACTTCCGCTCCTGGCTGTCCCACCTCGCCATGAAGGGGATCGGCTCCAACAGCCGGTCGCGCGCCCTGTCGTCGGTGCGCAACCTGTTCCGCTGGCTGGACCGCGACGGGCGGCTGCACAACCCGGCGATCAACACCTTCTCCGGCCCGCGCATCAAGCGCCCGGCGCCGAAGCCGCTGACCGTGCTGGACGCCGACCGGCTGTTGGAGGAATCGGAGAAGGAGCCGGACGAGCCGTGGGTCGGCAAGCGCGACCGGGCGCTGTTCACGCTGCTCTACGGCTGCGGCCTGCGCATCTCGGAGGCGCTGAACCTGACGCGCCGCGAGGCGCCGCTGGGTGAGACGCTGCGCGTCACCGGCAAAGGCAACAAGGAGCGGATCGTGCCGGTGCTGCCGGCGGTGACGGAGGCGGTGCGGGCCTACATGGACGCCTGCCCCTACAAACAGGGTCCGGAGGCGCCGCTGTTCGTCGGGGTGCGTGGCGGGCAGCTCGCTCCGGCCATCGCGCAGCGGCGGATGCGCGATCTGCGCCGCCTGATGGGGCTGCCGGAGACCGCGACGCCGCACGCGCTGCGGCACAGCTTCGCCACGCATCTGCTGGCGGACGGCGGCGACCTGCGGGCGATCCAGGATTTGCTGGGCCACGCCTCGCTGTCCACGACGCAGCGCTACACCGACGTGGAGAGCGAGCAGCTGATGCAGGTGTACCGCTCGGCGCACCCGCGGGCGAAGAAGACGCCGTAAAGTTCGGAGGGTGAGAGGTGCTTTGCCCCCTCCCCGGCCCTCCCCCGCTTCGCAGGGGAGGGAGAGGAGAAAGACGCGCCTTAGATGTGCAGGGCGCGGCCGTCCACGGCGAGGGCGGCTTCCTTGGTCACTTCCGACAGGGTCGGGTGGGCGTGGCAGGTGCGGGCGATGTCCTCGGCGGACGCGCTGAACTCCATCGCCACGGCCAGTTCGCCGACCATCTCCGACACGTTCGGTCCGACCATGTGGACGCCCAGCACCTTGTCGGTGCGCGCGTCGGCCAGGATCTTCACGAAGCCGTCGGTGGTGCCGCTGGCGCGGGCGCGGCCGTTGGCGGTGAAGGGGAACTTGCCCGCCTTGAAGGCGACGCCGGCGGCCTTCAGCTCTTCCTCGGTCTTGCCGACCGCGGCCACTTCCGGCCACGTGTAGACGACGCCGGGGACGAGGTCGTGGTTGACGTGGCCCGCCTGGCCGGCCAGCAGCTCGGCGAGCGCAACGCCCTCCTCCTCGGCCTTGTGGGCCAACATCGGGCCTTCGACCACGTCGCCGATGGCGTAGATGCCCGGCACGTTGGTCTCGAAATGCTTGCCGATCTTCACGCGGCCGCGGTTGTCCATCTCCACGCCGACGGTGTCGAGGCCCAGGCCGTTGGTGTAGGCGCGGCGGCCAATGGCGACCAGCACGACGTCGGCCTCGATCTCTTCGGCGGTGCCGCCGGCGGCGGGCTCGACCGACAGGGTGACGCCGGTGTTGGTGACCTTGGCGCCGGTGACCTTGGAGCCGAGCTTGAAGGTCATGCCCTGCTTGCCGAGGATGCGCTGCATCTGCTTGGACACCTCGCCGTCCATGGTCGGCAGGATGCGGTCCAGGAACTCGACCACGGTGACCTGCGCGCCGAGGCGGCCCCATACCGAGCCCAGCTCAAGACCGATCACGCCGCCGCCGATGACGACGAGGCGCTTCGGCACCTCCGGCAGCTCCAGGGCGCCGGTGGAGGAGACGATCTTCTGCTCGTCGATCTCGATGCCCGGCAGCGGGGTGACTTCCGAGCCGGTGGCGATGACGATGGCCTTCGACGCCGTGATGGTGCCGATGCCCTCGACCTCGACGGTGTTCGGGGCGGTGATGCGGCCGGCACCCTTCAGCCAGGCGATCTTGTTCTTCTTGAACAGGAACTCGATGCCGCCGGTGTTCTCTTTGACGACCTTGTCCTTGTGGGACAGCATGCCCGGCAGGTCCAGCTCGACGCCGCCGACCTTGATGCCGAACTTGGCGAGGCCGTGCTTGGCCTCCTCGTACTTCTCCGACGCGGCGAGCAGCGCCTTGGAGGGGATGCAGCCCACATTCAGGCAGGTGCCGCCCAGCGCGCTGCGCTTCTCGACGCAGGCGACCTTGAAACCGAGCTGCGCCGCACGGATCGCGCAGACATACCCGCCGGGACCGCCGCCAACCACGACGACGTCGAAAGTGCTTTCAGCCATTGGGGGCTTTCCTTCCGCCATTTTTGTGTTTGCCAAAAGCCTTCCCGTCCAGCGGGGAGGGCCGCGCGCCGATTTATGCCGCCGCTCACGCCAACTGGCAACGGGACAGTTCGTCCGGGGGGAGGGATGCCGGGTTGAACGACCGGCATGGGAACTGCCGGAACCCGTGCTGAAAAGGACGGAACCGGGGCTCGCGCCCCGGTCGCATCACACCGAAACGGCGACCAGGAACAGGCGCGGGGCGCCGCCCTGGGCGACGTTCGCCAGGGTGGTGACCTGATTGTTCGCCACATCGTACACATAGGCGGTGCGCCCGCCCGCCCAGTACCAGCCGAGGTTCGGGTTGGGTCCCGCCACGTCCGCGGCCTGGAAAGTGCCGAAGGTCGCCAGGAGCGAGACGTAGTTCAGGCCGGCGTTGCCGCCGCGCAGGGTCAGCTGCTTCACGACGTCGGCGTTGAAGCGGTTCCAGGCGTCCTGGAGGGGCGTGGCGTGAGCCGGCAGGATGCACTTCAGTTCGATGTAGACGTCGTCGGCCACTCCGGCGTTGCGGCGCAGGTAGAAGTCGGCGCGGGCGGCGGCGTTGGCGTTGTTGGAGACTCCCCAGGCCGGGCCGCCGACCGTCGTGTAGGTCAGGTAGGGATTCGCGGCGTTGGTGGACGGATAGGCCCATTCCCGGTCGCAGGTCCAATTGCCCGCGACGTTCAGGAAACCATGTGCGATCTCGGCCTGGAGCCAGCCCTCCCAGCCGCCGCGGATGTTGGCGTTCTGGGCCAGCACCGTGGCCCGCGGGCCATTGATGGTGCCGTTGGCGACGCAGCCCTGGATGGTGGTCAAAAACTGCTGGCAGCGCATGGTGGTGTCTCCTTCCTCGATGCCGGGCCGGACGAAGGTCCGGGCCTCGGCACAGGGACGGTTCCGCGATGCGCGGCGTGAGGATCAGCCGGAGAAGAAATCCAGCAGCGCCCGTGCCGTCTCCTCCGGCGCCTCCTCGGGGATGAAATGGCCGGCGGGCATCACATGGCCCCCGATGGCCGGGGCGTAGCCGCGCCAGATGCCCAGCGGATCGTCGTAGAGACGCCCGACCGCGCTGTTGCGGCCCCACAGGAACAGGGCCGGTCCTTCCACCTTGCGCCCCGCCGCGCGGTCCTCGCGGTCGTGCTCCAGGTCGATGCTGGCGGCGGCGCGGTAATCCTCGCACATCGCATGGACGGTGGCGGGGTCGCGGAAGGCGGCGCGGTAGGCCTCCATCGCCTCCGGCTCGAAGATGTCGGCGCTGCTGCCGATCGAGCCGAGCACCTGCCCCAGGTAGAAGTCGGGGTCCGACCCGATCAGTCGTTCCGCCAGATTGTTGGGCTGGATCAGAAAGAACCAGTGGTAATAGGCGGTCGCCATGCGCTGGTCGATGCGGGCGAACACCTCCAGCGTCGGCACCACGTCCAGGAAAGCGACGCGCTCGACCCGGTCGGGATGGTCAAGGACGAGCCGGTGGGCCACCCGCGCGCCGCGGTCGTGCCCGGCCAGCCGGAAGCGGTCGAAGCCCAGCGCGGCCATCACCGCCACCTGATCGCGCGCGTTGGCGCGTTTGCAGTAGGTCTCGTGCGCGGAATCGCCCGGCGGCTTCGACGATTGGCCGTACCCCCGCAGGTCGGTCAGCACCACGGTGAAGCGCTCGGCCAGCCGCGGCGCGACCCGGTTCCACAGGGCGTGGCACTGCGGAAACCCATGAAGCAGAAGGAGCGGCGGCCCCTCCCCGCCGACCAGCGTGTGGATCTCGGCGCCGTCGGTGGCGATGCGGTGGCGGGTGAACCCTTCGAACATGCGCGCCCTCCCCTATCCGTTTGAGTGTGGAGAACTGTCCTTCCGCACGGCGAGGCTTCGGAAACCTTTGGCGGGTTTCTCGCGTTTTTCAGCCGATTGTTTTCGACCTCAAGAGGAAAATGCCATGCGTAGCCTGAAGAAGCTCGTCCTTTTCGCCGCCCTGGGTGCCGCCCTGACCACCAGCCTCGCCGCCTGCAACACCGTCGAAGGCATGGGGCAGGACGTGCAGGCGGGCGGCCGCGCCGTGGAGCGCTCGTCGGACAGCGTCCAGAAGAAGATGTGATCGCGTGGCGTGGACGCCCCGGCCGCAAGCCGGGGCGGTCGGCGCCCCGATTTCCGCATCCCAGCGTTCAGCGCTGCATGCGCTTGATGGTGTTGGTCGTGCTCTGGCCGTCCACGAGGTCGGCCAGCACGACCTTTCCGCCGTAGCTCTGCACGAAGCCGGCGCCGACCACCGTGGCGACGGTGTAGTCCGCCCCCTTCACCAGCACGTCGGGCCGCAGGGCGCGGATCAGCTCCTCCGGCGTGTCCTCGCCGAAGATCACCACCAGATCGACGCAGGCCAGCGAGGCGAGCACCGTCGCCCGCGCCGTTTCGGTCTGCACCGGGCGCGTCTCGCCCTTCAGCCGCTTCACCGAGGCGTCGCTGTTCAGCCCGACCACCAGCACGTCGCAGGCGGCCTTCGCCTGGTTCAGCAGCGAAATATGGCCGGGGTGCAGCAGGTCGAAGCAGCCGTTGGTGAAGCCCACCCGCTTGCCGCGGGCGCGCCAGCGCGCCGCCCGCTCCACGGCCTGCTCCAGCGTGTCGACCTTCTCCTCGCCGCTGCGCCATTCCTGCTCGTGCAGGGCGGACAGCAGCTCCGGCGCGCGGACCACCGCGGTGCCGACCTTTCCCACCACGATCCCGGCGGCCAGATTGGCCAGCCGCGCCGCGTCGGTCAGCTCCACCCCCACCGACAGGGCGGAGGTCAGCGTCGCCACCACCGTGTCGCCGGCGCCCGACACGTCGAACACCTCGCGCGCATTGGCCGGCAAATGGGTGGCCCCATCGCGGGTCACCACGGACATGCCGCGCTCGCTGCGCGTGGCGACCACCGCGTCGATGCCGCAGGTTTCCAGCAGGAAGCGGCAGGCGGCCTCGACCTCGGCGTCGCTGTCGGCGGGCATCCCCGTCGCCTGGATCAGCTCCTTGCGGTTGGGCGTGATGACGCTGGCCCCGCGGTAGCGCCCGAAATCGTCGCCCTTGGGATCGACCACCACCGGCACCCCGGCCTCCCGCGCCGCCAGGATGAGCTGCGCCACCAAAGCGTCGGTCAGCACGCCCTTGCCGTAGTCGGACAGGATCACCGCACCCACCGTCAGCAGGCCGGTGCGGGCGGCGACCATCACCTCCTCCTCCGACGCGATGGCGGCGATGGTTTCGGCGTCGGCGCGCAGGAGCTGCTGGCGGCCGCCAATGAAGCGCGTCTTGACCGTGGTCTGGCGCCCCGGCTCGGCGACCAGCCCGCCGCCGTCGCCCGTCTCCTTCGCCACGAGGCGGACCAGCTCCAGCCCCGCCGCGTCCTCGCCCACCACCGACACGAAGCGGCAGCCGGCGCCCAGCGCCATGACGTTGGCGGCCACGTTGCCGGCGCCGCCGAGCATGGCCGTCTCGCGCTCGATCCGCAGAACGGGGATCGGCGCTTCGGGGGACACGCGGTCGACCGACCCGTAGATGAATCGGTCGAGCATGACGTCGCCGACGCACAGCACGCTGGCGCGGGACAGGGAGTCGATGTGACGGGCAAGGTCGCTCATGCCGGTTCTACTACCAATCTTGGAAGTGGCGCGCCAGAGGAGAGCGCAGCCCCGGACGGAGCGCGGCGGTCATTCGAAGGCGTCATTCGAAGGCCGGGACCTCGTGCCGCAGATCGCCGGTGCCCTTGGCGAAGGTCAGGGTCAACTGCCCCTGCAACTCCCGCTCCGCCGCCTCGCCGGTCCCCGGAAGGGAGGGCGGCAGCGGCGGGCTGACCAGGATGCCGGCGGCGGCCAGCGCCTCGCCCAGCGCCGTCGTGCGGTTGGCGGGAACGCAGAAGGCGATGACCGCCATCACGTCGGAGAACAGCGTGTGGTCGACGATCCAGCCGCCGTTGCCGGTGATGCCGTCGGTCGTCGCCATCAGCGCGGCGGTCCGGTCGGTCTGCAAAACCGCTTCGAATCTCAGGATGGACATGGCCTGCCCTCCATTTCGGGCTGCTCGGAGGTTCCAGTATGGACCCCCGGCACCGCGCCCTCAACCGGACAAAACCCCGCACCGGCCCGGCACCGGCTGGGCAATCACGGCGGCCTGCCCTATCTTCCGGCATCCCCTGCATCCGGACATCCCTCCCATGCCCCTGCCCTCCGTGACGCGCAGCCTGTCGGCCAAGCTGCTGGTGCTGACCGTGCTGTTCGTCCTGCTGGCCGAGGTGCTGATCTACACGCCGTCCATCGCCCGCTACCGCCTGACCTATCTGGAGGAGCGGCTGGCCGCCGCCCATCTCGCCGCCCTGTCGGTGGAGGCGACGCCGGACATGATGGTGGCGATGGAGCTTCAGAACGAGCTGCTGGCCCATGTCGGCGCCCACGCGGTGGAGCTGATCCGGCCGGACAGCCGCGTCTACATGCTGTCCCGCTCCATGCCGCCGACGGTGGACGCCGTCTTCGACCTGCGCGCCGCCATGGCGCCGCGGCTGACCGCCGACGCCTTCATGGCGCTGGCCCAGCGGCGGGACCGGGTGATCCGGGTGATCGGGCCGTCGCCCAAGGACCCCGCCTTCCAGGTCGACATGGTGATGGACGAGCGGCCAATGATCCAGGCGATGATCGACTTCTCGGGCCGCATCCTGGCGCTGTCGGTGGCGATCTCGCTGATCGCGGCGGTTCTGGTCTTCGTCTCGCTGACCCAGCTGCTGGTGCGGCCGATGCGCCGCCTGACCGAGGGGCTGGTCGCCATCCGCCGCGACCCGGACGGCACCCCGCCCTTCCAGCCGAGCGCCCGCACCGACGAGATCGGCGTGGCGGAGCGCGAACTGGCCGACATGCAGGCCACCATCCGCAGCGCGCTGCGCCAGCGGGAACGGCTGGCCGCGCTGGGCACCGCGGTCGCCAAGATCAACCACGACCTGCGCGCCATCCTGTCGACCGCCGCCCTGCTGTCGGAGCGGCTGGCCGAGAGCGCCGATCCGGAGGTGCGGCGGGTCACGCCGCGGCTGATGGCCTCCATCGACCGGGCGGTGGAGCTGTGCGGCCAGACGATGACCTACACCCGCGACGGCCTGCTGCCCCTGGCGCGGACCGCGGTGCCGCTGCGCCCGCTGGTCGAGGAGGCCGGGACCACCGCGCTGGCCGCCCTGCGCCCGGATGTCGTGCGCCCGGACGGGGAACGGGTGGAGCTGCGCTGGAACAACCGGGTGCCGGAGGGGCTGACCGTCCGCGCCGACGCCGCCCAGCTCTCCCGCGCGCTGGTCAATCTGGGGCGCAACGCGGCGCAGGCGGGGGCCGGAGCGGTGACGGTGATGGTGGAGACGCGGCCCGGCGGCGGGCTGCTCCTGCTGGTGAGCGACGACGGGCCGGGCCTGCCGCCGCGGGCGCGGGACAACCTGTTCCAGCCCTTCGCCGGCTCCGCGCGAGCGGGCGGCGTCGGGCTGGGCCTCGCCATCGCGCGGGAGGTGCTGCGCGCCCATGGCGGCGACCTGCGGCTGGTGGAGAGCACCGCGGCGGGCACCGTCTTCGCGCTGGAGCTTCCCCCGGGGATCGTCGTGGAGGAAGCCGGCCGGGTGGGCGAAATGCCCACATCGGATTCGCCCATCCCGGATTGATTTCCGGCGCCCGCTCCACCAGAATTCGCGGCACGGTCAACCCGTCGGCTTCCCGCCGGGCGCACGCCCCGCGCGGGACCGGCAGCGAAGGAAGGGAACGGGACTTTGGAAGGCACGGGCAAGTGGATCACCGGGGGGATCCTGGGCTTCATGGCATTCATCGGCCTGCTGGCGGCGTCGCGCGCGGCGGACACGGCGTTCTATTATGGCGGCTGGCTGCTGGCCATCGGCTGCATCGGGACGATCTTCATGATGGTCACAAAGCACTACAACCACATGGACGAGCAGATCGCCCGCCAGCGCGAGCAGGAATAACCCCCAAACCCCTTCAACCGGTGGAGACCGGGCATGCCGTGGGACCCCGAACAATACGCACGGTTCGAGTCCTGGCGCCGCCGCCCGGCCCACGACCTTGTGGCGGCCCTGCCCTCGCTGACCCCGCGGACGGTGGTCGATCTCGGCTGCGGGGCCGGGCAGCTCGCCCGCCGGCTGGCCGAACGCTGGCCGGAGGCCGAGGTGCTGGGGGTGGACAATTCCCCGGCCATGCTGGAACGCGCGCGGACCACGCCGTCCCGCGTGCGCTGGCTCCAGGCCGACCTGCGCGACTGGCGCCCCGATCGGCCGGTCGATCTGCTGATCTCCAACGCCGCCCTGCAATGGCTGGACGGGCACGAACGGCTGTTTCCGGACCTGCTGCGGGCGCTGGCCCCCGGCGGGGTGCTGGCCGTGCAGATGCCCCGCAACTTCGACGCGCCCTCGCACCGCCTGTTGTACGAGACGGCGGCGGACGGCCCCTGGGCCGAGCGGCTGGCCCCGGTCCTGCGCACCGCCCCGGTGCACGCGCCCGACGTCTATTACGGCTGGCTCGCCGCGCTCACCCGTCGCCTGGACCTCTGGGAGACGGAGTATCTCCAGGTCTTGGAAGGCGACGACCCGGTTCTGGAATGGACGCGCGGCACGACGCTGCTGCCCGTCCTGGACACGCTGGCGGGCGCGGAGCTGGACGCCTTCCTGGCGGCCTACCGCGCCCGGCTGAACGCCGCCTATCCCCGGCGCCCCGACGGCCGCACGCTGTTTCCCTTCAAGCGACTGTTTCTGGTGGCGCGGATCTAGGCGGGCAGCCTTTTGCAAGGCGTCACGAGGCCGGTCGGGGTTGCTTCGCGGCGGTGAGGATGTTCGCCACGCCCACCGCGTTCATCCCGGCGCGGGCGCCGATGGCCGACAGCGATTCGCCGTGCTGCGCCTCGATGTTGGCGGCCTTGAGCGCCTGGATGGCCTTGTCGGCGTCCAGCCCGAAGACCGGCGCCACCGTCGCCAGCGGGGCGTTCGCCACCGCCCGCATCATCGCGCCGGGGCCGCCGGTGGAGGCCGGCGTCCCAGTCATCGCCGTAAAGACCAGCGAGCCGGCAACGCTGACCACGAAGGCCGACAGCGCCACGTTGCGCTTGAAGTACTGAAGGAAGGCCGTCCAGTTGCGCGCCAGATGCCACAGGCCGATGGCGGAGAAGCCGACGCTGAGCCATTCGTGGGAGAAGCGCACCAGATTGCCGTTCCAGTGCAGCAGCAGCATGATTCCCGTCACCGTGGAGACGACGAACAGGACGATGGTCACCGGCGTGACGATCTGCCGGGTGATGGTGGAGGTGAGAGAGGGCATGGAGGACGGCTCGCGGGTTGAACGGAATGCGGCCAAAATGGGGCCCGATTGTAACCACTTGATGTCCCGCGCCGCCGCCGAACGTTACAGAGTGTAACGGCGCCCATCGTCGCCCGCACGCTTGACCGCCCCGCCCCACGGTCCAGATGACTGCGTGATCGTGGTGCAACCATCGGGGCTTCCGGTTCATGGGCACGCAGGAGCAGCCGGAAGCATGGCGCGACGAGAACGAGGAGCGCCTGCGCGCCTTCATCGAAAGCGCGCCCCGCAAGATGTGGATCGCCCGGCCTGACGGGACGGTCGAGTTCTTCAACCGTGAATGGCGCGACTACACCGGACAAAGCGGCACCGAGGGCATGCTGAACTGGCGGGAGGTCGTCCACCCCGCCGACCGCCCGCGCCTGGACGAGGTGCGCGGCCGGGCGGTTCCCCTGGGCCAGCCCTACGACGTCCAGGTCCGGCTGCGGCGGCGGAGCGACGGGAAGCACCGCTGGCACATCGGGCGGGTGTCCCCCGTCCATCTGCATGGTCGCTTGATCGCCTGGATCGGGGCCGCAACGGACATCGACAACCGCGTCCGCGCCGAGGCCGCCCTGCGCGAGAGCGAGGCCAACTTCCGCACCATGGCCAACGCCATCCCGCAGCTCGCCTGGATGCGCGATCCCGCCGACTACAGCATCTGGTACAACCAACGCTGGTTCGACTTCACCGGCACCTCGATGGAGCAGATGCAGAACGACGGCTGGTGGACGGTGATCCATCCCGACCACGCCGACCTGATGCTGGAGGCCGTCACCGCCGCGCGGGCGGAGGGCCAGCCTTGGGAATACACGGCACCGTTGCGCCGCCGCGACGGCGTGTACCGCTGGCACCTGTTCCGCGCCGTGCCCATCCGCGACGAAGCCGCCGGCACCATCACCCGCTGGTTCGGCACCAGCACCGACATCAACGAGCAGCGCGAGGCGCAGGAGCGCCAGCGATTGCTGACCCAGGAGGTCAGCCACCGGGTGAAGAACAGTCTGGCGCTGGTGGCGGCGCAGCTCTCACTCCAGGCCCGCGCGTCGGACAACGACGACGCCCGCAGCGTCCTGATGGACGCCTACAGCCGCGTTCTGACCATCGCTGGGGTGCACGACCATCTGTGGCGGCAGTACGACGCGAGCTTCATCGACATGTCCGGCTTCCTGCACGGCCTCTGCCGGAAGCTCCAGGAAACCGCGCCGGGCCATGACCTGAGCTTCACCGGCGACCGGGTGATCGTGCCGACCGATCAGGCCGTCCCCATCGGTCTGGTGGTCAACGAACTGGTGACCAACGCTTTGAAATACGCCTATCCCGGCGACCGCGGGGGGCCGATCCGCGTGACCCTGCGCCGGGACGGCGAGGACGCGATGATCCTGGAGGTGATGGACCAGGGCGTCGGGCTTCCCGCCGGCTTCGACCTGTCGGCGCCGACGAAGAGCCTCGGCATGCGGTTGCTGGTCAACACCGTCCGGCAGATCAACGCCACGGTGGACGCCGAACGCCTCGATCCGGGAACCCGCTTCGCCGTCGCCATTCCGGTCGGGCGGGGGTGACTTACGCCTTCTCGATGTAGGCCAGCAGCGGTTCCCAGTCGGCGCGGTGCTCGGCGGCGCGCTTGCCGGTCAGGTCGAACAGGCTGAGGCCGGAGGCCGCGGCGTCGGCGTAGATCTGGCTGTCGCGCAGGCGGGTCACCACGCTGTGCCCGACCCCGCCGAGGAACTGGTCCAGCCGGTCCGCCGCCTTGGTGCGGGCGCGCAGGCGGTTGCCGACCACCGCCACCGACTTGCGGTTCTTGGCGATCGACTTCAGCTCCTCCAGCTTGCCGAGGAAGCGCTGCGTGGCCTGCTCGTCGAAGGCGCTGGGCAGCACCGGCAGCACGACGACGTCGGCCATCCGCACCAGATCCTCGATCTGCTTGGTCTTCAGCGCGGCCGGCGCGTCGATGACGAGGCGCTGGATGCCCTTCGGCGCGTCGGACAGGTCCTTCGCCCAGTCCAGACCGACCAGGGCGGAGGCCGTGGCCGGGCGGCGGGCCAGCCAGCCGAGCGAGGAGCGCTGGCGGTCCACATCGGCCAGCGCCGTGCTGTGACCCGCGGCGGCGCAGGCCGCGGCGAGATGGGTGGCGATCGTGGTCTTGCCGCAACCGCCCTTGATGTTGGCGACGAGGATGGTCCGCATGGGCGGGAAGATTACCCCTCCCGGTCGGGCTTTGACCAGAAGGCTTTCGCGTCGGCGAACTCCTTCCACAGGTCGCGCAGTGCCGGTTCGGACTCCGCGACGCCGCGGGCGTGCCAGCCGATGACGATGCCGGCGGCGCGCGGCTCGCCCGGCTCGGGGCGGCTGCCGTCGTCGTGCAGCTCGTGCAGCAGGCGCGTCGCCGTCGCCACGTCGTTCAGGTGGCCCAGCGCGTCCTGGAAGGCCGACAGGTCCTGGATGTAGCGGCGGGCCGGCTTGTCGTCGTAGAGGCTGCGGAAGAACTCCGCCGCGTAGCGCAGCTTCTTCAGGGCGATGCGCAGCTCGTGCCGCTCGGTCACCGACAAGCTCGCGAAGCCGTGGCCAGCACGGCGGGCCTTCTTGGCACGGCGCGACAGCAGATGGTCGGCCAGATCCTCCACCGGGTCGAACAGCCGGGCGGAATGCTCGCTGACCGGCTGGTCGCGCCAGCCCCGCGACTCGACCCAGGCCCCGAACTTCAGCAGGAAGGTGGTGTAGCGCTCGGACCGGATGGCCGCGCGCACCCCTTCGTAGGCGCGGTCGCGGCGCGCGCGCGCCGCGGCGGCGAGCGCGTCGATGTCCTCCTGGAGCGGCTTGCCGTGGCCGTCGGCGCGGTGGAAGGAGTCCTTCACCGGCTCCAGCAACTCGGCCAGGAAGACGTCCCAGTCGCGCGCCGGTCCGAGGCTGCCACCCAGCCACTTCACCTCGCCGACCAGCCAGGCGTAGGAGTCGGCGGGGATGAAGTGCTTGAACAAAGCGAGCGCCGAGCGCAGGCGGCGCAGCGCCACGCGCATCTGGTGGACGCCTTCCGCATCCTCGCCGACCAGGGTGACGGCCTCGTTGGCCAGCATGTGGCCGATGCAGGAGCGCAGGATGCGGGCCAGCGCGCCTTCCACCGTGGTGTCGGGGTCAAGCTCCAGCTTGCCCGCCTTGACCACCTTGTCCACCGTGCCATCGGCGAGCGCATAACCGCGCTCCGCCTTGGTGCGCGGGTCGAGCCTCAGCGGGGCGGCCTGGGCCAGCTCCAGCGCCAGATCGTAGAGGGCGGCGGCGGAGCCTTCGAGAAGCTCCAACTCCACCTCCGACACCGGGATGGAGGCGCCGTCGGGGCTGCGGATCTCGCCGCTGTCGAAGGCGACCTCGATGCGGCTGGCGGCGTCGCCCTCGCCCATCGTCACCACGCGCACGGTGCGCTGGATGAGCGTGGTGAACAGCGGTTGCAGCTCCGCCGCGCTGATCGAGCCCAGCAGGTCCAGCGCCTCCTGCGATTCAATGGCCGACAGGTCGGGGGCCGGTCCGGCGACCGGATGCTCCCACTCCGCCCGGCCAAGCTCGCCGTGCTCCGCCGCGCCCTTCACGGTCTGGAGATACTGGTTGCCGACCTTGCGCACGCGCAACGTCACCAGCCGCCCGGCCAGACGCCGGTCGGCGGTGTCGTAATAGGTGCTTTCCAGGGTCTTGGTGCCGGCTTTTCCCTTGGCACGGGATGCGACCGCCGGGCAGGACCGGAGCTTCGCCATGTCTTCGGCCCTGACGGCCAGCTTCAGCTCGGTTTCCTGGTTGGACTCCGCTTCGACCACCATTCGTGCCCCGTCGTTTCCGGTGGGTCCCCGTTTTGCACAGGCCCCAGCCACGGTCAAGTTACAGAACCATGACGCTTTTGTTGCAGTCCCCGCAATCAGGGGTCCGTCTTTTCCAACACCAGGAGCTTGGACATGTAGGCCAGCGACGTCTCGCGCAGGCGCAACCCGGCGGCGGCGAACAGGGCGGGCAGGTCGTCGCGGGCGTAATGGGCGTAGAAGGGCTCGTGAAAGGACTGCGGGAAGCGGTCGATCAGCCCGTCCATCATCGGGTTGTCGCCGTACTGCACGCTGTCCATGAAGACCAGGATGCCGCCGGGCTTCAGCACGCGGGCCATCTCGGCGGCGGCCTGGGCGCGGATCTTTGGCGGCAACTCGTGGAACAGGTAGATGCAGGTCACGATGTCCTGCGACCCGGTGGCCAGCGGGATCGCCTCCGCCGCCGCCTGGACCAGCGCGCTGCTGCGCGCCCAGGGGGCAAGGTTGCGCCGCGCCTCGCGCAGATAGGCTGGGGAGAGGTCGAGCGCGGTGACCGGCAGGCGCGGGTGGTTGTCCTTCACGAAGGTCAGGAAGCGCCCCGTCCCGGCGGCCACGTCGAGCAGGCGGCAGTCGGCGCTCCGACGCGTTTTCAGATGCTCAAAGATGGGCACCAGGACCTGGCGGCGCATGGCGTCGGCGCCGCCGCCGAACAGCACCTCCACCTGATGGTCGTAGAGGCGGGCGCTCTCCTCGGTCAGGTAGCCGCCGGTCTGGTAATGGAAGTTCTGACGGTAGTAGGCGGGCAGCCCCCCGCTGCCGGGCGGTGGGTTGGCGCGCACCTCCACCGCCGCGTGGTCGCGGCGGCGGCGCGACACCTCCGGCACGTCGCGAAAGAAGGCTGCGGCCTCGGTCAGCAGCCGGCGCGGGTCGGGCAGCAGATCGTGCGGCAGGCGGTAGTAGCCCGCCTCGATGTTGGCGAGGTCGCGGGCCAGCAGGGCGCGCAGTTCCTCCAGAATCGCGCGGGTGCCGGGCACCGGACGCCCGCCGGGCGGCGTGGTCCGCGGCGGTCCGGTGATCCGCCGGCCGATCCGCGCGGCCATCATGTACTGGCCGAGGAACCAGGCGACGCGGGCGGACTGGCTGGCCGCGTAAGCCAGCCGGGGGGCCAGCCGGGAAGCCAGTTGGGCGGAGGACGGCGGGGTGATCCTGTTCATGGGGATAGAGATGGGATCGGCGATCCCGCCCGCCCAGAGCCCCGTCTTTTCGCCGCATGGGGCAACCGGTCGCCCACGCGGGCCGTTGCAAAGCGGGCGCCCCTGTGCTGGATTGCCCGACAAAAGTTCAACCCGTAGGGACAGCAGCCATGACCGAGTTCAACACCATCGACGACCTCGACGTGAACGGCAAGACGGTGCTGGTGCGTGCCGACCTCAACGTCCCGATGCAGGACGGCAAGGTCTCCGACACGACCCGCATCGACCGTCTGGCGCCGACTCTGACCGAGCTGGCGAAGAAGGGTGCGAAGGTCGTGGTTCTGTCGCACTTCGGCCGCCCGAAGAACGGTCCGGACACCAAGAACTCGCTGCGCAACGTGCTGGAGGCGCTGAGCACCGCCGTCGGCCAGACCGTCGCCTTCGGCGAGGATTGCGTCGGCGACAAGGCCAAGGCCGCCATCGACGGCGTGCAGCCGGGCGCCATCGTGCTGCTGGAGAACACCCGCTTCCACGCGGAAGAGGAAAAGAACGACCCGGCCTTCGCCAAGCAGATCGCCGCTCTCGGCGACCTCTACGTCAACGACGCCTTCTCCGCCGCGCACCGCGCCCACGCCTCGACCGAGGGCGTCGCCCAGTATCTGCCGGCCGCCGCGGGCCGCCTGATGCAGGCCGAGCTTGAGGCGCTGACCAAGGCGCTGGAGAAGCCGGAGCGCCCGGTGGCCGCCGTCGTCGGCGGCGCCAAGATCTCCACCAAGCTGGACCTGCTCGGCAACCTCGTGAAGAAGGTCGACATGCTGGCGCTGGGCGGCGGCATGGCCAACACCTTCCTCTTCGCCCAGGGCGTGGATGTCGGGGCCTCGCTCTGCGAGAAGGACATGGCCGATCAGGCCCGCGCCATCATGGAGACCGCCAAGGCCGCCAACTGCGAGCTTCTGCTGCCCAAGGACTTCATCGTCGCCAAGGAATTCAAGGCCGGTGCGGCCAACCGCGCCGTCCCGGCGGACGGCATCGGCGCCGACGAGATGGCGCTCGACGTCGGCCCCAAGACGGTCGAGTTCCTCGGCCTGAAGCTCCAGGGGGCGAAGACGGTGGTGTGGAACGGCCCGCTGGGCGCCTTCGAGATCCAGCCCTTCGACGCCGGCACCAACGCCGTCGCCGGCCTCGTCGCCGAGCGCACGTCGGAAGGCGGCCTGCTGTCGGTGGCCGGCGGCGGCGACACCGTGTCGGCGCTGGCCCACGCCGGCGTGGAGGAGAAGTTCACCTACATCTCCGCCGCCGGCGGCGCCTTCCTGGAGTGGCTGGAAGGCAAGGACCTGCCGGGCGTCGCCGCGCTGAAGAAGAAGTAAGGGTTTGGGGGAATGGGTGGGTGGTCGGGACGGGCCCCCACCCTTCCCGCTGCGCGGGCCCCTTCCCTCCCCCGCTGCGCGGGAGAGGGAGATTTAGTCCCCTCCCCTGCGAAGCGGGGGAGGGCTAGGGAGGGGGCAAGAACCTCCCCTCCCTAACACGTTACAGCGGCCGCCGCGCCTTCAGCGCCGCGGTCAGCGTCCCATCGTCCAGATAGTCCAGCTCCCCGCCCACCGGCACGCCGTGGGCCAGACGGGACACGGAAACCCCGCTGCCGGACAGGCGGTCGGTCACCACATGGGCGGTGGTCTGCCCGTCCACCGTGGCGTTCAGCGCCAGGATCACCTCGGTCACCGCCGGGTCCTTCGCGCGCTCCACCAGGGACGGGATGTTCAAATCGTCCGGCCCCACCCCCTGCAAGGCCGACAGCGTGCCGCCCAGCACATGGTAGGTGCCGTGGAAGGCGCGCGTGCGCTCCAGCGCCCAGAGGTCGCCGGCATCCTCCACCACGCAGATGGTCGAGCGGTCGCGGCTGTGGTCGGAACAGACGGAGCAGGGATCGCGGCTGTCCAGGTTGCCGCAGACCGAGCAGTTGCGGATGGCCTCCGCGGCGAGCGCCATGGATTCGGACAGCGGCACCAGCAGGCTGTCGCGGCGCTTCATCAGGTGCAGCGCCGCCCGCCGCGCCGACCGCGGCCCCAGCCCCGGCAGCTTGGACAGGAGCTGGATCAGGCGCTCGATTTCAGGTCCGATCATTCACGGCTTCGTTGGCACGGCTTCGTTGAAACGGCTTCGTGGATTTCAAAGGGCGGCCGGGCCGCGTTCGACCCGGCCATAGCAACTCAGAACGGCAGCTTCATGCCCGGCGGCAGCTTCATCCCGCCCATCAGGTTCTGGGTCTCGTTGGCGACGTGCTGCTCCACCTTGGCCTTGGCGTCGTTGAAGGCGGCGATGATCAGGTCCTCCAGGACCTCGATGTCCTCCGGATCGACGATCGACTTGTCGAGCTTGATCTTCTTCATCTCGCCCTTGCCGTTGACCGTGACGTTGACCATGCCGGCGCCCGACTGGCCGGTCATCTCGACCTCGCCCAGGCGGGCCTGCATCTCCTGCATCTTGGCCTGCATCTGCTGGGCCTGCTTCATCATCTGGCCGAGGTTCTTCATGGGTCAGAAATCTCCTTCATCGTCGAGCGGGTAATAAACCCCGTCGTCCTGCTGCATGACCATAAGGTCGGGATTCTCCCCGTCATCCGCAACCTGGGGCTCGGCCTCGACCGCCGCCTTGAGGTCGCGGACATCGGTGATCTTCGCGCCGGGAAAGGCGTCCAGAACGGCGCGCACCACCGGATGCGCCTCCGCCTCCTCCAGAGCGCGCCTCTGGGCGGCCTGCTCCTGCTGGATCAGCGTCGGCTCGCCCGGCGCGTCCGAGACGATGACGACCCAGCGCTGGCCGGTCCATTCCGTCAACAGTTGGCCGACGCGATTCGGCAGGGTCGACGGGGCCAGAGTCGTCAGGCGCAGTTCCAGCCGCCCCGGCTCCAGGCGCACCAGATGGACGCTGCCGGTCAGATGGCCGTAGAGCGCGCCCTCGCGCTTCTCGGCAAAGACCTGGACCAGCGTGCGGAAGTCGCGCGGCATCGCCACGCGCTCCTCGTCCGCCACGGCGACGGCCGGCACGGGCTGGGGAGACGGCTGCGGGCTCGGCTGGGCCTGGGCGACGGCGCGCACGGCGGAGCCGCCAATCGCCACCGGCCCACCACCGGGACCGCGCGGGGCGCCACCGCCGCCTTGTCCACCACCTTGTCCACCCTGCCCACCGCCATTCTGCAAATTCTGGAACTGGCGGATCAGGTCGCCCGGAGTCGGCATATCGGCGGCGTAGGACAGCCGCACGATCACCATCTCCAGCGCCTGCTGCGGCACCGGGGCCGCCTGGACCTCGCCCAGCCCCTTCAGCAGGAGCTGCCACGCGCGGGTCAGCGCCGGCATGCCGAGCTTCGCCGACAGGGCGGCGCCGCGGGTGCGCTCCGCCTCCGGCAGGCCGGGATCGTTGGCGCTGTCCGGCACGACCTTCAGCCGCGTCAGATTGTGCACGAGGTCGAGAAGGTCCTGGAGGATCACCACCGGATCGGCGCCGACGCGGTGCAGGTCGGACAGCAGGTCCATCGCCTCCGCCGGCTTGGCCGAGACGGCGGCCTCGAACAGGTCGATCACCTTGCTGCGGTCGGCCAGACCCAGCATGTCGCGCACCTGCTGCGCGGTCACGGTCCCGGCGGCCAGCGCGATGGCCTGGTCGAGCAGCGACAATCCGTCGCGCACCGACCCGTCGGCGGCGCGCGCGATCAGCGCGGCGGCGTCCGGCTCGATCCCCGCCCCCTCCAGCCCGGTGACGCGGGTGAAGTGCTCCTTCAGCACCTGGGCGTCGACGCGCCGCAGGTCGAAGCGCTGGCAGCGCGAGAGCACCGTCACCGGCACCTTGCGGATCTCGGTGGTGGCGAAGACGAACTTCACATGGGCCGGCGGTTCCTCCAGCGTCTTCAAAAGCGCGTTGAACGCGCTCTTGGAGAGCATGTGGACCTCGTCGATGATGTAGAGCTTGTAGCGCGCCGAGACGGGGGCGTAGCGCACGCCGTCGATGATCTCGCGGATGTCGTCCACGCCGGTGTGGCTGGCGGCGTCCATCTCCATCACGTCGACGTGGCGGTCCTCGGCGATGGCGCGGCAGTTGTCGCAGACGCCGCAGGGCGTCACCGTCGGCCCGCCGGTGCCGTCCGGCCCGGTGCAGTTCAGCGCGCGGGCGATGATGCGGGCGGTGGTCGTCTTGCCCACGCCGCGCACGCCGGTCAGCATGAAGGCCTGGGCGATGCGGCCCGAATTGATGGCGTTGGTCAGGGTGCGGACGAGCGCGTCCTGCCCGATCAGCTCGGCAAAGCTCTTCGGACGGTATTTCCGCGCCAGCACCCGGTAGGCGAGGCCCCCGGACGTCCCGGAAACGGAAGAGGACATATCGGCAACGGTGGTATCGGTCACGCGGCTGGCCCGGTAATCGGCTTCACGACGGAGCGCAGAATAGCGTCACGGCACGGGGCTGTCGCCGTTTCAATTCGCTGCAGGAATTTATGGGGAAGGGTGGGAGGCTGGACGAACGACCCGAGCCGAAACTCGTTACGGCTGCTTCCTTCCGGACCTGACCGGGTTGGCGAGGGACTCGTCCGCCGCCAGCCTCCCGCGCCTTATATCGGCGATCACGCCGTCCCATGCAAGGCCAATCTGCCGGCTTTCCGTTTGAGGCGGAACGAAAAGCCCCGCGTCCGGCGGAACGCGGGGCTTTTGCCTTATTCCTAGATAAGACCGCTGCGCGTTACTGCGGCAGCGGCGCGGGGCTGTCGGACAGGGAGCGCAGATAGGCGATGATGTTCGCCCGTTCCTGGTCCTTCTTCACGCCGGCGAAGGTCATCTTGGTGCCCGGCGCGTAGGCCTTCGGGTCGTAGAGGAAGTGGTTCAGCTCGTCGTAGTTCCAGGGGCCGGCCTTGCCCTTGATGGCGTCGGAATAGGCGAAGCCGTCCAGATGGCCGTGCGGGGCGCCGACGATGCCGTAGAGGTTCGGGCCGACCTTGTTCGGGCCGCCCTTGTCGAAGCTGTGGCAGGCGGCGCAGGCCTTGGCCGCGGACTGGCCGGCGGCGGCGTCGGCCTTGGCGAGCAGCGGGGCGATCTCGGCGGGGCCGGACGGGGCGGCGCCACCGCTGGGGGCCGGAGCGGCACCGTCCGGCATGGCCACCACATAGCCGGGTTTCTCAGGCGTCTTCGGGTGCACCAGAACTTCCGCGGCGAAGCCGGCCAGCATGGCGATCAGACCCGCCAGCAGCACGGCGCCGAAAATCTTGTTCCACTCCATGCTCATAACGTCTTGTTCCCCTTTTTTGTCGTGCCGCGGGCCCGTCGCCAGGGCTGGCTGGTTCTCCGCCGCACGATAGCGTGACCGCGGCGGCTTGTCACCGCTTCGGCCCCCTCCCTTGCCACAGGAATATCGGTTCTCCGACTGTTGGCTACCTGAATATTGGAGTGACGCCGCTTGACGCAAAGGGCGATCCATGGTTCACCCGCGCCACCTTTCCGACGCGACAGGGGGCCGTTCCATCATGAACGCCGACATGAACGCCAGCGCAGACACCCGGGGCACGGCGAACCCGCCGCCCTCGAATCCCATCGTGGTCATTCCCGCCCGCATGGCCTCCACCCGCCTGCCGGGGAAGCCGCTGGCCGACATCGGCGGAGCGCCGATGATCGTGCAGGTGTGGCGCCGCGCCATGGAGGCGGAGATCGGCCCGGTGGTGGTCGCCTGCGCCGAGCCTGAGATCGCCGCGGCGGTGGAGGCGGCGGGCGGCACCGCCGTGCTGACCCGGCCCGACCATCCCTCGGGCTCCGACCGCATCTTCGAGGCGGTCAGCCTGCTCGACCCGGAGGGAAAGTACGACGCGGTGGTGAACGTGCAGGGCGACCTGCCCACCATCGAGCCGGCGGTGGTCCGCGCCGCCTTCGCCCCGCTGTCCGACCCGCAGGTGGACATCGCCACCCTGGTGGTCGAGATCACGCGGGAGGAGGAGCGCACCGACCCCAACGTGGTGAAGGCCGTCCTGGAGCTGCCGCCCGGCGCCCGGCGGGGCCGCGCCCTCTATTTCAGCCGCGCCACCGCCCCGTGGGGCGACGGGCCGCTGTTCCACCACATCGGGCTGTACGCCTACCGCCGCGCCGCGCTGGAACGCTACGTCCGGCTGCCGCCCTCGGCGCTGGAGCAGCGGGAGCGGCTTGAGCAGCTCCGCGCGCTGGCCTTCGGGATGCGCATCGACGCCGCCGTCGTTGACGCGGTTCCGCTCGGCGTCGATACTCCCGCCGACCTGGAGCGCGCCCGCGCGATCCTCGCCAAGCGCACCTCCCTTTAAAAGAAGACCTCCCGATGACGACCTCGAACGTGATCGCCTTCCAGGGCCTGCCCGGCGCCTATTCGGACCTGTCCTGCCGGACGGTCTTTCCGGAGATGACGACGCTGCCCTGCGCCACGTTCGAGGACGCCTTCGCCGCCGTGCGCGAGGGGCGGGCGGCGCTCGCCATGATCCCGGTGGAGAACTCCATCGCCGGGCGCGTGGCCGACAACCACCATCTGCTGCCCGAGGGCGGCCTGCACATCATCGGCGAGCATTTCCAGCGGGTGAACCACCAGCTCCTCGCCCCCAAGGGCGCGACGCTGGCCGGGCTGAAGACGGTGCGCAGCCACATCCAGGCGCTGTCCCAGTGCCGCAACATGACGCGGGAACTCGGGCTGACGGCGATCTCCCACGCCGACACCGCGGGCGCCGCCGCGGAGATCGCCAAGCTGGGCGACCCGCAGCACGCCGCCATCGCTTCGTCGCTGGCTGCGGACATCTACGGTCTGGACATCCTGAAGGGCGGCATCGAGGACGCGGAGCACAACACCACCCGCTTCCTGATCCTGTCCCGCGACCCGAAGACCCCCCCGCTGCCCGCCGAGGGGACCGGGGCCAAAGTCATCACCACCTTCGTCTTCCGCGTGCGCAGCGTGCCGGCGGCCCTCTACAAGGCGCTGGGCGGCTTCGCCACCAACGGCATCAACATGACGAAGCTGGAAAGCTACATGGTGGGCGGGCACTTCACCCAGACCCAGTTCTACGCCGACGTGGAGGGCCATCCGGAGGAGCGCTCCCTGCGTCTGGCGCTGGAGGAGTTGGCCTTCTTCGCCCGCGCCGGCGAGGTGAAGATCCTGGGCGTCTACCCCGCCAATCCCTTCCGCTATCAGGAAAGCCAGCGCATCGGCGAGGATTGAGGAAAGGGGCGAGCAGCGCTTGCCCCCACCCTTCCCACGGCTTCGCCGCGGGCCCCTTCCCTCCCCCGCTATCGCAGGAGAGGGAGCTTGATCCCCTCCCCTGCGATAGCGGGGGAGGTTTTAGGGAGGGGGCAATGACCGAGGGGGCACGCGACCCGCCGTCTCCCTCACTCCCCCTCGGCGATCCATTCGTCGATCAGGCGGCGGGCGATGCTGTCGGGGCGGGCGAGGCGGAACGCCTCGCTGGGCGTGAAGGTCCGCAGAAACTCGCGGTCGAACCAGTGGGCCGTCTCCAACTCCTCCAGGTCCGTCTGGATGTCCAGCGTCACCGCCCGCGCGCTGAAGCCCAGCATCAGCGAGGACGGGAAGGGCCAGGGCTGGGACGAGTGGTAGCGGATGTCGGTGACCTCCAGCCCTACCTCCTCCAGCACCTCGCGCCTCACGCTGTCCTCCAGGCTTTCGCCCGGCTCGACGAAGCCGGCCAGCACCGAATGCATGCCCGGCGGGAAGCGGGAGTTGCGGCCCAGCACCATGCGCCCGGCCCCGTCATGGATCAGCATGATCACCGCCGGGTCGGTGCGCGGGAAATGGTGGGTGGCGCAGTCCGGGTTGGTGCAGACGCGCACATGCCCGCCCTCGGCACCCGCCGCGACCGAGCCGCAGACGCCGCAGAAGCGGTGCCGGGCGTTCCACCAGGTGATGCCGCGGGCGTAGGCGCACAGCCCGGCCTCCGTCGCCTCCATCACGGGGCCGACGGCGCGCAGGTCCTCGAAGCGGCCGAGCCCGGCCAGGGCCGGATGATCCTCCGGCGCTTCCAGGCCGGTCAGGTCCACGGTGAAGTGCGGAACGCCGTCCAGCAGGCCGAGGAAGACCGGCTCCACGCCCCAGTCGCCACCACAGGCGACGGCGACCGCGCGGGCCGAGTCGGCGTCGCCGGTCACGAAGTTGCGCGATTTCGCCACGGGCAGCAGGCGCGCGGTCGGCGAGGCCCAGGCGTCTTTCAGCCAGTCCTTGTCCTTGCGGCGCACCCCGGCGCGGTCGAGCGGGATACCGGCATAGGCGTTCGGGCGGGCGTTCGGGCGGTCGGATGGGGAGGAGCGGTCGTGCATGGCGAAGAGGCTGCCACAAGCCCGCGGAACGGGGAAGCGGCGTCCCGCGCAACCCTCCTCCTTCATTGATGGTTTGCGCCGACGGAACGCCCGACTAGGATGCCGCCCTCGTCCCAACCACGCGCGATCCGGCGGAGCGACCATGACCGAACCCTGCCCCACCCCCCTGGTGACCCTGGCGGAGCGTCTGGCCGACGCCTCCGGCCCGGTCATCCGCCAGTATTTCCGCACGCCGGTGGCGGTGGACGACAAGGCCGACGCCTCCCCCGTCACCATCGCCGACCGCGAGGCGGAGCGGACCATCCGCGCCATCATCGAGGCCGAGCGCCCCGACGACGGCATCTATGGCGAGGAGTTCGGGACGAAGAACCTGGACGCCGAATGGGTCTGGGTGATCGACCCCATCGACGGCACCAAGTCCTTCATCACCGGCCGCCCGATCTTCGGCACGCTGATCGCCCTGCTGCAACGCGGGCGCCCGGTGCTCGGCGTCATCGACCAGCCCATCGTCCAGGACCGCTGGCTGGGCGTCGAGGGCCGCCCGACCCTGTTCAACGGCCAGCCGGCCAGTGTGCGCGCCTGCGCCGGGGGGCTGGCCGCGGCGACGCTGGGCACCACCTCCCCCGACCTGTTCCCCGGAGCGGACCAGGACGCCTTCCGCCGGGTGGCGGGGACGGCCAAGGTGTCGGTCTATGGCGGCGACTGCTACAGCTACGGCCTGCTGGCGGCGGGCTATTACGACCTCGTCGTCGAATCGGGGCTGAAGCTCTACGACTTCGCGGCGCTGGTGCCGGTGGTGACCGGAGCCGGCGGGCTGATGACCGATTGGGACGGCCAGCCGCTCGACGCCACCTCCAACGGGCGCGTGGTCGCCGCGGGCGACGCCCGCACCCACCGCGAGACGCTGGCCGCCCTGGCCGGCTGAGACAGGAGAACCACGCCCATGGCCACCATCGCCACGCCCGCCCGCTCCGTCTTCGAGACCTCGCCGGAGAAGCTGCGCCCCTTCCTGCACTCTCTGGCCGGCCGGGTGTCGGGCGGGGCGAACTGGATGGTCCGCAAGAAGACGGTCTGCGACCTGCTGCTGGGGCTGGACGCCTTCTTCGCCCTGCCGGCGGAGGAACGCCGCACCCTGATGGGCGCCGGGGACGACGCCGCCTCCCACGGCAGCCAGGACGGCACCGGGCCGGAGGACTTCCGCAACGTCCTGCCGCTCTATGTCGGGGCGATCCTGGAGGGGCTGAAGGAGGAGGCCGTGACGCAGCCGGAGCAGGCGGCGATCTACATGCTGTCCATCCACCCGGAGCACCAGATGGCCGCGGAGGAATGGATGCTCGCCGACCCGCGCAACGGCAAGGCGGTGCGCCGGATGATGCGGTCCGACCGCCGCTACCGTCAGCTCATGGAGCGTATGGCCGACCACTGGAAGAAGACCCGCGCCGGTCAGGGCAGCAGCGAGACGGCCAGCAGCCCCAGGTAGATGCCGATGAACAGGCCGAGGACGATGCCGTAATCCTCGTCGGTCATCGGGTTGGAATCGGGGTCGAACTGCCGCATGATATACTCCCTGTGCGTCAACGGGTGTTCAGAATAACCGTTGACGCCCGCGAAGTTCCCGCGACAAGGCCGTGACTTCCGCCGGGTGGGGCTGGGTTGGGGGTGAACATCCCCATAAAAAACGGACCGCGCCGGAGGGGCACGGTCCGCTGAGTCGGGAGGGACCCGAAGGGAAAGGGTCAGGAAGGGCTCAGGTGGCAAAGGCTCAGGTGGAAGGCCGGGCCTCGCCGGTGATGGCCGGTTTGGGCGGCATCTCCTCGGCCAGCGCGCGGTAGGCCAGCCCGCCGAGCAATCCGCCGACCAGCGGCGCCACCCAGAAGGCCCAGAGCTGTTGCAGCGCCCAGCCGCCGACGACCAGCGCCGGCCCCGTGCTGCGCGCCGGGTTCACCGACGTGTTGGTGACCGGGATGCTGATGAGGTGGATCAGCGTCAGCGCCAGACCGATGGCCAGCGGCGCGAAGCCCGCGGGCGCCCGCCGGTCGGTGGAGCCCAGGATGACGATCAGGAACATGAAGGTCAGCACCACCTCGATCAGCAGGCCGGAGGTGAGGTTGTACGCGCCCGGCGAATGCTCCCCGTACCCGTTGGCGGCCAGCCCCTTGGCGGCCAGCGACCAGTCGGCCTTGCCGGTGGCGATGACGTACAGCACCACCGCCGCCAGGAAGGCGCCGACGACCTGCGCGATGACGTAGGGCAGGATGTCCTTGGCCGGGAAGCGCCCGCCCGCCCACAGCCCCACCGTGACCGCCGGGTTCAGGTGGCAGCCGGAAATGTGGCCGACCGAGTAGGCCATGGTCAGCACGGTAAGCCCAAAGGCCAGGGAGACGCCGGTCAGCCCGATCCCGACCTCCGGGAAGGCGGCGGACAGCACGGCGCTGCCGCAGCCGCCGAAGACCAGCCAGAAGGTGCCGAGAAACTCCGCGCTCGTGCGCCGGACCATCGACATGTCACCACCTCGTCGGGCTTGCCGCATTTCCGCCTTTTTTGCGCCCCCGGACGGGCCGGCGCCAGCGGACGGGCGTAAGATACCGTTGCGTACGCGGACTTGACGCGCCGCAAGGCGCGTACATGCTAAGGCTGATCCGCCTTCATCTCAGGCCAACCACATCAGGACCGACGATGCGCCGAGTTCTCGCTGCCGCCCGGACGACCGCCGTTTTGGCCCTCCTCGCGCTGACGGCGCCGGTCCAAGCGGAAACGGTCACCGTCCCCGCCCTGAAGCAGTTCGGCGAGCCGGAGTTCAAGCCGGGCTTCACCCATTTCCCGCACGCCAACCCCGAAGCGCCAAAGGGCGGTTCGATCACCCTGGCCGCGCAGGGCAGCTTCGACAGCCTGAACCCGATCATCCTGCGCGGCGTCACCCCGCGCACGCTGGGGCTGATCGCCGACTCGCTGATGGTCGGCTCCGGCTGGGAGATGGACGCGGCGTACGGGTCGTTGGCGGAATCGGTGGAGTTGCCCGACGACAAGAGCTGGGCCGTCTTCCATCTGCGCAAGGACGCGCGCTGGCACGACGGCGTGCCGGTGACCGCCGGCGACGTGGTCTTCGCCTGGGATTCCATCCAGGCGCACGGCAACCCATTCCTGAAATCCTTCCTCGACCGCGTCGCGGCGGTGGAGGCGGTGGACGAGCATCAGTTGAAGATCACCCTGAAGACCACCGGGGAGATGAAGCCGATCATCGACTTCGCCACCAGCATCGCCCCCCAGCCCGAGCATTGGTGGACCGCCAACGGGCGCGACATCTCCAAGACGACGCTGGAGCCGGTGCTGGGCAGCGGCCCCTACCGCATCAAAACCGTCGATCCCGGCCGCTCCATCACCTACGAGCGGGTGGCCGACTGGTGGGGCCGCGACCTGCCGACGGCGCGCGGCTTCTACAACTTCGACAGCGTGAAGGTCGATTACTACCGCGACGATGACGTGATGTTCGAAGCCTTCAAGGCCGGTGCCTATGACTTCCGCACCGAGCACCGGGCGCAGCGTTGGACCATCGGCTACGACTTCCCCGCGGCAAAGGACGGCCGGGTGAACCACGTCGAGGTGAAGAGCGACCTGCCGCTGGGCGCCCAGGGCTTCCGCCTGAACACCCGCCGCGCCAAGTTCGCCGACCCGCGGGTGCGCGAGGCGCTGGGCTATCTGTTCGACTTCGAATGGATTCAGAAGAACATCCTGTACGGCCAGTATCTCCGTACCACCTCCAACTTCCCCAACTCCGACTTCGGCGCCAAGGGGCCGCCGACGCCGGATGAGCTGGCCCTGCTGGAGCCCTTCCGCGCCCAGTTGCCGGAGCGCGTCTTCACCACCCCCTTCGAGCCGCCGAAGACCGACGGCAGCGGCAACAACCGCAACAACCTGCGCGAGGCCATGCGCCTGTTCCGCGAGGCCGGGTGGGAGCTGAAGAACGGCCGGATGACCAGCGCCAAGACCGGCGAGGTGCTGAGCATCGAGTTCCTCGACGGCACCGGCGCGCTGACCCGCGTGATCCAGCCCTACGTGGAGGCGCTGCGCAAGGCGGGCATCGACGCGGTGCTGCGGGTGGTCGACACCGCCCAGTTCCAGGCGCGCACCGACGAGTTCGACTTCGACGTGGTGGTGGCGAACTTCAATTTCTTCACCCCGCCGGGAACCGAGCTGCGCAGCTATTTCGGCTCCGCCGCCGCGGACGTCCGGGGATCGGCCAACTACGCCGGCATCAAGGAGCCGGCGGCTGACGCGATGATTGAAAAGGCGCTGGCGGCGAAGGATCTGGCGTCGGTCCAGGCGGCGACCCGCGCGCTCGACCGCGTGCTGCTGTGGGGCTTCTACATGGTGCCGCACTGGTACAACCCGGACAACTGGATCGCCTACCGGACGACGCTTGGCTTCCCGGAGAAGACGCCGAAATACGACCTGGGCTTCCGCAACAGCGGCTTCCCCGAGGCGTGGTGGGTGAAGCCCTGATCGCCTGTTCAGCCCCTTAAAGCCGAGGCTCCGCCTTGATTGTGACACAAGGGAGACCCTACCTTACCGGAAACAATAAGGACCGAGAGGGCATGAGGAAGACCGGTAAAGCGATCCTGGCCGCGGTCATGTGTCTGTATCTGGCGGAACCCTTCGCCACGGCGCGTGCCCAATCCACCCAGCCGGAAGCCGCCCTGAAAACCGGGGGGCACGCCGTCACGGCCCATGGGACGCCCAAATACGGGCCGGACTTCCAGCATTTCGACTACGTCAATCCCGACGCCCCCAAGGGCGGCGAGATCAAGCTGGCGACCTACGGCAGCTTCGACAGCCTGAACCCCTTCATCCTGCGCGGGTCGACCGCCGCGGGGGCCAGCCTGCCCTTCGACACGCTGACGGTGGAGAGCGGGGACGAGGTGCTGACCCGCTACGGGCTGCTCGCCGAGACGATCACCGTCGCCGAGGACCGGAGCTGGGTGCGCTTCACGCTGCGCCCGCAGGCGCGCTTTCACGACGGTGCGCCGATGACCGCCGACGACGTGGTGTGGAGCTTCGAGACGTTGCGCGACAAGGGCCACCCGCTCTACCGCACCTACTACGCCGACGTGGTGAAGGCGGAGAAGACGGGGGAACGCGCGGTCACCTTCACCTTCCGCGACGGCGGCAACCCCGAACTGCCGGTCATCATGGGCCAGCTGCCGGTGCTGCCGAAGCATGTGTTCGAAGGAAACGGCTCCGGGGTGCGCGACTTCGCCAGCACCACGCTGGACCCGATCGTCGGCAGCGGCCCCTACCGGATCGTCGAGGTGCAGCCCGGCCGCTCCCTCGTCTTCGAGCGGGTGACCGACTGGTGGGCCAAGGACCTGCCGGTCAGCCGCGGGCGCTACAACTTCGACCGCATCCGCTTCGACTATTACCGCGACCTCGACGTGGTGTTCGAAGCCTTCAAGGCCGGGGCCATCGATTTCCGGGTGGAGCATTCGTCGAAGAACTGGGTGACCGGCTACGACGTGCCCGCGGTCCGCGACGGCCACATCGTCCGCGAGGAGATCAAGCACCAGGACCCGCAGGGCATGCAGGCCTTCGTCTTCAACAGCCGCCGCCCGGTCTTCGCCGACCGCAAGGTGCGCGAGGCGTTGAATTATCTGTTTGATTACGAATGGACGCGGGCGAACCTGTCCTATGGTCTGTTCCAGCGCACCAAGAGCTTCTTCTCCAACTCCGAACTCGCCTCCACCGGTCTGCCCTCGCCGGAGGAGTTGAAACTGCTGGAGCCCTTCCGCGGCAAGGTGCCGGAGGAGGTCTTCACCAAGCCCTTCGAGCCGCCGCAGACCGATGGGTCCGGCAACATCCGCCCGAACCTGCGCACGGCGCTGTCCTTGCTCAAGGAGGCCGGGTGGGAGCTGAAGGGCAACAAGCTGCTGAACGCGAAGACCGGCGAGCCGATGCGCTTCGAGATCCTGCTGGTGCAGCCGGACATGGACCGCATCGTCCAGCCCTTCGTCCGCAACCTGGAGCGCGCCGGGATTGAGGCGGCCATCCGCGTGGTGGACACCGCCCAGTACCAGAACCGGATCGACCGCTACGACTTCGACATGGTCATCCAGCGCATCCTGCAATCGACCTCGCCCGGCAACGAGCAGCGCGACTACTGGCAGGCGGCCCGCGCCGACCAGCCGGGCAGCCGCAATCTGGCCGGCATCAAGGACCCGGTGGTCGACGCGCTGATCGACCGGGTGATCCAGGCCCCCGACCGCGAGAGCCTGATCACGGCGACCCGCGTGCTCGACCGCGTGCTGCTGTGGGGCTGGTACGTCATCCCGCAATGGCACGACGACGTGCGGCGCGTTGCCTATTGGAACCGTTTCTCCCATCCGGCGGTTGCGCCCAAATACGGCTTGGCCTTCACCGACACCTGGTGGGTCGATCCCGACAAGAACGCGAAGCTCGCCAACACGGCCCGCCGCGCGGCGCCCTGAGACGGCAAACAGAAAGGCGAACCCGCGCGATGCTGGCCTACATCATCCGCCGTCTGCTGCTGATCATCCCGACGCTGTTCGGGATCATGGTCATCAACTTCCTGATCGTGCAGATCGCCCCCGGCGGTCCCATCGAGCAGATGATCGCCCGCGTCCAGGGCACCGCGGTGGAAGCGACCGCCCGCATCGGCGGCACCGGCGGCGGCGAGACCGGCGGTCCGGCGGCGCAGCAGGCCCAGGGCGGCGACACCGGCAGCCGCTACCGCGGCGCCCAGGGGCTGGACCCGGAATTCATCAAGCAGCTCGAGAAGGAATTCGGCTTCGACAAGCCGCTGCACGAGCGCTTCATCCACATGATGTCGAACTATCTGATGTTCGATTTCGGCAAGAGCTATTTCCGCGACCGCAGCGTCGTCGATCTGGTGATCGAGAAGATGCCGGTGTCGATCTCGCTGGGCATCTGGACGACGCTGATCGTCTATCTGGTGTCGATCCCGCTGGGCATCGCCAAGGCGGTGCGCGACGGCCAGCCCTTCGACGTCTGGACCTCCGGCGTGGTCATCGTCGGCTACGCCATCCCCAGCTTCCTGTTCGCCGTGCTGCTGATCGTCGTCTTCGCCGGCGGACGCTATTTCGACCTGTTCCCGCTGAGGGGGCTGGTCTCGGACAACTGGGCGAGCCTGCCCTGGTGGCAGCAGATCCTGGACTATGCGTGGCACATGGTGCTGCCGGTGCTGTCCATGGTGATCGGCGGCTTCGCCGGGCTGACCATGCTGACCAAGAACTCCTTCCTGGAGGAGATCAACAAGCAGTATGTCGTCACCGCCCGCGCCAAGGGGCTGGCGGAGCGGCGGGTGCTCTACGGCCACATCTTCCGCAACGCCATGCTGATCGTCATCGCCGGCTTCCCCGGCGCCTTCATCGGCATCCTGTTCACCGGCGCCCTGCTGATTGAGGTGATCTTCTCGCTGGACGGGCTGGGGCTGCTGGGCTTCGAGGCGGCGATCAACCGCGACTATCCGGTGATGTTCGGCACGCTGTACTTCTTCACGCTGCTGGGACTCATCATGAACCTCGTCGGCGACGTGACCTATGTCGCCGTCGATCCCCGCATCGACTTCGAAGCGCGGAGGGTGTGATGCACCTCGAAACATCCGCATTTTCCCCCTCTCCCCCCGGGGAGAGGGTTGGGGTGAGGGGGTTGCGCTTTTGCCGGACGCACCGCCACGCACAACCCCCTCACCCTCCCCTCTCCCCAGAGGGGAGAGGGCAAATGCCCGTCGGAGGGGGTGCCCATGAGCGGCGACCGCTTCCTCGGCCTGCGCGTCACGCCGCTCACCCGGCGGCGGCTGGCGAATTTCCGGGCGAACCGGCGGGGCTTCTGGTCCTTCTGGATCTTCCTGGTGCTGTTCACCCTGTCGCTGGGCGCGGAGTTCATCGCGAACGACCGCCCTCTGCTCATCAAATACGACAACGCGCTCTATTGGCCCGTCTTCACCGCCTACCCGGAGACCACCTTCGGCGGCGAGTTCGAGACGGAGACCGATTACCGCGACCCCTACGTGCGCCAGCTGATCGAGGAGAAGGGCTGGATCGTCTGGCCGCCGATCCCCTACGGCTACCGCACCATCAACTACAACCTGCCGGTCCCCGCCCCGGCCCCGCCGTCCGCCGACAACTGGCTGGGCACCGACGACCAGGGGCGCGACGTGGTGGCGCGGCTGATCTACGGCTTCCGCATCTCCGTTCTGTTCGGGCTGGTGCTGACCGCCTTCTCCTCGGTCGTCGGCATCATGGCCGGGGCGGTCCAGGGCTATTTCGGCGGCATCACCGACCTGCTGTTCCAGCGCTTCATCGAGATCTGGCAGGGGCTGCCCACCCTGTTCCTCCTCATCATCCTGTCCAGCGTGGTGACGCCGAACTTCTGGTGGCTGCTCGGCCTGCTGCTTCTGTTCTCCTGGACCTCGCTGGTCCATGTGGTGCGGGCGGAGTTCCTGCGGGCGCGCAACTTCGACTATGTGCGCGCCGCCCGCGCGCTGGGCGCCACCGACGCGACGATCATGGTGCGCCACGTGCTGCCCAACGCCATGGTGGCGACGCTGACCTTCCTGCCCTTCATCCTGAACGGCTCCATCACCACGCTGACGGCGCTGGACTTCCTGGGCTTCGGCCTGCCCCCCGGCTCCCCCTCGCTGGGCGAGCTGCTGGCCCAGGGCAAGGCGAACCTCCAGGCGCCCTGGCTGGGCCTGACCGCCTTCTTCGTGCTGGCGATCATGCTGAGCCTGCTGATCTTCATCGGCGAGGCGGTGCGCGACGCCTTCGACCCGCGCAAGACCATCGGCCAGCTCTCCACCGCCACCGGGACCGCCAACGAGGCGGGCGCGGTGGCGCAGAAGGCCGCGGAATGATGTCCCCGACGACCACCAGCCCAAGAAGGCGGAACCGCCCATGACCGACATGACGACCAATGGGACCGACGATCTCCTCCAGGTCCGCAACCTGCATGTCGAGTTCCGCTCGGGCGGCGGGGCGATGCACGCGGTGAAGGGCGTGTCCTTCGACATCGCCAAGGGGGAGACCCTGGCGCTGGTCGGCGAGTCCGGGTCGGGCAAGTCGGTCACCGCCCTGTCGATCCTGCAACTGCTGCCCTACCCCATGGCCCGCCACCCGCATGGCTCCATCCGCTTCCGCGGGACCGAGCTGGTGGGGGCGGAGGAGAAAGTGCTGCGCGACGTGCGCGGCGACCGCATCGCGATGATCTTCCAGGAGCCGATGACCTCGCTGAACCCGCTGCACAGCATCGAGCGGCAGATCAACGAGACGCTGTTCCTGCACAAGGGCCTGTCCCGCGCCGCCGCGCGCAAGCGCACGCTGGAGCTGCTGCGGCTGGTCGGGCTGCCCAGCCCGGAAAAGCGGCTGAATGCCTACCCGCACGAGCTGTCGGGCGGCCAGCGCCAGCGCGTGATGATCGCCATGGCGCTCGCCAACGAGCCCGATCTGCTGATCGCCGACGAACCGACCACCGCGCTGGACGTCACCATCCAGGCGCAGATCCTGGAACTGCTGAAGGACCTCCAGCGCCGCTTCGGCATGGCGCTGCTGCTCATCACCCACGATCTGGGCGTGGTGCGCAAGATGGCCGACCGGGTCTGCGTGATGAACCAGGGGGAGATCGTCGAGCAGGCCGAAGTCGCCGACATCTTCGCCCGCCCGCAGCATCCCTACACGCGCAAGCTCCTGGCCGCGGAGCCGAAGGGCGACCCGCTGACCCCGCCCGCCGACGCGCCGGAAGTCATGGCCGCCGACAACCTCAAGGTCTGGTTCCCCATCAAGAAGGGCCTGCTGCGCCGCACCGTCGATCACGTCCGCGCCGTGGACGGCGTGTCGGTCAACGTGCGGCAGGGGCACACGGTCGGAGTAGTCGGCGAGTCCGGTTCCGGCAAGACGACGCTGGGCCTCGCCCTGCTGCGCCTGCACGCCAGCGAGGGGGCGATCCGCTTCGACGGCAAGGACATCCAGGGCTGGCAGGCGAAGAAGCTGCGTGGGCTGCGGCGGGAGATGCAGGTGGTCTTCCAGGACCCCTACGGCAGCCTGTCGCCCCGCCTGTCGGTCGGCCAGATCATCGGCGAGGGGCTGACCATCCACGGCATCGGCTCCGGCGCCGAACGCGATGCGATGGTGGCGAAGGCGCTGGAGGAGGTGGGGCTCGACCCGTCCAGCCGCCACCGCTACCCGCACGAGTTCTCCGGCGGCCAGCGCCAGCGCATCGCCATTGCCCGCGCCCTGGTGCTGAAGCCGAAATTCGTGGTGCTGGACGAGCCGACCAGCGCGCTCGACATGTCGGTGCAGGCGCAGATCGTCGATCTGCTGCGCGACATCCAGGCGCGCAACAACCTCGCCTACCTCTTCATCAGCCACGACCTGCGGGTGGTGCGGGCGCTCAGCAGCCACGTCATCGTCATGAAGGACGGCAAGGTGGTGGAGCAGGGCCCCACCCGCCGCATCTTCGAGGAGCCGCGGGAGGAATACACCCGCGCCCTGCTCGCCGCCGCACTGAACCTGGAAGCCGTCAAGTCCGACGCCGTGCGGATGTAGCGCAATCGCATTCAATGTCCCCTCTCCCCTCTGGGGAGAGGGTTAGGGTGAGGGGGTTGCGCTTGTGCCGGACGTACCTGCCACGCCCATCCCCCTCACCGGCTCTCAGCGGATGCCAGAGGCATCCGCCTGCCGCCGTCAGCGCTGGCTTTCAGCCAGCGCGAGAGGCCCTGCGGGCCACCCTCTCCCCAGAGGGGAGAGGGCTATGAGGGTCAAGTGCGATTGCCTTGGCTCCGCGGGCGCTTCGCCTTCGTATTGCCGGGTGGCGCCTTCGGCCGATGCGGCGGTGCCTTCGGGGATTCCCGCCCCGGCACCGGCACCTCGCGCCATTGGCCGGGCGCCAGACCGTCCAGCGTCCAATCGCCGATGGACCAGCGGATCAGCCGCAGGGTCGGGAAGCCGACCGCGGCGGTCATGCGGCGCACCTGACGGTTCCGCCCCTCCCGCAGGGTCAGGGCAATCCAGCTCGTCGGGATGGCGGCGCGGAAGCGCACGGGCGGGTCGCGCGGCCACAGGCTGTCCGGCTCCTCCATCCGGCGGGCCTCGGCGGGTAGGGTCGGCCCGTCGTTGAGCGTCACCCCATCGCGCAGGCGCTGCAGCGCCTCCTCGGTCGGGACGCCCTCCACCTGCACCCAGTAGGTCTTGGGCAGCTTGTGCTTCGGCGAGGCGATGCGGGCGATCAGCGCGCCGTCGTCGCTCAGCGCCAGCAGCCCCTCGCTGTCGCGGTCCAGCCGCCCGGCGGCGTAGACCCCCTTCACCGGCACATGGTCGGCCAGCGTCGGGCGCCCCTGCTCATCGGTAAACTGGGGCAGCACGCCATAGGGCTTGTTCAGCAGGATCAGACGGGGCACGGTTGGCTCGAACGGGTTTGAGACGAACAACGACAACACTACAGGGGTTTGCACCGTGACGCTGCTTTTCTGCTCCACCACCGACCGCTCCGACCGCTGGCTGAGCGAGCTGGACGCCCGCCTGCCCGGGCTGGAGGTGCGGGTGTGGCCCGAGATGGGGGACCCGGCGGACATCGAAATGGCGCTGGTGTGGAAGCCGCCGCACGGGCTGCTCGCCACCCTGCCGAACCTGAAGCTGATCGTGTCGCTGGGCGCCGGGGTGGAATCGCTGCTGCTCGACCCCACCCTGCCCGAGGTGCCGCTGGTCCGCATGGTGTCGGAGGGGCTGACGGTGGACATGGCCGGCTATGTGGCGCTCCAGGTGCTGCGCTGGCACCGGCTCCTCGACGAGTACAAGGCGCTCCAGCAGGCCGGGCGGTGGGAGCCGCTGGACCCCTGCCCGGCGTCGGAGGTCAGCGTCGGCATCCTGGGCATGGGCGAGCTGGGCATGGCCTCGGCCAAGACGCTGCTGAGCATGGACTACCGCGTGCTGGGCTGGAGCCGCACGCCGAAGACGCTGCCGGGGGTGGAAAGCTTCTCCGGACCCGACGGGCTGGTGGCGATGCTCGGGCAGTGCAACCTGCTGGTCTGCCTGCTGCCGCTGACGGCGGAGACGCGCGGCCTGCTGAACCGCAAGCTGTTCGCCGCTCTGCCCAAGGGGGCGGTGGTCGTCAACGCCGCCCGCGGCGGGCATCTGGTGGAGGACGATCTGCTGGCGGCGCTGGAGAGCGGGCACATCGCCGGTGCCAGCTTGGACGTGTTCGCGGAGGAGCCGCTGCCCGCCGGCCATCCCTTCTGGACCCACCCGAAGGTGCATGTGACGCCGCACGTTGCCGCCGTCACCCATCCCTCGCGCTCCGCCGCGGTGGTGGCCGAGGCGATCACCGCGTTCCGCGAGGGGCGCCCCCTGCCGAACCTCGTAGACCGCAGCCAGGGCTATTGAAAACGGCGGCGGTCAGGCAGGCACCACCACGGGTCCGGAGGCGCCCAACTGCGCCTCCAGCCGCGCCTTGGCGGAGGCAGCCACCTCCTCCTCGGCGCGGATGACCGCCATGTCCTCCGGCGCAACGGCGCCCGCAGCGACCACCAGCTCGGCGAAATCGGACAGGAATACGCTGCCCTTCACGGTGCGCTGGACGAGGACGCTGCGCTTGTCCTCGACGTCGCGCTTGCGCTTGATAAAGCCGAGTAGCGACAGCCGGTCGAGCGCGCGGGTCACCGCGGGCTTGGAGATGTTCAGCGTCGCCGCCAGACCGCGCACGGTGTGCGGCGGATCGGTCAGATAGACCTGGAGCATGATGGCCATCTGCCGCGCCGACAGGTCCGGCCCATCCTGCCGGACGCTGGCGATCAGAGCCGTCCGCCACAGGCCGAGCGCTTTCAGGTTCCGTGCCATGTTTTCCCCCCGTGCCGCGTCCCTTGCCCCGAAGGCCCCCGCATTCGGAACGTGCGGCGAAGGAGTGTCCCCCAACCCGGCCCGGACAGGCAAGCGTTTCGCAGCCGGATCGATCGGTCAGGGTGTCGCGGGAGGCTCACGCCCAGTCGGGCGGAGGCGGCTGGCGGCGGATGTGATGAACCCGCAGGATCTCCAGTTGGGCATCCATGTCATTGGACACCGTCACCCGATAGACGATCCGATAAGGAAGATCGGACAGCTTCCGTTCCCGCGTGCCTGGAAAAATGCCCGGCTTGCCAATGTTGGCCGCTCGGCGATCAGCGCCACAGACTGACGGATGCGCTGCGCGATGCGCACTGCGGCGGCGGGATTGTGCTCGCGGACGTAACGGGAAATGTCGTCGATGTTTCGAAGGGCACCGCGCAGATAGCGGACCTTCACTGCGCCCTCAAAGGCTGGCCGAAAGAGGCAAACGCGTTTTCGACCTCGTCGTCACTGGCGAAGTCACCCTCATCGGCATCGGCGACAGCCCGGCGGATGTCCTCGAACGCCTCACACTGGTCGGCAAGGTAACTCTCGACCGCGCGCTCGACATGCCAAGCCGGATCGTGCGCCGTCGCCCGCGCAAGTCGGTCGAGCGCTTCGGCTGTCTTTCCATCCACGCGAATGGTCACGGATACCGGTTCGGACATCGGTGCGCCCCGCTGGGGTGAATGCTGGAGAAAGGGTATGCGGCTCCAATATGGCTTTCAAGGGCCATGGAGATTCCTGTCGATCGGTCAGGGTGTCGCAGGTGGAGGAGTGTATCGCGGGGGCAGGCGCCCCCTCCCTCACCCTCCCCCGCTGACGCAGGGGAGGGAACTCCGCTGGCTTCGGACAACGCCCTCCCCTGCGCAGCTCTCGCGCAAACCTTTGGTTTGCGCTGACGCGGCAGGCGGACCTTTGGTCCGCTGAGAGCTGGGGAGGGGGGGCACCTCGTCGGGAACCCGCTCAGTAAATCAACTCGTTCTCGCCGCTGCCTTCGGAGATGACGATTTCGCCACGGGCCGCCAAGTCCTTGGCGAGCTGGACCATGTACATCTGGGACTCGTCCACCTCGCGGACGCGGACAGGGCCCATGGCGGCCATGTCCTCGCGCAGGATCTTCGCCGCGCGTTCGGACATGTTGGAGAAGAACAGGTCCTTCAGCGTCTCCGACGCGCCCTTCAGGGCGGTGGCGAGCTTCTGCTTGTCGACGCTGCGCAGCAGGGCCTGGACGCCGGAGGGGTCGAGCTTGGACAGGTCCTCGAAGGTGAACATCAGCGACTTGATGCGCTCGGCGCTGTCGCGGTTGCGTTCCTCCAGGGCGGCCATGAAGCGGTGCTCGGTCGTGCGGTCCAGGCCGTTGAAGATTTCCGCCAGCATTTCGTGACTGTCGCGGCGGCTGGTGCGGGCGAGGTTGGTCATGAACTCGGTGCGCAGCGTGCGCTCCACGTCGTCCAGAACCTCCTTCTGCACGGCCTCCATGCGCAGCATGCGCATGATGACCTCCATCGCGAAGCTCTCCGGCAGCTGGGTCAGCACGCGGCCGGCGTGTTCCGGGCGGATCTTCGACAGCACCACCGCCACGGTCTGCGGGTATTCGTTCTTCAGGTAATTGGACAGGACCGATTCGTTGACGTTGGCCAGCTTGTCCCACATGGTGCGGCCGGCCGGACCGCGGATCTCCTCCATGATGGAGTCGACCTTGTCCTTGGGCAGCGTCTTCAGCAGCAGGCGTTCGGTGGAGTCGAAGGAACCAACCAGCGAGCCGGTGGCCGACATCTGCTCCGCGAATTCGACGAACAGGCGCTCGATCAGGTTGGCGGAGACGGTGCCGAGGTTCGCCATCACCTGCGACAGCTCCTTGATCTCCTCGTCGTCCATCATCGCGAACAGCTTGGACGAATGCTCCTCGCCCAGCGCCAGCATCAGGATGGCCGCCTTCTCCGGACCGGTGAGGGTGCGATAATCCTCACGAACCTTCAGCGCCATGTATCCGCCTCCAAAAACCCGGCCGGCACCCGAGTCCACCGGTCCTACCCGAAGGTTTTAGTCCTTTCCGAATCGGCACGCCACCCCCGCGACGCCCGCGGGGGTGACAATTTTAACCATATGCCGGTTGTTGGAGCGGTCTATCACAGAACTGGCCGGCACCACTGCCGGCCGGTCACCCGAACCGCTTGGCGATGACGGCATAGGCCGCGCGCAGGCCCAGCGCCTCGCCGCCCTCCGGGCGTCCGGGGCGGGCGCCGCTGTTCCAGGCGAAGGTGTCGAGATGCGCCCAGGGCGTGTCCTTCGACACGAACTCCTGGAGGAACAGCCCGGCGGTGATCGCCCCCGCCATGCCGTTGCTGGTCACGTTGTTGAGGTCGGCCACCTTGCTGTCCAGCCCCTTGCGGTAGGGCGCCCACAGCGGCAGGCGCCACAGCGGGTCGCTCTGCTCCTCGCCGGCGGCCAGCAGGTCGTTGGCGAGGGCGTCGTCGTTGGCGAACAGCGCCGGCAGGTCCGGCCCCAGCGCGACGCGGGCGGCTCCGGTCAGGGTGGCGAAGTCGACCAGCAGGGCGGGCTTCTCCGAATCCGCCTCGGCCAGCGCGTCGCACAGGATCAGCCGGCCCTCGGCGTCGGTGTTGCCGACCTCCACGCTCAGCCCCTTGCGCGTCTTCAGCACGTCCATCGGCTTGAAGGCGTTGCCGGAGATCACGTTCTCCACCGCCGGGATCAGAACGCGCAGCCGCACCGGCAACCCCGCCATCATCACCATTCGGCCCAGCGCCAGGGCGTGCGCCGCCCCACCCATGTCCTTCTTCATCAGCAGCATGCCCGACGACGGCTTGATGTCCAGGCCGCCGCTGTCGAAACAGACGCCCTTGCCGACGATGGTCACCTTCGGGTGCGTCGGGTTGCCCCAGCGCAGGTCGATCAGCCGCGGCGCGCGCGGACTGGCCCGGCCCACCGCGTGAATGGCCGGATAGTCACGGTCGAGCAGGTCGTCGCCGACGATCACGTCCAGCCCGGCCTCGAATTCCTCCGCCACGGCATGGGCCACCTCGGCCAGTTCCGCCGGGCCGAGGTCGTTGGCCGGCGTGTTGACGAGGTCGCGCAGCAGATAGGTCGCGGTGGCGGTGCGCTGCACCTCGCCCTGGTCGGCGTGCTTGGGCCAGACGAGGTTGGCGAAGGACTTCTCCGACGCCTTGTAGCGTCCGAAGCGGTAGCTGCCCAGCGCCCAGCCCAGGGCCAGACGGGTGGCAGCGCGGCGGTCAAGCGCGGCGTCCACCGCCTCATCCAGCTGGTAGTTCCCCGGCGGCAGGCCGCTGGGAAGACCGGCGAGACCCCACAGGTCGTCCAGCGCCGACACGCCGGCCAGCACGCGGGCGACCGCCCCGCCCTCCCCCGGCAGGAAAGCCCCCGGCAAAAAGGCAATGGTGCCGGCCTCCGCCGTGAAGTTCACGGCCTTCACCCAGGCCGCGGTGGCGGGCGGCTGACCCTCCAGCCACGTGGCGAGGCCGGCCTTGTTCAGCGGGGTGATGGTCACGGTGCCGGGACCGGCCGTGGCGAGCAGGGTGGCGAGCAAGGCGGGCGTCCTTCGTCAGGAAACGGAAACAATGAAGGAAAGCATGGCGCGCCGGGGCGCCCCTGAAAAGGGGGATTGCGTGCCGGCTTGCCGCAAGGTCGCGGGACAGGCATGCTCCGCCCCCCCTCCTTTCGCTCCCGAGGCGCACCCATGGACGACCTGACGCTGGTCATCGGCAACAAGGCCTTCTCCTCCTGGTCCCTGCGGCCCTGGCTGGCGCTGAAGCGGACCGGCCGGCCCTTCCGGGAGATCATGATCCCGCTGCGCCAGCCCGACACCGCGGACCGCATCGCCGAGCATTCGCCCTCCGGCCGGGTGCCCTGTCTGCGGCACGGCGATCGGGTGATCTGGGATTCGCTGGCAATCTGCGAGTATCTGGCGGAGTCCTTCCCCGAGGCCGCCCTCTGGCCAGCGGACGCCCACGCCCGCGCGGTGGCGCGGTCGGTCTCGGCGGAGATGCATTCGGGCTTCGTCGGCCTGCGCACCCACATGTCCATGGACCTGAAGGCCTTCCGCCCCGGCGTGGGCCGCAACGCCGAGAGCGAGGCCGACATCGCCCGCGTCTTCACCCTGTGGCGCGACACGCGCGCCCGCTTCGGAGCGGGCGGCCCCTTCCTGTTCGGCGACTTCTCCATCGCCGACGCCATGTACGCGCCGGTGGTGACGCGCCTCCTCACCTACGGGGTGGAGATGGACAGGACGTGCGGCGACTACGCGCGGGCGGTGATGGAGCTGCCGGCCATGGTGGAGTGGGTGGACGCCGCCAAGGCGGAGCCGTGGGACCTCTACGCCGACGAACGGGACCCGCAATAGGACGACATCAGGGCGTCGCCCCGCCCGTCGGCTCGTTGGCGGCGTTGCCGATCAGCCCGACCTCGCGGTAGTAGCGCTCGGCGCCCGGATGCAGCGGGACGGAGACGTTTGCGACCGCCTTGGTGGCGTCGAAGCTGCGCCCCTTGGGGTGGCCCTCGATCAGCAGGCGGCGGGTGTTCTCGTGCCACAGCGCCTTGGTGACGCCGTGGATCAGGGCGGGGTCGCGGTCGGCGCGGACCAGCAACTCCGCCCCCACCCCCAGCGTATGGACCTCCGGCACGCCGGGATAGGTGTCGGCGGGGATGATCTGGTCCATGTAGAAGCGCTGGCGGATGCGCAGCCGGTCGGCCATGTCGCCGTCGAGCGGGATCAGGCGGATCGGCTCGCGGTTCGCCACATCGGTCACCGCCGCCACCGGAAAACCGCCGACCATGAAGAAGGCGTCCAGCTCCTTCTTGGCCAGCCGGTCCGCTGCGGTGCCGGGCTTCAGGTAGGCCGGGGGCCGCAGTTCCCCCTCTTTCACGCCGAAGGCGTCGAGGATCGCCCGCGCCTCCACCAGCACGCCGGAACCCTCCTCCCCCAGCGAGACGGCCTTTCCCTTCAGGTCGGCCACGCCGTGCAGGTCGCTGTCGGCGCGCACGACGAGCTGGATCGCCTCCGCGTAGAGCATACCGATGGAGCGCAGCCCTTCGAAGGGCGCCTTGCCGTGGAAGATGCCGGAGCCGGTGTAGGCCCAATAGGCGATGTCGGCTTGGGACATCCCGGCCTCGACCGCCCCCGAGCGCAACAGCTCGATGTTCTCCACCGAGCCGAGCGTGGCCTGGGCCACCGCGATCAGCCCCGGCACGCCGCAGCTTCCTCCGCGGTCGCAGGGGCGCGAGCCGGGCGGGTTGGAGATGGCGTTGGCGATCAGCCCGCCGATCGGGAAATAGGTGCCCGACGTGGTGCCCGTGCCGATCCGGAAATAGCGGATGTCCTGCGCCACGGCACCCCGCGGCAGCAGGCCCAGGAGAGCGCCCCCGGCGATGCCGGCCAACACATGGCGGCGGCTGGGAAGGCCCTGGGGGGAAAGGCGGGCGTCGGAAAGGCGGGGGTTGGCTCCTGCGCGCGGCACCGGCGGGTCCACCTTTCCTGCTGGCCAGCCGTTCCGGCGGCATGGGCCATCGGCGGCGTGTGTTGGACACGCTCTTACAAGAATACCCGCAGCCCGGCTTTTTCAAGGCGTCGGGGCCTTAAAAGACGCCCGCCAGATCAAGAACCCCGGCGAGTGCTACCGCGCCGCCACACATTTGCACGACCCGGCCCGACGCCGCCTGTCCCACCGCCACCGACAGGCCCAGCCCGGCGCCGATGACCAGCAGCACGCCAGACGACAGCCCGGCCCAGAACAGCGGCCCGCCCATGTGCACATAGCCGTGGAAAGCCCCCGCCGCGGCGACCGTCAGCACCCCCAGCGCCAGCGGCACCTTCAGTCCGAAGGCGACCAGCCCGCCCATCAGGATCAACGACGCCGACAGCCCTTCCGCGGCGTAGGGCAGACGGATGCCGATCTGCGCGGCCAGCCCGGCGGCCAGCACCGCGGTCAGCGCCGCCACCGGAAGCTGCCAGACGGAAGGGCCGCCGTTCTGCCCGCTCCACAGCCCGATGGCGAGGAAGCCGAGCAGATGCTGCAGCACCCACACGGGTTCGGTCAGGCCGGTGCCGAACGGCCCGGTCACCGTCATCCGCGCCAGCGCGGGCGCGGCACCGGCGCCGATCAATGCGAGCGCCAGAAGAACCGACCGGATCGCCACCATCCCCCACCCCTTTTCCCCAACGCCTCTGCCCAGCACCGGGCCGGTATGGCCGCTGCGCGGGGTGGGGTCAAGTGACCAGGGTGGCGGGCTTCAAGAACCGGGAGATCAGTAACCCAGGGGGCCAGGGCCGTACTGGCGGAGGTCCTGCTGCTTGCGGAGCAGGTCGCGCTGCTGCAACGGGTCGAGCCGGCCCATGGCGTCCTCGGTGCGCAACCGGTCGACCTCCGGACTCATCAGGTCGCGCTTGGCGCGGTCGGTCAGCCCCTGGGTGGAGCCCGGCTCCGGCAGGGCGGGGGTGGCCGGCTGGTCGATGGGCGGCGGCGGCGGGGACGAACTGCCGCGGCGACGCACCGGCGGCGGCTGGTTGGGCGTTTGCGAGGCGTCGGAGAGCTTTTGCGGCGGAGCGGGTGCAGGCTCCGGCCGCGGTGCGGGAGTCGGGCGGGCATTCTCCTCCGCCTGAATCTGGCGCAGCGTCTTCAGCCCGCCGCCTTGCGCGGACACCGGCGGGGCCGCCTGGGCCCGTCCCGGCATCTCGTCGTGCACATCCGGCGCGCAGGCCCCCAGCGCAAGGGCGGCGAGCGCCACGGCGACGGGCAGGAACACGGCGGTGGGGCGGATCGGTGTCATACCAACCATGTCGTGTTCCGCGGAGACGGGACAAGGCCCTCCCGGCGATCTCCCCCTTCTTGGTGAGGCCATAAGGGGACTCCCAACCGCCGGCTTTTGCCGCTAGAATGTTCTTGTTTTGTTCGAGTTGAAACGATTGACGAAACGAGCGGTGCAGGGAGGGTGGCATGGGGAAAGGGGGTGCTGAACGGACGGCGCGGCGCATCCTGTCCCTGTGGCTGCCGCGGCTGCCCACCGACGCCCACAGCCGCCGCCATCCGGAGCGGCGCGACCATCCCCTGGCCGCCATCCTGGCCGAGCGCGGGCGGCTGGGCGTGGCCGCCGTCAACCGCGCCGCGGCGGAGGCCGGGGTGCATCCCGGTATGAGTCTGGCCGATGCCCGCGCCATCGAACCCGCCCTGGCCGTCTTCGACGCCGAGCCCGAGTCGGACGCCCGCCTGCTGGAGCGGATCGCCGGCTGGTGCACGCGCTACACCCCCTGGACCGCCCCGGACGGCCCCGACGGGGTGGCGCTGGACATCACCGGTTGCGCCCACCTGTTCGGCGGGGAGGAGGCCGTGGCCGCCGACCTGTCCGCCCGCCTGACCGCGGCGGGCTTCGAGTCGCGGATTTCCGTGGCCGACACGCCCGCGGCGGCCTGGGCGCTGGCGCGGTTCGGCGGGGGTGCCCCCACCCTAACCCTCCCCCGCTGGGCGGGGGAGGGAATCTGGCCCTCCCCTGCGCAGCGGGGGAGGGGGGGACCCGCGAAGCGGGAGGGTGGGGGCAAAGCGCTCCCCGATCTCTCCCCCCTCCCCGTCGCCGCGCTGCGTCTGCCCGCCGCCACGGTGGACGGTCTGGCCGCGATGGGGCTGCGGCGGATCGGGGATCTGCATGCCCTCCCCCGCGCCACGCTGGCCGCCCGCTTCGGGCCGGAACTGCTGCGACGGCTCGATCAGGCCTACGGGCGGCTGGACGAGCCGCTCTCCCCCCGCCTGCCGGTGCCGCCGCACAGCGTCCGCCTCGCCCTGCCCGAGCCGATCACCACCGCCGAGGCCATCGCCGAGGCGCTGCGCCGCCTGCTGGCCGCCCTCTGCGCCGGGCTGGAGAACACCGGCGAGGGCGCCCGCCGGCTGCGGCTGGAGTTGCACCGGGTGGACCGCCGGTTGGAGGACGCGCCCCAGACGCTGGTTATCGGCACCGGCCACCCGGTGCGCCGCCCGGACGCGCTGATGCGGCTGTTCGCCCAGAAACTCGACCGCGTGGAACCCGGCCCCGGTCTGGAGCTGATGGTGCTGTCGGCCACCGAGGCCAGCCCGCTCGCCGCCGCACAGGCCGCGCTGGACGGCACAACGGATGGGGGCATGGACGGGCAGCCGGAGCTGGGCGAGCTGATGGACCGGCTGGGCAACCGGCTGGGGGAGCGGGCGGTGCTGCGGCTGGTCCCGCGGCAAAGCTGGCTGCCGGAGCGCAGCGTGGCCCCCGCCTCGGCCTTCTCGGAGGCCTCCGGCGGTGCGCTGTGGCCGACCGACCGCCCCCGCCCGGTGCGGCTGCTCGCCCCGCCGGAGCCCATCGAAGCCATGGCCCTGGTTCCCGACGACCCGCCGGTGATGTTCCTCTGGCGCGGCGTCCAGCATCGCATCCGCCGTGCCGACGGGCCGGAGCGGATCGAGGCCGAATGGTGGCGACGCGACGGCGAGCCCCGCGACTATTACCGCGTCGAGGACGAGGCCGGCCGCCGCTTCTGGGTCTATCGGCAGGGGCTGTACCGGCCCGGCGTGGCGGCGCTGTGGTTCCTGCACGGCTTCTTCGGGTGACGGGAGCGCCATGACCCCCTACGCCGAACTCCAGGTCTCGACCAGCTTCACCTTCCTGGAGGGCGCGTCCCACCCGGACGAGCTGGCGCTGACCGCCGCCGGCCTCGGCCACGCCGCCGTCGCGGTGACCGACCGCAACTCGCTGGCCGGGGTGGTGCAGGCGCACACCGCCGCCCGCAAGCACGGGCTGCGCCTGATCGTCGGCTGCCGGCTCGACCTGACCGACGCGGACAGCCTGCTTGCCTACCCCACCGACCGGGCGGCCTACGCGCGGCTGTCGCGGCTGCTGACGCTGGGCAAGCGGCGGGCGCCCAAGGGGGCCTGCTTCATCGCCCGCGCCGACGTGCTGGACCATGCGGAGGGGATGCTGTTCCTGCTGGTGCCGCCGGACCAGCGCGACCCCGCGTTCGTCCACGCGCTGCGCGGCTGGCGCAACGATCTGGGGAACCGCCTGCACCTCGCCGCCAGCCACCGCTACCGCGGCGACGACCAGCGGCGGCTATCCTGGCTGGGCGGGCTGGCGGAGGCGGAGCGGGTGCCGCTGGTGGCGACCAACGACGTGCTCTACCACACGCCCGACCGCCGCCCGCTGGCCGACGTGATGACCTGCATCCGCAGCGGCACGACCATCGACGAGGCGGGCTGGCGCCTGTCGGCCAACGCCGAGCGGCACCTGAAGGCCGGGGTGGAGATGGCCCGCCTGTTCCAACGCCACCCCGACGCCGTCGCGCGCACGGTGGAGATCGCCGCCGCCTGCCTCTTCTCGCTGGAGGAGCTGCGCTACGAATACCCGGACGAGGTCGCCGAGGACGGGCGCAGTCCGCAGGAGACGCTGACCAACCTGACCTGGGCCGGAGCGGTCCAGCGCTATCCGGGCGGTGTGCCGGAGACGGTGGCGCAGACCCTGCACCGCGAATTGACGCTGATCGGTCAACTTGATTACGCGCCCTATTTCCTGACGGTGCACGACATCGTGCGCTACGCCCGCTCAAAGGGCATCCTGTGCCAGGGGCGCGGCTCGGCGGCCAATTCGGCCGTCTGCTATTGCCTTCATATCACGGAGATTGACCCGGCTCGTTTCAAGCTGCTGTTCGAGCGCTTCATCTCCTCGGCCCGCAACGAGCCGCCGGACATCGACGTGGATTTCGAGCATGAGAAGCGCGAGAAGGTCATCCAGTACATCTACGAAAAATACGGGCGCGAGCGGGCCGGGCTGACCGCCACCGTCATCCGCTACCGCGCCCGCGGCGCCATCCGCGAGGTCGGCAAGGCCATGGGCCTGTCCGCCGATCTGGTGGCGCGGCTGTCCTCCTCCGTCTGGGGCTGGAGCCGCCACGGCGTGGACGAGGAGCGCGCCCGGCAATACGGCTTCGACCCCGACGACCCGCGGCTCCGCCAGACGCTGGAACTGGCGCAGGAGCTGATCGGCTTTCCCCGCCACCTGTCGCAGCATGTCGGCGGCTTCGTCATCACCCGCGGCCCCCTGAGCGATCTGTGCCCCATCGCCAACGCCGCCATGAAGGACCGCACGACCATCGAGTGGGACAAGGACGACATCGACGCGCTGGGCATCCTGAAGGTGGACGTGCTGGCGCTGGGGATGCTGACCTGCCTGCACCGCGGCTTCGATCTGCTGAAGCAGCACTATGACAGCGACCTCACGCTGGCGACGGTGCCGCAGGGGGACCCGGCGACCTACGACATGCTGTGCCGGGCCGACAGCCTGGGCGTCTTCCAGGTGGAAAGCCGGGCGCAGATGTCCATGCTGCCCCGCCTGCGGCCCAAAAAGTTCTACGATCTGGTGATCCAGGTCGCCATCGTGCGCCCCGGTCCGATCCAGGGCGACATGGTCCATCCCTACCTGCGCCGCCGCAACAAGGAGGAATTGGTCACCTACCCATCTCCCGACCTGGAAGCGGTGCTGAAGAGGACGCTGGGCGTGCCGCTGTTCCAGGAACAGGCGATGCAGATCGCCATCGTCGGCGCCGGCTTCAGCGCGGAGGACGCCGACCGGCTGCGCCGCGCCATGGCGACCTTCCGCAAGACCGGAGAGGTCCAGCTCTTCCGCGACCGGTTCATCGAGGGCATGGTCGGGAAAGGCTACGACCGCGCCTTCGCCGAGCGCTGCTTCCAGCAGATCGAGGGGTTCGGCGAGTACGGCTTCCCCGAGAGCCACGCGGCAAGCTTCGCCCTGCTGGCTTATGTGTCGGCCTGGATGAAGTGCCATCACCCGGACGTCTTTGCCGCGGCCCTGCTGAACAGCCAACCCATGGGCTTCTACGCCCCCGCCCAGATCGTCCGCGACGCCCGCGAGCACGGGGTGACCGTTCTGCCCCCGGACGTGAACGCCTCCGGCTGGGACTGCACGCTGGAACCGCTGTCACCCTCTCCCGCCCCGGGAGAGGGAGGGACCCGCCAAAGGCGGGAGGGTGAGGGTAACGCCGAGAATCAGCGCACCAACCCTTGGATGCACCCTCACCCGGCCGCTGCGCGGCCACCCTCTCCCGGGGCGGGAGAGGGAATAAAGCATGCCCTGCGCCTCGGCCTGCGGCTCGTCCGCGGGATGGACGAAAAGGACGCGCATCAACTCGTGCTGTGCCGTGGGGCGGGCTACCGCGATCCCTACGATCTGTGGCGCCGGGCACAGATGCCGGTCGCCGGGCTGGAACGGCTGGCCAAGGCCGACGCCTTCCGCTCCGTCGGGCTGGACCGGCGCGCCGCGCTGTGGGCGGTGAAGGCGCTGGGGGCGCAGCCGCTGCCCCTGTTCGCCGGCCTCGCCGACTCCGCCCAGGACGAGCCCCAGGCCCTCCTGCCGGCCATGGCGCTGGGCGAGCATGTGGTGATGGACTACGGCAGCCTGTGCCTGTCGCTGAAGGCGCATCCCATGGCGCTGCTGCGCGACGGTTTTGCCGGCGTGGCCCCGACCGAACGGCTGGGCACGGTGCGGGCCGGCACGCGGCTGACCGTGGCGGGGCTGGCGCTGGTCCGGCAGCGGCCGGGCAGCGCCGAGGGCGTGGTCTTCATCACGCTGGAGGACGAGACCGGCATCGCCAACCTCGTCATCATGCCGGACGTCTTCGAGACATTCCGCAAGACGATCATCGGCGCCCGCCTGATCGCCGCCACCGGCCGGGTGGAGCGCAACGGCAAGCCCAACGACGAGGGCGGCGAGGTCATCCACCTGCGCGTCGAGCGGCTGAGCGACCTGACGCACCGGCTGCGCGACCTGACCGACCCCGACGCGCTGCCCAACCGCTCCGCCGCCGCGGTCTTCCCGGAGGGGCGGAATTTCCGCTGAGGAACGGTTGGAAAGGAACGGTCAGTCGATCAGGTCCGCGACCTCGCGCACCCGGCCGTTGTCGATCATGAACTGGACCAGATCGGGACGCTCCAGGCCGTAGCTCCGATGGCGGGCGCGGACGGCGGCGACCAGTTCGCCCCGGCGCTCCAGGATCTCATCGGCGAATTCGATCATGCGCAGGTTGGGCCACGCCTTGTGGCGGATGCCGACCACGGCGGCCATCGCCTCGGCGGCGGGGCGGTCGGGGCTGGCCTGGGCCAGGATCATGGTCAGGGCGGCGGTCGAGCGCGAGATGCCGGCGTGGCAATGGACCAGCAGCCCACCCACCCCGGTCGGCTCGGTCATCAGGTCGCGCCCGAAGGCCAGGATGCGCTCGACATCCGCGCGCTGCGGCAGGGACTGCCCCATGTAGGGGTCGATGATGTCGTGGAAGCGCAGCTCCAGCCGCTTGTGCTCACCGTAAGAGCCGAAGGCGGTCGGCTCCGGGTGGCCGGGGTCGAGGATCGACAGGACGTGGGTCACGCCGGCTTCGCAGAAGCCGTTCAGCTCCTCGATGCCGCAGACGGTCAGTCCGAAGGGAACGAAATCGCGGGCCATGGTCCTCGTCTCTTGCCGTGCGCGCGGAGGGCGGCGCGGTTCGCATGTGGCGCCGCCGGTCCGTGCCGTCAAGCCGATCAGAGGCCCGATCAGAGGACGTTGAACAGGTACAGCAGAAGAATGATCGGAATGGGAATACCGACAAGCCACAGCAAAACGCCCTTCATGGATCGCTCCCTTGGTTGAGGCCCGAGCGGCCGATGCAATCCTCAACAGCGCAACAGCGCATTGGTTGCCACGGCCGCCCTGGTCGAGGGGGGCTTACCCGGAAAGGGCGATCCCGGAAGAGGTGCGGATTATTCCGCCCCGTCCTGATCCTGGGCCTGATTTAGGGCCGTCTCCGCAGCGGGCTCCGTCGTCCCCGCGCGGGGCGGCAGAACGGGGCGCGGGCGCGGTGCGCGCAGCTTCTTCAGCAGCAGCGCGAAGGGCTTCAGCGCGCGGTCGAGGACCGCCGGTTCGGCCTCCAGCCGCGACAGCAGGAAAGCAGCGGCCTCCAGGGTCGACACGCTGTCGCGTCGCGGCTCCTTGCGGGCCTGCCCGTAGAGGGAGCGGAACTGCGGGTTCAGCACGATGCGGCGGCATTTCAGGAGCCACGGGTTGCGCCACCACAGCGTCTTGGCCTGGCTCCAGGTGCCGTCCAGGACGATGACGCCCTCCAGGTCGCCCAGCACCAGCTCGCTGTCCTTCTGCGGGACGCCGCCCTTGTCCACCACGGACACCTCTGGCAAGGGGCCGGCGCCCTGCTTGACCGGGCCGAGATAGAGCACGCCCCAGCGCTTGTAATCGACCTCGCGCCCCAGGATGCGCTTCAGGTTCGACCAGCTCAGCCCGACCTTAAGCGCGGAGTTCTTGAACTGGAGATGGGCGATCTGCGCGGTGCCCAGTGTCTCGCGCTTTTCCTGCGGGTGCTGGAGGATGAGCAGGAAGACGGCGTTGTCGATCGGCTCCACCGCCTCGCAAACGCACAAATGCATAGGTTTTAGGCAGGTGGGGCAGGGTTCGGCGTGCATGGTCGGTCTCGGCAGAAGGAACATCGGCGGAAAAAGCGGGAGGCGGGGACTATGAGCTTCCCATCCGAAAAAAGGAACGGGCCTCAAAAAAGAAACGGGGCCTGAAAAAGAAACCGGGCGCATTAAAGTTTGCATAACGCGTGATCTGCATCACTTAGAGGCCTGGACCTTGCATGATAGCGTCCAGACACACAGGACGGGTTGGGCCGAGGGCGGCCGACAGGACCGCTCCCCAGGCTCTCCCGACGCTCAGAAGGAGGCTTGCCATGCTGCCCGCTCATTTGGCCGCCCGCTTGCTGGAGCAACGCCGGGCTCAGGAATCGGCCGAATTCGCCCGGCAACTGCCGCTCTACGCGGACGACGCGCCCTTTCCGCCCGACGCCGATCCGGATACCGAGACCGGGCATCCCCTGCCCGACTGGGCCACCAACTACTGACCGGAAAACGACGGGTGGCTGTCGCATAAGCGACATCTCGAACGGCTGTCGCGTAAACGACATCACCGCCCGTCCTTCCGTCCGCATCACGCCACCTCGGCCCAGGACGGTCCGTGTCCGCCCGCCGGAGCCGGACGCCGAACCGGGGTGGACGTGGATGCCGGCGCGGGAACGGCCCGCTCCGGTGCTTGCGCCGGGACCAGGGCACCATCACGCCATTCCAGAAGCCACGACCCCAGGCGACCGCCCCGGCAGCGCTCCAGCTCGGCGCGCCAGCGCGGATCGCCGACGCCCGGCTCCGCCGTCCAACTGTGTGCCGGCGCGATCCGCCAGCGGGTGACCGCCGCGCTCGCCGCCGAGCGGCGGGCGGTGCTCTGCAACAGGAATCCCGTCACACCCGACAACTCGGCGGCCAGTTGCAGCCGGCGGCTCGCCGTCAGGTCCAGCCCCCCGACCTCCCCCAGCACGGCGGACAGCCGCTTGCAGCGCAGCGCCTCCTCCATCGCCCACAGGGCGTCGGTGTCGCGGGTCGCGCGCACGGCGATCAGCCGGTCCGGCGTCAGCCCATAGGCGGCCAGCCCGGCGGCGTGCAGGTCGCGCCCGCGCACGACCCACAGCGCGGGCGCCGCCGCGCTGGCGAGGCGCGCCAGCAGATGCGCGGCGAAGGCCGTCCCGGCCCCCGGCTCCTCCCCCGCCACCTCGTGCAGACAGCCGAGCGGGAGACCGCCCGCCGGAAAGGCTCCGTCGAGATCCGGCAGGCCGAAGAGCAGCACCCGCGCCCCCTCCCCGCCCAGCCCTTCCAGGCCACGGATGCGAGCGCGCAGATCGGCCAGAACGGCCGCCCGGTCCGGCGGGGGCGCTTTGATGCAGGACTCAGGCACAGGAAGTTCGGGCATGACTTGCTTCCGCTGAGCAGGCATTTGTTCCTGATATGTTCTATCATGTCCCATCTGCCCAGGGGAGTCCGGAAATGCGAAAGGGGGCGCCCTTTCGGACGCCCCCCCGCGAGACCGGTTGAGGAGTGGAGAGTGGATCAGCCGGCCTGTTGGATCGCCGACAGGACCCAGCGCCCACCGCGCGGACGGGTGAAGGTCCAGATTTCCGTGGCTTCGACCGGGCGGTTCGGGTCGCCCTCGACCACGCGGTTGCTCGCGCGGTCCACCGTCACGTCGGTCAGCGAGAAGCGCATCGCCACGGTGGCGTATTCCGCGTTGCCCTCGCGCCACGCCTCGGCCAGGTCGCCCTGGAGCAGGCGGACGTCGGACAGACGGTTGACCACGCCACGGTTGTGGTTGGCCGCCAGTTCCTCGGTGAAGTAGGAGGCCATCTCCGGCGTCACGGCGCTGCGCAGGGCCGTTTGGTCCTCGTTGCCGTAGGCGGTCTGGACCGCGACCAGCGTCTGCTCGAACGCCTGATAGTCGGCCGGGCCGATGCCCAGGTCGTCACGGCGCACGCCCGGACGGCCGGAAGAAGCCGGACCCGCAGCGGCGCTGCCGCGAGCGCCACCACCCAGCGGGTTCGAGCGCGCGTCCACCGCCTCGCGGTTCATGGCGCCCGGATTCGGACCGGCATAGGCGGCGTTGGAAGCGCCCATGCCCGCCGGCCGCGCCGCGCCCGCCGAACGGTTGCGGAAGAAGCGCATGGCCAGCCGGACCAGGAAGACGACCAGCAGGATCTGGAGGATGAAGCCCAGGATGCCCGCGAAGCTGCCCAGCCCGTCGAGGAAGCCGCCGCCGAACAGCATGCCGGCGATGCCGGCGCCGATCAGGCCGCCCATCAGGGCCGGCATGAAGCCGCCGCGCGAGAAGAAGCCGCCGCGTTGCGCCGCCGCCGGCGACGCCATGCCCGGCTGCTGCATGCCCGGCTGCTGCGCGCCCGGCGTCTGGGCGGGGGCGGCCGAGCGCTCCATCGGGGCGGCGCGCGGCGCGGTGTTGGTCTGGGCCGGCGCCTCGTAGGTGCGCGAGCCGCGGCTGCCCGCGGAGCTGCTCTTGCCGGCGCGGGCATCGGCGGTGCCGGCGGTCAGCGCCACGGCCAGCGCCAGAGCGACGGCGCCGAAGGCGCGGGCCGGGGTGCGGGAAACGGTGCGGGGGGATCGCGTTTTCTGGGTCATGGCCGTGTTCGGTAAAGCCCTCGGTTCGGGGGACGCTCACTCATGTAGCGTCCTCCTATATGGTATGGCTGCCCTGCTGTTTTAGAGGGACCACAACCAAACCGGCCAAAAAATACGCAGACCGCGTGCGGCGCCCGATCAGGCGGAGGCGCGCTCCCACACGATTTCCACCCTATGGAAAGATCCCGCACCGGCCGGAACCACCGGCGTCAGCGGTGCGGCGGCCGTCCGTTCCGCTGCCCGCAGCGACGCCCAGACGCGGCGGCGGACCTCGATCTGGCGGCGGCAATCACGCGAGCAGTAGAGCGGCGCCGGTCCGCGCGGCGAAGTGCGGCGGAATGGCTGTCCGCAGCAGGCGCAATAAAGCGTGGTCATGGTTATCCTCCCTGTTTTTCCGAGCTGTTTTTTTCCGATGACTGGTGCCCCGCCCATCACCCTGTGGAGCGGGTGCCCGTTCGGTTCTTTTCGGTCTTAAGTCTCGACCTGCGCGCACCATTGTTGTGCTTTGGGACGCCCCAGACCAGAGATGCCTTCGGCATATGGCCGTCTGAAAATCCGGCGATTCCGGAAAAATCGTCGAAACAACAATTGCTTGGCTTCCGCAAATCCGGACTGCGCGTCCATTCGCCGCATCCGGTCGTCAACCCCCCTCTCCGTTCGGACGATGACCCTGCGTCCGCCCGATCATCCGTATGACGACGGCTCCACCCGGGCCGTGAGCGCGTCCGTGGTGCCGGACACCCGATGGAGATAGGCCGGGAACCGCCGGGGACAGCCGCGGGTTGCTCAACCCGACACGCCCGACCGGCACCGCCCACGGCTTCCCCCGCCGGCGGCTCCCCACGGCGGCTCTCCTGCTCCGGTGAAGCCCCATGAGCGACATCCGCACGCGTCCCGCGCCCGCCACCACCCTCTCGGGCGTCGCCACGGCGCCGCCGGTCATCTCCATCGATCTGGAACGGCTGGAGCGGCTGCGCCGGCTGACCCGGCTGATGGACACGCGCTGGCGCGTTCCCGGCACGCGCATTCCCTTCGGGCTGGACGGCATCGCCGCGCTGGTCCCGGTCGCCGGCAGCACGGCGACCACCGTGGTGGCCGCCTACATCATCATGGAGGCCGCCCGCTTCGACCTTCCGAAAAGCCTGATCGCCCGGATGATCGCCAACATGGCGGTGGATTGGGCCGGCGGTTCGGTTCCGGTGGTCGGCGCCCTCTTCGACATCGGCTTCAAGGCCAACCGCCGCAACCTGAACCTGCTGCTGGAGCATCTGGAGAACCGGCTGGCCGCACACCACTGACGGGCCGGCCGGACGGGCGGGCGTTCGAACGCTTGACTTGTGTCAAAGCGGCGGACGGCGGTCTGCACGATCCTCCCGGCCATGAACGCGATCTCCCCCGTGGCCTGCGCCACCGCCGCCCCGACCGCCCCGCTGAACGCCGCCCTGCTGGCCAAGTACGATGGGCTGCGGGTGCCCCGCTACACCAGCTACCCGACGGCGCCGCACTTCACCGCCGCCGTGGGGGCGGAGCGCTACGCGGATTGGCTGGCGGAGCTGGACACGGCGGCCCACACGGGGTCGCTGTACCTGCACGTGCCCTTCTGCGCGAAGATGTGCTGGTACTGCGGCTGCCACACCAAGATCGTCGCCCGCTACGCCCCCATCGCCGAGTATCTCGGCCATCTGCGGCGCGAAGTCGGCATGGTCGCCGACCGCATATCCGGACGGCTGCGGGTGCGGCACATCCATTTCGGCGGCGGCACCCCGACCATGATGGCGCCGGACGACTTCGAATCGCTGATCGCCCTGCTGCGCGAGCGTTACGACGTGACGCCGGACGCGGAGATCGCGGTGGAGATCGACCCGCGCACCCTGACCCGTGCGATGGCCGAGGCGCTGGGCCGCGCCGGGGTCAACCGCGCCTCGCTCGGCGTGCAGGACTTCGACGCTTCGGTGCAGGCGGCCATCAACCGCATCCAGCCGCGGGAGCAGACCGAGCAGACGCTGGAATGGCTGCGCGCCAACGGCATCCGCCACATCAACCTCGACCTGATGTACGGCCTGCCCGGCCAGTCGGTGGAGAGCGTCGCGCGGTCCGCCGAGATCGCCCTGACCATGGCGCCGAACCGGCTGTCGGTCTTCGGCTACGCCCATGTGCCGTGGATGAAGACGCACCAGAAGAAGATCGACGAGTCGGCGCTCGCCGGCACGCTCGGCCGTTGGGAGCAGTTCGCGGCCATCGCCGGGGTTCTGACCGACGCCGGCTTCCAGCCCATCGGCCTCGACCACTTCGCCCGGCCCGACGACGAGCTGGCCGTGCAGCAGAGCGAAGGGCGGCTCAGCCGCAACTTCCAGGGCTACACGACCGACGACGCGGAGGTGCTCCTGGGCTTCGGCGCCTCCTCCATCGGGGCGCTGCCGCAGGGCTACGTGCAGAACGCCGTTCCCTTCGACCAATACGCCCAGGCCGTCGAGGCCGGACGGTTCCCGACCGGTAAGGGGCTGACACTGACCGCCGACGACCGGCTGCGCCGCGACCTGATCGTGCGGCTGATGTGCGACCTGTCGGTGGACGTCGGCGCGGTGGCCGAGGCCCATGGGCTGGCCGCCGGGACCTTCGACGCCGACCTGGAGGCCATGGCCGATCTGGTGGCCGACGGGGTCGCCGTGGTGGAGGGCCGCCGCGTCCATGTGCCGGAGCCCGCCCGCCCGCTGATGCGCATCGTCGCCGCGCGCTTCGACACCTACCTGTCCACCGGCGCCGGGAAGCACAGCCGCGCGGTGTGAGCGTGATGCTCTTGTGACCGGCAGGAAAAGGATGTGATCGGCAGGAAAAAGGACGCTTTTTCCTGCCTCTGGCCTTCCGCGCGCAAATCGGCGAAACTGGCGCCTGTTGAACATCTTTGCGGACGCGGCAAAGGAACAGGCTCCAGGGACGGGCACCGATGATCACGCTCTACACCTTCGCCTCGCCGAACGGGCAAAAGGCTTCGATCCTGCTCGAAGAGCTGGGTCTCACCTACAAGGTCCACAAGGTCGACCTCGTGGCCGGCGAAGGCCGTCAGCCCGACTATCTGGCGGTCAGCCCGATCGGCAAGATTCCGGCCGTCGTCGAGGAACTACCCGGCGGCAAGAGGCGGCGCCTGTTCGGCTCGGGGGCCATCCTGCTGCACTACGCGGAGCGCACCGGCCGCCTGCTGCCCGAGGACGAGGACGAGCGGGCGGAGGCGCTGAGCTGGCTGATGCTGGGCGTCAGCGACCTCGGCCCCTCGGGCTTGAGCAAGTTCCGCTTCGCGGTCATGGCGCCGGAGAAGATCCCCTACGCCATCGACTATTTCAAAGGCGAGCTGCAGCGCATCCACGCCGCGATGGAGGAGCGTCTGGGCGGGTCGGACTATCTGGCCGGCGGCGCCTACTCCATCGCCGACATCGCCTGTTTCCCCTTCGTGGCCGTGGCCGCCAAGGCGGAAGGCAACGTGCTGGACCGCTACCCCAACCTGAAGCGCTGGCACGCCACGGTCGCCGAGCGCCCGGCGGTCAAGCGCGGCATGGCAGTGCCGGAGTGAGCCGCCGCATGACCCGCCCCACCGCCGCCCTGCTTGCCCTCGCCGTGACGCTTCCCCTTCTCGGCGCCTGCCAGACCACCCCGGACGGGGCGGAGCCGCAGGCCCTGCTCCCCGCCGACGCCGATCCCGGCACCTATTGGCAGGGCGACCGCAGCCAGGCCTACGAGCGCGCCTATGTGGTCGCGCGCAACCCGCAGGAATGGAACGACCTCTGGGCCCGCGTCGGCGAGGCCGCGCCGGGTCCCCTGCCCGGCGACCGCATGGCCGCGGCGGTCTTCCTCGGCCCGCGCGACACCGGCGGCTACGGCGTGTCCATCGTCAGCGCGCGGCCGGCCGGCGGCGATGTGGTCGTCGGCTACCGCGAACGGGTTCCGGGTCCGGCCCAGGCGGTGGCGCAGATGCAGACGTCGCCCTACGCGGTGCGGTTGATTCCGCTGGCGGCCGGGGCGGCGAAGTTTCAAAGGGAGAAGTGAGGGGGCGCTTGCCGTTGCCCCCACCCTTCCCACGGCTTCGCCGCGGGCCCCTTCCCTCCCCCGCTTCGCAGGAGAGGGAGATTTGTCCCCTCCCCTGCGTCAGCGGGGGAGGGTTAGGGAGGGGGCACCAACGACTACCGCTTCCCCACCACCCGCGGGTCCAGCGCGTCCTGAAGCCCGTCGCCCAGCAGGTTGACGGCGATCACCGTCAGGAAGATCAACAGCCCAGGCCACACCGCCAGCAGCGGCGCGGTTCCCACCAGTTCCTGCGCGTTGGTCAGCATGTTGCCCCAGGAGGGCAGCGGCGGCTGGATGCCCAGCCCGAGGAAGCTCAGAACCGACTCCAGCAGGATCACGTTGCCGACCGTCAGCGTCGTCGCCACCACGGCGGGGGCGGCGACGTTCGGCAGAATGTGGGTCAGCATGATGCGGCGGCTGCCCGCCCCCATCGCCACTGCCGCCCGCACATAGTCGCGCCGCCGCGCCGACAGGGTGGCCCCGCGCACCAGCCGCGCCACCGTCGTCCAGCCAAACAGCGCCACCAGAACAACGATGCGCAGCAGGCTGGCGTCCTCCGATCCCGCCACCTCCGGCGGAATGCCCAGCCGCGTCAGGTCGATGGCGCCCAGCACGATCAGCAGCGGCAGCAGCGGCAGCGCGATCAGCCCGTCGGTAACGCGCATCAGCAGATCGTCGAGCCGCCCGCCGAAATAGCCGGCCAGCAGCCCAATCCCCGTGCCGATGACGGCGGAGGCCAGCGCCGCCGCCACGCCGACGAACAGCGACACCCGCCCGCCGTAGAGCAGCCGCACCAGCACGTCGCGCCCCAGCTCGTCGGTGCCCAGCGGGTGCAGAGCCGAGGGCGGGCCGAAGCGATCGAGCAGACTGATGCCCGTGGATTCCACCCCCAGCCAGTGCTCCACCCAGGGTGCGGCCGCCGCGGCGACGGCCAGCACCAGCAGAAGCAAGGCACTGACCACCGCCAGCCGGTGGCGGGCGAAGCGCCGCAGGAAGCGCCCGGCCTTCAAGCGCTCGGCCCTCACGCCCCGTCCCCCTTGAAGGAGATGCGCGGGTCCAGCCCGGCGTAGGCGGCGTCGGCCAGCAGGTTGCCGGCCAGCGTCGTCAGCGTGGCGAAGAGCAGCGCCACCAGCGCCACGTTCAGGTCGTTGCCCATGATGCTGTCGTAGATCAGCTTGCCCATGCCCGGCCAAGCGAACATCGTCTCGGTCACCAGCGCGCCGGAGAAGAGGGCGCCGAACTCCAGCGCCACGATGGTCACGATGGGAATGGTCGCGTTGCGCAGCGCGTGGCGCCAGACCACCCGCCCCTCCCCCAGCCCCTTGGCGCGGGCGGTGCGGACGTAATCCTGGCGAAGCTCCCCCATCATCGCGGCGCGGACGTAGCGCGTGTAGCCGCCGATGCTCGCCAGCGTCAGCGAGGCCACCGGCAGCACGAGGTAGGGCAGCCGCTCCCACCAGCCCTCCCCCCTACCGGGCCGAGGCCGGAGGCCGGCAGCCATTGCAGTTCCACCGCGAAGAGCAGGATCAGCAGCAGCGCCAGCCAGAAGGCCGGGACGGAAATGCCGGCGAAGCAGAACAGGTTGATGGCGTTGTCCGCCCAGCCGTAGGGCCGCCGCGCCGCGTAGACGCCGAGCGGCAGCGCCACCGCCAGGGTCAGCGCCATCGCCGCCCCGAGCAGCAGCAGCGTGTTGCCCAGCCGCGGCAGCAGGATCGTCAGCACCGGCTGCGCGTAGAGCCGGGAGAAGCCGAAATCCCCCATCAGCGTCGCCTGGAGCCAATGCCAGTAACGGTCCAGCAATGGCTTGTCGAGACCGTAGAGCGCCTTCAGCCGCGCCACGTCGGCGGGGGTGGCGCGCGGGTTGCCGGCCAGCATCATGTCCACCGGATCGCCCGGCATCAGCGTCATCAGGACGGTGATGACGAAGCTCATCAGCAGCAGGACGACCAGCGCCTGGAGCAGGCGGGAGGCGAGGAAGCGGGTCATGGGCGGGTCATGGTCCCATTGCCCTCCCCCCAGCCCTCCCCCGCTTCGCGGGAGAGGGGGCCAACTTTCCCTCCCCTGCGAAGCGGGGGAGGGAGGGACCCACGCGCAAGCGTGGGAGGGTGGGGGCAACCACCCGCGACATCCTCACTCCTTCGCCTTCCACGTCTCGATCCACAGCGTGCTGGAATCCAGATGCCCGGTCGGCACCACGCCCTCCAGCCAGGGCGGCAGGATGAACGGATCGGCGCGGAAGAACAGCGGCAGGTTCGGCAGGTCCTGGGCGTAGAGCGTCTGCAGCTTCGCCCACAGCGCGCGGTTGGCGTCGGGCTCGCAGACATGCTCCAGGTCCTCCAGGACCTTGTCCATCTCCGGATTCCGGTAGCCGGTGTAGTTCTGGCCCGCCCAGTTGTTGGCCTCCGTCGGGATCATGCTGGAATGCAGGATGGTGCGCGGGATGTTCTCCGGCGCACTGATCCAGGCGAACAGCGCCATCGACTTGAAGCGGCGCTTCTCCAGCGTGTCGCCGAACAGGACGCGGGCCGGCTCGTTGACGATGCGCACCTCGATCCCGGCCTGCCGCCACTGCGCCTGGAGCACCTGCTGCAACACCTCGCGGGAGCGGTTGCCGGCGGTCGTCATGATCTCCAGCGACAGCCGTTCCCCCTTGGCGTTGTGGCGCACCCCGGCGCGCCGCTCGCTCCAGCCCGCCTCGTCCAGCAGCTTGCCGGCCAGCGCCGGGTCGAAGGCGTAGGTCGGGTAGCCCGGCGCGTGCACGCGGTCGAGCGGGCTGATCTCGTTGTGGGCGACCGGCTGGCGCCCGTCGTAGAGCTGCTTGGAAATCGCCTCGCGGTCGATGGCGTGGAGCAGCGCCCGGCGCACCCGCACATCGGCCAGCGCCGGGTTGTCGAGGTTCAGCTCGACATGCTCGAAGAACAGGCCCGGCTTGTAGAAGACGTTGTAGCGGCTGCCGTGCCGCTTCTCGAAGGCGAGCACCTGATCGAGCGGAAGGCCGGTCTCCCCCGGCACCATGTCGACCTGCCCGGCCAGCAGGTTGGCCTCCAGCGCGGCGGTGTTCTCGATGGACTTGACGATCACCCGCTTGAAGGCCGGCTTCGCCCCCCACCAGGTCGGGTTGGGCTCCAGCACCATATGGCTGCCCGGCTCGACCTGGGCGATGCGGTAGGGGCCGAACCACAGGCCGGGATTCGTCGTGTCCGTCTCGTACTTGGAGCGGTTGCGGTAGGTCGCCGGGTCGGCCTCGAACACCGCGCGCTCCAGATGGGCGGGCAGGATCTCGAAGTCGTTGATCTCGGCATAGCTGCACACCGCCTTGTCGCGGTGGATGGTGAAGGTACGCTCGTCCTTGGCGTCGACCGCCACGATGTCGCGGGCGAACAGGTCGAAGTTGCTGTAGCCGCTCTGCGGGTGCTTGCCGACCGTCCAGGTGAACAGCACGTCCTCGGTCGTCACCGGTGTGCCGTCGCCCCAGGTCGCCTTGGGGTTGATGGTGTAGGTGACCTTGATGCCCTTCTTGCCGTCGGCCCGCGTCTCGTACTCCGCGGTGCCCTTGTCCAGCGCCGGCAGCTCGGTGCAGAGCAGGCAGGTCAGCCGCCAGTCGGGATCGTAGGCGGTGAAGGGCCGGCGCGCCATGGACAGGACGTAGCTCTTCGCCATCATCGCTTCCATGGAGGGGTGCCAGTTGGACGGGAACTGGGTCATGCCGATCACCAGCTCGTCCTTCGCTGCGAAGGCGGGCGAGCCCATGGGGGCGGCGGCCAGAGCGGCGGCCAAGGTGAAAGCGGCCAATCCCGTTCGCGCCAATCCCGTTCGCATCGCGGCGTCATCTCCGTCCGGTGAAGTCCCGGCTACGAACTATGGGGACCCGCGGCCCCGTGGTCCAGCGCCGATGCGGCTTTAGGGAAGCCCTTGACGGATCGGGGCCGCCGGTGTTTGTGGTCTGCCCCATACGCAACCGAATGGATGGGGAGCCCGACAGGCCATGGCCGGCACCGTGACCCTGAGCCGCGACGGCGTCGTCGCCACGCTGACCCTCAGCAACCCCGACAAGCTGAACGCCTTCGACAAGCCGATGTGGCAGGCGCTGATCCCGCTGCTGCGCCGGCTCGGCGCCGACGACACGGTGCGCGCGGTGGTGCTGCGCGGCGCCGGCGGGCGGGCCTTCAGCCCCGGCGCCGACATCTCCGAATTCGAGACGGAGCGCAACAGCCCCGAGCAGGGCGCCGACTACGGCGTGCTGATGGACGAAGGGCTGGCCCTGCTGCGCAACCTGCCGCACCCGACGCTGGCGGCCATCCAGGGCGCCTGCTGCGGCATCGGGCTGGCCGTGGCGCTGGCCTGCGACCTGCGGGTCTGCACCGCCGGCAGCCGCTTCGGCGTGCCGGTCAGCCGGCTTGGCATCTCCATGGCGCTGCCCGAGTTGAAGCTGCTCCACGACATCGCGGGCGGCCCGGCGGCTCTGGAGATCCTGCTGGAGGGCCGAGTCTTCGGCGCGGAGGAGGCCAAGGACAAGCGGCTGGTCCACCGCCTCGTCGCCGACGACGCCTTCGAGGAGGAAATCGCCGCGACCTGCGAACGCATCGCCGGGGGCGCCCCACTGGCCGCCCGGCTGCACAAGCAGTTCGTCCGCCGCCTGTCCGACCCCGCCCCGCTGTCGGAAGCGGAGATCGCCGAATGCTACCACTGCTTCGGCACGGAGGATTTCCGCGAGGGCTACCGGGCGTTCCTGGAGAAACGCAAGCCGGTCTTCAAGGGGCGGTGAGCGCCCGCGCATGCCAGGGTTCACCCCATAGCGATGGTTTCCGGACGGGGGAAGTCCAGATTGGGAAGGCTGTACCCCCGTCCCACCGCCCCATCCCCGCCATGCTTCCCGCCATGCCCCGCGCCACCCGCTACATTCCCTTCATCATCGCCTGCGCCCTGTTCATGGAGAATCTGGACGCGACGGTGATCGCCACGGCGCTGCCGGAGATCGCGCGGTCGATGGGCGAGGACCCGCTGCGCCTCAGCCTCGCCATGACCTCCTACATGCTGGCGCTGGCGGTGTTCCTGCCGGTCAGCGGCTGGATGGCCGACCGCTACGGCACGCGGACGGTCTTCGCGGCGGCCATCGGGGTGTTCACCGTCGGCTCGATCCTCTGCGGCCAGTCGGACGGGCTGTACGAGCTGGTGGGGGCGCGCATCGTCCAGGGGCTGGGCGGGGCGATGATGGTGCCGGTCGGGCGGCTGATCCTGCTGAAGACGGTGCCCAAGGAGAAGCTGGTCGCCGCCATGGCCCAGATGACCCTGCCGGCGCTGATCGGCCCGGCGCTGGGGCCGCTGGTCGGCGGCTTCATCGCCACCTACGCCTCCTGGCGCTGGATCTTCTACATCAACGTGCCGATCGGGCTGATCGGGATCGCGCTGGTGCTGACCCTGATCCCCAACGTGCGCGAGACCGAACGCGACCCCTTCGACGGCCGCGGCTTCATGCTGAGCGCACTGGCCCTGGCCGCGCTGATGTTCGGGCTGGAGAATGTCGGCCGCGGCGTGCTGCCGCCCGCCGCGGTCGCCGGTGTGCTCGGGCTGGGCTTCGCCGCCGCGTGGCTCTACCTGCGCCACGCCCGCGGGATGGAGCGGCCGGTGCTCGACCCCTCTCTGCTGCGGCTGCCGACCTACTTCGCCTCGGTCATGGGCGGGACGCTGTTCCGCATCGGCATCGGCGCCGTGCCCTTCCTGATGCCGCTGATGCTCCAAGTCGGCTTCGGGCGCACGCCCTTCGAGTCCGGCGCGCTGACCTTCGCCGGGGCCGCCGGGGCGCTGACCATGAAGGCGCTGGCCGGCCCCATCCTGCGCCGGCTGGGCTTCCGCCGGGTGCTGACCGCCAACGCGCTGCTCAGCGGCCTGATCCTGGCGAGCTACGCCGCCTTCCGGCCCGAGACGGCGCACTGGGTCATCCTGGGCGCGCTGCTGATGGGCGGCTTCTTCCGCTCGCTGCAGTTCACCGGCCTGAACAGCCTGGCCTACGCCGAGGTGCCCAAGGAGTGTCTGAGCCGCGCCAACACGCTGGCCAGCGTGATGCAGCAGGTCTCTCTCAGCCTGGGCGTCGCGGTCGGGGCGACGGTGCTGCACCTGACGCAGAGCGTCACCGGCGGCCCCGGCGCCGCGCTGACCCCCACCGACTTCGTGCCGGCCTTCCTGACGGTCGGGGGGATGGCCTGCGTGTCGGCCCTGTTCTTCCTGCGGCTGCCGGCCGACGCCGGTGCCGAGATCAGCGGCCACCGCGCCCGCGCGCGGGCCAAGGAACCGCCGCGCGCGCTCGAAGCCGCCGACTGAACAGCAGCCGGATCACATGCAGCCGGATCAGCGGTCTTCCCAGTCCGGCTCGTCGGCCTTGAGAAGCTCCAGGAGCCGGGCGACCCGGCCCGAGGGGGGATGCCGCGTCGCCTCCCCCATGTAATCGTCGGCGCCGGTCCAGCTGGTGGCCTCCATCAATTCGGCGGGCGTCGCGCCCGTGCCGATGATGCTGGCGATGCGCATGTCGTCCAGGCGCCCGCAGATGTCGATCACCTGATCGCGGGTAAGCGCCGGCTGATGCTGATCGGGCATTCGGAACCCCCTCCTTCCCAAATCCGCGTCGCCCCCGATTAGCGGCCCGTCCACCGCCCGGCGCAACCGCGCAAGGGTGGAAGCCCCGCCGCAACAAGAGGGAGGCGCCTTCCCAGGGTTCGCCGGCCCGAGTCTCCTGCTGCCGCACCGGTCCTCGATTGTCGCCCGAGCAAATCCAGCGCGGCGAAGTCGTCCTTCGGTTGCGGGAACGGCAAAAATCCCACAATGCGGGATAAACAAATGTGCGCTCTTCGCAGCACAAAGGAAAATTCTTACCAAGCTTGGCTCTTTTTCGTGCGGTGGGCCTTTGGTTGGGGGTGCGTTCGCCGCGCGTTCCCGGTATAAATGAGCATGGCGGCTATGCGCCGTCTTCAAGAATGAACGGGAGGCTCCCCGCCAGGGCGCGGGCAGCAAGACAGGCATGATGGACTGGGACAAGCTTCGGGTCTTCCACGCCGTGGCCGAGGCTGGAAGTTTCACGCACGCCGGCGAGACGCTGAACCTCAGCCAGTCGGCGGTCAGCCGCCAGATCAGCGCGCTGGAGGAGAGCCTCGGCGTGCCGCTGTTTCACCGGCACGCGCGCGGCCTGATCCTGACCGAGCAGGGCGAGCTTCTGCACCGCACCGCCCGCGATGTCTTCGCCAAGCTGTCGATGACCGAAGCGATGCTGACCGAAAGCCGGGAGCATCCGAAGGGTCCGCTGCGCGTGACCACCACGGTGGCCTTCGGCTCGACCTGGCTGACCCCGCGCGTCAACGAGTTCCTGTCGATCTACCCGGACATCCAGCTCACCCTGCTGATCGACGACAACGAGCTGGATCTGGCAATGCGCGAGGCGGACATCGCCATCCGCATGAACACGCCGCGCCAGCCCGACCTGATCCAGCGCCACCTGATGTCGGTGCATTTCCACCTCTACGCCCATCAGGAGTATCTGAAGAAGCGCGGCGCCCCGAAGATCCCCGCCGACCTGGACGGGCACGACATCGTCGCCTACCCGCCGGACGTCCGTGCGCCCATCGCCAACGTCAACTGGATCAACGAGGTGGGCGATCCGGCGCCGGGCGTGCGCAAGCCGATCCTGCAGGTCAACAGCATCTACGCCATGTACCGCGCCGTGGAGAGCGGCCTGGGCATCGCCGCCCTGCCCGATTTCCTGGTGGACGGCAGCAAGGAGTTGACGCGCGTCCTGCCGGACGTGGACGGCCCCAAGGTCGACGCCTACTTCGTCTATGCCGAGGAGCTGCGCCATTCCAAGCGCATCGCGGTGTTCCGCGACTTCCTGGTGAAGAAGGTGGCGGAGTCGGCCTTCTGACCCAGCCCAGTCGTTGTGCAGGCAAGGTATTTGCCTATTTTTGATGCAAAGGCGTCCGTGCAGCCATGCCGGGCGCCTTTCTTTTTGTACGGATTGTACCGAAACCCATCCCGCATCTTTGCAATACGGTTGCCGTTTTCCGTGCGAGGCAACCTGCCCTTCAGCACCATACGCACCCGCACGCCAATTTCTCGCGTTGCTTCAATCCCTTACAAGCTATGCGGTTCGCGCATGGCCGAATTGGATATTTGGGGATGGAATCCTTTGGGCAGAATGGTCAAATCTTGGGCGTTGGATGTTGCGCCGCAGCATCCGGCGTTTCGTCCCGGAAGCCCGCTTCCGGGGTTGGGTCCTCGGACCCAGCGTCTCCCAGACGTGAAGCCTCCCTGTTCAACTCGCCGCTAGCCCACTGGGTTAGCGGCAGTTTTTTTGTCCGGGGAGCTTATTGTCCGGGAGCGCCGGCGCGTCATCGAGCGTCGGGAAGCCGGGCGCCCTCGCGCGCGTAGATCTGGCGCGGCGCGCAATATTCGTCGAGTTGCACCACCACGGCTCCGGGCTGGCTGTTCAAGCCCACCCAGGCATCGTAACCGACAATGTCGCCCGGTATGTTGCGGTACAGGCCGTAGGCGAGATAGCGGACGTCGGACACCGGTATCCGCACCCCGGCGAGGGAGGAGGCGACGGCCCCGTTGCAGGGGTTCGCGCTCAGCCGGTCCAGGGCGCTCACCGCGCCGGGTTCGGGGGCGGCCTGCGGTGGCGGGCTCAGTCCGGCACAGGCGCCCATGAGGACTGCCGACGCCATGGCACCACCCCGCAAAATCGTCCGGAGGCACCCCGCCGTCCTGACCGTTCCGTCCCTCATCGAACCATCCTCCCGCACACCGTTTCCCTCGTCCCCTCGGGTCAACAGGCGGGAGGATATCCCGTGCCGGGGCATCAGCCCACGGCCGATCCGCCTCAATCCACCACGTTGATGCCCTTGGGGCGGTTGGTCTCGGTCGGCAGATGATCGGCGGACAGGACACGCTGGTAGGTGCCGTTCGTCTGCACCATCACGCGCTGGCCGGGACCGAAGATCGGCTCGTTGGTCGCCTGCTCCTGAACGATGGTGATCGTGCGGCCGGTGGCCAGAGTTACCACATACTCGATCCCGGTGCGGTCCGAGATCGCCTGTTCGGCCACGGCGCCGGCCACAGCGCCCACCAGCGCACCGCCCAGGATCACCGCCACGTTGCCGGAGCCCTTGCCGACATTGGACATCGCCAGCCCGCCGGCAGCGCCGCCGACCAGCCCGCCGGCCCCCGTGTTCTGCCCCTGGATATCCACCGGACGGGTCGCCATCACGGTGCCGAACTCGACCGAGGTCGCGTGGCCGACGTCCTGGTAGCTGTAACGGTTCTGGCTCTGGCTGGCGCAGGCGCCGAGCGACAAAGCCACCACCCCCAGCATCGCCGCGGCAAAGCCGCGCCTCAGGGCGCGCCGAACGTCCGTTTCTCGATTGGAAAAAAGCATCACACCCTCATGCACGCACTGCGCGGCGCCTGGAACCAAGCGCCACCACGGCGAGCATGGCCGGGCAAAGGGATGATGTCCATGCGAGAATGAGTCGCTTCGGTGCCGATGACGGGAAGCCTGCCCTTTCCCGACGGACCCGCCCCAAGCAGACCGGCCTCAAACGGACCGGGCCGTCACCAGCCCCGGCCCGCGGACCAACCGCCATAGAACTGCACGCTCGGCCCCGGATAGGGGCGCGGCCCCCAATCGTTCCGCCACCCGCGATGATGATGATGGCGGGGCGGCGGTCCCCAGTAAGGCGGCGGGGCGACCACGATGGGCGGCGGCGGGCGATAGCCCGGTACGACGATCACCCGGCTTCCCGGCGGCGGCACGATCACAGAAGGCCCGCCGTAGGGAGGACCGCCATACCAGGACCCGCGGTCGCGCGGGCCGTGCGCGTCCGCGGCCGTTGGCAGGACGGCCAGCGCCAGCGCCCCGGCGATGCCCAGCACCGCGACGCGGGCCGCCGGACGAAACACCGCGGCAACGCCCGAAGGACGCATGCGGTGGAGGAACGTGGGAATCAGCGCGCTCATGCCGGCCTTCCTTCACAGGTCCGGCGGCGCCCGTCGACTGAAGTCCATCGACCGAACCCATCGGCCGAAGTCCGGCGCCGCCACACTGGGATGAACAGGCGGCCTCGCCGGACTATTCCCGGACGACCGAATGGCCTCAATGGCTCATCAGGACCGGCACCGTCATGTGCTCCAGCATGTAGCGGGTCATGCCGCCCAGCACCTGCTCGCGCAGCCGCGACCGCCCATAGGCCCCCATGACCAGCAAATCGCAGGATTCGTCGGCGACCGTGTTCAGCAGCGTGTCGCCCGGATCGATCTGGTCGGTCACGATGTGGGTGGCCTCCACCCGGCAACCGTGGCGCGACAGGTGCTTGGCGATGTCCGCGCCCGGCTCGTCGCCGATGCCGACGGGACCGGCCTTGGGGTTGACGGCCATCACCACCACGCGCTTGGCGGCGGTCAGGATGGGCATGGCGTCGGCCACCGCGCGGGCCGCCTCGCGGCTGCCGTTCCAGGCGACCAGAACGCGTTCCCCGATGTGGGGGAAGCTGCCGGCGTAGGGCACGACCAGCAGCGGGCGCCCGCATTCGAACACCAGATCCTGCGGCAGCGCGATCGGGCGGTCGCGGTCGCGGTGCGGATCGGCCTGTCCGACCACCAGCACGTCGGCGTAGCGCCCGTGCAGCGCCGCGCTGTCCGTCGGATGCCCGTAGACCGCCCGCCATTCCGAGCGGTCGGTCAGGCCGTTGCGGCGCACCGCGTCGGCGAAGAGGGCTTCGGCCCTGGCGGTCTGGCTCTCGGTGTAGCCGCGCTGCATGGCCCGCACCTCGTCCGGCAACTCGGCCTCGACATAGCCCGGCAGGGTCAGCGGGACGACGGGGTAGAGGCCGGTGATGTGGCCGTCGGTGCGCGCGGCCAGTTGGGCGGCGGCATCGATTCGCGCCGCTGCGGCGTCGGTGTCGTCGACGACCACCAGCAGATCCTTGAGTGCCATGGCGATTCTCCCTCGCTCGCGCGGGTGGGCGATCGTGATGCACCACCTCTTCTCGCGCATTGGGCGAAATTATAGCCCGGCGCGGGCGGTTCTGACGACGGTCAGAATGGAGAACGCTGACATGCCGCATCTGCGCGCCCGTCCGGTCCGGTCGCGGGCCTACGATTCAACCGCCGATGGCCTGTGCGAGGCCAGCAACCTGCCGTGGTCCGGCGCGGATCGGCACGCGACCCGCCGGCCCCGAACCCCGCCGATGCTACAAATCCAATCAACATCCATCAAAACATCAACCGTGATTTGCACGAATACCCGAGTATGATGGTTGGCCCGGTCGTTCGGCAATTATAGTGGGGCGATGCTTTCCACCATCTTCGGCGGCTTTGGTTTTGACGGGCGGGCATTCTTTCGCGTAAGTGTTGATCGTGGTTTTCCCAACGGTGTCTCGACCATTCCCGCCCATGAAGCCGGACCCTCATCTCGCCTCGCTTGCCTCAGCCCTGTCCGGCACCGTTTCCGGGGCTCCGGCGCTCGACACCCTGCGGCAACTTCTCGACGTCATGCCGGCGATGGTCGGCCTGCTCGACACGCAGCGGCGGCACCTCTACGCCAACCAGGCGTATCTGGACTATATGGGCCGCACGCTGGACTCCCTCATCGGGACCACGGTGGGCGACATCCTCGGGCCGGAGACGCTGCGCAACAACAGTGCCGCGGTTGAACGCGCGCTCGACGGCGAGACCGTGCAGGTGGAGGGCTGGCTTCCCCGGTCCGGCGGCGGCAACGACTATGTGACGCGGGTGCACGCTCCCTACCGCGACCCGGACGGCTCCATCGCCGGCTATTTCGTCATCATGCAGAACATGACGGAGCGGCGGCGCACCCAGGACGACCTCTTCCGGCTGGCCTACTACGACCCGGTGACGGGGCTGGCGAACCGGCTCCTGCTGGTCAAGCACATGGCCGATTTCCACGCGATGGGGGAACCCTTCACGGTGGTGATCGTGGATTTCGACCGCTTCGTCGACGTGCGCACCAGCCTGGGCCAGGGGTTCGCCAACGAGATCCTGACCGACGTCGCCACGCGGCTGAGCGTGCGGGCCGGCTCGGTCGACCTGATCGCCCGCATCAGCGACCACGCCTTCGCGCTGCTGATCGGCGGCACGCAGGACCCGCTGGCGGTGGAGGAGCGGCTGTCCACCATCGCGTCGCTGGTCCGCTCCGCCAAGACGGCGTCGGGCGCCTCGGTCTTCCTGTCGGCCAGCATCGGCGTCGCCGCCTCCTGCGACACCCACACCCGGCCCGAGGACGTGCTGCGCGACGCGGAGATCGCCACCGGCCGCGCCCGCGAGCAGGGCGGCGGGCGCCACGCCTGGTTCGACCCGGCCATGCACGCCCGCGTCGTCGAGCAGGTGCGGCTGGAGCACGACCTCCGCCGCGCGCTGGAGCGCGGCGAGGAGCTGTGGGTCGCCTACCAGCCGATCGTCGAGATGGTCACCGGCGGGCTGGCCGGGTTCGAGGCGCTGGTGCGCTGGAACCATCCGGAGCGCGGCAACATCCCCCCCGGCGTCTTCATCCCGATCGCCGAGAGCACCGGCCTGATCGTCACGCTGGGCGCCTGGGTGCTGCGCGAGGCGTGCCGGCAGATCGCCGAATGGCAGGACAAGCGCCTGCCCGGCTCCGCCAACCTGTTCATGAGCGTCAACCTGTCCACCCGCCAGCTGAACGACCCCGACATGGTCGCGCTGGTGCGCGAGGTGCTGCGCGAGACCGGGGCCGAGCCGGCCTGGATCAAGCTGGAGATCACCGAAAGCGCGGTCATGGAAAAGGCCGAACAGTCGATCCGCCTGCTGCAGACCCTGCGCGGGCTGGGCATCAAGATGTCCATCGACGATTTCGGCACCGGCTATTCGTCGCTGTCCTACCTGCACAAGCTGCCCATCGACAGCCTGAAGGTGGACCGTTCCTTCGTCATGGCCATGCACCAGTCGGAGGAGAACCGCGCCATCGTCCGCATCATCATGGATCTGGCGCGGCTTCTCGGCTTCGACGTCATCGCCGAGGGCATCGAGACGAGCGCCGACGCCAACCTGCTGCGCGCGCTCGCCTGCGACTATGGGCAGGGCTACCACTTCGCCCGCCCGATGCCCGCCGCCGACGCCGACCGGCTGGTCGGCGCGGAGCATTTGCCCTGGCAGGTGCCGCGCTGAGCGGCGGATGCCGCTCCGTTTTCAAAACGGAGCGGCACCCCTCGTCCACTCAATAATAAGGGTCGCCGAGCCCTTCGGCCTCGAACGCCGCCTGGACCGCGGGGCGGTCCAGCACGCGGGCGAGGTAGGGGCCGAGGTTGGGCAGGCTGCGCGCCGGGGTGCCCATGAAGCGGGTCCAGCGGGCCAGCATGAACAGGTAGGGGTCGACGGCGCTGTAGCGGTCGCCAAGGAACCACGCCTTGCTCCCCAACGCGCGGTCCAGCAGCGTGAAGCGCTCCAGCAGCCGAGCCTCCGCCATCGCCTTGACCGAGGCCTGCGCCTCCGTCCCTTCGGCGTGCCGTTCCGGATAGAAATAGACCAGCATGTCGGCCTGGACGGTGTTGGTCAGGAAGACCAACCACTGGTAGAAATGCGCGCGCTCCGCCGTGCCGGGCGCGGGGGCCAGCCCGGCGGCCGGGTGCGAATCGGCCAGATGCAGACAGATCGCCGCCGCCTCGAACAGCACCAGATCGCCGTCCACCAGAGTCGGCACCCGTCCGTTGGGGTTCAGCCGCAGATAGTCCGGCGCCTTGTGCGCGGCGGTGGCGCGGTCCAGCAGGACCAGTTCGAAAGACAGCCCGATCTCGCGCGACAGGATGTGCGGCGCCATCGACGCGCTGCTCGGCATTCCGTACAAGGTGATCATCGTTCCCCTTTCCTTCCGAAACCCCGGAGCTTGTGCGACGGGCCTGGGCGCCATGCAGGATGGGAATGCCCGCCCCACCCCCCGATTCTCCGGCTTTGTCAGGAGGGCCAACCATGCCTATGATCGGGAGCGCCGTTTAACATTTTCAACAGCGGCGAACCAGCATCGGCAACGACCGACTCCGGCAGCGAACACAGGGATAGAGATCATGACCGAACAGGGCGTCGCGGCGACTGATAATTCTGGCGCTGGAAATTCCGCCGCCAGCCGCGACAAGGCGTATTTCCTCCACCCCTACACGAATCTGCACGCGCACGAGACCCAGGGTCCGCTGATCATCGAGCGGGGCGAGGGCGTGCGCGTCTTCGACGACAGCGGCAAGGAATACATCGAGGGCTTGGCCAGCCTGTGGTGCGTGTCGCTGGGCTGGGGGGAGGAGCGCCTTGTCGAGGCCGCCACCCGCCAGATGCGCAAGCTGCCGACCTACCATGTGTTCGGCCACAAGAGCCATGAGCCGGGCATCGATCTGGCCGAGCGGCTGATCAAGCTGGCCCCTGTGCCGATGTCCAAGGTGTTCTTCGCCAATTCCGGGTCGGAGGCGAACGACACGGCCGTCAAGCTGGTCTGGTACTACAACAACGCGCTGGGCCGTCCGGAGAAGAAGAAGATCCTGTCGCGCGTGAAGGCCTATCACGGCGTCACCGTGGCGACGGCCAGCCTGACCGGTCTGGTGAACAACCACCGCGATTTCGACCTGCCCATCGCGCGCATCCAGCACACCGACTGCCCGCACCATTACCGCTTCGCCGAGCCGGGCGAGAGCGAGGAGGATTTCGCGACCCGTCTGGCGGAAAGCCTGGAGGCGCTGATCCTGGCCGAGGGGCCGGACACCATCGCCGCCATGTTCGCCGAGCCGGTGATGGGCGCCGGCGGCGTCATCGTGCCGCCCGCGACCTACTTCGCGAAGATCCAGCCGATCCTGAAGAAGTACGACATCCTCCTGGTCGCCGACGAGGTGATCTGCGGTTTCGGGCGCACCGGGAATTTCTGGGGCAGCCAGACCATGGGCATGGAGCCGGACATCATAACCTGCGCCAAGCAGTTGTCCTCCGGCTATCTGCCGATCTCCGCCGTTATGGTGTCGGACGCGGTCTACCGGGCCTGCGTCGAGGAGAGCAAGAAGATCGGCACCTTCGGCCACGGCTACACCTACTCCGCCCACCCGGTGGCGGCGGCGGTCGCGATCGAGACGCTGAAGATCTACGAGGAGCGGGACCTGGTCGGCCATGTCCGCGCCGTCGCCCCGCTGTTCCAGCGCCGGCTGAAGGCCCTGGCCGACCACCCGCTGGTCGGCGAGGCGCGCGGCGTCGGGCTGATCGGCGCCCTCGAACTGGTCGCCGACAAGGAGACCAAGACCCCGTTCGATCCGGTGGGACGGGCCGGTGCCGTCGTAAACGGGCTGAGCCAGGAGAACGGCCTGATCATCCGCGCCATGGGTGACAGCGTGGCGGTCTGCCCGCCGCTGGTCATCGGCGAGGAGGACATCAACCTGATGTTCGACCGCCTGACCACGGCGCTGGACGCCGCGATCCCCGTCCTGCGCGGCTAAAGCGAACATTCGTTCGCTTTAGACTCATATCGCCTCATTCGCCGGCGGGCTCCGGTCGCATGTGCGACCGGGACCGCCGTCGCGGTCCAAAGCGGATCGCAATCCGCTTTAACGGCCGGTTTCGCGACGAGAAAGGGCCGCCCAGCCATCCGGCGCAGGCGGTCCTTTTCATTTGGTGGCAGGCGTCAGGTCCGGGCGGTGTTGATGACGTGCGACGAGACCGGGACGCCCGCCGCCGCCGCGTCGCGGATCAGCGCGTCGGCGGTCGGCCAGACCATGCGCCCGCCCAGTTCCACCAGCGAGTCCTCACGCACGGCCATGTAGCCGCCCACGCTCGCCATGTAGATCAGCCGCGCCAGACGCTCCGGCTGCGGCGCGGCCTCCGCCGGCTGGGCCGCTTTATCGGCGCGGGCCGGAGACGGCACCGCGGGACGCCGCGGCAGGGGTGCCGCCGGGAGGACCGCCGGAGAAACCATCGCAGCGGGGGCCGGACGGAAGGGGATGACCTTGCTCCCGCCGGAACCGATGGCACCACGGCTCGGCTCCGTGCCGGACATTCGCCGGCCACGCGCGCTGTCGAACGTCAGAACGGCATTCATTGCACAACACTCCCCATCAACGGCTTGAGTGAACCCTCTCACTTCTCCCCTGTTAGCGTCCATACGACCTTGTTCGTAAAAGAACACGACAAAGGTATTCGGCGCAATCGGACAGCAAACGGCCGGCTTATTGCTGCCCGTTATACATTGCGGACATTCAAAAAGACTTGTAATCACCAACGGAACAGCGACGCGAAAGGGAGTTTCCCGGCCTCGGCAACGGCATGACGGGTCCCGGACATGAGACGCTTCGCCACAGCGATCATCCATAGGTCGAATGGTTTCGCGGCGGCGGATCGGCGAGAATTGACGTCTCACAGGGCAGACCTTTTGACCTCGGTCAATGCCGGGTGGCAACACGGCAACGATCATGCCATCTTCCTAACGTGCTAGGCCCGGTGGCTGGACCACCCGGACGGCACCCGCCCCTTCGGATGAATGCGAACGGAACGCGCGATGGATTACGAGAGCTTTTTCCGCACCCAGATCGCCAGCCTGAAACAGGATGGCCGCTACCGGGTCTTCGCCAACCTCGAACGGCACGCGGGGAACTTTCCGAAAGCCACCTTCCGCGACGCCGCCGGAAAGGAGCGGGAGGTCACCGTCTGGTGCTCCAACGACTATCTGGGCATGGGCCAGAACCCGGTCGTCCTGAAGGCGATGCACGACGCCGTCGACGGCGTGGGTGCGGGCGCCGGCGGCACGCGCAACATCTCCGGCACCAACATCTACCACGTGCTGCTGGAGCGCGAACTGGCCGACCTTCACCAGAAGGAGGCGGCGCTGCTCTTCACCTCCGGCTACGTGTCCAACGACGCGACGCTGGGGACGCTGGGCAAGCTGCTGCCGAACTGCGTGATCCTGTCGGACGCGCTGAACCACAATTCGATGATCACCGGCATCCGCAACAGCGGCGCCGAGAAGCACATCTTCCGCCACAACGACCCCAAGCACCTGGACGAGCTGCTGTCGCAGATCGCCCCGGACCGCCCGAAGGTCGTGGCCTTCGAGAGCGTCTATTCCATGGACGGCGACGTCGCCCCGATCCATGACCTCTGCGACGTCGCCGACAAGCACGGCGCCATGACCTATCTGGACGAGGTGCACGCGGTCGGCATGTACGGCCCGCGCGGCGGCGGCGTGGCGGAGCGCGACGGCGCCATGGACCGGCTGACCATCATCGAGGGCACGCTGGGCAAGGCGTTCGGCGTCCAGGGCGGCTACATCACCGGCTCCACCGCGCTGGTCGACTGCATCCGCAGCTTCGCCGCCGGCTTCATCTTCTCCACATCCCTGTCGCCGGTCCTGGCCGCCGGGGCGCTGGCCAGCATCCGCTATCTCAAGGCCAGCCAGACGGAGCGCGACCAGCATCAGGAGCGCGCGGCGACCCTGAAGCGCCTGATGGCCGAGGCCGGCCTGCCGGTGATGCCGTCGGCCAGCCACATCGTCCCGGTGATGGTCGGCGACGCCCACCGCTGCAAGCGCGCCTCGGACGAGCTGATGGAACGGCACGACATCTACGTCCAGCCGATCAACTACCCGACCGTGCCGCGCGGCGGCGAGCGCCTGCGCTTCACCCCGACCCCGCTGCACAGCGACGCCGAGATGGCGCGGCTCGTCGACGCGCTGCTCGACGTGTGGAGCCGCCTGGACCTGCGCTTGGCGGCGTAACTCCTCCCCCTCCTCCGCGCCCCGCCCGTGCGGAGGAGGGGATTCGGTGATCTCCCTGCGATGATGGCATCGGCGCTCTGGACTTGTGGGCCGGAGCGCCTTACCTTTAGACGTTGATGAGAACGTTTCGCAACGTTCGGTCCGCAACCGTCGACAGCCGCCGTCCAATTGCCACCGCCCAGGGGTTCGCCATGTACCGTGACAACTCGCTGATGCCGAAGGAGGCCGTGCGCCTCGCCGTCCTGGGCACGCTGATCCAGAACGGGCCGCAGCGTTACGCCGATCTGGCCGGCGCGCTCCGCCATTTCCTCGACCGCATCGTCGGCCCCTCGCTCGACCTCATGGGCACGTCGCTGGAGATGCTGCGCTACGAGGGGCTGATCGAAGCGCTGGATGGCACCGGCATGGAGGACAACGCCCTGCTCGGCGCGACCGAGGCCGGACGGGCGGAGTTCGACACGCTGATGCGCGCCAACGTCCGCGCCCCCTCGGCGGACGGGCTGAACAAGCTGGTCATCGCGCTGAAGCTGCGCTTCCTGCACCTGCTGGACGTCGAGTCGCAGCGCGACCAGATCGACCACCTCGCCTCCCTGTGCGAGACGGAGCTGGCCCGGCTGGGCGATCTGAAGCGGGCGAGTGCGGGGACCGACGGTCATTTCGCCGATTGGCTGGAGCACGACATCGCCCAGGCCGAGGAACGGCTGAACTGGTTCAACAATCTCCTGTCCCGGTTGTGATCGTCGCGGCGTTTTAGCCGCGTTTCATGCGGGAGTTTGTTTCGCGTTAGGGTTCTGGTGTAACTTTCGGGGCATAATGCCTAACCCGAAAGCATAGTCAGGACCCCCGCCATGGCCTCCAACCTGTCGCCCGACGATCTTGAAGACCGCCTGCGCGTCGAATTCATGGACGACGCCCGCGACCGGCTGGAGGTGATGAACGCCGCCCTGGAAGGCGTGGCCAAGGGCACGCGGGAGGAAACCGCGGTCATCGGCGTGCTCCGCCTGGAAGCCCACAATTTCAAGGGCATGGGCACCAGCTTCGGCTACCCCACCGTCAGCCTCGTCGCGCACCGCCTGGAGGATTACCTGTCCGGCCTGAAGCGGCTGGAGGCGCGCGAGCTGAACGACGCGCAGATTTTCGTGGACCGGATCGCCGAGCTGGTGGACCGCGCCGAGCAGCCGCAGGTTGCGGAAACGAACCGGATCATCCGCGCTCTGCCGGTGCGCTACCAGTTCGAGATCACCGACATCCAGATCAGCAACGTCGAGATCATGCTGGTCACCCCGTCCAAGGTCGTCGCCAAGAAGCTGGGCAGTGAACTGGCGGCCTGCGGCTTCCGCACCGTGACGGTCAGCGACCCCATCGAGTCGATCAGCCTCGCCGTGCGCGTCCCGCCGGACATGCTGATCGCGTCGATGGTGATGGACGGCCTGTCCGGCCTGGACCTGATCCGCGGTCTGCGCGCGATGAGCGTCACCCACAACGTGCCGATGGCGCTGCTGACCTCGATGAGCCTGGACAACCCGGCCCTCAAGGAAATCCCGCACGGCGTCTCGGTCATCCGCGTCGGCGAGCATTTCGGGGACGACTTCGCGGCGGTGGTGGCGAAGCACAACCTCGGCTGAGGTGGCTGAACACCGTTGCGGGCGACAGCGGCTTCACGGATTACACGGAGTTACATAGAGAAATCCGCGCAATCCGTGGGTCGGCCATCCGCATCAATACAGGTGCTGCCCGCCGGTGATGAACATCTCCGTTCCGGTGACATAGCCCGAGTCGGGACCGCACAGGTAGAAGATCACCGCCGCCACGTCCTCCGGCGTGCCCATGCGCTTCAGCGGGATGCGCGGGATCAGCACATCGTATTCCGGCCCGGTCATGGCGGTTTCGATCTCGCCCGGCGCCACAGCGTTGACGCGCACGCCGATCTCGGCGAACTCCACGGCCATCTCGCGGGTCAGGCCGGACAGCGCCGCCTTGGACGTCGAATAGGCCGACCCCGCGAAGGGGTGCACCGAATGGCCGGCGATGGAGGTCACGTTGACGATCGCCCCCTTCGCCCGCGACAGCGGCGCCGCGAAGCCGCGAGCCAGCACCAGCGGGGCGAAGAAGTTCAGCTCGAACACCCGGTGCCAACCCTCGATGGCCCCGTTCAGGCAGCCGAGACGCTCCTTGATCGGCGTCTTGGGCGAGATGCCGGCGTTGTTGATCAACGCGTGCAGCGGCGCCCCGTCCAGCGCCCGGTTGGCTTCCTCCAGGAAGCGGGCGCGGCTGTCCGGATCGGACAGGTCCGTCGGGATGTGGTGTGTCCAGTTCGGATCGCGCCGGCAATGGTCCGGCACCTCCTCGCGGGAACAGGAAATGACCCGCCAGCCCTCGGCGCTGAAGCGCTGCACGGTGGCGTGGCCGATGCCCCGGCTCGCGCCGGTCAGAATGACGGTTTTACGGTGCGGCATGATGTCCAAGGATACCCCGCTTCGCCGCACCGCGCCAGCGCGGCCGTTGCCGGTCAGACCATGCACCGTTGACGGGCGCCCTCCACCGCCCAACCTTCAGCCTGAGTCCAACCGTTTCACCGAGTCCAGGAGGACCGCCGACGTGCTCCCCCGTTTGATGGCCGTCCTTCTGCTCTCCGGCAGCCTCTTGGCCGGCTTGGGTGACGCCACCGCGGCGAAGGCCGCCGCCCAGACCAGTGCCTGCGTGCCGCCCGGCGGCTGGTCCGACGCCACCGCCCGCCCGCTGAACGCCGCCGACCTGCTGCGCCGCGCCGCGGCGTCGCCCGCCGTGCTGCTGGGGGAGCGGCACGACAACGCCGACCACCACCGCTGGCAGCTTCATAGCTTGGCGGCGCTGCACGCGCTGAACCCCGATCTGGCGGTCGGCATGGAGATGTTCCCGCGCAGCGTCCAGCCGATCCTCGACCGCTGGAGCGCCGGGCAACTGAGCGAGGCGGAGCTGCTGCGCGAGACCAACTGGCCGAAGGTCTGGGGCTACGACGCGCGCTTCTATCTGCCGATCCTGCATTTCGCCCGGATGAACCGGCTGCCGGTGGTCGCGCTGAACGTCGACCGCGGGCTGGTCAGCCGCACCGCGCGCGAGGGCTGGGCCGCCGTCCCCGCCGGCGAACGGGAAGGCGTGGGTGACCCGGCCCCTCCCCCCGCCTCCTACACCGAGCGGCTGCGCCAGGTGATGGCCGCCCATGGCCCGACCGAGCGCCGCTCCGGCAGCTTCGAACGCTTCGTCGAGGCGCAATCGGTCTGGGACCGCGCCATGGCCGAGCGCATCGCCGACACCCACCGCCAGACCAACCGCACTGTCGTCGCCATTCTGGGCCAAGGGCACATCGAAGGCCGCGACGGCGTGCCCCACCAGCTGGCCGATCTGGGCATCCGGAACAGCGTCGTCCTGCTGCCCTGGGACGAGGACCGCCCCTGCACCGAGCTGGACGGGCGGATCGCCGACGCGGTCTACGGGCTGGGCGAGAGCGAGGCGCCGGCCGAGACGCCGCGCCCCCGGCTGGGCGTGATGCTGGAGCCGGGACCGGAGGGTGTGCGCGTGCGCTCCGTCACCGAGGGCAGCGTCGCCGCCGCCGCCGGCCTGACGGCGGGCGACCTCGTGGTCGCGGCGGCGGGGTCCCCGGTGCGCGAGGCCTCCGACCTGACGACGGTGGTGCAGCGCCAAGCCCCCGGCACATGGCTGCCGCTGACCGTGAAGCGCGAGCAGGGCACGGCGGAACTGGTGGCGAAGTTCCCCGCTTCGCCCACCGTGGAATAACGGGGTGGAGTGATCGGGAGCTAGAGCATGCGCTCCCACTGCGCCAGCACGTCCGGCGTGGGGTTCACCGCCGGGGCGAAGTCCTGGCGGCCCAGCCGCGACCGGTGCTCGCGCAAGGCCCACTGGACGGTCGGGAAGGCCAGATCGTCCCAGGGGATCTCCTCCCAGAGGAACAGCCCGACCTCCTGGCTCTCCGGCCCGGCGGACACGTCCGGCGACAGCAGGCGGGCGCGGAAGATCATCTGCACCTGGCTGATGCGCGGGATGTCGTAGACGGCCAGCAGCGAGTCGATGGCGATTTTCGCCCGCGCCTCCTCCCACGCCTCGCGGGCGGCACCCTCCATGGTGCTCTCCCGCTCCTCCATGAAGCCGGCGGGCAGCGTCCAGTAACCCTTGCGCGGTTCGATGGCGCGGCGGCACAGCAGGATGCGGTCCTCCCACGTCGCCACCGAGCCGACGACGATCAGCGGGTTCTGGTAGGCGATGTAGCCGCAGTCCGGACAGGTCAGCCGCTCGCGGTCCTCGCCGGGCGGGATGGTGCGGACGCGGGGGCCCTTGAGGGGGCCGGCGGGAAGACCGGAGGAGGACGGATCGTGGGGCATCCGTCGGATATGGCGCAGACGGGGACGGCGGGCAAGCCCGCTTCACCGACACGCAGCGCAGGCGGAACGAAGCCGCGGAGGGGGTTCTTCTTTGTTCATTGCCCGTTCTCTTTCCTGATTCGTTCCTGTACTCTCGGCGTTCGCAGCGATCTCCGGGGAATTTCATGCAGTTCGCGTTCGACGCACAGTCGGTGCTTCTCGGCGGCCTTGCCGGCGCCCTTCTCGGGGCGATCCTCGTCGGCATGATCGTGCGCCTCTACGCCGCACGCGCCGAGGCGGAAGCCGCCGCCATCCACGCCGAACTGGCCACCCGGCTCGACGTCGCCGAGCGAATCGAGGGCGACCTGCGGGAAGAGGTGGAGGCCCGCGACCACCAGATCACCCGGCTGAACGGCGAGCTGTCCGCCGCCCGCGAACGGCAGGCGGAGCTGTCCACCACGCTGGCCCGCGAGCGCGCCTCTGCGGCGGAGAAGCTGGCCCTTCTGGAGCGCGCGCAGGCCACCCTGTCCGACAGCTTCAAGGCCCTGTCGGCCGAAGCCCTGCGCTCCAACAACCAGAGCTTCCTCGACCTCGCCAAGGAAACCCTGACGACCTTCCAGGAGCAGGCGCGCGGCGACCTGGAGAAACGGCAGACCGCCATCGCCGACATCGTCGCCCCGGTGCGCCAGTCGCTGGAGCGCATGGACGGCCAGATCCAGGAGATGGAGCGCAGCCGCGCCGGTGCCTATGAGGGGCTGAAGCAGCAGGTGCTGTCGCTGGTGGAGACCCAGTCCCAGCTCCGCGCTGAGACCGGCAACCTCGTCCGCGCCCTGCGCAGCCCGGTGGCCCGCGGGCGCTGGGGCGAGATCCAGCTCCGCCGGGTCTGCGAGATGGCCGGCATGCTCGATCATTGCGACTTCGCGGAGCAGATGAGCGTGGAGGCCGCCGGCGGGCGGCTTCGCCCCGACCTCGTGGTCAAGCTGCCCGGTGGCAAGACCATCGTGGTGGACGCCAAGACGCCGCTGGAGGGCTATCTCGACGGGGTGCAGGCCGCCGACGACGGCGCCCGCCGCGACGGGTTGTCGCGCCACGCCCGCCATGTGCGCGAGCACATGAAGCAGCTCGGCACCAAGGCCTATTGGGACCAGTTCACGGATTCCCCGGAATTCGTCGTGCTGTTCCTGCCCGGCGAGAACTTCTTCTCCGCGGCGCTGGAGCACGACCCGGCGCTGATCGAGGCGGGCATCGACCACCGGGTGATCCTCGCCACCCCGACGACGCTGATCGCGCTTCTGCGCGCCGTCGCCTATGGCTGGCGGCAGGAGCGGCTGACCGACAGCGCCCGCGAGATCAGCGCCTTGGGCGCCGAACTCTACAAGCGCCTGCACGACCTGGGCGGCCATATGGAGCGGCTGGGCGGGCAGCTCGAAAAGGCCGTGGGCAGCTACAACGGGGCGGTCGGCAGCCTGGAATCCCGCGTCCTGGTCACCGCCCGCCGCTTCCGCGACCTGCACGCCACCCCGGACAGCGCCGAGGAGCTTCCCCTGCTGGAACCGCTGGACCACGCCCCGCGCCCGCTCCAGGCGCCGGAGCTTCGCGCGGCCGAGCCTCGGGCAGCGGAATTGAGGGCAACAGAATTGAGAGCGGCGGAACTGCGAGCGGCAGCCAGGGCGTAGGGCCGAAGACTGCAACCCAGATTTGCCCGTCTTGTTTCGCCTTGCAAAGGAGGGGAGCGGTCCCAATTTCCCTCCTGTCATTCTGCTTCGGACTGCCGGCCTGCTACGCCTTCGGGTGCCCAGATCGTCGCTATGCCTGGACACAGTCTGATGCGCCGCACCGGCCGATGCGGCGCCTTTCATACGAAACGGAGAGCAATCATGCCCGTCGGTACCGTCAAGTGGTTCAACAGCACCAAGGGTTATGGCTTCATTCAGCCGGACAACGGTGGCGCGGACGTCTTCGTCCACATCTCCGCGGTCGAGCGTGCGGGCCTGCGCAGCCTGAATGAAGGCCAGAAGGTGTCCTACGAGGAGCAGCGCGATCCGAAGCGCGGCAAGACCTCGGCGGAGAACCTGAAGGCCGTCTGAGCCACGTCTCACGGCACGGCATCGGAGGGGGCACCGGGAAACCGGTGCCCTTTTCCGTTGCGCGCTTTTCCTCTACAAGCACCCCCCTGACGTTCGGAGTTTCCCCCCATGGCCAAGACCAAGAAGAAGCAGCCGGTGGACAGCGCCTTCGTGCTGTTCGACGTGCTGTACGAAGACGGCGCCCGCACCTCCAACCGCAAGGTCCCCGGCACGCTGGTCGGCGGCCTGGACGGCGACGAGCCGGCCCGCGGCTTCATCGAGGAGCAGGACCGCAAGATCGCCGAGATGTCCGGCAATCCCCGCGGCCCCATCAAGTCGATCACCCGCTCGCCCCTCTGAGGTGCGGCCGTCCCGATGGGATCGGCGGGTCGCCGCGGGTTGTGCCTTGCGCCTTCCTTGACCTCGTGGCCCGCCCCCCATATTTTGACGGATTGTCGCACCTCCACGCACCGTTGCTGAGTTCCCATGGCCGTTCTCGATATCCTCGTCGCCCCGCACCCCGTCCTGAAGCAGAAGGCGAAGCCCGTCGACAAGGTCGACGCCCGCATCGCCAAGCTGATGGACGACATGGTCGAGACCATGTACGCCGCGAAGGGCATCGGCCTCGCCGCGCCGCAGATCGGCATCCTGGAGCGGGTGATCGTCGTGGACGTGCACGACAAGGACGAGAAGCCGAACCCCATCCGCCTTGCCAACCCGGAAATCGTCTGGAAATCGGACGAGACCTCGGTCTGCGAGGAGGGCTGCCTGTCGGTGCCCGACCAGTATGCCGAGGTCACCCGCCCGTCGTCGGTCCGCGTCCGCTATCTGGACGAGACCAACGAGACGCGCGAGATCGAGGCCGACGGCATGCTGGCCACCTGCATCCAGCACGAGATCGATCATCTGAACGGCGTGCTGTTCGTCGACTACCTGTCGATGCTGAAGCGCAACATGATCCTGCGCAAAGTCCAGAAGATGCAGCGCGCCTAACCTTCTGACGTTGGACGACTCTTCATGACGCCGCTCCGCCTCGTTTTCATGGGCACGCCGGACTTCGCCGTGCCCAGCCTGCGCGCCCTGGCCGATGCGGGGCACGAGGTGGTCTGCGTCTACAGCCAGCCGCCCCGCCCTGCCGGGCGCGGGCAGCAGGTCCAGAAATCCCCGGTCCACCGCTTCGCCGAGGAACGGGGCATCCCCGTGCGCACGCCCAAGTCGCTGCGCAACGCCGAGGCCCAGGCCGAGTTCGCCGAGTTGAAGGCCGACGCCGCGGTGGTCGCCGCCTACGGGCTGATCCTGCCGCAGCCGATCCTCGACGCGCCGCGGCTGGGCTGCCTGAACGTGCACGGCTCGCTGCTGCCGCGCTGGCGCGGGGCCGCCCCGATCCAGCGCTCGATCCTGGCCGGCGACGCCGAGACCGGCATCACCATCATGCAGATGGACATCGGGCTGGACACCGGGGCCATGCTGCTCAAGGACGCGGTGCCGATCACCGCCGAGACCACCGCCAGCAGCCTGCACGACGCGCTGGCCGAGATGGGCGCCCGCCTGATCGTCGAGGCGCTCGACGGCCTCGCCGCCGGCCGCCTGACCGCCGAGCCGCAGCCCGAGGCGGGTGTGACCTACGCCGCCAAGCTGACGCGCGAGGACGGCCGGCTCGACTGGAGTAAAGGCGCTCCGTATATTGACAAGCAGGTGCGCGCACTGACGCCTTGGCCCGGTTGCTGGTTCGACGTGCCGATTGCGAACAGAGTCGAGCGCATCAAGGTGCTGGCGGCCGAAGTTGAGGATATTCCTCATGGAAGGCCGACCGGAACACTGCTGGATGATTACCTGACCATCGCCTGCGAAGATCACTTCGGGGCTATACGCCTTCTGATCGTCCAGCGACCGGGCAAAGCGCCCGTGAGCGGCGCGGACTTCCTGCGCGGCCTGCACGGCGCCCTGCCCGTCGGCACCCGTCTCGGCGACGCCGCATGCAGCGCTGGAAACTGACCCTCGAATATGACGGCCGGCCCTTCGTCGGCTGGCAGCGGCAGGACAACGGCCCCTCCGTCCAGCAGACACTGGAGGAGGCGATCGAGCGCCTGTCCGGCGAGACCGTGCGCGTCCACACCTCCGGGCGGACGGACGCCGGGGTGCACGCGCTGGGTCAGGTCTGCCATTTCGACCTGGAAAAGCCCTTCACCGGGCTGAAGCTGCGCGACGCGCTGAACTTCCACCTGAGGCCCGCCCCCGTCGCCGTCCTGCTGGCCGAGGCGGTGCCGGAGGACTTCCACGCGCGCATGACCTGCCTGGGGCGCAGCTACGTCTTCCGCATCGTCAACCGCCGCGCCCCGCTCGCCCTGGAGACGGGCCGCGCTTGGCACGTCATGCGCCCACTGGACGCCGAGGCGATGCACGCAGCCGCGCAGGTCCTGGTCGGCCAGCACGACTTCACCAGCTTCCGCGCCGCGCTCTGCCAAGCCAACTCCCCGGTCAAGACGCTGGAGCGGCTGGCCGTCGAGCGGGTCGGCGACGAGGTCCGGGTGCACGCCGCCGCCCGCTCCTTCCTGCACCATCAGGTGCGCAACATGGTGGGCACGCTGGAGCTGGTCGGGGCCGGCAAGTGGAGCGCCGACGACCTGCGCCGCGCGTTGGAGGCCCGCAACCGCTCCGCCGCCGGGCCGACCGCCCCGCCGGATGGCCTGTATTTCGTCGGCGCCCGCTACTGACTTCCATAAGGCGGCGTCTGGCGTTTCACATCGGGAACCGTTAGATTCTCCGGCGAACGAACAACCGGCCGGGGTTCCTCCGCCGTGCACCGCCGTCCGCCGCGCCTGTTCCCGCCCTTTCTCCTGCTGGTCGTCGCGCTGTTGCTGACCGGCTGCGGCGTGGACGGCGATCAGGCCGCGCTGTGCGGCAAACTGATCCCCGCCTTCGACTCCGGCCCCGTCACCATCCTGGGCACGGAAGCGCTGGGCGGCGACGAGCCGGCGCTGCGCCTGACCTACCGCACCGACACCGGCACCCACTGGATCGCCTGCCGCTTCGGCGGACGCTTCTTCGATTCGCGCCGGCACGAGCTGGTGATGGTGGCGACCGACCGCATGGGGCGGTTGCGGCCCATGCAATTCACCATGCTGCGCATCTGGGCCGGCCTGCCCGCCGCCCGCCTCGGCCTGCCGCCGGACGCGGCCGGGCCGGAACGCGGGCCGCAAACGGACTGGGCGCCGCTGCTCTTCTTCCTGCAACAGGTCATCAACGCCGCCACGGTGGCCTGCGTCTACGGGCTGCTGGCGCTCGGCTACACGCTGGTCTACGGCATCCTCGGGCAGATCAACCTCGCCATGGGCGAGCTGACCATGATCGGCGCCATGCTGACCGCCATGGGGGCGGCGGCGCTGGGCATGGCCGGGCTGGGTAGCTTGCCCATGGCGGTGCTGGGCGTCTTCGCCACCGTGATGGCCTTCACCGCCGTCCAGGGCTGGACCATGGACCGGCTGGTGTTCCGCCGCCTGCGCCGCACCCACAACCACACGCCGCTGATCGCCGCCGTCGGCCTGTCCATCGCCTATCAGGAGGGGATGCGGCTTCTGCACGGCGCCCGCGACTGGTGGCCCGCCCCCTTCCTGGCCGACCGGCACGAGCTGCTCAGCGACGGCGCCTTCACCGTCACCGCGCTGACCTCGCAGGTCGTCATCCTGCTGATGACCGGCGGGCTCTACGCCCTGCTGTGGGCGATCATGCAGCGCACCGCCTACGGCCGCGCCCATCGCGCCTGCGCCGACGATGTGGGTGCGGCGGAGATGGTCGGGGTGGATGTCGACCGCACCGTCGCCACCACCTTCGCGGTGGGCGGGGCGCTGGCCGCCGCAGCGGGGGCGGTGATCGCGCTCTATTACGGTGGGGTCAATTTCTACACGGGCTATCTGATCGGCTTCAAGGCGCTGGCCGCCGCGGTGGTCGGCGGCATCGGGTCGGTCCCCGGCGCCATGCTGGGGGGCGCCCTGCTCGGCCTCGTCGAGACCTTCTGGTCGGCCTACTTCGCCATCGCCTACAAGGACATCGTGGCCTTTGCCCTGCTCACCCTCTTCCTGATCTACCGCCCGGACGGGCTGATGGGCCGCCGCCGCGGGCGGGGCGATTGAGCCCCCCGCACCGCCGGCCGGTCAGCACAGAACCGCCCCCATGGCCGCGGCGATGGTGTCCAGGTCGCGGTCGGTCACCGTGAACAGCCCGAAGCGGAACGGATAGCCCCAATTCCGCACACCGGCGGAGAAGTCCAGCCGGTCGAGCAGGGGCAGGATCGGCGTCTCCCGCCCGTCCAGCCACCGCACGTCGCGGCGGAAGGGAACGAAGCCCCCGCCCATGTCGAATGGGTAAGGGGTTCCTTCCCGCACGATCCCAACGGCGGTGAAGGACTGCAGGCGGTCCTTTCCCTGGAAGCGCTCGGTCGGCGAATAGTAGGCGACGCGGTCCCTCGGGCGGATGCGGCGCAGCGGCGCCGCCTTGCCGTGGCAGACCTGCATGAAGCCCTCCGCCCGCCCCCGCCGGACATGCTCGGCGGAGGCGACGGCGATCCAGCTGCGGCTGGCGGCGGTCGGATCCATGACGGACCTCACGCTTCCGTCGGGGCGAAGACGCGCAGGCGGTGCCCGTCCGGGTCCAGCGCGACGAAGGTGTGGCCGAAATCCATGGCGGTCGGCGGCTGGGCGATGGTCAGGCCGCGCCGCACCCAGTCGTTATGAAGGGCCTGCACCGCCTCGGCACCGGCCACCCGGAAGCCGATCTCGCCGCTGCCGCCGAGCGGCCCGACGGAAGCCGCCGGCTCCACCGTATGGCGCGACCACAGCCCCAGCATGACGCCGGAGTCCAGGGCGAACATGGCGAAGGTGGGCGACGCCTCGACCGGCGGCTTGCCGGTCAGGTCGGCGTAGAAGGCGGCGCTGGCGGTCGAGCTGTCCACATAGAGGAGGATGATGTTGGCGCTGAACATGGGCTGGTTTCCTCGCTGGTCTCCGGCACGAGCGATCCCGTCCGGCGAAGCCCAGGCTAGGCGAGGATACTGTCAGTTTCTGTCAGCAGTCGTGCGTGAGCGCGCTCACCGCACCGGGATGCCCTCGGCCTCGCGCCACTCCTTGAGCAGCGCCTGCCGCCGGCGCGGGTAGCGGTCTTCCAGCGCCGTCACGGAGACGATGCGGTCGGCGCGGAAATGGCGGATCGCCCCGCGCAGTTCGCACCACGCGACCATGACGCGCAGCCGGTCGAAGAAGCCGAGCGCGAAGGGCCAGACGATGCGCTCGCTGGCGGCCCCGTCGCGGTCGCGGTAGGCGATGGACAGCTTGCGCTCGCCGCGGATGGCCCGCCGGACGACGGCGAGGTCGACGCCGTCCCCGACGATCGGCTCCCCCGGCCCGACGAGCAGCGCGGAGGCGTCCATCCGGTCGCGGAGATCCAGCGGCAGCACCGCCGCGATCTTGGCGAGCGCGTTCTGCGCCGCCGCCCCCAGCGCGCCGTCGGCGCGGTCGGCCACCCAGCGGATGCCGAGGGCGAGCGCCTCGATCTCCTCCTCCGCGAACATCAGCGGCGGCAGCAGGAAACCGGGCTGGAGGAGATAGCCGACGCCCGGCTCGCCGTCGATGCGGGCGCCCTGCGCCTGGAGGGTGGCGATGTCGCGGTAGATCGTGCGCAGGCTGACGCCGAGTTCGTCGGCGAGGACATGCCCGCTGACCGGCCGGCGATGGCGCCGCAGGCACTGGATCAGATCGATGAGGCGTTCGGCGCGCGACAGCGGAGGATGCCCCTAAAAACGACGAAGCGGGGACGGCTGGAAGGCCATCCCCGCTCCGGGCGTCACAGCGGACCGTGAGAGCTTACAGGCTGCGCACGTCGGTCAGGTGCCCGGTCACCGCCGCGGCGGCGGCCATGGCCGGGCTGAGCAAGTGGGTGCGCCCGCCGCGACCCTGGCGGCCCTCGAAGTTGCGGTTGGAGGTCGAGGCGCTGCGCTCGCCCGGCGACAAGCGGTCGGCGTTCATGGCGAGGCACATGGAACAGCCCGGCTCACGCCACTCGAAGCCGGCCTCGGTGAAGATCTTGTCCAGACCCTCTTCCTCCGCCTGCTCCTTGACGAGGCCCGAGCCGGGGACGACCAGGGCGCGCACGCCCTCGGCGACCTTGCGGCCCTGGGCGATCACCGCGGCGGCGCGCAGATCCTCGATGCGGCCATTGGTGCAGGAGCCGATGAAGACGGTGTCCACCTTCACGTCGGTCAGCTTCTGGCCGGGCTCCAGGCCCATGTAGGCCAGCGAGCGCTCGACGGCGGCGCGCTTGCCGGCGTCGGCCACGTCGGCCGGGTTCGGCACGGTCGCGGTGATCGGCAGCACGTCCTCCGGGCTGGTGCCCCAGGTGACCTGCGGAACGATGTCGGCGGCGTTCAGCACGACGGTGGTGTCGTAGACCGCGCCCTCGTCCGACGGCAGGGTCTTCCAGTACTCCACCGCCTGCTCCCAGGCGCCGGCCTTCGGAGCCAGGGCGCGGCCCTTCACATACTCGAAGGTCTTCTCGTCCGGGGCGATCAGGCCGGCGCGGGCGCCGCCCTCGATGGCCATGTTGCAGACGGTCATGCGGCCTTCCATCGACAGGCCGCGGATGGCGTCGCCGGCGAACTCGATGACGTGGCCGGTGCCGCCGGCGGTGCCGATCTTGCCGATGATCGCCAGCACGATGTCCTTGGCGGTCACGCCGGCCGGCAGTTCGCCGTCGACGCGGACCAGCATGTTCTTGGCCGGCTTCTGCAGCAGGGTCTGGGTGGCCAGCACATGCTCCACCTCCGACGTGCCGATGCCGAAGGCGAGCGCGCCGAAGGCGCCGTGCGTCGCCGTGTGGCTGTCGCCGCAGACGATGGTGGCGCCGGGCAGCGTGAAGCCCTGCTCCGGACCGACGATGTGCACGATGCCCTGGCGGACGTCGTCCATCGGGAAGTAGCGGACACCGAAGTCGCGCGCGTTCTTGTCCAGCGTCTCGACCTGGATGCGGCTCTCCTCCTCGGTGATGCCCTTGGAGCGGTCGGTGGTCGGGACGTTGTGGTCGGGAACGGCGAGGGTCGCTTCCGGACGGCGCACCGGACGGCCGGCAAGCCGCAGCCCCTCGAACGCCTGCGGGCTGGTCACTTCATGGACCAGATGGCGGTCGATGTAGAGGATGCAGGTGCCGTCGTCCTGACGGTGGACGACGTGGCTGTCCCAAATCTTGTCGAACAGGGTGCGCGGCTTGGACATAGCAACTCTCTCTCGCGGCAATTCTCTCTCGCAAACCACAGACCGGACGAACGAAGCGTGCGGTAAGAGGGCCGCACAATAGCCGTCTCTTTCAACCAGGACAAGGCCGAGCCTGTGGAAAACATCCCGCATCCCGCAGCGAAAAATCGCAGCCACCCTGCCCCGCCCATCGGCTGGCGGGGAAGGCGCTCCTTATGGTAGCGTCCGCCCACCGATCTCCATTGCCCCATTCGATGAAGGGTCATCCCGTGACGGACCCCACTGTCCGCTGTGAACGCTGCGAACGGCCTTATCCCGCCGAGCTTCCCGGCTGCCCGAACTGCCGGCGCATCCGCCAGACCAACATCGCCATCGCCACCACCATGATCCTTCTGGTGCTGTTCGCCATCGGCGGCTGGTTCGGCATCCAGGTCTTCACCGGCTTCTCCACCGGCGGCACGCCGTAACGCCGGCCCCTCGCGGGGCTGCCGCACGGGGAACGCAGACCTCCCGCCCCCACCCGCGCCGTAGGATGCGGCAAAATTCAGGGTTGGGAGGACTCATGGCGGATCAGGCCATGCCACGCGCCGCGGCCGGCCAGGGACCCGTGGGCGGTCCGGGCACCGTGGTCTACGCGCAGCTTGCGGGAATCGTGCTGTTCTGGGGGGCCAACTGGCCCCTGATGAAGCTGGCCCTGTCCGACATCGGGCCGCTGACCTTCTGCTTTCTCCGTTTCGCCGGGGCGGCGGCGGTGCTGGCCCTGCTGTCGCGGGTGCTGCGCTTCCCCCTCCTGCCGCCGCCGGGGGAGCGCTGGCCGCTGGCCCTGGTCGGGCTGCTTCAGATCGCCGGCATGCTCGACCTCAGCTCCATCGCGCTGCGGGTGGTGCCGCCGGGGCGGGCCGCGGTGCTCGCCTACACCATGCAGATGTGGGCGCTGCCGCTGGGCGTGCTGCTGGCCGGGGAACGCTTCACGCGCGGGCGGGTGATCGGCGCTCTGCTCACCTTCGCCGGCGTCCTCGTCTTCTTCAACCCGGCGCTGATGGACTGGAGCGATCCGGCGGTGCTGCTCGGCAACGGGCTGCTGCTGGCCTGCGCGCTGAGCTGGGCGCTCGGCGCCACTCTCTACCGCCGCCGACACGGCGGCTGGCGCACGCCCTTCTGGACCCAGACCTTCTGGCAGATCGCCGTCAGCGCCGTGGCGACCGCGCCGCTGGCCCTTGCGGCGGAGCACGCCCGGCCGATCCATTGGACACCCGCGCTGGGCACCGTCCTGGCCTTCAACTGGGTGATCGCCACGGGCCTGTGCTTCTGGTGGTGGGCGAAGTCGCTGACCGCCATGCCGGCGGCCCAGGCCGGGCAGATCATCTGCCTCGTCCCCGTCACCGCCCTGCTGCTGAGCGCGGTCTTCATGGGCGAGCCGCTGACGGCCGGCGTGCTGATCGCGGTGGCGCTGATCGGCGCCGGGATCCTGACCACGATGCGGGCGCGGTAGGGGGAGTTGCTTGGGAAGTAGTTTCGTTGAGCCCCCACCCAACCCTCCCCCCGCTTTCGCAGGGGGAGGGCTTTTCTCCTCCCCCTGCGAAAGCGGGGGGAGGTCGGGAGGGGGGCATCGGGCAACCACGTCCCCAACGCCAAACACCCGCCCGGATTGCTCCGGGCGGGTGCAGGTTCAGGCGTACCGAACGAAAGGGCGCCGGATTACTCCGCGGCGGCCTTCGTGTTGTTCATGCCGCGGCCGGTCGTGCGCTCGGCGATACGGGCCGACTTGCCGCGACGGTCGCGCAGATAGTACAGCTTGGCGCGGCGGACGGCGCCCTTGCGGACCAGCTCGATCGACTCCAGACGCGGGGAGTAGAGCGGGAACACGCGCTCCACACCCTCGCCGTAGCTGATCTTGCGGACGGTGAAGGACGAGTTCACGCCGGCGTTCCGGCGGGCGATCACGACGCCCTCGTAAGCCTGGACACGTTCGCGCGTGCCCTCGACCACCTTCACGTTCACGCGGACGGTGTCGCCCGGCGAGAACACGGGAATGGTCTTGCCGCCGAGGGCCTTCTCGATCTGCTCCTGCTCGAGCTGCTGCAACAGGTTCATGACACTACCCCTTTCCATCGGTGCGCCTCGCGGCGGACCGTCACTCTGGTTTCGGGCCGCGCCGGCGACCCCGTTTTCCAATCTGACCCTCGGCCTTCCTGCCCGCCTCGTAGCGGTCCCACAGGTCCGGTCGCCGGGCCTGGGTGATCCGCTCCGCCTCGGCGAGCCGCCAGGCGCGAACCTTCTCGTGGTGGCCGGACAACAGAATGTCCGGAACCGACCGTTCCACACCCTGCCCGTCGGTCCAGACCGCGGGCCGGGTGTAGTGGGGGTATTCGAGCAACCCCCGTTCGAAACTTTCCTCGCCCGCCGTCTCCACATTGCCCATGACACCGGGGAGCAAGCGCACCACGGCGTCGATCAGGCACAGGGCGGCGGTCTCGCCGCCGGACAGCACGAAATCCCCGAGGCTGACCTCCTCAAGGCCGTGCGCGTCCAGCACCCGCTCATCCACCCCTTCGTACCGGCCGCAGAGCAAGGTGACCACCGGGGTGGCCGCCAGCTCCTTGACCAGCTCCTGGTCGAGCACCCGTCCGCGAGGCGACAGGTAGATCGCCCGTCCGCGTCCAGGAGTGCCCGGAGGACCCGCCGTCGCGGTCAGAGCCGCGTCCAGCACGTCGGGCCGCATGACCATGCCGGCCCCTCCGCCGAAGGGGGTGTCGTCGACGGAGCGGTGTTTATCGCGCGCGAACGAGCGAATGTCCACTGATTCCAACGCCCAGACTCCATTTTCCAGCGCCTTTCCCGCGAGGCTGAGCCCCAGCGGACCCGGAAACATCTCCGGGAACAGCGTCAGAACCTTGGCCGTCCAGACAAGAGAACCAGAAGCGCCGTGATTCACGGGCGGGTTCCCTTGTTTTCAACGTCGTCTTCAGCGACATCCGCGCCCTCCGGCGCGTCCTCTCCGTCCTTTTCCGCCTCGCCTTCGCGCGCTTCGATGACCGCGGGAAGATCGACCACGACGCGGCCTCCCTTCACATCGACCACCGGAACGCAGGCGCGGGTGAAGGGCAGCATCTCCAGCGGCCCCGATTCCGTGCGGATCTCCAGCACGTCACCGGCTCCGAAGTCGTACAGCGCCTTCACCGTGCCCCAGACGGTGCCGTCGGCGAGTTCCGCACGCAGGCCGATCAGGTCGGCGTGGTAGAACTCGTCCTCGTCCTCCGTCTCGGGCAGGGCGGAACGGTCCACATAGAGCCGGACGCCGGTCAGCTCCTGCGCCTGTTCGCGTGTGGCGATGCCATCGACGCGGACCAGGAACAGGTCCTTCATGGTGCCCTGAAGCGTCAGCGCGAAGCGCCGGGCGCCCCGCTCGTCCGAGAGGGGGCCGTAGGACGCCACGGCCGCCGCATCCTCGGTGAAGCTTTTTACCTTCACGAGGCCGCGGACGCCGTGCGCCCCGGCGAATTGGCCGACGCAGACTTTTGTGGACATGGCTTGAGCGTGTGCGTTGCGGGGCGTCACTTGCCCCCTCCCTAACCCTCCCCCGCCTTCGGCGAGGGAGGGAATCTCAGCCCTCCACCGCCAAAGGCGGGGGAGGGAGGGACCCGCAAAGCGGGAGGGAGGGGGCCGACGCCGATCCCTATCAGCCCTCGGCGGCGGCCTTGGCGGCGGCCTCGGCCTTCAGGCGCTCCTGCGCCTTGGCCTTCGGGGCGGACTTCTTCGGGGTCTCGCGGATTTCCGGCTTGGCGATCAGGCCGGCGTTCGCCAGGAACAGGGCGACGCGGTCCGTCGGCTGGCCGCCGACCGACAGCCAATGCTTGGCGCGCTCGGCGTCCAGGACGATGCGCTGCTCGTGCTCGCGCGGCAGCATCGGGTTGTAGGTGCCGATCTTCTCGATGAAGCGGCCGTCGCGCGGGCTGCGGGCGTCGGCAACGACGATCGAGTAGAACGGGCGCTTCTTGGCGCCGCCACGGGCGAGACGGATCTTCAGGGACATGGGACAGTCGCTTCCTTGGTGTAGTCGCTTGATAGGCGGTTGAACATGATCGCGCTCATCGCGCGGTTGTTTTCGCCGGGGATCAGTTCGGTCCCCGGAAATTCTTCGGCAGGAGGCTCTGCAGCCCGTGGCGCATCAGCCCCTTCTGCCCCAGCTTCTGCACCTGCTTCATCATGCCGCGCATGGTGTCGTACTGCTTGAGCAGCTTGTTCACCTCCTGCACGCTGGTGCCGGAGCCGGCGGCGATGCGCTTGCGGCGCGACGCCTTGATGAGCTCGGGGTGCTTTCGCTCCTTCTTCGTCATCGAGGAGATGATCGCCTCCTGGCGCTTGATCACCCCGTCGTCGATGTTCGCGTCCTTGAGCTGGTTCTTGATCTTGCCGATGCCCGGCAGCATGCCCATCAGGCCGGACATGCCGCCCATCTTGCGCAGCTGCTTGAGCTGGGAGGCCATGTCGTCGAGGTCGAAGCCCTGGCCCTTCTCCATCTTGCGGGCGAGCTTCTCGGCCTCTTCCTTGTCGATGGTCTCGGCGGCCTTCTCGACCAGCGACACGACGTCGCCCATGCCGAGGATGCGGCCGGCGATGCGGTCGGGGTGGAAGGCCTCCAGGGCGTCGATCTTCTCGCCCATGCCCAGCAGCTTGATCGGCTTGCCGGTGATCTGGCGCATCGACAGGGCGGCACCGCCGCGGGCATCGCCGTCCACGCGGGTCAGCAGAATGCCGGTGATGCCGACCTTGTCGTTGAAGTTGGTGGCGACCGTCACCGCGTCCTGGCCGGTCATGGCGTCGGCGACCAGCAGCGTTTCCGCCGGCTTGGTCGCGTCGCGCACGGCCGCGACCTCGGCCATCAGCTCCTCGTCGATGGACAGGCGGCCGGCGGTGTCGAGCATGACCACGTCGTAGCCTTCGCGCCGGCCGGTCTCGATGGCGCGGCGGGCGATGGCGACGGGGTCCTGGCCCGGAACGATCGGCAGGGTGGCGACGCCGGTCTGCTCACCAAGAACCTTCAACTGCTCCTGGGCCGCCGGACGGCGCACGTCCAGCGAGGCCATCAGGACCTTCTTGCGGTCCCGGTTCTTCAGGCGCAGCGCGATCTTGGCGGTGCTGGTGGTCTTGCCCGAGCCCTGCAGGCCGACCATCAGGATCGGCACGGGGGCGGCGGCGTTGAGGTTGATCTCCTCGCCCTGCCCCAGCATCTCCACGAGGTTGTCGTGGACGATCTTGATGACCTGCTGGCCGGGGGTGATCGAGCGCAGGACCTCCTGGCCGATCGCGCGTTCCTTGACCTGGTTGACGAACTGCTTGACCACCGGCAGGGCGACGTCGGCCTCCAGCAACGCCACGCGCACCTCGCGCAGCGCGGCGTTGACGTCCTCCTCGCTCAGCGCGCCGCGGCGGCGCAGCTTGTCGAAGATGTCGCCCAGGCGTCCGGTCAGGCCATCGAACATGGGTCAGCGGTCCTCAGTTTCGGTCTCCATCCGCTCGAACGCGATCGGCTCAAGCACAAACGAGCCAGTGCGCGAAACTCGCGGACTGGCGGAGGTCCCCGGCACGCAGGCCGATGGTACCCGGTCGATGGCTCGACGGATGCAGGTCGGCGGACCATACGCATCGCGGGGGGCGGAGTCAACAACCCAACAACCGCGCCCCGCTGGACCCTCTTGCGCAAAGACGCGCGACGGGTCACTATTTCCTTACACAAACAAGGGCTTTGCGGCCCGGGAACAGCGCCCGCGATAGAACGCATTCGAGGCGTACTTGAATAAAGCGTTACCGATTGTTAACTTTTTCTTCGCGGCTCCCCTTTAGAGTGTGCCGCGACTCCAACCCGGGATTTCCCTGATGCCCCCCGCGCAAGGCTTCGGAACGAACACACCGCGCACGAAGCTGACGCAGAGTCAGCTGAACACGATCCTGCTCCGCCATCAGGCTTTCCGGAAAAGCCAGCCGGGCGGTGTGCGCGCGAACCTGAAGATGCGCGATTTGTCGCATCTGGACCTGTCCGGCATCGACCTGTCCGACGCCGACCTGTCCGGGGCGAAGCTGTTCAGCGCCCGGCTGACCCGGGCCAATCTGACCAACGCGAACCTCTACGCCGCCGACCTGCGGCTGGCGAATCTGGAGAAGGCCGACCTGCGCCGCGCCGACCTGCGCGGCGCCTGCCTACGCGGCGCCGTGCTGTCGGAAGCCATGCTGGTGGAGGTGGACCTGCGCGACGGCACGCTGCTGCATTACACCCCGTCGGGCGAGATGATGCCGCACAACTTCGAGGATTCGGTCCTGACCTCGGAGCTGACGGCGGCGGTCATCCGCGGCGCCGACCTGTCACGGGCCAAGGTGGCGAACGCCTTCGTGATGCAGACCGACCTGACCGACGCGATCCTGCGCGGCACCAAGTTCATGCGCGCGAACCTGACCAACTCCAACCTGACGGGCTGCGACCTGACCGACGCCGACCTGTCGGAGGCCAACCTGTCCGGCGCCCGGCTGTCCGGCGCGGTGATGACCAACTGCGCCATCGGGCGCGCCAACTTCACCAACGCCAACCTGATCGGCGCCATCCTGGACGCAGCCCAGCTCCGCTCGCCCAACCTGTCCGCCGCGGTGATGGCGAAGGTTCTGGAGAATCCGGACGACGACCTGCGCAACATCCTGACCCTGCACCTCTCCTGGATCGACAGCGGCGGCAAGGACGGCAAGCGCGCCGACCTCTCCTCGCTCGACCTGTCGGGGCGCAAGCTGGACGGCATCAACCTGTCGGCCGGCATCCTGCAATGCGTCACGCTGCGCGGCGCGTCGATGATGGGCACCTCGCTCGCCATCGCCGACCTGTCGCTGTCGGACCTGCGCAAGGTCAACTTCACCAAGGCCGACCTGCGCGGCGTCAACTTCGAGCGGGCGACCCTGACCGGCGCCAACCTGACCGAGGCCCAGCTCGGCCCTGTGCACATCCAGGGGTCGAGCAGCCACGTCTGGCGGGCCAACCTGCAGCGCGCCCGCATGGGCATGGCCGTCCTGAAGGACGCCGATTTGCGCAAGGTGAACCTGTCCGGTGCCAACCTCGCCGGGGCGGACCTGCGCGGCGCCAACCTGAGCGAGGCCGACCTGACCGGCACCGACCTGACCGGCGCGGACCTCGACGGGACGGTTCTGGACGGCACCAGCCTGACCGACGCCATCGGGATCGAGGAGATGACCGGGACCTGATCCCGGCCTCAACCTGTTCCCAGCCCCAATCCGTTTTCGTCTTCAGGGACGCCGCTGCGTCCACGGGCCGGAGCGGTAGGCAGTCCGGACGTGGTTGATCAGCAGGTTGCGCGCGTCGATCAGCTGGGCCATGCGGTCGCGGCAGGCGACCACGCCGGTGTCCGGGTGATAGACCGGGGCCAGCTCGCGGAAGCGCTTCACCACCCGGTCCTCGTCGAAACACCATTCATTGACGAAGCCGAACATCTGCGCGGCGTCGCGCACCTGCGTCAGCTTGCCGTCCAGCGGGCGGAAGGACACCCGCTCCAGCGCGTGGGCCAGCGCCTTGTTGCGGTAGGTCAGCGTTTCCACGGCGCCCTCCAGCCGCCCCGCCTCCTCGGCGGGCATCACCCGGCAGCCGGGTTCGGCCAACGCCAGCGCCGCCGCCAGCGCCCGGCGGATCGCCGCGTCGCTGTGGCCGGGCGGCAGCCGCAATTCCAGCACCGCCCGCTCCGCACCATCGTCCGGTGCCCCTGGGTCCAGCCTGCGGTCGGGCGCCACCAGCAACGCGGCGGCGGCGAGCGCCGACAGGTCGGTTCCGCGCTTGGCGGCCAGACGGACCGCCGCCGCTGCGAAAGCGGGGGCACAGGAAACCCGGTAGGGAATGGCGGGCGGAGCGCCGACGCTCCTGGCCGACGGGAAGAACCCGGCGTCCGCTTCGGTCAGCGCGGCGAAGGGATAGCCATCCGGAGCGGTCATGAGGAACACCAACGCGTCGTGCGTGTGGCGCGACTCTAACGCAATCTCCGGATTCCGCGCAACGGCCCACCCCGTCGCAAGAGGTGTAACGCAAAACCGGCACTCCCCCGCCCGATGGCGGTCGCCCGGCCGGTCAGCGGTGCATCATCGCCGGCTTGGCGGGCAGCTTCTGCAGCATGTCCTCGATGTAGGCCTCGTCGCTCTTGCCCGACATGGCGGCGAAGCCCTTCAGCATCTGGCTGCCGAAACTGAAGACGCCGGTCAGGTCGATCTTCCACGCCCCGCCCTCGCGCACGAAGTCGGCGGGCACCAGGGCCGGGCGGTTGTCGACCATCAGCAAAGCGGAGGCACGGTCGCCGCGCACCCGCACCGGGCCGAGCCCGCTGCTGCCGATGACGTTGGAGCCGAGCCAGCCGTTCTTCATGCCGTGATCGGCCAACTCGCCCAGCGACATGCGGCGCAGGTCGGCCGGGCTGACATAGCGGCGCAAGCCCATGGCGGCGAACTTCTCCGCCGGTTCCAGCTTGGCGAGGCCGGCGTCGTTGCCGCTGCGGGCGACGCCGCGCACCTGCTCCAGCTTGTCGACCGACGCGCGGGAGAGCAGCGGCACGACCGCCGCGCCCCGCTTCTGCGCCAGGGCGGAGCGGGCGCTTTCGAAGACCGCCGTGACCTCCCGCTCCTCCGGAGAGGCGGGCGGCGGGGCGGCGGCGGCGGGAAGGGAGAAGACGGGAAGGGAAAGACCAAGGAACAACAGCAGCAGGGCCAGGGCGCGCATGAACGGGTCCGTGTGGTGGCGCGGCGTCAGACTTTCTCCTCGACCCCGAAGAAGGCGAGCTGCCAGCGCATCTCGTCGTCAGACATCGGGTAGAGGACGCCTTCCTTTGCCATAAGCGCGGTTTTTGGCGGAATCTGGGCGATGCGCAATTGCACCTGCCGGGCGAAGCGCATCGACAGGCCGCAGCGCCAGACCAGAGAGGTGACGGCGCGCGGGGCGTGGGTGCCGATGATGCGGTCGATGATCGGCATGGGAAGCTGCGCCAGTTCGCCCAGCCCGGCCAGGACGAAGGCACGGTCGCCCTCCGCCAGCGCGCCTTCCAGCAGCTTCTCCGTCAGCTTGCCTTCCTTGTTCAGCCGGGCCGCCTTGTCGGACGGGCGTTCGGCCGCCTTGTCCTTGTCGCCCGGCAGATGGCCAAGCTCCTCCTCACCGAAATCGACGAGGCCGCGGGCCACGCCGGCTCCGCCACCGCCGTTGCCCCCGGCCCCGCGGTTGACGCGCGCCCGCACGCCCTCGGCCAGGGCGCGGGCGGCGGCGGGGTCGAGGTCGGTGCGCTCCCGCAGGACCTTCAGCAGGTTGTCGGCGACGAAGCTCGCCAGACGCGCCACGGCGCGGGCCGGCAGGCGCGGCCGGCGCACCAGCGGGGCGTGCCAGGGCTCATGCTGCGGCGCTTGGTCGAGGATGCGGTCCAGCGTCTCCTCGCGGATCTGGGCCGAGGGGTTGGCGAGCAGAGCGGTCATCGCCGCCTCGTCGTCGGACCGCGCGATGGCGTCGGCGACGGAGGCCGAGATCTGCTTGCGTCCGGCAATGGCCGAGAGGGCGCCGGCCACCGGCCCGCGCATGATGATGTCCGACAGATCCTCGTCGGTCAGGATCGGCGAGAATTGCAGGACCGGAGCGCAGACCGACAGTTCCACGTCGCGGGCCAGCGTGTTGATGACGCCGTGCGGCGCGCCGGGCAGCTCCTTCAGCGCCTCCGACAGGATGCCGCGCACCTCCGTCGCCTGATCGCGGGCCAGCGCCTCCAGGCACTCCAGCGTCAGCCGCTCGATCTGCGACGCTTGGTCGGCGGACAGGTCGGGCAGCAGCCGGGCGACCTTCTGGGCCAGGGCGCCGCGCACCGCGACCTCCCGGTCCTTGGCCAGCATCAGGTCGGCCTGCCGCGGCGTTCCGGCGTTGGTGGCGATGGCCTGACGGACCTCCGTCACCGCGTCGGCGGCCAGGAAGTAGAGCAGTTCCGGGCGGGTCTCGGGCGACGCGGCGACGCGGCGGCGCACCGCCGGGTCGGCGCTGCGCGCCATCTGCTTGGCGGCCTCGTAATCGGCGGGATCGAGAAGCTGGGGGTCGGCGCGGTCACCGCGGGTGGTCATAGGGACGCCTCCGCCACGGGAGAGCTTTCCCCCTGGGGGCCGGAGCAACGGCGTAATGGCCCTTCCCGCGCTTCTTGGCGTCGTACATCGCCGAGTCGGCGCGGTCGGTCAGCTCCTGCACGGTCTCGCGCCCCACCCGGTGGACGGCGATGCCGATGGACAGCCCCAGCGGCTTGTCCGGCCCGGCGGAGAGGTGGCGCAGCGCGGCCATGCCGGCCAGCAGCCGCTCGGCCACCGCCACGGCCTGCGCCTCGTCGGTGCGGCCCAGCCACAGGACGAACTCGTCGCCGCCCAACCGCCCCGGCAGGTCGCCGGGCCGGACGCCGTTGGTCAGCAACCCGCCGATGGCCATCAGCACGGCGTCGCCCTGCTGGTGACCGTGCAGGTCGTTCACCGCCTTGAAGTTGTCGAGGTCCACATAGAGCAGCGCGGACGGCCCGCTGTCCGAACGGCCGAGCACCTCCTCCAGCCGCTCGAAGAAGGTGCGGCGGTTGAACAGGCCGGTCAGCCCGTCGCGCTCCGACAGGCGGCGCAGCCGCTCCTGATAGGCCAGATGCGCGTGGGCGATGCCGATGTGGTCGGCCACGCCGGACAGCAGCATCCGGTCCTCCTCGTCCCAGGGATCGGAATCGTCGCCACGCCAGACCACCACCGCGCCGTTGACGGCCTGACGGTGCTCCGTCCGGGCGGCCAGCAGCCGGTTCGCTCCCAGGGTCAGCTCCTGCGCGTCCTCGCCGGCGGCGATCTCCTCCAGAACCGGCCGCGACAGGTCGGACAGCAGTTCCTCCGGGATTTCCGCGGCGAAATCGGCGGCGGGACGCAGGGTGCCCGTGTCCGTCGCACGGTAGATGCGGCAGCCGTCGGCGCCCAGCGCGCGGGCGGTCTCGACCGCGGCGACGCGCAACGCCTGCTGGGCGTCGAGCTGGTCGCGCAGCGTGTGGACGATGTGGGCGAGCATCTTCTCGCGGTTGCGCACCCGCGCCAGCTCGGCGGAGCGCAGCACCTGCTCCGTCGTCTCCCGGCAGACGCCGCGCGCGCCCACCCAGTCGCCCTGCGGCCCGAACAGCGGCACCGCCGACACGACGAAGCAGGCGGGCAGGTCGTCCACCCGCTTCAGCCACAGCTCCGCCTGATCGACCGGGCGGCGGCTGTCGAACGGCAACGGCAGGTCGCCCCACTCGGTCACCGCCAAATCCTTGGGGTTGCGACCAATCAACGCATCGGGGGTGTAACCCAGCGCGCCCTTGGGTGTAACGAAGACAAATCGCCCGTCGCTGCCCGTTTCCCAGGCAAAATCGCTCGAAACCTCGACCAGATCCTTGTAGCGGCGGCGCGACTCGATCAGCGTCTGGCGGAGCTGCCGCTCCAGCGTGGCGTCGCGTCCGAGCAGCAGGATTTCCCCATCGGGCAGCGGCGTGGCCGCCCATTCGACGATCATCACGCCGCGCGGCAGTTCCACCGGAAGGGAGCGCAGGCCCGGCGCCACGCTGCAGGTCGCCAGCCACCCCTGGATGTCCGCCAGCCAGCGCCCGCCGGCAGACAGCAACTCGTCCGCGGCGGCGTTCGCGGCGGCAACCGCGTGGGCGGAATCCAACCGGATCGCCGGACCGGGGAAGGCGGCCAGAAGCGTGGAGGTCGGAAGGGGGCCGGGCGGATTGACCGGCGGAACGTCGGATGTTGGGTCTGCGGACACGGTGCGAACCTGAGACTGCGCGGCGCGGAGTATACCGGAAAAATGCGCAACCATCCTGAATCTTTCTTCAGGCGGTCCGGATAGCTGCCATACGCAACCTCCCATTGAGCCCGGCGCCGCGCGCAAACGGAATCGGGCCGTGCGGCGAAGCGGCTTGCGGGCGGGCCGGCGAAGCCCCATTGTTCAGGCCATGATGGCTTCCCTTCGCGACACCGGGGTCTGGATCTTCGACCTCGACAACACCCTCTATCCCGCCTCCTGCAACCTGTTCGCCCAGGTGGACCGGCGCATCGGCGATTTCATCGCCGGGCATTTCGGCATCACCTACGACGAGGCGCGCGTCATGCAGAAGCGCTTCTTCCGGGAGCACGGGACGACGCTGCGCGGCCTGATGGTGGAGCACGACGTCGATCCGGTGCCCTTCCTGGATTACGTCCACGACATCGATGTCAGCCCGGTGGCCCCCTGCCCCAGCATGGCGGGCGCGCTGAACCGGCTGCCGGGGCGCAAGATCATCTACACCAACGGCTCCGTCCGTCACGCCGAGAACGTGACGCGGCAACTGGGCATCGACGGCTGCTTCGAGGCGACCTTCGGCATCGTCGAGGCTGGCTATGTGCCCAAGCCCGACCCGCGCCCCTACGACATCCTGGTGGATCACTACGACATCGACCCCGCCCGCGCCTGCATGGTGGAGGACATCGCCCGCAACCTCGTCCCCGCCCACGCCCTGGGCATGACGACGGTGTGGGTGCGCAGCGAAGCCGACTGGGCCCGCCCCGACGAGGGCGGAGTCGGCACCGGCAGCCACATCGACCACACGGTGGACGATCTGCCGGCGTGGCTGGAGGAGATCGCGGGCTGAGCGGCGGCCGCAAGGCCCCTCCCTCCCCCGTGGAAACCCTTTAAGAACAAGGCAACGTTGACAAGGCAACGTTGACAAGGCGGCGCGGCCCGGCCCATGTTCCGAACCCTCGAACAGACAGCCCAGCGAATGCCGCCATGAGCCACGCCAGCCTCGAATCCGCCGTCAACGCCGCGTGGGAAACCCGCGACACCCTGAATGTTTCGACCAAGGGCGCCGTTCGCGACGCCGTGGAGGAGGCCCTGTCCGGCCTCGACTCCGGCGACCTGCGCGTCGCGCAGAAGACGGACGCCGGCTGGGTCGTGAACCAGTGGCTGAAGAAGGCGGTCCTGCTGTCCTTCCGCCTGAACGCCAACGAGACGATCCCCGGCGCGCCGGGCGGCGCCTCCTGGTACGACAAGGTGCCGCCGAAGTTCGAAGGCTGGTCCGAGGCGCAGTTCCAGGCCGCCGGCTTCCGCGCCGTTCCGGGCGCGGTGGTCCGCCGCTCCGCCTACGTCGCGCCGAACGTCATCCTGATGCCCAGCTTCGTCAACGTCGGCGCCTATGTCGACAGCGGCACCATGGTGGACACCTGGGTCACCGTCGGCTCCTGCGCGCAGATCGGCAAGAACGTCCACCTGTCGGGCGGCGTCGGCATCGGCGGCGTGCTCGAGCCGCTCCAGGCCAACCCGGTCATCATCGAGGACGACTGCTTCGTCGGCGCCCGCTCCGAGGTGGTCGAGGGCGTGATCGTGGAGCGCGGCGCCGTGCTGTCCATGGGCGTCTTCATTAGCGCCTCCACCAAGATCATCGACCGCAACACCGGCGAGGTCTTCGTCGGCCGCGTCCCGGCCTACTCCGTCGTGGTGCCGGGCACCCTGCCGGGCAAGCCGCTGCCCGACGGCACGCCGGGTCCGGGCCTCTATTGCGCCGTGATCGTGAAGCGCGTGGACGAGCAGACCCGCGCCAAGACCTCCATCAACGACCTGCTGCGCGACTGACGCCGGGGAAGACGCCACGATGAGCACCGCCGCCGCCGCTCCCTCCTTCGACCCCTGCGATCCCGTCGCGGTGGCGCAGGCCCTGATCCGCTGCCCCAGCGTGACGCCCGAGGACGGCGGCGCTCTGGGCGTTCTGGAGGCGGCGCTGGCGCCGCTGGGCTTCGTCTGCCACCGCCTGCGGTTCGAGGAGGAGGGCACGGCGCCGGTGGACAACCTCTACGCCCGTCTGGGCACGGAGGGGCCGAACTTCTGCTTCGCCGGGCACACCGACGTGGTGCCCCCCGGCGAGCTGAAGGGCTGGTCCATCGACCCCTTCGCCGCGGAGATCCACAACGGCCGCCTCTACGGCCGGGGTGCGGTGGACATGAAGGGGGCCATTGCCGCCTTCGTCGCCGCCGCGGCCCGCCACGTCAAGGCCGTCAAAGAAACGGGGGACGCGCCCAAGGGCTCGATCAGCCTGCTGATCACCGGGGACGAGGAAGGGGTCGCCATCAACGGCACCCGCAAGGTGCTGGACTGGCTGCAGGCCAAGGGTGAAAAGCTCGACGCCTGCGTGGTCGGGGAGCCGACCAACCCCAAGGCGCTGGGCGACATGATCAAGATCGGGCGGCGCGGCAGCATGACCGCCTTCCTGACCGTCCACGGCGCGCAGGGGCACGTCGCCTACCCGCATCTGGCCGACAACCCGCTGCCCCGGCTGGCCCGCATGCTCACCGCCATCACGGCGGAGCCGCTGGACGCCGGCACCCCGCATTTCCAGCCGTCGAACCTGGAGCTGACCACCATCGACGTCGGCAACCCGGCGCACAACGTCATCCCGGCGCAGGGCAAGGCGACGCTGAACATCCGCTTCAACGACCTGCACACCGCCGACACGCTGCTGGCGTGGCTGCGCCAGCGGCTCGACGGGGTGGGCGGCTCCTACGAGCTGGACCATTTCGTGTCGGGCGACAGCTTCCTGACCCCGCCCGGCCCGCTGACCGAGCTGGTGGCGGACGCCGCGGAGCGCGTCACCGGGCGCCGTCCCGAATATTCGACGACCGGCGGCACGTCGGACGCCCGCTTCATCAAGAATTTCTGCCCGGTGGTCGAGTTCGGCCTCGTCGGCCAGACGATGCACAAGGTGGACGAGCACACCGCGCTGGACGACCTGACCCGCCTGACCGACATTTACGGCGAGGTTTTGCGGAACGTCTTCGACCGGATCGGTTGACGTAAGGCTTCCTCCGCCCGTTCCCACCACCCTCCGGTGACCGCAACATGCCGCTGACCGCCCGGGACGTCGCCTCTTCCGTCTTCGGCGCCTATCGTCTGGCGCGGTTCGACCCCACCGGATTGCAGCATCTGGACCGCACCCCCGAAGGGGCGTGGAAGTCCTTCTACGCCGCTGTGATCGTCGCCCCGGCCTGGACGCTGCTGCTGGCGATCCGGCTGTGGGGCCAAGTGCCGGACACGCCGCTGTTCCAGCTCGTGGTGGTGGAGGCCATCGCCTACGTTATCAGTTGGACGGCCTTCCCCGTGGTCATGCACGGGGTGAGCGGGCTGCTGGACCGGCAGAGCCGCTACATCGATTTCCTGTGCGCCTACAACTGGTCGTCGGTCGTGCAGATGAGCATCTATCTGCCGGTGGTGATCCTGGCCGCCACGGGAATTTTGCCCGGCCCGATCTCCGAAGGGCTGGTGTTCGGCATCATGCTGGCAATGCTGACCTACCAATGGTTCGTCATGCGCACGGCGCTGGACATCTCCGGCGTCGCGGCGGCGGTCCTGGTGCTGCTGGACCTGTTCCTGTCGGCGCTCATCACCGATTTCGCCGACGGGCTGCTGTAAGAGACCTTTTGCCCCCTCCCTAACCCTCCCCCGCTTCGCGGTGGAGGGGATCAAGCCCCCTCTCCCGCGCAAGCGGGGGAGGGCCGGGGAGGGGGCAAGAACGCTTGCCCGCCTCACACCCCGCGGGTGCTGACGCCCGCGTCGGCGAAGGTCGCCATGCCGGCGTGGCAGGCGCAGGCCGACTTCACGATGTTGATGGCCAGCGCCGCGCCAGAGCCCTCGCCCAGACGCATCCCCAGATCGAGCAGCGGCTCCTTGCCGATGGCTGCCAGCAGATGGTCGTGGCCCGGCTCGACGGAACGGTGGGCGACCATGCAATGATCGAGCGCCCGGCGGTCAGCCTTGAACAGCACCGCCGCGGCCGCCGTGCAGGCGTAGCCGTCGAGCAGCACCGGCACCCGCGCCATGCGGGCGGCCAGGATGGCGCCGGCGATGGCCGCCAGTTCATAGCCGCCGAAGCAGCGCAGCGCCTCGAACGGGTCGTCCTTGGCCTGCGGGTTGGCGGCCAGACCGGCCTCGACGGCGGCGACCTTGCGGGCCAGCCCCTCGTCGTCCACCCCGGTGCCGCGGCCCGTCCAGTCCTTGGCCTCGCCACCGAACAGCGCGTGGCAGAGCGCCGCCGCCGCGGTGGAGTTGCCGATGCCCATCTCGCCGAGCGCCAGAAGCTGGACGCCAGTCTCCACGGCCATCATGCCGTAGGCCATGGCCTGGCAGCAGTCCTCCTCGCCCATCGCCGGGCCTTCGGTGAAGTCGGCGGTGGGGGTGTCGAGGTCCAGCTCGTAGACGCGCAGGTCGGCGTCGGCCACCTCGCAGAGCTGGTTCACGGCGGCGCCGCCGTTCTGGAAGTTCTGGACCATCTGGGCGGTCACCGCCGCCGGGTAGGCCGAGACGCCGCGGGCGGCGACGCCGTGGTTGCCGGCGAAGACGGCGACGCGCGGGCGGCGCACCTCCGCCGGGTGCTGGCCCTGCCACGTCGCCATCCACTGGGCGGTCTCCTCGAGCCGGCCGAGCGCGCCCGCCGGCTTGGTGAGCTGCCGTTCGCGCTGGAGGGCCGCCGTGCCGGCGTCGAGGTCCGGCCCCGGCAGGTTGCGCACCAGCGCACGGATTTCCTCGAAGGTGATGGCGGGCTGCGTGTTGCTCATGGCGAAGGGTCCTGGCGCTGACGGCAGAGGATGTGATCGGGAAGCGATGAAAAAAGCGGCGCGACCTTGGACCATTCCCGACCCGCTGTCAAAGCGCCTCTCGTCCGGTCTGTCATCCATTGCTGGGCTGTTATCCGTTGCGGCGGGCCTGGGGTTGCCGTACTCCGAAGCGCCATGTCCGCCGATTCCCCCGCCCCGTCCCTCTCCCGCTGGACCTCCGATCTGGCGCTGGCCGTCGTCTTCCTGACGCGGCTGCCACTGCGCCTGTCCGGCCCACTGGCCGAGGACGCCCACGCCCGCGCCATGGGCTGGTTTCCCCTGGTGGGCGCCGGGGTCGGGCTGTTCGGCGGCGCCGTCCACGGACTGGCCGCGCTGGCCCATCTGCCGCCGCTGCCGGCGGCGCTGCTGGCGCTGGGCGCCATGGTTTGGCTGACCGGCGCCCTGCACGAGGACGGGGCGGCCGACGTCGCCGACGGCTTCGGCGGCGGGCGCGACAAGGCCCGCAAGCTGGAGATCATGCGGGACAGCCGGGTCGGCAGCTACGGCGTGCTCGCCATCGTCTTCTCGGTCGCCATCCGCGCTTCGGCGGTGGCGGCGCTGGCCGAACCGCGCATTGTCATCCCCGCCCTGCTCGCCTCGGGCGCCCTGTCGCGCGGCGGCATGGCGGTGATCGCCCGATTCATGGACCCGGCCCGCGCCGACGGCCTCGCCGCCCGGCAGGGACGCCCGTCGCCCGGCACGATGGCCTTGTCGCTCATGCTGGCGCTGGCCGTGGCCATGGCGGCGCTGAAGGGGCTTGCCTTTGCCGCTGTCCTCGCGGCCGCGCTGGCCGTCCTGGCGGTGGCGTGGCAGGCGCGGCGGCAGATCGGCGGCCACACCGGCGACGTGTTCGGCGCCGCTCAACAGGTGGCGGAGACCGCCGTTCTGCTCACCCTGGCCGCGACTGTTGCATGAAAAACACTCGCTGGTGGCTCATCCGCCACGCTCCCGTCCCGAATCCGGGAAACATGATCTACGGACGGAGCGATCCCGCCGCCGACACCGGCGATTCCGACGCGCTGGCGGCGCTGGCGGCGCGGCTGCCCCCGCAGGCGGTCTGGGTGACCTCGCATCTGCGCCGCACCCGGCAGACGGCCGCGGCGCTGCGGCTGCCCGGCAGCGACATGGCGCTGGTCGAGCGGGCGCTGGCCGAACAGGATTTCGGCCGCTGGGAAGGGCTGTCCCACGACGCCGTGGCGGAGCTGCATCCCGAGGAGGCCCGCCGATTCTGGAGCGACCCGGCAGCGGAAGCCCCGCCGGAGGGCGAAAGCTTCGCGGCGGTGATGGAGCGGGTGGCCGGCGCCATCGGCCGGCTGACCGACCTCTACGCCGGGCGCGACCTCGTGGCGGTGATCCATGGCGGGTCGATCCGCGCGGCGCTGGCGCTCGCCCTGGACCTGACGCCGCAGGCGGCGCTGCGGCTGGCGGTGGCGCCGCTCTCGCTGTCGCGGATCGACCATTACGGCAGCGAGGGGGGCGGCTCCTGGTCGGTCACGGCCCTGAACGCGCTCGGAACCTTTCCGGGCAGAGGGCGTTGACCGGACTCCGTTGGGCTACCAATAGAGGGTCAGACCATGGCAAGAAGTGCTGACGATCGCGAGGCCGCCGAGAAGCTCTGGGGCATGATCAAGGGCGTCCGCATCTGCATGATGACGACGCTGGATGAGAACGGCATTTTGCACTCCCGCCCGATGGCCACCCTGCCGCACGCGGGATTCGACGATGGAACCTTGTGGTTCTTTACGCGGGCTGACTCACCGAAGGTCCATGAACTGAAGACGCACTGGCGCGTCAACCTGTCCTACGCCGACCCCGACAAGCAGGATTACGTGTCGGTGTCCGGTGTGGCGGAGACGGTGCGCGACCGCGACAAGATCCGCTTCCTGTGGCGGGACATCCTGTCCACCTGGTTCCCGCAGGGGGTGGACGACCCCGACCTCGCGCTGCTGAAGGTCAGCGTCGATCAGGCCGAATATTGGGACAGCCCATCGAGCGCGATGGTCTACGCCTACGGCTATGTCAAGGCGAAGATCACCGGCGAGCCGCCGAAGCCGGGCGATCACGCGAAGATCGCGTTCCAGTAGGAGCATCACAGGGGGCAGGGTTTGCCCCCACCCTTCCCATACTTCGCATGGGCCCCTTCCCTCCCCCGCTGGGCAGGGGAGGGAGTCATCTCCCGCGAACCTCTTACCTCCCCCGCCCAGCGGGGGAGGGTCAGGGTGGGGGCAAGTGCTCCCTCACTTCTCCTCGACCGCCGGCTTCCCGCCGCCATCCAGCGCCCCGACCCGCTTCTTCAGGTCGGTCACGTCCGCGTGCATCCGCTTCAGCCGGGCCAGCCCCTTGTACTGGTCGAAGGCGCGGTCGCGCGGCACCGCCGGGTAGCCCATGTAGACGGCCTTTGCCGGGATGTCCGTCCCCACGCCGGAGTTCGCCGCCACCACCGCGTCGTTGCCGATCTTCACATGGTCGGCCACGCCGACCTTGCCGGCCAGCACCACGCGGTCGCCGATGGTCGTGCTGCCAGCGATGCCGACATGGCCGCACAGCATGCAATTGGTGCCGATCTGCACGTTGTGGCCGATCTGCACGAGGTTGTCGATCTTGGTGCCGGAGCCGATGCGGGTCGCCGTGATGGTGCCACGGTCGATGGTGGCGTTCGCCCCGACCTCCACATCGTCGCCGAGGATCACCGTGCCGATGGAGTTCACCCGGTGAATCAGCACGTTGGTGCCGACCACCTTGCCCGTCGCCTTGGCCGACTCCACGCTGCCCGGCTCGGGCGTCACGAAGCTGAAGCCGTCGTTGCCGACCGCGGCGTTGGGATGGATGATGCAGCGCTCGCCCATCACCACCCGCTCGCCGATGCGGGCGCCGGGGTGCAGCAGGCAGTCCTTGCCGATCACCGCCTCCGCCCCGACCGTGGCGTGGGGCATGACGATCACGCCCGCGCCCAGCACCGCCCTCGGCCCGACATAGGCGAAGGGACCGACCGAGACGCCCGCGCCCAGGATGGCCTCCGGCGCCACGAAGGCGGCGGGGTGGACCCCCGGCTCAGCGTGGACCGGCTTCTCGAAGACGGTGGTCAGGCCGGCCATGGCGAAGCGCGGGCGCTTCACGACGATCCAGCCCTTCAGATTGGCCGGCACCTCCGCCCCCTCCGCGATCACGGCGGCGACGGCCTTGCCGTTGGCCAGCAGCTCCGTCAGGCCCTTTTCCATGGCGAGCGCCAGATCCTCCGGCCCCTCGGCCTCCGACGGATGGACGGCGCGGGAGATTTGCAGGGTGCCGTCGCCCTCCAGCGCCGCGCCCAGGGCGGCGGCGATCTCGGCGAGGGTGACCGGGGCGGCGGGGGAAACGGGAGTCATGGCGGGGCTCTGGCTGTCGGTCCGAAGTGGCCGGGACGCTAGCACGGCGGGCCGGTGCTGGCGAGGGCCGGCGCTTTTTGTCATTCCCCGGTCTGCAGCAGCGCCCCGCGCACCCGCGCCTGATGGAAGGAATAGAGGAAAGCCGCCGTGCACAGCCCCATGAACAGCGCGTTCAACCCCACCGCCCAGGCCAGATGGTCCCAGCGCATCGTGCCGTCGAACAGGATGGCGCGCATCCCCTCGAAGACGTGGGCGGAGGGCAGCGACAGGGCCACCCATTGCAGCCAGCCCGGCAGGACGCTGACCGGGTAGTAGACGGCGCTGACGGGGGCGAGCATGAAGACGACGATCCAGGCCAGCCCTTCCGCCCCCATGCCGTAGCGCAGGATCAGCGCGACGATGACCAGCCCCAGCGACCAGCCGAAGACGATCAGGTTGGCGAAGAAGCCGGCCAGCGGCAGCCCGAGGTCGAACAGCGAATAGCCGAACAGCGGAATCGCCAGCAGCGCCGCCGGGACGACGCCGATGACCGTGCGGATCAGGCTCATCCCGAACAGCGCCGCCACCCATTCGCCGGGGCGCAGCGGGCTGACGAAGAGGTGGCCGAGGTTGCGCGACCACATCTCCTCCAGGAAGGACACCGACACGCCGAGCTGCCCGCGGAATAGCACGTCCCACAGCAGCACCGCGCTGACCAGCACCCCCGCCCCCTGCGCCACCCAGGCGCTGGAGGAGGCCATGAACTGGTTGATGTAGCCCCACAGGATCATCTGCATGGTCGGCCAGTAGGCCAGCTCCAGGAAGCGCGGCCAGGAGCCGCGCAGCAGATACCAGTAACGCAGCACCATCGCCCCGACCCGGCGCAGCGAGAAGGCCGGATTCGGGTGAACCATCGCAGCGGCGTCACTCGGCAGCATCGGCGGCCTCCCGACTGGCGTTCTCCGCGCCGGCGCGGTCGCGGGCGATGTCGAGGAACACGTCCTCCAGCGAGGTGCGGCCGTAGCGCGCCAGCAGCCCGGCCGGCGACCCGCGGTCGACGATCCGCCCCTGGCGCATCATCAGCACCTCGTCGCACATCCGCTCCACCTCCAGCATGTTGTGGGAGGCGAGCAGGATGGTGGCCCCCGACTCCAGGCGGTAGCGCTCCAGATAGGTGCGGATCCAGTCCGCGGTGTCGGGGTCGAGCGAGGCGGTCGGCTCGTCCAGCAGCAGAAGCTCCGGCCGGTTGAGCAGCGCCTTGGCCAGCGCCACCCGCGTCTTCTGCCCCGCCGACAGCCCGCCGGAGGGGCGTTCGAGGAAGCGGGTCAGCTCCAGATGCCCGGCCAGCTCTTCGACCCGCCGTTTCACTCCCTTCAGGCCGTAGAGATGGCCGTAGACGGTCAGGTTCTCCCGCACGGTCAGCCGGTGCGGCAGCTCGACATAGGGGGACGAGAAGTTCATGCGGGGCAGCGCCGCGTGGCGATGGCGCACCATGTCCACGCCCAGCACCTCGACCGTGCCGGAGGTCGGCAGCAGCAGCCCGAGCAGCATGGAGATGGTCGTCGTCTTGCCGGCCCCGTTGCCGCCGAGAAGCCCGGTGACCGACCCCGCCGCGACGGTGAAGGAGATGCCGTCCACGGCGGTGACCTCGCCGGACCGGGCGGTGCCGTAGCGTTTGGTCAGGTTCACGGCCCGGATGGCGTGCTGTTTTGCGCATTGATCCATAGGCGGAGAATATGGCCGCTTGGCGCGCAAACGCCAGAGTGGCAAAACAGCACCCAGCCATTCGATGTGACGCCGCGGGAAGAGCGGCCTTGCCGGAAAGTCCGTCCCCATGACCGTCGGTTCCGCAACCGCCGCCACCTCCCTTCGCCACGCCATGACCCAGGCCGGCCGGCCGGGTCCGGCCCAGTGGACCAACCTGGACGGGCGCGTCACGCTGCGCACCCTGATCCTGATCCGCTGGATCGCCGTGATCGGGCAGCTCGCCACCGTGGCGACGGTGCAGCTCGTCATGGGCTTCCCCTTGCCGCTGGGGCCGGTGCTGGCGGCCATCGGCGCCTCGGTCCTGCTGAACCTCGTGGCGATGGCCCAGCGCGGCGGGCGGCTGCGGCTGGCCGACCGGGACGCGGCGCTCTATCTCGGCTATGACATGCTGCAGCTCACGCTGCTGCTCTATCTCACCGGCGGTCTCGCCAACCCCTTCGCCATCCTGCTGCTGGCCCCGATGACGGTGGCCGCGGCGATCCTGTCGCGCTACAGCGTGGTCCTGCTGACCGGACTCAACCTCGTCTGCCTGACCGTGCTGGCGATGTGGCACTTCCCGCTGCCCTGGCCGGAGCCGATGCCCTCGGTCGCCCCGCTCTACGCCTTCGGTATCTGGCTGTCGCTGTCGGTGTCGGCCGGCTTCATCAGCGGCTACGTCTTCCGCGTGGCCGAGGAGGCGCGGCGCTTCGCCAACGCCCTGTCGGCCTCGCAGGTGGCGCTGGCGCGCGAGCAGCGGCTGTCCTCGCTGGGCGCCCTGGCCGCGGCGGCGGCGCACGAGCTGGGCTCGCCGCTCGGCACCATCGCAGTGGTGGCGAAGGAGCTGCTGCACGACATGCCACCGGACAGCCCCTTCACCGAGGACGTGGCGCTTCTGCAAAGCCAGGTGATGCGCTGCCGCGAGATCCTGGCGGAGCTGGCCCGCAAGCCGGAGGCCGACGGCGGCGACCCGTTCGAGCGGCTGCCCCTGACCGCGCTGGTGGAGGCGGCCGGCGCGCCGCACCGGCTGGGCCACATCCAGTTCACGGTCGAGCGCAGCGACGGCTCCGTTGGGGAAGAACCCATCGTCCGCCGCAGCCCGGAGATCATTCATGGCCTGGGCAACTTCATCCAGAACGCCCACCAGTTCGCCGACGGGCGGGTGACGGTCGCCGCCTCCTGGGATGCCCGGTCCGCGACGGTGGTGGTGATGGACGACGGGCCCGGCTATCCCGCCCATCTGCTGAGCCGCATCGGCGAGCCCTACCTGTCCGCAAGAAGCGAGCGGTCGGGCCATATGGGGCTGGGAATCTTTATTGCACAAACGCTGCTAGAGAAAACGGGTGCCCTTGTAGCCTTTAGCAATAACCGTAGCGGCGGCGCGCGAGTTGTCGTACGTTGGGACCGTGGTGTCTTAGAACCAGAGGACTAGTGGTGGATAGCGCGATGACCACGGACGAGAGTCCAACGGGCGAAACCGCCAAGCTGACGTTCACGGGTGACGTTACCCGCAGCCTCCTCATCGTCGACGACGACGCGCCTTTCCGAACCCGCCTCGCGCGCGCCATGGAAAAGCGCGGTTTCAACGTGGTCGCCGTGGACAGCGTGCAGCTCGGCATCGACGTCGCCCAGGAATCGGCACCGGCCTTCGCCGTGGTCGACCTGCGGCTGGCCGATGGCAGCGGCCTGGACGTGGTCAAGACCCTGCGCGACGCCCGCCCCGACGCCCGCATCGTCATGCTGACCGGCTATGGCAACATCGCCACGGCGGTGGCCGCGGTGAAGGCCGGAGCGGTGGACTATCTGCCGAAGCCGGCGGACGCCGACGCCGTGGAATCCGCCCTGCTGGCCGACGGCCGCCCGCTGCCCTCGCCGCCGGAGAACCCGATGTCCGCCGACCGCGTGCGGTGGGAGCACATCCAGCGCGTGTTCGAGCAGTGCGACCGCAACGTCTCCGAAACCGCCCGCCGGCTGAAGATGCACCGCCGCACCCTGCAGCGCATCCTGAACAAGCACGCCCCGCGCGGCTGATCCTTCTCCTTCCGACACGAAAGCGCCCCCTCTCCACACCGGTGAGGGGGCGCTTTCGTTTCAGGCTTCCCTCACGCCGGGGCCGGCTGCCGCGCGGTCTCCGGCGGCTTCGGGCGGTGGGCCGCGACGCAGGACAGGACGCTGCCGGTCACGCAGACCAGGGCGGCAAGCTCCATCCCCGTCGGCAGCCGCTGTTCCCAGAGAAAGCCGTAGAGCAGAGCGAACAGAGTCTCGAACAGGATCATCTGGCCGACCAGGGTCAGCGGCAGCAGCCGGCTCATCCGGTTCCAGAGGGCGTTGCCGACGATCGAGGCGAGGATGGCCAAGCCGGTCACCACGGCGGCGAAGCGCAGCCATTCCCCGGCGGCGTGGCCGCCTTGGGCGAACAGGAAGGCGGGAACCGCGAGCAGCAGCGCCTGCGCGCCGGTCACCACCCCGGTCAGCAGGCTCCAGTCATGCGCCGAGACATGGCCGAGCCGGGCGAGCCAACGGCTGTTGCCCACGGCGTAGACCGTCCAGGAGACGAGCGCGCCGACCGCGCAGAGCAGACCGGTCATCTCGGCCATCGGCATTCCCGTTTGGGCGTCACCCACTGATTGCCAGCCGATGCACAGGATGCCGGCCGCGCCGAGCAGCAGCGACGGCACGAGCTTCCGGACGGGAACGGCCCCATGATCCCGGCTGCCAATGACGGTGACCGCGACCGGCAGGAAGCCGATGACCAGCGAGGTCATCGCCATCCCGCCCATTTGCACGGCGGTGGCCAGCAGGGCGTAGTAGAGGATGTTGCCGAGCAGGCTCAGCCACGCCAGCGCCCACCACTCGCGCAGACCGAGCCCGGCGCGCAGGGCGTGCCAGCGCGGCAGCACGAGCAGGACGGCGAACAGGCCGTAGGCGAGATAACGCCCGGCGGCGAGCTGGAGCGGCGTGAAGGCCGAGGCCAGTTCCGGGGCGAGGAAGACCAGCCCCCACAAGGCCCCCGCGCCGATGCCGCAGGCGATCCCCAACCACGTCGCGCCCATCCTTGCTCCCAACCCTCTCTGATTTCCGGGGCGAGGATGGCATGGAGCGCGACCGTGGTCTTGTCCCGGGCTACGGACTTTTGTGCCGGGTCTCGCGGCTTTGGCGCCGATAGGCCGCGGGGGTCAGGCCGGTGGCCCGCCGCATCGCCCGCGTGAACGCGCTCTGGTCGGCGTAGCCGGTGCGATAGGCGATCTCCGCGATCGGCAGCTCCGACCGCGCGAGCCAGCCGCAAGCCCGTTTCAGCCGGACCTCCGCGAGCCAGGCCCGCGGGGTGGTGTCCAGTTCGGCGCGGAACAGGGCGTGCAGCCGGCTGACGCTGACGCAGGCCCGCTCGGCCATCGTCTCGGCGGTCCACGGCTTCGCGAGGTCGGGCTCGACCGCAGCCAGCAGGGTTCCGAGCCGCGACCGGGGCCGCGCCGGTTCCTCGGCAAGCGCGTCGAGCAGCAGGGGCACCCAGAGGCGAAGGTTGTCCGCCGACACGCCACGGCTGTCCAGCATCAGGCCCATGTAGTCGATCAGCTTGCCGGCCACCGGGGTCAGCGCGACGAAGGGATGGCGGATCAGCCGGTCGCCGACCGCCGGTTCCAGGAGAGCCGGATCGAGGTCCAGGATGAGCGAGCGGTTCGGCCCGTCGCTCGTCTGGGTGTGCGAGGAGCCGGCCTCGACGAACGCCGCCCGGCACGGCCCAAGACGGCCACCCTTTCCGGCGATGTCGATCTCCAGGGCGCCGCTCAACGGCAGGACGAGTTGAGCGAAATCGTGCCGGTGGGCGCTGTGCGCCGCGCCGTAGCTGCGGACATCGATGCTGAGGCGCGGCGATGTGGACATCGCCTTCCTATAACCGAAATCCGGCGCGCCGACCACCCGCCGAAAGGGGACGGTGCGGTCTGGCGCTTGGCGCCCTGCCCCCGGTCCCTCACTTTTTGATGGGGCAGCTCCGCACGCCGAACAGGGTGTAGGCCGGGCAGAAGCCGACCACCGCGGTCAGCAGCGGGACGAGGCCGATCCAGCCCCAGGGGGTCTGCGGACCGACGAAGACGAGGGCGATCAGGACGAGGCCGACGATGGCGCGCAGCGCGCGGTCGATGGTGCCGACGTTGACGGGCATGGATGCACCTTACGGGCTGGGATGGATTGGGCGGTTGGTGCGCCCATCCAAGCCCCTTTCCGCCCTCCGGTCTGTGACTCCGTCACACCCCGCCCGCGCGCTCCAGCGCCAGCAGCGCGTCGGGATCGCGCACCCCGACGCGGCCGCGCGACAGTTCCACAAAGCCGCGCCGCTCGAACTCCTTCAACTGGCGGCTGACCACCTCGCGCGCCGTGCCCAGCTCGACGGCCAGCGTCTGATGGGTGGTGTCCAGCCCGCCGCGCGCGTCGCGGTGGTCGACCAGGAAGCGGGCCAGCCGCAGGTCGATGCGCCCGAAGGCCACCTCCTCCACCAGCATCATCATGCCGAGCAGACGCGTGCCGAAGGAGGCGAAGACGACGTCGCGGAACACCGCGGACCGCGCCAGCAGCTCGTGAAAGGCCCCAGCCCCGAGCGCGATGGCGTCGAGGTCGGTTTCGGCCACGCCCTCGGCGCTGTAGTCGGCGCGCGTCATCAGGCAGGCGGTGGTCAGGATGCAGGTTTCGCCCGCCCCGACGCGGTAGAGGACGATCTCCCGCCCGGTTTCGGCGGTCATCTGGACCCGCACCGTGCCGTCCAGCAGCATGAGAAAATTGTGGCACAGGCCGCCGATGCGGAACAGCACCGTGCCGCGCGGCACCGCCATCCGCGTCCCCTGCGCGCGCAGGACGGCCCGCGCGTCGGGCTCCAGCGCAGCCAGCGCCGGAAACGCACCCGCCCAGATAACGTCAATCTTTTCAATATGTTGCGGCAGCATGTCCGGCCCCCTTCGATCGGCGATGACCATTATCCGCGAAGGGGCTTCCCCGGTCCACCACGCACCCTCGCCCTGGGCCACTCCACCCAATGGAGACTCCGGGGAGGGTACCCAATGAGCGTGTCTTCCCCACCATATGCACTGCGGGCAGCATGAAACGGCCGGACGGTCGATGACGTTCTAGGCACCGTAACGCCCCGAACGGGGTGCCGTTCGGCATGCGAGGAGGACCCGCTTTGGCGACCCAGGACATTCAGGATCAACCCCAGCGGCGGCAGTCGGCACCGGTCCCGGGACCGGTTTCGTTCGACCTGTCGACCGCGGCGGCCAGCGCGGTGCGCCGCACCACCGGCATGCTGCTGCGCCACAAGCTGCTGATCGGGACGGTGATCGTGCTGGGGACGGGCATCGCGGGTCTCGTCGCGCTGCGCATGACGCCGCTCTACACCGCCCAGACCCTGATCATGGTCGAGCACCGCAAGAACCAGGTGATGAACTACCAGGAGGTCGTCTCCGGCCTCTCGACGGAGCTGGGCGCCCTGCAGAGCGAGGTGGCGATCCTGAAATCCCCCGCCTTCGCGGAAAAGGTGGTCGACAAGCTCGGCCTGATGAACGACCCGGAGTTCAACGCGGCGCTGCGGCCCGAACAGACCAACTGGTTCTACTACCTGAATCCGAAGAACTGGCTGCCCGACTCCTGGTGGAACAGCGCCCGCGGCGACCGCCCCGAGATCACGCTGAGCCCGGAGGAGAAGACGGCCAACGAGCGGACCTCGGTCGTCAACAACTTCATCGAAAATCTGGCGGTGCGCCCGCAGGGCCGCTCCTACGTCATCGCCGTGGATTTCGACAGCGAGGACCCGCGCAAGGCCTCCCTCATCGCCAACACCATCGGCGAGATGTACCTCGTCGACCAGCTCGACGAGAAGTTCAAGGCGGCCAAGCGCGCCACGGCCTGGCTGGAGGAGCGCATCACCGAGCTGCGCCGCGAGGCCAAGACGACCGGCGAGGCGGCGGAGAAGTACCGCGCCGAAAGCGGGCTGACCAACGCCAACGGCGAAACCACCCTGATCGCCCAGCAGCTGGCCGAGCTGAACACCAGCTACGTCCTGGCCCGCACCAAGCGGCAGGAGGCGGAGGCCAAGCTGCGCGAGGTGTCCACCCTGGCGCAGAGCCCGCGCGGCGTCTCGGCCATCGGCGACGTGCTCGGCTCCCCCCTGATCCAGGCGCTGCGCCAGCAGGAGGTCGAGCTTCAGCGCAAGATCGCCGACGCCGCCAACAAATACGGCGCCCGCCACCCGACGCTGACCGCGCTGCAGAGCGAGCTGCGCGACCTGCAGGGCCAGATCAAGGCCGACGTGGGCCGCATCGTCCAGAACCTGAGCAACGAGGTGGAGCTGGAGCGCGGGCGCGAGGCCGCCCTGAAGACCAACCTCGACCAGCTCCAGGCCCAGCGCAACCAGCAGCAGGAATCCAACGTGACGCTGCGCACGTTGGAGCGCGACGCCGAGACCTCGCAGACCATGTACGAGGCGATGCTGACGCGCTTCCAGGAGATCGCCGGCCAGACCGAGATCCAGCAGCCCGACGCCCGCATCGTGTCGGAGGCGGCGATCCCGCTGAACCCGTCGCAGCCCAACAAGAAGATGATCGTGCTGCTGGCCCTGATCGCCTCGGCCACGCTGGGCGTTCTGCTGGCGATGCTGCGCGAGCAGTCGGAGCGCGGCTTCCGCAGCCCGCACCAGTTCGAATCGGCGACCGGCGTGCGCTCCCTGGGCATCGTCCCGGCCATCGGACGGCGGCGGCGCGGCACCTCCCCCGCCGCCTACGCCATCGACAAGCCGATGTCGGCCTTCGCCGAGGCGATGCAGAACCTGCGCACCACGCTGCTGCTCGCCAACCCGGACGGCCACCAGCGGGTGATCCTGTTCAGCTCCTCCGTCCCCGGCGAGGGCAAGAGTTCGATCGCCGCGGCCTTCGCCCGCATCTGCGCCAACGCCGGCCAGAAGACGATCATCCTGGACTGCGACATGCGCCGCAAGGGGCTGCACCCGATGCTGGGGCTGGAGAACCGGCACGGCCTGTACGAGGTGCTGTCCGGCGAATGCGCGCCGAACGAGGTGATCCAGACCGACCCGCGCACCGGCCTGCATTTCATCGCGTCGGGCCGCGGCTCCGCCCTGCCCCAGGACATGCTGGGCTCCAGCCGGATGCACCAGCTCATCTCGCGGCTGGCGCTGGAGTATGACCGGGTTATCCTGGACAGCCCGCCGGTGCTGGCGGTGTCGGAGGGCAAGCTGCTGGCGGCGCTGGCCGACCAGACGGTCTTCATCGTGCATTGGGGCAAGACCAAGCGGGAAACCGCCATGGCCGGGCTGAAGGAGATCGTCGAGGCGGGCGGCGAGGTGGTCGGCGTCCTGTTCTCCCAGGTCGATATCCGCCGCCACGCCCAATACGAGTTCCCGGACAGCGGGCGCTACCACGGCTACCGTCGCTACTACGCGAACTGACGGCGGCGCTTGCTTGAGAGAAGCGGTCGCGTCGGGGCCCCCCTCCCGACCTCCCCCCGCTTCGCAGGGGGAGGAGAAAAAGCCCTCCCCTGCGACAGCGGGGGAGGGTTGGGTGGGGGCCCGACGCCCGCACTTGCCATCACACCCAGAAAAGACCCGATGACTGCCGCCAAATGACCGCCGGACGACGCATTTTCCTGAACATCCGCGCGCTGGGGCTGGCCCGCGTCGCCACGCTGCTGAGCGGGCTGATCACCACGGCCTGGACCGCGCGCGCGCTCGGACCGGACGGGTTCGGCGTGCTCGGCTTCGGCACCTCCATGCTGGCCTACGCCGCGCTGTTCGTGAATCTCGGCCTGTCCACCTACGCGGTGCGCGAGATTGCCCGCGACCGGGAGAAGGCCACCGATCTCGCGGACCATGTGCTGACCCTGCGGATGCTGCTGGCCGTGCTGGTCGGCGGGCTCTACGTCCTGTTCGTGCTCCAGCTCGACAAATCGGCGCTGGTCAAGGCGGTGCTGCTGGTCCAGGCGGTGCAGTTGCTGGGCAACGCGCTGCTGCTCGACTTCGTCTATCAGGCGACGGAGCGGATGAGCGTCATCGCGGTGCGCGAGATCGGCACGTCGCTCGGCAACATGGTCGCCGTGCTGGCGCTGGTGCACGGGCCGGACGATTTGGCCGTCGCCGCCGGGATCACCGCGGTTTCCTTCGTCATCAACGCCGCCCTGATGCTGGCCCGCTTCAGCCGCGATTTCCGGATGCCGAGGCCGCGGGTGGACCTCGCCAAGTGGCGGGTGATCCTGAAGACCTCCGCCCCGATGGCGGTCAGCGTCTTCGCCTGGGCGCTGTTCTCCCACCTCGATCTGGTGATGCTCGGCTTCATGGCGCCGCAGACGGAGGTCGGCTGGTACGCCGCGGTGACCAAGCTGCTGGTGCTGTCGCTGACCGCGGGGAACATCATCCTCAGCGCCTTCATGCCGCAGCTCGCCGCCGCCTACGGCGACCGCGAGGCGATGCGGGCGCGGATGCGCGACTACGCCGCGACCATCCTGTCCATCGGCGCGCTGATCGCGGCAGGCGGCTTCACCCTGGCCCCGGCCATCCTGGGCACCGTCTTCGGCCCGGCCTACGCGCCGGCCGCCGACACGCTGCGGCTGCTGATGATCGCGGTCGCCATCGTCCACATCAACCTGACGATGGGCAACCCGCTGCTCGTCTGGCACCGGCAGTCCGGCTACATGACCGCCATCCTGATCGGCGGCCTGACCAACGCCGCGCTGAACCTGATCCTGATCCCGCGCTACGGGATCGAGGGCTCCGCCGCCGCCACCATCGTTGCGGAGCTGACCGCCATGACCGGCCTCGCCTGGCTGCACCGGCGCGAGGTCGGGCAGCTCTACCTCGGAATCGTCGCGCGGGCGGCGCTGTGCGCAGCACTCGCCATGGGGGCCACGCTGGGCTTGACCCACGCGCTGCCGGACCTGATGGCTCCCGCGCACCCCCTGCCCGCGTTGCTGATCGGCGGCAGTGTGCTGGTCGCGGTCTACGCGCTGGCGGCGCTGCTCACCGGGCTGGTGCGTCCGTCGCGGCTGCGCCGGCTGATCGTGGCGGCGGCATGACCCGTACGCCTCATCCCGAATCCCGAAGGACGCCGACCGGACGCACCCTTGCCGCCGGTCCGGGGTACCACGAACAAAACAATGCCCGATCAACGGCATAGCCATTTCACGCCATCCCGAACGGCCGGAACAATGCCGCGTTGCAAGACGTTCGGATTGCGCATGGCGCGGGTGGCGGATGGCGGCGCCTTTGGATGCATGCTCCAATCACTAGCAGGATCGAAAGACTATGCTCCCAAAGTCCTTTCCCGACCGGAACGTCTGCGTGCTTGGTCTCGGCTATGTCGGGCTGACGCTGGGCGTGGCCATGGCGGACGCGGGGTTCCAGGTGCACGGCGTGGAGGTGCGGGACGAGGTGCTGGACAAGCTGGCCCGCGGCGTCCCCCATTTCCATGAGCCGGGCCTCGCCGAGAAGCTGCGGCATGTGATGGAGCGCGGGCGCTTCACCTTCGGCCGCACGCCGGAGAGCGCCCGGGACTGCACCGTCTTCATCATCACCGTCGGCACCCCGCTGGACCGCGACGGCCGTGTGCGCACCGACATGATCGAGGCGGCGACCCGGCAGGTCGCCGACTGCATCCACGACGGCGATCTCGTCATCCTGCGCTCCACCGTGAAGCTGGGGACCACGCGTGAGGTGGTGGCGCCGATCCTGCGCCGCACCGGCAAGCGCTTCGACATCGCCTTCTGCCCCGAGCGCACGCTAGAGGGGCAGGCGCTGATCGAGCTGAACCAGCTTCCCCAGATCATCGGCGCGGAAAGCGTCGAGGTGGCGGCCCGCGCCTCGCAGATCTTCGGCATGCTGACGCCGACGACGGTCAAGGTCTCGACGCTGGAGACGGCGGAGATGATCAAGCTGGTGGACAACACCTACCGCGACGTCACCTTCGCCTTCGCCAACGAGATCGCCCGGCTGTGCAACGCCATGGAGGTGTCGGCGCTGGAGGTGTCGCGGGCGGGCAAGCTGGGCTACCCGCGCACGCAGCTGCCGCTGCCCGGCCCGGTCGGCGGCCCCTGCCTGGAGAAGGACCCGCACATCCTGATCGAATCCGCCCGCGGGTTCGGGGTGGAGATGGACATCACCGCCGCCGGGCGCCGCATCAACGAAAGCCAGCCCCACGAGGTGTCGGAGTTCCTGGAGAGGCTGACCGGCTCCATGCAAGGCTTCCCGCAGGAGCCGACCATCAGCCTGATGGGCCTCGCCTTCAAGGGCCGCCCAGCGACCGACGACCTGCGCGGCACCATGGCCAAGCCGCTGTTCGAGGAACTGCGCACCCGTTTCCCCAAGGCGCGCTGGCGCGGCTTCGACGCGGTGGTGGCGGCGGACGACATCCGCGGCTTCGGGCTGGAGCCGGCCAACAGCATGGCCGAGGCGGTGGATGGCGCCAACCTCGCCGTCATCCTGAACAACCACCCGGTCTTCACCTCCATGCCGCTGCCGGATCTGGCGCGCCGCATGGACCGGCCGGGGGTCATCTACGACTTCTGGAACAACTTCAACAGCCGCGAAGTGGACCTGCCCGAGGGCACGGCCTACGTGGCGCTGGGCAGCCACGGCGCCGCCCGCTTCGCCCATGTCGCCTGAAGACATATCGCCTGAAGAAACGTCGCTTGAAGAAGCGTCCCCTGACGCTGTCGCCTAAGGAAAAAACAATGCCGAAACATTATCTCGTGACCGGGGGCAGCGGCTTCATCGGCGCCGCCCTGGTCCGCCGGCTGGTGCGCGACGGGCACCGCGTCCGCGTCCTCGACGACAACTCCCGCGGCCACCCGCGCCGGCTCGGCGACGCCGTGGACGCGGTCGAATTCGTGTCCGGCGACATCCGCGACCCGGCGGCGGTGGACAAGGCGGTGCGCGGCGTCGACGGCGTGCTGCATCTGGCCGCCGTCAACGGCACCAAGCACTTCTACGAGAAGCCGGAGGTGGTGCTGGACGTCGGCGTGCGCGGCATGCTGAACGTGTTGGACGCCTGCCGGTCGAACGGGGTGGGCGATCTGGTCGTCGCCTCCTCCTCCGAGGCCTACCAGACCCCGCCGATGGTGCCGACCCCGGAGGACATCCCGCTGGTCGTTCCGGACGTGCTGAACCCGCGCTACAGCTACGGCGGGTCGAAGCTGATCTCGGAGCTTCTGGCGGTCAACTGGGGCCGCACCGGCTTCGACCGCGTCGCCATCTTCCGCCCGCACAACGTCTACGGCCCCGACATGGGGTGGGAGCATGTGGTGCCGGAGTTCGTCCGCCGCGCCGTGGCCGCCATCGACCGCAGCCCGGAGGTCCTCGTGCCCTTCCCCATCCAGGGCGACGGCACCCAGACCCGCGCCTTCGTCCACATTGACGACGCGGTGGACGGCATCATGACGGTGATCGAGCGCGGCGAGCATCTCGGCATCTACCACGTCGGCAACCCGGAGGAGATCTCCATCGCCGAACTCGCCCGGCAGGTCGTCGCCGCGCTGGGGCGGGTGGCGGACATCCAGATCGGACCGCCCGCCCCCGGCGGCACCCAGCGGCGCAGCCCCGACATCGCCCGCCTGTCCGCGCTCGGCTTCACGCCGCGCATCCCGCTGAAGGACGGTCTGCCCGGCGTGGTGGACTGGTACGCCGCCCGCAGCCGCGACGGCGACGCCCCGATCGCCAGCGCCGCCGAATAAGGGACACGAGAGCCATGGAGCGAAACAGCCGCATCTTCGTCGCGGGGCACCGCGGTCTCGTCGGCTCGGCCATCGTCCGCCGTCTGGTGGAGGGCGGCTACGACGACCTCGTGCTGCGCGGCCGCGACGAGCTGGACCTGACCGACCAGGCCGCGGTGCGCGCCTTCTTCGACCGGGAAAAGATCGACTATGTGATCCTGGCCGCCGCCAAGGTCGGCGGCATCCTGGCGAACGAGCGCTTCGGCGGCGACTTCATCCGCGACAACCTGCTGATCCAGACCAACGTCATCGACGCGGCCTGGCGGGCGGGGGTGAGGAAGCTGCTGTTCCTCGGCTCCTCCTGCCTCTACCCGAAATTCGCGGAGCAGCCGCTGAAGGAGGAGGCTCTGCTGACCGGCGCGCTGGAGCCGACCAACAAGCCCTACGCCATTGCCAAGATCGCCGGCATCACCCAGTGCCAGGCCTACCGGCGGCAGTACGGCTTCAACGCCATCTGCGCCATGCCGTCGAACCTCTACGGCCCCGGCGACCATTTCGACCCGGAGGGCTCCCACGCCATCCCCGGCATGATCCGACGCTTCCACGACGCGAAGATGGAGCAGGCGCCCAGCGTCACCCTGTGGGGCACCGGCACGCCGCGCCGCGAGTTCCTCTATGTGGACGACATGGCCGACGCCTGCCTGCACCTGATGGAACGCTACGACGGCGAGGACATCATCAACGTCGGCCCCGGCGAGGACATCGCCATCGGCGATCTGGCCCGGCTGATCCGCGGGGTGGTCGGCTACGAGGGGGCGCTGACCCAGGATCTGAGCAAGCCGGACGGCCACCCGCGCAAGCTGATGGACGTGTCGCGCCTGTTCGCCACCGGCTGGCGGCCCAAGGTCGGGCTGGAGGAGGGGCTGAATCGCACCTACGGCTGGTTCCTGGAGAACGCCGCACCGCCGGCTCCCCGGCCCGCCGCCACCACGACCGGCGAAGCCGCGGAGTGACCGCCGATGCCCGATGATTCCACACCCCTGCGCACCCGGATCGTGGATCCGGCCACCCTCCCGCCGTCGGTCCTGCTGGTGGCGATGAGCTACTGGCCGGAACCCGCCGGCAGCGCGCCGATGATGACCGACCTCGCCACCGCCTTCGCCGCGGCGGGGACGGACATGACCGTGCTGACCGCGCGTCCCAACTATCCGGGCCAAGCCATCTACGACGGCTACGCCGACGGGGCCGAGGACCGCCGCACCGTGAACGGCGTCCGCATCGAGCGGCTGTTCACCATCCCGCCGAAGGGCGGCGGTATGAAGGGCCGGCTGATCCACGAGGGGGTGCTTCACGCCGGCTTCCTGGCGGCGCGCGCCCGCGGGCGCGTCGGGCGGCACAAGGCGGTGCTGTCGCTCTGCCCCTCCATCTTCAGCGTCGCCGTCGCCGACCGCTTCCGCGCGCCGGGTGGGCGGCACATCGCCATCGTGCACGACATCCAGTCGGGCCTTGCCGGCGCGCTGGGCATGGGCGGCGGGGCCGCGCTGAAGGCCATCCAGGCGGTGGAGCGCACGGCGCTGAACCGCGCCGACGGCATCGTCGTGCTGTCGGAGGCGATGGCCGACGTGCTGCGCGACCTCGGCGTGCGGCGACCGATCACGGTCATCCCGCCCCACGTCGATGCCGAGGCCATCCGCCCCCTGCCCCGGCCGGAGGGCCAGCCGCCGACCGTCCTCTACAGCGGCGCCTTCGCCCGCAAGCAGGGGCTGGACCAGGTGCTGGAGATGGCCCGCCACCTCCACGCGCTGCGCCCCGACGCCCGCGTGCTGCTGCGCGGTCAGGGCGGGCTTGAGGAGGAACTGAAGGCCCAGGCCAAGGCGATGGCGCTGCCCAACGTGGAGTTCGCGCCGTTGATCGCCTCCGACCGGCTCGCCGAGGGCTTGGCCGAGGGCGACGTGCATCTGGTGCCGCAGCGTCCGGAGGGGGCGGCCTTCGCCATGCCGGGCAAGGCGGTGACCATCCTGGCCGCCGGGCGGCCCTTCGTCTGCACCTGCCTGCCGGGCTCGGCGCTCGACCGGCTGGGGACGGAGATCGACGCCTTCCGGCGCACCCCGCCCGACGCGCCGGAGGCCATGGCCCAGGCCGTGGCCGAGCTGCTGAACGATCCCGCCCGGAGCGCCGCCATGGGCCGCCGGGGCCGTGCCTGGGTGGAGGGCAACGCCAGCCGCAGCGCCGTCCTGGCGCAATACGCCGCGCTGCTGCTGGGAGACGACGCCGCATGACGAAGCCCGCCCTGGTCTTTTCCTGGGAGATGTTCGGCCCCTACCACATGGACCGGCTGGAGGCGGTCGGGCGGCGGCTCGGCCATCTCTACGACGTGGTCGGTCTGGAGGTCGGGTCGAAGTCCCACACCTACGCCTGGGACTCCACCGGAGAGGGGCAGCATTTCCGCAAGATCACGCTGTTCCCCGGACGCTCCAAGGCGGACATCCCGTCCTTCCAGGTCTACCGCGCCCTGCTGCGCGAATGCCGCAAGGCGGGGGCCAGCCACGTCTTCCTGTGCCATTACGAGGAGCCGGACGTCTTCGCCCTGGCAGTGACGATGCGGCTGATGGGCCGGCGCGTCGTCAACATGAACGCCTCCAAATTCGACGACAAGCCGCGCGTCCTCTGGCGCGAGGCGCTGAAGTCCCTGCTCTACAAGCCCTATCAGGCGGCGATCGGGGGCAGCCACCGCACCGTCGACTACTACCGCTTCCTGGGACTGCCCAAGGACCGGCTGTTCATCGGCTACGACACCCTGTCGCTGGAGCGGGTGCGCCGGCTGTCCGGCATGACCCCGGCCCCGGAGGGCGTGCCCTTCGCCGAGCGGCACTTCACGATCATCGCCCGCTTCGTGCCGAAGAAGAACCTGTTCCGCGCGGTCGAGGCCTACGATCTCTACCGCCGGCTGGCCGGAGACGCGGCGCGGCCCCTGCACCTCTGCGGCTCCGGCCCGCTGGAGGCCGACCTGCGGGCGGAGGTCGCCAAGCGCGGTCTGGACGGGCACATCATCTTCCGCGGCTTCCTTCAGGAGAAGGGGATCGCGGAGACGCTGGGCTCCACCCTGTGCCTGCTGCTGCCCTCGCTGGAGGAGCAGTTCGGGCTGGTGGTGAACGAGGCGCTGGCCATGGGCGTGCCGACGATCCTGTCCGACCAGTGCGGCGCCCGCGACGTGCTGATCCGCAGCGGCCTGAACGGCCACATCGTCGAGCCCGACAACCCGGAGGGTTTGGCCCGCCACATGCTGTCCGTCGCGTCGGACGAGGCGGAATGGCGGCGCCTCAGCCTCAACGGACGTCCCTTCCAGGCGCTGGCCGACGCCGGCTATTTCGCGGAGGCCGTGGAGAAGGCCCTGCACAGCCTGGGCGCCCGCAAGGATGCCGACCAGGGCGCCGCCCAAAGCACCGATGAAAGCGCCCGCAAGGGCACCCGTGAAAGCGAAGCGTGATGACCGACCGCCGCAACACCCCCCACATCGTCGTCTCGGGCCGCCTTCCCCCGCCCATGGACGGGATGAGTCGGGTCACCGCCCTGGTGCTGGACCGCCTGCGCAACCGCGGCCCGGTGGAGGCCACGGTGGAGGTCGCGGACCTGTCGCCGGGCTGGAACGGCGGCGGCCTGCGCTACCACGCGGCCAAGGCCATGCGCGTCCTGCTGGCGGGTTTGCGGCTGGCGGCCGGGGCGACGATCCCCGGACGGCGTTTCTACATGCCCGTCGATTCGGGGCTGGGGATCTTCTACACGGCGGCGCTGGCCGGAACGGCGCGGCTGTTCGGCTATGAACGGACGCTGCACCACCATTCCTTCGCCACCATCTCCAAACCCACTTGGCGGATGAGCCTGCTGACCCGCCTCGCCGGCACGGACTGCATGCATGTGCTGCTCTGCCCGGCCATGCAGGCGCGCTTCCAGGCGCTCTACCCGGCGGCGAAAACGGCGATGAGCGTCTCCAACGCCATCTTCACCCCGCCGGTGCCGCGCCCGCGCCACGGCAAGTCCGGCCCGCTGCGCATCGGCCACCTGTCCAATCTGTGCGCCGAGAAGGGGCTGGACACGCTGTTCACCTTGCTGCGCGCCCTGCGGTCGGAGGGGGTGGACGTCAAGCTGGTGCTGGCCGGGCCGGGCTTGGGCCGCATGGACAACGCGCTGGTCGCGGCGGGGCTGGTGGCCTTCGACGGCGACGTGGAGTATCGCGGCCCGGTGGACGACGACGCCAAGGCGGCCTTCTACCGCGACATCGACGTCTTCGTCTTCCCCACCCGCTACCGCAACGAGGCGCAGCCGCTGGTGCTGTTCGAGGCGATGGCGGCGGGCGTGCCGGTTCTCGCCTACGACCGCGGCTGCATCGGCAGCGACATCCCCCGCCCCGGCCTCGTCCCGCAGGACCGGGACTTCATCCAGGCGGTGCTGCCGGCGCTGCGCCTGTGGGCCAAGGACCGCGACGCGCTGGCGCTGGCCTCAGAGCAGGCCCACGCCCGCGCCCGCGCCGCCCATGAGGCCGGGCACAGCGGCATGGACGCGCTGCTCGACCGCATCGCCGGACCGCTGCCCGAAGCCGCCGGGCCAGCCGTCCGGCCAAAACGCGCCATGGGCTGAGCGCGCCAGGGTCTGACCGCCCTCACACCCAGCGCGCCGCCCTCACCCCCACACGGGACAGAAACACCGCCAGCCCGGCCAGCGCGCGGGCGGTCCAGGGCGGCGCCGGGTCGAGGCGGGCGGCGTCGCGGGCGTGAAGGCGCTCGTCGAGGCGGCAGGCCTCCAGCAGGTTCAGCAGGTCGGGATCGGGGGCGAGCCGCCGCGCCAGGGCGATCTGCCGGGTGTAATGCCCGTCCACCCAGGCCTCCACCCCGGCGACCACCGCGTAGAAATAGGGCGGGCCGAGCCAGGCCGGCAGCCCGCCCATCACCCGGCCCGACCAGCGCCAGAAGGCCGGAAGCGCGCTGCGCTTGTCCGGCGGCAGAACCGCCTCGAACAGCCGCAGGTGCCGCCGCTCGACCCTTCGGTGGGACGCGGCGAAGCGCAGGACCTCCGGGTCGCTGGTGGCGCCGGCGACGCCGTCGTAAAGGGCGACCGCCACGGTCTCGCCGACATGGCTGGCACGCAGCTCGCGCCGGATGCGCGGCGGCAGGACGGACAGGTCGAGTTGCGGCGGCGCCAGCCCGATGGTGGCGGACGGCGGGGCCTCCGGCGAGGGGGCGGGCGACGGACTGAGCGCGTCCACGGGCTCAGCGCGCCCCTTCCGGACCGATGCGCGACCAGGGAATCTCCTGGAAGCCGATCTTCAGGGCGGGGGAGTTTGGGCGCAGGCGGTAGTCGTCCTTCGACGGGTTCATGAAATAGGGGTCCGGCTGATTGCCTCCTTGAACGGAGCGCGCCTGCGTGCGTTCCACGGGCGCCCCCGGCGCGCGCAGGCCGCGGCCCGGCCGGTCGAAGATGTTGTTCTCCAGCCGGTACTCCCCGCCGGTCAGCGCCGTCACCAGCTGCTCCACCGGAACGCGGGCGTGGATGATGTTGCGGCTGGCCTCGTTGTCGCGCAGGAAGCCCGCCGTCCCCGCCTTCGGCACCCATTCGAAGCGCAGGAAGCGGTCGCGCTCGTCGGTCAGCACGGCGATGTTGTTCTCCACCCGGTTGCCGTCGCCGCCATGGATGAACACCGACGCCCAGCCGGTGTCCTCCAGGAAGTTGCCCTCGACCCGCACGCCGTTGGTCAGGTCGTCCAGATAGACGCCGAACCCCTTGTAGCGGGTCATCCAGCGCCCCGCCGCGTCGGTGGCGATCCCGCCGGTCCCCCGGATGTCGTTGAAGCGGATGACCAGCTTGGTGTCGATGTCGCTGCGCCCCAGCGTCTCGATGGCGCCGAGGTCGGCGGTCTCCCGCCCGATGTCGCGGATGCGGTTGTACTCGATCACGTTGTCGGTGTTCTTCGTCTCCGGGTTCCAGTTCTTCATGGAGATGCCGTAGCGCGCGGCGTGCCGGATGTCGTTGTGGGCGATCTGCGTGCGGGTCACTCCGGCGCTCATGATGCCGCCGCCGTAGAAGTTCACCTCACCGACATGGCGGATGGTGTTGGCGACGATCCGGTTGCCGGCGCTGCCGGGGGTGAGCTCGATCCCGCTGCGCCCCAGATGATCCAGCCGGTTGCCGCGCACCTCGCTGTCCGCGACGCCGACCAGCAGCACGCCCGTCCCGACGGCGGTGAAGCGGTTGTCGAGGACGCGGTGCCCCGAGCCGCCGGCCAGCCGCACCGCCGCCCCGTTGTAGGGCACGTCGGCGAAGGACAGCCCGTCGAGGGTGATGGAATCCGCCTTCTCCGCCTGGATCAGCGGGGCGGTGCGGGCCACCACCGCCTCGCCGTCGCGGGCGAAGGCCGCCGGGTCGTGGGGGCGGAGCAGCAGGCGCCGGTCCTTGGCGCTCCAGGCGAACTGGCCGGGGAATTTCAGGAAATCGGGATGGCCGAGCAGGCGGAAGGTGCTGCCGTCGCGGAACGGGTACCAGCCGTCGCGGTCGAGCACCAGCGTGCCGTTGCGGTCGATGCGCTCGATGCCGCGGATGTCGTCGGCCTGCCGCTCGCGGTCGAGCGCTTGGACGCGCACGCCGGGCACCGCCCAGGCCGCCTGGACGGTGCCCGGCGGAAAGCGGAACTGCCGCTTGTCGCCGCCGCCCTTGGTCTGCTGGGCGACGAACCAGCCGCTGCGGATCGGGTCCTGCGGGTCGAAGGCGCCGCTCTGCGCCGCGCGCAGCCGCACGCCGCCGACGCTGACGTCCAGCCCCGGCTCGCGCGCCAGCGGGGCGGAGACGACGCCGTCCCGCTCCGCCTTGAATCCCGTCACCACTTCGCCGCCCGACAGGATCGGGGTCTCGCCGGGAAAGGCGGCGATGCGCAGCCCGGAATCCTCCGGACCCAGCGTCACCGTGTCGGTCAGCCGGTGGGTGCCGCCGCGCAGCAGGATCAGGTGCAGGCCGCGCTTGCGCGCCTCCTCCACCGCGCGGGCCAGCGTGGCGACCGGGCCGTCCCGCCCGTCCGGGGTGGAGGCGGCGACCCGCCCGGACCAGCGGTCGTCGCCCTGGGGGGAGACGTGGATCGCCGGCTCCGCCGCGAAGGACGGGGTGGGACCAGCCAGCAGCAGGACCAGCCACAACAGCCCGCCCGCGAAGAGTCCAGGAATCCGGCGCGTCATATCACCTCCGTTCCGCACCCCAGCGAAACTGGCGGCGGGGGGCGGATGAAGCAAAAGCGCGGACGGGGTGCCTCGAAGGTGCCGCGCGGATAGCCCTGACCGAACGGCCCTCGCCGTCTGCGCTCCCGGACGGGGGGACCCGAGCGGGGCCGGCGGTGTTGCTTTCCGGAGTGCCGCCTTCGCTCCCGGGGGCCGGCACGACGACACCGCCCCACCGGCCGTCACACCACCGGCCGTGGCCGGCGGTGACGCGCGTTCACGAGGTAAGGCGGAGTCCGGCATGATCGAAACGGCGTTGATCGCGCAGGTGCTGGTGGTGGCCCTGGTCACCGTGGTGTTCCTCAGCACCGGCACCGCGTCGATGTTCCACCCGCTGACCTACTATCTGATCTTCCACACGCTGGTCTTCGTGATCCGACCGCTGCTGGTGCACGGTTTCGGCATCGACAATGCCTGGCTGTTCATGGGCTACTGGCCGAGCGCGGCGGAGTTCGTGAAGTCGCTGACGGTCAGTTCGGTCGCGCTCGTCGCCTTCTCCATCGCCTGCGGCTGGGCCGGGCGGGTCAAGCCGGACCTCAGCCGGGCGCCCACCTTCACCTTCGACCGGCTGGACATCACCGCCTTCGCCCTGACCGTGGCGGCGCTGGGGCCGCTGGCCATCTATTCGGCGATCCTGCGCCAGGACGGCGCCGACTTCACCGGCACCGGCGACGTGCAGATGGAGCGCGACCCGCTGACCGGCCAGCCGGTCTACGTCAACACCACCGGCTACATCGCCGAGGCCCATTCGATGGGCCTGCCGCTGACGCTGGGCATCATCTGGGTCAGCCGCTTCCACCCGCTGTCCTTCATCCCCTTCATCGCCTTCGTCAGCTACCGCGCCTATCTGGGCTGGGGGCGCTGGGCGATCATCATGGGCGTGCTGGGCATGGTGCTGCTGATCCTCTACCACACGCGCACCAAGTGGTTCCGCTGGTGGCAGCTCGCCTGCGGCCTGCCGGTGCTGCTGCTGTTCCACACGCTGGGCAACAACCGCGACTTCCTGCGCGGCGTGCTGGCCGGCACCGAGAATCCGGGCAAGCTGTTCAGCATCTTCCAGGGCGGCGAGGGTTCCTTCGTCGAGAGCGTGTCGAACCAGGACATCGCCAACTTCGACTTCCTGGCCTTCATCCTGTGGGCGGTGCCGCAGCAGTCGGGGACCTACACCTGGTTCACCCAGTATCTCCAGCTCTTCACCGAGCCGATCCCGCGCATGCTGTGGCCGGACAAGCCCATCGGCGCGCCGGTCAAATGGGTGTCGCTGCACGATTTCGGCAACTTCTCCAACCTGACCACCTCGCTGGCCGGCGACGGCTGGATGAGCGCGGGGTGGATCGGCGTGATCGTCACCATGGTGGTGGTCGGCCTGATCCTGGGCCGGCTGCACCGCTGGTTCTGGGAGTCGGGCTTCACCAACCGCTACGCGGTGCTGTTTTATTGCGCCTTCATCCCGCTGTCGCTGCAATGGTACCGCGACGGCAACATCACCATCGTCAAGTTCGGCTTCTTCTCGCTGCTGCCCATCCTGCTGTGGATCGGTGCGACCAAGGCGCTGCGCCTGTGGATCGGCGACTCCGCCGGATCGCCGCTCGCCCAAAGCCGCATGTCCGTCTTCCACAAGCCCGCCTTCCGCCTGCCCGGCGTCCGGTTCCCCGCGGACCGGGCGTGAGGCGACCGGTGAAGGGCGGGTTAAACAGGATCGTTCTGCGCGGGCTGGCCCTCGCCGCGGCTCTGGTCCTGCCGCTGGCCTTCGTGCTGGACCCGCCCGACGGCGACCTGACGGAGTTGGGCGGCTACGCGGAGAATCGCTTCGGCCCCAGGACGCCCCAGGCGATCTTCGTGCCGCCGCTGGCCGAGGCGGCGCGGCCCGGCGCCGATTACGACGCGCTGGTGTTCGGTGACGGCTTCTCCCGCCCCGAGGCGGAGGAGCGCCACGGCCGCTACGGCCGTTACTGGACCGACCATCTGCGCAACCTGACCGGCCTGACCGTCGGCGTGCGGGCCGCGGGCGCCGCGCCGCTGGCCGCCTATCTGGCCTCCCCCGACTTCCGGGAGCGCCCGCCGCGCGTGGTGATCCTGCAGTTATCGGAGCGCGACCTGGAGGAATCCGTCGGCGGGCTGGACCTGTCCACCGTCACCACCCCCCGCCCCCACGGGGTGACGACGCCGCGCCCCCTCGCCGTCCAGCCCCTGCACCGCCAGCCGCTGACCCTGGAACGCGCCCGCGCCCAGGCCTGGAACCCGCCGCCCATCGGCCACGCGCTCGACCTGCTGGTCAAGGCGCTGCCGCGCGCCCTGCTGAACGTGACCGGCGGCCCGGTCGAGGAGCGGTCCCTGGCCTATGCGGGCCTGTTCAGCTCCGCCGCCGCGACGACCAGCCTCTTCCGCGCGGAGGATTTCCAGCCCTGGCGCACCGACCGCCGCCTGCTGGAGGAGCGCCGCGCCGGGCTGCACGCGATCCAGGACGCGGTGGAGGCCAACGGGGTGACGCGCTTCCTGCTGCTGATCGCCCCGGACAAGGGCACGGTCTATGCCGATTTCCTGCTCGATCCGCCGCCCCAGCGGTCCGCGGTGGACGAGGTCATGGCCGCCGATCCGACGCTCCAGGCGGTGCCGCTGGCCTCCGGCCTGACGGCGCTGGCCGCCGGGGGGGTGCGCGACCTCTACGCGCCCAACGGCAGCCGCTGGGGGCTGGAAGGGCAGCTCTACGCGGCGCGGACGGTCGCCCGCACGCTGGGGCGGCTGGGCGTGCTGTCCGGCGCCGATCCCTCGCCCGACGTCGCCATCCTGCCCTGCCGGCCGGGTCAGGGCGATTGCACCCCCACGCGCACCCAAACCGACTGATGGACAGGACCAGGAGGAACCGCCAAGCCATGGCTCACGACACGTTTCCCGCGGACAATGTTTCGGCGGGCATCGCCCACGGCGTCGTGGCGATCGTCGTCACTCACAATCGCCTGCCGCTTCTGGCCACCTGCGTCGCGGCGATCCTCGGGCAGCAGCCGCGACCGGAGCGGCTGGTCGTGGTGGACAGCGGCTCCAGCGACGGCACGCCGGAATGGCTGGCCGCGCAGGCGGAGGAGCGGGACGACGCGCTGGTCGTGGTGCGGCAGGCCAATTGCGGCTCCGCCGGCGCCTACCACACCGCCTTCGAGACGGCGCTCGGCCTCGGCGCCCGCTGGATCTGGAGCACCGACGACGATGGCATCCCGCAGCCCGGCGCGCTGGCCGAGTTGCTGGTCCAAGCGCGGCACCACGGCCTGTCCATGGTCGGCCCTCTGGTGCTGGCGGCGGAGGACCGTTCCACCCTGGCCTTCCCCATGCAGGGCACCCGCGACCCGGACAGCCTGATGGCGCGGGCGGTGGACGGCTTGGCGCCGGGCACCATCGCCCTGTTCAACGGCACGCTGATCGGACGGGCAGTGTTCGAGCGGATCGGCAACGTGAAGCGCGAGATGTTCATCTGGGGCGACGAGTACGAGTTCACCCTGCGCGCCCGCCGCGCCGGGCTGAAGGTCGGCACGGCGGTGAAGGCGCTCCACATCCACCCCGGCATGTCGCGGACGGAGCACAAGGTGTTGGGTGGCCGGCTGGGCACGGTGGAGACGATGCGGGCCGACCGGGCGCCGCATTTCTTCCGCAACATGGGCTACATCCACGCCAACTACGAGAAGGCCGGGGTGATCCCGCGCATGATCGCCAAATACACCGCATATTACTTGGTGAACCGGGACTTTAGGGGCCTGCGGGTCTTTCTGGACAGCTACCTGTCCGGCCTGCGCGACGAGTATCCGGAGGAGCTGAAGCGCCCGCCAGTCCGGCTGCCCCTGCCCGAGCGGCCGCGCGCCGCGCCGTCCTCCTCCAGCGAGGTCGCCTGATGCCCAGCGTCAGCGCCGTCATCGCCACCTTCAACCGCGCGCCGGAGCTGCGCACCGCGCTGTCCCGCCTGCTCGCCCAGACGCACCCCGTCGCGGAGATCCTGGTGGTGGACGACGGGTCCACGGACGGCACCGACGCCATGGTGCGCGCGGAGTTCCCGACCGTCCGCTACGTCCGGCTGCCGCACAACGCCGGGTTGATCTACGCCCGCAACTTCGGCTTCGTAAACACGGCGGGCGATTACGTGCTGTCGGTGGACGACGATTCCTGGTTCGCCGAGCCGGACGGCCTCGCCCGTGCGGTGGCCTACATGGAGACGCACGCGGACGTGGCGGCGGTGGCCTGCAACATCGAGACACGCGACGGGCTGGTCTATTTCCCGCCGCAGGCCGATCCCTTCGACGCGCCCTGGTATGTCGGCTGCGGCCATCTGCTGCGCCGCAGCGCGGTCGCCGCCGTCGGCCTCTACATGCCGGAGCTGTACCGCCAGGGGGAGGAAAAGGACCGCTGCCTGCGGCTGATCGGCGCCGGCCACCGGGTGGTCGCCCTGCCCGGAATCATGGTCTACCACGACAAGAGCGAGAAGGGCCGCAAGCCGGGGCTGGAGCGTTTCTACAACCACCGCAACGACCTGATCCGCGAGGTGGCCCGCTGCCCCGCCGGCCTGCTGCCCTGGCGCTTCGCGCGGAGCTGGATCGGCAACAGCTGGAAGAACCTGCGCCACGGCCCGCGGCTGACCGACTTGAAGGTTCTGCTGGCCCTGCCGGAGATTCTCCGCATCGGCCTGAAGCACCGCGCCCCCGTCAGTGAGGACGCCTACCGCCGCTGGCTGCACCTGTCCAAAACGGCCGCACCGTTGTCCACAACGGTCCTTTCATCCCCTCCCCCGCCCAGCGGGGGAGGGTCAGGGAGGGGGCCGGCCGGCATCCACCGCACCTTCCCCTGAAGCCCTCCCCTAAGCCGACGTCCGCGCCAGATGGTGCCCGATCGCCGTGCGCAGCTTGTTCAGGCGGCGCGGCAGCTTGCGGAGCTGGCGCAGCACGGCGGGCTGCGGCGGGTTGATCGGCTCGCTCAGCAGGTCGGGGGCCATGCGGCGGATCAGCTCCGCCTGATGCTGGCTGGAGCGCCGGACGTCCACCGGCATGGCGAGCGCAATCGCCAGGAAGTCCGCGCAGTTGCCAACCTGGAAGAGCTGTCGCCCGGTCAGGTCCACCCCCTGGTCGATGGCCGACAGCCAGCCGGCCACCCGCTGCTCCAGATAGAAGCGGTCGCGCAGGTCCATCGTACCACCCGGCAACACGTCCGGCGTCTTGACCACCCAGGCCAGCCACTCGCGCAGCGCCTCGCAATGGGACGGTGGGTTGTAGAGCTTGCCGCGGAAGGCGTCGAAGATCCGGGCGGCGGTATCCTCGCCGTCGGCGGCGAGCCCCGGCGGGATCTGGCCCCAGTAGAAGCAGCGCGCCACCTCGAAAACACCGCCGTGCAGGACCACCGCGCCCTCCGGCACACCGTCCCAGGCGCCGTTGGCGTAGAACTCGCCGTCCATCGCCGCGGTGTGCCCGCCGGTGTGGGCGGCGTAGTCGCGCTGGCGCTGGGCGTCCAGCGGCGGGCAGGGGATCAGGTGATGCTCCACCCCGGCCAGCCGGGCCAGCTTCGGCGGCAGCTTGCGGTCGCCCGGCGTCAGGTCGCGGTGGTCGAAGGTGAAGGTGGCGAAGGGCACCTCGGCCTTCTGCGCCGCCGCCAGCAGCAGCCGGGTGTCATAGCCGGCGGTGAGCTGGAGCATCAGCGGGCGGTTGCCGCCCTCCGGCCCCGCCAGGGTCCGGTGCAGGTTGCGGATGGCGGTGACCAGGATCGATTCCATCCGCTCATAGGCGAGCGAATCGGAAAAGCCCGGCGGAACCGCGGGAAAGGGCCGGCGGAAGGTCAGAAAGCCCGGATCGTCCATCGGGCGGGCGGGGTCGAGCACTTGGGTCGGCAGCAGCCGGCGCACCCCCGTCAATCCGGAGCCGGGCAGCGGGTACCAGTCCAACCCGGCCTCGTGCGCCAGCGGGCGGCGGAAGCTCGCCTCCTCGCCCAGCAGTTCGGCCATCACCCCGGCGCTGGAGGTGAGGGTCAGGGCGCCGTCCACCATCCCGTAGAAGCAGCCGAGCGTCCCGCCGGTGTCCAAGTGGACCGCCCGGTTGTTGAGCAGCAGCCAGCGTCCCGTCCAGGAGCGGCACAGTTCCGCGATGTCGCCGGCGCGCGACGCGGCCAGCGCCTCCACCGGGTCGGGGCGCGCCGGGTCGGTCTGCACGGGCAGCCCCAGCAGATGCCAGACCGTCTTGTCGGCGCCCAGCACGCGCCGGACCGGCAGGTCGGGACAATGGGACAGGACGAGCCCGCCGATGTCACGGCTCACCCAATCCGGACGGAGCGCGTGGGTGTTTTTGGACACGATGAATTGCCGCCGGTGCAGCATGCCGACTTCCCCCGGACCTTTCGCGAATGTCAGGGGGTAAACACGCCGCACGGCAAGGGAGGCAGGGCCCTACCCCTTTTCACCCTCCTTTGCGCCACCCTTCTTGCCTCTGCCCATCCGAACGGAGAATATTTCCCACGCTTGGGTGGCAGCGCGTGATTGACTCCGGGGGTCGGTACCTCTATACAGCGGGGCTCATTTTTTGCCCTGAGATCGAGGAGTATGGTGCCGTGAAACGCACGTTCCAGCCCAGCAAAATCGTGCGCAAGCGCCGGCATGGCTTCCGCGCCCGCATGGCGACCGTCGGTGGCCGCAAGGTGATTGCCCGCCGTCGCGCCAAGGGCCGCAGTGTCCTGAGCGCCTGATACGCATGGCGGCGCCGGACCCCAGGGTCGGGCGCCTGAAGCGGCGGCCGGAGTTTCTGGCCGTGGCCGGTACACGGCGCAAGCATGTGGCTCCCGGCCTTATCCTGCAGGTGCGCCGACATGACGAACGGCAGCGGCCCGCCCCTGGCGAGCCGCCGATTCGTCTTGGCCTGACGGCGAGCCGCAAAGTGGGGAACGCGGTCGTGCGCAATCGCGCACGCCGCCGCCTTCGCGAAGCGGCCCGCCAAATTCTGACCGCCCACGCGGCCCCCGGTCACGATTTCGTGCTGGTGGCCCGCGCCGCGACGGCCGAACGGCCGTGGACGGAGCTGGTGGGCGATCTGATCGCGGCGCTGAAACGCCTCGGTCTGTGGCGCGACGTCTCCAAGAGCGAGGCGCCAAAGAACGAGGTGAATGGCGGGCCAAACGCCGTCACTTCCAACGGCGGGACCGGCAACGGTTCCGGCGGCGGGGAGGTCGGCGCGTGAGCCCGCTCGCCTATTTTCTGCGCGCGCTCGTGGTCGGTTATCAGTGGACCCTGTCGCCCTTCATCGGGTGGCACTGCCGATTTCAGCCGACCTGTTCAAACTATGCGCTGGATGCGCTATCTAAGCACGGAGCGATCCGGGGCAGTTGGCTGACCGTCCGGAGGCTTCTGCGCTGCCATCCCTGGGGCGGGTGGGGATATGATCCCGTGCCCGAGCCGGGGCGGTCCACCCGCTGTTCGCACGGGCCGGACGAAGCGGCGCATCGATGCAGCAATTCGCATGCCGGCCTGAAAACCGGCGTTCGGCCCCCTTCTTAACAGAAGGCCCACGGCAACCGGGATGCCATGACCGATCAACGCAACCTCATCCTCGCGATCGCTCTGTCGATCGCCATCCTCCTGGGATTCCAGTATTTCTACGATGGACCCCGGGTGAAGCAGCAGCAGGCTGCGCAGCAGGCCGCCCAGACGGAGCAGTCGGTCGCCCCCGGCGCCGCGCCCGCTCCGGGCGCCGCTCCCGGTTCGGTTCCCGGCACGGCGGCTCCCGCCACGGTCCGCGACCGCGCCGGCCTGCTCGCCGAGCAGATGGCCGCCGGAACGCGCGTCAAGATCAACACGCCGTCGCTGCACGGATCGGTCAATCTGGTTGGGGGCCGCATCGACGACCTGACGCTGGCCGACTACCGCGTCACCCCCGATCCCAAGAGCCCGGAAATCGTCCTGCTGGCCCCCGCCGGCACGCCCGAGGCCTACTACGCCGAGTTCGGCTGGGTTCCGGAGGACAAGTCGCAGCCGGTTCCCGGCGCCGACACCCGCTGGACCGCCGCCGGCACCGCGCTGACGCCGGAGCAGCCGCTGGTCCTGACCTGGGACAACGGCAACGGGCTGGTGTTCGAGCGCACCATCGCGGTCGATCCGAACTTCATGTTCACGATCACCCAGAAGGTGCGCAACACCGGCTCCGCCCCGGTCAGCCTGCTGCCCTACAGCCTGGTCAGCCGCGCCGGCACGCCGCACACCGACGGCTACTACATCCTGCATGAGGGCCCGCTCGGCGTCTTCGACGGCAAGCTGAACGAGCACAAGTACGACGACCTGCGCAAGGCCGGCACCATCTCCGCCCAGTCGACCGGCGGCTGGATCGGCATCACCGACAAGTACTGGCTGGTCTCGCTGGTCCCCGACCAGAAGGCTCCGATCACCGCCCGCTTCGTCCACTCCGCCCCCGGCGCCGCCGACCGCTATCAGGTCGACACGCTCGGCAAGGCCGTGGAGGTCGCCCCCGGCGCCACCATCGAGCTGACCGACCGCCTGTTCGCCGGCGCCAAGCAGGTCCGCCTGCTGGACGACTATTCGGACAAGCTGGGCATCGCCAACTTCGACCTGGCGATCGACTTCGGCTGGTTCTACTTCCTGACCAAGCCGTTCTTCTACGGGCTGGACCTGCTGGGCCGCCTGTTCGGCAACTTCGGCATCGCCATCCTGGTCTTCACCGTGATCGTCAAGGCGGCCTTCTTCCCGCTGGCCAACAAGTCCTATCACGCGATGGCCAAGATGAAGAAGCTGCAGCCCAAGATGATGGAGCTGCGCGACCGCTTCGGCGACGACAAGGTCCGCCTGAACCAGGAGATGATGGCGCTCTACAAGCGCGAGAAGGTCTCGCCGGTGTCGGGCTGCCTGCCGATCCTGATCCAGATCCCGGTCTTCTTCGCGCTGTACAAGGTGCTGTTCGTGACCATCGAAATGCGGCACGCGCCGTTCTTCGGCTGGATCCACGACCTGTCCGCGCCCGATCCGACCACCATCTTCAACCTGTTCGGTCTGATCCCGTGGCAGCCGCCGCACATCCTGATGCTGGGCCTGTGGCCGATCATCATGGGCATCACCATGTACTTCCAGCAGAAGCTGAACCCGGCACCGCCCGATCCGGTGCAGCAGAAGGTGTTCCAGTTCCTGCCGATCATCTTCACCTTCATGCTCGCCAGCTTCCCGGCTGGTCTGGTGATCTACTGGGCCTGGAACAACACCCTGTCCATCGCCCAGCAGTGGATCATCATGCGGCAGGACGGTGTGAAGGTGACCTGAGGGTCCTTCCCATCTGATACCCGGCTTCCCTGACTTCCCTGTTTGATTTCAGGGCATCGACCGCCGGCAAGCGCCTCCCTTGACGGGCGTTTGCCGGCGGTTATGTTTTGGGCCGGTCACGATCATTCGTACCCCGTGTCTTTCGAAAGCGCCGTCCATGACCTCTTCCAGCAGCTCCCCGATCTCCGGTTTCGACGAGGAGGCCCTGGAAGCGGGGCGGCTTCTGTTCGCCAAGGAATGCGATTTCATCTGGGGCGCCCAGACGGCGGAGCAGCTGCCGGAGGCCGACCTGCCGGAGGTCGCCTTCGCCGGGCGCTCCAACGTCGGCAAGTCCAGCCTCGTCAACGCGCTGACCGGGCGCAAGACGCTGGCCCGCACCTCCAACACGCCGGGCCGCACCCAGCAGCTCAACTTCTTCAACCTCGGCAACCGGCTGAAGCTCGTGGACATGCCCGGTTACGGCTACGCCAAGGAGTCGAAGGAGAAGATTGAACTCTGGAACGACATGGTCCGCCGCTTCCTGCGCGGCCGCGTCACGCTGCGCCGGGCGCTGGTGCTGGTCGATTCGCGTCACGGGCTGAAGCCCAACGACGAAGAGATCATGACGATGCTCGATCAGGCGGCGGTGCCCTACGTCGTCGTCCTGACCAAGTCGGACAAGGTGCGGTCGCAGGAGCTGGCCGAGGTGAGCAAGCGCACCGTTGCGGCCCTGAAGAAGCACCCCGCCGCCTTCCCGGAGATCCACGCCACCAGCTCCGAGAAGGGCCAGGGCATCGCGGAGCTGCGGGCCAGCCTCGCCCAGCTCGCCAACCTGGGATGACCCGATGCCCTTCGAGCTGACGCCGGCCCTGCTGTTCCTCATCCAGGCCATCCTGCTGATCGCCGGCCCGTTCCTGCTGTGGCGGTTGTCCGGCCTGAAGCATGTGGCCCCGATGGTGGTCATCCAGATCCTGTTCGGGATCGCGCTCGGTCCGTCGGTTCTCGGGCAGGCCGCCCCGGAGCTTTGGCAACCGCTGTTCGCCAAGGGATCGCTGGCGCCGCTTTCCGGGCTGGCTCTGCTCGCCGTGGTCTTCTTCGCCTTCCTGACCGGGCTGCATCTCGATCTGGAGGAGTTCAAGGGACGCGGGCGCGCCTTCGTCGGGATCAGCCTGTCGAGCATGCTGGTGCCGACTCTGCTCGGCGGGGCGCTCGGCTGGTGGATCGTCAGCGCCTTTCCCGAGATGGCCGGGCCGAAGGCCGACCCGCTGCTGTTCGCCGCGGGGTTCGGCATCTGCGTCGGGGTGACCGCCCTGCCGGTGCTGGGCGCCATCCTGCGCGAAATGGGGCTGATCGGCGAGCGGGTCGGGAGGCTGGCGCTGGGCTACGCGGCGGTCAACGACGCGCTGCTGTGGATTCTCATCACCGCCGTGCTGGCCCTGGCGGCGGGGGGAAGCGGCGGCTTCGCCGGGGTGGCGCAGATCGCCGTGCTGGGCTTCGCCTATCTCGCCGCGACGGAGCTGTTCGCCCGCCCCTTGCTGACCCGGCTGATGAACCGCATCGCCCCGGACGGCGACGTCGGCGACATGGTGGTGGTGGTCACCTGCGCCGCCCTTCTCGGCTCCGCCGCGGTGACGGAGCTGATCGGGCTGCATTACATCCTGGGCGCCTTCGTCGCCGGCACGGTCATGCCGCGGCGGCTGGCGGCGGCCATCCTGGACCGGCTGGAGCATTTCGCCACGCTGATCCTGCTGCCCTTCTTCTTCACCCTGACCGGCCTGAAGGTCAATCTCGACCTCGCCGCCTCGGCGCAATGGTGGGTCTTCGCGCTGGCGACGGTGGCGACCATCGCCGGCAAGGTCCTGGGCACCGCCCTGCCCGCCCGGCTGTCGGGCGAGAGCGCCGCCGATTCCTGGCGGCTCGGCACGCTGATGTCCTGCAAGGGGCTGATGGAGGTCATTGTCCTGACCATCCTGCTGGAAGCCGGGGTGCTGTCGGAGGCCTGCTTCTCCGCCATGGTGCTGATGGCGGTGGTGGTCACCGCGCTGACCCAGCCGATGACGCTGCTGGCCGGACGGATCGCCGGCCGCCGGGCGGGCCACGCCGGCGCGTCCTGACCTCTCAGCCGGGCTTGCGCACGTTCCCGGTCACCACCGGATCGGCGCCCGGCCCCTCCGACCCGGCCTTTCCACCCCCGCGCGCCTGCTCCTTCAGCGCCTTGTTGGCCTCCGTCACCTCCTGGGCGTCGGGGGAGCCGTAGATCTCCTCGGCCCGCCGGGCGGTCTCCTCCATCTCGGCCTTGTGGGCCTCGGTGAACGGGTTGCGCGGCGTCGGCATGATGCGGTCGTTCATGGCACCGTCCTTTGCGGTTCATCCTACCCCGGGCGAACCGCCGGGCGCAGCAAGGGTTCCCGGACGCGGCGCCCCCTGAAAAAGCCCCCTAGGCACCCCCGGCGCTTTCCGTTAAAGAGTCGGCGGAATCTCACCCGATTGGCCCACCCCGACGAACGGCTCCATCCCGTGCAGAACACGACCCGCGACGAGTGGCTCGCCAAGGCCCGCACCCTGTCCGAAGCCCTGCCCTACATGCGCCGCTACGCCGGGCGCACCTTCGTCATCAAGTACGGCGGCCACGCCATGGGTGACGACAGCCTGGCGGAGAAGTTCGCCCGCGACATCGTCCTGCTGAAGCAGGTCGGCATCAACCCCGTGGTCGTGCACGGCGGCGGCCCGCAGATCGGGCAGATGCTGCAGCGGCTGGCCATCAAGTCCAGCTTCATCGACGGCCTGCGCGTCACCGACAAGGAGACGGTCGAGGTGGTCGAGATGGTGCTGGCCGGCTCCATCAACAAGCAGATCGTCGCCGCCATCAACAACGCGGGCGGCCGCGCCGTCGGCCTGTCGGGCAAGGACGGCAGCCTGATCACCGCGCGCAAGCTGCGCCGCACCCAGCGCGACCCGGACAGCAACATCGAGAAGGTGCTGGACCTCGGCTTCGTCGGTGAGCCCTATCAGGTGAACCCGCAGATCATCACGTCGCTGGCCCAGTCGGACATCATCCCGGTCATCGCCCCCATCGGCTTCGACCGCAACGGCGACACATACAACATCAACGCCGACACCGCGGCGGGCGCCGTCGCCTCGGCGCTGGGCGCCACCCGCTTCTTCCTGCTGACCGACGTCGCCGGCGTTCTGGACAAGAACAAGGAGCTGGTGCCGCGCCTGTCGCTGGACCAGGCGCGCGCCGCCATCGCCGACGGCACCGCGACCGGCGGCATGATCCCGAAGATCGAGACCTGCATCGACGCCGTCGAGCAGGGCGTGGACGCCGCCGTCATCCTGGACGGCCGGGTGCCGCACGCCCTGCTGCTGGAGATCTTCACCGAGGGCGGGGCCGGCACGCTGATCGGCCGCGAGTAACCGGGTCAAGCGAAGGGGACCGGCCATGTCCGACGTGCGCAAGGACCTGCTCCGCCAGATGAAGGCCATCCGCGAACGGATGGACCCGAAGCTGCTGGAGCGCGCCAAGCTGTCGGTCTTCGGCAAGGTCCCCTACGACCGCGACTCGGCGAAGGAAGCCGTCGGGCATTTCCTCGACTCCAAGGACGACGGCGGAGCCTTCCGCCGCAAGCTGGAGGACGCGCTGCGCCAGGACGGCGCGTCCGCCGACCTTCCGGATGGCGACGCCGCGAGCGACTCCGCTGGCCCCGCCGAGGAGCCGCCCCAGCCGCGCAAGCCCCGCCGTTTCGGCCGCCTCCTCTAAAACCCAGAGGGCCGCCATGCTCCACGTGTTCGCCTGCGACGGTGACCGGCTGCGCTGGGCCCGCGAGGCCGAGGGCGTCCGCACCCCGCTGCCCGCCGACGCCGTCTGGCTCGACCTGCAGAACCCGACCCCGGAGGAGCTGGCCCGCGCCGAGGCGCTGATGGGCATCAAGCTGCCGACTCGGGAGCAGATGGCGGAGATCGAGGAATCGAGCCGCCTGCGCGTCACCCCCGACGCCGTGCACATGACCGCGCTCGTCCTGGTCTGGGCCGACACCGACCAGCCGCGCATCGTCCCGGTCAGCTTCGTCCTGGCCGGCGGGCGGCTCGCCACCATCCACGCCGTCGATCCGCAGCCCTTCCTGGCCTTCCGCCGCCGCGTCACCCGCAGCGGCGGCGCGGAGCTGACGGCCGAGGCGGTCCTGGCCGCCCTGCTGGACGGGGTGGTGGAGCGCACCGCCGCCGTCCTGCGCCGCGTCGGGCTGGAGCTGGACACCATGGGCAGCCGCGCCTTCCGCGGGCGCGCCCTGCCGGTCAAGGGGGAGCGGCGGAACGACACCCGGACGCTGAAGCGCATCGGCCACACCGGACACCTGATCGGCAAGGCGCATGTCAGCCTGTCGACGCTCAACCGCCTGCTGACCTTCCTGGCCCGCGGCGAGGGCTGGACCCCGGCCAAGCGGACCCGGCGCTGGGCGCGCGCCGCCCTGCAGGACGTAACGGGGCTCGGCGAGTACGCCCAGTTCCTGTCGGGCAAGGTCAGCCTGCTGCTGGACACCACGCTGGGCCGCATCAACGTGGAGCAGAACGAGATCGTGAAGATCGTCTCGATTCTGACGGTCGCCCTGTTCCCGCCGACCCTGGTCGCCAGCATCTACGGCATGAATTTCGTGAGCATGCCGGAAAAGGACTGGACCTTCGGCTATCCGCTGGCGGTGATGCTGATGATCCTGTCGGCAACGCTGCCCATGATCTACTTCAAGCGGCGGCGCTGGCTGTAAGGGGCGCTCGGCTGGTTTGGCTCAACCGGCTTGCGACGAGGCCGCTTCCCGGCCCCGCGCGCCGCCCAGCTTCTCCCGTGCTTCGGAATACTCCTTCCGCACTTCCAGCCACTCCTTGAGCATCTTGCCGGCGGCGAACAGGAACAGGCCGTGCGCGGTGGTGATCTCCACGCCGACGAGATCCTCCAGCATGGTGTCGAACAGTTCGAGCACCGCGCTCAGCAGAAGCACCGAGGACAGCGCGACCTGAAGCAGAGACGGGCAGCGTGACAGGAGTTTCATGGCATCTCCAACGGTCGGAAGGCACAAGGCAACCTATGCCATAAGCCCGACGCGCCTGGGAGATAAGGTGTGAAAAAAGCGGGGCTTTAAACGACGGCGAGCAGCAGCGCCCAGCCGAGCACGACGAGGTTGACGGTCAGCGTGACCGCCATGCCCGGCGCCCGCACATAGGGGTGGATCAGATAGCCCGCCCAGAACAGCAGGCGGCCCAGCACGAACAGCGCGGTCGCCAGCCGGGCGAAGCCGAGGTCGGGCAGCGGCATCTGCGCCACCAGCGCCGCCAGGGCGGGCACGAAGATCAGCGTCTGCTCCACCGTGTTGGTCAGCACGCGCTGGCTGACCCGGTAGAAGCGCGACTCGGCGTCGTCAATGGGATTCAGGGCGACGGAGCGGGCGCGGGCGACCAGCACCCCGCCCACCGTCAGGAACAGCACCAGCGCCGGCCACAGGGCGAGCCGCCCCCAGAAGGCCATGCGCGCGCCCGGATCGGCGATGCCGGGCGGCGGCGCGAACAGCGGCGGCAGCAGCCACAGGGCCAGCAGCGCCGCAACCACCGCGGCGAGGTTGACGGTGGCCGCCAGACGCAGAAGACGGGTCTTGGAGGGACGGGTCTTCGGTGCGGCGGCCATGGCGTCTTACCCCAGGCCCTTCTGGCCCATGTCGAGGAACTTCTGGCGGCGCTGGGCGCGGATCGCCGCGCCGTCCAGCCCGTCGAGATCGCCCAGCGACTCCTCGATGGCGTCGCCCAGCGCCTTGATGGTCTCCGCCGGGTCGCGGTGGGCGCCGCCGATCGGCTCGCTCACCACCCGGTCGATGACGCCAAGTTCCTTGAGGTCGTGGCTGATCAGGCGCAGCGCGACGGCGGCCTCGCCGGCCATGTCGGGGTTGCGCCACAGGATCGACGCGCAGCCCTCCGGCGAGATGACGGAGTAGATGGCGTGCTCCAGCATCAGCACCCGGTCGGCCGTCGCGATGGCGATGGCGCCGCCCGAGCCGCCCTCGCCGATCACCGCGGCCACCATGGGCACGGAGAGGCGCAGGCAGCGCTCGATGCTCTTGGCGATGGCCTCGGCTTGGCCGCGCTCCTCCGCCTGGACGCCGGGGAAGGCGCCGGCGGTGTCGACCAGCGAGACGACCGGCAGCGTGAAGCGGTCGGCGAGGTCCATCAGGCGCTGAGCCTTGCGGTAGCCCTCGGGCTTGGCCATGCCGAAGTTGTGGCGCACGCGCGTTTCGGTGTCGTGGCCCTTCTCCTGCCCGATCACCACGACCGAACGGCCGCGGAAGCGGCCCAGCCCGCCGATGACCGCGCGGTCTTCGGCGAAGCCGCGGTCGCCGGCCAGCGGCGTGAAGTCGTCGATCAGCCCCTTCACATAGTCCAGACAGTGCGGACGGTTGGGGTGGCGGGCCACCTGCACCTTCTGCGCCGGGGTGAGCTTCGCGTAGGTCTGCCGGAGGAGCTTGTCGACCTTGGTCTGCAGCTTCGTCACTTCGTCGGCGATGTTGATGTCGCCGGCGTTGGTCAGGTGGCGCAGTTCCTCGATCTTGCCTTCAAGCTCGGCGATCGGCTTTTCGAATTCCAGGAAGGTTTGCATGCCGGAAGGATCACGGACCGAATAGGATAGGACGCGGACGTCGCGGACCGGCCTTGGTACCACGGTGCGCGGCGGCGATGCCACAGCTTATCGCGCGAATCGCCGGCCAAAACTGACCAGAAGCACGCCCAGGACGATCACCGCCGCCCCGCCCCACACCCAGGGGGAATAGCGCTCGCCGAACAGCAGCGTCCCGGTGCCCAGCCCGACCGAGGTCGCCACGTAGCCGATCTGGCTGAGATAGACCGGCCCGGCGACGACCTGGAGCCGGAAATACAGCACATAGGTCAGCGCCGTCACCGCGATCTGGAGCAGGGCGAGCCAGGGTGCGAGACCCAGCGCCGGCAGGTCCGCCACAGCCCCGGTTGCGAGCAGCGCCAGCAGGACCCAGCCCGCCCCGCCCAGCATGGTCCCCGCCGCCAGCGCCACCGGCTGCCCGCCCGGCGGCCAGGCCACGGTGCGGTAGACGTTGCCCGCCGCGACCGCGGCCGGCATGACGAAGGCCAGCGCCATCCAGCCCGCCAGATCGGGCGAGGGCAGGCTGCCGCGCGGCCCGACGATCATCAGCGCGCCGACGAATCCGAGCAGGATGCCCGCCACCCGCCCGCGGTCGGGCTTTTCGATCCGCACCGCCACGGCCATCAGCAGCGTCAGGATCGGCGGCAGCGTGTAGACCACCGCCGACAGCCCGGCCCCCAGCCAGGGCATCACGAAGAACAGCACCACGTTGGGCAGCGCCATGGACAGCAGCCCCGACACCGCGAAGTAGCGCAGGTACCGCCCGGTCAGGGGCCCAGCGGGAAGCATGGCTTGGCCTTTGACGCGCGCCATCCCGGCCAGGATCACGCCGGCGCCCAGCATCATGGAAAAGGCCCAGGGCAGCGGCGGCACGCCGGCCGCCTGCGCGATCTTGGTGACCGGAAAGATCACCCCGATCAACCCGCCGACCAGGAGCAGCAGCGCGAGCGATTCGGCCCCGCGCGAGGCCGGCGGGACGGTGGCGGATGGAAGGGTCAATGTCAGACCCGCGGGGTCCGGGGACCACGGCGCCAGCCGTCTTCCAGATCGTCCGGAAAAGCCGGGTCGAGGGTCTGCTCCACCGTGAAGGGGCTGTCCTCGGAAAATCGCTCCACCGGCAGATCGGTTTCGCGGGCGGCCTCACGCCGGGCAAGCTGGTAGGCCTTGGCGAACAGCGCGGGCAGCTTGGGCGTCAGGCTGGGGTTGTCCTCCAACACAAGGGCCGCGTTGTCCCGCTCCCGCTGGATGCTGTTGCGCCAGCTCCGCGACCGGCGGGCGGGTTGTTCCTGCCATTTCAGAAGATGCAAAAGAATCAGGCGCAGGCAGCTTCGCAGACGGTCGGCCTCGCTGCGGCCCATGCTCTCGATCTCCTCCGCGAGGTTTTCGGCGTCCACTTCGGACAGCTTGCCGGCGCGCAGAAGCCCGGCCTGCTCCTGCGTCCAGCCGTAGAAATCGTCTCCATACGCGGCGGCGTTGCGTCCCATGGCGGCCCCTTCGGGTGGTGTGCCGACACCAATATGGTGAACACGCCGTGGGCTTGGCAACGCCCTCACGCCCCCTGCGCGACGATCCGGTCGTAGGCCGGCAGGGTCAGGAAATCCACGAAGTCGTCACGCTCCACGAGGTCGCGCAGCATCACCGCGGCGTCCTCGTACAGCCCCCGCTCGAAGGCGCGGTCGCCGACGCGGGTCTTCCAGGCGGCCAGCTCCTCGGCGATGGTCTCGTCCACCAGTTCCATGGTCACCGGGCGCCCGTCGTCCAGCGCGGCGCCGTGGTGGACCCACTGCCAGAGCTGGGTGCGGCTGATCTCGGCGGTGGCGGCGTCCTCCATCAGGTTGAACAGCGGCACGCAACCGATGCCGCGCAGCCACGCCTCCAGATAGCCGATGGCGACGGCCACGTTGTTGCGCAGGCCGCGCTCCGTCTTCGGCCCCTCCGGGACGGCCAGCAGGTCGGCGGCGGTCACGCTGACGTCGGCGCGCTTGCGGTCGATCTGGTTGGGCTTGCGCATGTAGGCGTCGAAGACCTCCCGCGCGACGGGGACGAGGCCGGGGTGAGCCACCCAGGTGCCGTCATGGCCGTTGGACACCTCGCGCTCCTTGTCGGCGCGGACCTTGGAGAAGGCGGTCTCGTTGGCCGCGGGGTCGTCCTTCACCGGGATGTAGGCGGCCATGCCGCCGATGGCCGGGGCGCCGCGGCGGTGGCAGGTCTTGACCGCCAGCAGGCTGTAGGACTGCAGGAAGGGCGTCGCCATCGTCACCTCCGCCCGGTCGGGCAGGACGGCGGCGGGATCGTTGCGGAAGGTCTTGATGAAGCTGAAGATGTAGTCCCAGCGTCCGCAGTTCAGCCCGGCGGAATGGTCGCGCAGCTCGTAGAGGATCTCGTCCATCTCGAAGGCGGCCAGGATGGTCTCGACCAACACGGTCGCCTTGATCGAGCCGTGCGGGATCTTGAGATAATCCTCGGCGACCGAAAACACCTCGTTCCACAGCCGCGCCTCGAAATGGCTTTCCAGCTTCGGCAGGTAGAAGTAGGGGCCGGAGCCGTGGGCCAGCAGCTCCCGCGCGTTGTGGAAGACGTAGAGGGCGAAGTCGAACAGCGCGCCGGACACCGGTTCGCCGTCGAATCGGACGTGCTTCTCCGCCAGATGCCAGCCGCGCGGGCGGACCTTGAGGACGGCGGTCTTGTCGTTCAGCCGGTACTTCTTCCCCGACGCGGGATCGTCGAAGGCGATGGTCCGGCGCACGGCGTCGCGCAGATTGATCTGCCCGTCGATCAGGTTGGCCCAGGACGGGCAGTTCGAATCCTCGAAATCCGCCATGAAGACCTTCGCGCCGGAATTCAGCGCGTTGATGACCATCTTGCGGTCCACCGGCCCGGTGATCTCCACCCGGCGATCGAGCAGATCGTGCGGCAGCGGCGCGATGGTCCAGTCGGCCTCGCGGATGGCGCGGGTTTCCGGCAGAAAGTCTAGCCTGTGGCCCAGGTCGATCAGCGCCCGCCGCTTGGTCCGCACGTCGAGCAGGCGCAACCGCTCCGCCCCGAACCGCCCTTCCAGCTCCGCCAGGAAGGCCAGCGCCTCCGGCGTCAGGATCGTCTCGACGCCCGGCGTGATCGGACCCAGGATCTCAAGCCCGGAGATGGTCGTGGCCATGCGGTTCCCCCTGTTCGTCGCGAGGGCGGTCCGGCGCACTCGCCGGGCAACCCCATTGGAACAAGGGCTATACCACAGCGGGAGGAGCGGCCAAAGCCGCATCGGCATTATGCGAAAGGAAAAACCCACACATACGCAACACTATTGCGTACGAACGGTTTTTCGCCGGGCCAGCGGGTGATGCTCGTGCACGACCTGTTTCAGCCGCTCCGACACCACGTGGGTGTAGATCTGGGTGGTGGCGATGTCGGCGTGGCCCAGCATCTTCTGAACCGAGCGCAGGTCCGCCCCACGGTCGAGCAGATGGGTGGCGAAGGCGTGGCGCAGCACGTGAGGGCTGACCTTCTCCGGGTCGATGTTCGACTCGATGGCCAGTTCCTTCAGAAGCTGGGCGAATCGCTGGCGCGTCAGATGCCCGTTGGTGGAGCTGCGCGACGGGAAGAGGAAGGCGATCGGCCCGTTCTCCCGCCCGGCCAGGATGAAGTGGTTCCGCCAGGGGAGATAGGCGTTCAGAGCGGCGGAGGCCGGTTCGGACAGCGGCACCATGCGCTCCTTCCCGCCCTTGCCGCGCACGATCAGCCCGCGTCCGTCGCGCAGGATGGCCGCCATCGGCAGGCCGACCAGCTCCGACACGCGCAGCCCGGTGGCGTAGAGCACCTCCAGAAGCGCGACCAGCCGCAGCCCCTCCGGCCCGCCGCGGGTCTGGGCGGAGTCGATCATGCGGGTGACCTCCTCCACCGTCAGGATCTTGGGCAGCGGGCGGCCCTGCTTGGGGCTGTCGAGCGCCGAAGCCGGGTCGTCGACGCGCCGGCCTTCCGAAACCAGGAAGCGGTAGAACTGGCGCATCGCCGACAGGCGACGGGCCAGCGTGCGCGGCGCCGGCTTCTGCCCGCCCTCGACATACTGGAAGGCGAGGTAGGCGCGCAGATCCTCCGTCACCGCCTTCTCCAGCGGCTGGCCGCGCTGGGCCAGCCAGAGGGCGAGGTCGGCGAGGTCGCGCTCGTAGGCCAGGCGGGTGTTCAGCGCCGCGCCGCGCTCCGCCGTCAGCATGTCCAGAAAGGCGTCGACATGGGGCGAGGCCGCGATCGGGCGCGGTTTGCAGGGACGCCCGCGCCGCTTCGGCTGGGCTTTCGGCAGGGGTGTTTTGGGCATGGGACTCATCCGGCCAGGGCCGCGGCGGCTTCACGGGCGATGGCGCGGGCATCGCTGTCCAGACCCGCGGCGCGCAGGGCACCGACCACCCGCGCCACCACCGCGGGCGGCGTGCCCGCCGGCCCGGCGTTGCCGAGCAGCAGCAGGGCGGCCAGCGCCGTCTCGCCGACGCGCCGGTCGGCGGAGGCCTCCGTCAGCCGCTGCCACAAGGCGGGGTCGGCGGTGGGGGGACGGGCGTCGGCGGGCGTGGGCGTCGTCTCCTCGGAGTCGGCGGTGCGGCGCCACGCCTCCTCCGGCACGGCGACGCCCATCGCCTGAAGCAGGGCCAGCTGCCCGGCGACGCGGGCACGGCCTTCCGGATCGGCGCCGCGCAGCGATTCGTCCAGCCAGCCGGCGAGGCCCAGCGCCCCGCCACCCGGCGGCGGACCGAGCGCGATGACGGCGAGCGGCCACAGCCGCGCCACCTCCACCGTGGGGCGGCTGCGCAGGGCGAGGTCGTACCAGCGCTTGCCCTTGTCGGCCCGATCCAACGCGAAGCAGAGCCGCGCCGCGGCGGGGGCCAGGGCGGCGGCGTCGGGAGTCGGCGAGAGGGTGTCGAGCAGGTCCGCCACCACCGCTCCCACCGGCCCGGCCAGCATCGGCGGATCGAGAAGCTCCAGCGCCAGCCCGGCCAGCTCCACCCGCCGCCCACCGCCCATGGCGGCGAGCATCGCCTGCTGCACCAGCGCGCGGGTGCGGGCCGTGCGGTCGCGCGCCGCGGCGTCCTTCAGCCGCAGAAGCTCGTCGCCCTTGGCCGGCGCGGCGCGGTAGGCCTCCGCCAGCCGCCGGGAATCGAGAAACAGGGCGACGGCGGCGCGCTCCGCCGCGGTCACGCGGGTCGCTGGGTCGGCGCCATTGTTGGACGCCACCGCGGCCAGACGGGCCGGATCGGTCAGGGACAGCACGTCCGGGGGCACCCCGGCCTGGAGCGTCCGCAGAGCGGCCAGGGTCAGCGGGCTGGGGTCCTTCAGGCTGCGCAGCCGCGGTGCCGGGCCGCCGGCCATCGCCTCGGCCACCCGCAGGAAATCGGGGTCGCCGCCCGGCTGTTCGCGCAGCATCTCGAAGGCGAGGTCGTCGCCCACCGGCGCAGCCCCGGCCTCGGTGGGCATTCCCCCGCCGATCCGCCCGGCGCGCAGGCGGCAGAACAGCTCCAGCCGCTGCCAGTAGGGGCCGGAGAAGGGCTTGGCGCGCTCCGTCGCGGCGGCGCAGTCCAGCGGGCCCGCGAGCAGTTCGGCGTCGGTCAGGGCGCGTGCGGCGGCCTCGTCGGCCGTCATCGCCTCGGGCAGCAGAGCGGCGAGGTCGGCGGCGCCGCGCGGGTCGCCCATGGCCGCCAGCGTCTCCACCCGCAGCGCGCCGAAGCGGCGCGCCGGCTCGGGTTCGCCCGGAGCGGCGGCGGGCGAGCCGCGGCTGAGCAGCAGCCGGCGCTGCAATTCCTTCACAGCGGGCGACGGGGTGAGGGTGGGCAGTTCCGGCAGCAGGGCCAGCACCTCGGCGCGCGGGATGCCGCGCCAGGGGTCGTTGCCCAGTCCGGCGGTCCCCGCCAGGGGTCCGGCGCCGTCGGGGTCGAGCGGTCCCAGCGTCTCCACCGCGATGGCCGAGGGCGGCACCACGATGGGCACCACGTCGAAGGACGGCGTATGGGCGGGCGGCGGAGTCGGGAGCGGCATCAGGGCCAGCGGGGCGGCGGACGGCCCCGGCGAAGCCAGCGGATCGTCCAGGACCCGCCCGGCCCCGGCCCGGACTCCAACGTCGGGAACGGCCATCCGTTCCGGCGGCGGAAACAGACGGATCGGCGGCCCGGAAGGCACCGCCTGGGTATAGGCCTGGGCCTGGGCCTGCGTCACCGCTCCCATCACGACACCGGACAGAGCCAGCACCAGAGAAGCGGCGGCAAACATGGAAACGGCGCCGGCCCCGGCCCGTCCGCCCCGTGGCGGAGCGGCAAACCGGCGGCGGCGCCCGGCGTCCCCGGCGTCAGCGGGGGAACCGCTCATCCGGAATGACCTTTTCTACCGTCTTGGACGGTGCCGGCATGTCCCAGGAGGCAAGGAAGGCCATGCCACCCCCGATGACGAAGAGGAACAGGACGAAAAGAACGGAAATAACCCGGCTCATGGCGATCGGAGTCGTGTTTCTGTGGAAGGAACGGCGGCGCTGTATCACGGTCTGCGTCCGTGCGGCTTGGGACAAGGGTGCGCTTTCATGCTAATCATCGCACACCGTCCGCACCGCTGGCCCGATGGCCGATGAACGCAGGACGTACCACTTTAGCCACGGGGGCGCCGCTGCGCAACATGCGCAGGCCCCTGCGACCGAATCGAACACCCGCCCTCCGGCCGCATCAGGCCGGAACAGCATCAGGAAAGTCCACAGCACCATGACCGCCCGCCCATCACCGCAGGGACAGCCGCCGGACCCGTCGAAGACCCTTCCGAGGACGGTGGTGCTGGTCGGCCTGATGGGCGCGGGCAAGAGCGCGATCGGCCGGCGGCTGGCCGCGCGGCTGCACCTGCCTTTCACCGACGCCGACACGGAGATCGAGACGGCGGCGGGCTGCTCCATCGCGGAAATCTTCGCCCGCGACGGCGAGGCGGTGTTCCGCTCGGTGGAGCGGCGGATCATCACCCGGCTGCTGACCGAACAGCCGGTGCACATCCTGGCGACCGGCGGCGGCGCCTTCATGGACCCGGAGACGCGCGCGGCCATCCGCGCCCACGGCCTGTCGGTCTGGCTGCGCGCCGAGCTGGACGTGCTGCTGGCCCGCACGGCGCGGCGCTCCCACCGCCCGCTGCTGAACGCCGGCGATCCCAAGGAGATTCTGAGCCGGCTGATGACCGCCCGCTACCCCGTCTATGCGGAGGCCGACCTGACGGTGATCAGCGACGAGCGCCCGCCGGAGGCGACCGTGGAGCAGGTGATCGAGGCGCTGGAGGCGCATTTCGGCATCACCCTGCCCCACGCGCACCATCATCATCACCGCCACCCGGCGCACCACCACCACGACAAGCCCTGATCCCGCCATGACCTCAGACACCCCCACCTCAGATACTCCCGCCGCCATCGACACCGTCCGCCTCGACCTCGGTCCGCGCAGCTACGACATCCTGGTCGGCGACCGGGTGCTCGACGGCGCCGGGCCGCGCATCGCCGCGATCACCAGGGGCAAGGCGCCCATCGTCGTCACCGACGAGAACGTCGCCCCGCGGCATCTGCCGACACTGGAGCGCACGCTGCGCGACGCCGGCATCGAGCCGACCCAGGCCATCGTCCTGCCGGCGGGCGAGAAGACTAAGGACATTGCCCATTTCGAACGGCTGATGGACGCCGTCCTGGCGCGCGGGATCGAGCGGTCGGCGGTCCTGCTGGCGCTCGGCGGCGGGGTGATCGGCGACATCACCGGCTTCGCCGCCGCCTCGGCGCTGCGCGGCATCGACTTCATCCAGGTGCCGACCACGCTGCTGAGCCAGGTGGACAGCTCGGTCGGCGGCAAGACCGGCATCAACAGCCCGCACGGCAAGAACCTGATCGGCGCCTTCCACCAGCCGCGTCTGGTCATCGCCGACACCGCCACGCTGGACACCCTGCCGCGGCGCGAGGTGCTGGCCGGCTACGCCGAGGTGGTGAAGTACGGGCTGATCCGCCTGCCCGGCTTCTTCGCCTGGCTGGAGGAGAACGGCGAGCGGGTGGTCGCCGGCGACAGCGACGCCCGCCGCCACGCCGTCACCGAAAGCTGCCGGGCCAAGGCCGCCATCGTCGGCGTGGACGAGCGGGAGAGCGGCGACCGCGCCCTGCTGAATCTCGGCCACACCTTCGGCCACGCGCTGGAGGCGGCGACCGGCTTCGGCTCCCGCCTGCTGCACGGCGAGGCGGTGTCGATCGGCATGGTCCTGGCCTTCGACCTGTCGGTGCGGCTGGGGCTGTGCCCGGCGGCGGACGCCGAGAAGGCGCGCGCCCATCTGGCCCGCGTCGGCCTGCCGGTCCGCCCCGCCGACGTGCCCGGCGTGGAGTGGGACGTCGACGGGCTGATCCTGTCCATGGCCAAGGACAAGAAGGTCAAGGACGGGCGCATCACCTTCGTGCTGGTGCGCGCGCTGGGCGACGCCTTCACCCAGCGCGACGTCGATCCGGCGGTGGTGCGGGCGCTACTGGAGGATGCCGTCGCGCGCTGATGCGCTGCACCATAATCCCTTGACCGTTGGGGTGGCAAACTGTCAGAGTTAACGACAGTTCCGATTCGCGTCCAAGATGCGAGGAAAAGCCGCCCCAAAAAGGGAGACTGGACATGCCGAACCGCAAGCTCATCCCCGACGTCATCAAGGACCAGCAGCTCGTCTGCCTGCCCCCGGAGGCCAGCGTCCGGGATGCCGCCGTCCTGATGGCGGAGCGCCGCGTCGCCGCCCTTCTCGTCACTCAGGACCGGCCGAAGGGGGGCCGGTCGCTGAAGGGCATCTTCACGGAGCGCGATCTCGCGGCCCGCGTCGTCGCCACCGGCCGTGATCCTGCGGCGACCCGGCTCGCCGAGGTCATGACCGCTTCTCCCGACACGCTGGGACCGGACGCCCACGCCTACGAGGCGCTGGACCTGATGGAGCGCCACCACTACCGCCACCTGCCGGTCACCGCGGACGGCGAGTCGGACGGCATGGTGATGGGCATCGTCTCCATCCGCGACCTGTTCGCCGTAGTCCGCGCCCATCTGGAAGACGAGATCCGCGACCGCGAGGCCTTCATCTTCGGGTCGAACTACTCCGCCAGCGTTCCCCCATGAACCACGGGGACGTAATGCTGCAATGCGGCGAAGCCGGCTTGACCTGAACGCTGGCCCCACCGATATTCCAGGGTACGCCCCAACAACCCGGCCATCCGAATTAGGCCGAACGTCAGAGAGTCCCATGCCGCTGTCCGAGCCCGCCGCACGCGAACCGATCCACACCCGGGAAGTCACTTGCCGGGGCTATCGGCGGACCGATGGGTTGTGGGATGTCGAAGGCCATCTGACCGACGTGAAGAGCTACGCCTTCCACACCGAGCAGCGCGGCCAGATCCTGCCCGGCGACCCGGTGCACGGCATGTGGCTTCGCCTGACGGTGGACAACGACCTGACCGTCCAGGCGGTCGAGGCGGTGACGGAGAAGAGCCCCTACCGCACCTGCGGCTCCGTCACCCCCAATTTCCAGCGGCTGGTCGGGCTGAAGATCGGGCCGGGCTGGACCCGCGCGGTGAAGGAGCGTCTGGGCGGCGTCCAGGGCTGCACGCATCTGGTGGAGCTTCTGGGGCCGATCGCCACCACCGCCTTCCAGACCATCTACCCCATCCTGGCGCGCGAGCAGGCCGAGAAGGCCCGGGCGGCCGGTGGCGGCGAGGCGGGCAGCAAGGAGGACATGCTGCGCACCAAGCGCCCGGTGCTGCTGAACACCTGCCACATCTTCGACAGCAACGGCGAGGTCGTGCGGAAGAACTGGCCCGACCACTACACCGGCGACCGTCCGCGCGACGCCGCGGACTGAGACGGCGGCCGGTTTACGCGAGAGCCCCCAACCCCGAGGAACCGCGCTTCCCCGCCTCGACCGCAGCACACTCGGCCGTGGCACCCTCGACCACAGAAAAAAAGGGCGCGCCCCCATGGACGCGCCCTCTCTCTTTTCCCGAATCGGGACGGTCGGACCGTCACGCCTCCAGAGCGGACCGCAAGCCTTCGCCCGGCGTGGCCGGGCTGGCCGCCGGCGGCATGGTGGACGCCGTGGTGTCGGCACCGCTTTCCGGCCGGTCCAGCTCGTCCAGCGGCGGCAGGTCGAAGGGCGTGCCGACGAAGGGGTCTCCCCCGCCATGCCCGGCCTGGACATGGCCGTCCTCCGTGCAGGCCCGGCGGAAATAGGCCGCGATGAAGACGCGGACCGCCGAGGTCAGGGTGACCTCCGCATTGTCCGCGCCCGGGCCGCGCCGCCGGATCTGCTCGTCCAGCCGGTCCTTGATCAGGGTGCAGAGACCGTTGACCGTCAGGCCTTCGCGGCGGGCGATGTCCTCCAGAGCGTCCCACATGGTCGGCTCCAGACGCATGCTCGTGCGGCGCCCGGCAATCATGATGTTCATGCTCTTCAGCGGCTCCACACACGCGGTGGGATTCACTGTTAACCGCTTCTTCGGCCCGCGCTTCGCCATACGCCGCCCTCTCCACGAACCCGCCGGACGACGCGCGAAAAGTGCATCGCCCACGGCGCATTGATTGGTTGCATGCGCTGCACTCTACTAAATACAGCGAGAATTGCAACCACGGCAGCACTCCAATTATGTTTGAAGACGGAAAAGAACCTCTAGTAGTTGCATGCGTATGTATGCATTTGCGGGTGGCGCTTTTCCCTTGCTGCACGGATGGCGGCCGGGCGTTCTTGTCGGCGTTGCTGTCAGCGGGCCTCCTCGGGCGTCAGCGTGGTCAGGCCGAGGGCGTGAACGCGCTCCGCCATTTCTTGGGCCAGCAGGCCATAGACCAGCCGCTGGCGCTCCACGCGCGACTTCCCGGCGAAGGCGGCGGAGACGATGGTGACGTGGAAATGCGTCTCGCCCTCCGGGTGGGCGCCGCCATGGCCGGCGTGCCGACCGGAATCGTCCTGGATGTCGAGCCGCTCGGGGGCCAGCGCGTCGGTCAGCTTCCGGCGCATGCGGGTGGCGTATTCCATGGGGGTCCTCACTGGGTTTGGGCTGGGTCGGGTTTTGGATTGAGGTGACGGCGCGGCATCGCTCCCGTCAAGACGCCAATGCCGCAGACCGGCCATTTTCCGCAGGTCGGCACCGTCCCCTTGCGTGCGCTTGCCAGAAAGGATGCCTCTTCCCATACTTCGCACATGAGCAAGCCACGCACCCGCTACGACTTCAGCCGCTACGACCAGCCGCGCACCGCCGTGCGCGCCTGCGATCATCCGGGCTGTGCCGGCGAGGGCGAGTACCGGGCGCCGAAGAGCCGTCGGCAGCTCAACGACTACTACTGGTTCTGCCTTGACCATGTGCGCGAATACAACCGCGCCTGGGACTATTACGCCGGCATGAAGCCCGAGCAGATCGAGGCCGAGGTCCGCCGCGACACCACGTGGCAGCGGCCGAGCTGGCCGCTCGGCTTCTGGGGGGTGCAGGAGAAGTTCCTGCGCGACCGCGCGATGCACGGCTTCAGCTTCGAGTTCGGACGCGAGGCCGGCAAGGACCAGTCCGAGGAGAGCAAGCAGCGCCGCCAGGCCGCCCGCAGCGCGGAGGAGGAGGCGCTGGTCGTCCTCGACCTCGCCCCGCCGGTGGATTTCCCGCGCATCAAGGCGCGCTACCGCGAACTGGTGAAAATCCACCATCCCGACGCCAACGGCGGGGACAAGGCGGCCGAAGAAAAGTTGAAGGAGATCAATCAGGCCTACAACACGCTGAAAGCCTGCTATGGTGCGTAACCCCGACGGTTGGCCGGACCAGATTGGCCGGGCGGCCCCGACAACAGACACGTTGGAACGATAAGAACCTCCCATGCCTTCTCAAGGAGCCACCCAGGCCAGCTCGGCCCTGTTCGATCACGTTCCCGACATCACCCTGTCGGTGCGTCAAGTGTTCGGCATCGACAGCGACATGCAGGTGCCGGCCTTCAGCCAGCGCACGGAGCATGTGCCGGACATCGACGAAGCCTACCGCTTCGACCGCGACACGACGCTCGCGATCCTGGCGGGCTTCGCCTACAACCGTCGCGTCATGGTCCAGGGCTATCACGGGACCGGCAAGTCCACCCACATCGAACAGGTGGCCGCGCGCCTGAACTGGCCCTGCATCCGCATCAACCTGGACAGCCACATCAGCCGCATCGACCTGATGGGCAAGGACGCCATCGTCCTGCGCGACGGCGTCCAGGTGACGGAATACCGCGAAGGCATCCTGCCCTGGGCGCTCCAGCACGCCTGCGCGCTGGTCTTCGACGAGTATGACGCGGGCCGTCCCGACGTGATGTTCGTGATCCAGCGCGTGCTGGAGGTGGAAGGCAAGCTGACCCTGCTCGACCAGAACCGCGTCATCCGCCCGCACCCGGCCTTCCGCCTGTTCGCCACGGCGAACACCGTCGGCCTGGGCGACACCACCGGCCTCTACCACGGCACGCAGCAGATCAACCAGGGCCAGATGGACCGCTGGAACATCGTGGCGACGCTGAACTACCTGCCGGTGGACGCCGAGGTGAAGATCGTCGCCTCCAAAGTGCCGGAGTACGACAGCGAGGCCGGCCGCAAGACCGTGGCGTCGATGGTGCGCTTGGCCGACCTGACCCGCGCCGGCTTCATCAACGGTGACATCTCCACCGTGATGAGCCCGCGCACGGTCATCACCTGGGCGCAGAACGCCAACATCTTCAACGACATCGCCTTCGCGTTCCGGATCACCTTCCTGAACAAGTGCGACGAGGTGGAGCGGCCGACCGTCGCCGAATACTACCAGCGCTGCTTCGGTACGGAGCTGCCGGAGACGGGGGTCCAGGCGAACTTGGTGTAAGGCGGAGACGGCGATGGGGTTCATGGATTACGTTGTGGTCGGCCCAGACGGCGAACTGATGCTGCCGAAAGCCGTGCGCGACCAGCTTGGTTTAAAGCCAGGTGATTGCGCACGGATCGACGTTGATCCTGTACACCACCACATCGCCGCCCTTTCCCGAAGCAACGAGCCGCTGGCAAGCCGGTCCATCATCGTCGGCGGGCACCGCACGAGCATGCGGCTGGAGCCGACCATGTGGGACGCGTTGGAGGATATCGCGCGTCGCGAAGGACTCACCGTCAACACGCTCTGCACGCAGATCAAGGAGCGGCTGGAGGAGCAATTCCGGCGTCACGGTCCGACTGCGGACCGTTCGGAAGCGACTCTAACCTCGGCGGTCCGTGTGTTCATTGCCGCCTACTTCCGAGGGTACGTTCTAGACCAGGCTCGCGGACAGACCACGGCGAGCGGGAAGGCCCAGGCCCGAAAGACCATCGACGATCTGATCGGGATGGGAGGAACCTTTCATCGGTCCGTTTCGGTCGAGGAAATGAATGAAGCCGTTCGTCGGCGGACCGCCCAAAGGTTTCTTAAAGGATGATCGGACTCGACATCAATGCTTTGGTCAGGCTCGTCATCAAGGACGATGCCGAGCAGGCGGAACTCATCCGGGCAACGGTTCGTGGGATTGTCGCTGAAGGCAAGCGCTGCTTCATCAATCGCATTGCGCTGGTCGAATTCGTCTGGGTCATGGAAAGCGTTTACGACCAGCCGCGCGCCGAAATTTCCAGGTTTATCGAAGCCTTCCTTGAAAACGACGACCTGTGCATAGAGGATCGTGACGCCGCGCAATGCGCGTTGAGTCGCTACCGCGACAACGGAGCCGACTTTTCCGACGCCCTGATCGGCCTCCGCAACCGGGACGCCGGCTGCGCCGCCACGCTGACGTTCGACCGAAAGGCAGCCCGGCTGCCGGAATTCCAGATTTTGAGCTGACAGCCCGCCATGACCGACCGTGAAAACCCCGTCGAGGCCTTCAAGCGCTCCACCGCCGCCGCGGTGCGGGCCCTCTCCCGCCGGGCCGACGTGCAGGTGGGCTTCTCCACCGAGCCGCCCGGCGTCGCCGGCCTGCGCGTGCGCATTCCCACCCCGGCGCGCGACCTGAACCCGCATGACGTCGCGACGCTGCGCGGCGCCGCGGACGCCGTGTCGCTCCGGCTGCGCTTCCATGACAACGCCATCCATCTCCAGCGCATGCCGCTGGGCGACAGCGCCCGCGCCGCCTACGACGCGCTGGAGCAGGCCCGCTGCGAGGCGCTGGGCGCCAGCCACATGCCCGGCGTGGCCGCCAACCTGGAGGCGGCGCTGGACGAGCGCTACCACAAGCAGGGTTTCGAGCGGCTGGAGGAGCGCGAGCAGGTTCCCCTGCCCGAGGTCCTGCGCCTGATCGCCCGCGAGGCGATGACCGGCGCCGCTCCGCCCCCCGCCGCCGAGCACGCGGTCAGCCTGTGGCGCGGCTGGATCGAGGAGCGGCTGGGCAAGGACCTGCACGGGCTCGCCGGCCATATGGCCGATCAGGACGCCTACGCCCGCGCCGTGCGCAAGCTGCTGACCGAACTGGACATGGAGGTCGGCAACGACCCCGACGAGCCGCAGGAGCCGGAGGAGGACGAGCGCGACTCCGGCGAGAACGAGAACGAGCCGAACAAGGGCCAGACCCAGGGTGAGGACGACACCCAGAGTCAGGCCGAGTCGATGACCTCGCAGGAGACGCAGGAGTCCGACCAGGGCGAGCAGGCCGACGAGGGCACCGGCGAGGAGGGCGACACCGAGATGGGCCAGGGCGAAGGGGCGGAGGAGCCCGCCGGCCCCGGCCAGCCCTGGCGCCCGGAGGCCAGCCGCCGCAACGAGCCTGACCCCAACGCCTACAAGCCATTCACCACCCGCTTCGACGAGGTGGTCGACGCCGCGGAGCTGTGCGACCCGGAGGAGCTGGCCCGGCTGCGCCACATGCTGGACCAGCAGCTCGTCCATCTCCAGGGGGTGATCTCCAAGCTGGCCAACCGCCTGCAGCGCCGCCTCCTGGCCAAGCAGCAGCGGTCGTGGGAGTTCGACCTGGACGACGGCATCCTTGACGCCGCGCGTCTCGCCCGCATCGTCGTGAATCCGGTCCTTCCCCTCTCCTTCAAGAAGGAGAAGGAGATGGATTTCCGCGACACGGTGGTGTCGCTGCTGATCGACAACTCCGGCTCGATGCGCGGGCGGCCGATCTCCATCGCCGCGATGAGCGCCGACATCCTGGCCCGCACGCTGGAGCGTTGCGCGGTGAAGGTGGAGGTGCTGGGCTTCACCACCCGCGCCTGGAAGGGCGGACAGGCGCGCGAGAACTGGATCTCCTCGGGCAAGCCCGCCAACCCCGGCCGCCTGAACGACCTGCGCCACATCATCTACAAGGACGCCGACCAGCCCTGGCGCCGCGCCCGCAAGAATCTCGGCCTGATGCTGCGCGAAGGCATCCTGAAGGAGAACATCGACGGCGAGGCGCTGATGTGGGCGCACAACCGCCTGATCGGACGGCCCGAACAGCGGCGCATCCTGATGGTGATCTCCGATGGCGCGCCGGTGGACGACTCGACCCTGTCGGTCAACGCCGGCAACTATCTGGAGCGGCATCTGCGGCAGGTGATCGAGTACATCGAGACCCGCTCGCCGGTCGAGCTGGTGGCCATCGGCATCGGCCACGACGTGACCCGCTACTACCGCCGCGCCGTCACCATCGTGGACGCCGAGCAGTTGGGCGGCACCATGATGAACAAGCTGGCCGAGCTGTTCGACGAGGACGACCGCCGGGGCCGCAGCGGCTGGCGCTGAGGCCGAAGACAGGACCGGAAACGACAACAGCACAATCGACAACGGCGCGGATCACTCCGCGCCGTTTCTGTTGATGCCGCCCGGTTCGTCTGGTCACTGCAGGCTGCGCTGCATCTCTTCGAAGTTGCGCGAGAAGCCGTTCAGCGGGAAGTCGATGTCGCGCTTGCCGGCGCGCAGGAAATTCACGCGGACCAGCACCGTGGAGCCGTTGCGGAACTGGTCGACCACGCGGCCCGACACGAAGTTCGGGAACATGCACATGTTGAGCGTGGCGATCTGCGTCTCGATCCGCGGCTGACGGTCGACGCGGATGGCGCAGTTGTCGATCATACCCTGGCTGGTCGTCAGGAACAGGTGGTAGTCGTTGCCGGTCGGGATGACGCTCAGCGCCACGAAGCCGACCTCCTTGCCGTCGTCGAACAGCCGGTAGTTCATCAGCCGGCAGACCTTGGTGTCGGTCATCCGGTCGATCTCGCAGCGGCTGGTCCAGGCGCCCTCCGGGCCGTACTCGGCGGCGGACTTGGAAAAATCGACGGCAGAGGCCGGCGTGACGGCCAGCGCGGACAGCAGCGCCGCACCAAAAGCGAAGAGACCTGTCCAACGCATCCTGACGCTCCCCATCTGTCGTCCCGTTCGGCCGCTCGACCTCCCGCCCAACGGCGGGTATCGCGAACGGATTATAGGCATACCCCAAAGACGAACAAGCCTTTACACCTTTGGTTGGCGTCTTAGTCCGCGATGATCGTTCCGCTCCGCATCCTTTTTGAATATTGAGAATGGTTATCGTTCACGCTTGACACCCCGGCCCCCGAATGGTCAAGTCGGCGCATGAGAACGCTTCGCAATTGCGGGCGTGAACCGACAAGAATTCGGGAGTCACGAGGATGCACATCGGATCGCGCGGCGTCTTTGCCGCCACCTTCGCCGCCACGCTGCTGACCATGACGGGTCTCGCCAGCGCCGCCGAGGTGAACGTCTACTCCGCGCGCCATTACGATGTGGACAAGGACCTCTACGACGCCTTCACCAAGAAGACCGGCATCAAGATCAACGTCATCGAGGGCAAGGAAGAGGAGCTGATCGAGCGGATGAAGACCGAAGGCGGCAACAGCCCCGCCGACGTGTTCATCACCGTCGACGCCGGCCGCCTGTGGCGCGCCCAGGAAGCCGGTCTGCTCCAGCCGACCCGCTCCAAGGTCATGGAGGAGGCCATCCCGGCCCACCTGCGCGAACCGGAAGGCCATTGGTTCGGCATCTCCAAGCGCGCCCGCATCCTGGTCTACAACAAGGCCTCGGTGAAGCCGGACGAGATCAAGACCTACGAGGAACTGGCCGATCCGAAGTGGAAGGACCGCGTCCTCGTCCGCTCCTCGACCAGCGTCTACAACCAGTCGCTCGTCGGCTCGCTGCTCGCCGCCCACGGCGAGAAGGCGACGGAGGATTGGGCCAAGGGCGTCGTCGCCAACATGGCGCGCAAGCCGCAGGGCGGCGACACCGACCAGATCAAGGGCGTGGCCGCCAACGAAGGCGACGTGGCCGTGACCAACACCTACTACTTCGCCCGCATCGCCTCCTCCGCCAAGCCGGAGGACAAGGCCATCGCGGACAAGCTGGGCGTGATCTTCCCCAACCAGGACGGTCGCGGCACCCATGTGAACGTCTCCGGCGCCGGCGTCATGAAGAACGCGCCGAACAAGGAGCAGGCCATCCAGTTCCTGGAGTATCTGGTCAGCCCCGAGGCCCAGAAGATGTTCACGGAAAAGAACTACGAGTACCCGATCGTCGCCGGGGCCGAGACCGCGCCGGTGCTGGTCACCTGGGGCAAGTTCAAGGAAGACCCGCTGAACGCCGCCGTCTACGGCAAGAACAACGCCGAGGCTCTGAAGATCATGGATCGCGCCGGCTGGAAGTAAGCCACCGTCCGGCGTAGCAAAGGGGCGCGTCCCAGCGGTGGAGACGCGCCCTTTTTGTTTGTGGGTTTAGAATTTTCCCTCTTCGTAGTCGCGGTAGGCCTGCATCACCTCCTCGCGGCTGTTCATGACAAAGGGGCCGCCCCAGGCCACCGGCTCGCCGAGCGGGCGGCCGGAGAGCAGCAGGAAGCGCGCGCCGGACGGGCCGGCGGTGATCTCCGCCCGGTCGCCCTCGCCCAGCACCAGAACCCGCGGCCCGCCCAGCCGGACGGAGCTGCCGGGCGCCACCACCGATCCTTCGAAGACCACCAGCGCCGCCGCGTGGCCGGCGGGCACCGGCTCGGAGAAGGTGGCACCCGACGGCAGATTGACGTCGAAGTAGCGGGCTTCCGTCGGGCCGCTGCGCACCGGGCCGGCGGTGCCCTTGCCGGTGGTGCCGGCGATCACCGTCACCGTGGTCCCGCCCTCGCGCGTCTCGACCGGGATGCGGTCGGCGGCGAACTCCTGGTAGGCGGGCTCCGACATCTTCAGCCGCGCCGGCAGGTTGATCCAGAGCTGGAAGCCCTTCATCAACCCTTCGGTCTGCTCCGGCATCTCGGAATGGATCACGCCGCGCCCGGCGGTCATCCATTGCACGCCGCCGGTCTCGATCACGCCCTCATGGCCGTGGTTGTCCCAGTGGCGCATGCGGCCGGCCAGCATGTAGGTGACCGTCTCGAAACCGCGGTGCGGGTGGTCGGGGAAGCCGGCCAGATAGTCCTGCGGCGTGTCGGACCCGAAGTAGTCCAGCATCAGGAAGGGGTCGAGCATGCGCAGGCGCGGCGTGCCGACCATGCGGGTCATGCGCACGCCGGCCCCGTCGGACGCTTCCATGCCTTCGACGGCGGTCAGGACGGGGCGGACGGTTTCGGCGGTCATCGGACGCTCTCCTCAAGCAACATCGCTGAGAGAGAGGTATTCTTTCCAGGGCACCGGATAAAGCCCCACCGCCGCTCAACACTGTTGCGGCGGGGACAACAGCCTCACTCGTCCGTCTGGCCGGGGCGGGAGCGGCTGATCGACAGGCTGAGCAGGATCACCGGCACGATGCCCACCGCGACGATGGCCAGCGCCCCCGTGGCGGCCTCGGTCAGCCGCTCGTCGGAGGCCAGCGTGTAGACGCGCACGGCCAGCGTGTCGAAGTTGAAGGGCCGCACGATCATCGTCGCCGGCAGCTCCTTCATCACGTCGACGAAGACCAGCAGGCCGGCGGTCAGCAGGCTGCCCCACATGATCGGCGCGTGCACCCGGATCAGCGTCCGCCCCGCCGTGTGGCCGAGCACGCGCGAGGCGAAGTCCATCGTCGGGCGGATCTTGCCCAGGCTGGCCTCGATCGTGTTGAAGGACACCGCCAGGAAGCGCACCAGATAGGCGAACAGCACCGCCGCGATGGTGCCGCTCAGCAGCAGGCCGGTGGACACGCCGAAGGTCTGGCGCATGAAGGCGTCGACGGCGTTGTCGAGATGGGCGAAGGGAATCAGCACGCCAACCGCGATCACCGAGCCGGGAATGGCGTAGCCCATGGCGGCGACGCGCACCGCGCCCTTCAGCAGCGGCGTCGGGCGCAGCCGCTGCCCGTAGGCCAGCACCAGCGCCAGCGACACCGCCAGCACCGCGGCCAGCGCCGCCAGCGTGAAGCTGTTGCGGGCCAGCGTCAGGAACACCGGCCCGAAGGCCTGGTCCCCGGCGGTGACCGCCATGCGCACCAGCAATCCGGCGGGCAGCAGGAAGCCGAGCAGCAGCGGCAGCCCGCAGGCCGTCATGGCGGCGGCGGCGCGCCAGCCGGTCAGCTGGTGCTTGGGCAGGCGGCGGTAGCGGGTGGTGGTGTGGTGGTAACGGGCCTGACGGCGCGACCAGCGCTCCATCAGCACCAGCACCAGAACGAACATCATCAGCACGGCGGCCAACTGCGCCGCCGCCACCGGCTGCCCCATGGCGAACCATGTCCGGTAGATGCCGGTGACGAAGGTGTTCACCGCGAAATACTGCACGGTACCGAAATCGGCCAGCACCTCCATCAGCACCAGCGCGAGACCAGCGACGATGCTGGGGCGGGCCAGCGGCAGCGCCACCGTGAAGAAGCTGCGCCACGGTCCGCGGCCGAGCGTACGGCTGACCTCCAGCACGCAGACGGACTGCTCCAGGAAGGCGGCGCGCGACAGCAGATAGACGTACGGGTACAGCACCAGCGTCATCATCAACGCGGCGCCTTCGAGCGTACGGATGTCGGGAAACCAGTAATCCCGCCGCGACCAGTGGAAAACCTCGCGCAGCGCGGTCTGCACCGGGCCGACGAACTGGAGCAGGTCGGTGTACACGTACGCCATGACGTAGGCCGGCACCGCCATCGGCAGCAGCAGCGCCCACTCCAGCGTACGGCTGCCGGGGAACCGGCACATGGTGACCAGCCAGGCGGTGCCCACCCCGATCACCAGCGTGCCCACCCCCACCCCGAAGACGAGGCGCACGGTGTTCAGCAGATACTCCGCCAGCACCGTGTCGACCAGATGCTGCCACACCCCGTCCGTTGGCACGAAGACGCGGCTGATCACCGCCAGCACCGGCAGGGTGACCAGCGCCGCGATCACCAGCGTCGCCAGCGTCCAACCGCTGAAACCGATGCGTTGCCACAGGGAGGAATGGAAGCCGGCGGCCTGAACCGGGCCGCCCGGTGTCGGGCCGGGGGTTTGAAAGGTGTCCGTCGTCAAGGCCGGTTACGCCCATAGGGATGTGTCGAACGGGAGCCCTATGGTCTCACACTGTGCGAATAACTCGCAATGACAACATGCCGCATCCCTTTCCCCTGATGGTATGACAGGGATGCGGCCGCCGTTTACGGTTACTTGGTGCCGAACATGCGGTCGCCGGCGTCGCCCAGGCCGGGGACGATGTAGGCGTTCTCGTCGAGATGGCTGTCGAGCGAGGCGGTGAAGACCTTCACCCGCGGGTGGGCGGCGGCAAAGACGCGCATGCCCTCAGGCGCCGCGACCAGCGCCATGAAGCGTATGTTTTCGTCGTCCACGCCGTGGCGGTTCAGCACGTCGCAGGCGTGGACGGCGGAGTTGCCGGTCGCCAGCATCGGGTCCACCACGATGAACAGGCGGCCTTCGGCCTCCGGCAGCTTCACCAGATACTCGTGCGGCATCTTGGTGTCGTGGTCGCGGTAGAGGCCGATGTGCCCCTCGCGCGCCGACGGCACCAGCTCGTGCAGGCCCTGGGCCATGCCGAGGCCGGCGCGCAGCACCGGCACGATGGCCAGCTTCTTGCCGGCGATGACCGGCGCGTCCATGGGCTGGAGCGGCGTGTCGATCCGCTCGGTCGTCAAAGGCAGGTCGCGGGTGATCTCATAGCCCATCAGCAGCGAAATCTCGCGCAGCAGGGTGCGGAAGCCGCCGGTGGAGCGTTCCTTGGCCCGCATCAGCGTCAGCTTGTGCTGGATCAGCGGGTGGTCGAGGATGAACAGATTGGGAAATTCGGTGTGGGTGCGCATGGATCTCGTGCCGCGGCCTGTCTAGACCCCGATCCTAACCCGGCGGACCCGCTTCGGCCAAGCCGCCCTTAAGCGATCCCGCCGGATGCACCGCTCGCGAGACGAAAATCAGCGGCGGTTGGGAAGCGCCGATCGCCCCGCCGCAACCTCCGGCTGGTCGACCCCGTAGCGGACCACGCGGTTGCGGCCGCTGTTCTTCGCCTGATAGAGGGCGCGGTCGGCGCAGACCACCATCTCCTCCACCGGCAGATCCTCCCCGGCCTCGACCAGCCCGAAGGAGGCGGTGACCGCGATCCGCCGCCCGTCCGGCAGCGTCACCGGCGTCCGCGCCAGTTCGCCGCGCAGCCGCTCGATGACCCGGAAGCCCTCGGCGAGGCCGGTTTCCTTCAGGCAGATCAGGAATTCCTCCCCGCCCATGCGGAAGGCCTCGTCGAAGCTGCGGATGCCCCGGCTGATGGCGGCGGCGGTGGCGGCCAGGACGCGATCCCCGATGTCGTGGCCGTAGGTGTCGTTGATGCCCTTGAAGCGGTCGATGTCGCAGATGGCGACGCAGAAGGCCGGGCCGTTGCGGCGGAAGCGGTTGTGCTCACGCTCCAGCGCCTCCTGCATGCCGCGGCGGGTGCGCAGGCCGGTCAGCGGGTCCAGCCCGCTCGCCGCCGCACCGAAGGCGCGCTCGACCCGGCGCAGATGCAGGACGAACTCCTCGAAGCGGGCGATCACCCCCTCATAGTCGGCCTCGCTGGGGCTCTCGCCGCCGGCCGCCTTCAGCAGAAGCAGCTTGGCCTTGCGGTGCATCTGCTCATGCAGGGTGACCAGCTTCTCGACGGCGGGCTGGTGGGCCAGATCGTCGGCGTTGACCGCCACGCACCACGCCGCGAAGGAGGCCGGGGCCGACACCCGCTCGCCCCCCTGCCCGCCGCGGAAGAAAACGGCGCGGTGCCACTGCCCGATCCATCGCAAATGCTCGTCGAGGACGAGGCCGAGGCTGTCGGATGGCGAGCGTGTGTCGGACGAGTTGGTCATCGGGCTTGCACGGCTTCCCTTCGGACACATCCATCGGTCGCAGCCGGCGGATGCCAACAGTATCGCACGAAGTCATACCCCGGGTCCGCAACCCGGTCGTGCGATTAAGTTGTGCCTATGCGCCAAAAGGGAAAGCCCCGCGGCAACATCAAATTTTATTCAAATGCCTCGCCGCGACGCGGCGTCACAGCCCGGCCACGCTGTCCAGGAAGCGGCGGATCAGCTCCGGGTCCTTGTGGCCGGGACGGTCCTCCACGCCCGACGACACGTCGAGCGCCGTGGCGCCGGTCGTCCGCACCGCCTCCGCCGCGTTCTCCGGCTTCAGCCCGCCGGACAGCATCCAGGGTTTCGGCCAGCTCCGCCCGGCGAGCAGCGTCCAGTCGAAGGCGATGCCATTGCCGCCCGGCAGGGCCGGCACCTTGGCCGGCGGCTTGGCGTCGAACAGCAGACGGTCGGCGACCTCGGCGGCCTCCAGCGCGGCGGCCAGATCCTCCGGCCCGCCGATCTTGATCGCCTTCATCACCGGAATGTTGAAGGCCGCCTTCACCTCGGCGATGCGGCGCGGCGTCTCCTTGCCGTGGAGCTGGATCAGGTCGAAGGGGACCTGGCTGACCACATGCTCCAGGAAGTCGTTCTCGGGGTCGACGAACAGCCCGACCGTGCGCACGCCCGTCGGGACCAGCCGCGCCAGCTCTGCCGCCATGGACGGTGCTATGGAGCGCGGGCTCGGCGGGTAGAAGACGAAGCCGACGTAGCGCGCCCCGCCGGCGACCGCGGCGTGCAGCGACAGGGGCTCGGTGAGGCCGCAGATCTTCACGCTGACGGGCATGGGGGCGGGTCCTTACAGTTCCGAAACGATGCGGCGGGCGGCGGCTTCCGGATCGGCGGCGCCGGTGATCGGGCGCCCGATGACCAGATGGTCCGCCCCGGCGGCCAACGCCTCGGCCGGAGTCATGACGCGCTTCTGGTCGTTGGCGGCGGCCCAGGCGGGGCGGATGCCCGGCACCATCAGGATGAAGTCCGGCCCGCAGGCCTCGCGGATCAGCGCCACCTCGGCGGGGGAGCAGACGACGCCATCCACCCCCAACTCCTTGGCGAGCAGCGCCAGCCGCTTCACCTGATCGGCCACCGGGACGCTCTGCCCGACGGCCTGGAGGTCGGCAGCGTCCATGCTGGTCAGCACGGTGACGGCGAGGATCTTCGGACGGTCCGCGCCCGCGCTGGCCGCGGCGTCCGCCGCCGCGCGCATCATCGCCGGGCCGCCGGAGGTGTGGATGGTCAGGAAGGCGGGCTTCAGCGGCAGCGCCGCCCGGATGCCGCCCGCCACCGTGTTGGGGATGTCGTGCAGCTTGAGGTCGAGGAACAGCGGCGGGCCATCCTCGCCGATCACCGTGCGGATGCCCGTCGGGCCATGGGCGATGAAGAACTCCAGCCCCAGCTTGATCCCGCCGACCACCCCCGCGATCCGCCGGCCGAGGTCGCGGGCGGTGTCGAGGTCGGTCGTGTCGACGGCGCAGAAGATGCGCGAGGCGGGCGCGATGCTGGGCGTGCTCATGGAAAAACGGCTCTCCGAACCCTGGAAGGTGGTGATGGCGCGCAGCCTAACAAGGGCCGGCGGCAATCACCAGACTTCCGGGGCCGGAGAGTGGGTCGGAACCGCTATTCGCGGTTCACGTCGACGCGGCCGGTCGGCGGAGTCGCCGGGGTGCCCATCGGAGTCGCGATCGGCGTGGCCGCCGGAGCGCCTGCTGCCGGGTTGGCGCCCTGCGTGTTGACGTCGCGCAGCGAGGCGGCGGCGGCGCGGCGGCGCTCCTCGGCGACCTGGGCGCTGTCGTAATCGGCGGTGGCGGCGTCATAGCCGCTCCAGCCGGCCTCGCGGTAGCCCTGCGCCCGGCCGGGAATGTCCACCGAGCCGTGGCGCTGCATGACGGCCAGCGCGGAGTCGCACATCAACTCCTCGACCCGGCCAACCAGCAGCACGCCGCCGCGGCGCACGCCCTCGGCGAAGACCTCTGCGTCCTCCCGCGTCACGCCGACACCGGTCAGCATGGAGACGCGGCGGTCGCGGGCGTCGAAGTTCGGGTCCCCCCCGAAGTCGGCGGCGTGGCGCCAGCTTTCCAGCCGGTTCTCGGTGGCCAGACTGGACGAGGAGCCCAGCTTCGCGCTGTCGGCGCCCATCATGGTGAAGTCCTGCCGCAGATTGGCGGCTTCGAGTTCGCTCAGCGCGCGTTCGGCGCCGGACAGATCGTCATACAGCGCGACAATGGTCTTCTTGTTCATGAACCCGCTCCTGTGCTGGTCCGATCCGGACGCGGTCCGGACTCAGAGGAAGAAATAGAGGAGGGCGAGGACCACCAGCACGACCAGCGCGATGACCCACCAGTTCATGGAGCCGGCCGCACCGCCCGTCGCCGTCCGGTTGCCGTCCGTGTCATAGACACCCACTTTGCGAGGTTCGTCGGCCATGGATGCTTCACTCCCTGTCGGTAAGGCTTCAGCCAAAGCAGGCTGATTGCCCTCTCAACAGGGGTGGAGCCGCACCGTTCCGCCGGTTCCGGGAGGGCGCTCAGCGCCCGGCGGCCCAATCAGGCAGTTCGGACGCCCGCGCCGGATCGCCGATGGCGTCCGCCAGCGCCTCGCCCAGCGCCGGGGCGAACTTGAAAGCATGGCCGGAGCAGGCGCTCATCAGCCAGCAGCGGGCGGACAGCGGCTCGACCACGAAGCCCTCGTCGTCGGTCACCGTGTAGAAGCAGGTCGCCGCGTTGGCGAGGCTGTAGCGGTGGCCGTCCGCCAGCACCCGGCGGGCGCGGTCCAGCACATCGCGCGCCTCGTCGGGATCGGGATCGCGCTCGGTGTCCGGGTCGCCGACGCGCGAGAAGCGGTGGTCGCCCGCTTTCATCGTCGTGCCGGCCACCGGGGGAACGACGTAGAACTCCGCTCTCCCCGTCCGCGTCGATCAGCATCGGCGCCTTGGCCCAGACGCCGCGCAGCCCCTCCGGCGGCATCAGGTAGGCCACGACCTGCCGTGACGGGGTCAGGCGCGCCGCCGTTTCCGGCAGCAGCTTGGTCACCCAGGCCCCGGCGGCGACCACCAGCGCGTCGGCGCCGATGGTCCGGCGGTCGGCCAGCGTCACGGTGGCGCGCTCGGCGTCGATGGCCGTCACGGGGGCACGCGCGTGAACCGTCACCCCCAGCGCGTTCAGATGGTGGCTGAGCAGCTCCACGATGCGCCCGGCGAGCAGCACGCCGCCCGACTCCAGATGCAGCCCCTCCGCCACCGCGTTGGCGTCCACCAGCGGGAACTCCGCGGCGATTTGCGCCGGGGTCAGGCGGCGGAAGGGATGGCCCAGCGACTCCAGCACCGCGACGCTGTCGGCCAGCCAGCGCCGCCCGTCCTCCGCCGAGGCGGTGCAGAGCGTACCGCTGGGGACGAGCAGCCGTTCGCCCAGATCGGTCCACAGCCGCTCCCACGCCTGGAAGGAGGTGTCGGCCATGCGGGCGTAGCCGGCGCTGGCGCCGTAGGCGTGGCGGAACAGCCGGTGCTGGTCGACGGAGCTGCCGAAGGGGTTGGGCACCTGTCCCTGGTCGAAGACCGCGACTTCGTGCCCGGCGCGGGCCAGCGCCCAGGCGGTGCACAGCCCCATGATGCCGGCGCCGACGACGGTGATGCGGAGAGTCATGATGGAAAAACGCCTCAGCGGATCGTGTCGTTGTGGATCACCATCTCCACCGCCAGCTGGGCGGCGCAGAGGTCCTCCAGCGCGGTGCCGACCGACTTGAACAGGGTGATCTGGTCGTAGAAGCGGCGCCCGGCGCGCTGGCCGCGGGTCAGGTCGTAGAGGTCGCCGGCGATGTCCGCGTCGGTCAGGATGCCGGCCTTCATCGGCTGCACGATGTCCCCCGCTTCCGTGCAGGCGCCCTCGCGGGTGTCCACGAAGACGCGGGAGCGGCGGATGCAGTCGTTGTCCGCCTCGCGCATCTCCGGGGTGAAGCCGCCGACGAGATCGAGATGGGCGCCCGGCTGAAGCCACTCGCCACGGATCAGCGGCTCCTTCGCCAGCGTGGCGCAGGAAATCACCTGGGCGCCGCGCACCGCCCCTTCCAGGTCGGCAGTGGCCTCGATGCGGAATTTCGGGCGGTGGAAGCGGCTGGCCACTTTCTTCGCCTTCTCCAGGCTGCGGCCCCAGACCAGCACATGCTTGATCGGCAGGACGGTGGCGAAGGCCTCGATCAGCTCGGGCGCCAGCGCCCCGGTGCCGACCATCAGCAGCCGCTCCGAGTCGGGCCGCGCAAGGTAGGAGGCGGCGAGGGCGGAGGCCGCGGCGGTGCGCCGCTTGGTCAGGGCGGTGCCGTCCAGAACCGCCTGGGGCATCCCCGTCTTGCCGTCCATCAGCAGGTAGAGGCCCTGCACCGCCGGCAGATCCTTCGCCCCGTTGTCGGGGAAGACGGTGACCACCTTGACGCCGATGGACTGGTTGACCTGCCACGCCGGCATCAGCAGCAGCGTGCCGTCGTTCTGGCCGTAGGTCTCGACCGTGTGGTGGTGCCGCATCGGCACCTCGACCCCGGCGCGGAAGGTCTGCCGCATGCGCTCGATCAGCATGCGGAAGTGCAGGACGGATTTCAGCTCGGCTCCGGTGACGGTGCGCATCGGCGGCTCCCTCCACAGGTCCGGCAAAGCGGAACCCCCCTCCCGCCCCCCGGCCGGACGGGAGGCCGAAGGGGTTACCGGCGGGCGGTCAGTGGACCGTGGTCGCCGGCAGGGCGGCGCCGGACCCGGTCACCGCGGGCAGGCCGGCGGTGCCGGACAGCGGGCGGTTCATCTCGGCCAGACGCTTTTCCGCGGCGGCGGCGCGGGCCTGCGTCTCCTTCAGCTCGCGCTCCAGGTAGGAGACGCGGTCCGAGGAGCGGCGGGCGCGGCGGCGGTGGCGGCGCTGGGCGTTCCAGGCGACGACGCCGCCAGCCAGGAAGCCGATCACCAGCGCCACCAGCGTGGCGAGATAGACCGGAACCTCCAGCGTGAAGGGCAGCGGCCAGAGCGACAGCGTGACCAGGCCACGGTTGGAAATGGCGAACAGCACCGCGGCCAGCGCGATGGGAACGGCGATGATGAGGGCGATGAAACGCACGGGTGTGGTCCTCGTATCCATGATCGGGGGCCGGGTCAGCGCCGGGTCCGGGCCGATTGAGTCAGCGACGGTCTGTCAATGAACGGACATCATTCGTCGGTGTTCAAGCGCTCGCGCAACTGTTTTCCGGTCTTGAAGAAGGGGATCGCCTTCTCGCCCACCTCCACCGCCTCGCCGGTGCGCGGGTTCCGGCCCGTGCGGGCGTCGCGGCGCTTGACCGAGAAGGCGCCGAACCCGCGCAACTCCACCCGGTCGCCGCGGGCGAGCGCTTCGGAGATCTCGTCGAAGATGGTGCCGACGATCTTTTCGATGTCGCGCTGGTACAGATGCGGATTGCGCTCCGCGAGCCGTTGGATCAGCTCTGATTTGGTCATGGCGATTCCGTTTCCCCCGGTTCGAGCGCCCTTGCACCGCGCTCCTTGACCTGCGCGCAAGCGTGCCACCGGGTCCGGTGACCGTCAAGCTAAGCCTTTCTGGCGGAACCCTTTTCCCGGCAACGCTCCGGCTTGCCCGACCTCCGCCCCGAAAAAGGCCCGAAATGTGATTAATCCGTCTTACGGATTGCCTTTGAACGCACCATTTCCGATGAGTTGGTTGGCACGGTCCCGGTTGCCGGACTCGGTTGGAGGTTCGCCATGACACACACTCACCACACCGGCCATCACACCGGCCCCTCCGACCCGCTGGCCGGCCTGCCCTACGCGGACCGCGTCCGCACCGTCACCACCGCGCAGGCGCTGGGCTGGCTGCGGGCGGGCTGGATGGACCTGCGGGCGTCGGGCTGGGTCAGCCTCGCCTACGGCGCCCTGTTCGTCGCCATCGGATTCGCGCTGACCGGCGGGCTGGTGCTGGCCGGGATGGCCTATCTGATCGCGCCGATGATCGGCGCCTTCCTGCTGATCGCTCCGCTCCTGGCGCTCGGCCTCTACCGGATTTCCAAGGACGTCGAGGAGGGGCGCCGGCCCAGCCTGTGGCGGGCGCTGACCGCGTGGCGGGCCAACCCCTACCACATCCTGACCGCCGGCCTGATCCTGATGCTCTATGTGATGATCTGGGCGCGGATGAACGTGGTGGCCTTCGCCCTGTTCTTCCCGCACGAGGCCATCGCGCTCGACCACTTCGTGGCGCAGATGTTCAGCTTGGACGGTCTGGTGTTCACCGTCTTCATCACGGCGCTGGGCTTCGCCTTCGCCGCCTTCGCCTTCATCACCAACGTCACCGCCCTGCCGATGATGATGGACCGCCCGGTGGACGTCTTCGCCGCGGCGCTGGCCTCGGCGATGGCGGTGCTGCGCAACCCGCGCGTCCTGGCGCTGTGGGCCGGGCTGATCGTGCTGGTGACCGGCGCCGGGCTGCTGACCGGCTTCCTGGGGCTGATCGTCGCCCTGCCCCTGGTCGGGCACGCGAGTTGGCACGCTTACCGCGACCTCATCAAGGAGGATGAGGAGGGGTGAGAGCGGTTTGAAAAAGGAAAAAGCCGCCGCGGGGTGACCGCGGCGGCTTTTTCGTAATCAGGTGCGAGAGGCGGGGCCCCTCCCCGACCCTCCCCCGCTGACGCAGGGGAGGGGGAGAGACATGCCTTACTCGTCGTTCTGCTGCTTGCGCTTCAGAGCCGCACCCAGGATGTCGCCCAGCGAGGCGCCCGAGTCGGACGAACCGTACTCGGCCATCGCCTGCTTCTCCTCCTCCATCTCGCGGGCCTTGATGGACAGCGAGATGCGGCGGGAGCCGCGGTCGATCTGGGTGACCTTCGCGTCGACCTTCTCGCCGACGGCGAAGCGGTCCGGACGCTGCTCCGAACGGTCGCGGGACAGGTCCGACTTGCGGATGAAGCCGGTGTAGCCCTCGCCGACCGTGACCTCGATGCCACCGTCGGTGACCTGGGTGACGGTGCAGGTGACGACCTCGTTCTTCTTCAGGCCGGCCGTGGCAGCCTCGAACGGATCGTTCGCGAGCTGCTTGATGCCGAGGGAGATGCGCTCCTTCTCGACGTCGACGTCCAGGACCTTGACCTTGACGCGGTCGCCCTTCTTGTACTCGGCGATGGCCTCCTCACCCGACTTGTTCCAGTCGAGGTCGGACATGTGGACCATGCCGTCGATGTCGCCCGGCAGACCGACGAACAGACCGAACTCGGTGATGTTCTTGACCTCGCCTTCCAGCTCCGTGCCCGGGCCGAACTTGTCGAGGAAGGTCTCCCACGGGTTGTCCAGGCACTGCTTGAGGCCCAGGCTGATGCGGCGCTTCTGCGGATCGACGTCCAGGACCATGACCTCGACTTCCTGCGAAGTCGACACGATCTTGCCCGGATGGACGTTCTTCTTCGTCCAGGACATCTCCGAGACGTGCACCAGGCCCTCGATCCCCGGCTCCAGCTCCACGAAGGCGCCGTAGTCGGTGATGTTGGTGACGCGACCCTTGAACCGCGAGCTGACCGGGTACTTGGCTTCCACGCCTTCCCACGGATCGGCTTCCAGCTGCTTCATGCCGAGGCTGATGCGCTGGGTCTCCGGGTTGAAGCGGATGACCTGGACCGTGACGGTCTGGCCGATCTGCAGGGCCTCGGACGGGTGGTTGATGCGGCGCCACGCGATGTCCGTGACGTGCAGCAGGCCGTCGACGCCACCCAGATCCACGAACGCGCCGTAGTCGGTGATGTTCTTGACCACACCCTGCAGAACCTGGCCTTCCTTGAGGTTGGCCACCAGCTCCGAACGGGCCTCGGCGCGGCTCTCTTCGAGCACGGCGCGACGCGACACGACGATGTTGCCGCGCGAGCGGTCCATCTTCAGGATCTGGAACGGCTGCGGGGTGCCCAGCAGCGGGGAGATGTCGCGGACCGGACGGATGTCCACCTGCGAACCCGGCAGGAACGCCACGGCGCCCGACAGGTCGACGGTGAAGCCGCCCTTGACGCGGCCGAAGATGACGCCGGTGACGCGGGTCTGGTCCTGGAAGGACTTCTCCAGCAGCGCCCAGGCCTCTTCGCGCTTGGCCTTCTCACGCGACAGAACGGCTTCGCCGTTCTTGTCTTCCATACGCTCCAGATACACCTCGACGGTGTCGCCCGCCTTCAGCTCGGGCGGCTGGCCGGCAACGGCGAATTCCTTCAGCGCGACGCGGCCTTCCGACTTCAGGCCGACGTCGATGGTGACCATGTCGTTCTCGACGGAGACGACGCGGCCCTTGACGACCGAGCCTTCGAGGGACTCGGCCGTGCCGAGCGACTCCTCGAGCAGAGCCGCAAAGCTTTCCTTCTCGCCGGTCCGGGCCATAGCTTGTGCCATTGAAACTCCTAAGGTTGGCCGAAAGCGATCCCGCCATGGTCCGTCCCGCGGCAAAACGGGCCGGCCCCCGATGGGACCACCGCGCCGGGCACCACGCCCGGCGACTTGGTTGACATATGTTCCGTTGGAGGGCCGAAGCGCCCGGACCCTGATGCTCAGACCTTGGGGCCGAAACCGGTTTTCGTTCCGATAAAGGCGGTCGCCGCTGCGAACGCCTGATCGGCGTCGAGGGCGGAGGTATCAAGCACAAAAGCGTCGGCAGCCGGCAGGAGCGGTGCTACCGTCCTCTGGCTGTCGCGCGCGTCACGGGCCTTCATGTCCTCCAGGACGTCGGACGGTATAGCCGGAATCCCGCGTTCCCGCAACTCCTTGAGTCGCCGTTCGGCCCGCACCTCCACGGAAGCGGTAACGAACAGCTTGGCATCGGCGTTCGGGCATACGACCGTTCCGACGTCCCGTCCGTCCAGCACCGCCCCCGGCGCGCCGCCGGGCGGGGTGGCGGCGAAGCGCCGCTGGAAATCGAGCAGGGCGGCCCGCACCGCCGGCACCACGGCGACCTTGGAGGCCGCCTGCGCCGCCTCGTCGCTGCGCAGGGCGGGGTCGTTCAGGATGCCGTCGTCCGGCCGCAACGCGCGGGCGGCCTGTGCCGCGGCCTCCGCGTCCGCCGGGTCGCCGCCGGCGCGCAGGACGGCGACACCGACGGCGCGGTAGAGCGCCCCGGTGTCGAGATGCGCGAAGCCGTAGGTCTGGGCGACCCGCTTGGACAGCGTGCCCTTGCCCGCGGCGGCGGGGCCGTCGATGGCGATGACCAGACCCATCGCCCTCACACCCCCGCGATCTTGGCGCCGACGCCGTTCATCAGGGCGACGAAGCCGGGGAAGCTGGTGTCGATGAAGGCGCCATCGTCCACCTGCACCGGTTCGGCCGTGGCCATGCCCAGCACCAGGAAGCTCATGGCGATGCGGTGGTCCATGGCGGTGGCGACGGTGGCGCCGCCCTGCGGCGGCTTGCCGGTGCCATAGACGGTCAGGCTGTCGTCGGCCCCGACCTCCACCTTCACGCCGCACTTGGTCAGCCCGTCGGCGACCATGGCGAGGCGGTCGCTCTCCTTCACGCGCAGCTCCTTCAGGCCGAGCATGACGGTGGTGCCCTCCGCGCAGGCGGCGGCGGCGGCGAGGATCGGATACTCGTCGATCATGCTGGGGGCGCGGTCCGCCGGAACGACGATGCCCTTCAGCGGGCCGTGCTTCACCCGCAGGTCGGCCACCGGCTCGCCCGCCTCGTCGCGGCGGTTCTCGAAGGCGATGTTCGCGCCCATCTCGACCAGCGTGTCGTAGAGGCCGGTGCGGCGCGGGTTCATGCCGACGCCAGGCAGCAGCAGCTCCGAGCCGGGGCGCAGCAGCGCCGCGACCGCCGGGAAGGCGGCGGAGCTGGGGTCGGCGGGCACGACGATCTCGCGCCCGGTCAGCTCCGGCTGGCCGACGACGGACACGGCCAGCGCGCCGTCCTCCATCCGCTCGGTCGTCACGGTGGCGCCGAAATGGCGCAGCATCAGCTCGGTGTGGTCGCGGGTCGGCTCCGCCTCGATCACGGTGGTGGTGCCGGCGGTGTTCAGGCCGCAGAGGATGACCGCCGACTTCACCTGGGCGGAGGCCACCGGCAGGCGGTAGGTGATCGGCACCGTGCGGTCGCTGCCGACCACGGCCAGCGGCAGCCGCCCACCGGACCGTCCGACGAAGCGCGCGCCCATCTGCTCCAGCGGGCCGGTCACGCGGGCCATCGGGCGCTTGTTCAGAGAGGCGTCGCCGGTGAAGACGCAGGTGATCGGGTGCGACGCGACGAGGCCCATCAGCAGGCGCGCCGCCGTGCCGCTGTTGCCCATGTCGAGCACCTGCGCCGGTTCCGCCAGCCCGCCCAGACCGACGCCGCGCACGCGCCACACGCCGTCCCCGCCGCGCTCCGCCTGGGCGCCCAGCAGGCGCATGGCGGCGGCGGTGTTCAGCACGTCCTCCCCTTCCAGCAGGCCGTGGATGACCGTCTCGCCCACCGCGACGGCACCCAGCATCAGCGACCGGTGCGAAATCGACTTGTCGCCCGGCACGCGGATGGTGCCGGCCAGCGCGCCGGTGGAGGATGAGCGAAGCGGCTTCGCCTGCAGCATGGGAGGACTCCCCAGACAAGAATGTGACCAGGGCGGAGTACCTAGCACAGCGGGCAAGGCGATGCGAGCGATGCGCGGCTCCCGCGATCAGTCGCCGGCCGCCACCCCCTCGCGCCGGGTGTCGGCGCCGCCGGACAGCCCCGGACCGGTCACCACGATCGCCTGGGTGCCGGAGGTCAGCTCCATCGCCTTGACCGTGTGCCCCCGCGCCTCCAGCGCCGCGATCCAGCCCTCCGCCTCGGTGCCCTGCTCCAGCTCGGTCGGGCCGTTGCGGCTGCCGAAATTGGGGGCGTCCACCGCCGCCTGCGGGTCGAGGCCCCAATCCAGCAGCGCGACCAGCGTCTTGCCCACGTAATTGATGATGTTGCTGCCGCCCGGCGACCCCACCGAAGCCACCAGGGCGCCGTCGCGGAAGACCAGGGTCGGCGCCATCGAGCTGCGCGGCCGCTTGCCCGGCTCGACCCGGTTGGCGACCGGCTTGCCGTCCTCCGTCGGGGTGAAGGCGAAGTCGGTCAACTCGTTGTTCAGCAGGAAACCGCGCACCATCAGGCGGGAACCGAACCCGTCCTCAATGGTGGTGGTCATGGCGACGGCGTTGCCCGCCCCGTCCACCACGGAGATGTGGCTGGTGCCGTGCTCCTCGGCCTCGGCGAAGCCCCAAGCGGGGCCTTCGCGGAAGGGCGGCTCGCCCGCCTGCGCCTTGCCCATGGACCGCTCGCCGATCAGGGCGGCGCGGCCCGCCAGATAGCCGCGATCGAGCAGCCCCTTCACCGGCACCGCCACGAAGTCCGGGTCGGCCAAGTAGAGCCCGCGGTCGGCAAAGGCGAGCCGCCCAGCCTCCGACATCCAATGCGCCGCCAGCGCCGGATCGCTGCGGGTGGCAGCCATGTCGCGGCCCTCTAGGACGGCCAGCATCTGCAGCACCGCGACCCCGCCGGAGCTGGGCGGCCCCATGCCGCACAGGGTGTAGGCGCGGTAGGGGCCGCAGACTGGTTCCCGCTCCTTCACCCGGTAAGCCTTCAGGTCGGCCTCGGTCATGTCGCCGGGGTTGGTGGGGTGGCCGGTCACCGCCTTGACGAGGTCGGCGGCGATCGGACCCTCGTAGAAGGCGGCAGAGCCTTTCTCGGCGATGGCGCGCAGGGTCGCCGCGAACTCCGGGTTCTTCAGCACATGGCCGACCGGCCAGGGCGTGCCGTCCGGCTGATAGAAATAGGCGCGCGCCGCAGGGTTGGACGGCAGGTGCTTCTCCATCGCCAGCTGGCCGTTCAGCCGCGGGCTGACCGTGAAGCCGTTCTCGGCCAGCGCGATGGCGCGCTCGAACAGGCGGGGCCAGGGCAGTTTGCCGTGCGTGCGGTGGGCGTGCTCCAGCAGCATCACCGTGCCCGGCACCCCGACGGACCGGCCGCCGACCACCGCGTCGTAGAAGGGCATCGGCTTGCCGCCCGCCCCCAGGAAACGCTCCGGAGTCGCCGCGGCCGGCGCCGTCTCGCGCCCGTCGAGGGAGGTCACCGCCTTCGTTGCGGCATCGTAATGGACCAGGAAGGCGCCGCCCCCGACGCCGGAGCTTTGCGGCTCCACCAGATTGAGGACGAGCTGCACGGCGATCGCCGCGTCCACCGCGCTGCCCCCCGCGCGCAGGATCTCCCGCCCGGCCTCCGCCGCCAGCGGATTCGCGGCGGCCACCATATGCCGCGTGGCGGTGTCGACGCTGCGGCTGCCGCGCCCGGTCGCGCGTTCCGGCGCCACGTCGCCCGCCGCGGACGGCGCCGTCTGGGCTGCGGCCTCCAGCGGCAGCGCCGCCAGCAGGCCGGCGGTCAGCAATGCCCGCCAGCGGCGGGACAGCAGGATCGGCATCGGCTTCCTCCCCCATTATCATGGTATCCTTGTCGGCGACCCGAAGGACCACCGCAGGGTGAAGTTTGGCACCGGCCGACGGCCCTGCCACGTCGACGGCGACATTCAGCGAACTTTTTTTTGACAAGCGCCCGCTGGCGTGGCAAAGGGCGCGGCTTGCAATTCCCGAATTGGGCATTCCCTAGGAACGTGACGGAGGACGAGGCGTGGCCAAACCCGAATGGGGCGTCAAGCGCATCTGCCCGAGCTGTGGCGCGCGCTATTACGATCTGCGCAAGGACCCGCCGGTGTGCCCGAGCTGCGGAGCGCAGTTCGATCCCGAGGCGTTGCTGAAGTCCCGCAAGGCGCGCCCGGCGCCGGTTGACGATGTCAAGAAGGCCCCGGTGGTCTCCTCGGACGAGGACACCGAGACCGAGACCGAGGACGAAGAGTTCGACGGAACTCGACGAGGTCGAGGACGATGTGACCGTCGACGACATCGAGGAAACCGACGAGACGCCCGAGGACGAGGACGATGTCCTGATCGAGGACACCTCGGAGCTGGGCGAGGACGACATGGACGAGGTCGTCGACGTCGAAGGCGAGGACGAGGAGGAGCGCTGATCGCGCTCCCCCTTGAAAGACGGGGGCGGGTGAGCGGAAAAAAGCTGGGCGGGGCTGAATTTTTCTCTTGCATCGGACCCCCGTCCTGACCAATATCCCGCTCCACCGAGGCAGGCCGCAAGGCTCGCCGCCCAGAGTTTCGGGGCCATAGCTCAGCTGGGAGAGCGCTACAATGGCATTGTAGAGGTCAGGAGTTCGATCCTCCTTGGCTCCACCAAACACCCGAAGGGCCTGCGCAACACCGCGCGGGCCCTTCGGCGTTTCAGCGTCTTTTTCTTCCCATTCCTTCCGCCACCACCGTCTTGACAGGCGTCAAGGAACGCTCTTTGGTCGGGCGGCACCGTCGGCTTCCGCCGATTCCCCTTTCCTCCCGCTTCGGACACGCCATGGCCGACATCCTGATCGCCAACACCTTGACGGGCGAGACCACCCTGGGCGCGCTGAACGCCGTCGATCCGGACGCCGTGGGCCGGCTGGCGCAGATCCACCCGGTCTTCAACCCCGGCGTCGGCGTGCCCGACAGCGCCAGCCTGAACGATCTCGCCAAGGCCACCGGCATCCCGCTGGACGTGCTGCTGGCCACGGCGCGCGGCGCCATCCACGTCACCGCCCCGGCCGGCGGCTGCGGCTGCGGAAGCGGCGGCTGCGGCACCCCCAAGCACTGAACGCTTTCCCCCTCCCATTCGCGGCGCCGGTCCCCACCTGTTGGTGGCACCCACCATTGGGAACAGGCTTCGGGAAGGGGAGGACAAGCATGACGACGGCGCCAACATTGACCGAGTCTCCGGACGGCTGGCTGGAAACGGTGGTCGTCCCGCGCACCAGCGACATCGGCGGGTTCGAGGTGCGGCGCGCCCTGCCCTCCGTCCGCAAGCGGATGGTCGGGCCGTTCGTCTTCCTCGACCAGATGGGGCCAGCGATCCTCAAGGCCGGGGCGGGAATCGACGTGCGCCCCCACCCGCACATCGGGCTGGCCACCGTCACCTACCTGTTCGACGGCGAGATCCTGCACCGCGACAGCCTGGGCACCGTCCTGCCGATCCGTCCGGGGGCGGTGAACTGGATGACCGCCGGGCGCGGCATCGCCCATTCCGAACGCTCCGCCACCGACGAGCGCGGGCGCGACCGGCTGCTGTCGGGCATCCAGTCCTGGGTCGCGCTGCCCAAGACCCATGAGGAGACCGACCCCGCCTTCGTCCATCTCGGCGCTGACGAGCTGCCGGTGGTGGAGGGCGAGGGCAAGCGGCTGCGCGTCGTCGCGGGCGAGGCGTACGGTGTACGTTCGCCCATGAACACGCTGTGGGACACGCTGTACGTCGATGCGTCGCTGGACGCCGGCGCCCGCCTGCCCATCGACCGCGAGACGGAGGAGCGGGCGCTCTACATCGCCGACGGTACCGTGACGATCCACGGTGACCGCTTCGAGTCCGGGCGGCTGCTGGTGCTGCGTCCCGGCGACGCGGTGACGGTGGAGGCCGAAACCGCCGCCCGCCTGATCCTGCTGGGCGGCGCCGTGATGGACGGCCCGCGCCACATCTGGTGGAACTTCGTCTCCAGCCGCCAGGACCGCATCGAACAGGCCAAGGCCGAATGGAAGGCCGGCCGGTTCGACGCCGTTCCCGGCGAGACGGAGTTCATTCCGCTTCCGGAACGGTGAAGCCGAGCGCCGTCAGCTTCTCCCGCACCGCCGGATCGGCCAGCGCCGCCAGGAAGCGCTGGACCGCCGGCCGGTCCCGACGGTCGTTGGGGATCACGAAGTCGTAATGCTCCGCCTGCAGAGGCAGGAAGCCCAGCCCGTAGAGGGTGGCGACGCTTTCGATGGCGACGCCCCAGTCGGCGCGGCCCTGGGCCACCGCCACCGCCACGGCGTTGTGCGACTTGGCCTGCGACCAATAGCCGGTGGGACGCGCCGCCCCGAGCAGCCGGTCGGTCAGGATGCGCGTGCCGCTGCCGGCGTTGCGGTTGACCAGGATGCAGTCGGGATCCTGCGCCGCCGCCAGACCAGCTTCCTCCGCCGTTTTGCCTTCGAAACGAACGTCGCCCTTGCGGAAGACGATGCCCTGAAGGCGGCGGTAACCGGTCACGAGGCCGAGCGCCGGGGTCAGGAAGGGGTGGTTGTACGCGCCGCTCTTCGGGTCCATCAGATGGATGGCCGCCACGTCGCACTCGCCGCGCCGGGCGGCGGCGAGGCCGCCCATGGAGCCGACGTTCAGCGCCTTGACCGTCAGCCCCCCCCGACCAGCCGGCCGGTGATGGCGTCCAGCCCGACGCAATGGCTACCGATTACGATCAGGTCGGCGGGGCGGGTGTCGCGCCCGATGCGCTGGACCGACACCGGGGTGCCGGCCTCCACCGCCTCGGCCTGCGGGTCGATGGCGATGAAGCCGTCCGCCGCGCTGAAGGCGGTCACCGCGCCGGAGCCCTTGGACAGCGGATAGGCCGCCAGCCCCCCGTCCGCCCCGCGCACCAACGAGACCATCACATATTCGGTTCGGCCCCGTTCCGATCCCAGCCGCATCGGCACCGTCGCGTCCACGCTCTCCTTCGCTGCGGGCGGCAGACCAGCCAGCGCGCGCAGAACCGGGGCGACGAACTCGTGGAAGGTGAACATGGCGGAGGTCGGGAAGCCGGGCAGGACCACCACCGGCTTGCCCTTCGTTACGGCCAGGCACAGAGGCTTGCCGGGCTTCAGCGCGACGCCGTGCGCAACGATCCCGGGGTCGCTCAGGCGGCTGATGATGCGGTGGGACAGGTCGCCCGCCCCCTTCGACGTGCCGCCCGACAGCAGCAGCGCGTCGCAGGCCAGACCCTGCTCGACCAGCGGCGCCAGCTCCGCCGCGTCGTCGCGGGCGATGCCCAGCCGGACCGGCTCCCCGCCCAGTTCCTCCACAGCGGCGGCGAGGACGGCGGCGTTCGAATCATAGACGGCGCCGGGCCGGATCGGTTCGCCCGGGGCGACGATCTCGTCGCCGGTGGACAGGATCGCCACGCGGGGGCGGCGGACCACCGACACCTCGCCCCGCCCGATGGCCGCCAGAACGCCGATCTCGCGCGAGGTCAGCACCTGCCCGCGGCGCATCACCGTCTCGCCGCGCCCGATGTCCGACCCGGCGGCGGCGACGAAGGCGCCGGGCACCACCGGCTTGCGGATCTCCACCAGAAGGGCGTCGCCCTCCTCATGCGAACTCGGTGTGTTCGACCATCACCACGGCGTCGGCGCCGCGCGGCAGCATGCCGCCGGTGGCGAGCACCGTCGCCGTGCCGGGGGCGACGGTCAGCGCCGGGACGCGCCCGGCGGACAGCACCTCGTCGTTCAGGCGCAGCACGACCGGCGTGTCCTCGCCCGCCCCCTGGGTGTCGGCGGCGCGCACCGCGAAGCCGTCCACCGAGGAACGGTCGAAGCCGGGGACATCGACCTCCGCCACCACGTCGGCGGCCAGCACGCGGCCCAGCGCGGCGCCCAGCGGCACCGTCTCCGCCCCCTTGGGCGTCAGGTCGAGATGGCGGCGGAACCGCGCCTCCGCCTCATCGCGGCTCACCACCTCGAGAAACTGCTCCTGCCGGGCCGCCTGGGCGACAAACCGCCGGATGTCCTGGTTGGACACGCCCTCCCCCCTCGCTTAATTCTGTTCAGAGACTTGTACCGTCAAAACAGCGCAGGGTCACGGTCGCCCCCGCCGGGACGCCCTCGCTGTCCGCGGGGATCAGCACGAAGCCGTCGGCCAGCACCGCCCCGGCCAGACCCGGCCGGTGCGGGGAGGCCACCGGCTCGACCAGCCCATCCGCCGTCCGACGCACGCGGTGCAGTTCGGTGCAGCCGATCTCCGACACCAGCTTGCGCACCGTCACGGCGGGGACCGCCGGATGCGGCAGCGCCGGGTCCCGCCCGGCCAGACGGCGCACCGCCCGCCCCGCCAGCAGCTCGTAGGCCGTCAGGCAAGCCATCGGTTCGCCGGGCAGCAGCACGGCGGGCACGCCGCCGGCCGTCCCCAGCGCCGCCGAATCGCCGGGGCGCAGAGCCACGCCGTGCAGGGCAAGCCCTCCCGCGTCGGCCAGTGCCAGGGGGGCCACGTCGTCGTCCCCCACCCCGGTGCGCCCGGCGGAGATCAGCAGGTCGGCGCCGGGGGCCGCGTAGGCGGCGGACAGGACGGCGCGGTCCGCCGGCAGCGGCCCCACCAGTTCCACCACGCCGCCATCCCGCGCCACCAGCGCGGTCAGCATGGCGCCCAGCGTCTCGGGACCGGACCGCGGCCCTCCGGCCAGCACGACGCGCACCCACGGGCGGGCGCCGACGCGCACCGTGTCGATCCCCAGCGCGGCGAGCAGTCCGAGATCTTGCGGGCGCAGCCGGTGCCCGGCCACCCGCAGAACCGTCCCGCCGCGCAGGCCCTCCCCTTGCCGCTCCACGCCCTCGCCGGGGGCGGCGCTGCCCAGCGCCTCGACGAAGGGGCCGTCGGTCTGGATGCATTCGACGGGCAGGATCGCGTCGGCTCCCGGCGGCATCGGCTCGCCCGCCGCCACCGTCACGGCATCCGGCAGCGGAACCGGGTTGTAGGAGCCGGCGCCGAGCGTGTCGCTGGAGGCGACCGCCACACCGTCGCGGGCGGCCCGGTCGGCGGGCGGCCAGTCTCCCGGCGCGGTCAGCGGCGCGGCGAGAACCACGCCCTCCGCCAGGGTCGCAGCGAGGTCGGCGAGCGCCACGGCGCGCGGCGGCAGAGGAGTGACGGCGGCGTCGATCCAGCCTTCCATGACCGGCAGGGAGGCGCGGCTGGAGAATCCGCGCCCGCGCACGTCGGACGGAGTCGCTGCAAAAGGAAGCCGGCCTCCGGTCGCGCTGTCGTCTCCGGCTCTGGCCGCGGTCATGGCTGCACCCGTGATGCCTCAGGTCAGCCCCTTATACCGCAACCTCCACGCCGCCGCTGCACACACGGTTGCGGCCGGCGCGCTTGGCCTCGTAGAGCAGGCCGTCGGCAAGCTGGCTCAGCCGGTCCGGCGTGTCGTCCAGCGTCGGCCGGGCGGTGGCGACGCCCAGGCTGATGGTGATGTGGTCGGCGACGTGGGACACCGCGTGCGGCAGGCGCCGCTCGGCCACCGTCCGGCGCAGGCGTTCGGCCACCTGGACCGCCCCGTCCTCGTCGGTTTCGGGAAGCAGGCAGACGAACTCCTCGCCCCCGTAGCGGGCGGCCAGGTCGCCCGGCCTCATCATCTGCTCGGCCAGGAGCTGGGCCACGGCGCGCAGGCACTCGTCGCCCGCCTGATGGCCGTAATGATCGTTGTAGGGCTTGAACTGGTCGACATCGAGCATGATGAGCGACAGCGGAAGCTGCGCCCGCCCGCAGCGCCGCCATTCGCGCAGCATCACCTCGTCGAAGCGGCGGCGGTTGGCGATGCCGGTCAGGCCGTCGTTGAAGGACAGGGTGCGCAGCAGGTCGGTCTGCCGCTTCAGCAGCAGATGGTTGCGCACGCGGGCCTTGACGATGGGCGGGCTGATCGGCTTGGAGATGAAGTCGATGGCGCCGACCTCCAGCCCATAGGTCTCGTCCTCCACCTCGCTCTTGGCCGAGATGAAGATGACCGGGATGTCGCGGGTGACCGGCTCGGCCTTCAGCCGGGAGCAGACCTCGTAGCCGTCCATGCCCGGCATCATGATGTCCAGCAGAACGAGGTCGGGAAGCCGGGACTGCGCCAGCTCCAGCGCCTTCGCCCCGTCGGTGGCGAAGTAGATGTCGTGGTCGTCCTTCAGGATGCGGCTCAGCACATGCACATTCGACGGAATGTCGTCGACCACCAGGATCTTGGAGCGTGCATCGGTCATGATCGGTTCCTGGAGAACGGGTTCCCGGAAGGCGGTGTGCGTGTGGTGCGAAGCGGGTCAGTCGGCCGGCAGGGACAGGCCGAGATCCAGCATGATCCTGCGCAAGATTCCTTGAGCTTTTGTAAAGTCGAGGCCATCGACCGCCGACGACAGCGCCTTCATCGACACCGGATCGATCCAGTCGGCCAGCGGCGGCGCCAGGACGGCGAACTCCTCCGCGGCGGCGAAGTTGCTGTCGCGCAGCAACCGGGCGAAACGGTCCAGCATGGGTTCCAGCGTCTGGATGTCCATCGCCGGTTCCCCACCGCCCCCGACACCACCGGAAGCACCGCCGGAACCGCCGCCAGGAACGCTGCCGTGGGCGCGCCCCGGCGCAACGGTCAGCCGGGCGGCGGAATCCAGAACCGCTTCCAGCTCCGCGCGGAGAACCGGCAGCTGCGCCGCCGCCGCCGCCCCGTCCCCGCGGAAGGCGGCGATCTGCACGGCGTCCGCGGCGGCGGACAGCGTGCGGGCGCCGATGTTGCCCGCGAGACTCTTCAACTCGTGCCCCAGCGCCTTGGCCCGCGGCAGATCCCCGGAGGCCAGGGCGACGGCGATGCCATCGGCCACGCCGTCATAGGTCCGGGCGAAATCGGTGACGAACTTGCGGAACAGCCCGACATCGCCGTCGAGCCGATGCAGCGCGTCCTTCACGTCGATGCCCGGCAATTCGGAGGGAAGCGCCGCGCGGGCCGCGGACGGCATGGGCTTGGGCAGGATCGGCGCGCCCGCCCCCAAACCACCTACCCCCAAGCCACCGGCCCCCAGACCGCCCGCCGGCTGGCCGAGCCAGCGCGTCACCACGGAGAACAGCTGGTCCACGTCGATCGGCTTGGCGATGTGGTCGTCCATGCCGCCGTCCAGGCACCGCTGACGGTCGGACGGCAGGGCGCTGGCGGTCATGGCGATGATCGGCAACCCCTGCCCGGCGGGCCGGGCGCGCAGCCGGCGCGTCGCCTCGAATCCGTCCATCTCCGGCATCTGCACGTCCATCAGGACGAGGTCGAAGGGCGGATTAGCCTCCTCGACGCAGGCGATGGCCTCGTACCCGTTGCCGGCCAGGGTGACGCGGGCACCGGCGCGCTCCAGGATTTCGCGAGCCACCTCCTGGCTGATGCCGTTGTCCTCCACCAGCAGCAGGCGCTGCCCGAACAGGGGGCGCAGTTGCTGCGGCCGCAGGAGACCGGCGGAATGCGCCGCGCAGGCGTGCAGCGGCGTCGCCTCCGGCGCGTCGCCCCGGGTGCCGCGCCCATAGGCGTCGATCACCGCGTCGAGCAGGGAGGAGGCGGTGACCGGCTTCACCAGCGCGCCGCCGAGTCCCAGCTCCTCCAGCCCCTCGTCCCCCGACCCGGCGCCCATCCGCTCGCGTCCGAAGGCGGAGACCACGATGATGACGGGCGCCTTCACCAGCCCGTCGTCGCGGATGCGGCGGGAGGTTTCCAGCCCGTCCATCCCAGGCATCTTCCAATCCATCAGCACGATGTCGTAGGGCTGCCCCGCGGCGGTCGCGCGCTCCAGCTCCACGATCGCTTCGGCCCCCGACGCGCAGAGCGAGGTCTTCCAGCCGAAGGACGTGACCAGCTCCCCCAGCACCTCGCGCGCGGTGAGGTTGTCGTCCACCACCAGCACGGACAGGCCGCGCGGCACCACACGGGAGCGCATCGGCCGCTCTCCCGCCCGCCCGGCGCCCATCCGCCCGGCCCCGGCCAGGCCGGCCAGCCCGAAGGCGGGATTCCCGAAGACGGCGGTGAAATGGAAATCGCTGCCCTGGCCCGGCTCGCTCGCCACATCCATCACCCCGCCCATCAGGGCGACCAGGCGCGTGCAGATGGCCAGCCCGAGGCCGGTGCCGCCGTAGCGCCGGGTGGTGGAGCTGTCGGCTTGGCTGAAGGCCTGGAACAGGCGCTCCTTCTGCTCGGCGTCGATGCCGATGCCGGTGTCGCGGATGGAAAAGGCCAGAACCGTCCGCTCCTCCGCCACCTCGACGGCGCGGACGGACACCACCACCTCCCCCGCTTCGGTGAACTTGATGGCGTTGCCGGCGAGGTTGATGAGCACCTGCTGCAGGCGCAGCGGGTCGCCGACGAGGTCGAGCGGAACCTCCGGCCCGACCGAGAACAGAACCTCGATGTCCTTGTCCTGCGCCGCCGCGCCGACGATCACCGCGAGGTTCTGCAGCAGGTCGTCGAGGCGGAACTCCACCCTCTCCAGCTCCAGCTTGCCGGCCTCGACCTTGGAGAAGTCCAGGATGTCGTTCAGGATGCCGAGCAGCGACTGCGCCGAGACGCGGATCTTCTGGGCATAGTCGCGCTGGCGCGACGACAGGTCAGTCTGCTGGATCAGATGGACCAGACCCAGGATGGCGTTCATCGGCGTGCGGATCTCGTGGCTCATGTTGGCCAGGAATTCGCTCTTGGCGCGGCTGGCCGCCTCGGCCACGGATTTGGCCTGGCGCAGCGCCTCCTCGGCCCGCTTGCGCTCGGCGATCTCGTGGAAGACGACGACGGCGCCCTCGACCCGCCCGTCCTCCAGCATGGGCGACGCCGCGAACTCCACCGGGAAGCTGGTGCCGTCCTTGCGCCAGTAGATGTCCTCCGAGCCGCCCCGCGCCTCGCCGGTGCGCAGCACCTCGAAGACCGGGCAGTCGATGGTCGGTGCCGGCGTGCCGTCGGCGCGGGTGTGATGCAGCAGCACATGCAGGCTGCGGCCCAGCATCTCCTCGTTGGTGTAGCCGGTCAGCGCGCAGGCGGCGGGGTTGGCGAAGGTGATCCGCTCGTCCCGGTCGACGCCGCAGATGCCCTCCGACGCGGATTGCAGGATCAGGTTCAGCCGGCGGTTGGCCCCCGCGAAGGCGCGATTGGCCTGTTCCAGGCTGCGGGCGGTGGCGTCCAGGTCGGCGTTCGTCTCGGCCAGCCGGCGGCGTCCCACCTCCTCGCGCGACAGGCTGCGCGCCGCCGCCGCCGCCAGCGCGGCGCAGGCGGCCACCGCCAGCAGGACCAGCAGGCCGCCGTGAATCGTGCGCTCGCGCCAGGGTGTCAGCGCCTCCTCCTGCGACATGCCGACCTGAACGATCAGCGGCAGATCCTGGACCCGCAGGTTGGCGACGATCCGTTCCGACCCGTCCACCGGGGACCGGCTGAAGACCGTGCCGCCGGTGGACCGCGGCGCCTCGTCCATCGGGGGAGGCACCGGGGGCAGGTCCGGCGATGCCGCGGACGGCGGCGCGCCGCTGTCCTGGCCGGACAGGCTGAACAGCAGGGTTCCGTCCTCGCGGTACAGGGCGACGGCGCCCCCGCGGCCGATGTTCAACCCTTCGAAGAAAAAGCGGAAGTAGTCCAGATCCAGAGCGATGTGGGCAACGCCCTGGAAATTCTCCACCGTTCCGATGCGGCGGCTGATGGTGAAGGTCGGCCGGCCCGACATCCGGCCCCGGATCATCCCGCCGATGTGGAACGCCTCGCCGCTCCGGTGGGCCTGGAAGAAGGCGCGATCCGCGTTGTTCATCGGCGGCGTCGGGAACTGACGGGTGGTCAGCAGCCCGTTGCCGGCGGCATCGTGAATCAAGATGGCGCTGACCTCAGGCATGGCGTCGGCCATGGCGCGCAGTTCCTGCCATAGCGGCACGTCGCGCCCGACCACCTCCATATCCCGCACGCGCAGCCGGTCGTCCACGCGCTGCAGCACGAGATCGCTGGTGGCGACGGTGCGGCGCACATGCTCATGCAGCAGGCGGGCGGCGCTCAGCGTCCGGTCGCGGGCGTGGCTCACCGCCTCGTCGCGGTCGGCCCAGGTGGCCGCCCCCCAGAGGCCAACTCCGAACAGGGTGATCACCCCGACGATGGTCGTCAGCAAGGTCCGCAGCCGCGTGCGGGTGGCCGCGGCGGGCCCCTCCGCCGTCAGGAAAGCTTCGTCCATCACCGGTGTCCGCCCAGTCCGGCGCACGCCGGAGGAGAAAAAATTGCCGCACATGGCAATTATGGCGTCCGGACGATGTCCTTCGCAAGAGACTTGAAAAGGGCCTCCGCCCGGTCGCCGGGCAGGGCCTCGCGCAGGGCCCGCGCCCCCTCCTCCGCCGCATCCACAACGCTGCCGGCCAACCCGGCCGCCTCGTCTCGGCGCCCCGCACGGAGGGCGGCGCAAAGCGCGCGGCAGGCGGACGCCAGCCGGACCAGCCCCAGGCTGGCCGACGGCGCGATCAGCGCCTGGGCCTCCACCGCCATGCCACCCGCCAGGACGAAGGCCACGCCGCCCGCGCGCAGCCGGCTCATCCGCCGGGGGAGTTCGTCGAGGAAGGCGGCGGCCAGACGGGCGCAGGCGTCCTCCCCCAGGTCGTCCGACAGCTGGCGCAGCATCGCCAGATCGAGCGGCTGGCGGAGCGGAATCGGCTCCGCCACGGTATCCGGCAAAGCGCCCATTCCCATCACGGCCACCGGGACCGCCGTGGCGGTACCATATTGTTGGACCTTGCCCACCGCGTGATCGATGGCGTCCAGCATGGCGGCACGGTCCACCGGCTTGGCGATGTGGCCGTTCATGCCGGCGTCGTGGCAGCGCTGGACCTCGTCGGGCAGGGCGCTGGCGCTCATCGCCAGGATCGGAATGCTTCCCACCGGCGACGGCAGGCCGCGAATTGCCCGCGTGGCGGCATGACCGTCCATCTCCGGCATGTGCACGTCCATCAGCACGAGATCGTAGACGCCGCGTTGCACCGCCTCCACCGCCTGCCGCCCATCGGCGACGGCGTCCACGCGGTGGCCCGCCCCAAGCAGCATGGCGACGATCAGTTCCCGGTTCATCGCCAGATCCTCGGCCAGCAGGATGCGCACCAGACGGCGGCGGACCAGCAGTTCCGCCGCGCACGGGGTGCAGCCCCGGACCGGTGGAGTGGATTCCGGCAGCACCAGCGACAGCCAGAAGGTCGAGCCGACGCCCGCCTGGCTCTGCACCCCGACCGTTCCGCCCATCATCTCCACCAGCCGTCGGCTGATGGCGAGGCCCAGGCCGGTGCCCCCGCGCGACCGGTCGATCTGGCTGAAGCGCTGGAACAGCTGACCCTGCCGGTCGGTGGGGATGCCGATGCCGGTGTCGGTGACGCTGATCGTCAGATGCGGGCCCGCGGGGGTGTCGGCGATCTTCACGATGGTCAGGCCGACGCCGCCATGCTCGGTGAACTTCACCGCGTTGGCCAGAAGGTTCAGAACCACCTGCCGCAGCCGGTCGGGATCGCCGCGCAGCCAGTCCGGCACATCCGGCCCGACAGCGGCGTGCAGCGTCAGACCCTTCGCCTCGGCCTCCAGACGCAGCACCGCCGCGCAGTTGGCGATCAGGTCGCGGATGGCGAAGGGGGTGTCCGTCAACACCAGCCGCCCCGCCTCGATCCGGGAGAAGTCCAGCACATCCTCGATCACCGTCAGCAGAGACCGCCCGGCGTCGCGCACCAGACGGGCGTGGTGGTTCTGGCGGGGTGTCAGGTCCTCGTCCAGAAGCAGGCGGGCAAAGCCCAGGATGCCGTTCAGCGGCGTGCGCATCTCGTGGCTCATGGTCGCCAGGAACTCGGCCTTGGCGCGGCTGGCCGCCTCGGCCTCCAGGCGGGCCTGGATCAGCGCCTGCTCGTTGCGCTTGGCCTCGGTCACGTCGGTGACGATGCCGTCCCACACGATGTCGCCGTTGTCGCGCCGGACGGCGCGGCTGGAAGCGCTGATCCAGCGGATCTCGCCGTCGGACCGGACGATCCGGTATTCGAGATTCCAGGGGTCCAGCGTCTCGGCGGAGGCGTGGATCGAAGCGTAGACGCGCGGGCGGTCTTCGGGATGGAGGATGCGGTTCAGCGCCTCCAGCGTCACCCGCTCCGTCGGCGGCAGGCCCATCACCTGGAAAAATCCGGGGCTGCAATAAGGAAAGCGCAGCCGGCCGGCCGCCCCGAGCACCCGCTGATACACGCCGCCCGGCAGGTTCGCCACCGTCGCGGCGAAGCGGCGCTGGCTTTCGGTGAGGGCGATCTGGAGATCGAGGCGCTCCTGCTCCTTACGCAGGAAGGTGCCCAGCGCCAGCGTTCCGAAGAAGTTGCCGAGACTCAGCGGCACCAGAGCGGTGTCCATCAGCCGGCGCGCCATGTCGGGCGGCAGCAGCAGGAAGCTGAAGGGCGCCATCACCGTCACCAGCAGGGCCAGCACGGCCAGATGCCGGTTGCCGAACCGCCCGCTCCGCCGCGCCGCCGCGGCCACCAGAACACCGATCAGGCCCGCCCCGGTCAGAGAGGTGACTCCCGCCACCGCTCCCGGACCGCCCATCCAGACGCGGAAGGCGCCGGACACCGCCGCCGCCCCCACCCCGGCCAGAGGACCGCCGAACGGGCCGGCCAGACCGACAATGACGTTGCGCGCGTCGATGAACAGGCCCGGCGCCACCTGCACCGGATCGGCCATGCCCAGCACCGCCACCCCGCCGAACATCAGGCCCAGCAGGGCGTTGGCCAGCGGCGCCGGCCAGCCGGCGGCGCGGCTGCGGATCTGCAGGAAGACGACCGCCACGACCGCGAACAGTCCAATGTTCTGGGCCAGCCCGAGCAGCAGTTCGCTGGCAAGCATGTTCATTGCAACCCCTTCGGCCATCGCAACCCTCTGGCGATGCCGTTTTGCATTTTGCTTGTGTGGCGCGACACGGATTCGCATCGTGCGATGCATTCCCGGCATACGGGCGGATGCCGCTCCGTTCCGGTCCGCCCGTTCGCCGTTTTCACGCAAGGGACGTGCCGCTCCGGAGGTGGTCGCCCGTCATAGGCAACCCGGTGGAGGCACCCCACCCGGCATCGCCGTCCGGGGTGGCGGAGCGGCGGTGCCCCGGCACGGGAAAGGCCCCGCGTTCCGCGCTGCATCACGCCCTTTGGGGCACCCCGTACGCACCGGCAATCGTCGCAAATGCCATAGGCCTGTGACGTTCCGGGGACTTTTGCCGGCCGGGCCGGCGTGGTGGCCGCATGACCGGATTAGTACCGAATTCCGGCGAGGCAAAATGGCCTGCGATCCCGTTGGCGAAACGGGATGCCGGCGGTACCGCGCCGGTGTCGCCCGAGGTCTGCGCGCTCGCCCGAAGGGGTCCTCCGTTGGATTTCACGCCGTGAAAGCCGGCGGCGGGACAGCATCGGGCCGGGGGTGTGGACGGGAGGCGGTGACGGGAGAAGGTTCATGCAGCACGCCGTTGCCGGGGCCCCGCGGTTGTCCGTGGTGGTTCCCTGCTACAACGAGGCCGAGGGGATCGGCGAATTGCACCGCCGGGTGTCCGCGGCCTGCCGCGCCGAGGTCGGGGAGAGCTATGAGCTGATCCTGGTGGATGACGGGTCGCGGGACGGCACCTGGGGCCGCATCGCCACTCTGGTGCGAGACGATCCGGCGGTGACGGGGGTGCGGCTGTCGCGCAACCACGGCCACCAGCTCGCCCTGACCGCCGGTCTCCATGTCTGCCGGGGCGAGCGCATCCTGATCATCGACGCCGACCTGCAGGACCCGCCGGAGCTGCTGACGACCATGATGGCCCGCATGGACGCCGGGGCCGACGTGGTCTACGGCACCCGCATGGCCCGCGACGGCGAGACCTGGTTCAAGAAGGGCACGGCGGCGCTGTTCTACCGTCTGCTCGACCGGCTGGTCGACATCGATATCCCCAAGGACACCGGCGACTTCCGCCTGATGAGCCGCCGCGCCCTGGAGGTGCTGAACGCCATGCCGGAGCAGCACCGCTTCATCCGCGGCATGGTGAGCTGGATCGGGCTGAAGCAGGAGCCGCTGCCCTACGACCGGCAGGCCCGCGCCGTCGGCGAGACCAAGTACCCGCTGGGCAAGATGATCCGCTTCGCGGTGGACGCCATCACCAGCTTTTCCATCAAGCCGCTGCGCGCCGCCTCCTACGTCGGCTTCTTCTTCGCTCTGTGCGCGCTGCTGGCGCTGGGCTACGCGCTGGTGAGCTGGTCGCAGCACGCGACGGTTCCCGGCTGGACCAGCGTGATGGTCGTCTCGCTGGTGCTGGGCAGCACGCAGCTGCTGATCCTGGGCGTCCTGGGCGAGTATCTGGGACGGCTCTATATGGAGACCAAACAGCGGCCGCTGTTCGTGGTGGACCGCATCGCCCGCCATCCCGACGCCATGGCCGCCCAGATCGCCGCCCAAGCCGCCGCCGCCGAAGCCGGCGTGCAGGCCATGCCCGACCCCGTCGTGGTGCATCTGGGAACCGGCATCGCCGCCGCCGCCGGAGCCTTCTCCCGCATCGAAGCCAAGAGCGGGGCCAACAGTTGAGCGGCACGGAAGGCCGGAGACGGGCCGTTCCCTGGACGGCCATCCGCTTCGCCCTGGTCGGCCTGCTGAACACCGGGGTGGATTTCGCGCTGTTCCTGGCCCTGGTGTCGCTGGCCGGCGCTCCCGTTCTGGCTGCCAACGCCGTGGGCTACGGCGCCGGCGTGCTGTGCAGCTTCCTGCTGAACCGCAGCTGGACCTTCCGGATGCGCCGGGAGGCCGCTCCGATGACCCGCCGCCTGCCGCTGTTCCTGGCCTTCAACCTCGTCGGGCTGGGGCTGTCCACGCTGGTGGTCGGCCTGCTGGTCCCCGCCGTTCCGCCGCTGGTCGCCAAGATCGCGGCGACCGCCGTCACCTTCGCCTGGAACTACTGGTCCAGCCGGCGCTTCGTCTTCACCGCACCGGCCGCCAATCCCCTCGTCTGAGTCCCCGGCCCGAGCGGCTCCGCCGGAGGGCGGGGTCGCTTTGCCGCAACGGCGAACCTTGACCGCCGGGCGGCCTACCCCAATCTATGACGGAGCGGCGCCGATCCTCCCCTTTCGGGCCGCCAGCCAGCCGGGCGCCGGAAACGGGCCCAATGTGCAACTCGCTCGCCTCTCGAGGAGGATGCGCCGTGACGACACGTCTTTCGCTCTTCAACAGTCCGCTGCTCCTGGGCTTCGACCAGTTCGAGCGCACGCTGGACCGCATCGCCAAGAATTCCGCGGAAGGCTATCCGCCCTACAACATCGAACAGATCGGGGACGAGGGCCTGCGCATCACGCTGGCCGTGGCCGGCTTCACCTCCGAGGACCTGTCGGTCCAGATCGAGGACAACCAGCTCGTCATCCGCGGCCGCCAGACCGACGACCGCTCGCGCATCTACCTGCACCGCGGCATCGCCGCCCGGCAGTTCCAGCGCAGCTTCGTGCTGGCGGAGGGGATCGAGGTGGTCGGCGCCTCGCTCGACAACGGCCTGCTCAACATCGACCTCAAGCGGCCCCTGCCGGAACCGAAGGTCCGCACCATCAAGATCGAGCAGCCCGCCCAGGCCGCCAGCGGCACCGCCGGACCGCAGACCATCGACGTCGCGCCCGACCGCGGCGACGCCTGACCGGTCTTCACGCTCAACCAGCGCGATTGCCCGCCGCTTACACCTCCTCGACCGTTTCGTCCAAAGGACTGCCTCATGAACAGCTTCGACACCGACAAGGCCGCGGCCTACCTGCGCCAACTGTCGCCCCAGGACTTCGCCACCTTCGGGCTGGACCATGTGGCCTATGTCCGGCCGGTGACCGTCGACGACGCCCCGGCCTTCTCCGTCCACGCCGCCGACGGCACGCCGCTGACGGTGCTGGCCGAGCGCGACGTCGCCTTCGCCACCGTCCGCCAGAACGACATGGAGCCGCTGAGCGTCCATTGACGCCCGGGACGTCCTGCCGATGACGCCCGGAGGTTTCGAAAGGGCCGGTCCACCGCGGACCGGCCCTTTTCGTTTCTGTACGTCCGGTGCTATGACATTGCTCCGGGACGCCCCCTTCAACCCTTGCCTGCCCCCCTCAACCCGCTATCCTTGTGGGGGACCTCGAAAGTGGACGAGCGGGCGGATGGGCGCCGGCTTGCGGGGAGATGGCATTGAGCGACGGGGCAGACACCAGCGAGGCTGTGGCCGAGGGTGCGGGGGACAAATCGGCACGTCCCCAGGGCGGAGGACGGCGCAGGCAGTGGGAGGACGAGGCCCGCGACGCGCTGCACATCATGCCGCTGTCGGCCATCCCGCTGGAAACGCCGGGTCTTCAGCACGCCCGGCTGATCAAGAACGTGCGGTTGCAGACTGTCGTCGAGATGTTCCACGACGTCCAGACCGGCAGCGGGCAGGTCTCGCCGCGCCACCTCACCGCCTATTTCGAATCCTACAAGGAGGAGGTGGAGCGCGACCTCGTCAAGATCGAGAAGATCGCCGCCGCCTCCAGCTTCGACGTCTACACCTCCCGCATCGAATTGCGCCGGATGAACATCGACGTCAACAGCGTCGAGTCGCTGACCCTGTCCGACCGCAAGAAGGAGGAGCTGACCAACTACATGCGCGTCTTCACGCGCCCGCTGGTCGAGTATGTCTACGGGTCCGAGGACATGCAGGTCCAGGACGTGAAGGACATCATCGGCATGTTCTCCAACCCCAACCGGGACGAGGCGCTGCGCAACCTGCGCATGATGGCCGACCGGCTGGACATCGAGCTGGGGGAGATCCCGCAGTTCCTCGAGGAGTACGGCGACATCTTCCTGTCGCTGGCCTACTTCAAGAAATGCCTGGACGACATCGTCCCGGAGATCCAGCGCTTCCTGTCCTGGATGGCCGAGATCCGCAGCTCCACCGAGGTCAAGCGCGACGCCCGGCAGATGCGCATGCTCGACGAGATCAGCCGCGACCTGACCGACATCTCGACCTCGATCACCGGGCGCTTCGAGAGCTTCGACAACCGGTCCAAGGACTTCTGGCGCGACATCAACGCCGAGACCTTCCATTCCATCCGCGAGCTGATCGCCTCCCACCACGTCACCATCGGCGGGGTGCTGTGCGGTCTGGCGGTGAAGATGGACCTGTGGAAGGCCCGCTTCGCCCGCGGCGGCGGCGGCCCGAACCGGCGCATGGAGTTCGTGAAGTCGGAAATCCTGCCCGGCCTGTCCCACATCAAGTCGCTGGAACAGTCCGCCCGCTCCGCCAGCGCGTGAGGAGCCCTCCACGGCACGGTTCCGGTTGACCGGAGCGGCGGCTCACTCGGTCAGCGGCACCCTGGTGGTCACCGTCCCCCCGTCCGGCACCTCCAGGGCGAAGGCGTCGAAGGCGGGCGGGCCGAAGGCGCTGCCCGTCGCCCCGCCGCTGAAGCCGTAGGGCTCACTTGGTATGCCCACCATGTTGGTGGTGAGCACCGAGTCGCCGTTCCGATCCTGGAACACCGCGATTCCATAATGCCCCGCCGGCAGACCGACGAAGACCGCCGTCACCTCCGTCCCCAACGCCTCCAGAATTTGCCCGGCGAAACGCCGCTCCGCTTTGTAGGCATCGGCGCCGTCATACAGCGCGACCCACAGCTTGCCCTGTTGGGGCTTGACGTTGCCGATGGTTGCGCGAAGCTCCGCCGAGTTGACCCCCGGCGCGGCAAGGGTCAGCGTCATCGCACCGACCAACCCCAATCCAATCCGACATGCGGTTCCCATTTCCTGTCCTTTTCCTTCGCCGTGGGCGAACCGTCGCCCTTCCGAACCGGTCCCTTCCATGCCTGACGGAGCGGGCGGCGGGCCACCGCCATTGCGGGAGCGGCGGGATGCGGCTTCGCGAAGCGCGGGAACCGGCGTTTCACGATGCGTGAAGCGACGGTTCCCGCGGCCGGGCAGCCCCGCACGCCCTACCGCCGCCGGCTGCTGGGGCGGCGCCTGCCGGTGCTGCTGGCCGCCGCGCTGGTGCTGACCCTGCTGGGTCCGTTCGGCACCTTCGCGGATCTGACGCTGGCGCAGCGGCTGGCTTACTGGTGCGGGCTGATCGGACTGGGCGGTCTCGCCTTCGAGCTTCTGACCCTGGCCGCCGGCCATCGGCTGCGGAAGCGGGCGGGAGCGTGGCGCGCCATGCTGGCCGGGGTGGTCCTGGCGGTGGCGGCGCTGATGACGCTGACCGTGGCGCTGCTTGAACGGACATTGCGCGGGATGGATTTCCTGCGCCCGCTGGGGTTGGCGGAGCTGTTCGTCTACGTCGTCCTCGTCACCCTGCTGGTGTCCGCCATTCCGGTCTGGCTGGAGCTGCGCGACCGCGGGCTTCTCGCCGGCCCCACGACACCGCCATCCCCGCCCGTCCCGGACAACGCACCGGCACCCCCGGCGGAGCGGCCGGAGCCCGCCTTCCTTGCCCGCCTGCCCGCGCGGCTCGGCCGGGACCTGCTGGCGCTGGAGATGGAGGACCATTACGTCCGCGCCCACACGGCGGAAGGCAGCGACCTGATCCTGATGCGGCTGCGCGACGCCATCGCGGAGCTGGCCGGACTTCAAGGGATGCAGGTCCACCGCTCCCACTGGGTCGCCGCCGCGGCCGTCGCCGGGGTGGAGCGCAAGCCGGACGGCAAGCTGGTGCTGGTCCTGCGCAACGGCCGTCGCGTGCCGGTCAGCCGCAGTTACGCAGCGGCGGTCCGCGAGGCGGGCTGGACGGAGAAGACGGGGCCGTAACCAGCGCCCCCTCAACACACACAAAGACACTGTGAAAATCTGAACAGACGCGGGCACCCCACGCAATAACGGATGTTTTCTCTATCCCCATCGGGCGGCCATTACCGTTGAATTCTTGTTAGGTCATTCAAAGTGCCGACACCCTAAGGCTTTCATTCAATAATTCACTTCAACCCGCCGCCACGATGCCATACCATCGAAATCACAGGGATTTTCCCATCAAGGGCATCGAAAACAATAAAGCAATCCAGGGGGCAAAAGCGCCAACCTTACGCCTATACCGTAAAGTCTTTTCGGCATCATTGGACTGTCAGGAAGCAATCTTACCGCTTTCCCTCGCGTAGCCGGACACTCCCATACTCCCTCGTCGTTCGCCTCCCGCCGCAGAACCGGGTTCGGGACAGCCGACCCGCGTCTCCATTCCACCCAAACCTTGCGGGTCCCATGACGTACCGCCCCGACATCGACGGCCTTCGCGCGGTATCGATCCTTTCGGTTCTGCTGTTCCACGCGAAGTTTTCCCTGTTCAGCGGCGGATACATCGGCGTCGATGTGTTCTTCGTGATTTCCGGCTACCTCATCGGCTCGATCGTTCTGAACGACGCGCAGCGCGGCCGCTTTTCCCTCGCCGACTTCTATGTCCGCCGCATCCGTCGAATCCTTCCCGCCCTGTTCGCGGCGCTGGCGGTCACGACGGTGCTCGCCCTGTTCCTGCTGTCGCCCCAGGAGTTGAAGAGCTTTGCCCAGAACTTGGCGGCGACCACGCTGTTCTCGTCCAACATCGTCTATTATCTGAAGTCCGGTTACTTCGAAAACGCGGCGGAGATGAACCCGCTTCTCCACACTTGGTCGCTGGGGGTGGAGCAGCAATTCTACATCGTCTTTCCCCTCGCCGTGCTGGCCCTGATTCCTTACAGGCGTTCGGTGTGGGTTGCCGTTCTGCTGGCGGCGGCGGCGGCGTCCTTCGCCTTGGGCGTGTCGCTGGTCCGGGATCATCCGGTGGCGGCCTTCTACCTGCTGCCGCCCCGGCTGTGGGAACTGGTGCTGGGCGCCCTTCTGGCCTTCGGCGCCGTTCCGGACAGCCGCAGCCGCGCGGTGCGGGAACTGGCCTGCGCGGTCGGTGCCGCCCTGATCCTCGTCAGCGTGTTCGCCCTATCCGAGGCCACGGCCTTTCCGGGCTACGCCGCCCTGCTGCCCTGCCTGGGCGCGGCGCTGGTGATCCACGCGGGGCGGAGCGGTCCGACAGCGGTCGGGAAGGCGCTGACGCTGCGCCCCATGGTCTTCATCGGCCTGATCTCCTACTCCATGTACATCTGGCATTGGCCGCTGATGGTCTTCGCGCGCTTCTACAAGGGGCGGGACCTGTCCACCAAGGAGACGCTGATCCTTCTCGCGGCCATCGCCGCGGTGTCCGTGCTGTCCTGGCGGCTGATCGAGGTGCCCTTCCGCAAGCCCAGGGCAGCGTCGGGGGCACAGTCGGGGGTGGAGTCGGACCGCCAGCCGGCCAAGGTCTTCGCCCGGACCGGCTGGGCCATGGCCGGACTGGCGGGGGTCGGGCTGCTCGGTCATCTGTCCAACGGGCTGCCGCAGCGCTTCGCCGACTACGCGCCGCAGGACATCTCCGGACGGGAACTCTACAAGGAACACACCTGCTTTCTCGAAACCGACCAGCCGCCCGAGGCGTGGCCGGGCCTGGAGAATTGCCGGATCGGTTCGCCGAAGGCGGACGCGCCCACCGCCCTGCTCTGGGGGGATTCCTTCGCCGCCCACTATGTGCCGGGGCTTCAAGCCGTCGCCGACACCCTGCCCTTCAACATCGTCCAGTACACGGCATCCGGCTGTCCGCCCATCAAGGATCTGTCCGTCAACGCCCGCCCGAACTGCCAGGAGTTCAACCGCCGCGTCGAAGAACTCATCGACCGCAACGGCATCCGCATCGTCATCATGGCGGCGCGGTGGGAATGGTACATGGACACCAACGCCCTCGATCTCCGCCGCCTGCACGAGACCGTGGACGCGCTGCTGAACCGGGGCATCCGGATCGTCGTGCTCGGGCAGAGCCCGGTCTTCCGCTTCCGCAACCCCTACGACCACACCTATTTCATGAAGTCGGAGCGGGCCTACTCGATCACCGGCCAAGCCGCCGACCAGCCGGTCATCGCCGCGACGCAAGGCGCGCGGTTCATCGACACCTCCGACTATTTCTGCGATCCCGATCCCTGCAAGGCTCTTCCGCTCTGCCGGATCAGGGACGACCAGGGCTTCTACTTCCTGGACCAGGGCCATTTCTCGACCCACGGCAGTACCCTGATCGTGCAGAGCATCCAGGAAATACTGCGCGCTCCCGACCCGTCCTATGGAGAGTGAGGCCCGGCCGGGACGCCGCGCAGCGGGAAGGCGGTGCCGCCGCCCCCGCTGCGCCGGCGTCCGTCACTTCGCCAGATTGCGCAGGACGAAGTTCAGCACGCCGCCGTTCCGGTAATACTCGACCTCGTCCACCGTATCGATGCGCAGCAGCAGCGGCACCTGCCGCGTTTGCCCGTCGGCGCGGGTGATGGTCATCGTCACGTCCTTGCGCGGGCGCAGGTCCTGCTCGATGCCGTCGATGTCGAAGGTCTCCGTGCCGTCCAGCGCCAGATCGTTGCGGGTCAGCCCGTCCTTGAACTGGAGCGGCAGGATGCCCATCCCGACGAGGTTGGAGCGGTGGATGCGCTCGAAGCTCTCGGCGATCACCGCGCGGATGCCCAGCAGCTTGGTGCCCTTGGCCGCCCAGTCGCGGCTGGAGCCGGTGCCGTATTCCTTGCCGGCGATGACCACCAGCGGCACGCCCTCCTGGGCGTAGCGCATCGCCGCGGTGTAGATCGGCAACTGCTCGCCCGAGGGATAGTGCCGGGTCTCGCCGCCCTCCACGCCCGCCAGCATCTCGTTGCGGATGCGGATGTTGGCGAAGGTGCCGCGCATCATCACCTCGTGGTTGCCGCGCCGCGCGCCGTAGGAGTTGAAGTCCTGCGGGCGCACCTGATGGCTCAGCAGATACTCGCCGGCCGGGCTGGTCTTCTTGATCGAGCCGGCGGGCGAGATGTGGTCGGTGGTGATGCTGTCACCCAGAACGGCCAGCGCGCGGGCGCCCCGCACGTCGCTGACCGCGTCGGGCGTCTTCGGCATGTCGGCGAAGAAGGGCGGCAGCTTCACGTAGGTGCTGCCCGCCTGCCACTCGTAGGTCTGGCCCTCGGCGGTCTGGATGCCGCGCCACTGCTCCGGCCCCTCGAACACGTTGCCGTAGCGGCTGCGGAACATCTCCGCCGACAGCGAGGCGTCGATGGCGTCCTGGACCTCCTGGTTGGTCGGCCAGACGTCTTTCAGATAGACGGGCTGGCCGTCATGGCCGGTGCCGATGGGGTCCTTGGCCAGGTCGATCTTCATGTTGCCGGCCAGCGCGTAGGCGACGCACAGCGGCGGCGAGGCCAGATAGTTCGCCCGCGTGTGCGGGTTCACCCGGCCTTCGAAGTTGCGGTTGCCCGACAGCACGGCAGCGACCACGAGGTTGCCCTCCTCCACCGCCGCGGCGATGGGGTCGGGCAGCGGGCCGCTGTTGCCGATGCAGGTGGTGCAGCCGTAGCCGACGATGTTGAAGCCGAGCTGGTCAAGATAGGGCTGGAGCCCGGCCTTGGCCAGATAGTCGGTGACCACCTGCGAGCCCGGCGCCAGCGAGGTCTTGACCCAGGGCTTGGACTTCAGCCCCTTCTCCACCGCCTTGCGGGCCAGCAGGCCGGCGGCCACCAGCACCGCCGGGTTGGAGGTGTTGGTGCAGGAGGTGATGGCGGCGATCACCACCGCCCCCTGGTCGAGATTGTAGCCGCAGCCCTTCACCGGAACGGAGCGGTCGGCGTCCTCCGCCTTGAAGGCGCCGACCAGATCGGTGCCGAAGCTCTGCGCCGCCTGGGACAGCGGCACGCGGTCCTGCGGGCGCTTCGGGCCGGCCAACGACGGCTCGACCGTCGTCATGTCCAGTTCCAGCGTGTCGGTGAAGACGGGGTCCGGCGTGCCGGCGTCGCGCCACATGCCCTGGGCGCGGGCGTAGGCCTCGACCATCGCCACGCGGTCGGCGTCGCGGCCGGTGAAGGTCAGGTAGCGGATGGTCTCCGCGTCGATCGGGAAGATGCCGCAGGTGGCGCCGTATTCCGGGGCCATGTTGCCGATGGTGGCGCGGTCGGCCAGGGTCAGGTGATCCAGACCCGGCCCGTAGAACTCCACGAACTTGCCGACCACGCCCTTCTTGCGCAGCATCTGGGTGACGGTCAGCACGAGGTCGGTGGCCGTCGTGCCCTCCTTCAGCCGCCCGGTCAGCTTGAAGCCGACGACCTCGGGGATCAGCATGGAGATGGGCTGGCCGAGCATGGCCGCCTCCGCCTCGATGCCGCCGACGCCCCAGCCGAGCACGCCCAGCCCGTTCACCATGGTGGTGTGGCTGTCGGTGCCGACCAGCGTGTCGGGATAGGCGACCAGCTTGCCCGCCGGGTCGGTGTCGGTCCACACGCCCTGCGCCAGATACTCGACGTTCACCTGATGACAGATGCCGGTGCCCGGCGGCACGACGCGGAAATTGTCGAAGGCCTTCTGGCCCCAGCGCAGGAAGGCGTAGCGTTCCAGGTTGCGCTCGAACTCCAGCTCTACGTTCTTCTCGAAGGCGGAGGGGTTGCCGAAGTAGTCGACCATCACCGAGTGGTCGATGACCAGATCGACCGGAACCAGCGGGTTGATCTTCTTGGGATCGCCGCCCAGCGCGGCCATCGCCTCGCGCATCGCGGCGAGGTCGCAGACCGCCGGCACGCCGGTGAAGTCCTGCATCAGCACGCGCGCCGGGCGGTAGGCGATCTCACGGTCGGACCGCTTGTCGTGCAGCCACTGGGCCACCGCCTTGACGTCGTCGGTGGACACCGTGCGCCCGTCCTCGAAGCGCAGGAGATTCTCCAGCAGCACCTTCATGGAATAGGGCAGCCGGGAGAGGTCGCCCAGTCCGGCGTCCTCCGCGGCCTTGATGCTGAAATAATCGTAGCTCTTGCCCCCGACGGACAGGGAGCGGCGGGTTTTCAGCGAGTCCTGACCGGTGAACGTCGTCACGGTACCCCTCCTTCGCGTTATTGGCGGACCGGCCGGGCGGCGGCCGTGGTTTCCGCATGTCTCAACCGCCTGATTTAGTGCCGGTCCCGCCCCCCTTCAAACGGCGCCGTGCAAAGGGCAGGCAAGCGGAAGCGTGGGGGCTGCGCTCTCTTCGTGCGAAACGGGGCCGGTCCGTACTAGAATCGCGCGAACGGGCGGAACGGCCCGGCGTACGACGGGTGGAGGAAACGGAATGGCATGGCGCGCCCCAGCTTTGGCGGCGGTGGCCCTGGCGGCGGTGGTGCTGTGCGCCCCGGTTGCGGCCGCCCCGGAGCCGCCGCAAGGGGCGCAGTTCTTCCCGCACCTCGTCTACCGCAGCGGCCCCTATGCGCCCTATGGCATCCCGCTGGCCGACGGGGTGGCCGACTATCTGACGCTGGTCAACCGGCGCGACGGCGGCATCGGCGGCGTGCCCATCGCCTGGGAGGAGTGCGACACCGGCTACAACACCGACCGCGGGGTGGACTGCTACGAGCGGCTGAAGGCCAAGGGGCCGACCGGCGCCGCCGCCGTCCTGCCGCTGTCCACCGGCATCACCTACGCCCTGATCGAGCGCGGCGCCGCTGACCATATCCCGGTCTTCTCCTCCGGCTACGGGCGGGCGGACGTGTCCGACGGGCGGGTCTTCCCCTACGCGGTCAACGCCCCGGCCAGCTATTGGACGGGCATCGACGCCGCGATCAGCCACATCGCAACGGAGTTGGGCGGGACGGAGCGGCTGCGCGGGCGCAAGATCGCCTACGTCTACCACGACAGCGCCTTCGGCAAGGAGCCGCTGCCCATGCTGGAGGCGCTGCGCGGCCCGCTCGGCTTCGAGATGCGCAGCTTCCCCGTCGCCCCGCCGGGGCTTGACCAGCGCGCCGTGTGGACGCAGATCGCCCGCCATTACCGGCCCGATTACGTGATCCTGTGGGGCTGGGGCGTGCAGAACTCCACCGCCCTGCGCGAGGCCGCCGCCGCCGGCTACCCGGCCGACCGCATGATCGGCGTCTGGTGGGCCGGGTCGGAGCTGGACGTCCGGCCGGTCGGCCCTGCTGCGATCGGCTATAAGGCGGTGGCCTTCCACGCCGCCGGGAGTGACCTGCCGGTGATCCGCGCGATCCGCGAACAGGTCCACGCTCGCGGGCTGGGGGCCGGCGACCCCGGCCAGATCGGCACGGTGCTGTACAACCGTGGGGTCTTCAACGCCGCCGTCCTGGTCGAGGCCATCCGCACCGCGCAGGGCAAATACGGGCGCCGACCGCTGACCGGGGCGCAGGTGGCCTGGGGCTTCGACCATCTGGACCTGACCGCCGAACGGCTGGCCGATCTGGGGCTGGACGGCTTCATGCAGCCGCTGCGCATCACCTGCGCCGACCATGAGGGGATCGTGCCGCTGCATGTGCAGCAATGGGACGGGGAGCGCTGGCTGGACGTCTCCGGCCCCATCGAGCCGCGCCGCGCCCTGATCCGCAAGCTGGTGGCGGAGTCGGCCCGGCGCTTCGCGGCGGAACGCAAAATTGAACCGCGAGCCTGCGATTAGAAGTCCTTCAGGTCGGGCGCATCGCCACGTAGCGGCAGAAGCGCAGCCCGCTGCCCAGCACGCGCAGGCGCGACCACCACAGCGCCAGTTCGCGGGCCAGCGCCTTCAGGACGCGGGGCTCGGGGACCGCGGTCTTCAGCGCCTCGCCCAGCCGGCGCACCCGCTCCACGGCTTGGCGGCGGTGGAACTGGGTCAGATCCTCGGAAATGCGCAGGTCCAGGTTGCGCTGGGTCAACTCGTCGGCCATGCGGGTGGCCGACCAGGGATAGACCTCCAGCGGCTCGGAGTCGCGCCAGCCGTTCCAGCTTTCCCAGGAGGACGGGGTGCCCTCGATCACATAGTCGAACAGCAGCACGCCGCCCTTCGGCTTGACGCAGTCGCAGACGCGGTCGAGGAAATTCTCCTTGTCGCGCACCCGGTGCATCACCCGGTCGGCCAGCACGAGATCGAAGGAGCCCGCCTGATTGAAATGCTCGGGGTCGTAATGGCCGATCGGCGCCTTCTTCGACACGCCCAGCGCCTTGGAGCGCTCCATCCCCAGCTTCGCCAGCAGAGGCGACATCTCCAGCCCGGTCACCCAGGTGTCGTAGCTGTCGACGATGCCGCGCGCCGGCCCGCCCAGCCCCGCCGAAAGGTCCAGCACGCTCTTGGCCGGGTTCAGCCCGAAGGAGCGGACGGATTCGACCATCCATTGCGAGTCGCCGGGCCCGACGCAGTCCTGGCCCCACAGCATCTGCGCCCCTTCCGTGCGGGCGACCGACCAGACCGGCTCGCCCTGGCGGTCCAGCTGCAGGTTTTCCAGACGTTCCAGGTCGGCATCGGCCCGCGGCGCCTCGGGCGGCAGCGCGCCAGCGGGCGCGGCGGAACCCAGCGCCGCCACCGGGCCGCGCAGGGGCAGGCGGGAGGCGGGGGCGGTGCGGGCGAGCCGGGACAGGGCGGCGAGGTCGTAGCCTTCCCACCAGGCGACGAATTTCGTCCGCCAGTCGGGATTGCGCCAGCGCTCCCTATCCTGAAAATTGTGCCGCATCCGGCGCTGCGTTTCCAAAATTGCTGCCCCACAAAGGACGGCCACCGCCGGCATCAACGGATACCGCACAATATAGAGGTAGACCTCAACAGTCGGGGAGTCAAGTAACCAGCACGAACAGTTGGAAAGGACTTGCATGAACTGTCGCGAAAATTTTATCTAACTGTGAAATATTTCCGCAACACCCACGGCTTGCGGTCCCGAAGGCGACGCGCGGCACGGTGGCCGAAGCGCACCGCGTTGCAGCATCGAGACGCAATGCCTATAGTTCCGCTCCAGCACCCCCACAGCCCGTCCCCACCCCGCGCAAGGAGCACCGGCGTGCCGCACAAGACCGGCAACCCCTGGACCGTCCTGACGACCAAGCCGATCTACGAGAATCCGTGGATGCGGGTGGTGGAGCACGACGTGCTGACCCCGCTCGGCAACCCCGGCATCTACGGCGTCATGCACGCCCAGAATCTGGCGACCGGTGTGGTTCCCATCGACGACCAGGGCCGCGTCACTCTGGTCGGCCAGTACCGCTTCCCCTTGGAGCAATACAGCTGGGAGATCCCGGAAGGCGGCGGCAAGAAGGGCGTCGATCCGGTGGAGTCGGCCAAGCGCGAGCTGCTGGAGGAAACCGGCCAGACCGCCCGCCACTGGCTGCCGATCCTGACCATGCACCTGTCCAACAGCATCACCGACGAGACCGCCCATTGCTTTCTCGCCTGGGGGATCGAACAGGGGCAGGCCGAACCGGAGGAGACGGAGGTCCTGCAGCTGCGCCACGTTCCCTTCGTCGAGGCCTACGCCATGGTCAAGCGCGGCGAGATCACCGACGCCATCGCGGTGGCCTGCCTGATGAGGGTCCGCCTGATGGCGCTCGACGGCGACCTGCCCGAGGACGTCACCCGCCTGATCCTGGGTTGAGGAACGACGTCATGCAGGCTGTCGCCATCGACTTCGAAACCGCCAACGAATCGCGGACCAGCGCCTGCTCCATCGGCGTCGCCTGGATCGAGGACGGGCGCGTGGTGGAGACGGAGGAGCATCTGATCCGCCCGCGGGAGATGCGCTTCAACCCCTTCAACACCGCCGTCCACGGCCTGCGGGCGGAGGATGTCGCCGGCGCGCCGGAGTTTCCCGAGGTCTGGCACCGCTTCGCCCGCCGGCTGGAGGGCCGTCTGGTGCTGGCCCACAACGCCTCCTTCGACATCAGCGTGCTGCGCCACACGCTCGACGATTACGGGCTGGAGTGGCCGGCCTGCCACTACCTCTGCACCGTGGTTCTGGCGCGCAAGGCGTGGCCGCAGCTGGCCGCGCACAAGCTGAATTATTTGGCCGACCATCTGGGCATCGCGCTCGACCACCACCACGCCGGCAGCGACGCCGAGGCCTGCGGGCGCATCGCCCTCGCCGCCACCCGCGTTCTGGGGCTGGAGCGGCTGGGCGACATCGCCACGGCGACCGGCATCACGTTCGGGCAGCTGGCGCCCGGCGGCTACAGCCCCTGCAAGGGCGGCAACCCGCCGCCCCGGCGGCGGCGTCTGGTGCCCGTGATCTGAAGGCGGTGATCTGACGATCAGCGCTCGACGAAGTAGCGCAGCGTCAGCGTCGTGCGCTTCACCGGCTCGGCGACGGTCAGGGCGGCGTCGGCGTAGCGCGGCGGACCGAAGCGCATGGGGGCGTCGTTGCTGAAGCCGACCCCCTCCTTCGGCAGGCCGAGGAAGTTGCGGTCGAGTTCAAGGTTCTGATTCTCGTCATGAAAGGACTGCACGGCGTAGGTTCCGGGTGGAACCTTGTGCACCACCACGGTGACGCTGCCCGGCCGAGCCGGTTCAGCCGCGGTGTAGGGACAGTTGGGCCCCAGGAAGGTCTCCGGCGTGCACACCGCGACCAGCACCTTCCCCTGCGCGTTCGCGACGTTGGCGACGGTGATGGCAAGGTCGGCGGCGGCCGCCTGGGCCGTTGCAAGACCGAACGCCAGCGCGGCCAGCGATCCGCCCACCGTGGCGTTGCGGGCGTTCCGGAACTGCCATTGAGTCATGGTGCACCCGTTCTGGAGGTGGACGGATAGGCGCGCCCCCGCCATTCCGCGGGGCGGCCCCGGCGGGCGCGCAGCAGCGCCGACCATTGGATCGCCAGAAGGATCAGGATCCCCACGGGGTGGAGCAACGCGCCGGCCAGACTTTGACGAAAACGCAAGGCCAGCAGCAAGCGGAACGACAGCCCCGCCGCCACGGCCAGCGCCGCCAGGGCGACCGCGGCATCCGGCAGCGGGGCCAGAGCCGCCCAGCCCAGCAGCAGCCAGGGCAGGACATGGCCGCCGAACAGCAGCAGGGTCCAGACCGGCAAAGCGACGGGGGTCGCCATCCCCTCCGTCGCGTTCTTCGAGAAGCCGGACCACACCTCCCGCCAGCCGCGGTACATCCGGCAGCGGGCGAGGCGGGTCGCGTCGAACAGATCGCTCCCCTGCCCCGCCCGGCGGAAGGCGCGCGGCAGCGTCACCCCGTCGTGCAGCGAGGTCGCGATGGCGGCGTGGCCGCCGGCCGCCGCGTAGGCCTCCCGCCGCACCGCGATCAACTGGCCACAGGCGGCGGCGAATCCCGGACTGCCCGACCAGCGCATCCCGACCATCGGCAGATAGCCGAGCAGAAGCACATGGATCAGAGGGATCACCAGCGCCTCGGCCAGGGTACCGGTCTCCTGGCGCGGGAAGCCGCTGACCAGCCCCGCCCCGCCCGCCAGCAGCGCGCCGCAGGCCAGCCGGGCGGCGTTCGGGGCCAGCCGCACGTCGGCGTCCTGGAACAGCAGCACCGGGTGCCGCGCGAGACCGGCGAGCGCTTGGCAGGCGTGCTGCTTGCCCGACCAGCCCGGCGGCAGCGGTGGCGCCGTCTCCAAACGCAGGCGCGGGTCGCGGGCGGCAATGGCCCGGACGATCGCCGCCGTGCGGTCGGTGGAATGGTCGTCCAGCACCACCACCTCCACCGTCACGCCGCAGCTGGACAGCGCCGCCCGCACCGCGGCGGCGATGGTGGCCTCCTCGTTGCGGGCGGGGATCAGGATGCTGACGGCGGCGCCCGGCGGCGGCTCGGCCTTTGGGCGGCGGTAGAGGCACAGATTCAGGAGGCCCAGCCCCAGCGGCAGCAGGGCGAGCGCCAGCGACAGAGCGGCCAGCAGCGTGAGGACGCTCATCGGCGGGAAACCCCTTCCTTATCGGATGCATCACCATGCGCGGGGCTGAAGCGTTGCCCGCCGGCCCAGGCGCGCGCCCGGCGCCACAGGTCGTAGACGCCGCCGACCCCCGCCGAGCCATCGATCAGCGTCAGGAAGCGCGCCGGGTCGCGGCTCTGCGCGTCGAGCGCCAGCGCGTCCATCACCGCCTCCAGCCGCCGTTCCAGTGCGGCGGCGATGTCCGGCACCGGCTGGCCGGCAAAGGCGGACGCCGGCATGGGCTCGCCGAAGCGGGCCAGCGCCTCCGGCGTGCTCTCGTCCCAGAACGGGTATTCCACGGCGAGCGGCACCACCACCGCCTCCGGCGCGCGGCGGACCAGATGGGCGATGCCCGGCCGCAGGCGGACCGGGCGGCGGCGCGGGTCGGTGAAGGCGCCCTCCGCGGTGATCCACAGCATGGAGCGCGGGTCGGCCAGGATGCGCCGGCCGTGGCGCAGAAAGGCGGCGGCCCCGGCCCGGCCCGGCTCGACCCCGAACAGGCCGATGCGCGCCATGAAGCGGTAACGGCGCAGCATCGCCGCGTCGATGGGGCCGTAGCCCGGCCGGTCGCGGTAGCGGGTCGTCCCCATCACGATCAGCAAGGCGGGGTCCCACCAGGACGGGTGGTTCAGGCAGACGATCACCGGCCGGTCCGCCGGCAGGTCCGGCCAGCCCGGCCGGGCCAGCCGCACCGCGTGGAAGTCGCGCCGCATCCGCCGCGCCATGACGGCGCCGAAGAAGCGGCAGAGCGCCGGCGAGCGCCACGCGACCGGATCGTCCTTCAGCCCATCATCCCCCTTACCCTGCCCCATGCCCGGCCCGCCGCTCAGGCGACGGCCCGCAGGTCGCCGTCGCGCGCTCTGCTCCGGAGGTCCTGGTCCAGGCTGTCGGCGGCGATCCAGCCCGACATCAGCACCATTGGCATGCCCGGCCCCGGATGGGCGGCCCCGCCGGCCAGATACAGCCCCGCCACGTCGCGCGAGCGGTTGCCCGGCTTGAAGGCGCCCATGAAGCGGCCGTGGCTGGCCAGCCCGTAGATGGCGCCGTTCAACACGCGGTAGCGGTCGTGGATGTCCTGCGGGGTCAGGACGCGCTCGACCCGGATGCGCTCCTCCAGGTCGGCCATGCCGGCGGTGCGCTTCAGCTTGTCGAAGACCACGCGGCGGTAGTCCGGCAACATCCGCGACCAGTCGTGGTGCGGCCGCAGATAGGGGGTGTGGACCAGCACATAAAGCGCCTCGCCCCCCGGCGGCGCCACGCCGGGCTCGGTGCGGGCGGGGGCGGCGATGTAGCAGGTCGGGTCGGGCGCCGGCTCGCCGCGGCGGTAGATCCAGTCGAACTCCTCCGCCGGGTCGCGGGAGAAGACGAAGTCGTGGTGCAGCAGATGCTCGTAGCCGCGGTCGAGCCCGAGATAGAAGACCACGCCCGAGCAGGCCGGCTCGTAGCGGCGGCGCTTGCGGAAGCGCTTGGCCGGGGCGCCGCCCACCAGCTCCTCGTAGGTGCGGACGGAATCCATGTTGGAGACCACCGCCGACACCGGGATGCGCTCCCCGCCCTCGGTCTCGACGGCGGTGACGCGCTTGTCGGTCACCTCCAGCCGGCGCACGCCGGTGCCGGTGCGGATCTCGACGCCGAGGCGCCGCGCCACCCTCTCCAGCGCCAGCGGAACGGCGCGGGTGCCGCCCATCGGGTACCAGACGCCGTCGTTGGTCTGCATGTGGGCGATGGCGCAGAGCACCGCCGGCGACCCGTAGGGGGACGAGCCGACATACTGGGTGAAATGATCGAGCATCTGGGCGGCACGGGCGTCGGGGACGTGGCTGCGGATGGTGCCGGCCACCGTGCTGCCCATGCGCAGCGCCAGCACGTCGGACAGGGTGCTGGCGTTCATGCTCTCGCGGACCTTCAGCGTGTCGCCGAGATCCTCCACCGACTTCCAGAAGAAGAAGCGTTCGGAAATGCCGTGCAGACGCTCCGACAGCGCCTGGAAGCGGCGGTAGCCCTCCCCGGCGCCGCGGCCGGGGGTCAGACGGTCGAGTTCCGCGGCCATCGCGCCGATGTTCTCCGACAGGTCCAGCACGGTGCCGTCCTCGAAGAAGCAGCGCCATTGCGGCTCCAGCCGGACCAGTTCCAACTCGCGGTCGAGGTCGCAGCCGGCCTCCGCCAGGATGCGGCGCAGGACGCGCGGCACCGTCAGGATCGTCGGCCCCATGTCGAAGCGGAAGCCGCCCTCCTCCAGCACCGCCGCCTTGCCGCCGACCCAGCCGTTCTTCTCCAGAAGCACCACCTTGTGGCCGCGCGCCGCCAGAACCACCGCCGACGCCAGCCCGCCCAGGCCGCCGCCGATCACCGCGATCCGATCCGTCATGCCAATCCCCCCGCTACGGCCCGCTTGGGCAGGCCGGACAGTCCCATGGTTTCGCTGCGCCAGGGCGTCGGCAGGCCCAGTTCCGAGGCCAGCAGCCGCGACGTGATGCGCGCGCCTTCGAAGATCACCGGCAGGCCGCTACCGGGGTGTGTGCCGCCGCCGACCAGATAGACGCCGTCCAAATCCTCGAACCGGTTGTGCGGACGCAGGTGGAGCATCTGGTCCAGGCTGTGCGCCAGATTGAAGGTGGCGCCACGGTGCACCGCGAACTGGCGGTCCCAGTCGGCCGGCGTCACCACCCGCTCGACCCGGATGCGGCGCTCCAGGTCGGTCAGCCCGAAGCTGGCCAGCCGGTCGAGCACGAGGCGGCGGTAGCGCGGCGCCTCGGCCGTCCAGTCGATGTGGCCGCGCTGGTGGCCGACCGGCACCAGGATGTAGAGGGTGCTGCCGCCGGGCGGAGCCAGATCCGGGTCGCTCACGCAGGCGTTCTGCACGTAGATCGACGGCCGGCGCGGCATCTCGCGGCCGTTCTCGATCTCGGCGAGGTTGCGGGCGTAATCCTCCGCCAGATAGACGGTGTGGTGGTCCAGCCCCTCCATCCGCCCTTCGATCCCGAGATAGAGCATGAAGGTGGAGCAGGAGAATTTCTTGGTGGCGATGCGGGCGTCGCTCCAGCGGCGGCGCAGATCGTCGGGCACCAGGCTCGTCATCGCGCGGGCGAAGTCGGCGTTGATGACCAGCGCGTCGGCCGGATACTCGCCGGCCTCCGTCCGCACCCCCACGGCGCGCCTGCCCTGGAAGCGGATGTGGCGCACCGTCTCGTTCAGCCGCACGGTGACGCCGAGATCCTCGGCCACCCGCCGCATCGCCTCCATCACCGCCTCGGTCCCGCCGCGCGGGTGAAAGACGCCGTGCTCATGCTCCAGGAAGGACAGGATGGTGAACAGGCTGGGACAACGGAAGGGCGACATGCCCAGATACTTGCTCTGGAAGGAAAAGGCGAGGCGGACGCGCGGGTCCTGGAAGTAACGGGACAGGTCGCGGTCGACCGAGCGCTGCGGCGAGAGCCGTCCCAGCGCCTTCAGCATCGGCAGCGAGGCCAGCGCCCAAGGGCTGGAGAAGTCGGTCTCCAGGATCGGGCGGAACAGCCCCATCTTCGCCCGGTTGTCGGCCAGGAAACGCGGCAGCCCCTGGGCGTCGCGCGGGTTGAGGCGCGCGATCTCCGCCATCAGCGCCTTCATCTCGCCGTGGACCCGCAGCTCCCCACCGGCCTCGAAGACCAGCCGGTAGAGCGGGTCGAGACGGATCAGGTCGACCTCGTCCGACAGGCGGCGCCCGCAGGCCTCGAAGATCTCCTCCAGGATGCGGGGATACAGGAAGAAGGTCGGGCCGCTGTCGAAGCGGTACCCGTCGAGCGCAAAACCGGCCGACCGGCCGCCGACGCGGTCCTGCCGTTCCAGCACGGTGACCTTCGCCCCGGTGAGCGCCAGAAGCATTGCGGATGCCAATCCACCCGGCCCAGCGCCAATGATCACGACTTGCCGTTCCATCCGCTTGTCAAACGCTCCCGAGCTGCCGACTTGTGTGAAGGCAGTTACGAACATGGACCGGAAATGGATCACAGCCACAATCACACCCCTCCGGGTGTAACCCCTTGGACAGGCGGGAGCGGCGATCCATTTTCATCTGCGCGCGCGGCGTGGGCCGTCGGCAATACAGGCGAAAGACTGTCCATCATCCGCAAAATCCGCCGCCGCATCGCGGCGGATGCGGAGGAACTTGTGCACACGCTGGCGACCCGCCCCGGACGCAGCGCGGCCGAAAGCCTGAGCGCGGAGGTCCTGCCGCTGGCCGAGGCCTGCCGCTTCCTGGAGCGCGAGGCCGCCGCGCTGCTGGCGCCACGGCGCCTGGGCGCGCGTGGCCGCCCGGTCTGGCTGTTCGGAGTTGCCGCAGAGGTCCGGCGGGAGCCGTTCGGCACCGTTCTGATCGTCGGCCCATCCAATTACCCGCTGCTGCTGCCGGGGGTGCAGGCGCTTCAGGCGCTGACCGCCGGGAACACGGTGCTGGTCAAGCCGGCGCCCGGCTGCTCCGCGCCGATGGAGCGGCTGGCGGACTGGCTGGCCGAGGCCGGACTGCCGGACGGCCTGTTCCAGCTTTTGGACGAGTCCCCCGACGCGGTGTCCGACGCGATCACCGCCGGCATCGACAAGCTGGTGCTGACCGGATCGGCCGGCACCGGCCGGGTGGTGGCCCGCCAGCTCGCCGACGGGCTGGTGCCCTCCACCATGGAATTGTCGGGCAACGACGCGGTCTTCGTCCTGCCGGGGGCCGACCTCGGCACGGTCGCCCGCGCGCTGGCCTTCGGCCTGCGCCTCAACGGCTCCGCCACCTGCATCGCGCCGCGCCGGGTCTTCGTGCCGCGCGCCCTGGCGGCCGAGCTGGAGCATTCCTTGACGCGCAGCGTGGCGGCGATCCCGCCGGCAGCGGTGCCCCTGCCGGTGCGGCGGCGCCTCGTCGGGCTGGTCCGCGCGGCGATGGCGGAGGGCGCCCGCCCGGTTGGTCCGCTGCCCGAGGACGCCGACCCGGCGATGGCGCCGCTGATCGTGGCCGACGCGCGGCCGGGCATGGCGCTGCTGCGCGAGGAGCTGTTCGCCCCCATCCTGTCGCTGGTGCCCATCCGCGATGTCGAGGAGGCGCTGGAGGCCGCCGCGCAGAGCCCCTACGCGCTCGGCGCCTCGGTCTTCGGGCCGGAGGAGGAGGCGCGCGCCCTGGCCGGACGGCTGGACGCCGGGACAGTGACGGTCAACGACCTGATCGTGCCGACCGCCGACCCCCGCCTGCCCTTCGGCGGGCGCCGCGCCAGCGGCTGGGGTGTCACGCGCGGGGCCGAAGGGCTGCTGGAGATGACGCGGGTGAAGACCGTTTCGGTGCGGCGCGGCCGGCGGCTTCCCCACACCGACCCGCCGCGCGACGGCGACGCGGCGCTGATGCTGGCGGCGCTCCGCCTGCTCCATGGCGGTCCCGGCGCCCGCGCTGGGGCGGTCCGGACCCTGATCCAGGCCCTGCGCGACCGCCGGACCGACTGACGCGGAGACCCCCGTGACGATAGCTTTGATCCTCGCCGTCCTGATCGGCGCCGTCGCCGGTTCGCGCACCATGCTGGCGCCGGCGGCGGTCTCCTGGGCCGCCTATGGCGGCTGGCTTGACCTGTCGGGAAGCTGGCTGTTCTTCCTCGGCCACCCGGTCTCGCCCTGGGTCTTCACCGCCATGGCGGTGGGGGAGCTGGTCACCGACAAGTTGCCGAACACCCCCAGCCGCAAACGCCCCTTCCCCTTCGCCAGCCGGATCGCCAGCGGCGCCATCGCGGGCGCGGCCATCGGCGCGAACGCAGGCGCATGGGTCCCCGGATTGCTCGCCGGCGGGCTCGGCGCGGTCGCCGGCACGCTCCTTTTCTACGAGGCGCGCCGGCGCATGGCCGCCGCCTTCGACCGCGACCGGCCGGCGGCGCTGATCGAGGACGCGGTGGCGCTCACCATCGCGCTGCTCGTCGTCGCCGCGGCGTAAGCGGCTTTCCGGAAAGAGGGCGTCAGCGCGGCGCAGCGCCCTGCTCCGGGAACAGACCCAGCAGCCCCTCCCGGCTCGCCGGGCAGACGCCGCGCTCGGTCACCAGACCGGTCACCAGACGGGCCGGGGTGACGTCAAAGCCGTAATTGACCGCCGGGCTGCCGGCCGGGGTGACGCGGATGGTCTCGATCCGCCCGTCGGCGGTGATGCCGGTCAGCTCGGTCACCTCGCGGGCGTCGCGCTCCTCGATGGGGATTTCCCTCACCCCGTCCGCCATGCCCCAGTCGATGGTCGGCGAGGGCAGCGCGACGTAGAAGGGCACGCCGTTGTCGTGGGCGGCCAGAGCCTTCAGGTAGGTGCCGATCTTGTTGCAGACGTCGCCGGTCGCCGTGGTGCGGTCGGTGCCGACGATGCACAGGTCGACCATGCCGTGCTGCATCAGGTGGCCGCCGGTGTTGTCCACCACCACCGTGTGGGGCACGCCGTGGCGGTTCAGCTCCCAGGCGGTCAGGCTGGCGCCCTGGTTGCGCGGGCGCGTCTCGTCCACCCAGACATGCAGGCGGATGCCCTCCTCGAAGGCGACATAGACCGGGGCCAGCGCGGTCCCCCAATCGACGGTGGCGAGCCAGCCGGCGTTGCAGTGGGTCAGCACGTTCACCGGCTCGCCCGGCTTCTTGCGGCGGGCGGCCTCGCGGATCAGGGCGGCGCCATGCTCGCCGATGGCGCGGTTGATGGCGGCGTCCTCGTCGCAGAGCGCGGCGGCCTCGGCGTAGGCGGCCCCAGCGCGGGCGGCGGGCGGCAGCGGCGCCAGACGGGCGCGCATCCGCTCCAGCGCCCAGCGCAGGTTGACCGCGGTCGGGCGGGTGGCGAGCAGCCGGGCATGGGCCGCCTCCAGCGCCGCGTCGGACGGATCGGCCCGCATGGCCAGCGCCACGCCGTAGGCGGCGGTCGCCCCGATCAGCGGTGCGCCGCGCACCAGCATGGCGCGGATGGCGTGGGCGGCCTCATCGAGGTTGGTCAGCCGCGCGACGGCGAAATCATGCGGCATCCGCGTCTGGTCGATGATCTCCACCGCCCAGCCGTCCTGCGCCAGCCAGATGGTGCGGTAGGCCGTGCCGTCGATCTTCATACGCCATACTCCCCGCGCTCGATGCCGCTTCGGCCTTTCGGCCCGACGCGACAATAGGGGGTGGCGCGGCGCGGTTCAACGGGCGTACCCAGGGAACAGGAGCCTGCAAAAAAGTGTTGGTCCGCCACGAAAGCCACCACCTTCCATGCCCCGAAGCATCGTCCCCATGCCCCTGCGCGCCCTGCGATCCAAAGGTTCCCCTCTGCTCTACCGGATGCCGGGGTCGGCGCTGGTCCTGATGGTCTGCGCGGTGGCGCTGCTGCTGACGCTCGGGCTGTCGGCCAGCTTCGCGTTGCGCGACCGGGCGGCGGCCCTGCAGCACGCCCAGGACACCGCCGGCAACGCCAGCCTGCTGGTCGCGGAGCACGCGGCCCGGCTGGTGGAGACCAGCGACCTGATCCTGAAGCAGGCGGTCCAGCTCGCCGGGCCGGCGGACGCCCCGCTGCCCAGCGACCGGGCCGGCTGGGAGCGGTACGCGGCGCTGGTGCGGGGCACGCCCTATCTGGTGTCGATCTGGCTGTTCGACGCCGAAGGGAACGCCGTTCTGACCACCCGCCGCTTTCCCACCCCGGCGATGAACGTCGCCGACCGCGATTACTTCGTAGCCCAGCGGGCCGGCGGCAGCGAGGCGGGGGGAAATCTCTTCATCACCGCTCTGGACAGCAACCGCTACAGCCAGGAGCCGCTGATCCTCCTCGCGCGCCCGCTGGCCGCCGCGCCGGGGCAATTCCGCGGCGTGGCCCTGGTCGCCGTCTCGCCGCGCTACGTCCGCGACATCTACAAGAGCTTCGACTTCGACTACGCCCGCTCCATCACCCTGCGCCGGGCCGACGGCACGGTGCTGCTGCACGAGACCCAGGGACCGGACGCGACCGACAGCGCCGCGGCGGAGGCCGCCGGGGAGCCGGAAATTTCGGCGCTGCGCCGGGTGGACAGCGTGCCCGTGACCGCCGAGGTGGCCATCCCGGTGAGCAGCGTCATGGAGCGCTGGCACGGCCAGCTGTGGACCTACATCTCCTACGCGCTGGCGGCCTTGGCCGCCGTGTCGGTGGTCGGCGGAATGGCCCTTCAGCGCGCCCGGCGCGAGCGGCAGGCGGAGAGCGCGCTCCAGCACGCCTACGACACGCTGGAGGAACGGGTCCACCAGCGCACGGCGGAGCTGGAACAGACCAACGCCCAGCTCGAAACGGCGGTGACCGACAAGGAGGTCCTGCTGAAGGAGGTCCAGCACCGGGTGAAGAACAACCTTCAGGTCATCTGCAGCCTGCTCCGCCTCCAGGCTGCCCGCATCGACGAGCCGGCCCGCCGCGCCTTCGACGAGAGCCTGCGCCGCATCCAGTGCATGAGCCTGATGCAGGAGCTGCTCTACCGCTCCGACCAGCCGGCGCGCATCGACTTCGCCGATTACCTGCGCCAGCTCTGCGACGGGCTGGTCCGCTCGACCAACCCGACCGGCGCGCGGCTGACGGTGAACGCCCCCCAGCCCTGGAGCCTGGACGTCGATCAGGCCACCCCGCTCGCCCTGATCGCCAGCGAGCTGGTGTCCAATGCGCTGCTCCACGCCTTCCCCCTCGGCCATCCCGGCACGATCACGGTCGAACTGCTCCCAGAGGGTGAGGAGGGCATGCGGATGGTGGTGCGCGACGACGGCACCGGCCTGCCGCCGGACCCATCTGCCACCCAGGGCCGCCCGAACGAAAAGCGCCAGAACGGGCTGGGGCTGGTTCTGGTTCGCGCGCTGGCCCAGCAGGCCGGAGCAGCGGTGACCATCGACCGCCAGCCGGACGGCGGGCCGGGCACCCGCTTCATCGTGTCGGTGTCCACCCTCGCCAAGTCGCAGACGAAAGCCGCCTGAATGGGGCTGCCTGAGGAGCCGTCAGGGCCGTGGCGGCTCCAGGCGCAGATAGACCATGGCGGCGGCGAGCGCGCTGGCGTAGGCGTCCTCCCCGCCGCGCGGCGGCAGGTCGAGATCGCGCAGGATGCTGTCCAGCCGCAGGTCGACCGCGTATTTGCCGGGCGCCTTGGCCTTGCGGCCGTAATAGAGGCTGGACACCTCGATGCGCGGATTCGGCAGGGCCATGCCCACCATCGGCTGCACCAGCCGGTCGAGAAGCCCCACGGTGAAGTCCAGGTAGTAGCCGACCAGCGGCCGGTTGCCGATGAAGGCCAGCAGGCGGGACAGCGCGGGCTCCGCCGGTTCGGTGGGCCAGAAGGACAAGATCAGACGCTGGCTGGTCAGGACGCGCCCGCCGCGGATGCGCAGCGCCGCGACGCTGCGCAGATCGGCCGTGGCCGCGTCGAAGGAGGTGGCCTCGCAATGGATCGCCACCCGCTCCCCGCTCTCCTCCCCCGACAGCAGCAGGGCGCGGTCGGGATGCTCGGGCATCGCCGGAACGGACGGTGCTCCACCGTTGGCGACCACGCTGGCAATGGTTTCGGTCGGCATGCCGCCTCCTCTCCCCGCGCGCCCGGCGGGTCAGTGGTTCAGGGTCAGTGGTTCAGGTGGAAGTGGTAGGCGAGCAGTTCCTTGAACTTCTTCACCAGCGCCAGGCAGTCCTTGAACTGGTCGCGGTCGAGCTTGCCCAGGGACTCCGTGCGGATGAGGTTGTCGGTCTGGGTGCCGGACACGCTGCCGTCCAGCCCGGCCTTCAGCCGCAACGTCGACAGGAAGGTGAAGGCGTCGGCCAGTTCGCCCGCCATGCCGCGATCGAGAACGCCCTGGTCGGCGAGCGCCCAGATGCGCTCGGTCGTGTTGGTCTCCGCCATGTGCTTTTCCAGCGCCAGCGCGCGGACGCCGTGGACGATGGGGAAGATGCCGGCCTTCTTGATGTCCACCGCCTCGCTGCGGCGCCGCTCGAACAGCCCGCCGAACAGACCCGACGGCGTGTCGAAGGCGAGCGCCGGGCGGGCGAAGGCGGTGAAGAACATCTGGTTGTCCTGAAGCCGGCCGAGCAGATAGCCCTTCGCCTCGGCCAGCAGGGCGGCGTCCCCGGCCACCGCCGCCGCGTCGTAGAAGATGGCGAGGTTCATCTGCGCCGCCTCGTCGGGCCGGTGGATCCAGTGGAAGAGGGAATCCTTGTAGAGCGCCAGCGGGCGCGTCCAGTCCGGGTTGGACACCATGATGCGCCCCGGGCAGGGCGGGTAGCCGAACTCGACCAGATGGCGGGTGAAGGCGCCGGTCACCTGGGACAGCGACGGGCAGTCGTAGCCGTCGCGCAGGATCAGCCCGTTGTCCTGGTCGGTCTTCAGAAGCTGCTCGCCGCGCCCCTCGCTGCCCATCACGATCAGGCAGGAGTTGGCCAGCAGGTCCGGCGGCGCCAGCAGTTCGAACAGGCGGCGGAAGATCTTGCGGTTCAGCTCGGTCACGAGGTCGGCGATGAAGGACACCTTGACGCCCGTGCCGTGCAGCGTGCGGATCAGCCCGACGATGTCCTGGCTGGCCCGGCCGAGATCCTCCGGCGTGGCGGCGCGGTCGACCTTCAGCGCGACGACCTGGGAATGGTTGGACAGGACGGCCAGCAGGTCGGTCTGCTCCAGCAGGCCGACGACCGCCCCCTGTTCGGTGATGACCAGACGGCGCACCGAATGCTTGGTCATCAGGATCAGCGCGTTGAACAGCAGGTCGTCGCGGTCCAGCGCCAGCAGCTCGTAGCGGGCGAGCGGCCCCACCGGGCTGTCCACCGGCCGCCCCTCCAGCACCACGAGGTCGCGCAGGTCGGTGCCGGTCAGAATGCCGACGCGGCCACCCTTTTTGGGATCGCCGTCGCGGACCAGGACACTGCTCGCCTGGTCCCTCTTCATCGCCGCCGCCGCGTCGCGCAGGGACGCCCCGGCCTCGACGAAGACCGGTGGGCGGAGGTAGGCCTGCCGGATCCGCGCCATCGTCAGCGCGGCGGTTTCGCGGTTGGACCGCTCGTTGGCCAGCGCGCTCAGCCGGTCGGCGAACTCCTGCTGGATCACCGCGCCGAAGGCGGCGTTCTCGTGCGCCAGTTCGAGAAGGATCGGACGGGGCACCAGATCGCACAGCGTGTCTTCCGCCGCGACGAAGCTGCGCGCCTGCCCATCGGAGAACAGCGCCTGAAGGTCGAAGCTGTCGTGGGCGCCGTGCACCGCCACCACCTCGCCGCCCCGGCGTTCGTGGACCAGCCCCTGCCGCACCACGAACAGGCAATCCGCCGGCTCGTCCCGGCTCAGGATCACCCCGTCCCGCGCGTAGACGCCGAGGTCGAGCGCGGCGGCGAGCCGCTGCCGCTGCTCCGGCGTCAGACGGTCGAAGGGCGGAACGGAAAAATCGAAGGCGTCGGACAAAAGCCGCTCCACGAACCGGTGGGGTGAATAAAAAAGGCGCCCCAAGACCGCGGTCTTGAGGCGCCTTGAAGATTACACCAGCCCCTTCATCTGCGGAAGGCGGGTGCGACCATTCGCATTAGTGAGCGGAAGCCCCTTCGGCGCCCAGGCCGGTCTGCGACCGGATGTACTGGGCCTTGTAGGCCTCGCGCTCGTCCTGCGCCGCCTTGCTGTTGTCGGTGATCGAGAAGAACCAGATCGCCAGGAACGACAGCGGGATGGTGAAGACGCCCGGGTTGTCGTACGGGAAGAGGGCGGCCGGGTTGCCCAGCACCGACTTCCACACGGTCGGGCCCATGATCAGCAGGCTGACCGACGAGACCAGCCCGATCCAGCCGCCGAGAACGGCGCCGCGGGTGGTCATCCGGCTCCAGAACATCGACATCAGCAGAACCGGGAAGTTCGCCGAGGCCGCGATCACGAAGGCGAGGCCGACCATGAAGGCGACGTTCTGGTTCTCGAAGGCGATGCCGAGGAAGATCGAGACGATGCCGATGACCACGGTGGTGATCTTCGACACGCGGATCTCGTCATGCTCCGACGCACGGCCCTTGGCGATCACCGAGGCGTACAGGTCGTGCGACACGGCCGAAGCGCCGGCCAGCGTCAGGCCCGCGACCACCGCGAGGATCGTGGCGAAGGCCACGGCCGAGATGAAGCCGAAGAACAGGTCGCCGCCCACCGCGTGCGCGGTGTGGATGGCCGCCATGTTGGAGCCGCCGATGATCATCGACGGGTTGGGCTTGCCGCCCGCCGCCGCCAGCTTGGCCGCGTCGAGGAACGGGTAGGCGCCGGTGGCGTCCGGGGCCAACAGCAGCACGATGGCGCCGAAGCCGATGATGAAGGTCAGGATGTAGAAGTAGCCGATGAAGCCGGTCGCGTAGAACACCGACTTGCGGGCCTCCTTGGCGTCCGACACCGTAAAGAAGCGCATCAGGATGTGCGGCAGGCCGGCGGTGCCGAACATCAGCGCCATGCCCAGCGAGATTGCCGAGACCGGGTCGGTGATGAGGGCGCCCGGCGCCATGATGCCGGTCGCCTTCGGGTGGACCTGCACGGCCGTGGAGAACATCGCCTCCGGGCTGAAGCCGAACTTGGCGAGCACCGCGAAGGCCATGAAGGAGGCGCCCGACAGCAGCAGCACCGCCTTGATGATCTGCACCCAGGTGGTGGCGAGCATGCCGCCGAAGGTCACGTAGGCGATCATCAGGACGCCGACGATCACCACCGCCCACAGGTAGTCCATGCCGAACAGCAGCTGGATCAGCTTGCCGGCGCCGACCATCTGGGCGATCAGGTAGAAGGTCACCGTGGCGAGCGAGCCGCAGGCGGCCATGGTGCGCATCGGGGTCTGCTGGAAGCGGTAGGAGGCGACGTCGGCGAAGGTGTACTTGCCGAGGTTGCGCAGGCGCTCAGCGACCAGGAACAGGATGATCGGCCAGCCGACCAGCCAGCCCACCGAGAAGATCAGGCCGTCGAAGCCGGAGGTGTAGACGAGGCCGGCGATGCCGAGGAAGGAGGCCGCCGACATGTAGTCGCCGGCGATGGCGAGGCCGTTCTGGAAGCCGGTGATGCCGCCGCCCGCGGCGTAGAAGTCCTTCGCCGACTTCGTGCGGCGCGCCGCCCAGTAGGTGATGCCGAGCGTGGCCAGCACGAAGACCAGGAACATGACGATCGCCGAAAAATTCGTCGCCTGCTTCTGGACCGCACCTTCGACCGCCGCCGCGTGCACCGACGCGGGGATGAGCGCGCCGGCCGCGACGGCCGCGACGCCCACACGATTGACCAGCGAACGCATCACTTCGACTCCTCCATGATCTGCCGGTTCAGCTCATCGAACTCGCCGTTCGCCCGATGCACGTAGATGCCGGTCAGGATGAAGGCCGAGATGATGGTGAAGAGGCCGACGGGGATACCCCAGGTGGTCACGCCGCTGCCGATCGGGGTACCCAGGAACCCCTTGCCGAAGGCGACCAGCAGGATGAAGCCGAAGTAGATGACGAGCATGGCGATCGAAAGCGTCCACGCGAATGCGCTACGCTTCTGCACCAGCTCCTGAAACTTGGGATTCGCGAGAATCCTCTGAGCGTTTTCTTTCATAGTGCGTCCCCTCGCGAGTGCCGAGCGATTTTTGCAAGGTCATATTAGACACTCGGACCATATGGTCTTTGTAACGAACTATCCCGTCAACAACTTTGATGCAGGCCAACCGCTAAAAAGCGCCTTGACGCAGCCCGCGGCCGTTGTTCCGGAGGTTCGTTCACTAACCCATGGCAGCGAAAGGGCAAGGGGTGCACGAAATATTGTGAAGCGTGGGCTTAAGAATTGGTGCGCGGAAGCCAAGGTATGCGACCAAAAGTCACACCTTCCTCCTTCAACTCCTCCGCTTCCTTGTCGGTGGCCTCGCCATAGATTCCGCGCGGATCGGTTTCGCCGTAATGGATGCGCCGCGCCTCCTCGGCGAAGCGGTCCCCGACGTAATCGCAATTCGTTTCAACCGTGCGGCGAACTTCCGTCAAATGACGCATGACTTCCGCCGCGAAACGCTCGCGCAGTTCCGCCGGCACCGACGGGGTCGCCGGCGCCGGGGAAGCGGCCGGGGCCACCGCGCCGCCGCCCGCCGCGGGCGCGGCCTCCGGCGCGCCGCCCTCCCGGGCCGCGTCGTCCTTGGCGCGCCCCCCCTTGGCGATGCGCGGGGCCATGGGGGCCTTGGTGATGTGCGTGTCGCCGCAGACCGGGCAGGCGATGGCCTTGGCGGCGGCCTGCGTCTCGTAGGCGTCGCCGTTGCGGAACCAGGCTTCGAACCGGTGGTCGGCCGTGCATTTCAGAACGAAGAGGATCATGTCCCCGTCGGATGCTCCAGGATGAGAAGACCGGATGGTCATGATATACGGTCGGTGACCGCTTGCCAGTTCAGCACGACGCCGGCGTCGCGGTCAAACACACGTCATGAGAAGAGCGGGAGCGTCCGTCCCTTGTCCACACCGCCGTCCACCTCCGGGTCGCCGCACGCCGCGATCAGTCCGCCCTCCCCCTGGGTCGCGCGTTTCGCGCCGCTGGTGCGGGCGGGCGGCCCGGTCCTCGACCTCGCCTGCGGGTCGGGGCGGCACCTGCGGCTGTTCCAGGCGCGCAACCACCCGGTGGTCGGGCTGGACCGCGACCTGCGCGGGGTGGCCGACCTGTCCGGGACGGCGGGGGTGGAACTGGTGGAGGGCGATCTGGAGAGCGGAGCGCCCGTGCCGCTGCTGCGCGACCGCCGCTTCGCCGCGATCGTGGTGACCAACTACCTGCACCGCCCGCTGTTCCCCGCCATCCTCGACGCGCTGGAGCCGGGCGGCCTTCTCCTTTATGAGACCTTCGCCCTGGGCAACGCCCGCTTCGGCCGCCCCGCCTCCCCCGCCTTCCTGCTGCGCAGCGGCGAGCTTCTGGAGGTGGCGCGCGGGCGTCTCCAGGTCGTCGCCTACGAGCATGGCGAGGTCGCCTCGCCCAAGGCGGCGGTGATGCAGCGGCTGTGCGCGGTCAAGGACCTGGAGGCCGGACACGACCTGGACGGCGACCCGGAACCCCGGCCCCTGCCCGCCTGACGGCCGCTCAGAAGCCGACCCGGTCGAGCGTGAAGGTCCGGTCGTGAGTGAGGGCCGGCACCATGCGGCGGGCCTCCTCGACGCGGGCCATGTCCAGCTCGGCCAGGACAAAGCCCACCGCCTCCTCGGCGTCGGCCAGCACCTCGCCCCAAGGCGCGACGATCAGGGAATGGCCGTAGGTCAGCCGCCCCTGGTCGTGGCTGCCGGTCTGGGCGGGGGCCAGCAGGAAGCAGCCCGTCTCGATGGCGCGGGCGCGCAGCAGCGTGTGCCAGTGCGCCCGCCCGGTCGGCACGGTGAAGGCCGCCGGCACCGTCAGGATCGACGCCCCGGCCTGGGCCAGCGCCCGGTAGAGATAGGCGAAGCGCAGGTCGTAGCAGACGGTCATCCCCACCCCGCTCCAGGGCGTGGCGGCCAGCACCGCGCGGTCGCCGGGCCGGAAGGTCGCGGATTCGCGATAGCTCTCCCCGCCCTTCAGGTCCACGTCGAACATGTGGAGCTTGTCGTAGTGGGCGACGGCCCGCCCCTCGGCGTCGAACAGGTAGCTGCGGTTGGCCACCCGCCCGTCGTCGAGCAGGACGCCCAGCGTCCCGGCGAGCAGCCAGGCCCCGGTCTCCCGCGCCAGATCGGCAAAGAAGGGGATCGCCGGATGCTCGTCGGCCGTCTTCACCCGCTCCAGCACCTTGGCGCGGCCCTGGACGATCATGCTGACATTCTCGGGCAAAGCGATGAAGTCCGCCCCGGCGTCGCGCGCCCGGCGGACCAGATCGCCCGCCGCCTGAAGGTTCGGAAGGATTTCCGTGCCCGCGTTGACCTGGACGCAGGCGGCCTTCAGGACGCCGCTCATCCCCGATTCCCAGGATCGGGTCGAGCTTGCCGGCGCGGTCCAGCGCGTGGATGTCGTCGGAGCCGCCGTAGGGCTTGCCGTCGATGAAGACCTGCGGGACGGTCATGCGCCCCTCGGCGCGCTGCACCATCTCCTCGCGGCGGCCCGGCTGCATGTAGAGGTCGATCTCCTCGTACGCCACCCCCTTGCTGTCGAGCAGACGCTTGGCGCGCGAGCAGTAGGGGCAGAAGGGCGTGGTGTAGATGACGACGTCGGCCATGCGGAGGGCTCCTTGGCTGTTTTGAACGGTTATAAGATCAACCGCCGCACGGCGTCACCCGTTACGTTTTCATGGCTCACACCCACGGCTCACGTCTTGACGACGCGCGCCAGGGTCAGCGCGTCCACCCGCTCCGCCCCGGCGCGCAGCAGAACCCGCGCGCATTCCGACAGGGTCGCCCCGGTGGTCAGCACGTCGTCGACCAGGACGATCCGCTTTCCCGCCACCCGCGGCTCCAGCCCCGGCCGGACCGCGAACGCCCCCTTCACGTTCCGCCGCCGCCCCGAGCGGTCGAGCCCGCCCTGCGACGGGGTGGAGCGGCGGCGGACCAGCAGGTCGGGAATCACCGGACGCCCGGCCTGCCGGCCCGCCGCCTGGGCGAGCAGGGCCGCCTGGTTGTAGCGGCGCCGGAACAGCCGCAGGCGGTGCAACGGCACCGGGGCCAGCAGGTCGGCGTCGGCCAGCAGCTCCGCCCCGGCGCGGGCCATCCAGGCGCCGTAGGCGCTGGCGGCGTGGATCCGGTCGCCGTGCTTGAAGCCGAGGACCAGCGGGCGGCTGCCGTCGTCGTAGGCCAGGACGGCGCGGGCGCGGGCAAAGAGCGGCGGCTCGGCGATGCAGGCGCCGCACAGCGGCTCCCCCTCCAGCGCGAAGTCGAAGGGTGTGCCGCATCCGGCGCAGAGCGGTGGTGCGATGAAGGTCAGCCCGCTCCAGCACGGCGCGCACAGCCCGCCCTGCCGGTCCACCGCCCCGCCGCAGCACAGGCAGCGCGGCGGCAGCAGCGTGTCGAGAATTCCCCCGAGAACCCTGGTCGCTAGCCGCTGCGGAAGGGCCATGGCGGCGCGCCCCCTCAATTCAGGCCGGCGATGCGGTCGAAGATCACGAAGGTGTAGTCGCGCAGCGCGATGTAGATCGCCGGCCCGGTGATGAACAGGATCGCCAGCGTGGCGAAGATCTTCAGATCCTGCTGCAGCGTCGATTCGTTGATGTTGGTCGCCTGCTGGAAGATGGTCAGCAGCATGCCGAGCACCGTGGTGACGACGAGGACCGGGGTGGTGATCTTGATGATGACGATCAGCGCCTCGTAGGTGGCGCCGATGGCTTCCTCGATGCCCATGGCAAGCTCCCGCAGGTTCGCGGCCGACCATAGCACGATGGCGCTCTTTCGCCGATGGTTGTAGCCCGCCGGGGCTGGGCTATATTGCGGGCATGACCACGCCCGACAGCATGACCGTCTTTGACCGCGCGCTCGTCCGCCGCCGCCGCGACCGCGCCGTCCCCGCCTTCGCCGAGCACGCCTTCCTGTTCGAGGAGGTCGCCGAACGCCTCGTCGACCGGCTGGAGGATGTGGCCCGGCCCTTTCCCACCGTGCTCGACCTTGGCGCCCACGACGGGGTGATGGGGCGGACGCTGCGCGGGCGCAAGGGCGTCGAGACGCTGGTCGCCTGCGACCTCTCCCCCGGCTTCGCCCGGCGGGCCGGTCCGCTGGCCGTCGCCGCCGACGAGGAACTTCTGCCCTTCGTGCCGGAGACCTTCGACCTCGTGGTCAGCAACCTCAGCCTCCACTGGGTCAACGACCTGCCCGGCGCGCTGGTCCAGGTGCGGCAGGCGCTGAAGCCCGACGGCTTCTTCTGCGCGGCCATGCTGGGCGGGGAAACGCTGCTGGAACTGCGCCGCTGCCTGTACGAGGCGGAGATGGAGGTGGCCGGCGGCGTGTCGCCCCGCGTGTCGCCCTTCGCCGAGATCCGCGACGTCGGCGGGCTGATGCAGCGCGCCGGCTTCGCCCTGCCGGTGGTGGACAGCGACGTCATCACCGTCACCTACAGCGACGCCTTCCGCCTGATGCGCGACCTGCGCGGCATGGGCGAGACCAACGCCGTGCTGGCCCGCCGCAAGGTGCCGGCCACCCGCGCCCTGCTGTTCGACGCCGCCCGCCGCTACGCCGAGCGCTACGCCGAGCCGGACGGGCGCATCGAGGCGACCTTCCAGATCCTCTATCTGGCCGGCTGGTCGCCGCACGAAAGCCAGCAACAGCCGCTCAAGCCTGGCTGCGGCGAGGTCCCGCTGGGCGAGGCGTTGAAGGGATCGGCGGAAAAGCTCCGGTAATCCGGAGCGGGAAGGCGTTCACCCGATCATCCGGATCGCCATCCAGCCGAGCACTCCGGCGTTCACCACCATGATGACCGGCGCCGCCCGCGCCACCGCGGAGCGCCACGTGCGCCCCGCCAGATGCCCGGCGAGGCCGACCGCCAGCAGGCTCGGCAGCGTGCCCAGCGCGAAGGCCGCCATGCCCAGCGCCCCGGTCAGCGCGCTGCCGCTCGCCGCCGCCACCGCCACGGCGCCATAGAGAAGGCCGCAAGGGATGAAGCCGAGCGCCAGCCCCAGCCCGTAGCCGCGCCAGCCCGTGGGGTTGCCGAACAGGGGGCGGGCCAGCCGGGACACCCGGTCGCCCCACCAGCGCTGCACCACGCCGTCGAGCTTGGGCACCCAGGCGGTCAGCCCCTTCACCGCATAGCCGAGGAAGAACAGCGCCGCGAAGGCCAGCAGCGCCACCGACAGCCATTTCAGCCCGGGCAGCGCCCCGACATGGCCGGCGACCGCCGCCGCCGCTGCGCCGATCAGCGTGTAGGTGGTGCCGCGCCCCAGATGGTAGGGCAGCACTGCCGCCCCGGCCAGCCGGTGGAACTCGCTCATCCGCGAGGCCGGGACCTGCTCCAGCCGGGCGGTGACCTGGGCCAGCACGAAGGGGCCGCACATGCCCGCGCAATGGGTCGATCCCCCGACCAGCCCCGCGGTCAGCAGCGCAACCAGCAGCCCGCCGTCGCGGTCGATGACGACGGCGCACTGGTTGAGGCCGGCTTCGAGAAGCGTCAGGGCCGAGTGGGCGTCCAAGGCGGACCTCCGGTTGGAAGACCGCCCGTGTATAGGGGAAGCCCGCCGCGAAGGCCATGACCTGAGTCAACGCGCTCCAGCCCGCGCCGGGTCGGTCTTCGGGATCAGGTCTCGGAACCGGACTGCGCCACCTCGTGCACCTCCACTGGCTGCGCGGCGTGGCGGTTCATGATCTCCAGCGCCTGCTGCTCACGCCCGGCGTCGGCCAGATTGACCCACAGCAGGATGCCGCCCTTGTCGAGGTGCTGGAGCATCGGCTCGTTGCGCTTGTCGGTCAGCCAGTTCGACATGACCGAGCCCATGGCGCCGCCGCCCACGCCCGCCGCCGCCGCCGCGGCCGCCGCGGCCAGGGCCGTGCCGCCGGTCGCCAGGACGGCGCCGGTCGCCAGGATCGCCCCGACATAGGCCGGGAACCCGACCGCCACGCCCTTCACGCTGCCGACATCCTCCGGCGAGACGTAGGACTGGCGCGGCGCGTCGGGATCATGGGCGATGTCCTCCGCCCGCTCCGGCACATGGCCGAGATGGTCGCGGATGGTCTGGTCGTTGGCGAGCACGCTCAGCTCATGGCGCTGGAAGCCGGCCAGGGTCAGCTCGTCGACGGTTTTCTGCAGGGCGTCGCGGCTGGCGAAGATGCCCACGGCCTCGCGCACGGCGCCGCGCAGATGGCCGGCGGAGCGGTTCGCGTTCACATCGTTCTCGAAGGTCATGGCGGTCTTCCCCTGTTGCGCTTCCCGGTTGAGCTTCAACCATGGGCGCGGAGCGGAGGTTCCCGCCGTGACACCAGGCGGCGTCAGGGCTTTGCCGCGGCGGCGGGCGGAGTCACCACGCCGCGCGGCTCCGGCATGGTCCCGAGGAACCACCACAGGCCCAGCGCGATCAGCGCGGCCTTCACCGCCAGGAACAGGGCGATGTGGCGGGCGAGCGGGTTGCGGACCATGGGCGGCTCCATTGCAGCGGGTCGCCGTCGCCAAACCGGGCCAAACTGGATAGTATCCCCGGCCGAAAGACGGATCACACACGGATCGCACAAAAGGACGCGCCATGAAACGGTTGCTGATGCTCAGCCTGCTGGCCCTCGGCCTGACTGCCCCCGTCGCCACGCCGGCCCTGGCCCAGATCAACCTCCTGGAAGGTCCCTCCATGGTCAAGGCGGTGGCGTCCAACGACGTCAGCGCGCTGCGGCTGCTGCTGCTGAAGGGGGAGAACCCGAATCAGGTCGATTCCAACGGGCGCCCCGTCCTGCTGGTGGCCATCGGCAACGGCCATCCCGAGCTGGTGCGTCTGCTGCTGGACGGCGGGGCGAACCCCAACCGCGCCGACAAGTCCGGCAACACCCCGCTGCACTACGCGGTGGAGGCCGACACGCCGGAGGCGGTGGACCTCCTGCTGGCCAAAGGCGCCAAGGTCGACCAGGACAACCGCCAGGGCGTCACCCCGCTGATGACCGCGGCGCGCTTCGGCCGCGTCGATCTGGTGGAGCGGCTGCTGAAGGCCGGGGCGCAGGCCGACCGCTCCGACTTCACCGGCCGCACGACGCTGAGCTGGGCGCAGGACAGCCGCAACGCCCGCGTGGCGAACCTGCTGCGTCAGGCCGGCGCGCGCTGAGGCCGCGATGGGCGACGCCCTGCTCACCTCCGTCCTCGGCGCCGCCCCCCTGAACGGTCCGGGGCCGCTGTTCTTGCTGCTGCTGGCCCTGGCCATCGACGCCGCCGCGGGCGACTGGATCGGGCGCGTCCTGCCCGACCCGGCGGCGCTGGCGCAACGCGTCTGCGCCTGGGCCGACCGGCGGCTGAACCGGGTGGAGCGCGGCAAGACCGCCCGCCTGCTGCGCGGCGCGTTGGTCGTGCTGGCGCTCGTGCTGGCCGCCGTCGCCATTGGCCTGATCGTCGAGCGGATCGGCGCGCAGAGCCGCGGTTGGCTGCTGGAACTGGCGGTGATCCTCGCCACCCTGCGCGGGCGGAGCGCCTGGGCGCGGGTGCGTGCGGTGCGCCGTGCCCTGGACAAGGGCGGCGTCGCCCCGGCGCGGGACGCCGTCGCCCCCCTCACCCGCCGCCACGCCTTCAGCCTGGACGAGCACGGCATCGCCCGCGCCGCCATCGAGGCCGCCGCCAAGGGCTTCGCCCGCAAGCTGGTGGCCCCGGTCTTCGGCTACGCCCTGCTCGGCGTGCCCGGCCTGCTGGTCTGGGCGGTGGTGGACGGCGCCGACACCGCGCTGGGCCACGCCGGCGTGCGGCACGAGCGGTTCGGCCAGACCGCGGCGCGGCTGGACGACGCGCTGAACGCCATCCCGGCGCGGCTGGCGGCGGTTCTCCTGGCGCTGGCCGCACCCTTTGCCGGAGCGAAGGCCGGCGGCGCCTTCCGCACGATGATGCGGGACGGCGGCAAGGCGGCTTCCCTCAACATGGGCTGGCCGACCGCCGCCATGGCCGGCGCGCTGGGTCTGGCGCTGGGCGGGCCGCACCGCGACGGCGGCGTGGTCATCACCGAACCCTGGATCGGCGAGGGCCGCGCCCGGGCCACCGCCGCCGACATCGGGCGGGCGCTGGCGGTCTACGCCGTGGCCGGGTTGATCCTGGCGCTGCTGGTGGCGCTGCTGCTGTGGGGGATCGCGGGGTTGTAAAGCCCTGCCCCCGTCGCCACGGTCATCCCAAGAAAAAAGGCGCGGCCCCGAGGGACCGCGCCTTTTTCATGTCAGCGGCGAACCGCTGTTACCACTTGGACGCCCGGTGCGCCGGCTTGCCGCCCTGGGAGTCGCGGCGGGCGTGACCGCCGTGCTCGTTGCGGGCATGGTCGCTGCGGCCATGCTCGTTGCGGTTCATCGGACGACCCTGCGGACGGCCACCCGGGGCGCCGTTCGGCTTGCCGCCCTCGGCGCCGCCGTTGGCGTTGCGCACCCACGGCTTCTTGTTGTAGCCGCCGCCGTTGCCGCCACCCGGACGGCCACCCGAACGGCCCGCCGGACGGCCGCCGCCGCCGGTCTGGAACGGACGCTGCGGCTCCAGGCCCGGAACGACGTGGATGTCGAGGCGGGTGCCGGTGTAGCGCTCGATCCGGAACAGGGCGTCGCGGTCGGCGCGGGCGGCGAAGGAGATCGCCACGCCCGAGGCGCCCGCACGGCCCGTGCGGCCGATGCGGTGGACATAGTCCTCCGCCGAGCGCGGCAGGTCGAAGTTGATGACGTGGGTGATGTCGCGCACGTCGATGCCGCGCGCCGCCACGTCGGTCGCCACCAGCAGGCGGACCTGGCCGGTGCGCAGGCGCTGGAGCGTGCGGTTGCGCTTGAACTGGTCCATGTCGCCGTGCAGGGCGGCGGCGGCGTGGCCGGCGTCGCTCAGCTCCTCGGCCAGCGCATCGGCGTCGCGCTTGGTGGCGGCGAAGATGATCGCCTTGCCGACCTCGGGCAGGTCCGCGAAGTGCTTCAGCAGGCGGCGCTTATGGTCCATGTCGTCGGCATGGTGCAGGCGCTGCTCGACGTTCACCGAGGTGGTGGCGCTTTCCACGGCGACGCGCACCGGGTTGCGCAGCAGGTTGCCGGCGAGCTGGGCCATGCGGCGGTCCAGCGTGGCGGTGAACAGCAGCGTCTGGCGGTTGTCCGGGCAGCACTTGGCGATGGTTTCCACATCGTCCAGGAAGCCCATGTCGAGCATGCGGTCCGCCTCGTCCAGGATCAGCACCTCGACGGCGCTGAGGTCGATGCGGTTGCGCGACACATGGTCGAGCAGACGGCCCGGCGTGGCCACCATCACGTCCACCGCGCGCGACAGCAGGCGCAGCTGGTCGCGGTAGGGCATGCCGCCGACCACGTCCACGATGTTGTACTTCATGAACTTGGCGTACTTGCGGGCGGCGTCGGTGACCTGCTTGGCCAGCTCGCGGGTCGGGGCCAGAACCAGCACGCGCGGGGCGGCCACGCCGAGGCGCGGCAGCTCGACGGTGCGGGTCAGCGCCGGCAGCATGAAGGCGGCGGTCTTGCCGGTGCCCGTCTCGGCGGTCGCCAGGATGTCGCGGCCTTCCAGGGCCGGCGGGATCGCCTCGGCCTGGACCGGGGTCGGGGTGTTGTACTCGAACGCCTCAAGCGCCTTCACGACGAGCGGGTGAACGCCCAGCCCGGCGAAAGCGTTGGCGGTAACGGTTTCAGTGGTGTCGGTCACGGTTTCGTCGGCGACGGCAACCTCGGTGACGGCAGTCTCGACGACAGAAGTCTCGGCGACGGCGGTCTCAACAACGAGGGCGTCGGCGGCGGTGATTTCGATGGACGACAAGTAGGGTAACCTTTCCTCAGGACCAAGACGGCGCACGGCCGCCGCACCAGGATGGTGAGCGGTGGAACGCCGGCGTTTTCGCCGGGAGGAGGTCGGAAGAGGGAGAGGCGTCTGTCCGAAGCAACGGGCGACCGGGTCCCAAGGAAGGCCATCCCGCAATATCAAAGCGCGTCTCGCTCAAGAGACGCGCGAGCCTCCAGCGATCAAGACGCCTTACATAATGGGTTGCGCTGCACAATCCAAGAAGATTCTTTCACGCCCCCGGTCGCGTCGTGTCCCCCGGGGCGGGTGCCTGCCGTGCGCGCAGCGCATCGCGGATCTCCTCCAGCAGAACCTCCTGGCGGGGCGGCGCCTTCGGCTTGGAATCCTGGAGGAAATGCAGGCGGTTGACCTGCCGCACGATGAGGAACAGCGCCCCCGCCACGATGAAGAAGTTGATCAGGGCGTTGATGAAGCGGCCGTAGTTGATGGTCGCCGCCCCCGCCGCCTCCGCCGCGGACAGGCTCTCGTAATGGCCGCCGGACAGGTTCAGGAAGTAGTTGGAGAAGTCGATCCCGCCCATGACCCAGCCGATGGGCGGCATCAGCATGTCCTTGACCAGCGAGTTGACGATGCCGGTGAAGGCCGCGCCGATGATGATGCCGACGGCCAGTTCAACGACGTTGCCGCGGCTGATGAAGGTCTTGAACTCCTGCAACATGGCTGCGCTCCCGCTTGTTGACCGGAAGAACGCCACAGCCCAGCCGAAGTTTCCAGGGCCGCAAAAGGAAAGGGCCGGACCCTGCGGCCCGGCCCTTTCCGAAACATCCCCGGCGGCGTTCTTCGCGGCGGCGCTTAGCCGACCTTGCCGTGGCAGTGCTTGTACTTCTGGCCCGAGCCGCAGGGGCACGGCGCGTTGCGCGGCGTGTTCGCCCAGGCGTTGGGGTCGGCCCCCGGCACCACCGAGGCGGTGGCCTCGCGGCGGACCATGCCGGCGGGCAGCGGCGCGTCGGCCGGCGGGTAGCCCTGAGCGGCCCCGGCTCCCGCTTCGGCCATCGCCAGCGCCGGATCGTCGCGGCCCTCGTGCATCTCCTGCGGCGGACGGGCGTACAGCTCCTCCGGCTGCGGGGCAATGCGGATCTCGACATGCATCAGCACGGCGGTCACCTGCTCGCGCAGGGTCGACAGCATGGTCTCGAACAGCTCGAAGGCTTCGCGCTTGTACTCGTTCAGCGGGTCCTTCTGGGCGTAAGCGCGCAAGGAGATGCCCTGGCGGAGATGGTCGAGCTGGAGCAGGTGATCCTTCCATTCCTGGTCGAGGATCTGCAGCAGCAGGCTCTTCTCCACATGGCGCATCGTGTCGGCGCCGTAGGTCTCCACCTTCTCCGCATACTTGCGGTCGGCGGCCTCGCGGACGCGTTCCTCGATCTCCGGCTCGGCGATGCCCTCCTCCTTGGCCCAGTCGGCCACCGGCAGGTCCATGCCCAGGAGGCGGTTCACCTCCTCGTGCAGGCCGGCGATGTCCCAGGCCTCGGAGTAGGAGTTCGGCGGGATCGCCTTGTTGACCATGTTGGAAATGACCTGATGGCGCATCTCCAGGACGGTCTCGGCGATGTCCTCGGTGTCCATGATCTCGCGACGCTGCTCATAGACGACCTTGCGCTGGTCGTTCATGACGTTGTCGAACTTGAGCAGGTTCTTGCGCACCTCGAAATGGTGGGCCTCGACCTTGGTCTGGGCCTTCTCCAGCGCCTTGTTGATCCAGGGGTGGATGATCGCCTCCCCCTCCTTCAGGCCCAGGCGCTGCAGCATGCCGTCCATGCGCTCCGACCCGAAGATGCGCATCAGGTCGTCGTCCAGCGACAGGAAGAACTTGGAGGCGCCCGGATCGCCCTGGCGACCCGAACGGCCGCGCAGCTGGTTGTCGATGCGGCGGCTCTCGTGCCGCTCCGTGCCGACGACGTAGAGGCCGCCGGCCTGCTTGACCAGCTCGCGCGCCTCGGCCACCTCGGCCTCGATCTGCTTGACCTTGGCCTCGCGCTCCGGCCCCTCCGGCAGGTTGGCCAACTCCATCTGGATGCGCATCTCGACGTTGCCGCCGAGCTGGATGTCGGTGCCGCGGCCGGCCATGTTGGTGGCGACCGTGACGGCGCCCGGACGGCCCGCCTGCGCGACGATGTAGGCTTCCTGCTCGTGGTGGCGGGCGTTCAGCACATTGTGCGGGATGCCGCGCTTCTTCAGCAGCTCGGCGATCAGCTCCGACTTCTCGATGGAGGTGGTGCCGACCAGCACCGGCTGCTGGCGCTTGCGGGCGTCCTCGATCAGGTCGATGATCGCGTCGTACTTCTCCGACGCCTTGCGGTAGACCTCGTCGTCCATGTCCTTGCGCTGGACCGGCACGTTGGTCGGCATGTCCACGACCTCGAGGCCGTAGATCTCCGCGAACTCCGCCGCTTCGGTCATCGCCGTGCCGGTCATGCCGGCCAGCTTCGGGTAGATGCGGAAGTAGTTCTGGAAGGTGATGGAGGCGAGCGTCTGGTTCTCGCGCTGGATCGTCACCTTCTCCTTGGCCTCCAGCGCCTGGTGCAGGCCTTCCGAATAGCGGCGGCCCTCCATCATGCGGCCGGTGAACTCGTCGATGATGATGACCTTGTCGTCCTTGACGATGTAGTCCTTATCGCGCTGGAACAGCGTGTAGGCGCGCAGCGCCTGCTGGGAGTGGTGGACCAGCGCCACGTTCTGGATGTCGTACAGCCCGCCCGCCTTCAGCAGCCCGGCCTCGGACAGAAGCTGTTCCATATGCTCCTGCCCGGTCTCGGACAGGCTGACCGTGCGGTTCTTCTCGTCCAACTCGTAGTCGTCCCGCGTCAGCTGCGGGATCAGGCGATCCACCTGCACGTACATCTCCGACGAATCGGTCGACGGGCCGGAGATGATGAGCGGGGTGCGCGCCTCGTCGATCAGGATCGAGTCGACCTCGTCGACGATGGCGAAGTTGAAGGGCCGCTGGACCATGTCCTCCAGCCGGAACTTCATGTTGTCGCGCAGATAGTCGAAGCCGAATTCGTTGTTCGTGCCGTAGGTGATGTCGGCGGCGTAGGCGGCGCGGCGCTCCTCGTCGTCCAGCCCGTGCACGATGCAGCCGGTGGTCAGGCCGAGGAAGCCGTAGATGCGGCCCATCCAGGCGCTGTCGCGCGAGGCCAGATAGTCGTTCACGGTGACGACGTGGACGCCCTTGCCCTCCAGCGCGTTCAGATAGACGGCCAGCGTGGCGACCAGCGTCTTGCCTTCGCCGGTGCGCATCTCGGTGATCTTGCCCTGGTGCAGGACCATGCCGCCCATCAGCTGCACGTCGTAATGCCGCTGCCCCAGCACGCGCTTGCCCGCCTCGCGCACGGTGGCGAAGGCGTCGGGCAGGATGGCGTCGAGCGTCTCGCCCTGCGACAGCCGGCCGCGCAGCCAATCGGTGCGGGCGCGCAGCGCGTCGTCGGAGAGCGCCGCCAACTCGGGCTCCAGCGCGTTGATCTGCTGGACGGATTTTTGCAGCGCCTTGACGGTGCGCGTGTTGGCGGTGCCGAAAATCTTGCGGGCGAGAGCACCGAACATGAAAACCTCGGGGGTGGAACGTCGTGAAGCCGGCTTTTTGACCGGTCTCACATAGGCCCGAAGCAAGTTTCTGTCAACGAGACCCGCCCCTTTGCCCGGCCCTTTGAGGGGGGCATCGCGGGGGTGCCGGCCCTGCATGAGGCGGGGATCGGCGTGTGGCGCACCCTGGAAGCACCACCGTTCCGCCGCCATATCGCCTTGAACACGGTCGAAGCAAGGGGCCGAAGGACGGCGGCATGGCCGCTCATCACGACCGCTTGCCCCGCGCCGCGAACCCATGCTTAATCCCCCGCGGATTCGGGCGCGGGGCCGGATCGTCCGCACAGCCGCCACCAAATCAACGGCCGCCGCCAATCATAAGACGTTCTGTCACACCTTTGCCTGTCATGCCATTGACCGTGACAAGACACATCCGCCGGAAGGAAAAGACTCCATGGTGAATCGAGTGTTCCGCGCCGCCCTGCTGTCGATGGCCGCCTGCGGCCTCGCGCTGGCCGCACACGCCCAGACTCCGGCGCCGACTCCGGCCCCCGCGGCCACGCCCGCCCCCGCCGCGCAGGCCGCCCCCGCCCCGGCGGACGCCGATCCGGTGGTGGCGCGCGTCAACGGCGAGGCGGTCCACCGCTCCGACGTCCAGCGCATGGTCGCCCAGCTTCCGCCGCAGGTGCAGCAGATGCCGCTGGAGATGATCTACCCGGCGGTGATCGAGCAGCTCGTGAACTCCAAGCTGGTGGCCGAGGCCGGCTACAAGGCCAACCTCGCCGGCACGCCGGAGGTCAAGGACGAGATCAAGCGCGCCGAGGAGCGCGCGGTGCAGCGCGCCTACATCCAGAAGGAAGTGCAGTCGCGCATCACCCCGGCCAAGCTGGACGAGGCCTATCAGGCCTTCCTGAAGCAGAACCCGGCCCAGGAAGAGGTCAAGGCCGCCCACATCCTCGTCGAGAAGGAGGATGAGGCCAAGGCGATCATCGCCCAGCTCAAGAAGGGCGGCGACTTCGCCAAGCTGGCCAAGGAGAAGTCGAAGGACCCGGTGGCTGCCGAGCAGGGCGGCGATCTCGGCTACTTCACCAAGGACACGATGGTCGAGCCCTTCGCCGACGCCGCCTTCGCCATGAAGAAGGGCGAGGTGAGCAAGGAGCCGGTGAAGACGCAGTTCGGCTGGCACATCATCAAGGTCGAGGACAAGCGCACCCAGCCGCAGCCGTCCCTGGACGAGGTGAAGCCGCAGCTCGAGCAGCAGCTCAGCAAGGACATCGTGACCAACGTCGTGGATGATCTGCGCAAGGTCGCCAAGGTCGAGACCTTCCAGCTCGACGGCTCGCCGATGCCGAAGGAAGAGCCGGCCCCGGCCACGGACGCGCCGGCCCAGACCGCCCCGAAGGCGGAAGAGCCGAAGAAGAACTAAGGTCCGGCAGCGGTTGCCCCCACCCCGCCCCTCCCCCGCTGACGCAGGGGAGGGAGATTGGCCCCCTCCCCCGCCCAGCGGGGGAGGGTTAGGGTGGGGGCAAGCGCCTTGCATCCCAATCACCGTCCAACACTCCCCGCTCCACCAGCCCCACGAGCCCGTCCCCATGGCCACGACCGTCTCCCCCTTGGCACCCGCCGGCTTCCCGACGCTCCCGCCCGTCGCGGGCGTGCGCATCGCCACCGCCAACAGCGGCATCCGATACAAGGGCCGCGACGACCTGATGCTGGCCGTGCTTGACGAGGGCACGACGGTGGCCGGCGTGCTGACCAAGTCGCTGACCTGCTCCGCCCCGGTGATCTGGTGCCGCGACAGCCTGCCCCGCGGCTCGGCCCGCGCGGTCGTGGTCAACGCCGGCAACGCCAACGCCTTCACCGGCAAGGCCGGCGACGCCACCGTCCAGGCGACCGTCGAGGCCGCCGCCAAGATCGCCGGCTGCGCCACCGACGAGGTCTACGTCGCCTCCACCGGCGTGATCGGCATCCCGCTGGCCGCCGACGCCATCGCCAAGGTCCTGCCGGGCATGGTCCCGGCGCTGAAGGACGACTCGGCGGCGCTGGAGGCCGGGGCGCGGGCCATCATGACCACCGACACCTTCGCCAAGGGCTCGACCCGTCAGGTCGCCATCGGCGGGACGACGGTGACGATCAGCGGCTTCGCCAAGGGTTCCGGCATGATCGCCCCGGACATGGCGACCATGCTGGGCTTCCTCTTCACCGACGCGGCCATTGCCGCCCCGGCGCTGCAGTCCATGCTGTCGGAGTTCACCGAGCGCAGCTTCAACGCCATCACGGTGGACGGCGACACCTCGACCAGCGACACGCTGCTGCTGTTCGCCACCGGCAAGGCCGGCAACGCCCCGGTGACCGACGCCAACGCGCCGGAGCTGGCCGACTTCCGCAAGGCGCTGGAGGAGGTGATGCTCGACCTCGCGCTGCAGATCGTGCGCGACGGCGAAGGGGCGACCAAGTTCGTCTCCATCACGCTGGTCGGCGCCGAGAGCGACGCTGCCGCCAAGCGCATCGCGCTCACCGTCGCCAACTCCCCGCTGGTCAAGACCGCGCTGGCCGGCGAGGACGCCAACTGGGGCCGCATCGTCGCCGCCATCGGGCGGGCCGGCGAGCGGGCCGACCGCGACCTCATCAAGATCACCATCGGCGGCACGCTGATCTGCGCCGAGGGCATGGAGGTTCCGGGCTACGACGAGGCGCCGGTCGCCGCCCACATGAAGGGCCAGGAGATCGACGTGCACATCGACCTGGGCATCGGCACTGGCACGTCCCGCGTCTGGACCTGCGACCTGACCCACGGCTACATCGACATCAACGGCTCCTACCGGAGCTGAGATCGAAGCGGAGACCATGACCGGCGCGCCTCTGCCCGACCGCCTCGACACGGCGCGACTGACGCTCCGCCCCTTCCGCCTGGAGGATGTGGAGCGTTTCGCGCCGCTGATCGGGGACCAGGAGGTGGCGCGCTGGCTCGCCCGCGTGCCCCATCCCTACGGCCCGGAGGACGGGCGCGCCTGGGTCGCCCTGGCCGCCCGCAACCGGGCGGAGCGCGCGTCGCTCGACCTGCTGGCGATCCGTAAGGACGACGGGCAGCCGGTGGGCGGCATCGGCGTGATCCTGGCGGACGGCGAGGTCGGCTATTGGCTGGGCCAGCCTCACCAGGGAGTCGGCTATGCCACCGAGATGCTGCGGGCCGTCATCCCCGCCGCCTTCGCGCTGGGCTTGCCCCGCCTGTGGGCGCGGACCGCGCCGGACAACCACCGCTCCCGCCGCGTGCTGGACAAGGTCGGCTTCCTGCCGCTCGACGCCGCCGACCAATATGAACTGACCGCCGGACGCTGGCGGTTCCTCACCCCGGAGACCGCGTGATGCCGGCCTGCTTCGATCCTTCCTCCACCCCAGCCCCCGGTTCGCTGCCGACCCTGCTGGTCGTCGCGGTGGCCCTGGTGGACGCCGACGGCCGCGTCCTGCTGGCCCAGCGCCCGCCCGGCAAGTCGCTGGCCGGGCTGTGGGAGTTTCCCGGCGGCAAGGTGGACGCGGGTGAGACCCCGGAAGCCGCCCTGGTCCGCGAACTGAAGGAGGAGTTGGGCATCGACACGGCGGCGAGCTGCCTCGCCCCCTTCACCTTCGCCTCGCACAGCTACGAAAAATTCCACCTGCTGATGCCGCTGTTCGTCTGCCGCGTCTGGGAGGGCGACGTGATGGCGCGGGAGGGGCAAAAGCTTGCCTGGGTCTACCCGAACCGCATGGGCGACTACCCCATGCCCCCCGCCGACGTGCCGCTGGTGGCGATGCTGCGCGACCTGCTGTAGCCGGCCGAACAACGCCACGGTTTCTCCCGCATCGTGCGATGCGCCACCCTTGTCCCCACACCTCTTCCGGATTGCGGCTTCACGAATCGGGTGATCTGTGCCACATCATAGCCGTCGCGTTCGGGATCGCATCCCGACCACCAGATTCTGAATCGTCCAGAGACGGACCCGCATCTGAACCGCATCGGCGTGGACTCGCTCTTCAATCTCAAGGCCCCTCCGGCGGAGCCGGCCCAGGACCCTGACGGCAACCCCGCCCTGGAGGTGCTGCGGTCGGTCTTCGGCTATTCCGCCTTCCGCGGGCAGCAGGCCGACATCATCGCCCACGTCATCCGTGGCGGCGACGCGCTCGTCCTCATGCCCACGGGCGGCGGCAAGTCGCTGTGCTATCAGGTGCCGGCGCTGGTGCGCGATGGCGTGACGGTGGTGGTATCGCCGCTGATCGCGCTGATGCGGGATCAGGTGACGGCGCTGCGCGAGCTGGGCGTGCGGGCGGCCTTCCTCAACTCCTCCCTCGACGCCGCCGAGGCGCGCGAGGTGGAGCGGGCCATGGTCCGCGGCGAGATCGACCTCGTCTATGTGGCGCCGGAACGTCTGGTCACCCCGCGCTTTCTCGACCTGCTGGACCGCACCAAGCTCGCCCTCTTCGCGCTGGACGAGGCGCATTGCGTCAGCCAGTGGGGCCATGATTTCCGGCCCGAGTATCTCCAGCTCTCCATCCTGCACGAGCGGCACCCGACCGTGCCGCGCGTCGCGCTGACCGCCACGGCGGACGCGCAGACCCGCGCGGAGATCAAGGACAAGCTGGGGCTGACCGAGGCCCGCGTCTTCCTGTCCAGCTTCGACCGGCCCAACATCACCTACCGCGTCGTCCCGAAGAAGAGCGAGCGCCAGCAGATGCTGGCCTTCCTGCGGGAAAACCACCCCGAGGACGCCGGCATCATCTATTGCATGTCGCGGGCGAAGGTGGAGGACACCGCCAACTGGCTGAACCAGCAGGGGCGGGAGGCGCTTCCCTACCACGCCGGGCTGCCGTCGGAGGTGCGCGAGGCGAACCAGGACCTGTTCATCAAGGGCGAGGGCATCGTCATGGTGGCGACGGTGGCCTTCGGCATGGGCATCGACAAGCCGAACGTGCGCTTCGTCTGCCACCTCGACCCGCCCAAGAGCCTGGAAGCCTATTATCAGGAGACCGGCCGCGCCGGGCGCGACGGCCTGCCCGCCGACGCCTGGATGAGCTACGGCATGGCCGACGTGGTCGGCCTGCGCCAGATGCTGGAGCAGTCGGAAGCCGGCGATTCCCACCGCCGCGTCGAGCGCTCCAAGCTGGAGGCGCTGCTCGGCTTCTGCGAGACCTCGGCCTGCCGCCGCAAGGTGCTGCTGAACTATTTCGGTGAGACGCTGGAGGCGCCCTGCGGCAACTGCGACACCTGCCTGGAGCCGGTGGAGACCTGGGACGGCACCGTCGCCGCGCAGAAGGCCCTGTCGGCGGTCTACCGCACCGGCCAGCGCTACGGCGCCGGGCACCTGATCGACGTGCTGCTGGGCAACGCCACGGAGAAGGTGGCGCAGCAGGCCCACGACGCGCTGAAGACCTTCGGCTGCGGCAAGGAACTGTCCAAGGCGGAATGGCAGTCGGTCTACCGCCAGCTCGTCGCCGCCGGCTATCTGACGGTCGATCTGGAGGGTTATGGCGGCTTCCGCCTGACCGACGCCGGCATCCCGGTGATCAAGGGCCAGCAGACGGTCAAGCTGCGCAAGGACCCGGTGGTGGAGAAGCGCCGCGGCGTCCACGACGCGCTGCGCCGCCACGTCTCCCGCGGCGGCTCTACTCCTTCCGGCGGCCTGTCCGGCGAGGGCGTGTCGCGGGCCGGCGCGCGCGGCGCCCTGTCGCCCGCCGACGACGCGCTGTGGCACGCGCTGAAGGACTGCCGCACCGAGTTGGCCCGCGCGCAGGGCGTGCCGCCCTATGTGATCTTCCACGACAGCACGCTGCTGGAGATGGTCGCGACGCGCCCGATGGACCGCGCCGCCTTCGCTCGCCTGCCCGGCGTCGGTGCCCGCAAGCTGGAGCGTTATGCCGACCCCTTTTTGGACGTCATCCGCCAGAAAGGATAATTTTATCCATCTCCCAAAAAAGCGCTTGCGCCGGTCCGCCCCCGCGGTTAATTTCCGCGCCCACGACGCACCGACGTCGGCGCCGCAGTAGCTCAGGGGTAGAGCAACTGATTCGTAATCAGTAGGTCCGGGGTTCAAATCCCTGCTGCGGCACCACTCTAAGGCCCTGGAAGGTAACGCCTTCCGGGGCCTTTCCATATGTGGCATGACTCATCGCGCCCGCTTTCCGCAGCAAGGCCGATGTCCCAGCCACTCACCACCTCCCCCCTCATCAACCTTGCCGCCGCGATGTGCCGGCCCGTGACGAACGGGCACGACCTGAAGGCCATCGAAACCCTCTGCGAGGCTTTTCTCGACCGGCCCAGGGCCGAGCGGGCGCGGGCGGCACGGGAGTTGCCCCGCTTGGCGCGGGGAACGGATACCGTCCTGCTGCTGTCGGCCATGGCCGCCGTCTCCGGTGACCTGCGCTATTACGACGAGTTGCTCGACATGGTGGAGGCCAACATCGCGCAATCCGGGCTGGAGGGGCTGCTGCACATCCACGCCGGCATCGGACGCCAGCTCTTTTTGATGCGCATGAACCCGGCGAGCCGCCCCGGCTTCTTCGAGGAGCGGCAGTTCCCCTTCTACCGCAGCATCCTCGACGAGATCCGCCGCCGTCAGGCCATCGTCCCACGCGCCCGCCGGGCCGGGGGAGCGGAGACCGGGCGGGTCGTGCTGGTGACCAACCAGTTCCTGTCGCTGCGCCACCAGCCATCGCGCGACCTGCTGTCCTACGCCGCCTTGCTGGAGGACCGCTGCGGGCGGGAGGTGGTGATCCTCAACACCAACATCATGCCGACGGAGGTGCACAGCCTGTTCGTGCCCTCCTTCGCGGCGTCGGTGGAGCCCACCCTCTCCGGCGATCAGAGAATCGAAGCGGACGGGCGTACGTACCGGATGCTGTCGTCGGTCGAGCCCTGCGTCAGCCCCGGCAAGATCGCCTGGTTCCTGGAGGCCATCACGGCGCTCGACCCGGACGCCGTTCTGTCGCTCGGCGGGTCCTGCGTCGTGGCCGACCTGATGGCCGGGGCGCGCCCCACCCTGTGCATCCCGACCACCAGCGGGGCCACCCTCTCGCTGGCCGACATCGTGCTGGATTTCGGCGGAGGCGCGGCACCCGACCACGGGCCGCTGGCCCGGTCCTGGCGGCCCTTCCGCTTCCTGCATTCGCTGGCCGGGGCCACCCCGAGGAAAGAGGGATCGCGCGCCACCTTCGGGCTCGATGAGGGCGCCTTCGTCTGCGCCGTCGTCGGCAACCGGCTGGACGAGGAGGCGGACGGCGCCTTCCTCGCCATGCTGGAAACGCTGTTCGACCGCGCGCCGCACGCCGTCACCGTCTTCGCCGGGCACGCCGACGCCCTGCCCCGGCGGCTGGCCGCGTCACGCCATGCAGCACGGCTGCGGTGCCTGGGCTATGTGTCGGACATGGGCGCCCTGCTGGCGGTCTGCGACGCCTATGTGAATCCCCGGCGGACCGGCGGGGGCGCCAGCGCCGCCGAGGCCCTGGCCGCCGGGACGGTGCCGCTGTCGCTTCCCGGCGGAGACGTTGCCAGCGTCGTCGGCCCGCGCTTCATTCAACCCGACTACGGCGCCTTCGTCGAGCGGCTGGCCGCTTTGGCGGCCGATCCCGCCGCCTTGGCCGCCGCCGCCGCAGAGGCCCGCGTCCAAGGGTCGCGGCGCGCCGGGCCGGCGGAGGCCGCCGCCGACCTGTCGCGGTATCTCGACGAGGCGGCGGCGCTGTTCCGCAGCCGACGTTCGTTGGAGGATTGATCCGGGCTGCCGCCGTCAACCGCTTTATCGCACAGGCGGAGCAAACTCCCGGCTTGCTTTGGCGCCGGTGCCTTTCCAATATTCCGCGCTCCCCGACCGGGCGTCCGCTGGGACGCCGCGGCGGGTGTCTTATTTTCTGCAACGAGGACCTTTTCATGCGCGCCTTCGACGGCCAGCATTCCGACAACGTCGCCATCAAGCGCACGCGGGAGCAGAAGCAGCTTCAGCTCCAGCAGTTGAAGGAGCAGCTCGCCACCCTGAAGTCCCACGCGGCCCCGGCGATCCGTGAAGCGCTGGTGAAGCGCATCGCCGAGCTGGACGCGGAGATGCGCCAGCCGCCGAAGCCGCCGCGCGAAGGCCGCGGCGACGGTCCCCGTGGCGAGGGGCGCGGCCCCCGTGGCGATGGTCCCCGTGGTGACGGCCCCCGGGGCGACCGCCCGCGCCGCGAGGGCTTCTCCCGCAGCGAGAGCTTCCGGTCGGACGGTCCCCGTGGTGACGGTCCGCGCGGCGAGGGCTCTCGTGGCGACGGCCCCCTTTCCCCCTTCGCCTCCCCGCGCCGCCGCGGCTGAGCCGCGGAACCCACCTTGACGCGTCCAGTCCAATGAGTCGCCAGCCGTGAGCGAAAACGCTTCTCCCGTCCGTCGCCGCCTGTTCGATCAGGCATGGCTCCTGATGATGTTGCCGCCGCTGTTCTGGGCCAGCAATGCCGTCCTGGGCCGCGCGGTGTCGGGCGAGGTGCCGCCGGTCGGGCTGGCCTTCTGGCGCTGGACGCTGGGGATGCTGCTGGTGCTGCCCTTCGCGTGGCGGCACCTGCGGCACGACGTGCGGGCGCTGGCCGCCCAATGGCCCGTCGTGCTGCTGCTGTCGGCGCTGGGCATCGCCGTCTTCAACACCTTCCTCTATGTGGGGCTGCACACCACCACGGCGCTGAACGCGGTGATGATGCAGTCCTCCATGCCGGTGCTGATCGTGCTGATGAGCTTGGCGCTGTTCGGCGACCGGGTGACCCCGCTGCAGGGGGTAGGCATCGCCGTGTCGCTGGCCGGCGCCCTGACGCTGATCGCGCGGGGCGACCCGGCGGTGCTGATCGGGTTGCAGCTCGCCGCCGGGGATTTGTGGGTGCTGGCGGCGGTGCTCGGCTACGCCGCCTACACCGCCCTGCTGCGCCGCCGCCCGGCGGTGCATGGGCTCAGCTTCATCGCCGTCACCTTCGCGGGCGGGGCGGCGATGCTGCTGCCCTTCTATCTCTGGGAAAGCGTCGGCGGGAACCCCATGCCGATCACCCCGACGGCGCTGGGGGCGGTCGCCTATGTGGCGCTGTTCCCGTCAATAGCCGCCTATCTCTGCTTCAACCGCGCCGTGGCCCTGGTGGGCGCCAACACGGCGGGGATGTGCATCCATCTGATGCCGGTGTTCGGAAGCATCCTCGCCATCCTGTTCCTCGGCGAGCAGCCCCACCTCTACCACGCCGCTGGCATCGGGTTGATCGCGGCGGGCATCCTGCTGGCGACCCGCCGGAAGGGCTGAGGCGGGGACGCGCAAGGCGCCCCCGCGTCCGTCACCCTCAGTAGCCCAGGCTGCGCGGCAGCCAGAGCGCCAGCCCGGGGAAGACCACCACCGCGGCCAGCGCCAGGAACATCGCCAGGATCAGCCAGCCGACCCAGCGCACCGTGGCTTCCATGGTGGTGCCGGCGATCTTGCAGGTGACCATCAGGTTGACGGCCATCGGCGGGGAGAACTGGCCGATCGCCAGCTTCATGGTCAGGATCACGCCGAACCACACCAAGTCCCAGTTGAAGTGGTTGGCGATGGGCACCAGGATCGGCAGCAGGATCAGGAAGGTGGACACCCCGTCCAGGAACATCCCGATCACCACCAGCGCCGCGATCAGCAGGGCGAGAACGCCGTACTGCCCGATGCCGAGATCGACGATCCCCCGGGCGATGGGGTCGATGACGCCCAGCGTCCCGGTCGCCCAGGCGAAGACGCCGGCCAGCGCCACCACCATCAGGATGATCGCGGAGATTTCCGCCGACTCCACCAGCACGTCGTAGACCATGCGCAGGGTCAACGTCCGGTAGATGAAGAAGCCGACGAACAGGCCGTAGACCGCGGCCACCACCGCCGCCTCGGTCGGGGTGAACAGGCCGGCGCGCATGCCGCCCAGGATGACCACCGGCGCCATCAGGCCCCAGATCGCCTCCTTGAAGGCCTTCCAGATCGACGGGCGCTTCTCGCCCTCCCGCGCGACCTCGCCGAAACCGTTGCGGCGCGACATCCAGACCGCCGGAATGACCAGGGCCAGACCGGCCAGGATGCCGGGGATCATGCCCGCCGCGAACAGGGCCGGCACCGACGCCTGCGGCACCATCACGCTGTAGATGATGAAGGCGATGGAGGGCGGGATCAGGATGTCCGTCGCCGCCGCCGCGCCGATGACGCTGGCGGTGAAGGCCCGCGGATAGCCCTCGCGCAGCATGGCCGCGGTCATCACCGCCCCCACCGCGGCGGAGGTCGCCGGGCCGGAACCGGAGATGCCGCCCATGAACATCGCCACGATGATGGCGACCGCTGGCAGGGCGCCCTGCCGCTTGCCGATCACGGCCAGCGCGAACTTCACCAGACGCTCCGCCACGCCCGACCGCTCGAAGATCAGGCCGGTCAGGACGAACATGGGAATGGCAAGCAGCGGGTATTTTGCCATGCCGGTGTAGACGGTGGTCGGCAGCGACATGATGCCAAGGCCGGCGACACCGATCACCACGGCCCCGGCGAGCGCCAGCGCCGCGCCGATGGGCACGCCGGCGATCAGCAGCGCGAAGAATCCGCCGAACAGCAGCGCGGTGGTCATTGCTCGTTCCCCCGCGCGACGCGGATGCCGCGGCCCAGCGCCCGCAGCACGATGACCACCGACAGGACCGGCAGCCAGATCGAGTAGATCCACTGCGGCACGCCCAGGCCGGGCGACGTCTCCTCGAACCGGTACTCGTCCCAGACCATCCGCGCGCCGTAGACGGCCAGCCCCAGGAAGACCAGCGCCGTGATGGCGATGGCGAACAGCTCGGCCCGGCGGCGCATGACCGGGCGCAGCCGGTCCACGAAATAGGTGATGCGGATGTGATGGTTGCGCACGACCGCGACCGAGGCGCCGAGCATGGTCATCACAACCATCAGGGCGATGGCGTATTCCTCCGTGAAGGCGAGCGAGATGTTGGTCAGATAGCGCGTGATCACGTTGGCGAAGGTGATCACCCCCATCGCCGCGATGGCCAGCGCCGCCAGCGCTTCCTCGATCCGGATGGGAACGCGCGGGCGCGGCTCTTCGCGCGGCGTCAGTTCGGGGTCTTCGGTCATGAACGGGTTCTCTGGACGGGGACGGGCGGGCTGGAACGGACTTTGGAAAGGAATGGCGCCCGCCCGCTCACCGCCGGAGCGGAAGCGGACGGGCGCCGGGCAGGCTTAGTTGCGGCCGGCGATCGAGGTCTCGGCGGCCTTCACGAGGTCGGGGCCGATGGTCTTGGCCCACTTGTCGTAGACAGCGCGGGTGGCGGCCTGGAAGGCCTTCTGCTGCTCGGGCGTGAGCTGCACGACCGCCACGCCCTGGCCGGCCAACTCCTTCAGCAGGCTGTCGTCCTGGGCGGTGATGCCCTTGCGGGCGATGGCGACCTCCTCGGCGGCGGCCTGGACGGCGGCGGCGCGCACCGCCTCCTGGTCCTCCTTGGACCAGCTGTTCCAGACCTCCTTGTTGACCACGAAGATCAGCGGATCGGCGACGTAGCCCCACAGGGTCAGGTGCTTCTGGCCGAGCGTCGGCAGTTTGGCGGCGGTGAAGACGGCAACCGGGTTCTCCTGACCGTCGACGGCGCCGGTGGACAGGGCGGGCTGCGCGTCGGCCCAGCTCATCTGCGTCGGGTTGGCACCCAGCGCGGTGAAGGTGTCGAGGTAGAGCGGCGAGCCGACGACGCGGATCTTCAGGCCCTTCAAATCCTCCGGCTTACTGATGGCGTGCTTGGAGTTGGAGACCTCGCGGAAGCCATTCTCGCCCCAGGCCAGCGGCACCACGTCCTTGGTGGCGAGCAGGTCGAACAGCTGCTTGCCGACCGGTCCCTGGGTCAGCGCGTCCATCGCCTTGTGGTCGGGCATCAGGAAGGGCAGCGAGAAGAGGTTCAGCTCCTTCACCTGCGGCGACCAGTTGATGGTGGAGCCCACCGCCATGTCGATCACGCCCTGGCGCAGCGCGGTGAATTCCTTGGTCTGGTCGCCGTTCACCAGGGCGGAGCCGGGATACATCTTCACATTGATGCGCCCGTTGGTCTTTTCCTTGACCAGCTCGGCCCAGCGGTCGCCGCCGATGCCCCAGGGGAACGGCTTGCCCAGCACGGTGGACAGCTTGTACTCGGCCTTGTAGTCCGCCGCCGCCGCGCCGTTGGCGACCACGCCCGGCAGAACCATGGCGGCCAGAGCCAGACCGGCGAACAGCGCCTTCATCGACTTCATTCTTGTTTCCTCCCGCATACCGCAAACGAAAGATCGGACCGGGATCGTACAGAGGCACGCACGACTGTTCCACGCGGAATTTGACGGCCCGCCCCCAAGCCTGGGACAATGCGGGCATGCAAATGCGGATGTTCCCAACAATCGGGTTTTTGGCCTTGGGGCTTCTCGGGGGGGGGCTGGCCCTCCTTGCAGGTCCGGCCCTGGCGCAATCGTCGGCGGCGCCCGCCGTCCCGCTCGGCCCCAACCCCAGCGAATGCGAGATCCAGGCCGCCTTGTTCGGCGCCGCCGGACCCGGCTGCCCGCCCATCGTGATGAAGCGCCCGCCGCCGCCGCCCGTCGCGGCGGCATCGTCCCCGGCTCCCGCACCGACCCCCGCACCGGTGGCGGTGCCCGCCCTGCCGGGGCCGCCGCAGGACCCGCCCGTCGCGGCGCTGAAGGCCGGGCTGCGCGCCGCCTTCCGGATCGGCTTCGACTTCAACTCGGCGCGCATCCGCCCGGAATCGCGGGCGGTGCTCGACCGCATCGGCGCGGTGATGACGGCGCCGGAGACGGCCAAGGCCCGCTTCCGCATCGTCGGCCACACCGACGCGGTGGGCGGCGACGCGGCCAACCGGGCGCTGTCGCAGCGCCGGGCCGACGCCGTGGCGGATTATCTGGCGGAGCGGCACGGCGTGCGCCGCGACCGGCTGGACACCGCCGGGATGGGCGCGCGGGAACCGCTGCTGCCCAAAAAGCCGAAGGCCGCGGAGAACCGGCGGGTGGAGATCGTGAATTTGGGCGGGTGAGGACTGTTCTCCTCCCCCTGCGAAGCGGGGGGAGGTCGGGAGGGGGGCTCGACGCTTGAACCTTTCCCCCTACCCGTCCAGATCGTCCCAGCCCCGCCGCTCCCAGGCGCCGTCGATGAAGGCGGCGGCGCGGGACGAGCGCGGCAGGCCGCAGCAGGTCAGCACCGAGGGCGGAACCCGCCCGCCGCCGCGGCTCCACCACAGGCTGGCGCGGGGCGGCAGCGGGCCGACGCGCTCCTCGACCACTGTGGCGACGGTGGGGTCGGCGCCGTTCGGTTCCGGGCGGCCCAGGATCGCCATGCGGGCGGGCAGCGCGTCCACGTCGGCCCCGGCGCGGCAGGCGTCGGCGGCGATGGATTCCGCGCGGGTGAACCAGTGCAGGCAGGCCACCGGCACCACCGCGAGGTCGGTGCCGTAGGGCAGCGTGCCGACGATGGTGAAGGGGTATTGCCGGCCCACCCGGTCGGCGCTGGGCATCATGATGCCGGCCAGCGGCGGCTCCCCGCACAGGCCGGGCGACAGGGCGAAGCGCCAGACCGGGGCCGACTGGAACAGCCGCTCCCAGGGCGAGCCGAGCTGGCGCACCGCCGCGTCCAGGACCTCCGTCAGCCAAGCGTCCCAGGGAAGCAGCACGCCGCGCGGCAGGCCGTAGCCCACGAAATCGCCGCGCGCCGGCACCTTCCCATGGAAGCCCACCGCGAAACCGGGGCTCATCAGCCGGCCCCGCCGTTGTTGGGGATGCGCGGCATCGGCGCGGTCGGCTGGCCCAGCACGTCGAGGACGCGCGACACCAGAGCCTCGTCCGGGGGCACCGGGGCGAAGCCGGCCTCCACCAGCGCGGCCAGATGGTCGCCGAGCGCCCGGCGCTCCGCCTCATGAGCGGCGCCGGGGAGCGTGCGCTGCCAGTCGGCGGCCAGCCATTCGGCCAGAACCGCCGGGTCCAGCGGCTCCCGCCCGCCGATCATGGCGTAGGCGCGCAGGCTCTGCCGCAGCAGGTCGGGCCGCGCCCAGCCGGTGCGCAGCTGCTCCTCCAACCGCAGCACGATGCGCGACAGGAACACGCTGCGCAGCGCCCGCCGATAGACCTCCTCGGCGGGCAGGCCGACGCGCTCCCCCTGCGACAGCCCGAAGCCGAGCAGGGACGCCCGCCGTTCCGATCGCTCGGTCCAGCCGGCGGGCAGCGCGCGCAGCGCGTCGAGCGCCGGCAGGACGGCGAGGAAATCGGCATCCTCCACCCGCGTCAGCGAGCGCGGCGGTGTGTCGAGGACGCGCAGCCGCTCCTCCGCCACCGCCACGGCGGTCTCCGCCCGCGCCAGCAGCGCCTCGTTGGCGCGGTGGCTGCTCAGCCCGGCCAGCCCGAGCAGCACCCCCGCCGCCGCCGTCCCGCCCAGCGCCCAGACGTGGCGCCGCCGCCGCGCCCGCTCCAGCGCGCGGTCAACCCCGACCATGTTGGCCTCGGGGAAGACGACCTCGGGCAGCAGCCGCTCCAGGAAGAAGGTCTGGGCCGGCGATTCCGCGGAGGCGCCGGGCTGCGTGGCGCTGGTCAGGTAGATGCCGCGCAGCAGCGGCACCGCCTCCTCGGCCTCCGCGGTGAAGGCGGTGTCGACGAGGTCGGCCAGCGCCGCCTCGAAGCCCGCCATGCGCAGCGGGAAGGCGAAGGCGTCGCCGCGCCGCTGGATGTCCGGCTCCTGGTGCAGCCGTTCGGGAAGACGCTCCTCCAGCCGGCGCAGCAGCGCCGCGTATTGTGCGTGGAAGCTGGCCAGCGGGCCAGGCGGCAGGTCCTCCACCGGGAAGGTGATGCCCCAGATCTGGGCGCGCTCCGCCCGGTCCAGCGGGTCGAAATAGGTGGTGAAGCCGTCGACGAGGTCGGCCTTGGTGCACAGCAGATAGACCGGCACGCGGATGCCGAGATGGGCGCGCAGTTCGCCCAGCCGCTGGCGGATGGTGATGGCGTGGTTGTGCCGCTCCGCGTCGCTCCAGCCGGCGAGGTCGGTCAGGCTGATGGTCAGCAGCACGCCGTTCACCGGCTGGCGCGGGCGGTGCTCCTTCAGCAGGTCGAGCAGGCCGGACCAGACGCGCCCGTCGATGGCCCGGCGGCTGTCCTGGGTGGTGTAGCGGCCCGCCGTGTCGATCAGCACCGCCTCGTCGGTGAACCACCAGTCGCAATTGCGCGTGCCGCCCAGATTCTGCACCGGCATGCCGTCCAGCCCGCCGCCCAGCGCCGCGCCCAGGCGGGCGTTGGCCAGCGCCGTCGTCTTGCCCGAGCCGGGGGCGCCGATCACCAGATACCAGGGAAGTTGGTAGAGATACTGACCGCCCCAGCGCGCGCCGAAGCGCTGCGTCTTCAGCCGGTCGATCACCGCGTCCAGCCGCTCGCGCACCGTGCCCAGCTCGTCCAGCGACGCCTTCAGCTCGGGATCGCGGGACGCCGCCAGCGCCTCGACGAAGCGGGCGTTGGCCGCACTCTGCCGGCCGTCCTCGTGCCGGTTCAGCGCGTACCACAGGCCGAGCAGGACCAGCGCCGGCAGCAGGCGGGCCAGGCCGCCGAAGCCGAGCAGCGGCATCACCGCCCAGCCGAGCAGCCCGACCGACAGGGCGACCGCGAGCGTGGTCCACCAGCGCAGGCGCGGCGCCATCGCCGGATCGGCGCGGCGGACCCTGCCCTGGGACTTTTTGGAGCGGGTGTGCGGAGACGGTTCGCTCATGGACCGCGGCCTATTCGGGGTAGAGGCGGACATCGACGCGCCGGTTGGCGCCCCGGTTGGCCGGCGTGGTGTTGGGGGCCAGCGGTTCGCGCTCGCCCCGCCCTTCGGCGGTCAGGCGCTCGGCGCCCAGCGTGCGCTCCAGGATCTTCAGAACGGCCACCGCCCGCGCCTCGGTCAGCGCCTCCGGCGTCGGCAGCCCGCCGCCGCGCGGGGTCTGGTCGTCGGTGTGGGCGACCACCACCACGCGCCCCGCCTCGGGACCCAGCGCCTGCCCGACGCGGTCGACCACGGCGCGGTAGCGGGCGCGGATCGCGTCGCTGCCGGTGGCGAACATGCCCGCCCCCTCGATGCGGATGACCAGCGCCCCGTCGTCGCCGGCCAGCACCGCCACGGCGCCGGAACGGATCTCCGGCTGGAGCAGGGCGGTGACCCGGACGGCCAGCGCCGGACCCGCGCTGGGCGGCGGCGGCGGAACGGCGCGGACCAGCTCCAATGGCCGGTCGGGGAGCAGCGCGCCCAGCCGGGCCACCACCGCGTCCGCCCGGCCGCCCAGCGAGGCCGACAGGGTCAGGAACAGCCCGCCGAGCAGCGTCGCCACCGCCACCGCGGCCAGCCAGGGCGGCAGGACGTGCCCCAGCGGGCGGAAGCGTTCGGCGACGCCCCGCCATTGCGGCGACAGCGCGCGCTCCCGCTCGCCGCGCAGGCGGCGCAGCACGCGGAACAGCTCGTCCCGCAAGTGGGCGAGGTCGTGGGCGCCGCGCGGCTTGTCGCGGAACTTGCCCTCGAAGCCCAGCGACAGGCAGGCGTAGAACAGCTCCAGCTCCAGCCGGTGCAGGCGCGGGTCGCTCAGCATGGTGTCGAGCAGGTCGAAGAAGCGGTCCGGCCCGCCGGCGCCGGGATCGACCACCACCGCCAGCCCCTCGCGCGCCCAGCGGCAGCGCGCCCCCCAGGGGGTTGCCCGCACCACGTCGTCCAGCATGGTGCACAGGGCGAAGCGGGCGACGCGCACCTCCTCCGGCGGGACGCCGATGGCGGCGGCCTCCTCCTCGAAGCGGCGGACCTCGGCGAGGATGACGTCGCGCAGCCCCTCCGGATTCTCGTGCCCCGAGCGTTCGCGCAGCGACCCGGCGAGGTCCAGCAGTGGCCCGGCAGCGGCCAGCAGCGGGTTCAGCGCCCCACGCAGCCGCGCCGGCTGGTCCGGCGGCGCCTCCGCCGGCGTGCGGTCCTCCGGGGCCACGGCGGGCCCCGCCGCGAGGAAGGCCGGGAGCGCGCGCGGCCCACCGCCGGACTCCGCGGAAAACTCCCCGCCGTCCCGCAGGCCCGCCCCGCCGCCGAAGCGTCCGTCCGATTCCATGCCCCCGCCGCCGCTCTGCTGTATGATGATCCGTGTGATGGGAAATCCCCCGCCGGAGGAGGTATAGCAGGCCCAGCCGGATGGGGAAATCGGAGGGTTTGATGCAAATCGCGGAAGAGGTGCGCGGCGACGTGACGATCCTGCGCCCGGTGGGACCGATCGACAGCGCCGCCGCCCCCCGGTTCGAGGCGCGGCTGTTCGCGGCGCTGGCCCCCGCCACCCCGGACCCCGCATCGGACGCGCCCGGAAAGACGCCGGCCGGGCTGGTGCTCGACCTGTCGGCAGTGACGCAACTGACCCCGGCGGGACTGCGCTCGCTGCTGTTGGCGGTGCGGCAGGCGCGGCCGGGCGCGGGAAGCGCAGGGGTGCGGTCCGGCGTGCGGATCGTGCTGGCGGCGGTGCCCGGCCCGATCCGCGGCGTGCTGGAGGAGGCCGGGCTGGCGGCGCTTCTGGAGAGTCACGGCGACCTTGAGGCCGCCGTGCGCGCCGCCTCACGACAATGAACTAATCCATATTGCGAAGACTGGAGTCGTAGAGCTGCTGCGCTAGGATAGTCTTCAGCAGCGCCTCGACGGTAACGCTCATGTAGCGCGCCTGCTGTTCCAGACGCCGATAGACGTCGAGCGGCAGATCAAGCGTAACGTTGACCCTGCTGGCGTGGGGAAACTCGGCCATATCCCCTCTCCATCTCTGTGAACCGCGTCGCGCGACGCCGGGCCACAGACGATAAGACTCCCCTTGGGCGCGGTCCATGGCGCAGTCCGCGAAGCGCGCTGTGCGGTTGCGCCGGGCCTCTCCCCCAATTTGGAGCGCGTCAGGCCGCGGCCCGCAGCACCCCGTGGACCTCCGCCAGAATCTCGTAGGAGCGCACCCGCGCCGCGTGGTCGTGGATGGCCGAGGCCACCATGATCTCGTCGGCCCCGGTCTCGGCGAGGAAGGCCTCCAGCTCGCGCCGCACCGTCTCCGCCGAGCCGACGAAGGAGCAGGACAGCATGTTCATCGCCTGCGCCTTCTCAAGCGGCGACCAGAAGCTCTCGATGTCGTCGATGGGCGGCGGCAATTGGCCGCGGGTGCCGCGGATCAGACGGGCGAAGCTCTGCTGGGCGGAGGTGAAGAGCCGGCGCGCCTCCGCGTCGGTCTCGGCGGCGACGACGTTCACCCCGACCATGGCGTAGGGCCGGTCGAGCTGCGCCGAGGGGGTGAAGTTCTCCCGGTAGACCTGCAACGCCCGCATCAGGGCGTCCGGCGCGAAGTGCGAGGCGAAGGCGTAGGGCAGGCCGAAGGCGGCGGCAAGCTGCGCGCCGAACAGGCTGGAGCCAAGGATCCACAGCGGCACGTTCGATCCGGCGCCGGGCACCGCCTGCACGCGCTGGCCCGGTTGGACGGGGCCGAGCAGGGCCTGAAGCTCCAGCACGTCCTGGGGGAACTGCTCCGCCACCGACGGGTCGCGGCGCAGGGCGCGCAGCGTCATCTGGTCGGTGCCGGGCGCCCGGCCCAGCCCGAGGTCTATGCGGCCGGGGAACAGCGCCTCCAGCGTGCCGAACTGCTCGGCGATGACCAGCGGCGAGTGGTTGGGCAGCATGATGCCGCCGGCGCCGACGCGGATGGTCGCGGTGCCCGCCGCCACATGGCCGATGACGACCGAGGTCGCGGCGCTGGCGATGCCGGTCATGTTGTGGTGCTCGGCCAGCCAGTAGCGGCGGTAGCCCAGCCGCTCGGCGTGGCGGGCGAGGTCCAGCGTGTGGCGCAAGGCGTCGCCCGGCGTGCTGCCTTCCGGCACCGGGGCGAGGTCGAGGACGGAGATGGGGAAGCGGGAGGTGTCGTCGGTCGGCATGACGGGGGTATCCAATGAAACGGGAGGTTTGGGGGAGGTGCTGTTGCCCCCTCCCCGGCCCTCCCCCGCTTCGCAGGGGAGGGAGAACCAAGTCCCCTCCACCTCGTAGAGGGGGAGGGTTAGGGAGGGGGCACGAGGGAGGGGCCAAGCGTCTGCTAGAACGCCGCCCCCTCCTCCACCCAATCCTGAACGCTCTTCGCCAGCGGCTGCCCCTCGGGCAGGAAGGCCAGCGAGACGGAGTTGATGCAGAAGCGCATGCCGGTCGGCGGCGGGCCGTCCGGGAAGACGTGGCCCTGATGGCTGCCACAGCGGGCGCACAGCGTCTCCACCCGCACCATGCCGTAGCTGTTGTCCTGCACCAGCTTCAGATGCGCGTTCTCGTAGGGCGCGGTGAAGCTGGGCCAGCCGGTGCCGGATTCGAACTTCGTCCCGGACCGGAACAGCGGCAGGCCGCACAGCCGGCAGGCGTAGGTGCCCGGCTTCTTGTTGTCGAGCAGGCCGCCGCAGAAGGGCGCCTCCGTCCCGTGGCTCAGCAGGACGTGCCGCTCCTCGTCCGACAGGCGTTCCACCAGCACCGCGCGCTGCTCCGGCGTCGGCGGCGTCAGGTCGAAGGGTCCAGCGGTCGGGGAACGGTCGGCGGGGGCGGACATCGGGCGGCTCCAGTGACGGGGTGACGGTCCTAGGGGATATGGGCCAGTCGGTCGCGGATGACACCCGGCGTCAGGCTGCTATCTTCCCTGCACGGAACGAATGGAGGGAGAGACCAGCCATGACCGGAACGACCACCGGCACGAGCAGCGCCTGGACGCACCTGACGGCGTCCGACGGGCACCGGCTGACCGCCTACGAAGCCCGGCCCGTCGGGCCGGAGAAGGGGCGGCTTCTGATCGTCCAGGAGATTTTCGGGATCAACAGCCACATCCGCCGCGTCTGCGACGGCTACGCGGCCGACGGTTACCGCACGTTGGCCCCCGCCTTGTTCGACCGGGCGGAGCGCGGGGTAGAGCTGCCCTACGACGAGGCCGGCGTCCAGCGCGGACGCGACCTGATGAATGCGGTCAGCGTCGAGGACGCGCTGACCGACGTGGCGGCGGGGCTCGCCCATCTCGGCGGGGCGGAGGGGGCGGCCATCGCCGGCTATTGCTGGGGCGGCACCATCGCCTGGGCCGCCGCGTCGCGCCTGCCGGTCCGCGCCGCCGTCGCCTATTACGGCGGCGGAATCGGCAACCGGCTGGACGAGGCGCCGCGCACGCCCGTGCTGCTGCATTTCGGGGAGACGGACCACGCCATTCCCCTGACGGTGGCCGAGGCGGTGCGCCATCGCCATCCCGCCGCCATCACGCACCTCTATCCGGCCGGACACGGCTTCAATTGCGACGAGCGCGCCAGCTACGACGCGGCCAGCGCCGCCTTGGCCAAGCGGCGCACGCTGGGCCTGCTCCAGGCGGTGTTCTGAAAAAGGAAAAAGGCCCTTCCCCCGGCTCCGGAGGAAGGGCCTTCCTTCAGGTCGCGCCGTTACGTGGCGACGTCCGGCTTGGTGCGGCCGGTGTGGCGCTCGATGCCGGCCAGCTCCGCGGCCAGATCGGCCAGTGGCTTCAGCGCCACCGGGGCGTCCAGCCCATGCTCGCCGCCGACCGGTTCGTACCGCTCGAAATAGACGCGCAGCGTGGCGCCCGACGTGCCGGTGCCGGACAGGCGGTAGACGATGCGCGACCCGTCCTCGAACCCGACGCGCAGGCCCTGCCGCTCCGACCGGCTGCCGTCCACCGGGTCGGTGTAGGCGAACTCGTCCGCCGCCGCGACGGTGCGCCCGCCGAGGACCGTGCCGGCCAGCGAGGACAGCGTCCCGCGCAATTCGGCGATCAGGGCGTCGGCGGCCTCCTGCGGGATGGCCTCGTAATCGTGGCGGCCGTAATAGGTGCGCCCGTAGGTGCCCCAATGCTCGGCCATCAGCTCGGCTACCGACAGGCCGCGGGCGGCCAGCACGTTGAGCCACATCAGGACGGCCCACAGCCCGTCCTTCTCGCGCACATGGTCGGAGCCGGTGCCGAAGCTCTCCTCGCCGCACAGGTTGATGCGCCCGGCGTCGAGCAGCGTGCCGAAGAACTTCCAGCCCGTCGGCGTCTCGTAGCAGGAAATCCCCAGCTTCGCCGCCACGCGGTCCACCGCCCGGCTGGTCGGCATGGAGCGGGCGACGCCCGCCAGACCGCCCTTGAAGGCCGGGACGTGGGTGGCGTTGGCGGCCAGCACGGCGAGGCTGTCGCTGGGCGACACGAAGACGTTGCGGCCCAGGATCATGTTGCGGTCGCCGTCACCGTCCGAGGCGGCGCCGAAGTCCGGCGCGTCCGGGCCGAACAGCCGCTCCACCAGCTCCTCGGCGTGGGCGAGGTTCGGGTCGGGGTGGTGCCCGCCGAAATCCTCCAGCGGCGTGCCGTTGATGACGGTGCCGGCGGGGGCGCCCAGCCGGCGTTCCAGGATCTCCGTGGCGTAGGGGCCGGTGACCGCGTGCATGGCATCGAACACCATGCGGAAGCCCGACGCGAACAGCTTGCGGATCGCCGCCATGTCGAACAGCGATTCCATCAGCTCCGCGTAGTCGGCCACCGGGTCGATGACCTCCACCGCCATACCGCCGAGCGCCGTCCCGCCGAGCCGGTCGAGGTCGAGGTCCGGCGACTCCAGCGTCCTGTATTCGGTGATGGCCTTGGAGCGGGCGAAGAAGGCGTCGGTCATCGACTCCGGCGCCGGGCCGCCGTTGGCGGCGTTGAACTTGATGCCGAAATCGCCGTCCGGGCCGCCGGGGTTGTGGCTGGCCGACAGGATCACGCCACCGATGGCGCCGCGCTTGCGGATGACGCAGGAGGCCGCCGGGGTGGACAGGATGCCGCCGCGCCCGACCACCGCGCGCGCGACGCCGTTGGCCGCGGCCATGCGCAGGATGGTCTGAACGGCGGTGCGGTTGTGATACCGCCCGTCGCCACCGATCACCAGCGTGGCGCCGGACAGGCCGTCCACGCAGTCGAAGATGGATTGGACGAAGTTTTCCAGATAGCGCGGCTGCTCAAAGACCTTCACGGCCTTGCGCAGCCCGGAGGTGCCGGGCTTCTGGCCGTCGAAGGGCGTGGTCGGACAGGTGACGGGAACCACTGGACGTCCTCTCTTGGGTCGTGTCGGGCCGGGGCGGCGCGCCGTCGCACCGCCGTCCCGGCCCCGCCACGATGCGCGGCTTTGCGCCGCCGTTCAACTGGGCCGAACGACACCTTACCTTCGGTAGGCCGACGCTTTACGCCTCTTCGACCGAAACGGCTTCCGGACCCTTGTCGCCCTGGCGGATGGAGATGCGGACGCGCTGGCCGTCGTTCAGCCCCTGCAGGCCGGAACGCTCCACCGCCTTGACGTGAACGAACACGTCCTGGCCGCCGCCGTCCTGGGCGATGAAACCGAAGCCCTTGGTGGCGTTGAACCACTTCACGGTGCCCTCGGTCTGGGTGGTCGGGCCGCCCGCCGCCGGACGGCGCGGGCCGCCGAAGCCGCCGCGGTCGCCGCCCCGGTCATTAAAGCCGCGATCACCACCCCGATCGTTGAAGCCACGGCTGTCGCCCCGGCCAGCGAACCCGCGGTCGCCGCCACGATCACCGCCGCGGTCCCCACCCCGGTCGTTGAAACCACGGTTGCCGAACCCGCGGTCGCCACCGCGGTCGTTGCGGTCGCCGAAGCCCCCGCGGTCACCGAAAGACGGGCGCGGACCCTGGGCACGGGCCGGACGCGCCGGGACGGCGGTGGAGGTGTCGACCGAATGCAGGGCGGAGACCTGATTGCCCTTGCGCCCCTCGACGATGTCCACCACGACGGTGGCGCCGTCCGGCAGGGATTCGTGGCCGGCGGTGGCGACGATGGCGGCGGGGATCAGGGCGTCGGGCGACCCGTCCTCGAACTTGACGAAGCCGAAGCCGCGGTTGGGATCGTACCACTTGACGGTGGCCTGAACCTGGGTGCCGAGGACGACGGGCTGGCGGTAAACGTGCTGGCGCGGGGGTTGACGGTGCATGAGACCCACTGAACTCCAAAAGGCGACTCGGCACCGGCCTCCGGTGCCCGACAGAACACATCGCCTTTCCCCGCGCGAATCACAAGACCGCAGGAGCGCCGTTTCGCGCTCCCGCGGCCCTGGTGCCATTTTTCTCCCCGGCGGAGGGATTCAGGCCAGCCGTTCGGGGTTGGGCGGCGGTTCCTCCGGGGGAACGGGGATGGCGTCCGGCGGCTCCTTGATCGGCGGCCGCGACGGGTCGCCGGGCATGTCCGGCATGCCGGGCGGCGGCACCGGCATGTCGGGAGTCGGCGGGGAGGGAGGAAGGGGACCCGCAATGCTCAGGTCGGCGGCCATCAGTTCAGCCATCATCCGCGTTGTCGCCATCAGCCGCCCCCGCCCATCGTGCCACCCGTAGCACCCGGCGCGGCGCGGGTCAGGCCGCGCGCCTTGTCCAGCGACTCCATGCAAAGCTGCTCGTTGCCGTCCTTCGCGGCGGAGCGCGCGGCGGTCACCAGCGATTCGATCTGGGCGTTGCGCGCCGCCTGCCCCATCGACCCGCTCTCCATTGAGGAGCCGCTGTTCGGCGCGGCGTCGGGTCGCACCGCCGGGGCGGTCGGCATGGGAGCCCCGGTGCGCGGCGGCTCGATCACCGCCTGATCGCCCGAGGCCGGCGGCGCCACCACCCCGCCCGAGCGGGCGAGCTGGTCCGGCGTCGTGCCGGAACTGCCGCCCAAACCTCCATCGGGCAACGCCCCGTCCCCTGCGGTGGAGCCGGAACTGCCCGGCGGCGTCGCGACCGGCGGCGGGCTGGCCGACAGGTTGTTCTCGGCGGCGAAGCGGTCGACCAGCGCGGCGCAGCTTCCCTGCGCCAAAGCGGGAGCGGCACCGCACAGCACGAGGCCGGCGGCGAGCAAAAGGCCCTGTGGGATCGGATGTCGTGCCATCGGTTGCCTCCCCATCAGCAATACCACCCTCAACCGGCGTAGTGGGGCGACGGTTCCACCTGCTTTTTCCCGCCATGGACGCCACCCGGTGGTGCCGTTTCGCCCGCTCCTCCTGTTGAAGGCGCAATGGACAACGGCGGGGGAGAGGGGGTGCGATGGACGGCAACCGCGAAAGCCGGGGGCGCGAAGGCCGTGCCGATGTCTCGGCCGAGGCCGAGGCCTTCTACACGGAGAGTCTGAAAGTTCTGAAGGAGTCCGGCATACCCTTCCTGCTGGGCGGCACCTACGCGCTCAGCGCCTACACCGGGATCACCCGGCCGACCAAGGACATCGACATCTTCTGCCGGGGCGGCGACTTTCCGCGCATCCTCGCGCATTTCCAGGACCGCGGCTTCGGCACCGAGATCGAGGACGAACGCTGGATCGGCAAGGTCCTGCACGGCGACCTGTTCTTCGACGTCATCTTCAACTCCGCCGCCGCCATCAACCCGGTCAACGACCGCTGGTTCGAGGAGGATCACCGCGCGCTGGTCTGCGGCGCCGACGTGCAGCTCATCCCGCCGACGGAAATGGTCTTCTCCAAGGCCTTCGTGCAGATGCGGCACAAGTACGACGGTCCCGACGTCGCCCACATGATCCTGAAGCAGCACGCCCACATCGACTGGAAACGGCTGCTCGGCCACATGGAGCAGTATTGGGAGGTGCTGCTGATGCACGTCCTGAACTTCCGCTTCATCTACCCGACGGAGCGCGACCACATCCCCGGCTGGCTGTTGCAGGAGCTTCTGGACCGGCTGAACGAGCGCGCGAAGCTGCCGGTGCCGCAGACCCGCATCTGCCGGGGGCGGCTGTTCTCGCGCGAGGATTATCGGATCGACGTCACGGACTGGGGGTTCGCCGACGTCGTCGGCGAGGAAACGAAGCATGGCTGATCACATTCGGGCTGAAGGAACGATCAAGGTCGCCGCCATCGGCGACATCCATGTGGGGGAGACCTCCACCCACCCCTACCGCGAGCTGTTCCAGGAGATCGCCGACCGGGCGGACGTCCTGGCGCTGGCCGGCGACCTGACCAACCACGGCAAGCCGCGCGAGGCCGAGGTGCTGGCCGAGGACCTGCGCGCCATCGGCATCCCGGTGGTCGCCGTGCTGGGCAACCACGACCACGAATGCGGCCATGTCGAGGAGCTTCAGCGCATCCTGGAGCAGGCGGGCGTCCGCTTCCTCGACGGCAACCCGGTGGAGATCCGCGGCGTCGGCTTCGCCGGGGTGAAGGGCTTCGGCGGCGGCTTCGAGAACCGCATGCTCGACGCCTTCGGCGAACCGGCGATCAAGCAGTTCGTGCAGGAGTCCCTGAACGAGGCGATGCGGCTGGAAAGCGCGCTGCGCCAGTTGGAGACCGAGCGGACGATGGTCGTCCTGCACTACGCCCCGATCGCCGAGACGGTGCGCGGCGAACCGACCGAGATCTACCCCTTCCTCGGCTCCTCCCGTCTGGCGGAGACCATCGACCGCTTCCACGTCCAGGCGGTCGTCCACGGCCACGCCCACCACGGCAGCTACGCCGGCAAGACCCTGCGCGGCACGCCGGTCTACAACGTCGCCCAAACCATCGAGAAGGAGTCGGGGAGGCCCTACGCCCTGATCGAGCTGTGATCGAACCGGCGGGGTCTCAGCCCGGCCGCCGCGCGCCGGCCCACAGCGTGCCCAGCCCGGCCGCGGCGATCAGCGCCCCGCCCAGCAGCACCGCGGGCGACGGGCTTTCGCCCCACCACAGGAAGCCGATGGCCGCCGAGGCGGCGATCCCCAGATAGTCGATGGGCGCCAGCACCGCCGCCGGCGCCCGGCGGAAGGCGGCGGCGTTCAGCAGGATGGCCGCCCCCGCGGCGAGGCCCAGCAGCAGGAAGGCCGGCAGGTCGGCCGCATCGGGCAGCCGGAAGCCGGTCAGCAGGGCCGCCGGGGCGGTCAGCAGGCACCCGGCCAGCACGAAGACCAGCCCGGTCGCCGCCGGGCCGTCGGCCTGGGCCGTCCGCCGGGTCGCCAGGATGCAGACCGCGTTCAGGAAGGCCATGGCGAGCATGGCGAGGCTCCACGGCTCCAGCCGCGTCGGCGGGGCGATCAGGAAGACCCCGGCCATCCCCAGCGCGACGCAGACGGCGGAGGCCGTCCCCGCCCGCTCCCCGAGGGCCCGGCCGGACAGCAGCACCACGAACAGCGGGGCCGCGTAGGACAGGGCGACCAGATCGGCGAAGGGCAGATGCTGGGTCGCCGCGTAGAAGATCAGCGCCGCCCCGACGCCGCTCAGCGCCCGAACCGCGTGACCGCTGGGCCGGGTGACGGACAGGGCGCGCCGCCCGGCCATCGCGACGGCCGCCGGGACGACCACCAGCAGCGACAGCAGGAAGCGCAGGAACAGCACCTCCGCCGCGCCGTAGCGGGCGCCCAGCTCGCGGGCCAGCGCCCCGGCGGTCAGCACCAGGGCGAGCGACGCCGCCATGAGGACCGCCGCCCCCACGATGCCGGGTTGCCACCCCACGCCCGTCCGGATGGTCCGGGCGGGCAGGATGGCCCGCTCAGCGGGCGGACCGCTCAAGCGTCGCGCACTCCCTCAGGAACTCCTCGCGCAGCTCGCGCGACTCCAGCATCTCGCCGTGGAAGGAGCTGTTGACCATGCGGCTGTCATGGCCGGCGCGCACGCCTCGGTGGGTCTTGCACATGTGCACGGCGCTGATCCGCACGGCCAGCCCGCGGGGCCGCGTGGCCTCCACGATGAAGTTGGCAATCTGCTTGACCAGCTCTTCCTGGATCTGGAAGCGGGCGGCGAAATGGTCGACGATCCGGTCGTACTTGGACAGGCCCAGGATGTTGCCGCCCTTGGCCGGCAGGATGCCGATGAAGGCCGTGCCGTAGATCGGCATCAGATGGTGCGCGCAGGTGGAGCGCACGGCGATCGGGCCGGTGACGATCAGATGGTCGAACTCCTCGGCGTTCCGGAACTCGGTCAGTTCGGGCGGCGCCGTGAAGCGGCCCTTCAGAAGCTCGCGCACCAGCATCTTGGCGACGCGGCGCGGCGTGTCGCGGGTGTTGTGGTCGTTGCGGTGGTCGATCCGCAGCACGTCGAGCAGTTCTTCGACCTTCCGCGCCGCGGCGTCGATCATGGCAGCCTCGCCCGCGGCGTCCAGCGGCGTGTCGAGCGCCTCGTTCGACCGGCGCGCCTCCATCGCCTCTTGCACGAGGGCGAGAACATTTGCCTGCACCGTCATAAAACCCGATCCCTTCTTTCTTCTTTCCACACCCGGCGAGACTGACGCCGGCCTTCCTAAAGCTGGGCCTCAAAGCTGGCCGGCCGGCTCCGGACGCGTCATCGGCCCGCCGACCCGTTCCGCCGGGAAATGGAGGGACGCCCGAAGGCCGGCCCCCGCCTCGCCTTCCAGCAGCAGCTGGCCGCCATGCGCCTCCATCAGGCTCTTCACGATGCTGAGCCCCAGCCCCGACCCCTGGAAACGGCGGGTCGCCCCGTCCTCCGCCTGATAGAACGGCTGCGCGGCCTTTTCAATCTGCTCCGGCGTCATGCCGATGCCCTGGTCCTGCACGGCGATGACGAAACCGCCCTGCGGGTCCAGCCACGCCTGAACCTCGATCGCCGACGGGGCGGAGCTGAACTTCACCGCGTTGGACAGCAGGTTCAGCAGCATCTGCCGCACCGCCCGCTCGTCGACCTGAAGCACCGGCCAGACCGCCCCCGCCGCCGTCCGGATCGTCCGGCCGCGCCCGGCCTGGGTGCCCAGCACCGTGGCGATGGCGGTGCCGACCACCTTGCGCGGGTCCACGGATTCGAAGGTCAGGTTGGCATGGCCCGATTCCATCTGGGCCACCGTCAGGATGTCGATGACCAGACTGAGCATGTGCCGGGCGCTGCCCAGGATGTAGCCCGCATATTGGGCGTGTTCCCGGCGGGTGCCTTCCTTCGCGCTTCCCGTTGCGCCCCCGCCGGAAGCCCGGCCGTCGCCCTGGACGCCTTCGTCGTCGCGGATCAGCTCCGAGAAACCGATGATCGCGTTCAGCGGGGTGCGCAGCTCGTGGCTCATGGTCGCCAGGAAGCGGGTCTTGGCCTGGCTGGCTTCCTCCGCCTGGGCGATGGCCGTCTGCAGGGCGCCGGCCATCGCCTCCATCCGGTCGTGCGCGCGCCGGATGGTCCGGTTCTGGATCAGCAGCACCGTGATGAACAGGACGCCGCAGACCGCCAGACCGGCGGCCAGCATGGAGAACAGCCCATGCAGATAGAGCAGGTGGTCGTGTCCCTCGTCCACCAGCTCCCCGCCGAACTGGGAGGCGACGGAGGCGAAGGCGTTCAGCTCGCGGTCGACCGGTTCCAGCACCGCCAGGGCGGCAAGCGCCTTCTCCGCCGGCGGCAGCGGCCCGGCCAGGATCGTGCCGACGCTGTCCAGCGCCTGCTCCAGCCGCGCCACCGTGCGGCGATGCTGCGGGTAGCGGTCCATGAAGAGGGAGGCCTGCCCCCGCCCCAGCACGGCGATGCGGTTGCGCACGATGTCCAGGCGGAGTTGCACCTCCTGCGCATCGATGTTGGTTCCGGGAAGCGCGCTGGCCAGGATGCGCTGCTCCAGCCGCGTCACCTCGCCCACCGTCTGGCCGGCGGCCCAGGCGAAGTTGTAGGGGGCGGCCCCGCGCAGCGCCTCGCCGTAATTCACCACCAGCAGGGACAGATAGGCGGCGGCCAGACCGAATGCGCCGGTCAGGATGGCCAGCCAGAGACCCAGGCGGCGCGCGCGGTCCTCCGACGCCCAGCCCAACAGGCGGGACAGCCGCGTGCTCCCGTTCGGCGCGGTCTCGGTCGGCAAACTCACGGAGGGTGCCTTCACTTCACGGTCAACCGGGCGACCTGCCAGACCGAGCGTGCGAAATACTTCTGCCGGTTGGCTTCCGGATCATGGTCGAAATCATAGACGATGAACAGCGGCCCCTTGTCGCTGACCGGCATGTAGGCCCCGTCGCGCTTCAGCGCCAGGATCACCTTGCGGTTGCGCACGTCGTCCATGGGGATTTCGCCGGTGTAGTCGTTCAGCGCCGTCGCGGTCAGCGTTTCGCCGCGCGCCTCGACACGCTCCATCAGGCGGGCCAGCGGCACGCCCTCGAAGGTCACCGGCTCCTTGTACCAGGGCGTGGCGGTGGTGAAGGACACCATGCCCAGCCCCTCCAGCATGGGACGGTCGAAAACCGCCATGCCGTCCTGGTTCGTCGTTCCGATCAGGCCTGACACGACCAGGACCGGCTTTTCCGTCGGCGTCGGAAGCGTTCCGGCGCTCGCTGCGCCGGCAAGTACAAACAACGCCAGGGCGACAAAACGGTAAAGGATTCCATTCACCATATCGGCTAACCGTCGGCAATTCGGCCATGCAACCTTTATCATGATTGCTTTCTATGAACGTTCCAACGAAAATTCTGTAAAAAACAGCCATCGAATTTTCACATACGGAAAGATGTATCGAAATTCGCTCATATTTGCCTCGTGAAATGATCAGCCTGCAACAATTCGGCATCATCGTTTCTGTTCGGCTTTTCACATCTTTCCTATGCACATCCCGATCGACGGAACGCCCATGGACGCCCTGATTCCGATGCCCGCCGCCATCGCGCCGACAGCCGGCTACATCCTGGGAATCGGAACCAATCTGGACCCGGACCGGAACGCGGCGCGAATCGCCGCCCATCTGGCCGATGTGTTCGGCGGTGTGCTGCTCAGCCGCTTCTACCGCACCGCACCGGTCGGCATGGCAAGCGCCCACGCCTTCGTCAATTACTGCGCCTATGTGCCGAGCGCGCTGGACCCCTCCTGCTGCAAGGGACTGTGCGTGGGGATCGAGCTGGCGCTGGGCCGCGACCGCGCCCACCCCGGCTGCAAGAACTCGCGACCGGCCCGCCGACATCGACCTGATCGGGCGGGTGAACCGCTCCTTCCCGGCGGACGGCTTGGCGGCCCTGCGCCCGGACGCCTATCTGGCCGCCCCCTTCGCGGAAATCGTCGCGCTGCTGACTGGGCGGCCCGTCCCGCCGCCGCGGGGCGACCTGTGCGCCACCACCATCCCGGGCTGCCGCCTTGGCTCGCCCCGGTTAGGCGAGGCGCCGGCCACCGTCCACCGCGACGACGGCACCGGTCTGATAGTGGTTCCGCAGGATGGCTTCCACCGCCAAACCGATGGCCTCCACCCCGCCCTCATCGCCGAGCAGCGTCTCTGACAGCACGCGCGCCCGCGCCTCGGGACCGTGCCACTCCTTGAACAGGATCGGCCCCGGCTGGACGACGTTGACCTTCACCTTGGGGGCCAGCCGCTTGGCGAAGGACAGCGCGAGGTTCTGGAGCCCGGCCTTGCTGGCGCAATAGGCGTCAAAGGCCGGGTTGGGGTTGTCGGCGTAGATGTCGGTGATGTGGACGATGTCGGCCCGCCGCGCCGAACAGGCGTCCAGCAGCGGCGCCAGTTCGCGGTTCAGCGCGAAGGGCGCGCGGACATGAACGGCGTAAAAGACGTCGAGCTGCCGCAGCGCGTCTCCGGTGTCCACCGCCGTCACTTCGAAGGCCGAGGCGTTGTGGATCACCGCACGCAGGCTGCCCGCCACGCCGCGCACCGCCGCGGCCAGCCGCGGCCCACCGTCCGGTTCGGCCAGATCGCCCGGCAGACAGGCCGCCCCGGCGGCGCGCAGCCGCTCCACATCGTCAGTGAGCGTGCGGTAATGGGCGACGACGGGGTGCCCCAACGCCATCATCCGCTCGGCCAGATGCAAACCGACGCGGCGGCCCGCGCCGGTGACGAGAACGGCGTCCTGCAACAGGGATGTGGTCATGGGAAAGCCCTTCGGCATATGGCCGGCTGGCGGACGACGGATTGGTCGCGGAAATGAGGTGGTGACCCCGGCTGGACTCGAACCAGCTGCCTACGGTTTAGGAAACCGTCGCTCTATCCAGATGAGCTACGGGGCCACGGCGCTGAACATAGCGGCTCCGCCACGACTTGCCAACCATCCGTCTCTGGACGGCCCGCCGGGATGACCCGTCGGGACGGCCGACCGAAAAGGTCACCGCCGGCACCGGCGCGGCGCGCGGCGCGTGCGGCGAATCCGCTGGGCTTGGGCACGCCGCTGCGTATACTGCGCCCATGGCACGCATGCTTTACCTGCGCGACATCGAGGTCGATGTGCACGTCCGCTGCCGCGCCTGCGGCCACGAGGGCGTGCTGCCGCGCGCGGACATGAACCGGCGCTTCGGACCCAACTACCCCGTCCTGTCCATCGCCCCCCATTACCGCTGCTCGCGCTGCAATTCCCGCGACACCGAAAGCCGCCCGGCGCCCCCGCCCTTCGCCACGCCCGTGACGGCGACGACCATGGCGGAGGAGGCCCCGTCCTTCGCCGGACCGCTCGCCGCCCTGCAAGGGCTGCTCGACGCGGTGCGGGCCCGCGGCGATGCGATGGACGAGCCCGACGCGGAAGACGCGGCCCCGGTGACGCGGGCGCCCATCCCGGTGCCGGCCGCCGCCCGGCCCGCCCCCACCGCTCTGGATCCGGATTTGGACCTGGAGCTGGAACAGCTGGTTGCGGACGGTGACGCCCCCCCCGAGTCGGGCCGGCGCCCGCTGTGGGAGCCGGTGTCGCTCGCCGATCTCGCCGGCCATGACGACGACGCGGACAGCACCAAGCGGGACGCCGAGAGGGACGCCGACGACACGAATGCCGATGACACGGATTTCGATGACACGGATTTCGATGACACGGATTTCGATGACGGGGACTGGAGTCCGCGCCGCTGGACGCTCGTGGACCGGGACGCGGACGAGGATGACGGCGGGGACGACGAAGCAAATCGGGTCGAGGCCATGGCTCCGGCCCCTCGGACGAGCCACCCGGCGGCCGAGGACGATCCGGACGACGACGCTTCCCGCTCCTTCGACCGCACCATCGCGGCGCTGCGCAGCATCCTCGACGGCCGCGGCGACGGTGCTCGCGCGGAGGAGGCGCCTCCACCGCCGGCCCAACCGACAGCCTTTCCGCTCAGGAACGCCGTCGATCACCGGGACGACGAGCCAGACGAAGACGCCCCCAGTGCCCTCCCTAACGACGAACCCGAGGACGCGGAGCCGTCCAACGACGACATCCTGGGCTTCGCCATCCGCGACCCGGACAAGGCCCCGCCCCCCTGGGAGCGGCCGCGGGAGCGCGATCCCGCCCCGACCGGCAGCGAACCGCTGGACCGCACCATCGCCGCCCTGCGCAGCATGGTCCAGAAGGCCGCCGCCGACCGCGACGAGGACGATGATGCGGGGACGGGCCGTGGCCGGCCGGACGCGGAGGAGGAGCGCGACGGCGGCGTGGTGACTCCGCTGTTCGGCCGGTCGCGCAAACCGGTCCTCGACAGCTCCGACGATCGGGAGGACGAGGACGCGGAGGAGGAGCAAGGCGACGCCGACGACGCCTTCTGGAGCCGCGACGACTCGGACGACGACGCCGGCCGGGACGACGACGAGCCGGACGAGGACGGCGCCCCGGTGCTGCGCAAGTCCACCCAGGAACAGGAGATGGAGGAGGCATTGCGCGCCCTGCGCGCTCTCGTCGAGGCGGAAAGCGATCTGGACGACCCGCCCAGCCCGGCCTGGACAAGCGAGGCGACCAGCCGTCCCGAGGCGGACGCCCTGCCCGGCTTCAAGCCGCTGCCGCGCCGCACGCCGGAAGAGGCCCCGGACGAGGACGACGAGCCTCTGGACCTCGTTGAGCCGGCCCCGGTGATCGAACCGGAAAAGCCCAAGCCCGGCGCCGGAAAGCGGGCCGAAAGCAACGAGTCCGCGAAGAAGACCGCGAAGGACGACTCGGGCACGCTCGGCAAGACCCTCGCCGCGCTGCGCAACATGCTGGAGTTGGACGGCAAGCAGGGACGCTGAGGCCCCGCTTGCCCATCCGTCAGATTCAGCCGTTCTCCGCCAGGACCGTGCCCGCCAGATAGAGCGAGCCGCAGATCAGCACGCGGGCCGGGCCATCGACCCGCCCCGTCAGATCCTCCAGGGCGCTGCCCACGTCCGCCGCCGCCGCGCTGTCGGCGATGCCGCAGGCGCGGGTGGCCGCGGCGGTGTCCTCGGCCGGCAGCGACGCCTCCTCGCCGGGGATGGCGACGGTGCGGGCGACGGTGACGAAGGGCGCCAGCGGACCCAGGAACTCCCGCGGCTCCTTGCTCGCCAGCATGCCGTAGACCAGCAGCAGCGGCCGTTTCGGCTCCTCCTCCGCCCAGCGCGCGGCCTGGATCGCCAGCACCTCGCCCGCCGAGTCGTTGTGGCCGCCGTCCAGCCACAGGTCCCAGCCGGCGGGCAGGGCCTCGGCCAGGGGGCCGCGGGTCAGCCGTTGCAGGCGGGCGGGCCACTCCACGGCGGCGAGGCCGCGGCGCACCGCCGCGTCGTCGACCTTGACCGGCAGATGGTCCAGGCAGGCCAGCGCCACCCCGGCGTTGAGGATCTGGTGCGCCCCGGCCAGCCCCGGCAGCGGCAGTTCGATGCGGCGGCGGTCGCTTTCGAAGCGGAAACCGCCCTCGGTCGGGGTGACCGACCAGCCGGGAACCGGCGCGCCCACCGTCTCGGCCCGGATGGCCAGGGTGCGGGCGGCCTCTTCCGCGGGCTGCGGGTAGATCACCGCGGGGACTCCCGGCTTGAAGATGCCGGCCTTCTCGCCCGCGATGGCCTCCAGCGTGTCGCCGAGGAACTGGCGGTGGTCGTAGGAGATGCGCGTGATCGCGGTGACCGCCGGGCGGTCCACCACGTTGGTGGCGTCAAGCCGCCCGCCCAGCCCGGTTTCCAGGAGGACCACGTCCGCCGGTTCCCGCGCGAAGGCGAGCAGGGCGGCGACCGTCGTCACCTCGAAGAAGGTGATCGGTCCGCCGCCGTTGGCCGCCTCGCACTCCTCCAGCAGAGCGGCCAGCCGGTCGTCGTCGATCAGCGTGCCGGCCAGCCGGATGCGCTCGTGGAAGCGCACGAGGTGGGGCGAGGTGTAGACATGCACCCGCAGCCCGGCGGCCTCCAGCATCGCCCGCAGGAAGGCGAGCGTGGAGCCCTTGCCGTTGGTGCCCGCCACATGGACCACCGGCGGCAGGCGCCGCTCCGGATGGCCCAGCGCGGCGAGCAGCCGGTGCACACGGTCCAGCGACAGGTCGATGACCTTGGGGTGCAGCCCCTTCAGCCGGTCGAGAACCGGATCGGCGAGCGACTCAGCGAGCGGCATGGCGGGATCAGGCCGCCTGCTCGGAGCCGGTCCTCTCGGCGCCCGCCTGGGCCGGCGTCTCGTCGGCGGCCTCGGCCTGGCTGCGCGGCTCCTCCGCCTGGACGACCGGGACCGGCAGCGCTTCCGGCGCCACGGCCAGGACCGGCTGCATCAGCAGGGTCAGGACGCGCGACAGGGTCGGGCGCAGGTCGCGGCGATGGACGACCATGTCCACCATGCCGTGCTCCTGGAGATACTCGGAGCGCTGGAAGCCCTCCGGCAGGGTTTCGCGGATCGTGCTCTCGATCACGCGGGCGCCGGCGAAGCCGATCTGCGCGCCCTTCTCGGCGATGTGGATGTCGCCGATCATCGCGAAGGAGGCGGTGACGCCGCCGGTCGTCGGGTCGGTCAGCACCACGATGTAGGGCAGGCCCGCTTCCTTGACCATCTCCACCGCGATGGTGGTGCGCGGCATCTGCATCAGCGACAGGATGCCTTCCTGCATCCGCGCCCCACCCGAGGCCGGAACGACGATCAGCGCCGCCTTCTGGGCGATGGCGGTGCGGGCGGCGGCCAGGATGCCCTCGCCCACCGCGATGCCCATCGAGCCGCCCATGAAGCCGAAGTCGAAGGCCGCGACGACCGCCGGCTGCCCGCCGATCAGGCCGGAGCCGACGACGATGGCGTCATGCCGGCCCGTCTTGGTCTGGGCCTCCTTCAGGCGGTCGGTGTAGCGCTTCTGGTCGCGGAACTTCAGCGGATCGACCACCGACTTCGGCAGCTCCACCGACTGGTAGTCGCCCTCGTCGAACATCGAGGCAAGCCGCTTGATCGGGTCCAGCCGCATGTGGAAGCCGCAATGCTGGCAGACGTTGAGGTTCTCCTCCAGATCGCGGTGGAAGAGCATCGCCTCGCAGCTCGGGCACTTGTGCCAGAGGTTGTCGGGAACCTCCTTGCGGGCATAGAGGGCGCGGATCTTGGGACGGACGTAGTTGGTAAGCCAGTTCATCGAATTCTTCCTGATATCCCGCTCAGCCAGCGCTCGCAGGCCGACGCACTCAGACGCGCGCGCCGCGCACGCCGCCGGCCAGTTCCCGGACGAAGCCCAGCACATCCTCGGCCAAGCCCGGACGGGCCTTGCCGTCCGCGTCCAGGCCGCCGGCCAGCCGCGTGACGATGGCCGAGCCGACCACCGCCGCGTCGGCGACGCGGGCAACATCGGCCGCCTGCTCCGGCGTCTTGATGCCGAAGCCGACCGCCACCGGCAGGTCGGTGTGGCGCTTCAGACGCTCCACCGCAGCACCCACCGCGGCGTTGTCGGCGCTGGCAGCACCGGTGATGCCGGCGATCGACACGTAATAGACGAAGCCCGAGGTGTTCTGGAGCACCGCCGGCAGGCGCTTGTCGTCGGTGGTCGGCGTCGCCAGACGGATGAAGTTCACCCCGGCCTTCAGCGCCGGGATGCACAGCTCCTCGTCCTCTTCGGGCGGCAGGTCGACGACGATCAGCCCGTCCACCCCGGCCTCGATGGCGTCGGCCAGGAAGCGGTCCACCCCATAGGCGTGGATCGGGTTGTAATAGCCCATCAGGATCACCGGCGTGTCGGCGTCCGTTTTGCGGAAGCCACGCACGAGGTCCAGCGTCTTGCGCGCCGTCGTCCCGGCGTGGAGCGCGCGCAGGCTGGCCGCCTGGATCGCCGGGCCGTCGGCCATCGGATCGGAGAAGGGCAGCCCCAGCTCGATCAGGTCGGCGCCCGCCGCGGGCAGGCCGTGCAGGACGGCGCGGCAGGTCTCCAGGTCCGGGTCGCCCGCGGTGATGAAGGTAACGAGGCCGGCGCGGCCCTCCGCCTTCAGCGCGGCGAACCGCCGGGCGATGCGGCCATTGTCAACGGCCTTGTCGTTGAGGGCGCTCACAGCTTCACTCCCAGATGCTGGGCGACGGAGAAGATGTCCTTGTCGCCGCGGCCCGACAGGCAGAGCACCATCAGGTGGTCCTTGGGCAGTTTCGGGGCGCGCTTCACGATCTCCGCCAGCGCGTGCGCCGATTCCAGCGCGGGGATGATGCCCTCGGTGCGGGCGCAGAGCTGGAAGGCGTCCAGCGTCTCCTGGTCGGTGGCCGAGACATACTCGACGCGCCCGATGTCGTGCAGCCAGGAATGCTCCGGCCCGACGCCCGGATAGTCCAGACCGGCGGAGATGGAGTGGCCTTCCAGGATCTGCCCGTCCTCGTCCTGCAGCAGGTAGGTGCGGTTGCCGTGCAGGACGCCGGGGCGCCCGCCGGTGATCGAGGCGGCGTGGGCCAGCGGTCCCTTGTCGATGCCGTGGCCGGCGGCTTCCACCGCGACCATCTGCACCGACGGGTCGTCGAGGAAGGGGTGGAACAGGCCGATGGCGTTGGAGCCGCCGCCGACGCAGGCGACGAGGCTGTCCGGAAGACGGCCCTCCAGCTCCTGCATCTGCACGCGCACCTCGTCGCCGATCACCGACTGGAAGTCGCGGACCATGGCGGGGTACGGGTGCGGGCCGGCGGCGGTGCCGATCAGGTAGTAGGTGTCGGCGACGTTGGTGACCCAGTCGCGCAGCGCCTCGTTCATCGCGTCCTTCAGCGTCCGCGCGCCGGAGGTCACCGGAACCACCTCGGCCCCCAGCAGCTTCATGCGGAAGACGTTGGGCTGCTGGCGGGCGATGTCGGTCTCGCCCATGTAGATGACGCAGGGCATGTCGAACAGCGCGCAGACCGTGGCGGTCGCCACACCATGCTGGCCGGCGCCCGTCTCGGCGATGATCCGCTTCTTGCCCATGCGGCGGGCGAGCAGGATCTGGCCGATGCAGTTGTTGATCTTGTGCGCGCCGGTGTGGTTCAGCTCCTCGCGCTTGAAGTAGATCTTCGCGCCGCCGAGCTTCTCCGTCAGGCGTTCGGCGTAGTAGAGCGGGTTCGGGCGGCCGACATATTGCTTGAGCTGCTCGCGGATCGCGCCCTCGAAGGCGGGATCGGCCCGGGCCTCGCGGTAGGCTTTCTCCACCTCAAGGATCAGGGGCATCAGCGTCTCGGCGACGAAGCGTCCGCCATAGATGCCGAAATGCCCGCGCTCGTCGGGACCGGAACGGTAAGTGTTGGGTCTGGTCATGGCCTGGGAAACTGCCTGAAGCGGGCCGCGCGGCGCCCGGAAGGCGCCACCATAGCGGCGGTTCGCCCGGATTTGAAGCGTTCGCCGAACCTTTCGCCGAACATGCCCACAACATGGGAAAAGCCGGGGCAAAGGCAATCCGGCAATGCGGCATTGCGGCATGGCCGGCCGAGCCGCATGGCAGAGCGCCGCCACCCTCAGGCCCGCCCTCACCCACCTTCATCCCCCCAGCGGCGGGGCGTAATGCAGACCGCCGTTCATCCACAGCCCGTTCATCCCGCGGTCGATGCCCAGCGGCGAGGCGGATCCCAGATGGCGGTCGAAGATCTCGCCATAGTTCCCGACCTGTGTGATCACGCGGAAGGCCCAGTCGTCGTCCAGCCCCAGCCCCCAGCCGACCCCGGTGGTGGCCCCGAGGAGGCGACGCACCTCCGGGTCCTCGGCCTCCTCCTTCAGGCGCGGGGCGTTGGCGGCGGTGATCCCCTTCTCCTCGGCCAGGACGGTGGCCAGGAACACCCAGCGCACGATGTCGAACCACCGCCGCTCGTCCGGGCGCACCATCGGCCCCAGCGGCTCCTTGGAGATCGCCTCCGGCAGGATGACGTAGTCGTCGCGCTCGGGCGCCTTCAGCAGGCGCTGGGCGTGCAGGCCGATGCGGTCGCTGGTGTAGAGGTCGCAATGGTGGTTGAAAAAGGCCGACAGAGCCCCCTCGGTCGAGCGCACCGGCTTCAGACGGAAGCGCAGGCCGGTGCGGGCCATCCAGTCCTCCAGGTTGCGCAGGGTGGTGGTCTGCTCGATCACGCAGACGGAGGCGCCGGCCGGCAGGTCGGACAGGCGGGCGACGCCCTGGGCGCGGTGCGCGATGAATCCCTGGCCGTCGAACAGGTAGACCACCGGAAAATCGATGCCGAAGGTGGCGTCGCGCTGCAGGGTCCAGGTCGTCCCCTCCATCACCACGTCCACCTCTCCGTTGCGCAGGATGGCGAAGCGGTTCTCGGAGTTGGTCTCGACAAACTCCACCCGGTCGGCCTTGCCGGCGACGGCGGCGGCCAGCGCCCGGCACATGTCCACGAAGAAGCCGCGCCAGTGGCCGCTGTCGTCCACCGCCGCCAGACCGGCGCCGCTGGACGAGACGCCGCAGCGCAGCAGCCCACGCTCCCGCACATCCTCCATGGTTTCGGCCCGCGGACCGCCGGATGGCGCGGACACCGCCGCCAGAACCGCGGCGACCACCGCGGCGCGCGCGAAAGACCGGACCAAGCCCATCGACCATCCCTCTTTGCCGCCGACCTTTGCCGCCCGGGGATCAGCTTTGGTCCGGCAACCGGCGCGGGTCAAGCCCGCCCGGTGCCCCCTTTCCCGATGCCCGAGTGCGCAGCGTGCGATTGCGGCGCGGGGGGTGTGAATTGCGCCCGGTCGATTGCCCGTGTTATCTCAAGCGGACGACAAGAAATCGAGGCACGGGCATGCGGCTTCCCCGTCTGGGCGTGGCGTTTCGCATCCTGGCGGGTCTGACCGTGATCGCCGGCCTGACCGCCGCCACCGGCGTGGTGGCCGTGTCCCTGTTCGGCCGTTTCCACCAGGGGTTCGAGCAGATCGCCACGGCCAAGGTGCCGGGCCTCGTCAACGCCTCGCAGCTGGCCCAGCAGAGCGGCACGCTGGCCGCCAACGCCCCGGCCCTGGTCGCGGTGCAGAGCCAGTCGGTGCGCGAATCGGTGATGGCCCGGCTGAGCGACCAGATCGCCCTGCTGGAAGACCTGATGACCCGGCTGCGCGACCGCGACACCGACGTGGCGGACGTGGCCGAGCTGCAGCGCCGCAAGAACGAGCTGGTCGCCAACCTGATGACCCTGAACACCCAGGTGGAGCGCCAGCTCGCCGCCGCGGCGGAGACGGGCGGGCTGGTCGGTCGCCTGATTCAGCTCGCCGAGCGCATCCGCGACGCCGAGGGCACGCTGCGGGACAAGACCGCCGCTCCCCGGACCCCGGAGGACTGGGAGGAGGCTCGGGGCGTCGAACGGCGGGTCGACCTGTGGACGGCGGAGGCGCAGCACGCCATCCTGCTGATGCTCGCCGCCTCCCGCGCCGACCACGAGGCGCGGGTGGACCGGCTGCGGCAGGACTACCGCGCCGCGATGGACCGCGCGGCGGAGGCGGTGTCCGGCCTGCCTCCGGGTTCCGCCTTCGACCTGGAGCCGCTGTACCGGGAGCTGGAGGCGCTGGGGCTGGGGGAACACAACCTGTTCACCAGCCGCCTGACGGAGATCGGGCTGGCCCGCGCCATCAAGGGCTCGGTCGCCCGCAACCAGAACGTCTCCGACCGGCTGGTCGGCGCCGTGTCCGATCATTTCCTGGCCATTGAGCAGGACATCGCAGCGCGCTCCGGCGAGTTCGAGCGGGTGATCCGGGACGGCAATCACGCCATCCTGGCGATGGCGGTGATCTCGATCCTCGGGGCCCTCGGCATCTTCCTCTACATCCACCGCAACGTGGTGCGGCGTTTACGCGGGCTGCAGACGGCCATGGCTGCGTCGGCCGCCGGTCGGTCCATCGCCATCCCCACCCACGGGCAGGACGAGATCGCCGACATGGCGCGCGCCCTGCACTATTTCGTCGCCACCATCCGCTCGCGCGAGCACGCCCTGTCGGACAGCGAGCGCCGCCTGCGCGCGATCCTGGAGCAGAGCCCGGTCGGCGTGTCGATCGGACGGCCCGACGGCTCCGTGGCCTTCGCCAACGCCCGCGCGGCGGAGCTGGCCGGTCTGCCGCCGGACGCCTTCGTCGGGCGCCGCCACGCGCTGGCCCTGCCCGGCGCCACCCTGCAGGGGCGCGCGCCGCCGCACGACGGCGCCGGGCTGGTCGCCCGCGACGTCGAGGTGGCGGTGGACCGGCCCGACGGCAGCCGCGTCTGGGCACTCCAGACGCTGCAGCGCACGGAGTTCGAGGGGGAGCCGGCGATCCTCGCCTGGAGCTACGACATCACCGGCCGCAAGCGCGCCGAGGAGGATCTGCGCCACGCCAAGGACCAGGCGGAGGTCGCCGCCCGCTCCAAGTCGGAATTCCTGGCGACCATGAGCCACGAGATCCGCACCCCGATGAACGGCGTGCTGGGCATGCTGGAGCTGATCGCCCTGACGCCCCTGGACGCCGAGCAGACCGAGCTGGTCACCACCGTGCGCGACAGCGCGACGGCGCTGCTGCGGATCATCGACGACATCCTCGACCTGTCCAAGATCGAAGCCGGCAAGCTCGACCTCGACGAGATGGACCTCGACCCGCGTGAGCTGGTGGAGGGGGTGGCGGAGCTGCTGGCCCCGCAGGCCCACCACAAGGCGCTGCTTCTCGTCTGCGACCTCGACCGCAAGGTGCCCGCGGCGGTGCGCGGCGACCCCGGGCGGCTGCGCCAGATCCTCTTCAACCTGACCGGCAACGCCATCAAGTTCACCGACACCGGCCGGGTCGTCCTGCGCACCCGGCTGGAGCCCTCCGCCGCCGGGTCGGACCGGCTGCGGCTGCGCTTTTCGGTGGAGGACACCGGCATCGGCATCAGCAGCGCCGGTCAGGCCCGCCTGTTCCAGCCCTTCAGCCAGGCCGACAGCTCGACGACCCGCCGCTTCGGCGGCACCGGGCTGGGGCTGGCCATCTGCGCCCGTCTGGTGGAGATGATGGGCGGGCGCATCGGGGTGGAGTCGGCTCCGGGCTGCGGCGCCACCTTCTGGTTCACGGTCGATCTGGCGCCGGGAGACCCGCGCATGGTCCCCGGCGACGACACCGACCTGTCCGGCCTGTCGATCATCGTGGCCGAGCCCGACCCGGTGCAGCGCGCCGTCCTGATCCGCACGCTGGAGGACAAGCGCGCCGCGGTCGCCGACGCCACCACGGCGGACGAGGCGGTGGAGCTGCTGACGATGACCGACGCCGACCTGCTGGTCCTCGCCGACGGCCTGCTGGAGCACCATCCCGACGACGCGCCCGGCGCGCCCAACCCGCGGCTGTCCGCTCCGGCGGTGCTCGCCCGCATCGCCGCCGCCGGTGTCCGTCCGCCGCCCACGCTGCATCTGGTGGACGGGCGGGAGCAGGCCAGCGACTGCCCGCCGGAAAGCGGTGAGAGCGGCGCGCCGTCCACGGCGCACCCGCCGCGCCACGACCATCTCGGCCGCCCGATCCGCCGCGACGCGCTGTTCCGCCGTCTGGCCGCCCTGGCCGGGCGCGCCGTTCCCCCGGAGCGTCCCGCCGACTCACCCTCCTCCGTGACGGACGACGGTCCGGCCGCCCTCGACATGGCGGCCCAAGACATGACGGACCCCGGTGCGGCCGCGGCCCCGCCGATGATCCTGGTGGCGGAGGATCATCCGACCAACCAGCAGGTGATCCTGCGCCAGCTCCGCCAGCTCGGCTTCGAGGCCGACATGACCGGCGACGGGCTGGAGGCGCTGGCCGCTTGGCGGACGCGGCCCTACCGGCTGCTGATCACCGACTGCCACATGCCGCGCATGGACGGCTACGAGCTGTCGCGCCAGATCCGCAGCGCCGAGTCGGCTGCCGAGTCGGCCCCCGATTCGGCCTCCAACCCGGCGCCCGGCGCCCGCCCGCGCACCGCCATCATCGCCATGACCGCCAACGCCCTGGCGGGGGAAATGGAACGCTGCACCGCCGCGGGCATGGACGACTACATCGCCAAGCCGGTGACGCTGCGCCAGCTCGCCGCCGCCCTGAACCGCGCCTTCGGCGAGGGCAGCGCCGCGGCCCCCGACGAGCCGCCCGCTACGGAGGCCGCCGGGGCGGCGGACCGGGCGCTGGACCTCGACCATGTCCGCACCACCTTCGGCGCGCTCGACGGGATGGCGCTGGACATGCTGGATTTCTTCCTGGAGACCACCCGCCCGCTGCTGGACGAGGCCGCCGCCGCCCTGGAGCGCAACGACCTGGAGGCCCTGCGCGGCGCCGCCCACACGCTGGCCGGGGCCGCCCGCACGGCGGGGGCCGAGTGGCTGGGCCGCAGCGCGTCGGCCCTGGAGCTCGCCGCCCACCGCGGCGATCCGGACGGGGCGGCGCAGGCCCTGGCGGCGGTGCGCACCGCCTATCCGGCGGTGGAAACAGCGATCCGCGCCTTGCGGATCGGGGAAGCGGTGTAGCCGGGAGAACGCGCCTCACCACCCCGAAAGTGGCACCACCGCCGGCCCACCTTGCCCCGCCGGGAGGCGTGGACTAGTCTCACCCGCGTGAGCGTCCTGACCCGATCATACGCCTATGCCGCGCTGGGACTGGCGGTGGGAGTCGGCCTGATGGCCGGCCCCTCCGGCTCGTCAACCATGCTGGGCTTTGCCGGCGTCCTCGGCGCCGCCGGCTTCGGCGGGCTGTTCTGGACCGGCAAGGAGCGCCGCCGCAGCGACCGGCTGGCGGCCGACGTGGCGCGCCTGGAAGCCCTGCTGGCCGCCTCCCCCCACCCCTGGTGCGCCTGGAACGCCGACGGCGGCGCCAGCGCGGCTCCGGACTGCACCAAGCTGCTCGGCGCGGCGCCGGGCCAGGACATCGCGAACGCTTTCGCCGACGCCGACGCCCCCCGGGTCGCCGAGGCCGTCCGCCGCCTGCGCACCGCGGGCGAGGGCTTCCGAATCGAGGCGACGACCCGCGGCGGGCGGCGCCTGTTGCTGAGCGGGCGGCGGGCGGCCGAGCCGTCCACCGGGACCGGCGCCGCCGGACATCAGGACGTCGTCTGGCTGGAGGACATCACCGACCGCAGCGCCGAGCGCGAGGGGCTGACCCAGGGGCGGCACGACGCCGAATCGGCGCTGGCCGAGCTGCGCGCGGCGGTGGACGCCCTGCCGTTGCCGGTCTGGCTGCGCGGCGCCGGGCAGACGCTGTCCTGGTGCAACCGCGCCTACGCCCGCGCCGTGGATTCCGACCCCGCCGCCGTTCCGGACAGCGGCCGGGAACTGACCGCGGACGGCACCGGGCGCGCCCTGGCGCAGCGGGCGCTGCACAGCGGGGTCGCCCAGTCGGAGCGGGTCTCCGCCGTCATCGGCACCGAGCGCCGCCTGCTGGAGGTCACCGAGGCCCCCCTGCCCGCCCCCGACGGCGGCACGCTGGTCGTCGGCTACGCGCTGGACGTCACGGCGGTGGAGGAGATGCGCGGCGAGCTGAGCCGCCATCTCGCCGCCCACGGCGAGGTGCTGGAGCGGCTGGGCGCCGCTATCGCCATCTTCGGCGCCGACACGCGGCTGACCTTCTTCAACCAGGCCTACGCCCGGCTGTGGGACCTGGAGGAGTCCTGGCTGCGCAGCCAGCCCACCCACGGCGAAATCCTGGAGGAGCTGCGCACCCGCCGCCGCCTGCCCGAATACGCCGACTACCAGAGCTACAAGCGCGAGCGGCTGAGCCGCTACACCCGCCTGCTGGAGCCGGTCGAGGAGCTGATGCACCTGCCGGACGGCACGACCCTGCGCAGCCTCGCCGCCCCCCACCCGCTGGGCGGGCTGATGCAGATCCTGGAGGACGTGACCAACACGCTGGCCCTGGAATCCTCCTACAACACGCTGATCGCCGTGCAGCAGGAGACGCTGGACAATCTGGCCGAGGGCATCGCCGTGTTCGGCGGCGACGGCCGGCTGAAGCTGTCCAACCCGGCCTTCGCACGCGTCTGGGACCTGGACGACGAGGACCTGCTGGGCGAGCCGCACATCTCCAGCCTGTTCGAGCGGATGCGGCCCTTCCTGGAGAATGGCGGCGACTGGGACAGCCTGAAGGACGAGATGATCGGCGCGACGCTGGAACGCGCCGTGCGCTCGGGCCGGCTGGAGCGGGCGGACGGGTCGGTGGTGGAGTTCTCCACCCTGCCGCTGCCCGACGGGGCGGTGCTGAACAGCTATCTCGACGTCACCGACAGCGCCCGGCTGGAGCAGGCGCTGCGCGCCTCCAACGCCGCGCTGGAGGCCGCCGACCAGTTGAAGAGCGAGTTCATCGCCAACGTCTCGCACCATCTGCGCAACCCGCTGAACGGCATCATCGGCTTCGCCGAGGTGCTGGCGAACCAGTATTTCGGGGAGCTGAATCCGCGCCAGATCGAGTATGTGAAGGGCGTCCTCAACGCGGGCGAGCGGCTGCTGGAGCTGATCGACGACGTCGTCGACATGACCAGCCTGGGAGCCGGCGTGACCACGCTGGACCGCGCCGTCGTGGACGTGCCCGACCTGCTGGAGACGGTGGGCGAGCTGACCCGTGAATGGGCGCGGCGCGAGGGGCTGCGCCTCGACCTCACCGCCCCGTCGTCGCTGGGCGAGGCGGAGGGCGACGCCCGGCGGCTCAAGCAGGCGCTGTTCACCCTGGTCGTCGGCGCCATCCGCCACCCGCCGACGGACCGCCGCATCCTGCTGTCCGGGGAACGGACCGCCGGGACCATCGTGCTGACCGTGGGCAGCGGCGCCGGGCCGGGCGAGGCCGCCCTGCCCTCGCGCTACGACCGCAACGACCCGCGCGGCGCCGCGGCGCTCGGCCTGTCGCTGGTCCGCAACGTCATGGAGCTGCACGGCGGGCGGCTGGAGGTCGAGGAGTGGCCGGGCCACGGCACCCGCTTCCGCTGCGTCCTGCCGCTTCCCCCGCTTCCGGTCCAAAGCCCTCCTGATCCAAAGCCGTCAGCCCTGGCCGCGCCTCGCGTCCCGGAAGGGCTCGGCGCTCCCACCATGCGGCGAGGTGACGGACTCGGCCGCCGACACCGGGCGGTCGGTGGTGATGAGCCGCGCGCCGCGCTGGTAGGTGGCCCAGCGCCACAGCCACTGCATGGTGACCAGCACCCGCTTGTGGAAGTTCACCAGCAGATAGACGTGGACGATCGCCCACAGCACCCAGGCGAACCAGCCCTTCAGCTTGCGCGTCCCGAAATCGAAGACGGCGGCGCTGCGCCCGACGATGGCGGTGTTGCCGCGGTTGCGGAAGCGGAAGGGCTCCAGCGGCTGGCCGCGCAGCAGACTCGCCTCCAGCCCGCCGCCGAGATGCTCGCCCTGCTGCTTGGCAACCTGGGCCAGACCGGGCAGCGGCTTGCCGTCGTCGCCGGCCAGCGCCGCCGTGTCGCCCAGCGCGTAGACGTCGGGCACGCCCGGCACCGCCATGTCGGCGCCGACCGGGATGCGCCCGCTGCGGTCGGTCTCCACCCCCAGCCAGGAGCCGGCGGGCGACGCCTTGACCCCGGCGCCCCACACGATGGCCCCCGCCGGGATGAAGCGCCCGCCGACCGTCGCACCCTCCGGCGTGATGCTCTCCACCGCCTGCCCGGTCAGCACGACGACGCCCAGCTCCTCCAGCTTGCGGCGGGCGTACTGGCCGAGGTCGTCGGGGAAGGTGGACAGGATGCGCGGCCCGGCCTCGACCAGCAGGACGCGGGCGGTGCGCGGGTCGATGCGGCGGAAGTCGCGGGCGAGCGTGAAGCGGGCCAGCTCGGCCACCGCCCCGGCCATCTCCACGCCGGTGGGACCGCCGCCGACCACGATGGTGGTCATCAGCGCCTTCTGCCGGGCCGGGTCCTCGCACATCTCCGCCTGCTCGAAATTCATCAGCAGCCGGGCGCGGATCCGCCGGGCGTTCTCGATGGTCTTGAGGCCGGGGGCGATCTCCGCCCAGTCGTCGTGCCCGAAATAGCTGTAGGAGGAGCCGGTCGCCAGCACCAGCCGGTCGTAGGGGACGAAGCTGCCGTCGGCCAGCTCCACCCGCTTGGCCGTACGGTCGATGCCGGTCACCTCGCCCATCACCACGTCGATGTTGGGGTGGCGGCTGACGATGCGGCGGATCGGCTCGGCGATGTCGGCGGGCGACAGGGCGGCGGTCGCCACCTGGTAGAGCAGCGGCACGAACAGGTGATAGTTGTTCCGGTCGATGATGGTGACGCGGATGTTCGTCCCGCCCAGGGCCTCCGCGCAGGCCAGCCCGCCGAACCCCGCCCCGACGATCACGACATGGGGGCGGCTGTCCACGGGCGAGGGGGTGCGGTCGATCTGCGGCACGGCGGCAACCTCCGGTGACGTTGATCCTGCACCGTTAAACGCCAATGCGCCGCCGATGTTGCGGTGCATTCCGGAGTCTAACGGATGCCGCCCTTGCCCCCTCCCTAACCCTCCCCCGCTTTGCAGGGGAGGGAACTGCCGCCCATTCGCAACAATCTCCCTCCCCTGCGCAGCGGGGGAGGGTTAGGGAGGGGGCAAAGCTACCGAAATTGATGCCTATGCGAGATCCATGAGCCTCACCGCGGCAGGGTCACCGTCACCCGCAGCCCTCCCTCCGGGCGGTTCGCCAGCGCGATGTCGCCGCCATGGCCGCGCACCACCGTGCGGGCGGTGGCCAGACCCAGCCCCACCCCGCCGGTGTCGCGGGAGCGCGAGCGCTCCAGCCGGTAGAAGGGGGCGAAGACCTTCTCGAATTCCTCCTCCGGGATGCCGGGACCGCTGTCCTCGATCTCCACCCGCAGTTCCCCGTCCGCGGGCCGCAAGCGCACGGTGAAGCCGCCGCCATAGGCGATGGCGTTGTCCATCAGGTTGGCGAAGGCCCGGCGCAGGGCCACCGGGCGCCCGTCCACCGTCGCGTGCGCCGGCCCCTCGTAGGCCGCCGCGTGCCCGGCGTCCACGCGGTCGTCGCACAGGCTCTGCAGCAGGTCGGCGAGGTCGAGCGGGCCGCGCGGCTCGTGTTTGGCGTCGTCGCGGGCGAAGGCCAGCGTGGCGTTGATCATCGCCGCCATCTCGTCGAGGTCGGCAAGCATCTTGCGCTGCATCTCCGGGTCCTCGACCAGCTCGGCGCGCAGGCGCAGGCGGGTCAGCGGCGTGCGCAGGTCGTGGCTCATCGCCGCCACCATCTGCGTGCGGTCGGCGACGAAGCGGGCCAGACGCGCCTGCATCCGGTTGAAGGCGCGGGTGGCGGCGCGCAGCTCCTGCGGGCCGGCTTCGGGCAGGGGCGGCGCCTCGCCGTCCACGCCCAGCCGTTCCGCCGCGTCGGCGAAACGCGCGATGGGGGCGGTCATGCGGCGCGCGGTCCAGACCGAGACCAGAGCCACCGCCCCGACGATGCCGGCCATCCACAGCGCGAAGCGCAGCAGCCGGAACGGCCCCTCCAGCGGGTCGCCGCCGACGAAGGTCAGCCAGGACCCGTCCTTCAGCCCCACCGACAGCCGGACGTCGGTGCCCCAGCGGTGCTCCTCCACCGGGAAGGGGCCGGGCATGGGGCGCTCCCGCCGGACCTCGACCACCACGGCGCGGTCGGGATCGTCCAGCTCGCCGCGGATGGCCCGGCGCAGCCGGTCGAAGGGAAAGCCCTCGCGCTGGTTGGCGAAGCGCGGCGTCTCGGGATTCCAGTCCACCCGCAGCACCGGGTCGTCAATCGCCTTGACCAGCCGCCGCCGCTCCTGCGGCGGGGTGCTCTCCACGAGCTGGACGATGGCCGTCACACGCTGGACGAGGACGCGCATGCTGTGGGCCGGCGGTCCCGGAGGGCGGTCGGTCAGATAGACCAGCGCGCTGACCGCCTGGGTCAGCAGAAGCGCCAGCACCACGGTCAGCACCAACCGCGAGGCGATGCTGTCCGGCAGCCAGCGCCGGGCCACCAGCAGGCGGCTCTTGCGGCCCACCTCCAAGCCGGGATTGCTCATCTCAGGCCCCCGTCACCGCCGGGGTGAACAGATAGCCGCCGCCGCGCACCGTCTTGATCATGGTGGGGTCGGCGGGGTCGGGCTCGATCTTGCGGCGCAGACGGCTGACCTGCACGTCGATGGAGCGGTCGAAGGGCACCGCCGAGCGGCCGCGCGCCAGATCAAGAAGCTGGTCGCGGGTCAGCACCCGCTGCGGATGCTCCACGAAGGCGACCAGCAGGTCGTATTCCCCGGCGGAGAGCTGCACCAGCACCCCGTCGGGCGAGCGCAGCTCCCGCTTGGCGAGGTCGAGCGTCCAGCCCTCGAAGCCCAGCGTCTTGCCCGCCGCACCACCGGACACCGGCGGGCCGGAGGCGCGGCGCAGCACGGCCTTGACGCGGGCCAGAAGCTCGCGCGGGCTGAAGGGCTTCGCCAGATAGTCGTCGGCGCCCATCTCCAGCCCGACGATGCGGTCCGTCTCCTCGCCCATCGCGGTCAGCATGATGACCGGCGTCTGCGCCGTCTCCGGCGTGGCGCGCAGGCGGCGGCACAGGCTCAGCCCGTCCTCCCCCGGCATCATCAGGTCGAGCACGATCAGGTCCACGCGCGCGCTGTCCAGCGTGCGCATCATCTCCACCCCGTCCTTGGCCCCGGTGACGCGGAAGCCGTGCCGCGTCAGGAACTGCGACAGGAGGGTGCGGATTTCGCGGTCGTCGTCGACCACCAGCAGGTGAGGGGTGCGGTCCATGGAACGCATGATCCGACGCGCGGGCGCCGGGGTGAAGAAGAAATGTGTAACGCCACGTTACGGGGAGGCCGGCTGTTACACAGCGTTACCAATTCACGGAAGGCCGGACATCAACCGGATACGTTGCCGGCCCATCATCGGGGTCATCGGGAACGCAAGACCCCGTCGATAACAAGGAGCATCCCCATGAAACGCGCTATGATGACCACCGCCGCGCTGGTTCTCGGCCTCGGCCTCGCCGTGCCGGTCTTCGCCCAGCAGCAGCCGGGTCCCGGCGCCGGCCCTGGCCCCGGTCCGGACGGCGGCCGGCATTTCTCCCGGATGTGCGAGGATCAGGACGCCCGGCTGGCCGGCATGCTGGCCTACGCCGAGAAGAAGCTGAACATCACCGACCAGCAGCGCGCCGCCTGGACCAAGTTCGCCGACGCCGCGAAGGCGAGCCAGAAGCCCACCCAGGACCTCTGCGCCAAGTACAAGGACCAGCCGATGCCTGCCGCGGCCCCGGCCCGGCTTGAGCGGATGGAGGCCATGATGTCGGCCCGCCTCGCCCAGCTTCAGCAGGTGCGCCCGGCGGCGACCGACCTCTACGCCCAGCTCACCCCGGACCAGCAGAAGCAGGCCGACCGCTTCCTCGATCGCGCCGGGCACGGCATGATGGGCGCCGGCATGGGCGGTCCCGGCCCGCGCCATCACGGCCCCGGCCATGGCCCCGGTCCGGGTCCCGACAAGGGCCCCCGCGGCGGCTGATCCCTTGCCTCCCAAGGCTGTCGCATTCGGACTTTATGAACCCTCTCCCCTCCGGGGAGAGGGTGGCCCGGAGGGCCGGTGAGGGGGATGTGCGTGGCGGCAAGTCCGGCAAAAGCGCAACCCCCTCACCCTAACCCTCTCCCCAGAGGGGAGAGGGAAACTTCGAATGCAGCCCCCCTGTCATGCCTCCCGTCAGCCGTTGACGGAGCGGGCCGCCGGTACTCCCGGCGGCCCGTTTCCGTTCTTACTCGGCGCCCGGAACGCCCTTGGAGGTCGAATATTCGAAGTGCAGCGCCTCGCCCGGATGGACCAGCGGGTGGATGGCGTGGGCCGCCTGCGCCGCCTCGGAGAAGCCGCAGAGGATCAGCTTCAGCTTGCCGGGATATGTGGCGATGTCGCCGATGGCGTAGACACCGGGGGCGCTGGTGGCGCAGCCGGGCAGACTGACGCCGATGTGGCTGCGCTCCAGGTTCAGGCCCCACTCGGCGATCGGCCCCAGATTCATCGACAGGCCGAAGAAGGCGAGCAGCGCGTCGGCCGGCAGGTCCTTCTCCTCGCCGTCCAGCGTGGCGACGCGCACGGCGGACAACTGGCCGTTCTCGCCGACCAGACCGGAGAGCTGGTAGGGCACCACCATCTCCACCTTGCCCTCGCGGACCAGGACGTCCATGCGGGCGACGCTTTCCGGGGCGGCGCGGAACTTGGGCCGGCGGTGGACGACGTAGACCTTCTCCGCCACGTCGGCCAGCGACAGCGTCCAGTCCACGGCGGAATCGCCGCCGCCGGCGATCACCACGCGCTTGCCGGCGAAATCCTGCTTGCGGCGGACCATGTAGAAGACCGACGTGCCCTCATACTGCTCCAGCCCGTCCAGCGGCGGGCGGTTGGGGCCGAAGGCGCCGCAGCCGGCGGCGATGATCACCGCCTGGGTGTCGATGCGGGTGCCGATGCTGGTCTCGACCAGCCAGCGCCCTTCGTCCGTCCGGGTCAGCTTCTCGACCTGCTGGCCCAGATGATAGGTCGGGTTGAAGGGGGCGGCCTGCTCCGCCAGCCGGTCGATCAGGTCGGCGGCCTCGATGGCCGGGTGGGCCGGGATGTCGTAGATCGGCTTTTCCGGGTAGAGCGCGGTGCACTGCCCGCCCACCATGTCCAGCGCGTCCACCACATGGCATCGCATCTTCAGCATGCCGCATTCGAACACAGCGAAGAGACCGACGGGGCCGGCGCCGACGATGACGACGTCGGTGCGATGGACGGTGTGCGACATGGGACGCGCTGCCTTGTGCAAACGGGGGGAACGATGACGCCTTCAATTGTCCGGTTTCGCGCGCCCGGTCAACCCCGCCGTCACCAGTGCCCTGCACGGGGAGAGCGAACGGCGCGCGCAAAATGGGTGCGGTCCCGCCGATTTCCTTCTGGGCGTGCGGTCGCGGTGGGGTAGGATTTGCCCGTTTCCCCCGTGCCGGAGCGGCCGCAATGAAGGACTGGCGATGAAGGAGTTGCGCTGCCTCGTGTTCACCGACCAGGAGGTCGTGAAGGCCGTGCTCGACCGCCGCCGCCGGATGAAGGAGCCGCTGCCCAGCGGCACGGTCGGCACGGTCACCTACCGCCCCGGCCAGCCCGGCGGCGGCGGGGTGGAGACGCTGATCCAGGTGACCGGGGACGAGGGCGACGACCGCAGCATGACCCTGCACGAGTCCGAGGTCGCCGCGGCGCTGGTGTCCTATTGCATGGGCCGCAAGATTCCCCTGCCCGTCGAGTCCGACAAGATGCTCCACCTGATCAACGGCGCCCTGACGCTGATGATCACCATGAACTTCAAGAAGCCGCCGCGTCTGGTGGAAGACCGCGTCGAGGCGACGGAGCCGCCCCCCGCTCCTCCCCCGGTGCCGCGCAAGGCCGCCTCCCGCCGTTGATTGCCGCCGTTGATTTGACCGATCCCGTGACATGACCCAGACCGATTCCCCCAACACGCGCGCCGTCACGCTGCCGAGCGAGGAGGCGACCGCCGCGCTGGCCCGCCGTTTGGCCGCGGCGCTGGTTCCCGGCGACCTCGTGGCCCTGCGTGGCGACCTGGGCGCCGGCAAGTCCGCTCTGTGCCGCGCCCTGATCCGCGCCGTGACCGAGGAGGACGCGGAGGTGCCATCCCCCACCTTCACGCTGGTCCAGACCTACGACACCGACATCGGCCCGGTCTGGCATTTCGATCTCTACCGCCTGTCCGGCCCCGACGAGGTGACCGAGCTGGGCTGGGACGAGGCCCGCGCCGAGGCCGTCCTGCTGGTGGAATGGCCGGACCGGCTGGGGCCGCTGCTGCCCGCCGACCGTCTCGACGTCGCGATGAGCTTCGCCGGGCCGACCGAGCGCCGCGCCACCCTGACCGGCCATGGCGTCTGGGAAGCGCGCTTGCACGCCCTTGACCTCGCCGGACTGGGCCTTTCCGGACTGGAGGGGCCGTGACCGACCGCGCGTCGCAGATCGCCGCCTTCCTCGCCCGCCACGGGCTGGAGGGGGCCAAACGCGAGCCGCTGGCCGGCGACGCCTCGGCACGCCGCTACGAGCGCCTGACCACGCTGGACGGCGGCACGCTGATCCTGGTCGACACCCCCGTCCCGGCCGAGGATCTGGTGCCCTTCATCGCCATCGGCGCGACGCTGGACCGGCTGGGCTTCTCCGTCCCCGCCATCCTGGCGGCGGAGGTCGAGGCGGGGCTCGCCATCCAGGAGGATTTCGGCGACGGCACCCTGACCCGCCTGCTGAACGTGGGGGAGGAGCCGCGCCCGCTCTACGAACTGGCGACCGACGTCCTGATCGAACTGCACCGCCGCTTCCCGGTGGAGGAGGCAGCCTGCCTGAACCTGCCGCTCTACGACGCGGCCCTGTTCACCCGGCAGGTGGCACTGTTCGCCGACGTCTACCTGCCCGCGGCGACGGGAAAACCCCTGTCGGACAAGGCCCGGTCCGACTTCGACGCGGCCTGGGCCGCCGTCGTTCCGGAGGCCTGCGCCGGGCCGCAGTCGCTGCTGCTGCGCGATTACCATGTGGACAACGTGATGCGGCTGCCCCGGCCCGGCCTGCGGGCGGCGGGGTTGATCGATTACCAAAGCGCCGGGCTCGGCCCCGTCGCCTACGATCTGGTGTCGCTGCTGGAGGACGCCCGCCGCGACCTGCCCGCCGGGCTGGAGGGCGTTCTGCTCGACCGCTACCGGATAGCCTTCCCGGATCGTGACTGGGACGCCTTCCGCCGCTCCTACGCGGTGCTGGGCGCGATCCGGCACACCCGCATCGTCGCCATCTTCGTGCGTCTGGCGTTGCAGCGCCGACGCGGCTATCTCCTTCACCTGCCGCGCGTCTGGCGGCTTCTGGAAGGCCAGCTCGCCAAGCCCGAACTGGCCCCGGTCGCCGATTGGTTTGCCCGTCATCTGCCGCCGGGTACCCGCGCGGAGCTTGTCGTTCCGGAGCCGGATTGATTATGTCGCCTGTCTCGAAGAAGACCCGTACCAAGACGCCGCCTGTGACAACCGCCCCCGCCAAGGCCATGGTGATGGCCGCCGGGCTGGGCCTGCGGATGCGCCCGCTGACCCTGGAGCGCCCGAAGCCCCTGATCCCGGTGATGGGCAAGCCGATGCTCGACCACGCGCTCGACCGGCTGGAGGAGGCCGGCGTGACCGCCGCCGTGGTCAACAGCCATTACAAGGGCGAGATGATCGCCGCCCATCTGGCCGGACGGACCGCCCCGGCCATCACCCTGTCGCCGGAGGACACGCTGCTGGAGACCGGCGGCGGCGTGAAGAAGGCGCTGCCGCTGCTCGGCACCGACCCGGTCTATGTGGTCAACGCCGACATCCTGTGGCTCGACGGCCCTTCCCCCACGCTGGCGCGGCTGGCCCGCCACTGGAACCCGGAGGAGATGGACGCGCTTCTGCTCCTGATGGCGACCACCAAGGCGGTGGGCTACGAGGGGCGCGGCGATTACCACATGGACCCGCTGGGCCGGCTGACCCGGCGCGGCGAGATGGAGATCGCCCCCTTCGTCTACGCCGGCGTCCAGATCGTGAAGCCGGAGCTGTTCGGCCAGGACACCCCCGACGGCGCCTTTTCCACCAACCGCGTCTGGGACCGCGCGCAGGAGGCCGGGCGCCTCTTCGGCCTCGCCCATGACGGGTTGTGGTTCCACATCGGCACCCCCGACGCGCTGGCCGAAACGGAGGAGATGCTGTCGATGAGCGACGTGTCGGTGGTCACCACCTGACCGGCCTCCTAACCGTCCCTTTGTGAGAATTTTTGTATTCCTTGACGCTTTGTGGTCTCATTGCCCCACATCTAGTATCCTCGCGCGTCTGACGATACAGCTTCCGGGGCAGGCATGAGCGGCAGGGCGGAGCCCAAGGTCTATTCGATTCCCACCGGCGTGTCCTTCGTGGACCAGCTTGCCGCGGGCATCCTGGACCGTGTGGGGAACGACCCGCTGGCGCTGGCCGGGGTGACCGTCCTGCTGCCGACGCGCCGCTCCTGCCGCTCGCTGCGCGAGGCCTTCCTGCGCCGCTCCGGCGGGCAGCCGATGCTGCTGCCGCGGATGAGTCCGCTGGGCGAGCTGGACGCCGCCTCCCTCAGCCTGACCTCGGCGGAGGAGCTGCCCGGCGTGCCGCTGGAGCTGCCCGACCCGATCAGCGGGCTGAAGCGCCAGATGATGCTGGCCCGGCTGATCCTCCAGGCGACCGGCGTGTCGGCCACCACCGCGCAGGCGGTGCGGCTGGGCGCCGATCTGGGGCGGCTGATCGACGCGGTGTGGACGGAGAACGTCGCCTTCGACCGGCTCGCCTCGCTGGTGCCGGAGGATTACGCCCAGCATTGGCAGGTGACGCTGGAGTTCCTGAAGATCGTCACCGAGCACTGGCCCGCCATCCTCGGCGCCAGCGCGCTGACCGACCCGGCGCAACGCCGCAACCTCGTGCTTCAGACCCAGGCCGCGCTCTGGCGGGCGGAGCCGCCGCAGGGGCTGGTCATCGCCGCCGGCTCCACCGGCTCCATCCCGGCCTCCGCCGACCTGCTGGCGGTGGTCGCCGCCCTGCCGCAGGGCGCCGTCGTGCTGCCCGGCCTCGACCTGGAGGCCGACGAGGCGAGCTGGGACGCCATCCGCGCCGACGAGGCGCACCCGCAACACGGCCTCGCCCATCTGCTCGACCGGCTGTCGGTCGGCCGCGCCGCCGTCCGCCGCTGGAACGACGCGGAGGAGCCGCGGGCCGCCCGCGCCCGCCTGCTGGCCGAGGCCATGCGCCCCGCCGCCACCACGGAAAGCTGGCGGGAGCTGGACGGGCTGGACGCCGCGGCCCTGGATGGGCTGACCCGCATCGACGCCCCGACCGCCGAGGAGGAGGCGTCGGTCATCGCCCTTCTGCTGCGCCACGCGCTGGAGACGCCGGGCAAGACGGCGGCGCTGGTCTCCCCCGACCGCAACCTCGCGCGCCGGGTCGCCATGGCGCTGACCCGCTGGGGCATCGCGGTCAACGACTCGGCGGGCCAGCCGCTGGTCCACACCGCGGTCGGCACCTATCTGCGGCTGACCGCCGAGCTGGCCGCCAGCCGCGCCCACCCGCTGGCCCTGCTGGCGCTCGCCAAGCACCCGCTGACCGCCGGCGGGCACGACCCGGCGGCGTTCCGCCGCTCCGCCCGCGCGCTGGAGCGCACCGTGCTGCGCGGCCCCCGCCCGGCGGAGGGCTTCGCCGGGCTGATCGCCGCGCTGAAGACCGCCGACCGCTTCGACCACCCGGACCAGCAGGCCGCCCTGCTCGGCTGGCTGGAAAATCTCGAAACGCTCGCCGCCCCCTTCATGGAGGCGCTGTTCAGCGAGGCCCCGCTCGGCGACCTCGTCCGCGCGCACGTCGCCTTCGCGGAGGCGCTGGCCTCGCGCACCGACGCGCCGGGGTCGGAATTCCTGTGGCGGCAGGACGACGGCGAGGAGGCCGCGACCTTCGTCCATGAGCTTCTGGAGGCGGCGGACGGCTTCCCCGCCGTTCCCGGCAAGGACTATCCGGCGCTGCTCGACGCGCTGATGGCGATGCGCCCGGTGCGCCCGCGCTTCGGCCTGCACCCGCGCCTCTACATCCTCGGCCCCATGGAAGCCCGCCTTCAGCATTTCGACCTGCTGGTCCTCGGCGGGCTGAACGAGGGGACCTGGCCGCCCGACCCCGACGCCGATCCCTGGATGTCGCGCCCGATGCGCCGCGACTTCGGCCTGCCCAGCCCGGAGCGCATGGTCGGCCTGTCGGCCCACGACTTCACCCACGCCTGCGGCGCCGAGGAGGTCGTGCTGACCCGCGCGGAGCGGGTGGACGGCACGCCGACCGTCCCGTCGCGCTGGCTGCTGCGGCTGGAGACGGTGCTGCGCGCGCTGGGTCTGGACGGGCGGATCGAGCTGGCCGGTGAGCCCTGGCTGGCCTGGGCGCGCGGTCTGGACGAGCCGGACGCCGTGCGCCCCGTTTCCCCGCCGGAGCCGCGCCCGCCGGTGTCCGCCCGACCGCGCAAGCTGTCGGTCACCAAGATCGAGAAGTGGATGCGCGACCCCTACGCCATCTACGCCGAGCATGTGCTGCGGCTGCGCAAGCTCGACCCCATCGCCGCCGACCCCGGCGCCGCCGACCGTGGCCAGTTCATCCACGCCGCGCTGGACGCCTTCGTGAAGGCCTATCCGGGCCAACTGCCCGACGACGCGCTGCACCGGTTGCTGGCGATGGGCCGCGAGTCCTTCGGCCCGCTGCTGCACAGCCATCCCGACGTCTGGGCCTTCTGGTGGCCGCGCTTCGAGCGCATCGCCGAGTGGTTCGTCGGGCTGGAGCGCGACCGCCGCCGCACCCTGAAGCCGCTCGCCACCGAGGTGTCGGGCGAGCTGACGCTGAGCGGTCCCGCCGGCCCCTTCCTGCTGACCGCCAAGGCCGACCGCATCGATTCGGGCGGCGAGGGGCTGGTCCTGATCGACTACAAGACCGGCACCCCGCCCTCGACCCGCGAGATCGAGCTGGGCTTCGCCCCGCAGCTGCCGTTGGAGGCCGCCATGGCCGAGGCCGGCGGCTTCGCCGGGGTTGCGAAGAACCGGGTGGCCGAGCTGGCTTTCTGGCGCCTGTCCGGCGGCGACCCGCCGGGCGAGGAGAAGGCGGTGAAGGGCGACCCGGCGACTCTGGCCGCCGAGGCCCGCGCCGGTCTGGAGGAGCTGATCCGCCATTTCGACGCCCCCGCCACCCCTTACCGCTCCTGCCCCCGCCCGGCCATGGCCCCGCGCTACACCGACTACGCCCACCTCGCGCGGGTGCAGGAGTGGTCGGCGGGTGGCGATGGGGGTGAGGGGTGATGCGCCGCGGCCCCCTCCCTAACCCTCCCCCGCCTTCGGCGAGGGAGGGGATTTTGCGCGAAGCGGCGGCAGTCCCCTCTCCCGCAAAGCGGGGGAGGGTTAGGGAGGGGGCACCCGCCACCCCCACCGCCCCACACCCCACGACCCGCCCATGACCGTCCTCGACTTCCCCGTCCGCGAGCTTCCGCTGGACCCCAACGTCGCACAGCGGCTCGCCTCCGACCCGCTGTCGTCGGTGTGGGTGGGCGCCTCCGCCGGGTCCGGCAAGACGAAGGTGCTGACCGACCGCGTGCTGCGGCTGATGCTGTCCGGCACCGCGCCGGCGCGCATCCTCTGCCTGACCTTCACCAAGGCCGCGGCGGCGGAAATGTCCATCCGCATCAACCGCACGCTGGGCATCTGGGCGACCCTGCCCGACGAGGGGCTGGAGGACCGGCTCGCCGACCTCTGCGGCGAGCGGCCGAGCGCCGAGACCCGGACCATCGCCCGGCGGCTGTTCGCCCAGGTGGTGGATTGCCCGGGCGGCATGAAGATCCAGACCATCCATGCCTTCTGCCAGTCGCTGCTGCGCCGCTTCCCGCTGGAGGCCGGACTCGCCCCGCATTTCGAGGTGATGGACGAGCGCACCGCCGCCGGCCTGCTGACCGAGGCGCGGGACGAGGTGCTGCACGCCGGCCGCGCCGCGCCCGACAGCCCGCTCGGCAAGGCGATGGCTCGCCTGACCGCCGAGCTGAACGCCGAGGAGTTCGCCGACATCCTGGCCGAGCTGGCCAGCGAGCGCGGGCGCATCCAGCGCCTGTTCGAGAGCTTCCACGGGCTGGACGGCGCGGTGGACGCGGTTCACGAGGCGCTGGGCGTGCCGCCGGGCATCACCGAGGCTGCGATCCTGCGCGAGGCCTGCGCCGACCACGCCTTCGACGTTCCGGGGCTGCGCGACGCCTGCCGCGCGCTGTCCACCGGCAGCAAGACCGACGAGGAGCGCGGGGTCGGCATCCAGGGCTGGCTCGACGCCGCGGACAGCCGGGTGCGCGCCTTCCAGATCTACGCCCGCCATTTCCTGACCGCGGAGGGCGGTGCCCGCAAGACCCTCATCACCAAGAAGCCGGCGACATCCTTCCCCGCCGCCCTGACGGCGCTGGAGCGTGAGGCGGAGCGGCTCGTTTCGCTGATGAAACGGGTTCGCTCGGCCGGAGTCGCCGCCTCCACCACCGCCCTGCTGACCTTGGCCGAGTCGCTTCTGAGCGCCTATGAGGCGAAGAAGAAGGCCAAGGCGCTGCTCGACTACGACGACCTGATCCTGTCGGCCAACGCCCTGCTGCGCGGCAAGGACGGCGTGCCCGCCGTGCCCTGGGTGCTGTTCAAGCTGGATGGCGGGCTGGACCACATCCTGATCGACGAAGCCCAGGACACCAACCCGGAGCAGTGGCAGGTCGTCGGCTCCATCGCCGAGGAGTTCTTCGCCGGCCTCAGCGCCCGGGACGGGGGCGAGACGACGCGCACCGTCTTCGCCGTGGGCGACGAGAAGCAGTCGATCTTCAGCTTCCAGCGCGCCGACCCCGCCGAATTCGCGCGGATGCGCCGCCATTTCCAGACCCGCGCCAAGGCCGCCGAGCGCGACTGGCACGCGGTGGCGCTGGACATCTCCTTCCGCTCCACCGCCACCGTGCTGCAGACCGTGGACGCGGTGTTCGGGCTGGACGGCGCCAAGGATGGTGTCGCGTCCGAAACGAGCCCGGTGATCCGCCACCGCGCCTTCCGCCGCGGCCACGCCGGTCTGGTCGAGCTGTGGCCCCCGGTGAAGCCGGCGGAGGCCGCCGACCTGCCCGCCTGGGCGCCCCCGGTGGAGCGCGAGGCCGCCGATTCGCCGTCGGCCCGGCTGGCCGCGGTCATCGCCGACACCATCCGCGACTGGACCCAGCGCGGCGAGTCGCTCGAGTCGAGGGGCCGCCCGATCCAGCCCGGCGACGTCATGGTGCTGGTCCGCCGCCGCACCGCCTTCGTGACGGAGCTGGTGCGGGCGCTGAAGGACCGCGCCGTTCCGGTGGCCGGCGTCGACCGCATGGTGCTGACCGAGCAGCTGGCGGTCATGGACCTGATGGCGCTGTGCGAGTTCCTGCTGCTGCCGGAGGACGACCTGACGCTGGCCACCGTCCTCAAGGGGCCGCTGATCGGCCTGACCGAGGACCAGCTGTTCGACCTCGCCCACGGGCGGCGCGGCACGCTGTGGCGGGCGCTGGTGGCGAAGGCGGAGGACGACCCGGCCTACCGCCCGGCCCGCCGCTATCTGGGCGCCCAGCTCGCCCGCACCGACTTCCTGGCGCCCTACGAGCTCTTCGCCGGGCTGCTGGCCGCCCCCTGCCCTGCCGATCCGGACGGGTCGGGCCGCCGCGCCCTCCTGAAGCGGCTCGGCCCCGACGCGCAGGACCCTCTGGACGAGTTCCTGGCCGTATGCCTGGCCTTCGAGAAGACCGAGCCGCCGTCCCTTCAGAACTTCCTGGCCTGGCTGGCGGCCAGCGAGGCGGAGATCAAGCGCGAGCTGGAGCAGGGCGGCGGACGCGTACGCATCATGACGGTGCACGGGTCGAAGGGGCTTCAGGCGCCCATCGTCTTCCTGCCCGACACGCTGGGCACGCCGACCCAGAGCCCGCCGATCCTCTGGCCCGACGAGGGCTGCGTCGTGCCGCTCTTCGCCGCCCGCCGCTCGCAGGAGGACGCGCTGTGCGCCGAGGCGCGCGCCCGCGCCAACCGCCGCCGCGACCAGGAGTACAGGCGCCTGCTGTACGTCGCCCTGACCCGCGCGGAGGACCGGCTGTACGTCTGCGGCTACCAGGGCAAGAAGGAGCCGTCCGACGCCTGCTGGTACAAGCTGGTCGAGGCCGCGATGGGCGAGATCGGCGTGCCGCACCCCTTCGACTTCTCCACCCTCTGCCCGGACGGCTGGAGCGGCGAGGGCTGGCGGCTGGCCGACCCGCAGACCGCCGTGCCCAAGCCGGACGGCGCCGGGGCCGGCCGCGTGCTGACGGCGCAGGAGGCCCCGCCCTGGCTGACCGCCACCGCGCCGGAGGAGCCGGAGCCGTCGCGCCCCCTCACTCCCTCCCGCCCGGATGGCGACGAGCCGGCGATGCGCTCCCCGCTGGGCGAGGACGACGGAGCGCGCTTCAAACGCGGCCTGCTGATCCACCGGCTGATGCAGACCCTGCCGGACCTGCCGCCCGACGCGCGGGAAGCCGCCGCCCGACGTTACCTTGCTCGTCCCGGGCATGAGCTGACGGCCGAGCGCCAGGATGAAATGGCATCCGAAACGATGCGCGTCCTGACCGACCCGCGCTTCGCCCGCCTGTTCGGCCCCAACTCCCGCGCCGAGGTGGAGGTGGTCGGTCTGGTCACCGGGCGCGCCCTGTCGGGCCGGGTCGACCGGCTGGTGATCGAGGAGGACGCGGTGTGGATCGTCGACTACAAGACCAACCGCCCGCCGCCCGTCCGCGCGGAGGACGTGCCGCCCGTCTACGTCCGCCAGATGGAGGCCTACCGCGCGGCGCTGCGCGCCATCTACCCGGACAAGGCGGTGCGCTGCGTCCTGCTGTGGACCGATACCCCCGCTTTGATGGAGTTGCCGGAGTGAGGCGCGCGCGATAGTCCGCCGTGGGAACTTTTCACCCCCGGCCGCGTTGCACGGGGCGGCGGATTGGGTTGACGAGACCGCATTCGCGCCCCGGCTTGACCAGCGAGGGGGGTCGGTCATACATTTTGGCAAATTCCACCGATGAGGGATGGGTCCGCCGCCGGTGGAAAATCGGCGCGGCGGTGCCCCTGAACCCAGGCATAGAGGTCACATGAGCGATCCCATCAAGGTCACCGACGACAGCTTCGAGCAGGACGTGCTGAAGGCCGACGGTCCGGTCCTGGTCGATTTCTGGGCGGAGTGGTGCGGCCCCTGCAAGATGATTGCTCCCGCGCTCGACGACCTCGCCAAGGAGTATGGCGGCAAGGTCACCGTCGCCAAGCTGAACATCGACGACAACCCCGGCACCCCGACCAAGTACGGCGTGCGCGGCATCCCGACGCTGATGCTGTTCAAGAACGGCAACGTCGCCGCCACCAAGATCGGCGCCCTGCCGAAGACCGCCCTGTTCACGTGGGTCGAAGAGGCTCTCTGAGCCCCGCTCCCCGGACGATCGAAAAGCCCCGCCCCTCCGGCGGGGCTTTTTGTTTGCGCGGCCTTGCGGCCTGTCGGAGACTGCGCGGACCATGGCCTACCGACTGCCGCCCCTCAACACCCTGCGCCTGTTCGAGGCCGCCGGCCGCCACCAGAGCTTCAAGGCGGCGGCGGAAGAGCTGCACCTGACCCCCAGCGCGGTCAGCCACGGCATCCAGACGCTGGAGGACTGGCTGGGGGTGGAGCTGTTCCTGCGCGGCAACCGCAGCCTGTCACTGACCCCCGCCGGCCACGCCTATCTGCCCCGCGTGCGCGACGCGCTGCAGTCGCTGGCGCTGGCGACGGAAAGCGTGCCCGGCCGTGCGCCCAGCGGGCGGCTGTCGGTCAGCGCCGCCCCGACCTTCGCCCTGCGCTGGCTGATCCCCCGCTTGCCCGCCTTCCAGGAGCGTCACCCGGCGATCACGGTGGCCCTGGACACCGCCCATCGGGTGGTCGAGTTCCCCCGCGACGGCATCGACGCCGGCATCCGGCTGGGCCGCGGCGACTGGCCCGGTCTGGCCGCGCTGAAGCTGATGGAGGAGGATCTCGTCCCAGTGGCTGCCCCCGCCCTGGCGGCGCGCATCGCCTGCCCCGCCGACCTCGCCACCGTCCCGCTGCTCCACGTCGCCGACGTGTCGGAGGACTGGACCGCCTGGGCCGAGGCCGCGGGCCTGCCGCCGTCGGCGCTGGACGACGGGCTGAAGCGCGGGCTGCGGCTGGACGCCATCCACATGGCGGTGGACGCCGCGGTGCGCGGGCTGGGCGTCATCATCGGACGGCGTCCGACCGTCGATCCGGAGCTGACGTCAGGCCAGCTGGTCGAGGTGATGGGGCCGCGCCTGCGCGCGAAAAGCGCTTATTGGCTGGTCACCGCCCAAGACAGCCTGCGCCGCCCGGAGGTCGCCGTCTTCCGCGCCTGGATGCGGGCGGAGTTCGCCCAGGGGCGGTGATATGGCGGTGACCCGCTTCGGGTGAAATCCGCTCATTCGACGATGAAAAGGTCCCGTTTGCCGGAGCGGCGGGGACGGCCCGATGCTGGTGCTCACCACACCCGCCGGAGGTCACCATGACCCTGCACGTCCTTCCCCGCACCGCGCCGCCACCGGCCCGCCGGCTTCGCGGGCTGTTGGCCTGGATCGCCCATCTCCGCGAACAGAGCCGCCAGCGCGACGCCCTGCTGTCCCTGTCCGACCGCGAGTTGCGGGACATCGGCATCAGCCGCTATGACGCCGTCACCGAGGCGCGCAAACCGCTCTGGCGCTGATCCATCCGGGCGGACCCGTCCGGCGCTGGTCCTCACCCCACCAGACGCCGCACCGTCCGCTCCACCGACCTGACGTAGGAGCCGCCGAACAGCCGCGCATGCACCAGCAGCGGGTAGAGATTGTAAAGGTCCCGCCGCAGCTCGAAGAAGCCCGGACGGAGGGGCCGGATCTCCCCGTAACGGCGGAAGAAGGCGTCCCCGAAGGTGCCGAACAGGGTGGTGAAGGCAAGCTCGATCTCCGCGTCGGCGTGGTGCAGCGCCGGGTCGATGAAGGCCGCCACCCGCCCGCCGCGGGCCAGCACGTTGCCGCCCCACAGGTCGCCATGGATCAGCGAGGGCGGCCCCGGCTCCCCGATCAGCTCCGGCAGACGGGCGGCCAGCCGCTCCAGCCCGGCCATCAGGCCGGAGTCGATGCGCCCCTCCTCCAGCGCCTTGCGGCCCATGTGGAGAAGGCGGCGGTCGCGGAAGAAGGCGATCCAGTCCGCCGTCTCGCCGTTCGGCTGGGGCAGCGGCCCGATCAGCGTGTCGCGCGGGAAGCCGTAACGGTCCGCCGTGATGCCGTGCAGGGCGGCGACCAGCTCCGCCGCGTGCTCCTCGACCGCCGGGGTGATGCCACCGCCGGCGTCGATGCGGTCCATTACCAGCAGCCGGTCGTCGGCGTGATGCACCGCCGGCACCGGCAGTGCGGAGCGTTCGGCGAGATGGCGCAACATGAAGCCCTCCGGCTCCAGCCCAGCCCCGCGCCCGGAGGCGACCTTCGCCACCAGCCGCCGGCCGTCCGCCAGGGTGACGGCCCACAGCGCCGCGTTGTGCCCGTCGGCCAGCCGGTCGAGCGACCGGACCGCGCTGCCCAGCGCCTCCTCCAGACCCTTCCGCAGGCTTGGCGCGCCGGTCATGGCACGCGTCACAGCCGGTCCCGCCGGATGGCCTCCAGCAGCCCCATGGCCCCGGCTTCGCAAAGGTCCAGCACCTCGGTGAAGTGCAGCCCCTCGCCGTAATAGGGATCGGGCACCTCGCGCTTCGGCGCGTCGGGGGCGTAGTCGAGGAACAGGGCGACCGTCGCCCGGCTGTCCGGCGGGGCCATGCGCCGCAACTGCGCCAGATGCCCACCGTCCATCGCCAGGATATAATCGAAGTCGGCGAAGTCCGCCGCGGTCACCTTGCGGGCGCGCAGGTCCGACAGGTCCACCCCGCGGGCCTTGGCGGCGCGCTGGCTGCGCGGGTCGGGCGCTTCCCCCACATGATAGCTGTGGGTGCCCGCCGAATCGGTGCCGATGCGGCCCGCCAAACCGGCTTGCCGAACCCGTTCGCGGAACACACCTTCCGCGGTGGGCGACCGGCAGATGTTGCCCGTGCACACGAACAGGACCTTGACCATTCCGGTCTCCTCCTTTCTGTTTCCCGCATCCGAGATCTAGCAGCCGTTCCCCGAACCCGCCAGGGCGCCATGACCATCGCCAATATGACCGCCGCCAATATGACCGCCGCCATCACGACCATCGCCAATCATCTGAAGCCGACCGACTCCATCGTCATCCTGACCGGGGCCGGCATTTCCAAGGAATCCGGCCTGGACACCTTCCGCTGCGCCGACGGCATCTGGGCCAAGGTCGATCTGGAGGACGTCGCCACGCCGGAGGGCTTCGCCCGCGACCCGGCGCTGGTCCACCGCTTCTACAACGACCGGCGGCGCGGCCTGCGCGACCCCGCGGTGCAGCCGAACGCCGCCCATCTGGCATTGGCCGAGCTGGAGCGGCGCTGGAAAGGCGACCTGCTGCTGGTCACTCAGAACATTGACGACCTGCATGAGCGCGGCGGGTCGCAGACGCTGATCCACATGCATGGGGAGCTGAACGCGGTCTTCTGCCGCCACTGCCACAACAAGGTCGAGCACTGGACCAGCGACCTGTCGGTGGAAGACGTCTGCCCGTCCTGCGCCCGCAAGGGCGGCATGCGCCCCGACGTGGTGTGGTTCGGCGAGATGCCCTACCAGATGGAGCGGATCTACCGCGCGCTGGGCGCCTGCGACCTGTTCGTCTCCATCGGCACCTCCGGCAACGTCTATCCCGCCGCCGGCTTCGTGGCCGAGGCGCGCAACGCCGGCGCCCTGACGCTGGAGCTGAACCTGGAGCCGTCGGCGGGCGCCAGCCTGTTCACGGACTCCGTCAACGGCCCGGCAACCGAGCTGGTCCCGGCCTTCGTGACCGCGCTGCTGGACCTGTGACCGGCGATCTCGAAAGCCTGTTCGAACAGGCCCGCGCCTGCCGGCTGTGCGCGGGGGTGTTGCCGCACGGCTGCCGCCCGGTGCTGCGCGGCAGCTCGTCCGCCCGCCTGCTGATCGTCGGGCAGGCGCCGGGTGCGCGGGTGCACGCCAGCGGCATTCCCTGGAACGACCCGTCCGGCGACCGGCTGCGCCAGTGGCTGGCCATGGACCGTGACGCCTTCTACGATGAGAGCCGGATCGCCATCGTCCCCATGGGGCTCTGCTATCCCGGCACGGCGCCGAAGGGCGGCGACTACCCGCCGCGCCCGGAATGCGCGCCGCTCTGGCACCCGCCGCTGCGCGCCGCCCTGACCGGGGTGCGGCTGACCCTGCTGGTCGGCAGCTACGCCCAGGCCCACTATCTGGGAAATCGCCGCCAACGGACGATGACCGACACGGTGGCGGCGTGGCGGGATTACCTGCCGGAGTTCCTGCCCCTGCCCCACCCGAGCTGGCGCAACACCGCCTGGCTGAAGAAGAACCCCTGGTTCGACGCGGAGCTGGTGCCCGCGCTGCGCCGCCGCGTCGACGAGGCCCTGGACGGGTGACTCACCCCTCCATGGCCTCGATGCGCTCCATGTCCTCGTCCGACAGGCCGAAATGGTGGCCGATCTCGTGGATCAGGACGTGGCGGACGATGGCGAACAGGTCCTCGCCGGTCTCGCACCAGTAGTCCAGGATCGGGCGGCGGTAGAGGAAGATCATGTCCGGCCCGCTGCGCAGGTCGGCGACGCTCTGCCGCGTCATATCGACGCCCCGATAGAGGCCGAGCAGGTCGAAGGGGCTTTCCAGCTCCATCTCGCGCTCGGTCTCCTCGTCGGGGAAATCCTCGACATGGATCGACAGATTGGCGATCGGGGCCAGGAGTTCCCGCGGAATCGTCTCCAGCGCGTCCTCGGCCATCCGCTCGAGGTCGGGGGTGGAGGGGGGAACGGTGTGGGTGTGTGCCGGTTTGCGCATCATACGGGGGAAGGTAGCGTTGCTTGCCGCCCAGGCCAAGCGGCGCTAAACCGGAAGGCGGACCGGAACACCGATTTGATCCACAATCGATCCGTGTCCGTTACGCCTTGCACAAGCCAACCAAGTTTAGGCCAACCAACAACGGGGGAAGGAATGTCGGACAAGCTGGTGGGTGCCAAGCGGCAGACCGCACTGAAGGAACTGCATGGCTGGGCGGAGGTGCTGGAGCGCGACGCGATCCGCAAGACCTACCATTTCCCCGACTTCCCCGCCGCCTGGGGCTTCATGAGCCAGGTCGCCCTGCTGGCGGAGCGGACGAACCACCATCCGGAATGGTTCAACGACATGGGCCGGGTGGAGATCATCCTGTGCACCCGCAGCGCCGACGGCCTGACCCAGGCCGACGTCGATTTCGCCCACCGCGTGGACCAGATCGCCCCGAACCGCGACCGCTGATCCCAGCGCGCCCGGAGGGCGTCAGGCCGGTTCCAGAACCACCTTCACATCCGCCGGGCGCCCGAAGAAGGGGGCGGTGGTGACCAGCAGCGGACAACCGGCCGCGGCGTAGGCCGCCGCGTTGTCCTCGGTCACGCCGCCCGCCGCGGCGATGACCGGTGGGCGCGGCAGGCCGCGCGTCGCCTCGACCACGGCGCGGGCCTCCTCGGGCGGGCGCTTCTCCAGTTGCAGCACGTCGGCCCCGGCCCGGGCGAAGGCGATGGCGTCCGCCACCGTGTCGACCTCCACCACGATCTTCTTTTCCGGCGCCCGGCGGCGCAGATCGGCGATCCACATCTCCGGCGACCCGGATAGGAAGGCGCGGTGTTCGGGGAAGACCAGGATCGTTTCCGACAGGCCCAGCCGGTGCATCACCGCCCCGCCGGCCAGCACCGCCTTGACCGACAGGTCCTTGGCGCCGGGAAAGTTCTTGCGGGTGCAGGCGACGGTCACGCCGGGGGCGGCCTCGACGATGCGGCGGGCGCGGGTGGCGATGCCGGAAGCGTATTCGACCAGCGTCTGCGCCACCTTCCAGCCGCGGTGCAGGGCGCCCGCCGGGCCGTGCCCCTCCAGGAAGGGCGCCCCGGCCTCGACCGCCGTGCCGCTGGGCCGGACGGACGTCACCGTGCCGCCGGCCTTCCCGATCAGGCGGGCGGCTTCCTCCGTCCCGGCCAGCACCATGGCGCCGCGCGCCTTGAACAGGATGCGCGCCGGGGCGGCGGCGATGCCCAGCGAGTCGGTGGTCAGGTCGCCGTAGGGAACGTCCTGGGCGAGGAGCGCGTCGAGCGCGGCATCGGACAGGACGATCATCGGCGGTTCCCTTCTTCGTGTTAAAGCCACCCGCGGCGGCGGAAGTACCAGAGCGGCACGACGGCGGACAGCACCATCATCACGATGGCCATGGGATAGCCGAAGTCCCAGTCCAGCTCGGGCATGTGGTGGAAGTTCATGCCGTAGGCCGACGCGATCAGGGTCGGCGGCATCAGCGCCACGGAGACGACCGAGAAGATCTTGATGATCGCGTTCTGCTCGATGTTGATCAGGCCGAGCGTGGCGTCGAGCAGGAAGTTCGCCTCGTGCGCCAGGAAGCCGGCGTGCTCGTTCAGGGAGCGCAGGTCGCGCGTCAGGGTCTTCAGCGCGGCCTTCTGCTCCTTGGTCAGCCGCCCGGCGGCGACGGAGGAGAGGAAGGCGACCAGCCGGTCCAGCCCGGCGAGGCTGTCGCGCACCTTGTGCGTCAGGTCGCCGGCCCGCCCGATGCCGCGCAGCACGTCCTGCAGCTCGTCCGGCTTCTTGGAGCTTCCGACCCCCTTGCTGTTCAGCGAGTTGGTGAAGATGCGCGTGGACAGCCCGTCGATGCGGGCGCCGATCAGCTCCAGCACGTCGGCCACCCGGTCGATCACCGCGTCCAGGATTCCCAGCAGCGCGTCCTCCGCGCTGGCCAGAAGCTCCGGCTGGCGGCTGGTCCGCGCGGCGAAGGTGGCGACGGAGCGCGGCTCGGTGAAGCGCACCGTGATCATATGCCGGGGGGTCAGGACGAAGGTGACCTCGCCCTGCTCCGGCATCGGCGAATCGGCCCGCGCGATCACCGAGGAGGTGAGGTAGACGGCCTCCCCCTCGGTGTAGAGCTGGCTCGACGCCTCGATTTCCTTCATTTCCTCGCGCGTCGGCAGGTCGCAGCCGGTGACGGCGCCGACATGCGCGCGCTCCGCCTCGTCGGGACGGAGAAGATCGATCCACACCGTGTTGGGCGGCAGCGGCTCGCCGAGGGCGAGCGGCTGCTCGACCACGCGGCCGCCCACCCGGGCGTGGACCGTGATCATGCAAGGGCCTCGGCGGGGACCGGGGCGCCGGCGGCCCGGCAGGCGGCGGCCAGCGTGTTCAGCATCAGGCAGGCGATGGTCATCGGCCCGACGCCGCCCGGCACCGGGGTGATGGCGCCGGCGACCTTGACCGCCTCGTCGTAGGCGACGTCGCCGACCAGCTTGGTCTTGCCCGGCTCGGTCGGGTGCGGGATGCGGTTGATGCCGACGTCGATGACCACGGCGCCCGGCTTGATCCAGTCGCCGCGCACCATCTCCGGACGGCCCACCGCGGCGACCAGGATGTCGGCGCGGCGGCATTCGCCGGGCAGGTCCTGGGTGCGGGAATGGGCGACGGTGACCGTGCAGTCCTGCTGGAGCAGAAGCTGCGCCATCGGCTTGCCGACGATGTTGGAGCGGCCCAGCACCAGCGCCCGCTTGCCCTTCAGGTCGTTGCCCAGCGTGTCGCGGAGCAGCAGCAGGCTGCCCAGCGGCGTGCAGGGCACGATGGCGCCTGCGCCGCCGGTCGCCAGCAGGCCGGCGTTGACGACGTGGAAGCCGTCCGCGTCCTTTTCCGGGACGATGCGGGCCAGCACGCGGGCCGTGTCGATGTGCCTGGGCAGGGGAAGCTGGACCAGGATGCCGTGCACCGCCGGGTCGGCGTTCAGCCGGTCGATCAGGGCCAGCAGCTCCGCCTCGCCGAGATCGGCCGGCATGTGGTGGTCGAAGCTGTTCATGCCGAGGTCGGCCAGGGCCTTTTCCTTGGACCGGACATAGACCTGGCTCGCCGGGTCCTCGCCCACCAGCACGACGGCGAGGCCGGGGGTGACGCCGTGGCTGGCCTTGAGCGCGGCCACACCCTCCGCCACGCGGGCGCGCAGCCCCGCGGCGAACGCCTTGCCGTCGATGATCCTCGCCTCAGCCATCGCTCTTCCCCGTATCAGGCTTTGCTGTTTCCACCAGCGCCGTCAGCCGGCGCATCAGGTCGGCCGGGTCGCCGGCCATATGGACAATCTTGTTCCGGTCGGTGGCGCCGGCCACCACAGTCAGGCTGGTCTTGGGCAGTTTCCACGCCTTGGTCAGCAGCTTCACCACCGCCTCGTTCGCCTTGCCGTTCTCCGGCACGGCGGTGACGGTCACCTTCAGGGCCGTTCCTCCGGACGCCGTCGCGGCCAGCCCGGCGATGGCGTTGCGCGACGCCTTGGGCGTCACCCGCAGCGCCAGCCGGACGCCGTCCGCCACGGCTTCGAAGGGAGCGGCTTCCAAAGGTCCCGGCATCAGAAGCGCGGCCAGTATTCCGCCATCAGGTTGCGGATGAAGAAGATCAGCAGGATCAGCGCGATCGGCGACAGGTCCAGGCCACCCATGTTCGGCAGGACGCGGCGGATCGGGCGCAGCACCGGTTCCGTGATGCGGTAGAGGAAGTCGCCGATGACATAGACCGCGCGGTTGCGGGTGTTGACGACGTTGAAGGCCACCAGCCAGCTCAGCACCGCCGAAGCGATGAGCAGCCACACATAGAGGCTGAGAACGGTGTCGATCAGCAGGTAGAGCGCAATCATGCCCGGCCCGTCCCTTTATTGTCCGATTTTGCGGGGCACCCTAAGCACAAGCGGCGAGTGCTGTCCAGTGCCGCGCGGCGGGCCGCTATCATGCCCTTGGCCATCCCCTTGGCGCCACCGCCGATGCCCGCGACCGGGCGCGTTCAGGGGGCTTGACAGGCTTCCTCCGCATCACCATTATCCGCCGCACGCCGGTGACGGTGTGTGGGGCCGTAGCTCAGCTGGGAGAGCGACGCGTTCGCAATGCGTAGGTCGGGAGTTCGATCCTCCTCGGCTCCACCAATCCCCCCAAGACAGTGATGCGACACAGGAATTCGCCCGGCAGCGGCGGAATTCCCCGCGGTGTGACACCGCCCTGTCGCACACGGCGTCGGCCAAATCGCGTCCATCCCCGGCATAAGACCGCTTCTACTCGAAGAAGTCCTCGTCCACACGCTTGATGTGCAGGGTCTCTTCGATCCGGCAGCCGACCTCGTGCCGGATCATCAGCTTGGCCAGTTGAATGCCGTCGATCAGCACGATGCGGGTGCCGAGCCGGTCGGCCGTTTCCCTGGCTGAGGCGGTGAAGGCGGAGGTGGTGACGAACAGCCCCTTGGTCGCCTTGAACAGGTTCAGGCTGCCGAAGAAATCACGGATCGCCCCGGCTCCGACGGTGTTCCCGTCGGCGTACCGCTTGGCCTGGACATAGACGCGATCCAGCCCAAGCGGGTCCTGGTCGATGATACCGTCCACTCCATCGTCGCCGGACTTGCCGACCAGAGCCTTGTCGAGTTCCGTCACCGACCCGCCGTAACCCATGGTGATCAGCAGGCGAACGACGGTCTTCTCAAAAAAGGCCGGCGTCCCGGACCTCACCCGCAGGAGGATCTCCTCCGCCAACGACGCCTCGATCCGCAAATGGGCCTGCCGCATCACCTCATCGGGAGTCAGGGGACTCTCGGCAACCGAAAGCACGACCTCGGCCGCCTCGGCTGTCCCAGCCTCGCCGTCGCGGAAACTTTTGAAGCTCGGGAATTGCTCCAAGAACCGAACGGTGATCCGGTCGGGGGGCGAGTTCAGCACCTGCCGGCCGGTCTCGGTGATACGAAAATGTGCCCGTCGGGTCGGTTCGACCAACCCGGCTTTGCTGAGATAGCTCTTCGCCCAACTCACGCGGTTGCCGAAGGTCGTCTGTTGCTTCGACGGCACGAGATGAGCCCGCTCCTCGTCGGTCAGGGCGAACTCATCCGCAAGAATGTCCACCACATCGCGGATGCGGACCTCGCCACCCCCGGCGGCGGTCTTCAGCACGGGGAGCATCAGGGTCTGAAAATCGGGAACACCCATTGCAAGCCCAACGTCTCTTCAAAAGTGTGCAAGTCGGCGGCACTCTATCAGACCGGGTGGCACAGGCAACGGCGTTCCGGATAGCGACGGCATCCCGTTTCTACTCCACCGCCTGACGCAGGGCGGCGGCGCTCGCCCAGGGGGCCAGCGGCAGGGCGCCGGCCAGAAGGCCGCCCAGCAGCAGCAGATGCGGGCGCGGAGTCAGGCCGTTCAGCGCGGCGTCGATGGCCCCGGCGCCGAAGATCAGCACGGGGATGTAGAGCGGCAGGATCAGCAGCGACAGCAGCACGCCGCCGCGCCGGGCGCCCAGAGTCAGCGCGGCGCCGATGCTGCCGATCAAACTGAGGATCGGCGTCCCGACCAGCAGGGTCAGCACCAGCACCCCGAACCCTTCCGCGTCCATGTTCAGCAGCAACGCCAGCAGCGGGGCGGCGGCGATCAGCGGCAGGCCGGTCACCAGCCAGTGAGCCAGCGTCTTGGCCAGCACCACCGCCTCCATCGGCAGGGTGGACAGCGACAGCAGCTCCAGCGAGCCGTCCTCGTAATCGTTCTGGAACAGCCGCTCCAGCGACAGCAGCGAGGCGAGCAGGGCCGCCACCCAGATCACCCCGGCGGCGATGCGGGCGAGGATGTTCGGCTCCGGCCCGACGCCGAAGGGGAACAGGACCACGCACAGAACGAAGAACATCACGGCGATGCTGGCGTCCGACCCCTGGCGCAGCGCCAGCCGCAGGTCGCGCCCGATCAGGCGCAGGAAGCGGGTCACGCCGCGTCCTCCTCTTCCAAAACGTCGTCGTCCTCGCCATGAGGGACGGGGGTGAACTCGTCGAGGTGCAGCTCGCCGGCGCCGGGCATGGCGATGTCCACATGGGTGGAGACGGCGACCATGCCGCCGCCGGCCCGGTGCTCCGCGATGATCTCCTCGAACAGGGCGATGGCCGCGCGGTCGAGCGCCACGGTCGGCTCGTCGAGCAGCCACAGGGCGGCGGGGGCGGCGATGATGCGGGCGAGGTTCAGGCGCCGCTTCTGCCCCGCCGACAGGTAGCGCCCCGGCACGTTGGCGATGTGCGGCACACCCAGCCGCTCCAGCGCCTTCAGCGCGTTGCCCCGCGGATCGGCGGCGCCGCCCAGCGTGGCCCAGAAGGACAGGTTCTCCACCGCGCTCAGCACCGGCTTCACCGCGTCGAGATGGCCGACGTAGTGGATGCGGCCGCGGTGGGCGTCGGGATCGTCGGTCACCGGCACGCCATCCCAGGACAACTGGCCGCGGATCGGCTTCAGCAGCCCGGCCATGACGCGCAGCAGGCTGGACTTGCCGCTGCCGTTGGGGCCGAGCAGGAACAGCGCCTCCCCCGGCGCGATCCGGAAGTCCAGCCCGGTGAAGACCAGCCGGTCGCCACGGAGGCAGGTCAGCGCGGAACCGGCGAAAACGGGCATGGCGACGGGCGGGCTCTTGCGGTGGACGAAGCGGGGGGAGCTATAGCACAGCCCGTCCGGGTGCCAAAAAGAAACGGCCTCACAAAAGGTCGGGCCAAACGGAAACGGCCCAAAAAGAAACGGCCATCGCAAGGGGGTTCTTGCGATGGCCGCCGATCCAGCCGGGGCCTGGCTGGGGGCGCCGGAAAACCGGAGCCCTGATCGTCGCTTAGGGGCCGGGCCGCAGGGGTTCACGGGTCCGGCCAGCCACTTCATGCCGTAAGGCTCCGTCCGGTTTAGGGCCAGAAAGTGGCGAAATTTTGATCCGATGAATGTCCCTTTCCAGTCCAGGGCATTGCCCGGGCGAAGCGGAGCGGGCATTCATAGGCGCCTTCGCCCCCTCAATGCTCAACCGGACCGGGTGTCTGCCATGACCTTGCTGATCGACCTGTTCAACGGCCTTCCCGACATCGCCCGCATCATGCTGATGCTCAGCGTGGTGGCGGCGTCGGGGCTGGCGCTGGGGCAGATCAAGCTGCGCGGCGTGGGGCTGGGCATCGGCGGGGTGCTGTTCGCCGGCATCGCCGCGGGGCACGTCGCCAAGGCGCTGGGCCTGACCTTCGACCATCACGTCCTGCATTTCATGCGGGAGTTCGGGCTGATCCTGTTCGTCTACACCATCGGCGTGCAGGTCGGCCCCGGCTTCTTCGCCGCCCTGAAGAAGTCCGGCCTGACGCTGAACCTGCTGGCCGCCTCGCTGGTCGGGCTGGGGGTGCTGGTGGCGGTGGCGATCCACGAGATCGGTGGGGTGCCGCTGCCGGCGGTGCTGGGCATCTTCTCCGGCGCCGTCACCAACACGCCGTCGCTGGGTGCGGCGCAGGAGATGCTGCGCGAGGTCGGGGCCTCGGCGGCGGAGATCAACACGCCCAGCCTCGGCTACGCCGTCGCCTATCCCTTCGGCATCGTCGGCATCCTCATCACCATGGGGCTGATCCGCGTCGTCTTCCGCATCGACCCGGCGGCGGAGGCCGAAGCCTTCGAACGCAAGCGCCGCGCCCAGGTGGAAACCCTGGAGACGCTGGACGTCGCCGTGCGCAACCGGTCGGCCATGGGGCTGCCGCTGCGCGAGATGGAGCTGTTCGGCGATCAGGGGGTGATGATCTCCCGCCTGCTGCGCGAGGGGCGGCTCCAGGTGCCGCACCCGGACACCTGCCTGCGCGCCGGCGACGTCGTGCATCTGGTCGGGCCGCGGGTCAAGCTGGAGGCGACGAAGCGGCTGCTCGGCGAGGCGGCGGAGGTTACCCTGACCACCAAGGGCACCGACATGCGCTGGGACCGGCTGGTCGTCACCAACGAGCATGTGCTGGGCAAGGCCATCGGCCAGCTCGACCTCGCCGACGCCTACGACGTGGTGGTCAGCCGGGTCAACCGGGCGGGCGTGGAGTTGGTGCCGAGCCCCGCCCTGCACCTCCAGTTCGGCGACATCCTGACCGCCATCGGCAAGCCGTCGGACCTCCAGCGGGTGGCGGCGCTGATGGGCAACTCGGCGCGGCGGCTCCAGCAGGTGGAGTTCGTGCCGGTCTTCATCGGCATCCTGCTGGGCGTGCTGCTCGGCTCCATCCCCTTCTACATTCCGGGGATGCCGGCGCCGCTGAAGCTGGGTCTGGCCGGCGGGCCGCTGGTGGCGGCGATCCTGCTGGCGCGCATCGGCCACATCGGGCCGCTGGTCTGGTTCATGCCGCCCGCCGCCAACATGGCGCTGCGCGAGATCGGCATCGTCCTGTTCCTGGCGGTGGTCGGGCTGATGTCCGGCGACCGCTTCGTCGAGACGCTGGTGCACGGCGACGGGCTGCTGTGGATCGGCTGCGGCGTGCTGGTGACGCTGATCCCGCTGCTCGTCGTCGGCGTCATCGCGCGGGCCTTCGCCGGGCAGAACTACCTGACGATCTGCGGGCTGCTGTCCGGCAGCATGACGGACCCGCCCGCGCTCGCATTTGCAAACGCAATGAGCGCATCGGAGGCTCCCGCCCTCGCCTATGCCACTGTTTACCCTATGGTTATGTTTCTGCGTATCCTTGCGCCGCAGTTGATCGTCCTGTTCCTCTGGTAAGGAAGCGGCCCGGCGGGGACGCTTCCCACGGGATCGGCGGGCGGTCTGTCCTCGCGTGAGGAGACGCGGCCATGCACGCGCTCATCGACCTCTTCCTGGCCATGCCGCCGATCGCGCGCGTGGTGTTCATGCTGGGCATCACCTCGGCCCTCGGGCTGGCGCTCGGCCACATACGGCTGCGCGGCGTGGGGCTGGGCATCGGCGGCGTGCTGTTCGCGGGCATCGCGGTCGGCCATTTCGCCAAGCAGGCCGGGGTGACGCTGAACGCCGAGATGATGGAGTTCATCCGCGACTTCGGCCTGATCCTGTTCGTCTACACCATCGGCATCCAGGTCGGCCCCGGCTTCTTCGCGGCGCTGAAGAAGTCCGGGCTGGCGCTGAACGGGCTGGCGCTGCTGATGGTCGGGTCGAGCATCCTGCTGACCGCGATCCTGGTGCTGTTCGACCTCGTGCCGCTGGGCTCCGGCCTCGGCGTCTTCGCGGGCGGGGTGACCAACGCCCCGGCGCTGGCCGCCTCGCAGCAGGTGCTGAAGGAGGTCGGGGCCGACGCCGCGGTGATGGCCCTGCCCGGCCTGGCCTTCGCCGTCACCTACCCCTTCGGCATCGCCGGCAACCTGCTGGCCATGGCGGCGGTGCGGATCGTCTTCCGCATCGACCCGCAGGAGGAGGCCAGGGCCTTCGAGGCCGCCCGGCGCGCCGAGGTCGCGGCGCTCGACACCATGGACATCGCCGTCACCAACCCGGCCCTGCGCGGGGTGCGGCTGGGCGACCTGACCCTGCTGCCGAGCCTGGGGGTCTGCGCGTCGCGGCTGCTGCGCGGCGGCCACCTCCGCGTGCCCGGCGAGGACACGCGGCTGGAGGAGGGCGACGTGCTGCATATGGTCGGCCCGCGCCCGAAGCTGGAGCAGGTCCGCCTGCTGATGGGACGCGAGGCCGACGTCCGGCTGACCACCAAGGGCAGCGACCTGCGGTGGGAACGCATCGTCGTCACCGCCAACCCGGTGCTGGGCAAGTCCATCGCCGCGCTGAACCTCAAGGGGGCGTGCGACGTGGTGGTCAGCCGGGTCAACCGCGCCGGCGTGGAGCTGGTGCCCAACGCCGCGCTGAAGCTGCAGTTCGGCGACATCCTGACGGTGATCGGCAAGCCCGACGACCTCAAGGCGGCCGCCTGCATCATCGGCAACTCCGAACGGCGGCTGCAGACGGTGGAGATGATCCCGGTCTTCGTCGGCATCACGCTGGGCGCGCTGCTCGGCGCCATCCCGCTGTTCCTGCCGGGCATGCCGGCGCCGCTGCGGCTGGGCATGGCCGGCGGGCCGCTGATCGTCGCCATCGTGCTGGCGCGCATCGGCCACATCGGGCCGCTGGTCTGGTTCATGCCGCCCGCCGCCAACCTCGCCCTGCGCGAGATCGGCATCGTCCTGTTCCTCGCCGTGCTGGGCATCGCCTCGGGCGACCGCTTCGTCGAGACGATGGCGAGCGGCGCCGGACTGCCCTGGATGGCCTGGGGCGTGCTGGTGACCATCGTGCCGCTGCTGCTGACCGGGCTGCTGGCGCGCGGAATGATGAAGCTGAACTTCCTCAGCATCTGCGGCGTGCTGGCCGGGGCACAGACCAACCCGCCGGGCCTCGCCTACGCCAACGCGGTGGTCGCGTCCGAGGCGCCGGCGCTGGCCTACGCCACCGTCTACCCGCTGGCCATGTGCCTGCGCATCCTGGCGCCGCAGCTTCTGGTGCTGATGCTGTGGTGAAAAACCCGCCGGCTTCCCCCGTCGTGCGGTTGCCCCGGAGCCCGCAAAATCCGCGTTGCGGGAGTTTGTCCGGCGGTCTAGCCTAGCGGCACCGTCCAGGGTTGGGCGGTCCAGACCGCTCCCCGCCCCCGTTCCCCGCCGACAAGCCCCGCATGCACCGACACCCGCCCACGAATCCCAACGCCCCCGAAGCCGTCCTCGTCGAGAATGTCCACAAGCGCTTCGGTCCGCTGGAGGTGCTGAAGGGCGTCTCCCTGACCGCGCGCGAAGGCGACGTCATCACGCTGATCGGCTCCTCCGGCTCCGGCAAGAGCACGCTTCTGCGCTGCATCAACATGCTGGAGGTGCCGGACGAGGGGCGGATCGTCATCGGCGGCGAGGCCATCGGCCTGAAGAAGGCGCGCGGCGGCCAGACCGTCCCCGCCGATTCCCGGCAGGTGGACCGCATCCGCACCCGGCTCGGCATGGTGTTCCAGAGCTTCAACCTCTGGACCCACATGACCATCCTGGAGAACGTCATCGAGGCGCCGGTCCATGTGCTGGGCGTCCCGAAGGCGGAGGCGGTGGACCGCGCCCGCAAGCTGCTGGACAAGGTGGGCATCCTGGCCAAGGCCGAGTCCTACCCGGTGCAGCTCTCCGGCGGGCAGCAGCAGCGCGCCGCCATCGCCCGCGCGCTGGCCATGCAGCCCAAGGTGATGCTGTTCGACGAGCCGACCTCCGCGCTCGACCCCGAGCTGGTGGGCGAGGTGCTGCTGGTCATCCGCCAGCTCGCCGAGGAGGGCAACACCATGATTCTGGTGACGCACGAGATGGGCTTCGCCCGCGAGGTCGCGTCGGAGGTGGTGTTCCTCCACCAGGGCCGGATCGAGGAACGGGGGCCGCCCGACCGGGTTCTGGTCAATCCGGAATCGGACCGCGTGCGACAGTTCCTGTCGCGCCACCTGTCCGGCGGCGGCTGATTCGGTCGCGCGAGGACGACCCGCTCAATTCCCTTGACTGGCGCTGTAAAACCGTAAACCTCAGAGCCTGCCCGAGCATAAGAGCCATCCATAAGGGCATCAGAACAGAGGAGGTTTTCCCGTGAAGAAGATCGTTGCGGCCCTGGCGCTCGGCGCCATCGTGGCGGTTGCCGGCACCGCCGCCGAAGCCAAGGACTGGAAGAAGATCCGCATCGCCACCGAGGGCGCCTACGCCCCCTGGAACGCGACGGACCCGTCGGGCAAGCTGGTCGGCTTCGAGCCGGACCTCGCCCTGGAACTGTGCAAGCGGATCAAGGCCGAGTGCGAGATCGTCGCCCAGGATTGGGACGGCATGATCCCGGCCATCCAGCAGGGCAAGTACGACGCCATCATGGCGGCGATGTCGATCACCGACGAGCGTGAGAAGGTCATCGCCTTCGCCGGCCCCTACGGCACCGAGCCGTCGATGTTCGGGACCATGAAAAATTCGCCGCTCGCCAAGGCGACCTTCCCCGGCGAGCGCTACGACCTGTCCAAGGACGACCCGAAGGCCGCCATCGCCGCCCTGGCCGACGCGCTGAAGGGCAAGACGGTCGGCGTGCAGACCTCGACCATCCAGGCGAACTTCATGGAGAAGCTTCTGCCGCAGGTGGCGGTCCGCACCTACGACAAGCTGGACAACGCCGGCATCGACATGGCCGCCGGCCGCGTCGACGCCATCTTCGGCGACCGTTCGGCGGTGGACGCCATCCTCAAGACGGACGCCGGCAACATGACCCTGTTCGGCCCGGCCTTCGCGCGCGGCGTGCTGGGCAAGGGCGTGGGCGTCGGCCTGCGCAAGGCCGACGGCGACCTGAAGGAGCTGTTCAACAAGGCCATCGCCGAGGCCAACCAGGACGGCACCATCACGAAGCTGAGCACCCAGCACTTCGGCTACGACATCTCGATCAAGTAACTGGTCGATCAAGTAACCGGTCGATCAAGTAAAACCGGCCATCATGTGAAGGGATGCCCCTCTCCCCCGTTGCGGGGGGAGGGGACCCCGGTTCGGAGCCCTTTCGGAGCCCATTTCGGAGCGCATGTTCGAACTTCTCTCCTTCGGCCCGAACGGGTGGGGCGGCCAGCTTCTCGGCGGGGCCGCGATGACGGTCGCCGTGTCGGTGTCGGCCTTCGTCCTCGGCCTCGTCTTCGGCTCGCTCGGCGCGTCGGCGAAGCTCAGCCGCAACCTCGCCCTCACCGGCGTCGCGGAGGTCTACACCACCGTCGTCCGCGGCGTCCCCGAACTGCTGGTCATCTACCTGCTGTTCTTCGGCGGCAGCGGCGCGGTCATGGCCGTCGGCCGGGTTTTCGGCTACGAGGGCTACATCGAGCTGAACGCCTTCTCCATCGGCGTGCTGGCGGTCGGGCTGATCTCCGGCGCCTATTCGACGGAGGTGATCCGTGGCGCGGTCCAGGCGGTCCCCCACGGCCAGATCGAGGCGGCGCGCGCCTGCGGCATGTCGCGCTGGCTGATCCTGCGCCGCATCCTGGTGCCGCAGACCCTGCGCTACGCCCTGCCGGGGCTGGGCAACGTCTGGCAGCTCACCCTGAAGGACACGGCGCTGATCTCCGTGACGGCGCTGGCCGAGATCATGCGCGTGTCGCATGTGGCGGCGGGGTCGACCCGCCAGCCGTTCCTGTTCTACACCACCGCGGCGGTGCTCTACCTCCTGCTCACCACCGTCTCCACGGTGGCGTTCGAGCGGGCGGAGCGCTACGCCAATCGCGGCGTGCGGAGGGCCTGACCCATGAACTGGGAATTGATGTGGGACAGCGTGCCCACCCTCCTGCGCGGCGTTCCGGTGACCCTGCAGCTGGTCGGGCTGGCGCTGCTGTTCGGCGCGGGCGTGGCCTTCGCGGTGGCGCTGCTGCGGCTGTACGGCAACCGCGTCACCGAGCGGCTGATGGCCGCCTACGTCTTCGTGTTCCGCGGCACGCCGCTGCTCGTGCAGATCTTCCTGATCTATTACGGCATGGGCCAGTTCGAGCTGGTGCGCAGCAGCTTCCTGTGGATCTACCTGCGCGAGCCCTTCTGGTGTGCGATCCTGGCGCTGACTCTGAACACCGGCGCCTACACCAGCGAGATCCTGCGCGGCGCCATCCTGTCGGTGCCGCAGGGGCAGATCGAGGCGGCGCGGGCCTGCGGCATGTCGCGCACGCTGCTGTTCCGCAGGATCGTGATGCCGGTGGCGATCCGCCAGATGCTGCCGGCCTACGGCAACGAGGTGATCCTGATGGTCAAGGCCAGCTCGCTCGCCAGCACCATCACGCTGCTGGAGATCACCGGCATCGCCCGCAAGATCATCGCGCAGAGCTTCGCGGTGTTCGAGGTGTTCATCGTGGCCGGCAGCATCTATCTGCTGCTGAACTTCATCGCCTCGCGCCTGATCCGCTACGCGGAGTGGCGCATGACCCCCTACCTGCGGGCGCGGGGGTAGCCTTCATCCCCTCCCCTGCGAGAGCGGGGGAGGGTTAGGGTGGGGGCAAGAGTTCTTCCCTCACTCAACAGGCGTGCGAGGCGCTCATGCCCCGAACCGGCGCGACGACCGCCATCCTGGCCGCGGTCCTTTTCGGCCTCAGCACGCCGCTGGCGAAGCTGCTGGTGCACGACCTGTCCCCCTGGATGCTGGCGGGCCTGCTGTATCTCGGCTCCGGCATCGGGCTGGGGCTGGTCCGGCTGGTCCGCGGGGTGACAGGGTCGCGAAAACGCAGCGAACGCGGCCTCCGCGGTGCCGAATGGCTGTGGCTGCTGGCCGCCGTAGCGGCCGGTGGTGTCGCCGGTCCGGTGTTGCTGATGGCCGGCCTGACGGCGACGCCGGCATCCACCGCCTCGCTGCTGCTCAATCTCGAAGGGGTGTTCACCGCCCTGCTGGCGTGGTTCGTCTTCCGCGAGGGCGTCGACCGGCGGCTCGTCGCCGGAATGGTCGCCATCGTGGCGGGAGCGGTCGTGCTGTCCTGGGGCGAACCGGTGAGTCTCGCCGCCGGCTGGGGAAACGGCGGTTGGGGACCGGCCGCGGTCGCCGCCGCCTGCCTGATGTGGGCGGTGGACAACAACCTGACCCGCAAAGTGTCCCTGGCGAACCCGGCGGACATCGCCACGATCAAGGGGCTGGTGGCCGGCACCGTCAACGTCGGGATCGCCCTGGCACTCGGCGACGCCCTGCCCGCCGCGCCGACCGCGGCGACAACCGCGGCGGGGGCGATGCTGGTCGGGCTGCTCGGCTACGGCGTCAGCCTCGTGCTGTTCGTGGTCGCCCTGCGCCACATCGGCGCCGCCCGCACCGGGGCCTATTTCTCGACGGCCCCCTTCGTCGGCGGCATCGCCTCCCTGGCGATCTTCGGGGAACCCGTGACGCTCGGGCTGGCGGCGGCGGCAGTCCTGATGGGGGTTGGCGTCTGGCTGCACCTGACGGAGGACCACGATCATGAGCACGATCATGACGAGATGGAACATGACCATCCGCACGTCCATGACGCGCATCACCGGCACCATCATGACGGCCCGCAAGATGGCCCGGTGATCGAACCGCACAGCCACCGGCACCGCCACGGGCGCCTGCGGCACCGGCACGCCCACTTTCCGGACGCCCACCACGCGCACCGGCACTGAGCCCGGTTTCGCTCCCTCACCCGGGCCGGCCGGACTTTTTCACCCGTCCCACACCAACGTAGCATGGAAAGGCCGCGTCAACCCGTCGTACCGTCAGTGCGACAGGCCGCCGCACCGTCCTGAAAACACCACGGTGTGCGGCCATGTTTCCTGACCAAGATCAAGGCGAAACCCCTCGCGCTGGGGCATCACTGAGCTTATATCGTCCGCAGCACGACCAGAGGCCCATAGGTCCTATGCATCGATTTGCAAATCCTGCCCGCTTCCAGCGCCTGTCGGCGGCGATCCTGCCCTGGACGGCGGGGGCGACCGTGATCCTGCTGATCGTCGGGCTCTACGTCGCGCTGATCGGCTCGCCCCGCGACTATCAGCAGGGCGACACCGTTCGGATCATGTACATCCATGTGCCCGCCGCCTGGATGAGCCTGTTCGTCTACGTCAACATGGCCATCGCCGCGGCCTGCGGGCTGGTGTGGAAGCACCCGCTGGCCGACCTGTTCGCCAAGGCCGCCGCCCCGGTCGGCGCCGGCTTCACCTTCATCTGCCTCGTCACCGGCTCGCTGTGGGGCGCGCCGATGTGGGGGACGTGGTGGGTGTGGGACGCGCGGCTGACCAGCGTGCTGATCCTGTTCTTCCTCTATCTCGGCTACATGGCGCTGGTGAACGCCTTCGACGACCCGCAGCGCGGGACGCGGGCGGGCAACGTGCTGCTTCTCGTCGGCATCGTGAACGTGCCGATCATCAAATTCTCGGTGGACTGGTGGAACACCCTGCACCAGCCGGCCAGCGTCATCCGCATGGGCGGGCCGACCATCGACGGGTCCATGCTGGTCCCGCTGCTGGTCATGGCGCTGGGCTTCACCGCCTACTTCATCACGGTGGTCCTGCTGCGCCTGCGGGCGGAGATCGTGCAACGCAAGATCCAGACGATGCGCCTGACCGAGGCGCAGGGCTGAGGCACGGGAACAGGCGGGGCCGGAGGTAAGGATGGCAGAGTTTTTCGCGATGGGCGGCTACGCCGCGTATGTCTGGTCGTCCTACGCGCTGGCGGCGCTGGTGATGGTCGGCCTGTTGGCCGCCACGCTGAAGGCGCTTCGTAGCGCCGAGACGACCCTGAAGGCGCTGGAAGGCAGCCGCCCGCCGCGGCGGCGCCGGGCGCGCAACGGAGCCGCGGCGTCGCCCGCGGCGGAGGTTGGTGAAGGATGACCCGCAAGAAACGGCGCCTCTACATGCTGGGCCTCGCCCTGCTGGGCCTTGGCGCGGCCACCGCCCTGACGCTGACGGCGTTCGAGGACAACATCGTCTTCTTCTTCAGCCCCACGCAGTTGCAGACCCAGGACATCGGCGACCGCAACTTCCGCCTGGGCGGTCTGGTCGAGGAAGGCAGCGTCAGCAAGATGCCCGACGGGGTGACGACGCAGTTCCGCGTCACCGACACGGTGCACACCGTCGCGGTCAGCTACCGCGGCCAGCTTCCCGACCTGTTCCGCGAGGGCCAGGGCGTCATCACGGAAGGCCGCATGATCAACGGCGTCTTCCAGGCGCGCGAGGTGCTGGCCAAGCACGACGAGAACTACATGCCGCCGGAAGTCGCCGCCGCGCTGAAGGAAGCGGAGCACTTCAAGGCGAACTCGAAGGAGCAGAAGCCCAGCTCGTGACGCTGGCGGCTTCCTGCATCCTCTTCATTCCGTTCTTTTAGGGAGCATCGGGCCCGTGATTCCCGAACTCGGCCATTACGCGCTGGTGCTGGCGCTGTTCGTGGCGCTGGTGCAGTCCGGCGTCCCCCTGGTGGGTGCCGCCACCGGCAACGCCGCCTGGATGGGCGTCGCCCGCCCCGCCGCCATCGCGCAGTTGCTGCTGGTGCTGGTCGCCTACGGCGCCCTGACCTGGGCCCATGTGGTGTCGGACTTCAGCGTGTCGAACGTGGTCCAGAACAGCCACTCGATGAAGCCGATGCTCTACAAGGTGTCGGGCGTGTGGGGGAACCACGAAGGCTCGATGATGCTGTGGGTCGTCATGCTGACGGCGTTCGGCGCGGCCGTCGGCATCTTCGGGCGCAACCTGCCGCCCTCGCTGAAGGCCCGCGTCATCTCCGTCCAGGGCATGATCGGCGTCGGCTTCCTGCTGTTCATCCTGATCACGTCGAACCCCTTCATCCGCGTGGTTCCGGCGCCGCTCGACGGCAACGACCTGAACCCGCTGCTGCAGGACCCCGGCCTCGCCTTCCACCCGCCCTTCCTCTACGCGGGCTATGTCGGCTTCTCCATCGCCTTCTCCTTCGCGGTCGCCGCGCTCATCGAAGGGCGCGTCGACCCGGCCTGGGCGCGCTGGGTGCGTCCCTGGACGCTGGCCGCCTGGTCGACCCTGACCGCCGGCATCGCGCTCGGCTCCTGGTGGGCCTATTACGAGCTGGGCTGGGGCGGCTGGTGGTACTGGGACCCGGTCGAGAACGCCTCCTTCATGCCCTGGCTGGCCGGCACCGCGCTGCTGCACTCCGCCATCGTGGTGGAGAAGCGCGACGCGCTGAAGACCTGGACCATCCTGCTGGCGATCATCACCTTCTCGCTGTCGCTGATGGGCACCTTCCTGGTGCGCTCGGGCATCCTGACCTCGGTCCACGCCTTCGCGGTGGACCCGGCGCGCGGCGTCTTCATCCTGGTCCTGCTGGCCATCGCCACCGGCGGCTCGCTGCTGCTCTACTCCGTGCGGGCGCCCAGCCTGAAGACCGGCGGCCTGTTCGCCCCGGTCAGCCGCGAGGGCTCGCTGGTGCTGAACAACCTGCTGCTGTCCACCGCGACGGCGACGGTCTTCATCGGCACGCTCTACCCGCTGTTCCTCGACGTGCTCGACCTCGGCAAGGTGTCGGTCGGCCCGCCCTTCTTCAACGCCACCTTCATCCCGGTCGCCATCCCGATGGTGATCGCCATGGTGGTCGGCCCCTTCCTGGCCTGGAAGCGCGCCGACCTGCTGGGCGCCCTGACCCGGCTGTGGACGGCCGGCGTGGCGACCGTGGCCTGCGTCGCCATCGCCGCCTACGTCACCAACGGCGGCGGCCCGCTGCTGGCGCTGGTCGGCGTCGCGCTCGCCGCCTGGGCCTTCTTCGGCTCGATCGCCGAGTTCGCGGAGCGCATCCGCCTGTTCCGCATCCCGGTGAAGGACAGCTGGAACCGCGCGGTCAACCTGCCGCGCAGCGCCTGGGGCATGACCATCGCCCACGCCTCCATGGGCATCGCCATCGCCGGCATGACCGGCACTTCGGCGTGGCAGAGCGAGACCATCCAGGCGATGAAGCCGGGCGACAACGCCACGGTCGGCGCCTACGCCGTGCATTTCGACCGCGTCGGCACGGTGCAGGGCCCGAACTACAGCGCCGAGCAGGGCGTCTTCACCGTCACCCGCGACGGCAACCACATCGCCACCCTGACGCCGCAGCGCCGCAGCTACCCGGTCACCCGCATGACGACGACCGAGGCGGCGATCCACACCACTTGGCTGTCCGACGTCTATGTGGCGCTGGGCGACCCGACGCAGAATGGCACGGCCTGGACCGTGCGGCTGTACCATCACCCGCTGGTGCCGTGGATCTGGATCGGCTCGCTGGGGATGATGCTGGGCGGGCTGGTCAGCCTGTCCGACCGCCGCTTCCGCGTCGGCGCCCCGGAGCGCCGCCGCGCCGCCAAGGGCACCCTTCAGCCCGCCGAGTAAGGACACGCTTCCGATGCGCCGCCTGATCTATCTGTTGCCGCTGCTGCTGTTCGTCGGTGTCGGCGTGGCCTTCCTGCGCGGGTTCGACCGCGACCCGCGCGACATCCCCTCCGCCCTGATCGACAAGCCGGCGCCGGAATTCTCGCTGCCGCCGCTGCCGGGCTACAAGGAAGGGCTGTCCAACGCGACGCTGAAGGGCGACGTCACGCTGGTGAATGTGTTCGCCTCCTGGTGCATCCCGTGCAAGGCCGAGCACCCGATCATCACCCGTCTGGCCCGCGAGCAGGGCGTGACGGTGCGCGGCATCAACCACAAGGACAAGGCGGAGGACGCCATCGCCTGGCTGAACCGCAACGGCGACCCCTACGCCAGCATCGGTGTCGACCTGGACGGCCGCGTGTCCATCGACTGGGGCGTCTACGGCGTGCCGGAGACCTTCCTGCTCGACCGCCAGGGCCGCATCCGCTTCAAGCATGTCGGCCCCCTGACCCCGCAGGTGGTCGAGGAGCAGATCCTGCCCATGGTCAAGCATCTGCGGAGCGCGTCGTGAGAGCCTTCCTTCTCGCTGTCCTGCTGGCGTTGACCCCGGTCACCGCCTCCGCCGTCCAGCCCGACGAGGTGCTGAAGGACCCGGCGCTGGAAGGCCGCGCCCGTGAGATCAGCAAGGATCTGCGCTGCCTCGTCTGCCAGAACCAGTCGATCGACGATTCCAACGCGCCGCTCGCCCGCGACCTGCGCGTGCTGGTCCGCGAGCGGCTGACCGCCGGCGACAGCAACCAGCAGGTGCTGAGCTTCGTCACCGACCGCTACGGCGACTATGTGCTGCTGCGCCCGCCCTTCAAGGCGACGACGCTGTTCCTGTGGATCGGCCCCTTCGTGGTCCTGGCCATCGGCGGCGTCGCCACGGCCCTGTACCTGCGCGGGCGGAAGGGAGCCGCCGTTGCCGCGGGCGGCGACACCGCCCCGCTGACCGAGGACGAGCGGCGGCGCCTCGACGCCCTGCTCCGCAAGGACAAAGCCTGATGCTGTTCTGGATCGTCGCCGCCGCCCTGACGGCGGCCGTGGTGCTGCTGATCGTGCCGCCGCTGCTGAGGAAGCCCGAGGGAGCCGCCGAGGAGCGCGCCGCCTACGACCTGGAGGTCTACCGTGATCAGCTCGGCGAGCTGGAGCGCGACCAGGGCCGCGGCCTGATCAGCGAGGCGCAGGCCGCCGCCGCCCGCGCCGAGATCGGCCGCCGCATGCTGGCCATCGCCGACCGCGGCAAGGGCAATGCCAAGGATGGTGCGAAGGGTAAGGTGCCCGCCGCCCGCGCCCCGCGCAGCGCGATGGCGCTGGCCGCCCTGCTGGCCGTCCTGCTGCCGCTCGGCACGCTGGCCGTCTATGGCAAGCTGGGCCGTCCGGAGCTGCCGGCCCAGCCGCTGGCCTCGCGCAATCTCGACCATGAGCGCGGCGGGCCGCCGAAGAACGTGCTGGCGGCGATGGACAAGCTGAAGGCCCAGCTCGCCGAGACCCCCGACGACCCGCAGGGCTGGGCCATCCTCGGCCAAGCCTACGCCAAGATGGGCCGCCTGCCCGAGGCCGCCGACGCGCTGGGCAAGGCGGTGGCCCTGGCCGGCGACGATCTGGAGCTTCTCGGCAGCTACGGCGAGGTCCTGATCTCGGCCAACGGCGGCACCGTGCCGGACGAGGCCCGCAAGACCTTCGACCGCGTGCTGGCGAAGGACCCGACGGAGCCGCGCGCCCGCTTCTACGCCGCGTTGGCCCGTTTCCAGGCCGGCGACAGCAAGGACGCGCTGGAGCGCTGGAGCGCCCTGCTCGCCGAGTCCCACGCCGACGCGCCCTGGGTGCCGATCGTCCGGACGCAGATCGCGGAGGCCGCCAAGGCGCTGAACCTCGACCCGGCCAAGGTGACGCCGGAACCGCTGCCCGCCCAGCAACAGCCGCCGGTCGCCCAAAACCAGGGCCAGGGCCAAACCGAGGGCGAGGACCAGCAGCAGATGATCCGCGGCATGGTCGACGGGCTGGCCGCCCGGCTGGAGGCCAACCCGGACGACGTGGACGGCTGGCTGCGGCTGTCGCGCTCCTACGGCGTGATGGGCGAGTCGGCGAAAGCCATCGACGCCGCCCGCAAGGCGCGGGAGCGGGCGCCCCAGCGGCCCGACGTGCTGGTCGCCTACGCCTCCGCTCTGTTGTCGGCGGAGCCGCGGAGCAGCAAGCCCGGCCCGATGCCGGAGGAGGCCGTCGCCTCGCTCCGTCAGGCGCTGGCGGCCGAACCCGACAACCGAGACGCGCTCTGGCTGCTCGGCCTGAACGCCGCGGGCGTCGGCCAGACCGCCGAAGCCACCGACCTGTGGAACCGCCTGCTGGCCCAGTTCAAGCCGGAGGAGCCGGAATACACGCTGATTCGCGCCCGCCTCGAGTCGCTGAAGGCCGGCGGCTGATCCTCTCCCGAATGTCCCTTGCACCCGGACCGGTCCGAAGAGCAGGATAGCGATGCACGCTGGGGTGGCGTTTCCGGCAATGGAGCGCCACCCGCAGGCCGATCCGCCAGGGACGCGACCGATTGCCCACCCACGCGCTCACCGCCAAAGGTCCCGCCACCGGCCCCGGCATGGCGGGAAAGCCGCTGGAGGCGGCCTTCTGGATGCTGGGGGCCGCCCTGTTCATCGCCATCGGCAACGCGATGATCCGCCACGTCAGCGGCGAGCTTCACCCCTTCGAAATCGTCTTCTTCCGCAACCTGTTCAGCCTGATGTTCATGCTGCCCTGGATCGCGGCGGTCGGGCTGGGGCGGCTGCGCACCGGACGGGCGGGGCTCTACGCTTCGCGGTCGGCGACCAGTCTGGTGGCGATGCTGTGCTGGTTCTACAGCGTCACCCACATGCCGCTGCCGGACGCCACGGCGCTCAGCTTCACCATTCCCCTCTTCGTCACCGCCGGGGCCGCGCTGTTCCTGAACGAGACGGTGCGGGCGCGGCGCTGGGCCGCCGTTCTGGTCGGGCTGGCCGGGGTGATGATCGTCATCCGCCCCGACGACGCCACCCTGGACCCGACGATCCTGGTCATGCTCCTGCATTGCGTTGCCGCCGCCATAACCACGCTCCAGGTGCGGGCGCTGGCGACCTCCGACGGGGTGATGGTGGTGGTCGCCTACATGGGGCTGTTCCTGACCCCGATGGCGCTGGTGCCGGCGCTGTTCGTATGGGAGTGGCCGAGCTGGACGGCGCTCGGCTGGCTCGTCCTGCTGGGCGGCATCCTGACCCTGGGACAGTTGGCGATGACCCGCGCCTTCAAGCTGGCGCCGGCCTCGGCGATGATGCCCTACGACTACGCCCGCCTGCCCTTCACCGCCCTGCTCGCCTGGCCGCTGTTCGGCGAGGCCATGGACGTCTGGGGCTGGGTCGGGGCCGGGGTGATCGCCGCCTCCGCCCTCTACACCGCGCATCGCGACGCCGCGCAGTCGCGCGCTGAGCGGAGCGCGGCCAAGGCGTAAGCCGTCAGCCGTTTCCGGCGGGCTTCATCCCGGAAGCGTCACCCGCGGCAGGCTTCATTTGCTGCTCCTTGCGCAGGGCGGCGCGGGCACGCTCCTCATGCTCGGGCTTCAGATTGCTCCGCACCGCATGGACGGCGGTCGCCAGCACCGCCGCGTCGTCCACGAAGCCGACCGCGATCAGCCAGTCCGGGATCGAATCCGCGGGCAGCACGAAATAGGCCAGCGCCGCCATCAGGATCGCCTTCGCCTTGAAGGGAGTCTGCGGGTCGGTCGCGCAGAAGAAGGCGGCCAGCGCCTGCTCCAGGAAGGGAATGCGGTGCAGGTTGGCGCGCAGCGTGTTCCAAAAGCGGCGGCGGACGTAGCGCTCGTTCCGCTCCACGCGGACGGGGTCGATGACGGCGGGCAAAGCGGCGGCGGCTTCGGTGGGTCCGTCGGTGGCGATCGGCATGGCTTTCCCTGGGCTCCCCCTGGCCTTACCGCCCTTCCCGGTGGACCGGGCGGGGCGGCCTGTTGCACAGTTGCGTGGAGTGACAACAGCGCAGACGCGCCAACGGTCCCGCCAAGGGTTCGACTACGGCCAAAGGGTCAGAAGGAGGAAACCACCATGCCGATGAAGAAGGGCTACAAGGAACTGCTGGCCGAAGCGAACGCCCGCATCCAGGCGATCACGCCGCAGGAGGCGCTGTCCCTGCACGGCGACCCCGACGTAGTGTTCGTGGACATCCGCGACCCGCGCGAGCTGACGCGCGACGGCATGATCCCCGGCGCCTTCCCGGCCACCCGCGGCATGCTGGAATTCTGGGTGGACCCGGACAGCCCCTATCACAAGCCGGTCTTCGCGTCGGGCAAGCGCTTCGTCTTCTACTGCGCCAGCGGCTGGCGCTCGGCGCTCGCCACCGACACCGTGCAGTCGATGGGGCTGGAGAACGTCTGCCACCTCGAAGGCGGATTCAAGGGCTGGAAGGAGGCCGGGCTGCCCGTCGCCATGCCGCCCGCCATGGAACGGAAGGGCAGCTGAATGGAACAGAGAGTCAGCCTGATCACGCTGGGCGTCGCCGACCTCGCGCGCAGCCGCCGCTTCTACGAGGAGGGGCTGGGCTGGACCCCCTCCCCGGTCAGCCAGGACGCCATCACCTTCTACCAGCTGGGCGGCGTGGCGCTCGCCCTGTTCGGGCGGGAGGCGCTGGCCGAGGACGCGCATCTGGCGGAGTCCGGCCCGACCTCGGGCTTCGGCGGCATCACGCTGGCCCACAACCTGCGCAGCAAGGCGGAGGTGGACGCCGTCATGGCCCAGGCCGAGCGGGCCGGCGGACGCATCCTGAAGCCGGCGCAGGACGTCTTCTGGGGCGGCTACAGCGGTTATTTCGCCGATCCGGACGGCCACCCCTGGGAGGTCGCCTGGAACCCCTTCGCCGCGCTGGGCGAGGACGGAAGCTTCAAGCTGGAGGGGTGAGCGGCACATCGCCCGCTTGCAATCTTTGCTCGAAGATGTGGTGGAAGCGTTTGACACCGTTCAGAGCAAGACACCGTCATGACACCCATGACGGTGTCGTTCGAAAACGAGAAATGTTACATTTTGACGAAATATATTTTCGTTAAAATGTATCCCAATATTAATATGTATCATCCACGATGCGATGAACTGCAACGTCAACGCATCGTGGAACGAGCCGATGTCTACGGTCAAAGCACGCCTTTTGGTTGCCCTCTCAGTTCTGTGCTTCTTTCTTTTAGCGATTGCGGCCACCGGCTGGCTGGCCCTTGGGCAGTCGCATCAGGGCATGGAGACGGTGTTCAAGGACCGCGTCGTCCCGCTGCGCGACCTGAAGGTTGTTTCCGACATGTTCGCCGTCAACATCGTCGACACCACGCACAAGGTGCGCGGCGGCGCCGAGACGTGGGAAGGCGGTCTCAAATCCATCGATGCCGCGCTCGGCGAGATCGCGACGCGCTGGTCGGCCTTCACGGCCACCTCGATGAACGCCCGCGAAAAGGAGCTGGCGAACGAGGCCGAACGCCACATGGGCAAGGCGCGCGCCGCCGCGACGACCGCCCGCGCGCTGATGCAGGCCAAGGATCAGGCCGCGCTGGACACCTTCGCGGTGTCCACGCTCTACCCCAGCATCGACCCGGTGGCGGCGGCCGTCGGCAAGCTGGTCGACCTGCAGTTGAAGGAGGCCGAGGCGGTGTACGAGCGGACCAACGCCGCTTACGACACCTCCCGCTGGATCCTGGGGATCGCGGTGCTGCTCGGCGTGCTGGCCGCCGCCTTCGCCGTGACGACGACGCTGTTCCGCGTGGTCGGCCCGCTGCGCGCCATGGCCGAACTGATGCAGCGCCTCGCCAAGGGCGATCTCGGCATCACCGTCGACGGCACGGACCGGATGGACGAGGTCGGCACGCTCGCCCGCTCGCTGGCCGTCTTCAAGGATTCCGCCGTCGCGAACCGCCGGATGGAGGAGGAGCAGCGCCAGGAGCAGGCCCGCAAGGAAGCCCGGCAGGCGCTCGTGGAAAAATACATCGTCGGTTTCGACAGCACGGTGCACGCGACGCTGAAGATGCTGGCCTCCGCCGCCACCGAGATGCGCGCCACCGCGGAGTCCATGTCGTCCACCGCCGAGGAGACCAGCCGGCAGGCGTCAACGGTCGCCGCCGCGTCGGAGCAGGCGACCACCAACGTCCAGGCGGTCGCCGGCGCCACCGAAGAGCTGTCCGCCTCCATCACCGAGATCGGCCGCCACGTCGCGACCTCCACCACCATCGCCGGCAACGCCGTGGAGGAGGCGGCCCGCACCGACCGGACGGTCCAGGGATTGGCGGAGGCCGGTCAGAAGATTGGCGAGGTGGTCGGGCTCATCAAGGCCATCGCCGACCAGACCAACCTGCTGGCGCTCAACGCCACCATCGAGGCCGCGCGCGCCGGGGAGGCCGGCAAGGGCTTCGCCGTGGTGGCCTCGGAGGTCAAGTCGCTGGCCAACCAGACGGCCAAGGCGACCGAGGAGATCGCCACCCAGATCCAGACGATCCAAGGGGTGACCACCGATACCGTCCGCGCCATCAAGACCATCGGCGGAACGATCGGCGAGATCAACGGCATTGCCACCACCATCGCCGCCGCGGTGGAGGAACAGGGCGCGGCCACGGGTGAGATCGCCCGCAACGTCCAGCAGGCCGCCCACGGCACGACGGAGGTATCCGGCAGCATCGTCCAGGTCCATCAGGCCGCGGTGGAGACCGGGTCGGCGGCCTCCCAGGTGCTGTCGTCGGCCGAGGAACTCAGCCGGCAGGCGGAAACGCTCCGCCTGGAGGTCGAGCGCTTCCTCGTCAACATCCGGGCGGCGTGAGCGCACCACGCAGCCATCGCCCGAAACGAAACGAGGGGGCCGAAGCCCCCTCGTTCCACGTTCACAACGGTCTCGCGCTTACTTGACGTTCGCGCGGGCCATGGCGCCCAGACGCAGGCGGAGCGCGTTCAGCTTGATGAAGCCTTCCGCGTCCTTCTGGTTGTAGACGCTGTCTTCCTCGAACGTCACATAGTCCATGCGGTAGAGGCTGTTCGGCGACTTGCGGCCGACGACCGTGACGTTGCCCTTGAACAGCTTCAGGCGGACCACGCCGTTCACCGGATCCTGGGTCTGGTCGATCAGCGCCTGGAGCGCCAGCCGCTCCGGGCTGAACCAGTAGCCGCAGTAGATCAGCTCGGCGTAGCGCGGCATCAGCTCATCCTTCAGATGGCCGGCGCCGCGGTCGAGCGTGATGCTCTCCATCGCGCGGTGGGCGGCCAGCAGGATGGTGCCGCCCGGGGTCTCGTACACGCCGCGCGACTTCATGCCGACATAGCGGTTCTCGACGAGGTCGAGGCGACCGATGCCGTTCTCGCCGCCCAGGCGGTTCAGCTCGGTCAGCAGGGCCGCCGGGGACAGGGCCTTGCCGTCGATCGCCACGGCGTCGCCGCGCTTGAACTCGACTTCGACGTAGGTCGGAGTGTCCGGGGCCTTCTCCGGGGCGACGGAGCGGGTGTACATGTCCTCGAACGGCTCGACCCACGGGTCCTCAAGCGCCTTCCCCTCGTAGGAGATGTGCAGGAGGTTGGCGTCGGTGGAGTACGGGGCCTCGCCGCGCTTGTCCTTCGCGATCGGAATCTGATTCTTCTCGGCGTAGTCGATCAGCCGGGTGCGGCTGTTCAGATCCCACTCGCGCCACGGGGCGATGATCTTGATGTCCGGGCGGAGCGCGTAGTAGCCCAGCTCGAAGCGGACCTGATCGTTGCCCTTGCCGGTGGCGCCGTGGGCCACGGCGTCGGCGCCGACCTGGTTGGCGATCTCGATCTGGCGCTTGGCGATCAGTGGCCGGGCGATCGAGGTGCCGAGCAGGTAGGTGCCCTCATAGAGGGTGTTGGCGCGGAACATCGGGAACACGAAGTCCCGCACGAACTCTTCGCGCAGGTCGTCGATGAAGATGTTTTCCGGCTTGATGCCCAGAAGCTCGGCCTTCTTGCGCGCCGGCTCCAGCTCCTCGCCCTGGCCGAGGTCGGCGGTGAAGGTCACCACCTCGCATTGATAGGTTTCCTGGAGCCACTTCAGGATCACCGAGGTGTCGAGGCCGCCCGAATAGGCGAGCACCACTTTCTTGATCTGTTTGCCGGACGCACCGCTCATGGGACTACTCACGCGGGTGGGGAAAAATATCGGTGCCGGACAGTAGCCCTACGACCGATGCGAATCAATCGGTCCCGCTCATAAGTCACCTCTCCCCAGAGGGGAGAGGGCTGGGGCACTTAATCCGTCCCGGCGTCGGCCGCAACGGTGCTCTCTGCGGCGGGGCGGGCGGGCGCCCGGTCCACGAAAGGCCAGCGGATGTAGGCGTAGAGCCACATCGCCAGGATGTCCGCCCCGTTGATCAGCAGAACCAGCGCCCACAGCGGGCTGCGCCCGCCCTTGGCCAGCACCCAGCCGCCGAAGATCAGCTTCAGCATCAGCAGGATCGCCATGACGAGGTTGGCCGTCCACGGGTCGGTGGACATGATCGCCGCCCAGGGCTGCCAATAGACGGCGTTGAGCAGGGCGACGACGGAATCGAGCATCTCCATCACGCGGCCCTCCGCGCCTTGCGCGGACGCGCCGGCCCGTCGACCAGGACCCGCGCCGGCCAGCGCCGCATCGTCAGCAGCCCCAGCACGCCGACCAGCCCGATCACCGGCACGAAGATCACCAACGCCCACCAGGGCGAGAAGCCCGCCCGGCGGAAGATGCGCATCAGCGGCCAGACCGCCGCGGCGTTGAACAGGAACAGGATCAGGCCGGGATCGACGGCGAACTCAGGCACGGAGCACTCCCAGGGATAGGTCCGGCCTTATCCGGCCAGCGCCGCGTCCTTCTCGGCCAGCACCTTCTCGATGGCGGCGCGGTCGGCGGCGGACAGGCGGACGGACGCGCTCTTCAACTGGCCGCAGGCGGCCATGATGTCCTCGCCGCGGGTGGTGCGGACGGGGCTGGCGTAGCCGGCGTTGTTGACGATGTCACCGAAGACCTGGATCGCCCGGTCGGTCGAACGCTCGTAGGGGGCGCCCGGCCAGGGGTTGAAGGGGATCAGGTTGATCTTCGACGGGATGCCTTCCAGCAACTTGACCAGGGCGCGGGCGTCCGCCGGGCTGTCGTTGACGCCCTTCAGCATCACGTATTCGAAGGTGATGCGCCGCGCGTTGTTCAGGCCGGGGTAGTTGCGGCAGGCGTCCATCAGCTCCTTCAACGGGTATTTCCGGTTGATGGGCATGATGATGTCGCGAAGCTCGTCGGTCACGGCGTGCAGGCTGACAGCGAGGTTGACGTTCAACTCCTCGCCACAGCGCTTCATGGCCGGGACGACGCCGGAGGTCGAGAGCGTGATGCGGCGCTTCGAGATCGAAATCCCGTCGCCGTCCATGACGATCTTCAGCGCCTTGGCGACGTTCTCGTAGTTAAAGAGCGGCTCCCCCATCCCCATCATGACGATGTTGGAGATCATCCGCCCGTCCGGCGGCGCCGGCCATTCGCCGAGCGCGTCGCGGGCCAGCATGACCTGCGCCACGATCTCCGAGGCGTCGAGGTTGCGCACCAGACGCTGCGTGCCGGTGTGGCAGAAGCGGCAGGTCAGCGTGCAGCCGACCTGCGAGGAGACGCAGAGCGTGCCGCGGTCCTCCTCGGGGATGTGGACGCTCTCCACCTCCTGCCCGTCGGGCATGCGCAGCAGCCACTTGCGCGTGCCGTCCACCGATTTCAGGTCGCGCACGATCGTCGGGCGGGCCACGGCGTAGCTCTCCGCCAGCTTCTCGCGCACCGGCTTGGCGAGCGTGGTCATCACCGCGAAGTCGGTGGCTCCGCGGTGGTAGATCCAGTGCCAGAGCTGGCGGGCCCGGAATTTCTCCAGGCCGACGGACAGCATTTCGGCTTCCAGCTCGTCGCGGGACAGGCCGACAAGGTTCTTGCGCCCGTCGGCGTCAACAGCCGGCAGGGCAAAGGCAGCAGCATGGTTGGAGGCGCTCATGGCCCCCTAAATAGGGCCACGAGCGTCAGGAGTCAAAAGACGAAACGAGGAGCGACCAAGTGAAAAGAGCAGCGCTGCTCAGCGCTTCACGCCGCAGGCCTGGTTGATCGCGTCGTAAGCCTGGGCGAAGCCGTCGGTGCTGTAGGTGTCGGTGGTCTTCGTGCCGCGGCCCGAAACACCCTTCACCACCATGGACTTGCCCTTGGCGTCGCGCATCGCGGCGGTGACGGCCTTGTCGGTGTCGGCGTCGCGCGCCCAGGCGGTCTCGCCGTCGGTGAACAGCTTGAAGGACTTGCCGGCCACGTCCAGCGTGGACTCGCTGTCCTTCTTCAGGGGATAGCCGACGACGACGCTGACGACGTCCAGCGCCTTCTCCGCCGGGCGGTGGGTCACCAGCACATAGATGTCCCCGCGCTTGGCCGCGGCGGGTTCCTTCTTCTTGGGCTGGCTGGACAGGTAGCAGACCTTGTGCCCGCCCTCGTCGAAGGCGAAGGCGTTCCAGTCCTTGAAGGTCCCCAGCAGGCGCGGGTCGGCGGCCGAGGCCGTGGTGACGGTGCCCATGGTGACGGCGGCGGCGAGGATCGGACCGGCCAGAAGCAGAGCGGCGCCGGCGGTGCGACGGATGGTGCGGATGGGCAACATCGGTTGGCGAAGGCTCGAATGGTTTCGCGGACGGGTTCGGGAGTGGGTCGGACCCTACCCCAATTCGGTGAGGCTTTCCAGGGCCGCCGCCCCGTCCCGGCGGCGAAGTCACGGGTTGTCCCGACGGCCGGTCCTGCAATCGATCGCTCGATTTCGTATCGAAAGCCGGTGATCCGATGGCATGCGGGGTGCGTAGAAGACCCATCGAACCTCAAGTCCAACGCCCGACGGAACGTCGCAGCCCCCATGACACCCTTGGCCGCCCGAGCAGACGACTGCGCACAGGACGCGGGGGAGCGCCAAACACGCTTTGCAGCGGGGCGCTCCGCGCACCATGTGTTGCGGGGCTTGCCATCTTGCGCAAAGCCCATGCGCGCAGAGACGGCGCCCCCGAAGACGTGCCCGAAGACGTGGATGCAGGATCTTGGTTCCCCAGCCGCCGGCGCCGACCGGACCTTCGAAGAGCTGCTGACCGCGGTCGGGCGGGACCGCGACCGCGCGGCCTTCGCGGCGCTGTTCGGCCATTTCGCCCCGCGGTTGAAGGCCTATCTGCGCCGCCAGGGCTGCGACGCGGGCGGTGCGGAGGAGTTGGTGCAGGACGTGATGCTGTTGGTGTGGCGCCGCGCGGAAACCTATGACCCGACCCAGGCGTCCGCCGCCACCTGGGTGTTCACCATCGCCCGCAACCGTCGGATCGACGCGCTGCGGCGGGAACAGCGGCCCGAGATCGACCCCGCCGACCCCACACTGGTGCCCGACCCGATGGAAAGCGCCGACGACGGGGTGGCGGCGCGGGAGACCGCGGGACGCCTGCGGGCCGCGCTGAGGACCCTGCCGCCGGAGCAGGCCGACCTGCTGCGTCTGGCCTATTTCGAGGACAAGCCGCACAGCCTGATCTCCGCTGAACAGGGCATTCCGCTGGGCACCGTCAAGTCGCGCCTGCGGCTGGCCATGGAGCGGCTGCGCAAGGCCATGAGGGACTCCCGATGACCGTGCCCACCCACCATCCCGGCGACACCCTGCTGATCGACTACGCCGGCGGCGCTCTGGGCGAGGCGGCGTCCCTGATCGTGGCGACCCATCTGGCGCTGTGCCCCTGCTGCCGTCTGAACGTCGCCGAGATGGAGGCGGTCGGCGGCGCCCTGCTGGAGAGCATCGAGCCGGAGGAGGTCGACCCCGCCTGCCTGGAGACGGTGCTGGCCCGGCTGGACGACCTGCCGCCCCTGCCCCGCGCGCCCCGGCCGAAGCTGGTCTGCCAGCCGGCCGAGGTGCCGCTGCTGCCCGAACCGCTGCGCCGCTATGTCGGCAACGACCTGTCGCGCCTGCCCTGGAAGCGGCTGATGCGCGGCATGGACTGCTACGACATCCCGCTGGGGTCCGGCTCCAGCTATGATTCCGAACGCCGCGGCAAGGCCCGGCTGATGCGGCTGGCCAGCGGCGTCGGGCCGCCCCACCACACCCACCGCGGGATCGAGCTGACGCTGGTGCTGGACGGCGGCTTCACCGACGATCTGGGACAGTTCGCCCGCGGCGACCTGTCCGTCGCCGACGACTCCGTGCGCCACCGCCCGGTGGCCGACGAGGAGGGCTGCCTGTGTCTGGCGGTGACCGACGCGCCGCTTCATTTCACCGGCGCGCTGGGGCTGATCCTCAACCCGTTTGTGAAATTCTGAGCCGGATCACCCGTCGGCGCGGACGACATCACTCATCGTCGCGGACGACATCACTCATCGTCGCGGACGATCACCGGCTTCTGGATGCCGCGCATGCGGCGGCGGCGCTCCGGGTTGCGCATGATCTGGCGGCCGTGCTGGTGATCGCGCAGCGGCTCGGTCGGGCCGCCGACGCGCACCGGGCGTTCGGCGAAGCGGCCCAGGCTGATCATCCGGTCGTACATCACCAGGGCGCCGGCCACCCCGACGTTGATGCAGAACTTCATCGGGATCTTCACCGTGAAGTCGCAGCGCTCCAGCAGCGGTTCGGACAGGCTGCCGCGCTCCGGCCCCAGCACATAGGCGGCGCGCGTCGGGTGACGGAAGCTGGGCAGCTCCACCGCGTCCTCGGTCAGTTCCACGCCGACGAGCTGGCAGTCCTTGGGCAGCGCCAGATCGGCCACCCGGTCGTAGACATAGAGCGGCAGATGCTCCGACGCGCCGGAAGTGTCGACGATGTGCGCCTCGTGCAGGTCGGGTTCCGGGTCGATGGCGAAGAAGAAGGAGGCGCCGAAGGCGTGGGCGGAGCGCATCAGGTTGCCGACGTTGCCCGGCTTGCTGATCCGCTCCACCCCGATGGCGAAATATCCACGCATGGCTTGCACAATCACTCGTAGTTTCGGCCCGCACACACCACGGATCGGCCGCGAATTGGCCATGATCCGGCGGGTCCGATGGTGCGACACCTTGCCTCGCGACCCGGAGAGAGGCAAGCTCTCCACCCATGAGCCACGACCATTCCTCCTGCTGCGGCGGCCACGGTGACCACCACGGCCACGCCGCCCCTCACACCCCCGCCGAGGGGCACGCCGACCTGTCCGGACCGCCGGAGGCGCCGATCCTCGTCGAGGTGACGCGCGGCGGCATGGTGGAATCCGTCCATCGCGGGCGCGCCTGCATCGTCGATTCCGACGGGCGTGTGCTGGCCCAGTGGGGCGACATCCAGGCGCCGGTCTACCCGCGCTCCGCCATCAAGTCGATCCAGGCGATCCCGCTGGTCGAGACGGGCGCGCTCGACGCCTACGAGCTGGGCGACCAGGAGCTGGCTCTGGCCTGCTCCTCCCACCACGGGGAGATCCGCCACACCCGCATCGCGGAGGCCTGGATCAAGCGCATCGGCCTGACCGTGGGCGATTACGAGTGCGGGGCGCATCTGCCGACCGACACCGAGACCGCCCACGAGATGATCCGCCACGGCGAGACGCCGACCGCCTTCCACAACAACTGCTCCGGCAAGCACGCCGGCTTCCTGACCACCGCCCTGCACAAGGGCGAGCCGACCAAGGGCTATGTCCGCTTCGACCATCCGGTGCAGCAGCGCATCCTGGGCGTGATGGAGCAGATGACCGGCCAGGACCTGTCGCAGGCCCCCTGGGGCGTCGACGGCTGCGCCATCCCGACCATCGGCATCCCGCTGGGCGCCATCGCCTACGCCATGGCCCGCATCGGCGACCCCAAGGACCTGCCCGACTCCCGCGCCGAGGCGGTGGCCCGCATCCGCCGCGCCTGGCGGTCGCACCCGCACCTGATCGCCGGCAAGGACAGCTTCGACACCGGCATGATGCAGGCGGCGGGCGGTCTGGTGCTGGTCAAGGGCGGGGCCGAGGGCGTGGGCTGCGCCGTCCTGCCCAAGCAGGGGCTGGGCATCGCCCTGAAGATCGACGACGGCACCCCGCGCGCCCGCGAGGTCGCCCTGGCCGCCCTGATCCGCGCCACCAAGGTTCTGTCCGACGAGCAGTGGGCGCGGGCCGGCCAGCTCATCAACCAGCCGGTGACCAACCGCAACGGCCTGGAGGTCGGCGTGGTCCGCCCGGCGGAGGGCTGAAGGTCCGCAAGCGCGATCAAGCCGCCCTCGGCTAGGGTGCCGGGCATGGAGGACCCATGACCAAGCCCGACACCCTGCTGGACTACGGCCGCCGCATCGAGCGTGTCATCGACCACATCGCCGCCCATCTGGACGAGACGCTGGAGTTGGAACGGCTGGCCGCCGTCGCCTGCTTCTCGCCATACCATTTCCACCGCATCTACCGCGCCATGGCGGGGGAAACGGCGGCGGACACGTTGCGTCGGCTGCGTCTGCACCGTGCCGCAGGCGACCTCGTGAAGGGCGGAGACGGCATGGTGCAGGTCGCACGGCGCGCCGGCTACGGCAGCGTGGAGGCGTTCACCCGCGCCTTCGGGCAGGTCTATGGGCTGAGCCCCGGTGCCTACCGGCGGCAAGGCTGCCTGGTTCCTCCACCCGACCAACCACCGGACGAGGAGCGAAACATGCACGACGTCACCATCCGCGATCTGCCGCCGCTGCGCGTGGCCGCCATGGCTCACCAAGGCCCCTATATGGATATCGGCACGACCTTCGAGCGGCTGTACGCCTGGGCCGCGGGCCGCGGCCTCGTGGGACCGGAGACGCGGTCCTTCGCCCTCTATTACGACGACCCGGAGTCGGTTCCGGCGGACCGCCTCCGCTCCGAGGCCGCGTTGCTGGTCGACGGACCGATCCCCGGGGACGGACCGGTTCGCGCACTTGACATTCCCGGCGGCCGGCACGCCGTTCTGATCCACAAGGGTCCCTACGCGGAGTTGGAACGCCCCTACCGTTGGCTCTACCGCGACTGGCTGCCGTCGAGCGGCCACGCGCCGGCCGACCGCCCCTGCGTCGAGGAATATCTGAACAATCCCCGCACCCTTCCCCCCGAGGAGTGGCTGACGGAGATCCGGTTGCCTTTGGCGTGAGAGGAGGCGGAGGGGAGGCGTTCCTCCCCTCGCCATCCCCCAAGCCCGCTCCATTGATGCTATGGTCCGGCACCCGTCCACCTGACCGGTTGCCCGATCCATGAGCATCGACACCCTGCGCGCCCAGTACGAAGCCTTCCCCTATCCCGCGCGCAACCCCGCCGACGAGAAAAAGCGCCTGATCACCGGATCGCCCAGCCATCTGGACGAGGTGAACCACAACGTCTTCGGCGGGCGCCTCGACCACGCCAGGCCCCTCAGGGTGCTGGTGGCCGGCGGCGGGACCGGCGACGGGACGATCATGATCGCCCAGCAGCTGGCCGACGCCGGCAATCCGGGGCGCGTCACCTACCTCGACCTCTCCGACGCCGCGCGGGACGTCGCCGAGGCGCGGGCCAAGGCGCGCGGGCTGACCAACATCGACTTCCGCCGCGGCTCGCTGCTCGACCTCGGCGCGCTGTTGGAGGAGGGGGGGCCGTTCGACTACATCGACTGCTGCGGCGTGCTGCACCATCTGGACGAGCCGGCGGCGGGCGTCCGCTCGCTGGCCGGGGCGCTGAAGCCGGGTGGCGGGATCGGGCTGATGGTCTACGCGCCGTACGGGCGCACCGGCGTCTATCCCATGCAGGCGGCGCTGCGCACCATCGCGGCGGACCTGCCGCCGAAGGAGCAGGTGGCGCTGGCCCGCCGGCTGATCGAACGCCTGCCGACGTCCAACTGGCTGCTGCGCAACCCCTTCATCAACGACCACAAACAGGCCGACGCCGACCTCTACGACCTGCTGCTGCATTCCTGCGACCGGCCCTTCACCGTGCCGGAGCTGGCGGAGCTGGCCGCGGCGGGCGGGCTGGCCATCGCCGCGCTGGTGGACCCGTACCGCTACGACCCCGCCGTCTGGGTGAAGGACCCCCGCGTGCTGAAGCGGCTCGACGGGCTGTCCCGGCTGGAGCGCGCCGCCTGGGCCGAGCAGGTCACCGGCAGCATGACCAAGCACATCGCCTATCTCGTCCGTCCCGAGGATGCCGAGGGTGCCGTCGCCCGCCCCGACGGGCCGGAGGTGGTCCCGGTGCTGCGCGACCTCGACGGCGCCGCGGTGGCCAAGGGCCTGCCCCCCGGCGGCGTGCTGGAGGCCGAGTTGATGAGGGCCGTCGTCCCACTGCCCCTGCCCCGTCTGGCCGGGCCGATCCTGGCGCGGGTGGACGGGCGGACCAGCCTGGGGGCCATCCACCAGGCGCTGGCGGAAAAGGCCGGTCCCCTGGCCTGGGACGCCTTCCTGGCGCAGTTCGCGCAGCTTTTCACGGCGCTGAACGGCGTCGGCAAGATGTATCTGCGCCGCTGAGCGCTTCACCGCTTCCAAAATGAAAAATCCGCCGCCGGGAGGCCCCGGCGGCGGAAGTTCATGGAGGAAACAACCAGACTGCAAAAGGGTGCTTAGTGGATGGTCTCGCCGTGCAGGGCGAGGTCCAGGCCGTCGCGCTCGACGTCCTCGTCGACGCGCAGGCCCATCACCACGTCGATGACCTTCAGGATGATGAAGGAGCCGACCGCCGAGTAGGCGATGGTGGCCAGGATGCCGTAGACCTGCGTCCAGATCTGGCCGACGTTGCCTTCCAGGGCGCCGGCGGTGCCGCCGATGGCTTCCTGGGCGAAGACGCCGGTCAGGATGGCGCCGACGATGCCGCCCACGCCGTGCACGCCGAAGGCGTCCAGCGAGTCGTCATAGCCGAGGGCGCGCTTCAGGCCGGTGGCGCCCCAGTAGCAGATCACGCCGGCGGCCAGACCGATGACCAGGGCGCCGGTCGGACCGACGAAGCCCGAGGCCGGGGTGATGGCGACCAGACCGGCGATGGCGCCGGAGATGATGCCGAGGACCGAGGGCTTGCCCTTGGTGGCCCACTCGACCAGCAGCCAGGACATGGCGGCGGTGGCGGCGGCGATCTGCGTGACCAGCATGGCCATGCCCGCGCGGCCGTCGGCGGCCACGGCGGAACCCGCGTTGAAGCCGAACCAGCCGACCCACAGCATCGAGGCGCCGATCAGGCTGAGCACCAGATTGTGCGGGGCGAAGTTCTCGTTCGGGTAGCCCTTGCGCTTGCCCAGCACGATGGCGGCGACGAGACCGGCCACGCCCGCGTTGATGTGCACCACGGTGCCGCCGGCGTAATCGAGCACGCCGTCACCCGCCAGATAGCCGCCCGGACCCCAGACCCAGTGGGTGATCGGCGCGTAGACGATCAGCGACCACAGGCCCGTGAAGACCAGCATCGAGGAGAACTTCATGCGGTCGGCGAAGGCGCCGGTGATCAGGGCCGGCGTGATGATGGCGAAGGTCATCTGGAAGACGACGAAGATCGTCTCCGGAATGACGCCCGTCAGGCTGTCCTTGGTGATGCCGGCCAGCATGAACTTCGAAAGGCTGCCGAAATACGGGGTGCCTTCGGTGAAGGCGATGCTGTAACCGGCGAAGAACCACAGGATGCTGACCAGGCAGCAGATCGCGAAGCTCTGCATCACGACCGACAGCACGTTCATCTTGCGGACCATGCCGCCGTAGAACAGGGCCAGACCCGGGATGGTCATGAACAGAACCAGCGCCGTGGCGACCAGCATCCAAGCCGTGTCGCCGCTGCTCAGGGTGGGCTCGGCCGCGGCGGCGGCCGCTTCCTGGGCGAGGGCGGCGGCAGGCAGACCGGCCAAGCCCAGAATCGCCGCCATCGTCGGCGCGGCGAGGGTGAAGAGACGGCTCATCGAGGCTCCTCTTTATTCGAATGCTTCTGGCCCGTTTCGCCCCGTCCCCGGTACAGACGGGGCGGCGGGAGGGGACCGTGTACGCCGATTTCTCTTCAAGAAGCGTGCCAACCCAAAAGGGCTAGGAATCGCGGTGATTGCGGCCTTTCGGATGACCGCAAAGCAGCATAGGACCCGAGTCGCCGGACGGCCTTGCCCAGAAATTGAGCAGAAAATCGGACCACCCAAAGCCTTGCGCCGCAGCGTGATTCGCCCATGGATTGCAGGTTGCCTGCCCCCTGTTGAGGCGTCGCGCGCCCGTTTCCCGCGCGCTTGCCTGTTTTTTATGCACAATGATGCGTCTGAATTCCGCACAACCGTTGGGCAGCCCCCCTCTATTTCCGGCCTGTTCCCCTCGGCCTATTGGCCCGCCCCCGGGAAATGTGGCACGGTCACCCTCTCAACCGGCGGAGCCGGACGGGGCTGGGGACAAGCGGCCTCCGCCCATACGGGTCCGCCGGACGCTTCCGGATGGCCGACAGCAAAAAAGAGAACCGAAAGGGGAGACACATGCTCGACAAACGGGATCTGCGGCTGGCGCCGCGCCGCGCCGTGGCACTTGTCCTGGCTGGCGGTCGGGGCAGCCGGCTGAAGCAGCTGACCGACCGTCGCGCCAAGCCGGCCACCTATTTCGGGGGCAAGTTCCGGATCATCGACTTCGCCCTGTCGAACTGCATCAATTCGGGCTTCCGCCGCATCGGCGTGCTGACGCAGTACAAGTCGCACAGCCTGCTGCGCCACCTGCAGCGCGGCTGGAACTTCTTCCGCGGCGAGATGAACGAGTTCTGCGACCTGCTGCCGGCGCAGCAGCGCATCAGCGAGACCGCCTGGTACCAGGGCACCGCCGACGCGGTGTACCAGAACCTGGACATCCTGCGCGACCACGAGCCGGAATACATCCTGATCCTGGCCGGCGACCACATCTACAAGATGGATTACGGCGCGCTTCTGCTCGACCACATCGCCAAGAAGGCCGATGTGACGATCCCCTGCATCCAGGTGCCGCGCCCCCAGGCCACCGGCTTCGGCGTCATGCATGTGGACGAGACGCAGCGCGTCATCGACTTCGTCGAGAAGCCCGCCGACCCGCCGCCGATGCCGGGCAACCCGGACAAGTCGCTGGCCAGCATGGGCATCTACGTCTTCAACGCGCAGTTCCTCTACGACCAGCTGGAGCGCGACTTCAACGATCCCGCCTCCTCGCGCGACTTCGGCAAGGACATCATCCCCCATCTGGTGACCAGCGGGGCGCGGGTGATGGCCCACGACTTCGCCGATTCGGCCATCCTGAACGGCCACGAGTCCGAGCCCTACTGGCGCGACGTCGGCACCATCGACGCCTATTGGGAGGCCAACCTCGACCTCTGCCACGTCACGCCGCAGCTCAACATGTACGACCGCGAGTGGCCGATCTTCACCTACCAGGAGCAGCTGCCCCCGGCGAAGTTCGTCTTCGACGACGAGAACCGGCGCGGCATGGCGGTGGACAGCCTGGTGTCGGGCGGCTGCATCATCTCCGGCTCGCTGGTGAAGAACTCGCTGCTGTTCAGCGAGGTGCGCGTCAACTCCTTCAGCGAGCTGCACCAGGCGGTGGTCCTGCCGGACGTCGACATCGGCCGCCACTGCCGCCTGACCAAGGTGGTGATCGACCGCGGCGTGGTGATCCCCGAGGGGCTGGTCGTTGGCGAGGACCCGGAACTGGACGCAAAGCGCTTCCACCGCAGCGAGGGCGGCGTCTGCCTGATCACCCAGGACATGATCGACCGCCTGCCCAAGGACTGACCCTCCCCATCCCCCTTCGCCCCCCTGGGGCGAGGGGGCGATGAGCAAGACCAAGAAGAAACCGAAAGACCCCGCCTCCATGCGCGTCCTGTTCGTCACGCCGGAATGCTATCCCCTGGTGAAGACCGGCGGGCTGGCCGACGTTTCCGCCGCCCTGCCCCCCGCCCTGAACCGCGCCGGAGCCGAGGTCCGCCTGCTGCTGCCCGGCTATCCGGCGGTGCTGAACGGGCTGACCGACCTGCAGCCGGTCGGCACGCCGCTCACCGATTTGCCTGGCACCGATTTGCCCGGCGGCGCCCCGGCGACCTTGCGGATCGGACGGATGCCGGACGGGGTGCTGGCCTATGTGCTGGACGCGCCGGCGCTCTACGATCGGCCCGGCAACCCCTATCTGGGGCCGGACGGCAAGGACTGGCCGGACAACGCGGAACGCTTCGCCGCCCTGTCCTGGTGCGCGGCGGGCTTCGCGGCGGAGGACGGCCTCGACCCCTGGTGGCGTCCCGACGTGCTGCACGGGCACGACTGGCAGACCGGGCTGATCCCGGCCTATCTGGAGCTGCGCCCCGACCGCTTCGCCGGGCCGTTCCGGCCGGGCACGGTGACGACGATCCACAACATCGCCTACCAGGGCCTGTTCGGCGCCTGGATGATGGGCGACCTCGGCCTGCCGTCCGCCGCCTTCCGCATCGACGGGGTCGAGTATTACGGCGGCGTCGGCTTCCTCAAGGCCGGCTGCTTCTATTCCGACCGCCTGACCACGGTCAGCCCGACCTACGCCCACGAAATCCAGACGGCGGAGCACGGTTCGGGCCTGGAAGGGCTGCTCGCCACGCGGGCCGAGGCGCTGACCGGCATCCTCAACGGCGTGGACTATGACATCTGGGACCCCGCCATCGACCCGCACATCGCCGCCCGTTACGGCGCCGCGGACCTCGGCGGCAAGGACCTGTGCAAGGCCGATCTCCAGGCGACCTTCGGCCTGGACCGCCGGGCGGACGCCCCGCTGGCCGCGGTGGTCAGCCGCCTGACCGGTCACAAGGGGCTGGATCTGGTGCTGGAGGCGGCGTCGCAGTGGATCGCCTGGGGCGGCCAGCTCGCCGTCCTCGGCAGCGGCGAACCGGCGCTGGAGGCCGGCTTTCGCCACCTCGCCACCTGGTACCCGAAGTCGGTCGGCGTGCGCATCGGCTATGACGAGGCGCTGTCCCACCGCATCCAGGCCGGCGCCGACCTGTTCCTGGTGCCCTCACGGTCGGAGCCCTGCGGCCTGACCCAGATGTACGCGCTGAAGTACGGCACCCTGCCGCTGGTCCGCCGCACCGGGGGCCTCGCCGACACCATCGTGGACGCCAACCCGGCGGCGGTGAACGACGCCAGCGCCACCGGCTTCCAGTTCGTCAACGCCAATGTCCAGGAGCTGACCTGGGCGCTGCGCCGCGCCGCCGCCCTCTACCGCAAGCCCGAGCGCTGGCACGCCATGCAGCAGCACGCGATGACCCGCGACTTCGGCTGGCACGGCCCGGCGGAGGAGTACATGGAGCTATACCGCGCGGTGGCGCCGGTTCTGGTGGCGTAGGAGAGCGCGGGGCCGACCCCCGCGTTTCCCGCGAAAGGAGTGGAACGGGGATGGGGCCTTTCCATAGGGCCTGTCCACGCCGCCATTGCGCGCATCGTCCGTCCGCCCTATGTTCCGCCCCAAACCAGGGCTCCGGGCACCGATGACTGACCTTTCGCACATCCGCAATTTCTCGATCATCGCGCACATCGACCACGGCAAGTCGACCCTTGCCGACCGTCTGATCCAGCAGTGCGGCGGCCTCGATTCGCGCGAGATGCGCGAACAGGTGCTCGACAGCATGGACATCGAGCGCGAGCGCGGCATCACCATCAAGGCGCAGACCGTCCGCCTGCTCTACAAGGCCAAGGACGGGCAGCAGTACACGCTGAACCTGATGGACACGCCGGGCCACGTCGACTTCGCCTACGAGGTCAGCCGCAGCCTCGCCGCCTGCGAGGGCTCGATCCTGGTGGTGGACGCCTCGCAGGGTGTGGAGGCGCAGACGCTCGCCAACGTCTATCAGGCGATCGACAACAACCACGAGATTATCCCGGTCCTCAACAAGATCGACCTGCCGGCGGCGGAGCCCGACCGCGTGAAGCAGCAGATCGAGGATGTGATCGGCCTGGACGCCACCGACGCCGTGGAGATTTCGGCCAAGACCGGCCTGAACATCGACGCCGTTCTGGAAGCCGTGGTGCAGCGCCTGCCCGCGCCCAAGGGCAACGCCGACGGTGAGCTGAAGGCCCTGCTGGTCGATTCCTGGTACGACCCGTACCTCGGCGTGGTCATCCTGGTGCGCGTGGTGGACGGGCGGCTGAAGGTGAACCAGAAGGTCCGCTTCATGGCCGCCGGCAGCGCCCACGAGGTCGACCGCGTCGGCGTCTTCACCCCGAAGGCCCTGCTGACCGGCGAGCTGGGGCCGGGCGAGATGGGCTTCATCACCGCCGCCATCAAGGACATCACGCTGACCAAGGTCGGCGACACCATCACCGAAGACCGCCGCCCGGCGGCCGAGCCGCTGGCCGGCTTCAAGCCCTCCATCCCCGTGGTGTGGTGCGGCCTGTTCCCGGTGGACGCCGCCGACTTCGAGCGGCTGCGCGACAGCCTGGGCAAGCTGAAGCTGAACGACTCCAGCTTCCATTACGAGGCCGAGACGTCGGCGGCGCTGGGCTTCGGCTTCCGCTGCGGCTTCCTCGGCCTGCTGCATCTGGAAATCATCCAGGAGCGGCTGGAGCGCGAGTTCAACCTCGACCTGATCACCACGGCGCCGTCGGTGGTCTACAAGCTGTACATGACCGACGGCACGGTGATGGATCTGCACAACCCGGCGGACATGCCGGACGTGATGAAGATCGACCGCATCGACGAGCCGTGGATCAAGGCCACCATCATGCTGCCCGACGAGTATCTGGGCGGCATCCTCCAGCTCTGCACCGAGCGGCGCGGCCAGCAGATCGAGCTGACCTACGCCGGTGCCCGCGCCATGCTGGTCTACCGGCTGCCGCTGAACGAGGTGGTCTTCGACTTCTACGACCGGCTGAAGTCGATCAGCCGCGGCTACGCCAGCTTCGACTACCAGATGGACAGCTACGAGGAAGGCGACCTCGTCAAGATGTCGATCCTGGTAAACGCCGAGCCGGTGGACGCCCTGTCGATGATCGTCCACCGCTCCCAGTCGGAGCGGCGCGGCCGCCAGCTCTGCGAGCGGCTGAAGGAGCTGATCCCGCGCCAGCTCTTCAAGATCGCCGTGCAGGCGGCCATCGGCGGCAAGATCATCGCCCGCGAGAGCATCGGCGCGCTGCGCAAGGACGTGACGGCCAAGTGCTACGGCGGCGACATCAGCCGCAAGCGCAAGCTGCTGGACAAGCAGAAGGAAGGCAAGAAGCGCATGCGGCAGTTCGGCCAGGTCGAAATCCCGCAGAGCGCCTTCATCGCCGCCCTCAAGATGGGCGACGAATAAGCGCCGGCCTCTTGGTGGAATGACGGAAAGCGGGTCCGGCAAGGCCCGCTTTCTTTTTGTCCGCCCGGCGCAGCAGCCCAGAGCCCACAAAAAGTCGAATGACTCCCCGCATGGAATCGCCTATCACCCGGACAGGCTTCCAAACGGATGATGTCCCGTGACGCGCACTGTCATGTTTGGCCTGCCAGCCGCCGCCCTGGTCGTCGGCATCCTCGCAGGCTGCACCCCGAACTACTCGCCCAACACCTACGCCGCCACCGCGACCCAGCAGGCGAACAAGGTGGAGCGGGCGGTCGTCATCGGATTCCGTCAGGTCAAGATCAGCACCAGCGGCACCGTCGGCGCCGTCACCGGCGGGGCCGCGGGCGGCGTTCTGGGTTCGCAGTCCGGCACCTTCGGCATCAACTCGGCGCTGGGCGCGGTCGGCGGCACGGCCATCGGCGGGCTGATCGGCACGTCGATCGAGCATGTGACCGGTGACACCACGGGCTGGGAATACATCGTCCGCAAGCCGGACGGCGAGCTGCTGTCGGTCACCCAGCGGGAGGAGAAGCCCATCGAGATCGGGCAGAAGGTGCTGGTCATCGCCGGCAGCCAAGCCCGCATCGTCGCCGACTATTCCACGGACCCCGAGCCGGCTCCCGCCCTGAAGGAAGCGGCGAAGGACGCCCAAAAGGACGCACCTAAGGACTCTAGGCCCACCGAGACGATCGAGGCGAAGGAGCTTGCCGCCCCGCCCCCTGCGGAGGTGCCTGTGGAGGTCCCCGTGGAAGCTCCGGCGGCTTCGACTCCCGACAGCGGCGGACCGGCGCCCATCCGCCTCACCCCGCCAGCAACCCCAGCTCCCGAGCCGGTGCCGGCGGCCGAGGCCCCGGCGGACAAGCCCGCCGACGGCACGCCCGCCACCTGACCCGGCCCTCACGCCACCAGGATCGTCAGCAGCAGCACCGGCAGAGCCGGCATCCGCAGCAGCCGGAAGCGCCACGGCGACGGCGCTGCCGCCGTCACCGTCATCGGGCGGCGCTCCTCCTCGCGGTCCAGCCGTCCGGCCTCCAGCACCACCGTCGTCATCGCGTCGAACACGCCCATCGCTCCGTCCTCCCAAGATCGGAGGGCACCCTGCGCCCGCGCGAAAAATCTTGGAAACGAATAGGCTTTATGAGGTTCATCACAGATCGTGATGGTCCTTCCGCGCGTTGAACCCGCGCGTCCCCTCTGCTTGAATGTGTGACCATGCCGGCCAACCTCGACACCGACCTTCTGCGCGCCTTCGTCGCCGTCGCCGACGCGCGCAGCTTCACCCGTGCCGGCGACACGCTGGGCCGCACCCAGGCCGCCGTCAGCCAGCAGGTCCGCCGGCTGGAGGAGGTCGTGGGCACCCGCGTCTTCCAGCGCGACACCAAGAGCGTCCACCTGACCCAGCAGGGCGAGCTTCTGCTGACCTACGCCCGGCGGATGCTGACCCTGAACGACGAGGTTCTGGCCCTGATGCGCCGGCCCGCCTCGATCGCCAGCGTGCGCATCGGCACGCCGGACGATTACGCCACCATGCTGCTGCCCGGCGTGCTCGCCCGCTTCGCCGCCGTCTACCCCGACGTGCCGGTGGAGGTGATCTGCGACAACAGCCCCGATCTGGTGGCGGAGATCGACAAGGGCCGCTACGACCTCGCCCTGGTCACCCGCCACCCCGACAGCCGCAGCGGCGAGCTGGTGCGGCGGGAGCCGGTGGCCTGGGTCGCCCCGCCGCGCTCCACCGCCGTCGATTCCACCCCCATCGAGCGCGAGGACCCGCTGCCGCTGGCCCTGTTCCCCAAGGGCTGCGTGGTGCGCGATCTCGCCGTCGCGGCGCTGGAGGGCATCGGGCGCGGCTGGCGCGTCGCCTTCATCAGCAAGAGCGTGGTGGCGGTGCACGGCGCCGTGCTGGGCGGGCTCGGCGTCACCGCCATGGAGGAATGCACCGTTCCGCCCAGCCTGCGCCGGCTGACCGCGGCGGACGGCTTCCCCGACCTGCCGGACATCGACATCGCGCTGCACCGCGCCCCCGGCATGGCCGCCAAGCCGGTCCGCCTGCTGGCCGAGGCCATCCACGATCTGGTGGGCGGGAATCGGGCGGCCTGACCGACCGTGCCGCTCCGTGACATCCGTCCCGGCGCGCACGCGCCGGGTTGCCCCGGCGGGCCGGACCGATGCAAAATGGCCCCTCCTCCAAAGGGGCAAACCGCCGTGCGCACGCGTTCCACCACCGCCCTCCGCGCCCTGGCGCTGCGGCTGATCCTGGCCGCGGCGACGATGTGGTTCGCCCCGGACGCCGCCCTGGCGCAGAGCCCCGTCGCCATCGGCGCGCCGCTGACCGGCGAGGTGGTCCTCAACCGCGACATCGAGGTGCGCATCGGCCCCAACGCCGATGCCCGGATCATCCAGACCCTGCCGCGCGGCAAGGCGCTGAACGCGCTGGGCACGCCCCGCGGCACCAGCTGGACGGAGGTCGCCATCGGCGGTCAGCCCATCGGCTACGTCCCCTCCGACTCGCTGGACCCGGCGCTGATGGTGTCGCGCTCGATCACCGCCGCCATGGGCGCCACCGCCGCCGGGGCCAACGCCGGCGGATCGCCCCCCGCGACCGGCAAGCCGCCGGTCATCCACCGCAGCGCCGCCGTGGTGCCGCGCAGCGCGTGGGAGATCGCCGCCCAGGTGCCGGCCCAGGGCTATGTCGTCGCGGCGGACGCCATCAAGGCGACGGAGATCCTCGACAACAAGAAGCGGCGCAGCTTCACCCTGCGCAAGGGCGACGTGGTCAGCCTGATCGACTCCGCGAACGGGCGGGTGACGCTGGGCATGCCCGGTCGGACTCGCGCGGTCGCCACCGCCGAGGGGCTGATCGGGGTGGTCGCCCCCTACCCGCTGCCCGGCATGCCGCCCATCGAGCCGGGGGCGCTGTTCGCCGCGCGGCTCGGCGAGTATGTCAGCCACGCCGAGGGGCTGCGGGCGTGGCAGGAATTCACCTACGGCCCCGGAACGACCTACCGCGACCTGCCGCCGATGGTCTGGCCGGTCTTCCGCGGTGCCCGCACCACCTACCAGATGGGCGTCGGCCCCTTCACCCGGACGCAGGTGGACAATGTCTGCGGCGCTCTGGCGCAGCGCTCCATGGACTGCTGGGTGATCGAGCTGGAGACCTTCTGACCCCGGGGCTGACCCTGGCCTGCCCCCGGCGCCGCCCTGCGCCAAGCGGCAGCAACGCGCCGCCTCCGGTAAATTACGGAGCTTTTTCATCGAAAATGCATCGATCGTGGCGGTAGGCGGGTGCCGCCGTGCCGTGTTAATCTTTCTTACCCCCCGCCCGCTCCGCCCCAGGCTTTGCCCATGACCGACTCCGACGACGAGTTCCTCTTTCTGGACGACCAGGACGGCGACGGAAACGGCGAAACCGGGTCGCCGGCCACCGGAAACCGGTGGAAGATGATGATCGTGGACGACGAGCCGGAGGTGCACTCCATCACCAAGCTCGTCCTGGCCGATTTCGCCTACAAGGGCCGCTCCGCCCAGTTCATCTCCGCCTATTCCGCCGCGGAGGCGCGGACGATCCTGGAGCGCGAGGAGGACATCGCCATCATCCTGCTGGACGTGGTGATGGAGACCGACGACGCCGGGCTGCAGCTCGTCCACCACATCCGCGAGGAGCTGAAGAACCGCCACGTCCGCATCATCCTGCGCACCGGCCAGCCCGGGCAGGCTCCGGAGCGCGCGGTGATCCTCGACTACGACATCAACGACTACAAGGCCAAGACTCAGCTCACCGCCCAGCAGCTGTTCACCACCACGGTCGCCGCCCTGCGCTCCTACGAGGACATCATGGCGATCGAGATGAACCGGCGCGGGCTCGAGAAGATCATCGAGGCGTCGTCGTCGCTGTTCCAGGCGCGCTCGATGAAGCTGTTCGCCGCGGGCGTGCTGACGCAACTGTCCGGCATCCTCGGCGTCGGGCCGGACGCCATCCTGTGCGTGCAGCGCGGCCCGGTCATCAGCGGCGCGGCGGACGGGCTGTATGTCCTGGCCGGCTCCGGCCGGTTCGAGACGCTGATCGACGAGCCGGCCGCCAACCATGTCGAGCCCTCCGTCCTGGCGGAGGTGAAGCGCTGCCTGGAGTCGCGCAGCAACCGCTACGCCGCCGATCATTGCACGCTCTACATCCGAACGCCGAACGACCGCGAGAATGTGGTCTATCTGAGTTCCGACCGGCCGCTGTCCGACCTCGACCGCAACCTGATCGAGGTGTTCTGCCGCAAGATCTCGGTCGGCTTCGACAATCTGCACCTGTACGAGCAGTTGCGGCGCAGCCAGGAGCACACGGTCATCGCCATGGCCGATCTGGCGGAGCGCGCCGGTCATCCGAGCGTGGAGGCCGAGACCGGCCCGCGCATCGCCATGGTGACCGACCGCATCGCCCGCCGTCTGGCCGAGGAGGGGCGCTATCCCGCCGTCCTCGACACGGTGTTCCTGGAGTCGGTCGGTCTGGCCGCCATCCTCCACGACGTCGGCAACGCCACGCTGGACCCCGCCATCCTCGGCAAGACCGGGCCGCTGAGCCCGGATGAGCGGGCCGTCATGCAGGCCCACACGACCACGGGCTGGGATTTGCTGGACCGCGCGAGCCAGCGGTCCGAGGGGCGGACGCATCTGCATCTGGGGGCGGAGATCGCCCGGTCGCATCATGAAAATTGGGACGGCACCGGCTATCCCGACCGCCTCAAGGGCGACGCCATCCCGCTGAGCGCCCGCATCGTCGCGGTGGCCGACAGCTTCGACGCCATGACCCGCGACCGCCCCTACCGCAAGGCGCTGGACCATGACGTGGCGGTGGCGGAGATCCGGCGCCTGTCGGGCAGCCGGTTCGATCCGCTGGTGGTCGACGCCTTCCTGGCGGTGTCCGGCAGCCTGCGCCGGGGGTGACGCCCTTTGGAGAGAGGCGGACGGGCTCAGCCGGCGCCGCTCATCAGCGTGTCCACCATGTCCTTCAGCGGACCGATCTGCACCGGCTTGTGCAGCAGCCGGCAGCCCAGGGCGGCGGCTTCGGCCTGACGCTCCGGCATCGTGTCGCCGGTCAGGATCAGGGCGGGCACCGGAGCGCCGACATGGGCGCGCACCATCTCCACCGCCTGGGCGCCCGTGCCTCCCGCCGGCAGGAAGTGATCGGCCAGGACCAGCCCGGGACGGCCGGGCGCCTGGGGTAGCCGCTGCGCCAGTTCATTCAGCGACAGGGCGGTCAGCACGTCGTATCCCCAGGCTTCGAGAAGCAGCGCCAGCCCTTCCACGATCGACCGGTCGTCGTCCACCACGATGACCAGCCGGCTGGCCTCGGCCGGCGTCCCTCCATCGCCATCCTCGCGGCGGAACGCGCCGCCGCCGTCCACCGAACCTTTGCCGGCATCCCCGGTCATGGCGAGGACGGAAGAGGTTCTGGCGTGGTCGTTCGTTAAGCTCACCATCGGATTCTTCACCAGGGCTGAGGGCGGCGGGGCCAGAACACCCCGCGCCGTTTCCAACATGACCACTTCAAAAAAGAACGAAAAATATTAAAAAAATCGAAATATCAGCCCGACGAATTTTTGGAATGTCTGTCATGTATCGTGGAAAGAAAACATTCCATTTCTGAAATTTATAGGCGGAGATATGCAGCATCGCGCCAATACGGACGCATGTTTTGCAAACCTATGTTCATTCGCTTTATCTGATGGACCAACTCTGTTCAACTCTGAAAAAGCGCATATGAGGCGCGCACGGATGCCGCACCGAAACGTGCTTCAAACAACGGACCCCGGCATGTTTTCCGAATCCAGACGTGTCGCCTGCGGAACAATCCTTTGAACTGTCCGGATTGGGAGCCGTTCCATGCGGACATGGAAAAACAATGGGCCCCCGCCTTGCGGCGGAGGCCCGAACTTTGTCTTATGAAATTGAACCCTTTCCCGGATCCGCAGCCTTTGGATGCGTCCGCGTCGGGAGAGCGAACGTCAGCTTCGCAAGCTGCCGCCCGTGGCCTTGGCGACCGCGGCGACGATCTTCTGGCCGATGGCCTCGATCTCCGGCTCGGTCAGGGTCCGCTCGGTCGGCTGGAGCGTGACGGAGAGCGCGACGGACTTCTTGCCCTCTTCCAGGTTGGTGCCCTGGTAGACGTCGAAGACGGTTACGTCCTTGACCAGCGCCTTGTCGGCGCCCTTGGCGGCGCGGATCAGCTTGTCGGCCTCCACGTCCTTGCCGACAACGAAGGCGAAGTCGCGCTCCAGCGGCTGGAAGGGCGAGAGCTGGACCAGCGGACGCGCCGTGCCGCCCTTCTTCTTGGGCAGCGGGATGACCTCCAGGAACACCTCGAAGCCGACCACCGGACCCTTGACGCCCAGCGTGCCCAGAACGGTCGGGTGGATTTCGCCGAAGCGGGCCATCACCGTCGGACCGAGGCGCAGCACGCCCGAGCGGCCGGGATGGTACCAGCCCGGCGCGTCGGTGGTGACCTGCAGGTTGGTCACCGGCGCGCCGGCGGCCTCCAGGACGGCCATGGCGTCTGCCTTGGCGTCGTAGGCATCGACGCCGCGGGCCTTCTCCGCCCAATGGCGCGGCACCGCGTTGCCGGCGCGGATGCCGGCGGCCACGATGTCCTGCCCGTCCGGCGAGGGCTTGCGGAAAGCCGGGCCGACCTCGAACAGGCCGACGTCGGCGTAGCCGCGGTCGGCGTTGCGCCCGGCGGCCTGGATCAGGTTGCCGAGAATGGACGGGCGCATCACGTCGAGGTCGGCGCTGATCGGGTTGACCAGCGTCAGCCCCTCGCCAACCCCGCCGAACAGCTCGGCCACCGGACCAGCCATGAAGGACCAGGTGACGGCTTCGGACAGGCCGCGGACGGCCAGCGTGCGCTTGGTCAGCCCGACGCGGCGCTGTTTGGTGGTCAGGGCCGGACGGGTCAGCACGCTGTCGCGCGGCAGCGGGGTCGCCGGGATGGCGTCGAAGCCGTGGATGCGCAGCACCTCCTCCACCAGATCGGCCTCGCCGTGGATGTCGGCGCGCCAGGAGGGCGGAACGACGCGCAGGGTGCCGTCCACATCCTCGCCGACGATCTCGCAGCCGAGATCGATCAGGATGCGGGTCTGCTCGTCGCGCGGCACCTCGACGCCGCCCAGGGCGGCGACGCGGCCCGGACGCAGCGTCAGGGTGCGGCGCCACTGCGGCTCCTCGCCGGCGACCACGAGGTCGGAGGCCTCGCCGCCGCAGATCTCCAGGATCAGGCGGGTGGCGCGCTCCATCCCCGACACCACCGCCGCCGGATCGACGCCGCGCTCCAGCCGGTAGCGGGCGTCCGACTCGATGCCCAGCTTGCGGCCGGTCTGCGCCGTGCGCACGGTGTCGAAGATCGCCGCCTCCAGGAAGACGTTGACCGTCGTCTCGGTGCAGCCCGACGCCTCGCCGCCGATGATGCCGCCCAGCGCCTCGGCCCGCTCATGATCGGCGATGACCGTCATGCTCGGGTCGAGCGGGTATTCCTTGCCGTTCAGCGCCGCCAGCGTCTCACCCTCGCGGGCCAAGCGGACGACGATGCCGCCCTTGACCTTGTCGGCGTCGAAGGCGTGCAGCGGGCGCGACAGGTCGAAGGTGATGAAGTTGGTGATGTCGACCAGCGCGGAGATCGGGCGCAGGCCGATGGCGACCAGCTTGTCGTGCAGCCACTTCGGCGACGGGCCGTTCTTCACGCCGCGGAAATAGCGGCCGACATACATCGGGCAGGCGTCCGGCGCCTCGATGGTCACGCCGAGCGGGCTCGGGAAGGCGCCCTTCACCGGCTCCGCCGCCAGCGGCTTCAGCGTGCCCAGCCCGGCGGCGGCGAGGTCGCGGGCGATGCCGCGCACCCCGGCGCAGTCGGCGCGGTCGGGCGTCAGGCTGATGTCGATGACCGGGTCGCCCAGGCCGGCATAGTCGGCGTAGGCGACGCCGACGGGCGCGTCCTCGGGCAGCTCGATGATGCCGTTGTGCTCCTCCGACAGCTTCAGCTCGCGCTCGGAGCACATCATGCCGTTCGAACTCGACGCCGCGGATGACGCCCTTCTTCAGCGTGATGTCGGAGCCGGGGATGTAGGCTCCCTCCGGCGCGAAGACGCCCTTCAGGCCGGCGCGCGCGTTGGGCGCGCCGCAAACGACCTGCAGCTTCTCGGTGCCGGTGTCGACGACCAGGACGCGCAGCTTGTCGGCGTCCGGGTGCTTCTCGGCGGAGACGATGTGGGCGACGCGGAAGGGCTTCAGCTCCCGGGAGCGGTCCTCCACCCCTTCGACCTCCAGGCCGAGGGCGGTCAGCTTCTCCACGATCTGGTCGAGCGTGGCGTCGGTCTCCAGATGGTCCTTCAGCCAGGACAGCGTGAACTTCATGGGTCCGGCTCCTTTAGCGCGTCAGGCCCTGGGCCATGCTGGGAACGTCGAGCGGCACGAAGCCGTAATGCTTCAGCCAGCGGAGGTCGGCTTCGAAGAAGGTGCGCAGGTCGGGGATGCCGTACTTCAGCATCGCCACGCGCTCGATCCCCATGCCGAAGGCGAAGCCCTGGTACCTGGTGCTGTCGATGCCGCAGGCCTCCAGCACGTTGGGGTGCACCATGCCGCAGCCCAGGATCTCCAGCCAGTCGCCGTAGTTGCCGAGCTTCAGTTCGCCGCCCTTGCGGGAGCAGCCGATGTCCACCTCCGCCGACGGTTCGGTGAAGGGGAAGAAGCTGGGGCGGAAGCGCAGCGGCAGGTCGTCCACGTCGAAGAAGGCGCGGCAGAACTCGATCAGGCAGCCCTTGAGGTGGCCCATGTGGGTCGCCTCGTCGATGACCAGCCCCTCGATCTGGTGGAACATCGGGGTGTGGGTCATGTCGTAGTCGGACCGGTAGGTGCGGCCCGGCGCGATGATGCGGATCGGCGGCTTCTTGTTCAGCATGGTGCGGACCTGCACCGGGCTGGTGTGGGTGCGCAGCAGCATCTTCTTGTCGCCGGAGTCCGGCAGATAGAAGGTGTCGTGCATGTCGCGGGCGGGGTGGCCCGGCGGGAAGTTCAGGGCGGTGAAGTTGTGGAAATCGTCCTCGACGTCCGGCCCCTCGGCGACGCTGAAGCCCATCTCGGCGAAGATCGCCACCATCTCGTCGATGGTCTGGCTGATCGGGTGGATGCGCCCCTCGGTCTCCGGACGGACCGGCAGGGTGACGTCGATGCGCTCGGCCTGGAGGCGGGCCTCCAGATGGGCGCGGGCGAGGTCGGCCTTGCGGCCGTCGATGGCGGCGGCGATCTCGTCCTTCAGCGCGTTGAGCTGCTGGCCGCGCTCGCGCCGTTCGTCGGGCGACAGCCCGCCCAGCTCCTTCATGAAGCCGGTGATGCGCCCCTTTTTGCCGAGCGCGGTGACCCGCACCTCTTCGAGGGCCGCGAGGTCGCCAGCGGCGTTGACCTGCGACAGGAGTTCGTCTTTCAGCGCATCGAGCATGTCATTTCCCGCGAGCCATAAGGAAGTGCGAGCGTAAAGAAAAAGGGAGCCGGCCCAGAGGCACGGCTCCCTTCTTTCGTGTCCGGCGCCGGACCGGGTTTCCGCTTGCGCGGCGGACCCTTTAGGCGGCGGCCTTGGAGGCGAGAGCGGCCTGGGCCTGATCGACGATGGCCTTGAAGGCCTCCGGCTCACGGGCGGCCAGATCCGACAGGACCTTGCGGTCGATCTCGATGCCGGCCAGCTTGATGCCGTTGATGAAGCGCGAGTAGGTCAGGCCGTACTGGCGGACACCGGCGTTGATGCGCTGGATCCACAGGCCGCGGAAATCGCGCTTCTTGTTGCGGCGGTCGCGATACGCGTATTGAAGGGCCTTTTCGACCTTCTCGATCGCGATGCGGAAGTTCTTGGAATTGCGACCCCGGTAGCCCTTGGCGAGCTTCAGGATCTTGCGGTGACGGGCGTGCGTGGTGACGCCGCGCTTAACACGAGCCATGGTTCAGATTCCCTTACGATATCAAGCGTTGCGCAGCCAGTTCTTCAGCACGATCTTCTGGTCCGGCTCGGCCAGGGTCATCATGCCGCGCGCATTGCGCTTCATATTCGGGCTCTTCTGCTCCAGGCAGTGGCGCTTGAAAGCCGCCTGGGCGCGCACCTTACCGGACGCGGTCACCTTGAAGCGCTTCTTGGCGCCGCTCTTCGTCTTCAGCTTGGGCATTTTCAATCCTTGCGTTGGATGTTCCCGACTGACGGTTGGGCATGCCCTGGGTCTCGGACCCGGCCTCGCCGCCCGTTGGAGCGCAGGGTTATACGCGCGGCCACGCCGCAACGCAAGGGGGAGCGAATGCGGGAGAGGTATGAAGGGGTGCGGCGCGCCCCCTCCCCTACCGGTCTTTCTACCGGTATTCCTTGAACCGCTCCGTCGCCTGGACCAGGGCGGCGCGGATGCCCGGCTCCATGGCGGAATGGCCGGCATCGGGTACCACGCGGTAATCGGCCTCCGGCCAGGCGCGGCGCAACTCGTCGGCGCTGGTGATGGGACAGACGATGTCGTAGCGGCCCTGGACGATCGCCCCCGGCAGATGCCGGATGCGGTGCACGTCGCGCAGCAGCCTGTCCTCCGGGGTGAAGCGGTTGGAGCGGAAGTAGTGCGCCTCGATGCGGGCGAGGCCCAGCGCGTGGGTGTCCTCCGCGCTCGTCGCGATCAGCTCCGGCGAGGGCAGCAGCGAGGAGCAGGAGCCCTCATACAGGCTCCACACCCGCGCCGCCGCCATGCGGGTCGCCGCATCCGGCGCGTTGAGCCGCCGCCAATAGGCCTCCAGCAGGTCGCCGCGCTCCTCCGGCGGGATGTGCCCGGCGAAGGTGGCCCAGGCTTCCGGGAAGATCGTGCGCATGGAGTAGAGGAACCAGTCGATCTCCGTCTTCCGCATCAGGAAGATACCGCGCAGGATCAGCCCCAGGCAGCGTTCCGGATGGGTCTGCCCGTAGGCCAGCGCCAGCGTCGACCCCCAGCTTCCGCCAAACAGCAGCCAGCGCTCGATCCCCAGATGGCGGCGCAGCCGTTCGGCGTCCTCCACCAGCAGCTCGGTCGTGTTGCGCCGGACCTCGCCCAGCGGGGTGGAGCGGCCCGCCCCGCGCTGGTCCATCACGACGATGCGGTAATGGCCGGGATCGAAGAAACGCCGGTGCGTCGGCGAGGCACCCGCCCCCGGCCCCCCATGCAGGAACAGCACCGGCACGCCGCGCGGGTTTCCCGACTGCTCCCAATAGAGCGTGTGGATCTCGTCCACGGGCAGGAAGCCGGTCTGGTAGGGGTCGATGGGCGGGAAAAGCTCGCTGCGGGGCATGAAGAGGTCCTGTCAGTCCGGGCCGAATGGAAGCAAGTGTAGGACGCCCGTCCGTCGTCCGCCACAGGCTCACTCCTCGTCGTCGTCGGAAAGGTCCGGCGGCGGAGCGGACGGGCGCGGCGTCGGACGGAGGGGCGGGCCGGCTCCGTCCAGCCGCTCGATCTGCTCGGGATGGGTCGCCTCGATCAGCGGGCCGGCGCGCAGGCCCACCCAGCCGCGCACCCGGACGGTCCGCCCTTCGTAGGACAGGGGGTCGATGCCGGCGGCCACGAACTCGCGCAGCGCAGCCCGCCCGATGTGCACCGTGACGTCGGTCCGCCAGTCCTCGCCGAAATCCAGATAGGCGTCGCCGCCGGCCTTGCTCACCCGCAGCACCCGCCCCTCGACGATCTGGAAGCTGTCGCGGTCCCGGCGCAGCGCGTCGGGGTCGGCGGGCCGCACGGCGTAGGTGCGGGTCCGCCAGATGCCGCGCCCGGCGTCCCGCGCGACGGCCTCCGCCGCCAGCATCTCACGGGCCAGGGCGCGGGCGTCGGGCCGGGTGTGCACGCGGGCGAGGCCGCGCGCCAGCAGCTCGCCCTGGAGCCACAGCCCGTCGCCGCGCACCACCTGGGCCAGCACGCGCCCGTGCCGGTCGGTCCGCGCCTCCCCCCGCACGCTCAAGCTTTGCCCGACGGCCAGCTCCGCCAGCGCCTGCCGCGCCGCCTCGGCCAGCGGCCAGCTCTGGCCCGGCTCCGCCCCCATGGGCGGCGCGGCGGATTCGATGCCGGCCAGACGCAGGCCGCGGCCGTCCTCCAGCAGCAGCGTGGCGTCATCGGTCACCGCGGCGACGCGCAGCTCCGCCGACCCGGCGGTGTTCGCCATCAGCAGCAGGGCGGACAGCATCAGAGAAGGAATGCGGCGCAGCATGGCGGGCGAAGGGGTGGAGCCGTGGAACAGGCGGGCCGGACGGGGAGTTTGATCTCAGCGAGCCCCCTTCCGATATGACGACTCATGACGCCCGAACCGACGACCGAACGCAAGCCGACTTCCTCATCTCCACTGCGCCGGATCGCCGCCGCAGGGCTGGCCGTCCTGCTGCTCACCTCGGCCTGTGCCCCGGCCAGCGCCCAGCTCCTCGGCGGCAGCGAGGAGTCGATCGGCGCGCAGGAGCATCCCAAGATCCTCGCCCAGTATGGCGGGGCCTACCCCGACCAGCGGCTGCAGGCCTACATCACCGGCATTGGCAACCGGCTGGCCGCCCAGACCGACCGCTCCGGCCCCTGGACCTTCACCGTCCTGGACAGCGACGTGGTCAACGCCTTCGCCCTGCCCGGCGGCTACGTCTACATCACCCGCGGCCTGCTGGCGCTCGCCAAGGACGAGGCGGAGGTGGCGAGCGTGCTGGGGCACGAGATCGGCCACGTCATCGCCCACCACGGCCAGGAGCGGCAGACCAACCAGACCATCGCCGGGCTGCTCGCCGCCGGCATCGGCCTCGTGCTGGGCAGCCCGGAGCTGGCGCAGATCGCCAACATCGGCGGCACCGCCCTGCTCGCCCGCTACTCGCGCGGCCAGGAGTCGGAGGCCGACCGGCTGGGCATCGAGTATCTGCACCGCGCCGGCTACGACCCCTTCGCCATGGCGACCTTCCTGGAGACCATGCGCCGCGACACCCAATATTCCGGCCTGCGCTCCGGCAAGGGTGCCGGGGAGGGCGGCTTCGACTTCTTCGCCACCCACCCGCAGACCGCGTCGCGCGTCGACGAGGCGGCGGCCATCGCCCGCGAACTGCCCCGCGGGGCGCGGCCCGTCGATCCCTACATGACGGCGATGGACGGGGTGATCTACGGCGACAGCCCGGAGAACGGCTTCGTCCGCGGCCGGACCTTCGCCCACCCGCAGCTGGGCATCGCCTTCGACGTGCCGCAGGGCTACAGCCTGCTCAACGGAGCGCAGCAGGTGATTGCCAAGGGTCCCAACGGCGGGGCCATCGTCTTCGACGGCGGCAAGGCGCCGGGGGCGCGCGACCCGGCCGCCTATCTGACCGGCAGCTGGGCGCAGGGGGCGCCGTTGCGGGACCTGCAATCCTTCGCCGTCAACGGCATGCCGGCGGCCACCGCGCTGACCCAGGGCAAGACCGACGCCGGGGCGGTGGACGTGCGGCTGGTCGCCATCCGCGCCGACTCCGGCACCCTCTACCGCTTCACCTTTCTGGCGCCCGGCGGCGCGCTGTCGCGCTTCGACGGCGATTTCCGCCAGACCGCCGTCAGCTTCCGCCGGCTGACCCAGCAGGAGGCCGCGTCCTACCAGCCCCGGCGCATCCGCGTGCAGACCGCCCGCCCCGGCGACAGCGTGGAGGGCTTCGTGCGCCAGATGCCGCGGGAGCCCTACGCGGAGGAGTTGTTCCGGATCATCAACGATCTGCCGCCCGGCACGCCGATCCAGCCCGGACGTCCGGTGAAGATCATCACCGGCTGACGGCACCCGGTTGGCGGCGCCCGGTTGACAGCGGAGTGACCGTTGCGGGACGCGGCGCGATGGCCGATTGCCGATGGCCGCGTGCGTCCTGTAGGCTCCGCGCCATGGCTGACCACCCCACCAAACGGCGTTTTCTGCAAACCGGCTTGCGCGTCGCCCGGCTGAAGGAGGCTGTGCGCAAAAAGGGTGGTCCACGCCGGACGCGCCCGCCCGCGCTGGGCCGCCCGCGCCTGCGCCTGCCCATCGCGGCGGTGCTGGTGGCCGGCTTCGGGTCGCTGATGCTGCTGGCGGTGGCCAGCGTGCTCGTCCTCGGACTCGTCAGCGCCAGCCGCAACACCTTCGCGCTGCTGAACGACCGCGCCGACCTCGCCTTGTCGGGGGTGGAGGTGCGCATCCGCAACCAGCTCAACCCCGCACGGGACATGGCCCGTTTCGTGACCGGACTGATGGAGCGGGGGGAGCTGGACCCCGCCGATTCCCGCTCGCTCCAGGACACGCTGCGCGGCGCGCTGGCCGGGGCGCCGGACGTGACGGGCATCGCCTTCTTCCATCCCGACCGCACCGGCCTGCGCGCCGACCGGCTGGGCAACCAGCTCCACATCGGGCGGGAGGATCTGCGCCACGAGCCGGAACTGGGGCCGGAGCTGCGCAACGGCTCCGACCGCACCACCGCCGTCTGGGCCGACCCGCTGTGGTCGAAGGAGGCGGGGACCAGCTTCGTCACCCTGTTCCAGCCGGTGCGGCGCAACGGCGCCTATCTGGGGCAGGTGGTCGTCGGCGTGTCGCTGGGCGACCTGTCGCGCTTTCTGTCCACGCTCTATGTGGAGCAGGGGCTGAACGCCTTCGTCCTGTTCGACCGGCAGCACGTTCTGGCCCACCCGTCGCTGGCCGGCATGAAGTTCGACTTCTCCACCAAGACCGACGGCCCGCCCCTGCCGCGCATCGATCAGGTGGCCGACCCGGCGCTGGCGGCGCTCTGGCAGACCGGCCAGCCGGTGGACGCCCTGAAGAAGCGGGTGGAGGGCCGGCTCGTCAACGTGCTGGACGAGGATTACCTGTTCCTGATGCGCAGCATGGCCGGTTACGGCCAGCAGGACTGGATCATCGGCATCAGCTTCCGCGCCAACGAGGCCAGCGCCGAGGTCCGCCGCCTCTACACCACCGGCCTCGCCGGTCTGGGCATCCTGCTGATCTCGGTGGCGGTGGCGCTGATCGTCGGGCGGCGCATCAGCACCCAGGTGGCCCATCTGGCCGAGGCCGCCGACCATGTCCGGACCTTCGACTTCCGCGCGATCGACGAGCTTCCCGATTCGCGCCTGCGCGAGCTGGCCCGCGCCAACAGCGCCTTCAACGCCATGGTCGCCGGCCTGCGCTGGTTCGAGACCTATGTGCCGAAGGCCCTGGTGCTGCGGCTGATGCACCGCCGCGGCGGCCTGACCAGCTTCCAGTCGGAGGAGCGGGAGGTGACGGTGATGTTCACCGACATCCGCGGCTTCTCGCGCATGGCCGAGCATATGGGCGCCGCCGACACCGCCGCCCTGCTGAACGAGCATTTCACCCTGCTCGCCAACTGCATCGAGGCGGAGGGCGGCACCGTGGACAAGTTCATCGGCGACGCCATCATGGCCTTCTGGGGCGCGCCGGAGGAGCAGCCGGACCACGCCGCCCGCGCGCTGCGCGCCGCCCATGCCATCACCCGCGCCGTGCGCGAAGGCAACCGCCGCCGCGCGGCGGAGGGGCTGCCGGCGATCCGCGTTCGCATCGGCCTGCATTCCGGGCCGGTGGTGGTCGGCAACATCGGGTCGGCCAGCCGAATCAACTACACCATCGTCGGCGACACCGTGAACGTTGCCGCCCGCATCGAGGAGCTGGCCTCCGCCCTCCAGGGGGACGAGGAGGTCATCGTCCTGTCGAGCGCCGCCACCGCCTTCCAGGGCGACGGTGCCGCCCCGCTGGACTGCGTCGGCGACCGCACGCTCCGTGGCCGCACCGGCACGACCGAGGTGTGGCGGGTGACTTTGGATGGCGACGGCGGCGGAGATGGCGCGGGGGCGATGCGGGAGGAGGAGAAGGCGTAGCCGACCGCGCGCCCTCCCCGGCCCTCCCCCGCTGGGCGGGAGAGGGTGCCTTACGCGAGGCGGCGGCAGTTCCCTCCACCTCGAAGAGGGGGGAGGGTTAGGGAGGGGGCGTTGATCTATCCTTCGAAACAACACCTCACGCGTCCGCCAGCAGATCCCCAAACCCCTCCACCCGCTTCAGCATCGACTGACGCAGCTTCAGCAGGGCGCGGTGTTCGAGCTGGCGCACGCGCTCCTTGCTCACCCCCAGTTCGCGGCCCAGCTCCTCCAGGGTGGCGCCCTCCTCGCGCAGGCGGCGCTCCTGGATGATGGTGCGTTCGCGCGGGCTGAGTTCGCCCAGCGCCTCAGCCAGCCATTGCGAGCGGGTGCGGCTGTCGCGCATGCCGATCACCACCTCCTCCGGCGAGGGACGCTGGTCGGCCAGGAAATCCTGCCAGTCCTCATCCGAGCCGTCGGCGACCGGGGAGTTCAGCGACTGGTCGGAGGCTGACAACCGCATCTCCATCGCCTCCACCTCGGTCACGTCGACCTGGAGTTCGCCGGCGATCCACTCCCGCCCTTCTTTGGTCAGGCCGTTGCCTCCGCCGCTGTTCCCCTGGGTGATGCTCTCGATGCGGGCGCGCAGGCGGCGCAGGTTGAAGAACAGCGACTTCTGCGCGGCGGTGGTGCCGGTGCGGACGATGGACCAGTTGCGCAGGATGTAGTCCTGCATGGCCGAGCGGATCCACCAGGCCGCGTAGGTGGAAAAGCGCACCTCACGGTCCGGCTCGAAGCGGCTGGCCGCCTGCATCAGCCCGACATTGCCCTCCTGAACGAGATCGCCCATGGGCAGGCCGTAGTTGCGGAACCGCGCGGCGGTCGCCACCACCAGCCGGGTGTAGGCGCGGACCAGTTCGTGAAGGGCCCGTTCGTCACCGCCCTCGCGCCATTTGCGGGCGAGATCGAATTCGTGATCGCGCGTCAGCAGAGGCTCACGCATGGAAGCCTTGATGAAACTCAGATTCGCGCGCTGAGTCTCGGGATCGTCGATGTAGGCCATACGTCCCTTCCTTCCCGTCTGGGCGGCCGCGTTTCAGGCTGCTCGTGCCCTGTGCTGCGGAGTCCGAAGGGACAGGCCCCCTCAGGTCCAATGGTCCGTCGGTTCACCATGGCCGGTTCGCCTCGGATTGCCGACGGTTGGGACAACAGCCGTTCCCCTCGCCCTGTTGCACGTCATACGCAGCACAAGACGTTTCGGATCATCCGCACCGGAAGGGATTCGGTGGCGGAGGCCGAGGGGATGGGTAAGACGGTTAGGAAAAAGGGAGATGGGTCAGACCTGGAACAGGTCCAGGATCTCACCCGAAGGCGACAGGCATCCACAAACGAGATGCCCACCCAACCCGCAATTGCCGTCCAGGGTCGCCACGCGGTCGGTCACCGCAACGCCCTTGCGGGCCGGGTCGTAGCCCCGCACGACGCGGGCGAAACCACCGTAAGGCTCTGACATCTGGGCAAAACCGGGCGCCCCCCACCAGAAGGCGTCGCCCTGATGGTTCAGCGGGCGGCGGATGTCCACGCCGGCGCTGACCAGCAGCACGCCGCCCTGCCCCTGTTCCGGTCCGGTGCAGTAGGCGGCGCGGCGCAGGGTGTTGAACACATTTTCGTGACCGGGCTGCGCGTGCATCGCCTGACGCAGCCCCTGGGTCCAGCGGCCGAGCGTCATGGTGCCGCCGCGGGCCGCCGCCATCCCCTGCTCCACCGTGCCGCCATAGGCGGCCAGCGTCGCCCCCGCGCCGTGGCGGGTCATCCAGTCGAGCACCTGCTGGGGATCGGGCGCGAACTGGAGCTGGAGCAGCTTGTGCCACATCTCCTCCTGCGCGCCGCGCAGATAGACGATGTCGTCGGCCTCCATGCCCCGCCAGCTCAGCAGCCAGGTGCGGAAGGCCAGCAGCGCGTCCACCGTCTCCAGCACCCGCTCGCCCCAGCCGACCATGTTGCCGAGATAGACGAGCCGGTCGCCGGGCAGGAAGCGCGCCGCGATCACCTCGTGCACAGCGTGGAGATGGTCCGTCTGCGCGTGGATCGAGCCGACGGCCCAGATGCGCCGCGGGTTTCGGAGATCGATGAATTTCTGCGCTTCAGACATGCCGGAGACGCTCACCCCATCCAGCGGTCACGGACCGGCCCAGAACAGGCCGGGGGCGGGAGTGTAGGCGCCGCGCAGGCCCGGCGAAAGACGAAAACTTAAGACAAAGGCGCGGCCAAAGCGCCGCGCCTTCATCGTCAACATCACACTCTCGAACCGGTTCCCGTCCCCCGAACCGGGAAACGGGTTCGGACCGGAATCAGGCGGCCTTCTTCAGGACCAGCTCCAGCCGCTCGGTGGCCTTGGTCTCGTCGATCTTCTCGACGGCGGCCAGTTCGCGGGCCAGACGCTCCAGGGCGGCCTGATAGATCTGGCGCTCGCTGTAGGACTGGTCGGACTGGTCGGCGCCGCGGTACAGGTCGCGCACGACCTCCGCGATGGCCACCGGGTCGCCCGAGTTGATCTTGGCCTCATACTCCTGGGCGCGGCGGCTCCACATCGTGCGGCGGACGCGCGAACGGCCCTGCAGCGTCTCCAGGGCGACCTTGATGCGGTCCTTCGTGCTGAGGCGACGCAGGCCGGCGGCCTTGGCCTTGCCGACCGGAACCTTGAGCGTCATGCGCTCTTTTTCGAACGTGATCGCGTAGAGCTGAACATCCATGCCAGCGATGCTGTGGGTCTCGATTCCCTCGACCCGACCGACGCCATGGGCCGGGTAGACGACGAAGTCACCGGCCTCGAAGTCAAGCTTGTTCGACATTTGGGTTGGCTCTCACTTCTCGCGATCGCGCCATTTTGCCGCCCCGGTGGAGGGGGCGAAAAAGGCCCGGTGACAACGACACACCGTGGGGATGGGGTCCTCCACGCCGCGCACTGTTGCACTGAGCCCTTGGTCGATGGGAAATCCGGCAATGACGCTGAGGCCGGCTCCGGGCGCGTATTATAGCGATGTTACGGCCGGGTTACAAAGGCTACGCGCGGGCAGCCGTCCGGATTCTGACGTTGCCCGCCGATGGCCGACCTGTCGTTTTTGCATGGCGGCAAAAGAATGCCATGCGCCGCAATAGTCCCGACTCCGCTTAGCCGCCGGCCTTCGGAGAGAAGAACTTGTCGAACTTGCCGTCCACGCCCTTCATGGCGTCGGCGTCGGGCAGCGCGTCCTTCTTGCGGGTCAGGTTGGGCCACTGCGCCGCGTAGTCGCGGTTCAGCTCCATCCACTTCTCCGCGCGGCCGTCGGTGTCCGGCACGATGGCCTCGGCCGGGCATTCCGGCTCGCACACGCCGCAGTCGATGCACTCATCCGGGTGGATGACCAGCATGTTCTCGCCCTCGTAGAAGCAGTCCACGGGGCAGACCTCGACGCAATCGGTGTACTTGCACTTGATGCAGTCTTCCGTCACGACGTAGGGCATGATTTGTTCTCCGCTGTTCTCGCCAGTTCCGGCGGTGTTCACGCGCCGGGGTTCGAGTCGCTTCGATGGACGCTTCGACTGACGTGCTCGCGCGTGGGCGCGGCCGGGGGCATGAATGGACCATGGCCCGACCGCGGCGCTTGCCTAGCACGCCGCCCGAGACGGGATCAACCCCGCCGGTTGTGTGGGCGCAAGCGACGCAGCCCCACCCTCCATATTCCCCTCCGCGACCGCCTCCAGGAAGGTGCGCAGGGCCACCGTCTCCATGGAATCCACCCGCCGGACGAAACGGGTGGGCATGCGGGCCAGTTCCGGCGGTAGCGGGCGGGCGGTGAACAGGCCGCGCCAGGGCTCCCGCTCCACCACCACGCGGGGCAGGACGGTGACCCCCATGCCGGCGCCGACGCAGCCCAGGATGGCCTCCAGCGCCCCGAACTCCATCACCCGGTAGGGAACCCGCCCGGCCTCGCGCATCGCCGTCTCGGCCCGCGCGCGGTAGGCGCAGCCGCGCCGGAAGGCCAGCAGGGTGTTCCGCCCGGACTCGCTGGTGATGCCGCTGGCCGGTTCGACCAGCACCAGTTCCTCTTCGAAGACGGGCTGGCTGACCAGTTCGGGATGCTCCACCGCCCCGGAGACGAAGGCGCCGTCGATGCGCCCGGCCAGCACCTCCCCCAGCATGGTTTCTGTGGGGCCGGGGACGATGGTCAGATCGACGTTCGGATTCTCCGCGTGGAAGCGGGCGAGGATCGGCGGCAGCCGCACGGCGGCGGTGGTCTCCATGGTGCCCACGGACAGCCGTCCGCCCCGCCCCGCCGCGTCGGCCACCGCGTCGCGCGCCTGGGCGACGAGGCGGAGCACGCGGTCGGCGTAGTCGGCCAGCACCCGCCCGGCCGGCGTCGGCGCCATGCCGCGGCTGAGCCGCAGGAACAGCGGCACGCCGAGATCCTCCTCCAGCCGCTTCAGCCGCGCCGTCACGTTGGACTGGACGCAGTTCAGCGTCTCCGCCGCCCGGCTGACGCTGCCGGTGTCCGCCACCGCCTTGACCACCCGCAGGCCCGCGAGGTCCATCGCCTCCTCCCCGATCCGCACGCTTCCCATCACTCACAGTGAAGCATAGCATCGAAACAAATCATTAGAAATGAGGGTTCCGTCACGCCAGGATGGACCCACACGAAAAAAGAACCTGCGGGAGGAAGCCATGGTCCGGGTGCTGATCGGCGGCGTGCTGGTGCTGGTCATCTCCATGGGGGTGGGGCGCTTCGCCTTCACGCCGATCCTGCCGGCGATGCAGGCGGCCACCGGGCTGGGCACCGACGCCGCGGGGCTGCTCGCCTCGCTGAACTATCTCGGCTACTTCCTGGGGGCGCTGGGCGTCGGGCTGGTGCCGCAGGGCGCGGCGCGCACCGCCGTCTTCCGCACCGCGCTGATCGCCAGCGTCACCTCCACCGCCGGCATGGGCTTCACCGAGGGCATGGTGGCCTGGGCCATGCTGCGCTTCGTCTCCGGGCTGGCCAGCGCCGGCCTGTTCATCCTGGGCATCGCCATGACGCTGGACGCGCTGGCCCGCGCCGGGCGGGAGTCCTGGACCGGCTGGCTCTACACCGGCGTCGGCCTCGGCATCGCGTCGAGCGGCCTGTTCGTCGCCGTGATGGGCGACCGGCTGGGCTGGCGCGGCGACTGGCTGTGGCTGGGCTTGGCCTGCCTGGGCTTCGGCACCCTGTCCTGGCTGTGGGTGAGCGACCCGCCGCGCGAGCCCGGCCACACCGTCGCCGCCCGGCCCACATCCGCGCCCGCCTTCCGCCCTTCCGTTCCCATGGTCCTGCTGACGCTGGCCTATTTCCTGGAGGGGGCCGGCTACATCGTCACCGGCACCTTCCTGGTCGCCATCCTGAAGACCATGCCGGAGACGGCGCAGCTCGGCGGCGCGGCTTGGATGGTCACCGGTCTGGCGGCCATGCCGTCCGGCATCCTCTGGGCGGCGGCGGGGCGGCGGCTCGGCCTCTGGCGGGCGCTGATCCTCGCCCATGTCGTGCAGGCGGTGGGCATCCTGCTGCCGATCACCGGCTCCCCGGCGGCGGCCCTGCTGTCAGCCGTGCTGTTCGGCGGGACCTTCGTCGGCATCGTCACCCTGTCCTTCACGCTGGGGCGCCACCTGTCGGGCGGAGCGTCGGCCCGCGTCATCGGCGCGCTGACCGCCGTCTACGGGCTGGGACAGATCATCGGGCCGGTGCCGGCCGGGCTGGTGGTGGCGCGTACCGGCAGCTTCGATTCCGCCCTGCTGGGCGCCGCCGCCGCGGTGCTGGCCGGCGCGCTCCTCCTCGCCGCCGGGGCCTGGATGGCCGGGCGCCGCGACCCCGCCGCGGTTGCCCTGGGCGCCGGGCGCGGGTAGCCTGCCCGGCATGTTCGATCCGCTGCACCCCGAGGACTTTCGCCGCCACGCCCCCGCGACGGAGCGCAACCGCGCCCCCATCCTGGAGGTGCTGCGCCGCGTCCTGCCGCCGCAAGGTCTGGTGCTGGAGGTGGCGAGCGGCACCGGCCAGCACGCCGTCGCCTTCGCCGAAGCGCTGCCCGCCGTGACGTGGCAGCCGAGCGACCCCGACCCGGGCCTGCGCGACAGCGTCCGTTCCTGGGCCGCCGCCGCGGCGCTGCCCAACCTGCGCGACCCGCTGGACCTCGACGCCGCCGCGCCCGACTGGCCGGTCCGCAGCGCCGACGCGGTGGTCTGCATCAACATGATCCACATCGCCCCGTGGGAGGCGGCGCTCGGCCTGTTCGCCGGGGCGGAGCGGCTGTTGCCCGCCGGCGCGCCGCTGCTGCTCTACGGCCCCTTCACGCGCGGCGGGCGGCACAGCGCGCCCAGCAACGCCGCCTTCGACGCCGACCTGAAGGCCCGCAACCCCGCCTGGGGCGTGCGCGACCTCGGCGCGGTGGAGCGTGCCGCCACCGGCTTCACCCTCGCCGAGCTGGTGGAGATGCCCGCCAACAACCTGACCGTCGTCCTCCGGCGCAACTGACCCCCGCCCGCCCCCATCCGGACCACCCCATCCGAGGTGCGGTCTTCTGCCGCAGTTTTGCACCCGCGAGATTTGCTATTGTTTCCCTGTAGCGCTTAAGTTTGTAAACAAATTACAAATTGGGGGAAATGATGAAGCGGAAGCTGGTTCCGGACGTGGTGAAGTCGCAGGAACTCATCCTGGTGACGGAGGACACCTCCGTCCTGACCGTGTCGAAGCTGATGGCGGAGAAGAACATCGGCGCCGTTCTGGTGGTGAACCACGGCGACCTCGTCGGCATCGTCACCGAGCGCGACCTGAACAACAAGGTGCTCTCCACCCAGATCGACGCCTTCGAGACCGAGGTGTCGGCGATCATGACCCGCAACCCGGACACCCTGCCGCCGGACGCGGACGCCATCGAGGCGTTAACCCTGATGCAGTCCAAGCACTACCGCCACCTGCCAATCACCCAGGGCAAGCGCGCGGTCGGCATCGTCTCGATCCGCGACCTGTTCAAGCTCGCCTACGAGCATCTGGTGGAGGAGGTGGAGTTCCGCGACAGTCTGATGCGGACCTGATCCCCGGAAAGCGAACGGGCCGCCCCCGCGAAGGGGCGGCCCGTCGGAGGACCCGTTCAGGAAGGCCGGAGCGTCAGTGCGCTTCGGCCTTCTTCCGTTTGCGGCGGGCGGCGGCCATCAGGTTCAGAGCCTCGACCAGCGTCGAGAAGGCGATGGCGAAGTACAGGTAGCCCTTCGGGATGTGGAAGCCGAAGCCGTCGGCGATCAGCGCCACGCCGACCAGCAGCAGGAAGGACAGGGCCAGCATCTTCACGGTGACGTGGCGGTTCACGAAATCGCCCACCGGGCGGGCGGCGAACAGCATCACCGCCATGGCAATGACGACGGCGGTGATCATCACCGGCAGGTCGTTGGACATGCCGACCGCGGTGATCACGCTGTCCAGCGAGAAGACGATGTCCAGCACGATGATCTGCCCGACCACCGCGCCGAAGCTGGCGAGCTTGGGGGCGGCGCTGTCCTCCTCGTGGCCTTCCACGGTGTTGTGGATCTCGATGGTGCCCTTGGCCAGCAGGAACAGGCCGCCGCCAAGCAGGATCAGGTCGCGACCCGAGAAGCCCATGCCGAGCACGGTGACCAGCGGTTCCGTCAGGGTCGCCACCCAGGAGATGGAGGCGAGCAGCGCAAGCCGCATCAGGAGCGCCAGCGCCAGACCGAGCTGCCGGGCCTTCTGCTGCTGGTGGACCGGCAGCTTGGCCGCCATGATCGAAATGAAGATGATGTTGTCGATGCCGAGCACGATCTCCAACGCGGTGAGCGTCAGGAGGCTGGCCCAGACCTGCGGGTCGGAGAACAGTTCGAGCATGAGGGCGGCGGGCTCCGAAAAAGTCGGCCGTTGCGGGATTATTTTGCGCAGATGAGGTTGCGGCCCCGGAATGGCAATGCCCCCGCCCGCGCTTCACCGCCGCTTTCCCCGGCTGTTCCGGCTTACTCCTCTCCGTACAACTGGTCGAGCGCCCGGCGGTCGCGCTTGGTCGGGCGCCCGGCGCCGGGCTCCCGCGGGGCCGGCGGCGCGCGGTAGGGGTCCTGGATCGCCTCCTCGCGCACCGGCGGGGCGAGGTCCTCGTAGAGGGCCTGCGCCTCCGGCGCCGGGCCGCGCCGGCTGCCGAGCGCGACCACCTTGATGACGCGGATGTGCCGCCCCTGCGCGAAGGTCAGCACGTCGCCGGGCTTCACCGCGTAATGCGCCTTGCCGACCACCGTGCCGGACACCCGCACGCCGCCGCCGTTGCACAGCTTCGCCGCGAGGCTGCGCGTCTTGAAGAAGCGCGCGAACCACAGCCACTTGTCGATCCGCAAGCGGCCCGCCGGGGTGGGGTCGGAGCCGGAGTCGGGGAGATCGTCATCGTCGTCGAGGTCGGTCATGCGGTGCCCCCACCCTTCCCACGGCTGACGCCGCGGGCCCCTTCCCTCCCCCGCTGGGCGGGGGAGGGAGTTTTCCACCACGCAAACGTCATCCCCTCCCCCGCCCAGCTCTCGCGCAAACCAAAGGTTTGCGCTGACGCGGCAGGCGGACCGAAGGTCCGCCAAGAGCGGGGGAGGGTCAGGGTGGGGGCAAGTGTGTATCTCTTCATCCAATTCCCGAAAGCTGGCGCAGCTTGGCGAAGGGGTGGTCGGCGTTGACGGGGGTCTCGCGGCGGGGCTTGTGGCGCGGGTTGCGGCGGCGGCGCCAGGAGACCGCCCCATCCTCCGCCACGGAGCGGGTATAGCCAAGCCCCTTCATCACGGCGCCCAACTCGTCCGGCTTGGCGCCGATCATCTGGGCCAGCGCCGGCTCGGCCACCGCCCGGCCCTCCTTGGCGGCGGTCAGCAGCTCGGTCTCAAGCCGGTCGAGCATGTCCACGCGCAGCGCCCGCGGCCCGGCCGCCGGGTAGCCGATGGCCTCCCAGAAGGCCGGCGGCGCGCCGGTGGCTTCCACCGAAACGCGGCCCGGCGGCGGAATCGGTACGGGCAGGGGTAGCCGGTGCTTCACCGCCCACAGCAGCCCGCGCAGTTCCACCGCACCCGGCTTGGCGAGCGCCGTCAGGTAGAGGTGCGACACGCCGAGCCGCACCCCATGGCGGGACAGCGCCTTGCGGTCGGCCTTCTCCAGCCCCTCGACCATCGGGGCGACCGGCGCGCGGGGCAGCGCCCCCATGTTCTCGACGAGTTGGAAGGCCAACCCCCGCGCCGCGCCTGTCAAATCGTCCGCATCGCGCAACGCCAGCAGGGGGCGCAGCCGGGCGGCGACGCGGTCCTTCAACCAGCGCTCCAGCCGGGCGCGAACGCGGTCGAGCTGCCCCTGGTCGAGCAGCCCCTCGTCGAAGGGCAGGACCGCCGGGGTCAGCACCGACGGGCCGGGGCCGAGCCGGGCCACCGGCAGCCCGTCCGCCGTCAGCACCCCGTCCGGCCCGAGGGCGAAGACGTCGTCCGGCTCCTGCTCGAAGGCGCGCAGGCGGGACGCCACCTCCTCGCGCAGCGCGCGGCGGGCGGCGGTCAGCAGGGACTTGGCCTCCTCCGAGCGCTCCGGGGCGTCGGGGACGAAGCGGAAGCCCTCCAGCCGGCCCACCGGGTGACCCTCCACCACCACCTCGCCGTCGGCGCGCACGCCGCCGATCAGCTCCCGCCCGTCCTTCAGCGTGCGGGCCAGCGTGGCCGAGCGGCGGTCGATGAAACGCTGCGTCAGCCGCTCGTGCAGGGCGTCGGACAGCTTGTCCTCGATGGCGCGGGTGCGCGCCTGCCAGTGCACGGGGTCGGTCAGCCAGGACGGCCGGTTGGAGATGTAGGTCCAGGTGCGGATGTGGGCGATGCGGGCGACCAGCGCGTCGATGTCGCCCTCGGTGCGGTCCAGCCGGGCGATCTGCTTGGCCGCCCAGTCCTCGTCCAGCCGCCCGATGCCGGTGCGCAGCTGCCGGAAGATCTGCCCGAGCAGCCGGGTGTGGGCGTCCGACAGCACCTTGCGGAAGTCGGGGACCTGGCAGACCTCCCAGAGCAGGCGCACGTTGTCGCGGCCCTTGGCGAGGTCCATCACCTCATGGTCGCGGACCAGCGCCTGGAGCGCCAGATGGTCGTCGGCGTCGCGGGCGCGCAGCAGCTCGGGGATCGGCGGGCGCTCCTCCAGCGACTTCAGCAGGAAGCCCGGCGTGTCGAAGCGCAGCTTGCTGTTGCGCCACATCAGCGTCTTGATCGTCTCGAACTGGTGGTTCTCGACGCGGTCGACCACGTCGGCTTCCAGCTCCCCCACCTCGTCGGTGGTGCCGAAGGTGCCGTCGCGCATGTGCCGCCCGGCGCGCCCGGCGATCTGCGCCACCTCCGGCGCGCGCAGGCGGCGCGGGGCGAAGCCGTCGAACTTCACGATGCGGGCGAAGGCGACATGGTCGACGTCCATGTTCAGCCCCATGCCGATGGCGTCGGTCGCCACCAGATAGTCCACCTCCCCCGCCTGATAGAGCCCGACCTGGGCGTTGCGAGTGCGCGGGCTGAGCGCCCCCAGCACCACCGCGGTGCCGCCGCGCTGGCGCCGGATCATCTCGGCCAGCGCGTAGACGTCGGTCGCCGAGAAGGCGACGACGCAGGAGCGCGGCGGCAGGCGCGTCAGCTTGCGGTAGCCAGCGTAGGTCAGCTGCGAGAAGCGCGGCCGGCTGATGAACTCGGCGCGCGGCACCAGCCGGCGGATCAGCGGCTGCACCGTGTCGGAGCCGAGGAACATCGTCTCCACCAGCCCGCGCGCGTTGAGCAGCCGGTCGGTGAAGATGTGCCCGCGCTCCGGATCGGCGCAGAGCTGCACCTCGTCCACCGCCAGGAAGTCCACCGCCCGGTCGAGCGGCATGGATTCCACCGTGCACACCCAATAGGACGGGCTGGGCGGCAGGATCTTCTCCTCCCCCGTCACCAGGGCCACGGCGTTCCTGCCCTTGATCGACACGATGCGGTCGTAGTTCTCGCGGGCCAGCAGGCGCAGCGGAAAGCCGATCATCCCCGTCCGGTGGCCGAGCATGCGCTCGATGGCGAGATGGGTTTTCCCGGTGTTGGTCGGCCCCAGCACGGCGACCACCCGGCCACCCGCACCCAGACCGCCCCCGGACGAAGAAAGGACAGAGGTCATAAGCGTAAGTTTTGGGCCTGGGGACCGGCAATGCAAGCGTCAGGGCGGCCGTGCGATGCGGCAACGCCCATCCGGAGCCGAACTCTTCCGGGAATGGTATAAAACCTCGGACCGATGGACGGGCGCCGGTTATCCCGTCTACCCTGGCGCACTCCACCCTAAGGGATTCCTCATGCGCCGTCTTCCCGCCCGTCCGCTCGCCGCCGCGCTGATGCTCGCAACCCTGGCGCTGCCGCCCGCCACCGCCCGCGCGGAGGCCCCCCCGGTGACCGAGGACGGGGCCAGGGCGCTGGCCGCCGCGCTGAAGGACGGGCTGGCCCGCTGGTTCCCCAAGAGCGAGGGCGACGCGACCGAGCTGCGCTGGACCGGCGAGCCGGTGGCGACTCCGGCGGGCGACCATTACGAGGTGGCGCTGCCCGCCCTGACCGCGGTGGCGGACGACGGCACCACCGCCGACATCGGCACCATCCGCCTGACGGTGAAGCCGCAGGAGGGCAACACCCACGCCGTCACCGCCACCCTGCCCGACCGCGTCGCCATCCTGGACAACGGCAAGCCGTCGGCCACCGTCAAGCTGGGCCGCCAGCGCATCAGCGCCCTGTGGTCCGGCGCCTACGAGACGGCGCTGTCCATGGACGCGGAGCTTGGCGACCTGTCGGTCACCAGCGACCGCAAGGGCAAGAAGGGCAAGAAGGACGAGAGCGCCCTGACCGTCGGCGCCATCACCGTCGCCGGGGAGCTGAAGCCAGACGGCACCGCCGCCGCCGGCAGCCCGCTGTGGAGCGGCCCCGGCGCCCTGTCCGTCAGCAACCTGCGCTTCCTCGACGAGACGAAGAAGGAGGTGCTGAACCTCGGCGGCCTGACGATGGAGGGCACCTACACCCGCGTCGACCTCGCCCGCGCCGACGCCATGCAGCGGCTGACCCAGACCCACGCCCTGGCCGGCACCCAGCCCCCGGCGGCGGAGCTGATCCCGCTGATGCAGAACCTGATGGGCGGGGCCAGCGGGCGCGTCCGCCTGTCCGGCCTGACGGCCCTGAACCCGGAGGACGGCACCCGCCTCGCCCTCGGCCAGCTCGTCCTGCGCGGCAGCGCCGAGGACCTGGACAAGCCGATGGCCTCGACCACCTTCGGGATCGAGTCCAGCGGCCTGACGCTGGAGCCGGAAGTGGCCCCGAAGGCCTTCATGCCGGAAAAGCTGGACATCCAGATCAGCACCGCGAAGCTGCCGACCGCCTCGCTGTGGCGGGCCTTCGCCGACCTCGCCACGCTGGCCGAATCCCAGGCCGCCACGGGTGAGGAGGATGAGGAAGAGGGTGAGGGCGAGGAGGAGGCCGCCCTGCCGGACGATGGCGCCGATGTTGGGACCGACGAGGCGGCGGTGGCCGCCATCGGCAACCGGCTGATGGGCGCCATGGCGGAGGTCGGGACGGAGCTGCGCATCGACCGCTTCGTCGTCAACACCCCGGCGGCCTCCGGCACCATGACCGGCGCCATGCGCATGGCCGCCAACTCCGCCTTCGGCGCGGTGGGCAGCAGCACCGTGCTGCTGCGCGGCCTGGACGCCGCCACCAAGGCGATGCAGCCCAAGCCGGGCAAGAAGGCCGACGAGAGCACCCAGAACGCGCTGGGCGTGATCGCCATGCTCCAGGCCTTCGGGCAGGCGTCCAAGGACGATGCCGGCAACGACGTGCGCAGCTACAAGATCGACGTCACCGAGACCGGCCAGTTCCTGCTGAACGGGGCGGACATGAGCGCGATGATGGGCATGGGCCAGCCGGCGCCGGAGCCGGAGCCGATCCAGGGCAAGAAGCGCTGAGGCTTGGGGGCGGGTTGCCCCCACCCTTCCCACGGCTTCGCCGCGGGCCCCTTCCCTCCCCTGCTTCGCAGGAGAGGGAATCTTAGTCCCCTCCCCTGCTTTAGCGGGGGAGGGTTAGGGAGGGGGCAAACGCCTCCACCCCAGAACACACCCACTCCGGTTGCGAAACTCCCGCACAACGCCAGCCGATCGCTCTTGCATGGGGCGGCGCGCTCGCACATATCTGCGCCGTCCTCCGGACCCATCGGCAAGCCCACCACCAACAAAAACGATCAAGGATGACACCATGACCGAGGAACGGCTCAGCTTCCAGGCCGAGGTCAGCCGCCTGCTCGACATCGTCGCGCACTCGCTCTACAGTGAGAAGGAAGTCTTCCTGCGCGAGCTGGTCTCCAACGCCTCCGACGCCTGCGACCGGCTGCGCTACGCCGCGCTGACGCAGCCCGAACTGTCCGCCGACGACCCGAACCTGAAGGTCCGGCTGCTCGTGGACAAGGAGGCGCGGACCCTCACCGTGGCCGACAACGGCATCGGCATGAACCGCGAGGATCTGGTCGAGAACCTCGGCACCATCGCACGCTCCGGCACCGCCGCCTTCATGCGCAACCTCAAGGACAGCGCGAAAGAGGGCGACGCCAAGAAGGACGTCAACCTGATCGGCCAGTTCGGCGTCGGCTTCTACTCCGCCTTCATGGTCGCGGACCGGGTGGAGGTGCTGACCCGCAAGGCCGGGGAGACGCAGGGCTGGCGCTGGCTGTCGGACGGCAAGGGCGAGTTCACCATCTCCGACGTCGCCGACCTGCCGCGCGGCACGCAGATCAAGCTGCACCTGCGCGAGGGCGACGACGAGTATCTGGAGGAGCACCGCCTCTCCGGCATCGTCCGCAAATACTCCGACCACATCGCCATCCCGATCCTCTTCGGCGAGGGGGATGAGGCCAAGTCGCTGAACAGCGCGTCGGCCCTGTGGATGCGCTCCAAGAACGAGATCACGGCGGAGCAGTACACGGAGTTCTACCACCATGTCGGGCACGCCTTCGACGATCCGTGGCTGACCCTGCACTGGAGGGCCGAGGGCGCCATCGAATACACGAACCTGCTGTTCGTGCCGTCCTCCAAGCCGTTCGACCTGTTCGACCCCAAGCGCGCCCACCGGGTGAAGCTGTACGTCAAGCGCGTCTTCATCACCGATTCGGCGGAAGGCCTGCTGCCGCCCTACCTGCGCTTCCTGCGCGGCGTGGTGGACAGCGAGGATCTGCCGCTGAACATCAGCCGCGAGATGCTCCAGCACAACCCGATGCTGGCCAAGATCCGCGCCGGCATCACCCGCCGCGTCCTGTCGGAACTGGGCAAGAAGGCCCGCGACACCGAGAAGGCGGAGGAATACGCGGCCTTCTGGGAGAATTTCGGCGCCGTCCTCAAGGAAGGCCTCTACGACGACTACGAGCACCGGGACGATCTGCTGAAGCTGATGCGCTTCCGCAGCACCGCCGGTGACGGTCTGGTCTCGCTGGAGGAGTATCTGGGCCGCATGAAGGAGGGCCAGGAGGCCATCTTCACGATCAGCGGCGACGACATCGAGACTCTGAAGCGCAGCCCGCAGCTCGAAGGCTTCAAGGCCAAGGGCGTCGAGGTGCTGTTGCTGACCGACCCGGTGGACGAGTTCTGGGTGCCGTCGGTCGGCAGCTTCCAGGACAAGCCCTTCAAGTCGGTGACCCGCGGCGGCGCCGACCTCGGCAAGATCCAGGGCGGCGAGGAGAAGCCGGCCGAGGAGAAGGCGTCCGAGGGCGAGCTGACCGACCTGCTGGTCCTGCTGAAGCTGACGCTCCAGGACGTGGTGAAGGACGTCCGCCCGTCGGAGCGCCTGACCGACAGCGCCGTCTGCCTCGTCGCCGACGAGAACGACATGGACATGCATCTGGAGCGCCTGCTGAAGCAGCACAAGCAGCTCGGCATGGACGCCCCGGCGGCCAAGCGCATCCTGGAGGTCAACCCCGCCCACCCGCTGATCAAGCGCCTCGCCGAGCGCGCCAAGGCGAGCGGTGCGGCGACCTCGCTGGACGACGCGGCGTGGCTGCTGCTCGACCAAGCGCGCATCGTGGAGGGCGAGGCCCTGCCCGACCCCGCCGCCTTCGCCCGCCGCCTGGCGAGCGCGATGGAGAAGGGGCTGGCGTAAACCGCCCCCCGTTGCCCCCTCCCTAACCCTCCCCCGCTTCGCAGGGGAGGGGATTGGGTCTCCCTCCCCTGCGAAGCGGGGGAGGGCCGGGGTGGGGGCAAGGCTACCCGCCCACCCGCTCCGCCGGGAAGACCAGCGTCATGGTGGTGCCGCGGTCGGGGGCGGTGTCGATGTCCAGCCTCCCGCCGTGAAGCTCCACCAGCCGCTTGGTCAGGGGCAGGCCGAGGCCGGTGCCGATGTGGTTGCGGCCCAACGCGCTGTCGATCTGGCCCCAGGGCTCCAGCGCCTTTTCCAGTTCGTCGGCGGTCATGCCGATGCCGGTGTCGTGGACCGACAGGCAGAGCGTCCCGTCCGCCGCCACGCGGCCGTTCAGAGTGACCACCCCGTCGGGCGGCGTGAACTTCACCGCGTTGGACAGCAGGTTCAGCAGCATCTGCCGCAGCTTGCGCTCGTCGGCGCGCAGCGGCGGCAGGTCGGGCGGCAGGTCCGTCTCGATCCCGACCCCGGCCCGCCCGGCGCGGTCGGACAGCAGCCGGGCGCTGCCCACGGCGACGCGCGGCACGTCCGCCAGCGATTCGGCTAGTTCCAGCCGTCCGGCCTCGGCCTTCGACAGGTCGAGCAGGTCGTTGATGAGGTCCATCAGGTGGCGGCCGCTTTCCGCGATGTCGCGGGCGTAGTCGCGGTAGAGCGGGTTGGCGATCGGACCCAGAACCTCCTGCTCCAGCAGTTCCGCGAAGCCCATCATGGCGTTCAGCGGGGTGCGGATCTCGTGGCTCATGCAGGCGAAGAAAGCGGTCTTGGCGCGGTTGGCGCGCTCCGCAGCGCGGCGGGCCTCGTCGAGCTGGCGGGTCCGCTGGATGATCTGCTCGTCCGTTCGCGCCAGCAGGGCCACCCCCGACCCGATGCCGAGGTACCGCCCGTCCTCGAGCACGACGAAGCCGGAAGCCAGCGCGCCGGGATTGTCCTGCATGATCCGCCGCGCGACCTCGCAGAGCGGCACATCCGCCTCGACCAGCAGCGGCGCCGGGTCCATCGCCGTCCGCGCCGGCGCCTGCGGATCGGCCATCCCCGCCAGCGCCAGACGGTCCACCAGCCCCAGAACGTGCCCGTCCTCCGCCGTCACGGCGAGCGCCGGCAGGCCGGGCTGGGCGGCCAGCCGGTCCCGCAGGGTATGGCAGGGCGTGTCCGGCCCGACGGGCGGCTCACGGACGGCCAGCAGGGCCGCGACCAGGGCGGGAGCAGCCTCCGTTTCCGGTGTGCCGCTGGGGGCGGGACTGGTCGGATCGGAATCGAGCACGGGGTGACGCAGCCTCGTCTGTCGGATGGGACGGTCGGTCCGGACCCGAAACGGCCCCGGACCCTCCATTCTGCCAGACGTTCGTTTGCAATTGGTTGCCGTGTCAGGCGGCGCCGGCCGCCGGCATCGGGTTTTCCGGAGCACCGCCGGCACCCGCCCCGCCGGTCGCGGTGACCTGCACATCCACCGTCATGCCGAGGAAATCCGCCGGCGCCCCAGTCCAGGAACCACTGAGCGGCACCGCCTGCGAGGGATCGCGGGCGACGGCGACGCGGATCAGGTTCTTGCCGCCGATGATGCCGTTGGTCGGATCGAACTCCACCCAGCCGCAGCCCGGCAGATAGATCTCCACCCAGGCGTGGGTCGCCCCGCCGCCGGTCATCGCGCCCTCCTGCCCGTCCCGTGCGGGATCGTAAAGGTAACCGGACACGAAGCGCGCCGCGAAGCCCAGCGAGCGCACGGCCTCCATCATCAGAAGCGCGAAATCGCGGCAGGAGCCGCTCTTCCACGTCAGGGTGTCTACCGGGCTCTGGGTGCCTTCCAGGTCGCGGGCCTGATAGGTGAAGGTCTCCTTGATGGCGCGGGTCATCGACACCAGCATGTCCTGCGTGTCGGGCGGCCCGCCCTCGCCCAGCGTCAAGAACTGCCGGGCCCATTCGTCCACCAGATGGTCGGGGTCCGGGTAGTGCCGCTGGGTGGTCAGCGCCAGATCCGGCACCTCCTCCGCGGAATAGCTGAAGGGATAGGAGCGCGCGTAGTCCTCGATGGGAAACTCCAGTTCGCCCATCGGGTAGTGGTCGACCCGGATGTGGCTTTCGAAGCGCAGCTCGGTCGCCGGCTGGTCGAAGCTCGCCACCGCGATGGAGTTGCCGAAGACGTCGTGGAGCCAGCGCACGGAGGCCGGCGGCGGGCTGATCACCAGACCCGTTTCGATCAGCCGCAGATCGTGGCTGTCGCGGGGCCGGAACATCAGGCGATGGTCGCCGAAGGTCACCGGGTTGGCGTAGCGGTAGGTGGTGGTGTGGTGGATGTCCAGGGTCATCATGGCCCGCGCCCTTTCCGTAAGCCGACACCAAACGTCGGCGTTTGTGAATGGTTCCGAATCACAGTATGGTGCTCGGGCATTCGGGTGGCCGTACCGGGGAGGGACGGCGGCCAGCGCAAGGACCGGGCCACATCGGCCGGAATATGCGCGCCCATGAGACGACAACAAGGGGACTTCCATGCCTTCGCGCCTCGAACAGCTCTGCATCGAGAAAGGGCTGAAGATGACCGACCAGCGCCGCGTGATCTCGCGCGTGCTGTCGGAGGCCGCCGACCACCCCGACGTGGAGGAGGTCCACCGCCGGGCGTCCACCATCGACCCGCGCATCTCCATCGCCACCGTCTACCGCACGATGCGCCTGTTCGAGGATGCGAACGTCATCGACCGGCTGGACTTCGGCGACGGCCGCGCCCGCTACGAGGAAGCCGGGTCGGAGCACCATCACCACCTGATCGATCTCGAATCCGGAAAGGTGGTGGAGTTCCAAAATGAAGATCTCGAACGGCTGAAGGAAGTCATAGCCCGCGAATTGGGCTATGAACTGCTCGGCCATAGGCTTGAACTGTATGGTGTTCCGCTGAGCCGCCGCACCACCACATCGGAGGGGGAATAACGACCGGGCGTGCCCGTGCTTGAGTCCTTTGGGACTCGCCGGGCACCATCCGGACGATAATCCCATCAATTGTGGGTTGCGCCGGGCGCGGGTCTGTCCAGAGGCGATGCGTGGTCCTAGCTTCAGGAACGCACACGAATCATCGACGGACCAACCGCCGCCATGGACGATACGAACAACGACCCGGTTCTCGCCCGCCTCGACCGGCTGACCGACAGCGTCACCCGCCGTCTGGACAAGCTGGAGGAGCGCCTGCGCATCCTGGAGCAGGACAACGGCGAGATCATCAACCTCCTGATCGCCGTCAAGGCCGGGCTGGAGGAATGCGCCGGAGACATCGCCATGGGCGAGATGCTCATCGACGCGGACGACGCGGATGATTCCCCCAGCCCGTCGCTGCACTAAGTTGCCCAGGACGGCCCCGTTCAACGCATTTGGCTTGTGACGCGGCGCGTTCCGCCGGATAAGGGCGCATGCAGACCAGCGCCACTCCCGTTTTCGACGCCATCGCCTCCGGTCCCTCCACCGGAAGCCCCACCACACATGGCGCCGGCCCCCTGGCCTCCATCGCGCCGGGGGTGGCCTTCTTCGACTTCGACGGGACGCTGATCCACGGCGACAGCCTGCTGATGTTCATCGGCGAGGTCATCGGGCGCAACCGCGCCCGGCTGGCCTTCCTGGACGCCCTGCGGTCCGGCCTGCACCGCCACGCGCGCGGGCGCGGGCCGGGGGTGGATTTTCCGGGATCGGTCAAGACCATCCTGCTCCGCCGCACGCTGCGGGGCGTTCCGGTGGCCGACGCGCTGGCCGCCGCGGAACGGCTGGTCCACCGCATCCGCTGGCACGCCCCGCTGGTCGAGACCCTGAAGATGCACCGGCGCGAGGGGCGCCGGGTGGTGGTCGCCACCGGGGCGCTCGACGTCTATATGCCGGCCCTGCTGCGCGGGCTGGAGGTCGACGACCTGCTCGCCACCGGGATGGAGGTGGAGGACAACACCCTGACCGGGCGCCTGTGCACCGGCAACTGCGTCCGGCTGGACAAGCTGGAGCGGGTGCGTGGCTGGATCGCCGCCAACGGCCCCTTCGGCGAGACCTGGGGCTATGGCAACCGGCCCAGCGACCTGCCCATGCTGTCGATTGTCGACCGTCCCACCGTCGTCAAGATCCGCTGATCGGACGGCGCGTGCCGCCCACAGGGATTTGCAACCGGCATCCGCTTGGCGTAGAACCCCCCTGAAGTTCAGAGAAGCCCGTGGTGAGCCCCCCATGACGACCGGCTTTTCCATCGACGCCGACATTCGCCTCCCCGGCCAGGGGGGCCGCAGCGCCGTCGTCGCCGACGACGATCCCGGCCAGCGGAACGCGCTGGCCCGCCATCTGGCCGAACGCGGCTTCACCGTGTCCACGGTGTCCGGCGGCTTCGAGGCGCTGAGCCTCATCGGGGCTGAGGGTCCGGCCGTCGCCCTGCTCCGCCGCCACCGGCTGGAGGACGAGGGGGACCGGGCCGCGGCGCTGGCCTGCATGCTCTACCCGCACACCCGGATCATCCTGACCGCCGGCGCGCCGGACGCCCAGTTGGACGCTGAGCCGGGCAACAGCCCGGTCACCGTGCTGGCCCGCCCCGTGGATCTGGCGCTGCTCGACTGCTGCCTGGACGGGCTATAGGACGACCTCCACCGGCGTCCCCACCGCCAGCCCGGCGTCATGGTCGGCGCGGCCCCGGTTGACGGCGATCTCCGCCAGACCGCTGGAGTTCGCGTACCACAGCGCCTCCCCCACCGGGACGTCGGCGAAGGTCCGGCCCCGGCGCACCGTGCGCCCGCCGGCCCGCAGCACCGCGTCCTCCGGCAGCCGGTCGGCGCGCAGGCCGGTCATGGCGTTGCCGTAGACATCCACATAGACGATCCGCGCCAGATCGTCCGGCCAGTCGGGCCGCGCGAGGCCGGCCGGATCGACGGGTTCCAGCGCGACCGGGTTCCCCATGGCGAGGCTGGCCGCCACCGGGGCGAACAGGTCCCGCCCGTGGAAGCTGGCCGACAGCCGCTCGGGCCGCCAGCCGATGCTCCAGGCGCGCACCGACTCGGCCCGCCGCCGCAGCAACTCGAACAGGCCGTTGTCCGGCCCGACGAAGCGGCGCCCGTCGGCCTCGAACACCAGCGGGCGGCGGTCGGTCCCGACGCCGGGGTCGACGACGCAGAGGAAGACGCTGTCCGCCGGGAATTCCGGAGCGTAGGCGGCCAGCAGATAGGCCGAGAACTGCGGGTCGAAGGCGGGCGCGTCGGCGAACAGGTCGATGACCGGCAGGCCCGGCGCCATCCGCGCCAGCACCGCCTTCATCTGCCCGGTGTAGGGGCCGGACAACCCGAAATCCGTAAAGAGCACGATCATCCCGCCACTGTAGCGCACTCCACCCGGTTCGGTAAGACACGGATCGTCACGAGCCGCCTTGCAAGGCCGGAGAGGCGATTCATATATTCATGGAACGCAAATGCACTTCGCCCCGTTTACTTGGTCCGCCTGCCCTAACCTTGCCGATCTTTGTCGGGACCAATGAATATGAACATATGTTCAAAAACCTTCGCAACGAAGAGCCTGACGAAGTTTATTGCCATCATGGGCTTGGCCGCCGCCCTGCTGCTGCCGGGAGCCGCGATGGCCGAGGGTGAACGGCCCCAAGGCGAGCGCCCGAAGATCGTCGCCACCACCGGCATGGTCGCCGACCTCGTGCGGGCGGTGGCCGGCGACCGGGCAGTGGTGGAGGCGCTGATGGGCGAAGGCGTCGATCCGCACCTGTTCAAGCCCACCCGCTCCGACACGGTGAAGCTGCTGCGGGCCGACGCGGTGTTCATCAGCGGCCTGCATCTCGAAGGCAAGATGACCGCCGCCTTCGACCGGCTGCGCGAGTCCGGCAAGCCGGTGGTGGCGCTGGGCGACGCGGTGCCCAAGGAGCGGCTGCTCAGCCCGCCCGAGTTCGAGGGCGCCCACGACCCGCACATCTGGATGGATGTGGGGATCTGGGCGAGCACCCTGCCGTCCATCCGCGACGGGCTGGCCCGGCTCGACCCCGCGGGCGCCGAGGCGTACGCCCGCAACGCCGACGCGTACGGGGCGGAGCTGGCGCGGCTCGACGCGTACGCCCGGCGCATCCTGTCCTCCATCCCCGGCAAGGCCCGCGTGCTGGTCACCGCCCACGACGCCTTCAACTATCTGGGCCGCGCCTACGGGATCGAGGTGCGCGGCATCCAGGGGATCAGCACGGAATCCGAAGCCGGGCTGCGAATCATCGAGGAGCTGGCCGCGCTGCTGGCGGACCGCGGCGTGCCGGCGGTCTTCCCGGAAACCAGCGTGTCCGACCGCAACGTCCGCGCGCTGGTCGAAGGGGCGGGGGCGCGCGGCCACCGGGTGACGCTGGGCGGCGCCCTGTTCTCCGACGCCATGGGCGCGCCGGGCAGCTACGAAGGCACCTACATCGGCATGATCGACCACAATGTGACGACCATCGCCCGCGCGCTGGGCGGCGAGGCGCCGGCCGACGGCTTCCAGGGCAAGCTCGCCCTGGCGCAGCGCTGACGCGGCGGAGGAGAAACGGACCATGCAGTATCTCTGGCGCACCCCCGGCAGCCGCACCGCCCCCGAAGAGGCCTCGCCCATCGGGCCGCCGCCCCTGGAGATCCGCGGCCTGACCGTCGCCTACCACCGCCGGCCGGTGCTGTGGAACGTCGACTACGCCGCCCCGCCGGGCGGGCTGATCGCCGTGGTCGGGCCGAACGGCGCGGGCAAGTCGACCCTCATCAAGGCGTGTCTCGGGCTGGTCCCGCGGGTGTCGGGAACGGTCGAGGTGTTCGGGCGCCCGATCGCCAGGCAGCGCCGCCTGATCGGCTACGTGCCGCAGCGGGAAAGCGTGGACTGGGACTTCCCCGTCTCGGCGCTCGACGTGGTGGCGATGGGCCGCTACGGGAAGATCGGCTGGTTCCGCCCGGTCACCCGCGCCCACAGGGAGGCGGCGCTGCACGCGCTGGAGCGGGTGGGCATGGCCGACTTCGCCAAGCGCCAGATCGGCCAGCTCTCCGGCGGGCAGCAGCAGCGCGTCTTCCTGGCCCGCGCGCTGGCCCAGGAGGCGCAGCTCTACTTCATGGACGAGCCCTTCGCCGGGGTGGACGCGGCGACGGAGCGCGCGGTGCTTCAGGTGCTGCGCGACCTCGACGCCGCCGGGCGGACGGTGATCTGCGTCCACCACGACCTGCAGACGGTCAGCGACTATTTCGACCACGCCCTGCTGCTCAACACCCGCGTGGTCGCCCAAGGGCCGGTCGCACGGGTGATGACGCCCGACCTGCTGTCCCGCACCTACGGCGGACGGCCCATGCCGACACCCGCGGCATTGGGGGCGGAGGCGTCATGATCGACTCCGTGTTCGACGAGGCGTTGCGCATCCTGACCTTCCAGTCCGGCTTCAACAGCGCCGTGGTGGTTGCCGGGACCGCCGCGCTGGGGTTGGCCGGCGGGACGGTCGGCACCTTCCTGCTGCTGCGCCGCCGCGCGCTGGTCAGCGACGCGCTGAGCCACGCCACCCTGCCCGGCATCGCCATCGCCTTCCTGGTCGGGGCGGCGCTCGGCCTGCCGGAGCGGTCGCTGCCGCTGCTGCTGGCCGGGGCGGTGGCCAGCGGGGTAGTCGGGCTGCTGACCGTGCAGGTCCTGTCCCGCTTCACCCGGCTGACCGAGGATTCGGCGATCGGGGCGGTGCTGTCGGTCTTCTTCGGGTTGGGCGTCGTGCTGCTCAGCGTCATCCAGAATTTGGAGCTGGGCGGGCAGGCCGGGCTGAAGACCTTCATCCTGGGACAGACCGCCGCCATGGCCCAGGGCGAGGCCATCGCCATCGGCCTGCTGGCCGCCGGGGCGGCGCTGGCCGTCGCCCTGCTGTTCAAGGAGCTGCGGGTGCTGGCCTTCGACCCCGGCTTCGCCGCCGTGCAGGGCTGGCCGGTGGGGGCGCTCGACCTCGCGCTGATGGGGCTGGCGACGCTGGTGACGGTGATCGGACTCCAGACGGTGGGGCTGATCCTGGTGGTCGCGCTCCTCATCATCCCACCCGCCGCCGCCCGCTTCTGGACCGACCGGCTGCCCGCCCTGACCGTCGCCGCGGCGGTGATCGGCGCGCTGTCCGGCTGGCTCGGCGCCGCCCTGTCGGCCCTGCTGCCCAAGCTGCCGGCGGGGGCGGTGATCGTCCTGGTCGCCGGGGGCTTCTTCCTGCTCAGCTTCCTGTTCGCCCCGGCGCGCGGGCTGGTCGCCGCCGCGCTGCGCCAGGGGCGGCTGCGCCTGACCTTCGCGGAGCGGCGCGCCCTGGCCGACCTGCTGGACGGCCGGCCGGTGGAGGGCTCCGTGGCGCTCTGGCTGCGCCTGCGCGGCTACATCCGGGACGGCGCCCTGACTCCCGCCGGGCAGACCGCCGCCCGTGCGGCGGCGCGCGACCGCCGGCTGTGGGAGCGGTTCCTGGCCGACTACCCGGCGCTGCTGCCCGCCCACGCCAATTGGGGCGTCGACCCCATCAACTCGGTCCTGCCCGGCGACATGGTCCGGCTGCTGGAGGAGCGGAGCGCCCCGTCATGATGCCCGACGTCCAGGAATTCCTTCAGATCGACGCCCCCGCCCTGCTCGCCGCGGTGCTGGCCTGCGCCGCCTGCGCGCTGGTCGGCAATTTCCTGGTGCTGCGGCGCCAGGGGATGATGGGCGACGCGGTCAGCCACGCCATCCTGCCCGGCATCGTCGGCGGCTTCCTGGTCGCCGGCACGCGGGAGACGCTGCCGATGATGCTCGGCGCGCTGGCCGCCGCGGCGCTGGCCGGCCTGCTGATCGAGGCGGTGCGGCGGCTGGGCCGGCTGGAGTCCGGCGCCGCCATGGGCGTCGTCTTCACCGTGATGTTCGCCGCCGGCGTGGTGATGATCGAGCAGGCGTCGGCCGGCGGGGTCGACCTCGACGCCGACTGCGTGCTCTACGGCCAGTTGGAGACCATCCTCTGGCTGGCTCCCAAGGGCTGGGCGTCGCTGACCGACCCGGCGGTGTGGGCGGCCCTGCCGCGGGAGGTGCTGACGCTGGCCGCGGTCTTCGCGCTCTGCGTCGCCCTGGTCGGGCTGTTCTACAAGGAGCTGAAGATCACCACCTTCGACCCGGCGCTGGCCTCCACGCTGGGCATCCCGGCCGGGCTGTTCCATTACGGGGTGGTGCTTCTGGTGGCGGCCACCGCCATCGCCGCCTTCGAGGCGGTGGGCTCCATCCTGGTGATCGCCATGCTGATCGCCCCGCCCGCCGCGGCGCGCCTGCTGACCGACCGGCTGGCCGCGCAGATCCTGCTCAGCGTCGCGCTGGGGGTGCTGGCGGCGCTGGCCGGCTACGGTACTGCGGCCTTCGGGCCGATGCTGCTCGGGGTCTCCCATTCGCTGAACGCAGCGGGGATGATCGCGGTGGCGTCCGGCCTCATCCTGGCGCTGGCCGTCCTGTTCGGGCCGCGCCACGGCCTGCTGGGCCGGCGCCGCGCCGTCGGCCGGCTGCGCGCCGCCCCCGGATTCGTTGCTCCGGAGGCGTAAAAGCCGTAACGTTTTCGCCTCGTCCCATGCGGAGCGCCGAATGCCGTTCCCCCACCGCCGGCCGCGCCGCTGGAGCTGGCTCACCCTGGTCGCGTTCCTCCTTCTGATGGCGAGCGCGCTGCACACGCTGCAGCATCTTCTGGAGCATGGGACCGACGAGCTGATCTGGCCCTTTTTCGGGATCGGGCTGGCCGGCGTGGTGATGGGTCTGGCGGTGCTGCGCGAACGGGAGGCCACCCAGCGCGCCCAGGCGGAGGCCCGCGCCGCCGACAGCCGGGCGGCGGACGCCCACCGCCGCCTATCGGAGGCCATCGAGGTCGTCAACGAGGGCTTCGCGCTGTTCGACGCCGACGACCGGCTGGTCCAGTGCAACGCCCGTTTCCGCGAAATCTACGCCCTGCTGGGGCCTCTGGAGCCCGGCATCCCCTTCGAATCGCTGATTCGCCGCGCCGCCGCCACCGGCCATTACCCCGACTGCGGCCCCGGCGACATCGACCGCTGGGTCGAGCGGGAGATGGAGCGGCACCGCAACCCACAGGGGCCGCAAGTGCTGCGGATCGGTGACGGGCGCTGGTTCAAGATTGAGGAGCGGCGGACCAGCGACGGCGGCTATGTCGGGCTGCGCACCGACATCAGCGAGCTGAAGCGGCGCGAGCAGGAGCTGGCCTACAAGTCCGACCTGCTGGAGGCCACCTTCAGCGCCATGTCGCAGGGCCTCGTGGTGTGGAGCGCAGACGGCCATTTCCTGACCTGCAACCGGCGCCTGCGCGAGATGCTCGACCTGCCGGACGACGCGCTCCATCCCGGCCTGACCATGCCCGGCTTCCTGCGCTTCATGGCCGAGCGCGGCGAGTTCGGCCCCGGCGACACGGCGGAGATCGTCGGGCGACACCTGACCAACCTGCGTCCCGAAGGCGTCAGCCGCATCGAGCGCACGCGCCCCGACGGCCGGGTGCTGGAGATCACCGCCAGCTTCCTGCCCGACCGCTCGGTCCTGATGACCTACACCGACATCACCGATCACCGCCGGGTGGAGCAGGCCCTGCGCGAGAGCGAGGACCGTTTCCGCAAACTGTCGGACGCCGCCATCGACGGCATCCTGGTGCACGAGCAGGGGGTGATCGCCGACGCCAACCGCGCCGCGGCCGCCATCCTGGGCTATGCGCCGGACGAGCTGACGGGGCAGTCCATCACCGCGCTGATGGCGCCGGAGGACCGCGACCTCTCCTGGCAGCGCATCCGCGCCCGCGACGAGACTCCCTTCGAGACCGTCTGTCTGCGCCGCAACGGCGAGCGGCTGACGGTGCAGGGGGAGACCCGCTACGTGCCCTACCGCGGGCGGACCATGGCGATGGTGTCCTTCCGCGACATCACCGCCCACCGCCGCACCGAAGCGCAGCTCCGCCTCGCTAAGGAGCAGGCGGAGCTGGCGAGCCGCGCCAAGTCGGAATTCCTGCGCACCATCAGCCACGAGATCCGCACCCCGATGAACGGCGTTCTGGGCATGCTGGGGCTGCTGCTCGACGGCCCGCTGGGGGAGGAGCAGCGCGCCTACGCCCGCACCGCCCGCGAATCGGCGGAGGCGCTGCTGTCCATGCTCAACGACATCCTGGACATCTCCAAGATGGAGGCCGGGAAGCTGACCCTGGAATCGGGCCGCTTCTCCCCCGCCGAGGTGGTGGAGAGCGTGGTCGAGCTGCAGGCCGCCCGCGCCTTCGCCAAGGGGATCGAGCTGGCCGTCTGCATCCCCGGCGGCCTGCCGGCGATGCTGCGCGGCGACTCGGGCCGGGTGAGGCAGGTCCTGCTGAACCTCGTCGGCAACGCCGTGAAGTTCACCGACCGCGGCGGCGTCGCCGTCACCCTGTCGGAATGTGGGAGCGAAGCCCACGCGCCGCCGCGCCTGCGCTTCGAGGTGACCGACACCGGCATCGGCATTCCGCAGAACGCGCAGGCCGATCTCTTCACCGAATTCTCCCAGGTGCATCCCCGCCTGTCGCGCCGCCACGACGGCGCCGGGCTGGGGCTGGCGATCTCCCGGCGGCTGGTCGAGATGATGGGGGGAAGCATCGGCTTCGACAGCGCCGCCGGCCAGGGCAGCCGCTTCTGGTTCACCCTGCCGCTGGAGACCGGGCCGTTGGAGCCAGGAGCGCAGCGGACCGCTGGCGCGGAGACGCCGCCGCTGGCCGGGCAGACGGTCCTGCTTCTGGAATCCAACCCCGTCGCCCGGCGGGCGCTGGCCGAACAGTTCCGCTCATGGGGGGCGACGGTGAGTGCGCCGGACGTGATCGCGATGGTGGCCGGGCTGGACGCCGGAACCCTGCCCGCCGCCGGCATCGCGGTGATCGGCAGCGTGGAAACCCCGGTCGCCGGGTCCCTGCCCGACCGGCTGCGCGCGCACGGGGTGGAACGGATCGTCCGGCTCGCCTTGCCGCACCGCACCGTGGGCGGGGGCGGCAACGGCACCGACGCCACGGTGACGAAGCCGGCCCGGCCCTCCCGCCTGCTCGCCGCCATGACCGGACGGGGCGCGGCGGAGGCACCGCCCGCCGCGGAGCCGGGTCCGCAAGGCGCTGCCACGCCATCCGGCGGCGGAGCGGGCCAGCGGATTCTGCTGGTCGAGGACAGCCCGACCAACCAGATGGTCGCCGCTCTGCTGCTGCGCGGCGCCGGCTATCGGGTGGACATCGCCAACAACGGGCGGGAAGCGCTGGAGGCGGTGGAAACCGCGGCGTCCGGCCCGTCGCCCTACGGGCTGGTCCTGATGGACCTCGCCATGCCCGAGATGGACGGGCTGACCGCCACCCGCCGGCTGCGCGCCCTGCCGCCGCCGGTCGGCACCGTCCCGATCATCGCCATGACCGCCGATGCCATGGACAGCGACCGCGAACGCTGTCTGGCCGCCGGGATGAACGGCCATGTCGCCAAGCCCATCGACCGCCCGCATCTGCTGGAAACCGTGGCCCGCTGGCTGAACGCCACCCCGGCGGAGCACGCCCTGGTGGAGTCTTCTGGGCCCGCCGTTCCATCGGACACCCTCGCCATGGCGGGCGTGCTGGACATGGAGGTGCTGCAGCAGCTCGCCCGGGATCTCGACGCGGATCTGCTGGCCGACGTCATCCGCCAGTTCGTGGAGGAGACGCTGGAGCGGGCCGAGAGGATCGCCCGCAGCGGGGCGGAGGCGGCGGAGGGAGGCCCGGCCGATCTCGCCGGGCTGGCGAAGGAGGCCCACACGCTGAAGAGCACCGCCGGGACCTTCGGCGCCCGCGACCTGTCGGCGGCCGCCCGGGCGCTGGAGCTGGCCTGCCGGAGCAACGCGGTGGGCGAGGTGACGTCGCTGTGCCGCGACATCCCCCGCCTCACCCGGGAAGCCGTGGAGGCTTACCGGCTGCGCGGCTATGTCATCTCATGACGTCGCTTCACTCCATGACGCTGATGTTGACCGCGGCGTCCTTGCCGTTGTTGCCGCGCGCGACCTCGAACTCGACGCGCTGGCCCTCGGACAGGGCGTGAAGACCCGACTTCTGCACGGCCGTGATGTGCACGAACACGTCCTTGGCGCCGGCCTCCGGCGCGATGAAGCCATATCCCTTGGTGGTGTTGAACCATTTGACGGTGCCGGTGGTCATAAGGCGAACTCCTGCTCCTCGGTCGGGGGGGCTGCCGCCGGTCCGCGCCGCGGGGCGCAAGGGGCCGGCGAAGGACGATGGACGGTGTGGCGGTCATGTCCGGCGATCCGGTGTAGCGGTCCGGTGTGGCGCCACGCGGAAGCGCAAGCAAAGCAACGCGAGGGGAGGCTAGCCGGATGGCACCGGAACCGGCAAGGCGGCTTCACGGCATATGCCCAATGTGGCCAGACCGGTCATTTGGAAATAAGCCGATGGCGGCAGGTCCCGGCACGGCAAGACTTTCGATGGTCTTGCGTGAATTGAACGCACACGAAGCCTATGCTTCGGCAGGACCAGTGGCGCGGGGCCGGGAGCGGGGCCGAGAACAGGGGACGGGACTCAGAGTTTCCCTTCGGCCTGCCAGGCGAGGCGCTTGCGGTAGATCGTCGAGGCGCTGATCTCCAGCAGGGCCGCGGCGCGGGGGATGTTGCCGTCGCAGGCGGCGATGGCCTCCTCGATGGCGTCGCGCTCCACCTCCCACAGCGGCTTCACCGTCTTGGGCGACGGCGCCTGGGCCGCGGAGCCTTGGGCGTGGCCGCCGCCATGACCGTTTCCGCCACCGTTGGCGGGCGGCGGCGCGGCGGTCCCCGCCGGGGTGCCGAACGGGGCCGGCAGCATGGCCGGCGTCACCGTGTCGCCGTCGTGCAGCACCACGATGTTGCGCACCACGTTCTGCACCTGCCGCACGTTGCCCGGCCAGTGGTAGGTGCGCAGCGCCTGCTCCGCCGCCGGTGAGAAGCGGACGAAGCCCTTGCCCTCCTCCCGGGTGTAGTCGGCCAGGAACTGGCGGCAGATCTCCAGGACGTCGTCCTCGCGCTCGCGCAGCGGCGGCAGATGGATGGGGATGACGTGGAGGCGGTAATAGAGATCCTCGCGGAACCGCCCCTCCTCCACCTCGCGCAGGGGGTCGCGGTTGGTCGCGCAGATGATGCGCAGATCGACCTTCTCCAGCTTGCTGCCGCCGACCGGGGTGAAGGTGCCGGTCTGGATGAAGCGCAGCAGCTTGGTCTGGAGGTCGGGCGCCAGCTCGCAGATCTCGTCGAGGAACAGGGTGCCGCCGTTGGCCCGCGCCGCCGCGCCCTCGCGGTCGGCCACCGCCCCGGTGAAGGAGCCCTTCATGTGGCCGAAGATCTCGCTCTCCATCAGGTCCTTGGGGATGGCCCCGCAGTTGATGGCGATGAAGGGCCGGTCGGCCCGCGGGCTCTGCCGGTGGATGGCCTCGGCGCAGACCTCCTTGCCGGTCCCCGACTCGCCGGTGATGAAGACCGTCGCACGGGAGGAGGCGGCGCTGTCGATGATCCGGTAGACCGCCTGCATCGCCAGCGAGGAGCCGAGGAAGCCGTGGTAGCGGCTGCGCCCCAGATCCTTCTCGAAACTGTCGACCAGCTGGGCGAGGCGCAGCCGCTCCATGGCGTTGCGCACGGTGACGGTCAACCGCTCCGCCGAAAAGGGCTTCACCAGGAAATCATAGGCGCCGTAGCGCATCGCCTCCACCGCCACCCCGACCGACCCGTGGGCGGTGATGATGATGACCGCGCAGGGCAGCGCCTGGGCGTTGATCCGCTTCAGCACGTCCATCCCGTGCATGTCGGGAAGCTGGAGGTCCAGCAGCACGATCCGCGGCACGCCATCGGCCAGCTGCTCCAGCGCCGCGGCCCCCGTCTCCACCGTGGTGACGGCGCTGCAGTCCTTCTTCAGGAACTCCGCGTAGACGCGGGCCAGCGACGGCGTGTCTTCGACGAGCAGAACGGGCGTGGAGCGCGCGGGCATGGACCGTTTGAATTCAAATGGAAAATAGGGAAAAGAGCCTCCGGATTGCCTTGGTTATCAGCAAATCCTTAAAAATGCACTCTACGCGATGACGGGCCATGGGCGAAAGACCTGGAATGCGGCCGCGCAACGAAATATCCCGTCCATGGTTTCACATTCCGGTCATGGATGTGCATTTCACACCGGATTTGCTGTGTGGATGAGCGAAGGACGCTTGTACCGGACGCCGTGATGGAATATCTGAATTCTACAAAATCCATAGCAAGGAGCGGCGGACCCCCGTGGCCGAAACATCCGTGCTGTCCGGCAAGCGCATCCTGCTCGTCATCGCGGGCGGCATCGCGGCCTACAAGAGCCTGGAGCTGATCCGCCGCCTGAAGGAACGGGGCGTGCGCGTGCGCGCGGTCCTGACCCGGGCCGGGGCGCAGTTCGTCACGCCCCTGTCCGTGCAGGCGCTGACCGAGGACACCGTCTACCAGGACCTGTGGTCCCTGACCGACGAATCGGAGATGGGCCACATCCAGCTGTCGCGCGACGCCGACCTGCTGGTCGTCGCCCCGGCCACCGCCAACCTGCTGGCCCGCATGGCCGCCGGCATGGCCGACGATCTGGCCGCCACCGTTCTGCTGGCCACCGACAAGCCGGTGCTCGTCGCCCCGGCGATGAACGTCCGCATGTGGGAGCATCCGGCGACCCGCGACAATCTGGCCCTCCTGGAAAAGCGCGGCGTGCGCCGGGTCGGCCCGAACAAGGGCGAGATGGCCTGCGGCGAGTACGGATTCGGGCGCATGGCCGAGCCGATGGAGATCGTCCAGGCCATCACCACCCATTTCGAGGAGCTGGACGCGCCCAAGCCGCTGGCCGGCAAGCGCGCCCTGGTCACCAGCGGCCCGACGGTGGAGCCCATCGACCCGGTGCGCTACATCGCCAACCGCTCCTCCGGCAAGCAGGGCCACGCCATCGCCGAGGCGCTGCGGCGGCTGGGGGCGGAGGTGACGCTGGTCACCGGCCCGACCCGCCTGCCCGACCCGGCCGGCTGCACCGTGCGCCCCATCGAGACGGCGCGGGAGATGCTGGCGGCCTGCGAGTCGGCCCTGCCCGCGGACATCGCGGTCTGCGCCGCCGCCGTCGCCGACTGGCGCGTGGCCGGCGAGTCGGACCGCAAGCTGAAGAAGGACGGCGGCGGCCCGCCGAGCCTGGCCCTGACCGAGAACCCCGACATCCTGGCGACCCTGTCCCAGGCCGGGCCGCGCCGCCCGGCGCTGGTCGTCGGCTTCGCCGCGGAGACCGGCAACGTGGTGGACTACGCGACCGCCAAGCGCGCGCGCAAGGGCTGCGACTGGATCGTCGCCAACGACGTGTCGCCGGGCACCACCACCTTCGGCGGGGCCGACAACACCGTCCATCTGATCCGCGCCGACGGCGCCGAGGACTGGCCCACCATGGGCAAGGACGCCGTGGCCGCCCGCTTGGCCGAGGCCATCGCCCGGCATTTCAACCCGCCTTCCCCCCTGCCCCCCAGGAGACCATTCCGTGAGCGCAACGGCATCCGCCATTCCCGTTCCCATCGTCCGGCTCGCCCACGCCGCGGGGCTGGACCTGCCGGCCTACGCGACCGAACACGCGGCGGGCATGGACCTGCTGGCCGCGCTGGCGGAGCCGGTCGTCCTGGAACCGGGCCGCCGCGCGCTGATCCCCACGGGCGTCGCCTTCGCCCTGCCCGACGGCTACGAAGCGCAGGTGCGGCCGCGCTCCGGCCTGGCGCTGAAGCACGGGATCACGGTGCTGAACAGCCCGGGCACCATCGACGCCGACTACCGCGGCGAGGTCGGGGTGATCCTGATCAACCACGGCGACCAGCCCTTCACGGTGGAGCGCGGGCAGCGCATCGCCCAGCTGGTGATCGCCCGCTACGAGCGCGCCGCCTGGTCCGAGTCGGCCGTTCTGCCCGACAGCGCCCGCGGCACCGGGGGCTTCGGCTCCACCGGCCAGTTCGTCTCGACCTCCCCCGCGCAGGAGTCGCACTGATGCTCCGCATCTCCAAGAAGCTGATGTTCGCGATCGAGGCGGTGCTGGACATCGCCTACAACGCCGGCACCGAACCCGTGCAATCCGGCGAGATCACCCGCCGCCAGGGCATTCCCAAGCGCTATCTGGAGCAGGTTCTCCAGCAGCTCGTCCGCGACGGCGTCCTGGCCGGCGTGCGCGGGCCGCGCGGCGGCTACCGGCTGGCCCGCGAGCGCCGGCGGATCACGCTGGGCGAGATCGTGAAGGTCGTCCGCTCCATGGAGACCGCCACCGACCCCATCGAGGAGCCGGCCGGCTCCATCTTGGGGCACAAGGTGGTGCGCCCGCTGTGGAACGAGCTTCAGGAGGAATGCATGAAGAAGCTCGACGACATCACCATCGAGGATCTCTGCCTGCGCGCCCGCACCGCCGGCGTGGAGAGCGAGACCGAAGACCGCATCGATTTTACGATTTGATCCCACACGGAAAACGGTTAAATTCTACACATGATGTAGAAAGTGGGAAAATACTACACACCGGAGGAGTGAAAAATGCCGGGTTCCGAGTTTCGCGGTAAGATCTACGACAGCATTCTCGACACCGTCGGCGCCACGCCGCTGGTGCGCGTCAACCGGCTGGCCGAGGACGCCGGGGCCAAGGCCCAGATCGTCGGCAAGCTGGAGTTCTTCAACCCGCTGGCCAGCGTGAAGGACCGCATCGGCTTCGCGATGATCGACGCGGCGGAGCGTGCCGGCACCATCGAGCCGGGCCGCACCACCCTGGTCGAGCCGACGTCGGGCAACACCGGCATCGCGCTGGCCTTCGTCGCCGCCGCCAAGGGCTACCGGCTGATCCTGACCATGCCGGAAAGCATGTCGGTCGAGCGCCGCAAGATGCTGAAGCTGCTGGGCGCCGAGCTGGTGCTGACCCCGGCGGCGGAGGGCATGAAGGGCGCCATCCGCCGGGCCGACGAGATCGTCGCCACCGATCCGAACGCCTACATGCTCCAGCAGTTCAAGAACGCTGCCAACCCGGAGATCCACCGCAACACCACGGCGGAGGAGATCTGGAAGGACACCGACGGCAAGGCCGACTTCCTGATTTCCGGCGTCGGCACCGGCGGCACGCTGACCGGCGTGTCGGAGGTTCTGAAGGCCCGCAAGCCGGGCTTCCGCACCATCGCGGTGGAGCCGGAGGACAGCCCCGTCCTGTCCGGCGGCATGCCCGGCCCGCACAAGATCCAGGGCATCGGCGCCGGCTTCGTGCCGGACGTCCTGAACAAGGACCTGATCGACGAGGTCGTCCGCATCTCCAACCAGCGCGCCTTCGAGACGGCCCGCAAGGTGGCGAAGCTGGAAGGCATCCCGGTCGGCATCTCCTCGGGTGCCGCGCTGGCTGCGGCGCTGGAGATCGGCTCCCGTCCGGAGAACGAGGGCAAGCTGATCGTCGTGATCCTGCCGTCCTTCGCCGAGCGCTATCTCTCCACCGCCCTGTTCGAAGGGCTGGAGTAACACCGGCATCCCTTCCCGCGCCCGCTCACGGGCGTGGGAAGGGACTCCCGGCGCGCAACCGGGCGGCGAATATTGCATCGCCACGCATCCTGCTGTAGAGTGGACAGCGTCCGGTCTTTGTGTCCGCCCCCGGAATCGGGAGGCGATTTGACAAAAAGATTGGATTTTAGTAATTTAACCTGTCGGCGCTGGGAATTTCGGCCGGCGCGGCTCCGCCGTTCCGGGCAACGGACCGGCTTGCGGCGCGGCCGCGCGACGATGCGGAGCGGACGGCACAGGACCAGCGGGGGAGGCCACCATGGGCGTCACGATTCCGAATGCCTCGACGATGAACTGGTTCCAGTTCCGCGGCATCACCAACGAATTGGACTCCAACCTCGCATCCACCGACTACCGCCAGTTCACGGTGTCGAAGACCGGCGAATTCAATTTCAAGATCGCCGACATCAACACCAACATCAAGATCGTCGACCAGAACAACAAGGTCGTCGCCGAGGCGAAGGCGAAGAACGAGGCGGCGGAAACCAGCGCCAAGCTCGGCCCCGGCACTTACACCGCGGTCATCTCCCAGGCCGTCCGCGGGGTGAACGAGCGCGAATACACGCTGGACATCACCGAACGCCAGAACATCATGATGGTGGGGACCGGTGCCCAGATGAAGGGCATCGCCCGCGCCGTCGTCGGCAACGACAGCGGCGTCCAGAAGCACACGCTGACCGTCGCCCAGGGCGGCGAGTTCGTCGGCAACATGTCCCTGCCCTACACGCGCTGGGCCCTCATGAGCAAGGAGGGCAAGGTCGTGGCCTCCGGCGACACGATGGACCCGACGAAGGCGGGCGAGGACATGCTGAAGAAGCCCAGCTTCAAGATCGACCCCGGCCAGTATGAGCTGGTGATCGTCCCGCCGAAGAACGTGGTCGGCGAAATCCCCTATCAGCTGAACTTCATCCAGAAGGTCGCCAAGACACCCGAATCGACCGAGGAACGCCCGTTCGACAAGATCATGCGGGAGCGCGAGGCGCGGCTGAAGCAGTGGGCGGCGGAGGATGCGAACAAGTCGTCCAGCACGTCGAAGACCACCCCCTACAAGATGAGCCTGCTCGCCTGACGCTGCCGCCCGCGTCAGGCTCCCGAGCGAGGGGGCTTGCGCGGCATGGGGCGTTCAGCGCTATTCTGCGGATCATGGATTTCACCGATACCCAGCTTCACCGCTATTCCCGCCACATCATCCTGCCGGAAGTCGGCGGGATCGGGCAAGAAGCGCTTCTGCGCGCCCGCGTCCTGGTCGTCGGGGCCGGCGGGCTGGGCGCGCCGCTGCTGCTCTACCTCGCCGCGGCGGGGGTGGGGACCATCGGCGTCATCGACGACGACACGGTGGACCTGTCCAACCTGCAACGGCAGGTCATCCACGACGAGTCGTCGCTCGGCGTTCCGAAGGTGGAGAGCGCCGCCGCCCGCATCCGCGCGCTGAACCCCGACGTGGCGGTGGAGGTGCACAAGGCACGGCTGACGAAGGACAACGCGCTGGACCTGATCGGGCGCTACGACATCGTGGCCGACGGGTCGGACAATTTCGCCACGCGCTTCCTGCTGAACGATGCCTGCTACTTCGCGAAAAAGACGCTGGTGTCGGCGGCAATCCTGCGCTTCGACGGGCAGGTCTCCACCTTCAAGGCGCATCTCGGCGACCCGCACCCCTGCTACCGGTGCCTGTTCCCGGAACCGCCGCCGCGCGGTCTGGTGCCGTCCTGCTCCGAAGGCGGCGTTCTGGGAGCGCTGGCCGGCTTCGTCGGTTCGCTCCAGACGACCGAGGTGCTGAAGGAGATCATGGGCATCGGCGAGGGGCTGTCGGGCAGCCTGATGATGCTGGACACGCTGCACGCCTCCTTCCAGCGCATCACCGTGCGCCGCGACCCGGACTGCCCGCTGTGCGGCACCCACCCGACCATCCACGACCTGTCCGCCCACTGAGCGGCGATTGGGAGAGCCCTTTAGTCATGGAAGGCCCCGAGTCCCTGTCCATCGTCCTGTTCGCGGGCGGCTTCGACCGGGTGCACTACGCCCTGGTGATGGCCAGCGCGGCGGCGGCGACCAACCGCAAGGTCACACTGTTCTTCACCGGCCGCGCCCTGAACACGCTGCTGGCCGGAGACACCGACGGCGTGCCGGGCTGGCACCGGCTGGACCCGGCCGACGACGGCAGCCGCCCGGCGGAGCGCGACGCCGCCTTCACCGCCAACGGGCTGGCCGGCTTCGAGGAGTTGCTGGAAGCCTGCGTGATGCTCAAGGTCACGGTCATGGCCTGCGAGATGGGGCTGCGCGCGCTCGGCCTGCCAGCCGGCGTGCCGCTGCGCCCCGACGTGCCGGTGACGACCGGCGGGGTCGTCACCTTCCTGAACGACGCGCCGAAGACCGGCGCGATCCTGTTCGTGTGAACGCGATGACGGACGACCACAGCCCGGTGGACCACAGCCTGGTGATCGAACACGCGAACCGCTTCGAGGCGATCGCCGCGGAGGGCTTCGAGGGCCGGCCCTACCGGGACGCGCTGGTCCATCTGGCGCAGCATGTGACGGCGCATCCCGATCTCGCTCCGCGGGTGGCGCACGCCCTGCGCATGATGATCGGCTTCATCGAGGACAGCGACCCGGCGAAGCGCTTCGGCCCGAAGGTGGCGATTTTGCGGGAGGCGGTGGAGCTGCTGGAGGGGTAGCTTTCGCATTGCACACATAGCCCCTACCCTTCCCACGCTGACGCGTGGGCCCCTTCCCTCCCCCGCTTCGCAGGAGAGGGAAACAATCCCCTCCCCTGCGTCAGCGGGGGGAGGGTTAGGGAGAGGGCAAGGCCGGCGCTTGGCGCATTTCGGTCAGACCGATTTGCTGTCCAGCGCGTAGCCCGCCGAGCGGACGGTGCGGATCAGGTCCATCTCCGTCTCCTCGTTCATCGCCTTGCGCAGACGGCGGATGTGAACGTCCACGGTGCGCGGCTCGACATAGACGTCGTGGCCCCACACCACGTCGAGAAGCTGCTCGCGCGAGAAGACGCGGCCGGGATGCTGCATGAAATGCCGCAGCAGGCGGAATTCGGTCGGCCCCAGATGCACGTCGCGGCCGTTCCGGCGCACCCGGTGGGCGGCCAGATCCATGGTCACGTCGGCGAACTGCAGCGTCTCGTCGGTCATGCCGGGGGCCGAGCGGCGCAGCACGGCGCGCATGCGGGCGACCAGCTCGGTTGGGGAGAAGGGCTTGGTGATGTAGTCGTCGGCGCCGGAATTCAGGCCGCGCACGCGGTCCGCCTCCTCGCCGCGGGCGGTCAGCATGATGATCGGGATGTCGCGCATCTTGCTGTTGCGGCGCATCTGGCGGCAGACCTCCAGCCCCGACATCAACGGCAGCATCCAGTCGAGCAGGACAATGTTCGGCGTCTGCTCGCCGGCCAGCAGAAGAGCTTCCTCGCCGTCGGTGGCGGCGTTCACGCGGAAGCCTTCCTTCTCCAGATTGTACTTCAGCAGCGTCACGATGTCGGCTTCGTCCTCGACGATGAGAACGAGCGGCTTCAGCGCCGAATTCATGCTTGTCCCGCTCCCACTGCGCGTCTCTCCGTCACGCGGCATGTCCCGCTCCATCGTTATCCGGGCCGCCGTCCCGCGGCAATCCCCGTTCCACTGGCCCCCGTTCCACCGACTCCGTAGCCGCATCCATGACCGAACCGCCCGGCTCGACCACGGCGAAGCTGCTGCCGTCGTTCTTCGGACGCGCGGCGCGCAGTGTCGTCCCGACCACCAGATAATGGATGGTCTCGGCGATGTTGGTGGCGTGGTCGCCGATCCGCTCCAGGTTCTTCGCCATGAACAGCAGGTGCGTGCAGGGCGTGATGTTGCGCGGGTCCTCCATCATGTAGGTGAGGACTTCGCGGAACAGGCTGGTGTAGAGGTCGTCCAGCTCCTCGTCGCGCTCCCAGGCGGCGATGGCGCGCTGGACGTCGCGCTCGATGTAGGCGTCCAGCACGTCCTTCATGATCGACTCGACCAGCCGCCCCATGCGCGGGATGGCCACCGCCGGGCGCACCACCGGCACCTGGGCCAGCGCCAGCGAGCGCTTGGCGATGTTGGAGGCGTAGTCGCCGATCCGCTCCAGGTCCGACGCGATCTTCAGCGCCGACACGATCTCGCGCAGGTCCTGGGCCAGCGGCTGGCGCAGGGCGAGCAGGCGCACGGCCTCGGCGTCGATGTCGCGCTCGTAGGCGTCGATGCGCCGGTCGGCCTGCATGACCTGGGCGGCCAGCGCGACGTCGCGGCGGGCCACCGCCTTCACGGCGGCGTCCACCTGCGCTTCGGCGACGCCGCCCATCTGGGTGATCAGATTGGACAGGCGCTCAAGTTCGTGCGCGAAGGAACGCACGATGTGTTCGTTGCTCATGCTTCACGTCCTTCGCTGATGGAAAGGATGCGGCGATGCCGGGGATCAGCCGTAGCGGCCGGTGATGTAGCCCTGGGTGCGCTCGTCCCGCGGGTTGGTGAAGATTTCCTCGGTGTCGTCGCACTCCACCATGTCGCCCAGATGGAAGAAGGCGGTCTTCTGGGAGACGCGGGCCGCCTGCTGCATGTTGTGGGTGACGATGACGATCGTGTAGTTCTCGCGCAACTCGTCGATCAGCTCCTCGATGTGGGCGGTCGCGATGGGGTCGAGCGCCGAGCAGGGCTCGTCCATCAGGATCACCTCGGGGCTGACGGCGATGGCGCGGGCGATGCACAGGCGCTGCTGCTGGCCGCCGGACAGGCCGGTGCCCGGCTCGCGCAGGCGGTCCTTCACCTCGTTCCACAGGCCGGCGCGCTGCAGCGAGGTCTGGACGATTTCGTCCATCTCGTCGCGGTGGCTGGCGATGCCGTGGATGCGCGGACCGTAGGCGATGTTGTCGTAGATCGACTTCGGGAAGGGGTTCGGCTTCTGGAAGACCATGCCGACGCGGGCGCGGAGCTGCACGGCGTCGATGGACTTGCCGTAGACATCCTCGCCGTCGAGCGCGATCAGCCCCTCGACGCGGCAGTTCTCGATGGTGTCGTTCATGCGGTTCAGGCAGCGCAGGAACGTCGACTTGCCGCAGCCGGACGGGCCGATCAGCGCCATCACGCGGTTTTCCTGGATCTCCAGGTTGATGCCCTTGAGCGCCTGTTTGGCCCCGTAGAACACCTTGACGTCGCGGGCGACCATCTTGGTGCCGTGGATGCCGGCGGCGGGACGCGAAGCCATGGCCGTGGCCGGGATGTGGGTCTGGACGCTCATGGGGTTACCAACGCCTCTCGAATTTCTTGCGCAGGAAGACGGCCAGGCCGTTCATCAGGATGAGGAAGGCGAGCAGGATCAGGATCGCCGCGGAGGTGCGCTCCGTGAAGGCCCGCTCGGGGCTGTCCGCCCACATGTAGATCTGCACCGGGATGGCCGTGGCGCTGTCGGTCAGGCCGCCCGGGATGTCCACGATGAAGGCGACCATGCCGATCATCAGCAGCGGCGCCGTCTCGCCCAACGCGCGGGCCATACCGATGATGGTGCCGGTCAGGATGCCCGGCAGGGCCAGCGGCAGGACATGGTGCGTCACCGTCTGCAGCGGCGAGGCGCCGACGCCCAGCGCCGCCTCGCGGATCGACGGCGGCACCGCCTTCAGCGCGACGCGCGAGGCGATGATGATGACCGGCAGGGTCATCAGCGCCATCACCAGACCGCCGACCAGCGGGGCGGAGCGCGGCAGCCCGAAGAAGCCGAGGAACACCGCCAGACCCAGCAGGCCGAAGATGATCGACGGCACCGCGGCGAGGTTGTTGATGTTCACCTCGATCAGGTCGGTCCAGCGGTTCTTCGGCGCGAACTCCTCCAGATAGACCGCGGCGGCGATGCCGATGGGCACCGACAGCAGCATGGTCACCACCAGCGTCAGGGCGGAGCCGACGACGGCCCCCAGGATGCCCGCCTGTTCCGGCTCGCGGCTGTCGCCGGCGGTGAACAGGGTGGTGTTGAAGGTGCTGCGGATGGAGCCGTTGGCGACCAGCGCGTCGATGGCGGCGATCTTGACGTCGTTCAGCCGGCGCTCGCTCTCCGGCACGTCGCGCCGGATGAAGCCCTTCATGAACTGGTCGATCTCGTCGTCGGCGCGGACCCAGACCGTCTGCGTGGTGCCGACGAGGGAGGGGTTGGCGTTGACCATCGCCTCCAGCTCGTACGGCGCGCCGGAAGACAGCAGGTCGTTCAGCGAGCGGCGGGTGGCGCGGTCGGTGGCCGCGGGGACCTGGGCGTAGAGCGCCTGCCGGACGAGGGCGGTGTAGTTCCGCTCCTCGACCTGCTGCTTGTCCAGGGTCACCTCAAGCCGGATCTGCGCCTGCCAGAAGGCGGTGTAGCCCTTGCTGACGATGGAGCCGAGCAGGATCACCAGCATCAGGGACGCGACCCCGACGGCGAGCATCCCGGCGATCCGGAACCGGCGCTCCGCGGCGTAACGGCGGCGCAGCCGGGCGGAGAATTCCTCGCTCTGGTAGCGCGACTTGGTGACGGCGACCGACATGGCCCGCGTATCCTGTTCCACGAGGTCAGTCATATTTCTCTCGATACTTCTGGACCACCCGGAGGGCGACCATGTTGAGGGTGAGCGTCACGACGAACAGGACGAGGCCCAGCCCGAAGGCCGACAGCGTCTTGGGGCTGTCGAACTCCTGGTCGCCGACCAGCAGCGTGGCGATCTGCGTCGTCACCGTGGTCACGGCGTCCAGCGGGTTGGCGGTCAGGTTGGCGGTGAGGCCGGCGGCCATGGTGACGATCATCGTCTCGCCGATGGCGCGGCTGACCGCCAGCATGACGGCGGCGACGATGCCCGGCAGGGCGGCGGGCAGCACGACCAGCCGGATCGTCTCCGACTTGGTGGCGCCCAGCCCGTAGGAGCCGTCGCGCAAGGATTGCGGCACCGCGTTGATGACGTCGTCCGACAGCGAGCTGACGAAGGGGATGATCATCACGCCCATCACGAAGCCGGCGGCCAGCGCCGATTCCGAGCTGACGCTCAGCCCCAGGCTGTTGCCCACGTCGCGGACGAAGGGCGCCATGGTCAGGGCGGCGAAGAAGCCGTAGACCACGGTCGGGATGCCGGCCAGCACCTCCAGAATCGGCTTCAGCCAGGTGCGCAAGCCCGGGCTGGCGTATTCCGACATGAAGATGGCCGCCATCAGCCCGACCGGAACCGCCACCGCCATGGCGATGCCGGTGATCAGCAGCGTGCCGGCGAACAGCGGGATCGCGCCGAAGGAGCCGCTGGAGCCCACCTGATCGGCGCGCATGGCCATCTGCGGGCTCCAGTGCGTCCCGAACAGGAAGTCCAGCGGGTTGACCACCGCGAAGAAGCGGATCGCCTCGAACAGAAGCGACAGCACGATGCCGATGGTGGTCAGGATGGCGACCAGCGAGCAGATGACCAGCGCGATGTTGACCGTGCGTTCCACCCGGTTGCGGGCGCGCAGGTCGGGGTCGATCCGGCCGCGGGCGTAGAGCAGGCCGCCGATGGCGATGCAGCAGCCGATGACCAGCAGGCTCCAGTCGCCGAGCGCGTGCAGCCGCAGATAGCGCTCCGCCGCGGCGACCACCTCCGGATCGGGCTCGCGGCCGGTGGTGACGCCGTGGGCGAGGTTCAGGATGTCGGCGCGCAGCAGGCCGAGCGACTGGGCGTCGCCGTTGACCAGCCGGTCCGGCAGGCCGGACAGGACCATCTGCATGACCAGCCAGCCTTCCGACGCCCCCCAGAAGGCGAAGAGCAGCAGGGCCGGAAGCCCCGCCCAGAGGGCGACGTAGAAGCCGTGGTAGGACGGCACCGAATGAAGCTCGACGATGCGGCCGCCGACGGAGGCGACGGCACGCGACCGGCCCATCTGGTAACCGATCACTGTGAGCAGGGCCAGAATGATGAGCAGTACCGTGAGCTGCATGCGAAACCGCCGGAAATGGGCTGAAAACGGGCTCCTGGCACAAACGGGAAACCGGCGGCCTCGTCAAGAAACAGGCGATAGCATCCAAAGTCCCCTCTCCCCTCTGGGGAGAGGGTTAGGGTGAGGGGGTTGCGCTTGTGCCGGACGAACCGCCTTGCGCAACCCCCTCACCGGCCCTCCGGGCCACCCTCTCCCCAGAGGGGAGAGGGCTAGGTGACCATACGCTATCGCCGCGCCCTCCGAGGAGAGCCGCCGGTGCCGTCAGCCGGTCAGAGCTGGAGCGGGGTCAGGTTGGTCGCCGAGGTGCGGGCGGCGTCGCGCTCCGCCTTCGGCATGGAGATCAGGCCCTTGTCGCCCAGATAGCCATCCTCGCCCATCGCGCGCTCCGAGGTGTACTCGGCGATGAACTCGCGGATGCCCGGGATGACGCCGGCGTGGGCGTTCTTGATGTAGATGAACAGCGGGCGCGACAGCTCGTACTTGCCAGCCTGGACCGCTTCCGGCGACAACTCGACGCCGTCCATCTTGGCGGTCTGCAGCTTGTCGCGGTTCTGGTCGTAGAAGCTGTAGCCGAACACGCCGAAGGCGTCCGGGTTGGCGGTCAGCTTCTGGACGATCAGGTTGTCGTTCTCGCCGGCCTCGACGTAGCCGCCGTCCTCGCGGATGGTCATGCAGGCCTTTTCGCGGGCCTTCTCATCGGCGACCGCGGCCTTCACCTCGGCGACCTTCTTGCAGCCTTCGAGCATCACCAGCTCGTTGAAGGTGTCACGGGTGCCGGACGTCGGGGGCGGGCCGAGGACCTCGATCTCCTTGTTCGGGAGCTTCGGGTCGATGTCCGACCACTTCTTGTAGGGGTTGGCGACCATCTTGCCGTCGACCGGCACGTCCTTGGCCAGCGCCTTCCACAGGATCTGGGTGGTCAGGTCGGTGTGCGGGGCCTGCTTGGAGTAGGCGAGCGCGATCCCGTCGAAGCCGACCTTCAGTTCGGTGATCTGGGCGACGCCGTTGGCGGCGCACTGCTCGACCTCGGACTTCTTGATGCGGCGCGAGGCGTTGGCGACGTCCGGGTGCTGCGGGCCGACGCCCGCGCAGAACAGCTTCAGGCCGCCGCCGGTGCCGGTCGATTCGACGACCGGGGTCTTGAACTTGCCGCCCTTGCCGAAGGCCTCAGCAACCGCCGTGGTGAACGGGAACACAGTCGAGGAGCCGACGGCGCGGATCTGGTCGCGCGACTGGGCGTTCGCAGCACCCGCGAAGGCGGCGGTCATGGCGACGACCGCGGCGGCGGTGACGGCGAGCTTCTTGGAATTCACGGTATCCCTCCGATGGTCCGGTTGCCCCTTTGCCGGGGAACGCGATGGTTCAACCCCGTGCCGCTTCCCCCAGGGGCGGGCGGCTTGCGGGGCGGACACTAGTCGGGGTCCGCGACGCGCTGATTACGGTTTTATGACAGTTTCATGACGACGCCCACTTTCGGTCACGCCGGACGGGGTAGACGCAACCTCTAGGCTTGGCGCCGCGCGGGCTCCGCGGCGCGGCCCTCTCCCGACTCCTCCGACGCGGCGGGGAGATAGACCGTGAAGGTGCTGCCCACCCCCACCGCGCTTTCGATGGTCAGGCGACCGCGGTGGCGGTTCACGATGTGCTTCACGATGGCCAGCCCCAGCCCGGTGCCGCCCATGGCGCGCGAGCGCGCGGCGTCGACGCGGTAGAAACGTTCGGTCAGGCGCGGCAGGTGGGTGCGGGCGATGCCCTCCCCCTGGTCGCGCACGGCGACGGCGACCATCGGCATCCCCCGCCCGCCGCGGCCCGCCGGGCCGGACACCCCGACCGCCACGCCGTCGGCGAGCGACACCGCGACCGTCACGTCGGTGTTCTCGCGCGTGTATTTGATCGCGTTGCTGACGAGGTTCTGGAAGACCTGGGTGAGCTGGTCCTCGTCGCCGACCACCGCGGGCAGGCCGTCCGGCGCCTCCAGCGTCAGGCGGATGCGGCGGCTGGCCGCCTTCAGCTCCAGCGCCGCCATCACCCCGTCCAGCCGGTCCAGCACATCGACCTTGCCGGCGGGCGGCATGTGCTCGTCCAGCTCGATCCGCGACAGCGACAGCAGGTCGTTGACGAGGCGGGCCATGCGGCTGGCCTGGTCCTGCATGATCGACAGGAAGCGCTCGTGCGCCTCCAGATCCTCGCGGGCGGGGCCGCGCAGCGTCTCGATGAAGCCGAGCAGGGAGGACAGCGGCGTGCGCAACTCGTGGCTGGCGTTGGCGATGAAGTCGGCGCGCATCTGCTCCGACCGGCGCAGCGCGGTGATGTCGTGCAGCGTCAGGATGACCATTCGCCCCGGCACGGTTCCGGCGGGCACCTCGTCCTCACCAAGGGCCGGGCGGGGGACGCGCCGCTGGAAGGGCTTGACCCGCACCTCGAACATGCGCTCCACCGGCACCGGCAGGCTGAATTCCAGGATGCGCGAGGCGCCGCCCTTCAGCACGGCGTCCACCGCCTCCAAGACCGCCGGGTTGCGCAGCGAGGCGGCGAGGTCGCGGTCGAGGATGCGGTCGCCGAACAGGGCGCGCGCCGCCTGGTTGGCCCGCGCCACCTGCCGCTCCGCCCCGACCAGCACCAGAGGGTCGTGCAGCGCCTCGATGATGGACTCGTTGGCTTCGAGCTGGGCCAGCGCCAGTTCGGTGCGGGCGTTCATCACCCGGTGCAGCCGCACCGCCGCCGCCGCCGCCGCCCGCACCGGGCGGGAGGCGGTGACGGGCAAGGGCGGGACCACCTCCGTCGGGCCGGCGGCGAGCTGTGCGGCGTGGGCGGCCACCGTTCGCAGGTCGCGGAAATACAGCTGGATCATCAGCGCCACCCCGCCGACCCCGGCCAGCCCGCCCAGAATCGCCACCAGCGGCCCGATCGCTCCCTGCCGCCACAGCCCCCAAAGGGCCGGCAGCAGCGGCACCAGCACCAGCGCGGCGGCGACGATCAACCGGAGGGGCGGCATCGGCTTGGGAGTCATGGACGGCGCTTCTCGTGCGTCATGCGGACGGTCTTGGAGACGGAACTCCGCTTTTACACCATCCCGCAAGCCGGTGAGCGGGCGTCACAAAAGATTAACGCGCGGGCCGGGGAAACACCCGGCCCGCGCGCCGTCCGAAAAGCGCCGCTTCGCTGCTTACCAGGGCAGCGAGTCGTGGGCCGCCAGCGCCGCCGCGGTGACCAGATCGTTGACCGAGGCGCCCATGGTGACGATCTGCGCCGGCTTGTCCAAGCCGATCAGCAGCGGGCCGATCATCTGGCCGCCGGCCATCTTGTGCAGCATCTTTGCCGTGATGTTGGCCGAATGCAGGCCGGGCATGATCAGCACATTGGCCGGGCCGGACAGCCGGCAGAAGGGGTAGACCCGCTTCATCAGCTGATAGTCCAATGCCACGTCCGCCGACATCTCCCCGTCATACTCGAAATCGACGCGGCGGCTGTCGAGGATGGCGATGGCCTCGCGCAGCGGGTCGGTGTTCGGGTGGGGATGCTGGCCGAAGTCTGAGAAGGACAGCAGCGCCACCCGCGGCTCGTGCCCCATCTGGCGCGCCTTGGCCGCGGCGCCGATGGCGATGTCGGCCAGCGTCCGGCCGTCCGGGCGGACATGCACCGTGGTGTCGGCGATCAGCACCGTCCGGTTGCGCGTCAGGAAGACGTGCAGGCCGAAGACCGGCTCGTTCGCCTTGGCGTCGATGACCCGGCGGATCTCCTCGAAGGCCACGCCGAAGGTGCGGGTCAGGCCGGTGACCATGGCGTGGGCGTCGCCCTGCGCCACCATCAGCGCGGCGAAGACGTTGCGGTCCTGGTTCACCATGCGCTGGCAGTCGCGCAGCAGGGCCCCCCGGCGCTGCATCCGGCGGTACAGATAGTCGCTGTAGCGGCGGTTGGCGTCGGAGACGCGGGCGTTGTGGATCTCCAGCGAGACGCCCGATTGGCCCATCGCCGCCAGCTGCTCCTTGATGACCTCCTCGCGCCCGATCAGCACCGGCGTGCCGAAGCCAGCGGCGCGGTAGGCGAGCGCGGCGCGGATCGTCCGCTCCTCCTCGCCCTCGGCGAAGACGACGCGGCGCGGGTTGGCCTTCACCTTCTCCAGGATGAGCTGGAGGCTGTCCGCCGTGGGGTTGAGCCGGGTGCGCAGCGCGTTCCGGTAGCCCGCCAGATCGACGATGGGCTTGCGCGCCACGCCGGTCTCCATGGCCGCCTGGGCCACCGCGGCGGGCACCGTCACGATCAGCCGCGGGTCGAAGGGCACCGGGATGATGTATTCCGGCCCGTAGCGCAGGCGGCGGCCCGCATAGGCGGCGTCCACCTCGTCCGGCACGTCCTCGCGGGCCAGGGCGGCCAGCGCCTTGGCAGCGGCGACCTTCATCGCCTCGTTGATGGTGGTCGCCCGCACGTCGAGCGCGCCGCGGAACAGGTAGGGGAAGCCCAGGACGTTGTTGACCTGGTTCGGGTAGTCGGAGCGGCCGGTCGCCACGATGGCGTCGGAGCGGACGGCCTTCACCTCCTCCGGGGTGATCTCCGGGTCGGGGTTGGCCAGCGCGAAGATGATCGGCTTGGCCGCCATCGACTTGACCATCTCCGGCGTCATCGCGCCCTTGGCCGACAGGCCGACGAAGACGTCGGAGCCGGCGACCGCCTCCTGGAGCGTGCGCTTGTCCGTCTCCACAGCGAAGGACGACTTCCACTGATTCATGCCGTCGGTGCGGCCGCGGTAGACGACGCCCTTGGTGTCGCACAGGATGATGTTCTCGCGCGGCACACCCATGGTCGTGAACAGCTCGGCGCAGGCGATGCCCGCCGCCCCGGCGCCGTTGACCACCATCGTCACGTCCTTGAGGTTCCGCCCGGTGATGTCGCAGGCGTTGATCAGGCCGGCGGCGGCGATGATGGCGGTGCCGTGCTGGTCGTCGTGGAAGACGGGGATATCCAGCAGCTCGCGCAGGCGCTCCTCGATGATGAAGCAGTCCGGCGCCTTGATGTCCTCCAGGTTGATGCCGCCGAAGCTCGGCCCGAGGAAGCGGACGCAGTTGACGAACTCGTCGACGTTCTTCGTATCGACTTCCAGGTCGATGCCGTCCACGTCGGCGAAGCGCTTGAAGAGGACCGCCTTGCCTTCCATCACCGGCTTGGAGGCGAGCGCGCCGAGGTCGCCCAGGCCCAGCACCGCCGTGCCGTTGGAGATGACGGCGACGATGTTGCCCTTGGCCGTGTAGTCATAGGCCGTGCTGGGGTCCTCGGCGATGCGCAGGCAGGGAACGGCCACGCCCGGCGAATAGGCCAGCGACAGGTCGCGCTGGGTCGTCAGCGGCTTGGTGGGCGCGATCTCCAGCTTGCCCGGACGCCCGGAGGAGTGCAGCAGAAGGGCTTCTTCGTCGGTGACGCGCTTTGTATCGGGTTCGGTCATCGGGGTTCGGTTCCTGAGCGTAGGCTGTTGCAGCCGTTCTTCTTTGGGCCGGCCGGCGTTGTTGTTTTCGGTTCCGGCCGGTCGGGCGGCGGATGTTAGCCTGCCTGGACACGCAGAGCTAGCCCGAGCGACGGGTGTTTCGCATGTTTGTTTCGAAATGACGCACTCAAGCGACATTCGGAGAAAGGACCAGCCGCCACTTTATGCCGGATCAAACTTTGTGCTGGCGAATGGCTCTCAGCACGGCCAGACAATCCGGTGACCGGCGGATGTTTTCGGGCGCCTGGGGGCTCTCGGCAGCGGCGGAAAAACCTTCCATCAGCTTGTGGCGGGCAAAGGCATCGTAGAAGAAGCTTCCTTGCACAAGCCCTGTGGCGTCATACAACAACTCGGCCATGGGAAGGCCGCCGTTTGACGCGCGGCAGCACCACAGGTATTTGGGCATGTTCCGGGTCAGCAGACGTGACATGGCCGCCCGTACGGAGGACACCGCATCGGGCATTTCCGCAAGGAAGCGTTCCTTCAACCCCTGCACGCTTTCCAGTCGGATGGTCCATTCGAGTGGCGTGCCGGCGCAGCGGACGTCCCGGCTTTGCAGGAAAAGGACGAACGAATTGTAGGCCGAATCGAAGTCCGACACGGCACGGTACACGTTGTCGAAGGGAATGCGGATTTTGTGGTAAAGCGGAACAATCACATGGCGCGGTTCGGCCACCACGACGTCGCCGTTGTCACGGGGCGGCAGGGCGGTCTGGATGTGGTTGTTGTGAAACCACAGCCGCGCGAAGGGGCCGGCCTGATCGTCGTGCACGAAAATCCGGCTCAGGCGCGTGGCGGTCAGACGCGGACCGTCGTCCTTGACGGCCCCCGCCTCGACAGCCTCCAGGCGGTGACCGACGGCGGTGACGGCGTGAAACCCCAGCGACCGGGGCGTCCTGGGCGCATGACCCTCCCCCGGTGCCGCGGCCGGGTTCTCGACAGCCTGCAATTCGAGCGAGATCAGGATCGGCAGCCCCAGGCCGCTGTAGGCGTGGGTGACCGCCCGCAGATAGTCCCACTTCCGGGCGATCCCGGACTCCGGCATGCCGATCAGGAACGGTTCCAGGCCAATGCTGCGGATCGCGTTGGCTTGTTGGCGTGGGGTGAGCCCATCGTTCGGCAGCGATCGCGAGCCGTCCTCGTCCGACGCCGTGGCTGCGCGGGTGATTTCGACCGGAGACGGAATGCCGTGATGAAACAGCACCCCGGTTTTCTGGAACATCGACCAGAGGGCACTGGTCGCACATGCTGCAACCTCGCGGTCCTGCTCCTGAAATGCAACGGACCGGACTTTCAAGGCAATGCCGAACAGACTCACCTCATAGGAGCGCAATGCCGGAAATTCGCGGGTTGCGGAGTCCGTGTCCGGGTAGGTCGACAGACAGGTGCGCCCAATGATCCGGTTCGGCAGAGGCCGCACCACGATGAATCCCAGATAGCTCCGCTTCAGGGCGTCGAATAATGGAGATGCGCCGTTTTCCAACGCCCCGCGCAGATCATCCTGACAAAAATCAGCAGAAAAGAAATGTATACGGCGGCAAAACCGCTCAAAGCTCTGAAAACAGCGGGAATAATAGGCCGCATAGTCTTCTAGAAAATCATGATCGACATATTGCTTTTCGATCACAATCGTTCGCGGCGCCCGACTCTCCAGCGCCATGAAGTATTTGGTCAGAAACCGATAGTGCTGTTTAGACTCCACCCGCTTTCGCGTATCCGCCACGGCCCCTGGCGATCCGTCCCCCTGATATGAGCCATCAGCGAGCGCGCCGAGCAGCGCATCCGGCGAATACGCAATGACGCTGTAAGGCACGGCACCCGCCCTGGCCGGAAAGTTCAGAAGGATACGGGTTGATCAAGAGAACGGCTATCGATCCGTGTGCCTTCAAAGAAAGCGTCGCAGGAGGTTTGCGAACGCTCCAGCGCCCGATCGATGCTAGCCCCTTGCGTGCTGGCCCATTCCATAGCAAGTGCTTCGATGCGTTCCAAATCCAGGGGAGTTATGGTCGGGTCATTCATGGTCGTTCGGTGGCTGGATCGGATCCCGGATCGCGGCGCCATCATCGGCGGGAGCGACTCGGCGTTTTCCAACCTGATCTTTTCCGTTGGTTTCCGCGTCGAACATCAATGCCACACACCAGCCCAGCGTCAACAAAAATATTATTACTTCTCAGAAGACTTTCGCGTCACGCGATAATGCATTGATTTGAAAAGAACATACAAAGACTTTCCGGGGCACCGGACACGTTGTTCAAAGCGGCACCCCGCCGCGGACGCCGTTCCATCGGTTCCACCGGGACGAATGCATGACCAACACCGCTCCGAGTCGCCGGAAGCTCAGAAGCTCTGACACCCTTTCCCATTGCCTACGAACAACGACCTTCAGCAGCCCTCGGCCATGTCGTAGATGGCGTCCATGTCGCTGATCAGGACCTTGTTGCCTTCCTGCAGCGAGATCACGCCGGCGGTCTTCAGCTGGGTGAAGGTGCGGCTCACCGTCTCGGTGGTCAGGCCCAGGTAATCGGCGATATCGGCCCGGCTCATCGGCACGTAGACGGGGTTTTCCTTGTGCCCGCGCCGGGCGGCGCGCTGGGACAGCATCAGCAGGAAGGAGCAGATCTTCTCCTTCGCCGTCTTGCGGCCGAGCAGGAGCATCTGGTCCTGCGCCGCCGCCAGCTCGTTCGAGGCCATGGAGAAGAGACGGCGCTGCATCTTCGGAAACTCGTCCATCAGCGCGTCGATCTTCTTGCGCGGGAAGCGGCAGAGCGTCGCCGCCGTGACCGTTTCCGCGGTGTAGGCGTAGCTGTCGTTGACGGCCAGCCCCAGGAAGTCGCCGGTGACGAGAAAGCCGGTGATCTGGCGACGCCCGTCCGGCAACAGCTTGTAGAGCTTCACGGTGCCGGCGGTGACGTTGTAGAGCGCGTCGGCCGCGTCGCCTTCGCTGAACAGGGTCTGTCCGGCTTCGACGCGGGACGTCTGGAGAATGTCGGCGAGACGGCGCAGTTCCTCGGGGTCCAGAGCGGCGCAGACGGTCAGACTGCGCACGGGACAGGCCCCACAGGGATTCATCTCACTCGCCGCGCCCTTTTCGCGGGCGCGTCCCATGTCAAAGGGTGGCATGGCATGACCCAGCCCTTAGCCGTACAACGCCCCCATAATCGTCATATTCGGTCTGTTTCGCAACGGTGCTCACAGGGACCGTGGCCGAATTGCCATACGAATGCCTTATGAGCGGCCCATCAGCGCCCTTTCGGGGGGCTCGACGGCTCGGCGTTCGGGCGCGGCGGCTCGTCGTCGAACAGGATGCGGTGGGCCGCCCCGTCGAGATCGTCAAACTGCCCGGACTTGAGAGCCCACAGGAACGCCCCCAGGCCCATCAGCCCCAGGCTCAGCGCGATCGCGATCAGATAGAGAAGCTCGGTCATCGGTCAGGTCCTTGGTCACCGCGCCGCGGCTGAGCCGCAGGGCGTTGGCGATAACGATCAGGGAGGAGGAGGACATGGCCAGCGCCGCCAGCAGCGGCGTCAGCATGCCCGCCATGGCGATGGGCACCGCGAACAGGTTGTAGACCAGCGCGATGCCGAAATTCTGGCGCACCAGCCGTCCGGAGCGGCGGGACACCTCGAACGCCTCCAGGATGGGGCGCAGGCGGCGGCCCTGGAACACCACGTCGGCGGCGGTCTGGCTGACGTCCACCGCGGTGGACGGCGACATCGACACGCTGGCCGCGGCCAGCGCCGGGGCGTCGTTCAGCCCGTCGCCGACCATCAGCACCTTGCGGCCCTCGGCGGCGAGCGCGTCCAGAACGGCGGTCTTGTCGGCGGGCGTCTGGCCGGCCCGCCAGTCCTCGATGCCCAGCTGCGCGGCCACCGCGGCCACGGCGCCGCGGCGGTCGCCGGACAGCAGCCGGACGTCGAGGCCCCGCGCCTTCAGCCCGCGCACCACCGCCGCGGCGTCGGCGCGCGGCGCGTCGAGGAAGGTGATGCGCACCGGGGCGGCGCCGGGGCGGGCCAGCCACAGCTCCGGCCCGGCGGCGTCCTCCGCCGTGTCCGGCGCGCCGGTGAAGGCGCGGCTGCCCAGCCGGATCTCCCCACCAGAGTCATCCAGGGCGAGGCCGGCGCCGGGAATCTCGCGCACGCCGACGGCGACGGGGACGTTGGGCAGCGCGCGGGTCAGGGCGCGGGCCAGCGGGTGGCGGCTGGCCCCGGCGAGCGCCGCGGCAAGGCGCAGGTCGTCCTCGGCCACGCCGTCGAGTTGCGGGACGGGCCGCCCCTCGGTCAGCGTGCCGGTCTTGTCGAAGACCACCGTGTCGATGACGGCCAGCCGCTCCAGCGCCGTGGCGGTCTTCAGCAGGATGCCCTGCCGCATCAGCCGCCCGCTGGCGATCACCTGCACCACCGGCACGGCCAGCGCCAGCGCGCAGGGGCAGGTGATGATCAGAACGGCGACCGCGTTCATCAGCGAATCCTGCCAGGGCAGCCCGCCGAGCAGCAGCCAGCCCAGGAAGGTGCCCAGCGCCGCCACATGGACGACTGGGGCGTAATGGCGCGACACGCGGTCGGCGATGGCGACGTATTTGGCGCGGCCCTGCTCCGCCACCTCCATCAGCCGGACGATCTCGGCCAGCAGCGTACCCTCGCCCACCGCCGTCACGGTCACGCGCAGCGGGGCGGTGAGGTTGAGCATGCCGGCGAACACGCGGTCGCCGGGGCGCACGCTGCCCGGCACCGTCTCGCCGGTGATCAGGGCGGTGTCGAGATCGGACACGCCGTCAGCCACCGTGCCGTCCACCGCGACCCGCTCGCCCACCGCCACCAGAATGGTGGAACCGGGGCTGACCTGATCGGGCGGGACGATGGCGCTGCGCCCGTCCTCGCTCAGCACGGTCACCGAGGTGGCGTGCAGGCCGAGAAGCTGCTCCGCCGCCGAGCGGGCCCGGCCGCGCGCCCGCTGGTCGAGATAGCGCCCGATCAGCAGGAAGAACAGCAGCATCATCGCACCGTCGAAATAAGCGTGCTGGCCGCTGTTGATCGTCTCGAACAGGCTCATGCTGGTGGCGAGCAGGACGCCGATGGTGATCGGCACGTCCATGTTCGTCCGCCCGCGCCGCAGCGCCTGAAAGGCTGAACGCGCGAAGGGCCGCACGGCGTAGGCGATGGCCGGCATGCAGACCAGCGCCGACAGCCAGTGCATCAGGTCGCGCGTGGCGGAGCCCATGCCCGTCGCGTGCCCGGCCCAGACCGACACCGACAGCAGCATCACGTTGCTGGCGCCGAAGCCGGCGACGGCCAGCGCGCGCAGAAGCTCCTTCTCCGTCTTCAGCTGCGCATCGCCCAGCCGCTCCGGGTCGAAGGGCACGGCGCGGTAGCCGATGCGGGCGACGGTGTCGACGACCGTGTTGGCGTCGGTCTCGGCCGCACGCCACGTCACCGAGAGACGGCGCGTCGTCATGTTCAGCCGCGCGTGGGTCACCCCCGGCTGGCGGGCCAGCGCCGTTTCGATCAGCCAGACGCAGGCCGCGCATTGCAGCCCGTCGATCATCAGGTGCAGGGAGGCGGTACCATCCTCGGCGTGCTTGGCGTGGGGGGCGTAGTCGAGCGGCGGCGCCTCGCCGTCCGGGCGCAGCGGCCGGGCGGCGGGATCGACGCAGCGCCGCTCGTAATAGCGTTCCAGCCCGAGCCCGCGGACGAGGTCGTAGGCCGCCGCGCAGCCGGTGCAGCAGAAGGGGCCGGCGCCGTCGGAGGCGGTGGTGCCGGTGCCCTCGGGATGCTCCTGCCCGCAGTGGAGGCAGACGGTCATGTCACGAAACCCGTGTGCTGGTGTGCCGTAATCTTGAGGACGGGGCGCCTACTTGACGAAGAGGCGCTGTTCGTCCTGATAGTCGCCCGTGGAATGGTGGATCTCCACGCGCAGGTCCCACTGGCCGGGCAGCGGCAGCGCCACCGGAGCGGCGAAGCGGCCCTCGCCCAGATAGGGAAGGTCGAGGCGCACGTCGTGGCCCTCGCTGGTCGGACGGATGAAGGCGACCTTCACCTCGGCGTCCTTCAGCAGGTTGCCGTGCTTGTCGTGCAGAGTCAGCGCCAGGATGCCCTTCTGCGCCTCGGTGCTGGTGAATTCGGTGGCGACCTTCCAGCCGCGCTCGGCCTGGGCGCGGGCGCCGGCCAGATCCTCGTTGTATTTCAGGCCCTTCATGAAATGCTGCTCGGTCTGGACGCCGGTCCAGCTCGACAGGGCGAAGTGCAGCATCACGCCGTTGACCGCGATCACGACGGCGAAACCGGCCACGAAGATCCAGGGGATGTACCAGCCGGGCTGGCGGCCGGTCCGGCGGGGCGGGGTGCGGCGGGTTCCGGCGTCGGTGGACAGCGTCATCGTCGTCTTGACCTTTGGTGAATGCAGCGCGAAGAGCCGGTCGGGATCAGTTGGCCGGCCCCATGAAGACGGAGTCATAGGTCGCCACCTCACCATCGGCCGAGGTAAGCCTGAAGGTAAGGGGCTGGGAGGCGCCTTGCAAACCGGTGCGCGGCGCGGTCACGAAAATTCTGTAGGTCGCCACCATGTCCGGATCGGCGGTCAGTTGCCGGGTGCCGGCCTGCTCGTCCTGGCCGTCGCCGGCCACCGACAGGCTGGCCCCCGTCACCCCGGAGACCGCCAGCGTGTAGGCGCGCGGGTCGCGGGTCATGTTGGAGATCTTGAAGGTGTAGGCGTTGCGCACCGACCCGTCCGACAGCGCCACGAACAGCGGGGCGCGGTCGCGCAGGACGCTGATGTCCAGCCCCGGCTTCAGCAGCAGCCCGACCCCGATGCCGCCGGCGATGACCAGCATCATCAGCGTGTAGAGGATCGTGCGCGGGCGCAGCAGGCGGAAGGGCACCGGCTGCCCGCCGGTGGTGATGGCCACCTGATTGGTCTGGGTGTCGAATGTGATGAGGCCGGTCGGCCGCCCGACCTTGGTCATGATCTCGTCGCAGGCGTCGATGCACAGGCCGCAGCCGATGCACTGCATCTGCAGACCGTCGCGGATGTCGATGCCGGCGGGGCAGACCTGGACGCAGTTGAAGCAGTCGATGCAGTCGCCGAGACCTTCGGCCCTGCGCTCCTCCCAGCTCTGCGACTTGCGCATCAGGCTGCGGCCTTCGCCGCGCCAGTCCTGGTAGGTGACGATCAGGCTGTCCTCGTCGATCATCGCCGATTGAAAGCGCGGCCACGGGCACATGTAGGTGCAGACCTGCTCCCGCGCGAAACCGGCCAGCAGATAGGTGGTGGCGGTGAAGAGCCCGATGAAGCCGAGGGCGGTCGAGGACACCTCGAACCGCAGCATCTCCCCCAGCAGAGTCGGCGCGTCGGTGAAGTAAAAGATCCAGGCGCCGCCGGTCGCTACGGCGATCAGCAGCCAGATCAGGTTCTTCAGAACCTTGCGCCCGGCCTTCCGGGCGGTCCAGGGACCCTGGTCGAGGCGGATGCGCTCGCCGCGGTCGCCTTCGACCAGCCGTTCGACCCAGACATAGAGGTCGGTCCACACCGTCTGCGGGCAGGCGTAGCCGCACCAGACGCGGCCGGCCAGCGAGGTCGCCAGGAAGAGGCCCAGCGCCGCCAGGATCAGCGCGCCGGTCAGGTAATAGATCTGCTGCGGCCACAGCTCCACGAAGAACAGGTAGAAGCGGCGGTTGGCGAGGTCGAGCAGCACCGCTTGGTCGGGGGCGTTCGGCCCGCGGTCCCAGCGGACCCAGGGCAGCACGTAGTAGATCGCCAGGAGAACCGACAGCGCCGCCCATTTGATGCGGCGGAAGGTGCCGTGCACCGCCTTGGGATAGACCTTGGCATGCTTCTGGTACATCGAGCGCGACGCGCGACGCTGCGCCTTCGGCGGGGCAGCGGCGGGCGCGTCCCCGGCGGTCGGGCGTTCCAACCGGTCGCCATCCAATCGGTCGCTTCCCAATCGATCGCTTTGGGGCGGTTGCTGTTCGGTGGTCGTGCTCATGACCTCGCCCTTTTTCGTCTGGCGACCGCCGCGCGGGCGGCTTGGCCATGCCGACATGGTTCGGCCGTGGCGAGGGGACTATGGCGGCAGAACGTCACAGGGGCATTGCGCTGGATCAAAGGATTCGGGGGTGGATTCGGGGGCGGATCGGAGCATCATCACCCGCCTCGACGCAGCCATCGCGGGCCGGACAACAAGCCGCCCGGAAAAAGAAAATGCCGGGGAGTCGCCTCCCCGGCACCGAAGTCCGGCGGACCCGCCAGGGGGGCGTCCCCCTCCCCGGCCGGTTCCTCCTGGCTGGACGGCTTACTTGCCGCCGCCCAGGTTGTGGACGTAGACGGCCAGCGACTTGATCGTCGCGTCGTCCAGACGCTTCGACCAGGCGGGCATCACGCCGGCGCGGCCGTTCGTGATGGTCTCCACCAGCGTGGCCTTGTCGCCGCCATAGAGCCAGTTGGCCGTGACGAGCGGCGGAGCGCCGACGTCCATGCCGACCGCGACCGAGCCCTGCGCGCTGTCGCCGTGGCAGGCGGCGCAGTTCTCTTCATAGACGGTCTTGCCCTTTTCCGCGGCGGCGGCGTCGGTCGACCGCTTGTTCAGCGACAGGACGTACTCGGCGACCTGACCGATCTGCTCGCGGTTCAGGATGCCGTCCCGGCCGAAGGCGGTCATGCCGATGCCGACCGTCCCGCGGGTGTCGCCGTCATCCGCACGGATGCCGTGCTGGATGGTCTTGTAGATGTCGGCGGAAGTGCCGCCCCACAGCCACACGTCGTCGGCGAGCGTCGGGAAGCCCTTGGCGCCCTGACCGCCGGCGCCGTGGCAGGCCGCGCAGTTCTCGTTGAAGTAGGAGCGGCCGCCGGCCATCGCGAAGGCAAGGAGGTCCTTGTTCTTCTGGATGTCCTCGACCGAGGTCGCCGCGATGGCCGTCAGGTACTTTTCCTGAGCCTTCTTGCCGTCGGCGACCTTCTGCACCAGCTCCTCGCGCTGCGAGTAGCCGAGCAGGCCCTTCGTGTAGCTCTTGCCCAGCGGCCAGGCCGGGTAGAGCACGTAGTAGACGAGGGACCACGCGATGCAGACGTAGAAGATGTACAGCCACCATTTGGGCAGGGGGTTGTTCAGCTCCCGCAGGCCGTCCCACTCGTGGCCGGTGGTCTCGACGCCGGAAAGGGCGTCCTTTTCTTTCTGTGCCATGGCCTAAAACTCCTGACCATCTTCCTTGAGCGGGATCCGGGAGGCGTCTTCGAACTTGCCCCGGTTGCCTGGCCACATGGCGTAGACCACGATGCCGGTGAAGAGCAGGGCCAGCCAGACGGTCCAGAAGGACCGCAGGGCGACAGTGATCGAATCCAAGTCCATGGATCCCTCCCGGTTACTGCTGGAGCTGCTTGGGCGACTGGTACTTGGTGAAGTCCACCATGGTGCCCAGGACCTGCAGGTAGGCCACCAGCGCGTCCATTTCGGTGACGCCCTTGTTGCCCGTGAAGTTGGCCACGACGGCCTTCGGGTAGCGCTTCATCAGACCGGCCGTGTCGGCGTCCGGGTTCTTCTGCGCTTCGAGGTCGGCCTTGGCGCTGGCGATCTGCTCGTCCGAGTAGGGGACGCCGACGATGCGCAGGGTCTTCATGTGATCCTGGATGTCGGTGTACTTCAGCGGACGGTCCTTCATCCAGGCGTAGCCCGGCATGATCGACTCCGGCACCACGGCGCGCGGATCGACCAGATGGGCCACCTGCCAGTCGTTGGAGTACTTGCCACCCACGCGGGCCAGGTCCGGACCGGTGCGCTTGGAGCCCCACTGGAAGGGATGGTCGTACATGCTTTCCGCGGCCAGCGAGTAGTGACCGTAACGCTCCACCTCATCGCGGAACGGACGGATCTGCTGGCTGTGGCAGTTGTAGCAGCCTTCGCGGAAGTAGATGTTCTGGCCAGCCAGTTCGAGCGGCGAGTAGGGACGGACCCCATCCACCTTCTCGATCGTCGACTCGATCGTGAACAGCGGGACGATCTGGACGAGGCCGCCGATCGACACGGTGATCAGGATCAGAACGATGAGCAGAAGCGTGTTCCGCTCGATCGTGTCGTGACTAAAGCCCTTTTTTTGCTCAGCCATTTTCTCAGTTCCTCCGGCGTCAGGCCGCACCGACCGCCGCCTTGTGCGGGGCGGAGGCATAGGGCTTCTCGATGCGGACGTCACCCTTGGCCGTGCGCCACAGGTTGTAGACCATGATCAGGGCACCAGCCAGGAACAGGACGCCGCCCAGAGCACGGATCACGTAGAAGGGATGCATGGCCGCGACCGTCTCGACGAACGAGTACTGGAGGAAGCCGAGGTTGTCGTAGGCGCGCCACATCAGGCCCTGCATGATGCCCGACACCCACATGGCGGTGATGTAGAGCACGATGCCGATGGTGGCGGTCCAGAAGTGGTAGCTGACCAGACGCAGGCTGTAGAGCTGCGAGCGCTTCCACAGGACCGGGACCAGATAGTAGATCGCGCCGAAGGAGATGAAGGCCACCCAGCCGAGCGCACCGGAGTGCACGTGGCCGATCGTCCAGTCGGTGTAGTGCGACAGGGCGTTGACCGGCTTCACCGACATCAGCGGGCCCTCGAAGGTCGACATGCCGTAGAAGGCCACCGACGTCACGAGGAAGCGCAGGACCGGGTCGGTGCGCAGCTTGTCCCAGGCACCCGACAGGGTCATGATGCCGTTGATCATGCCGCCCCAGGACGGCATCCACAGCATGACCGAGAAGGTCATGCCCAGCGTCTGCGCCCAGTCCGGCAGGGCCGTGTAGTGCAGGTGGTGCGGGCCGGCCCAGATGTAGAGGAAGATCAGCGTCCAGAAGTGCACGATCGACAGGCGGTATGAATAGACCGGCCGCTCCGCGCGCTTCGGAACGAAGTAGTACATGATGCCGAGGAAGCCGGCGGTCAGGAAGAAGCCGACCGCGTTGTGGCCGTACCACCACTGCACCATGGCGCTCTGCACGCCCGAGACGAACGGGTAGGACTTCATCCCGGTCAGCGACACCGGGACGTTGACGTTGTTGCCGATGTGGAGGATCGCGACGGTCAGGATGAACGCCATGAAGAACCAGTTGGCGACGTAGATGTGCGACTCCTTGCGGGTCATCACCGTGCCGACGAACTGGATGGCGTAGAGGACCCAGATGACCGTCAGGTAGAGGTCGAGGATCCACTCCGGCTCCGCATACTCCTTGCCCTGGGTGTAGCCGAGCACGTAGCTGAGCGCCGCCAGGACGATGAAGATGTTGTAGTTCCAGAAGACGAACTTCGTGAGGCCCTCGCCGCCGAACAGGAACTGGCGGCTGGTGCGCTGCACGGAGTAGAGCGAGGTGGCGAACAGGACGTTGCCGCCGAACGCGAAGATCACGGCCGACGTGTGGACCGGCCGCAGGCGCCCGAAGCTCGTCCACTCAAGGCCGAGATTCAGCGCCGGAAAAGCGAGCTGCAGCGCGATGAAGACGCCGGCCAGGAAGCCGACGACGCCCCAGAACACTGCAGCGATGACGAAGAGTTGGACGGCGTCTTCGTAGTAACGCACATTTTCCGACACCCGCTGGCTGCCCAGGGCGGCCCCTGGCGTCAGAGTCGCTGATGTCATTCAATCTCTCCCGTTTGCCCCGGGCGGCTCGGGCCGCTTCCCCTGAGGTTGCACCACCGCTGGGTACGTACTGTTAAGGAGGGGGGCAGGTTCACATACGATGCACTTCTTATGCGGACGCCGGTTGCGCCTGCCTCCAATAATCCCAATATGTGTAGGGGTGGACCTTGCAACATTGATCTACGTCAACGACCGGTCTTACCGGTGCCTGCCATCGTTCACCGTCCTTCACGCGGTCGGACGGGCATGGACGAAAGCTTCATCGCGAAACCTCTCGGTCAGCGTCAGATCGACCAGGCCTATCCGCTGGTGCGGGCCATCTTCCCGGACTTGCCGGTGGAGCAATGGCGCGCATTTGCCGCAGCACTTATCGGGCCGGTTGATACCCCCGCGACGCCGACGGGCATCATGACCGTGCAGAATGCACGGGGGTACCTCCATGGACTTTTCTCATACGCTATTGCGGAGCATCTTCGCCATGGCCGAATTCTGGCCGTGGAGAATTTCGTCGTGCTCGACCTGTTCGACATGACGGGTCCGGCGGAGACTTTGCTGCACTCCATGGATCGTCTGGCGCGCAGCCACGGATGCACGGCGATCCACACCTCCCTGCCGGAATTGCTGGCCGGGGAGACCGGGTCGCGCGGGTCCCTGCTGACCTGCTTTCACCAGGACGGGCACCGCACGGAAACCTTGCGGCTGTGCAAGGCGATGGACGGCGCCAACGACAACCGCGCGCATCGGTCGCAGGCGGAAAGCCCGCTCGGCATCCCGTAAGTCCCGCCGGAACGGGCCGGCGCCCTGCCCCATCCCGCGACTCCACCCTCCGTTTCCCACGACTCCGGCGATGTGACCGTTTGCTCGGCGGGCGCGAGCGGCTAGGATGCGCCATCATGACCGACACCCCCACCACCCCCGTCAAGTACCGGGCGATCCATCTGCAGGCCGGCCGCCAGCGGCGCGTCCTGCACGGCCACCCCTGGGTCTACTCCAACGAAGTCCAGATGGACACGGCGGCCAAGGCCATCCCGCCGGGCAGCCCGGTGCGCCTGCTGGACCCCGGTGGGAAACCGCTGGGCATCGCCACCTTCAACCCGCACACCCTGATCGCCGCGCGGATGCTCTCCGGCGACCCGGCGACGGTGGTCGACCACGCCTTCCTCGCCGGACGGCTGAGGAGCGCGGTGGCGATGCGCGATGCGCTGTTCGAGCGGCCCTACTACCGCGTCGTGCACGCGGAGGCCGACGGGCTGCCGGGGCTGATCGTGGACCGCTATGGCGACGTGGTGACGGTGCAGGCCAACAGCGTCTTCATGGACCAGCGGATCGACGCCATCCTCGCCGCCATCGACGAGGTGCTGGCTCCGCGCGCGGTCATCCTGCGCAACGACAGCACCCAGCGCGCGCTGGAAGGGCTGCCCGAGGAAAGCCGGCTGGTGAAGGGTGAGATCGACGGCCCGATCCGGCTGGAGGAGAACGGCGCCACCTTCTTCGCCGACCCGCTGGGCGGGCAGAAGACCGGCTGGTTCTACGACCAGCGCGACAACCGCGCCTTCATCGCCAAGCTTGCGAAGGGCAAGCGGGCCATCGACTTCTTCAGCTACAACGGCGGCTTCGGCGTGCTCTGCGCCGTCGAGGGCGCGTCGTCGGTGGTGTCGGTCGACCGCTCGCAAGGGGCGCTGGACAACGCCACCCGCGCCGCGGAGGCCAACGGCGTGGCCGACCGCTTCGAGGCGCGCCGCGCCGACGCCTTCAACGAACTGGAGCGGCTGAACGCCGAGGGTGAGACGTTCGAGGTCGTCATCGCCGACCCGCCGGCCTTCGTGAAGTCCAAGAAGGACCTCGCCGTCGGCTGCCGCGCCTACCGCAAGATGACCCGTCTGGCGGCGAAGATCACGGCGCCGGGCGGCTTCCTGCTCTGCGCGTCGTGCAGCCACAACGTCGACCCGCCGACCTTCGCCGAGCAGGTCGCCCGCGGCCTGCACGATGCCGGGCGGACCGGGCGCATCCTGCGCAGCGCCGGGGCCGGGCCGGACCATCCGGTGCACCCGCATCTGCCGGAGTCGGCCTATCTGAAGGCCATCGTGATGCAGCTGGACTGAGAAGAACCCGGCACGAAGGCACGAGGACGTGGATGATCGTCGTGCCTTCGTGGTCCCCCTTCGCGGACTCTACGGGCGGCTGAACACCCCGACGACCTCGACGTGGGCGGACCACAGGAACTGGTCCACGGGATAAACGCGGCTCAACACGTACCCGCCGTCCACCAGCGTTCGGGCATCGCGGGCGAAGGTCGCCGGGTTGCAGGACACCGCCACCACCCGCGGCACCTTCGACCCGGCCAGCGCCTGCGTCTGGGCGGCGGCGCCGGCGCGCGGCGGGTCGAAGACCACCGCGTCGAACCGCGCCAGCTCCTTCGCCGTCAGCGGATTCTCGAACAGGTCGCGCCGCTCCGTCGTCAGGCGCAGCGCCCCGGCCGCCTTGTTCAGCGCGGCCAGCGCCGCGGCGTCCCCTTCCACCGCATGGACCGCCGCCTTCCGGGCCAGCGGGACCGCGAAGGTGCCCAGCCCGGCGAACAGATCGGCCACCCGCTTCGGCTCCCCGATGTTGGCGAGGACGGCGGCGACCAGGGCGGCCTCCCCCTCGGCGCTCGCCTGGAGGAAGGCACCGGGCGGCGGGGTGACCGGCAGTCCGGCGAAAGACACCGCCAGCGGGCGGCGGTGGGCGATGGGCTCCGGTGTGCCACGGCCATCCGGCTGCCGTTCATCGGCCTGCCAGGAGATGCGGGCCACCCCCTCCGCCTCGCCGAAGGCCACCAGCCGTTCCCGCGCCGCGCGGTCCAGGCTGCGCGGGCCGACCAGCACAAGGTCGATCCCGCCCTCCAGATCGGTGGCGATCACGTCGCAGCCTCCGCCGTCCGGCAGAACCGACAGCAGCAGCCCGCGCAGCGGCTCCACCAGGGCGAACAGGCCGGGCCGCAGCACCGGACACTCCGCCAGATCGGTCAGCCGGTGGCTCATCCGCTCGTTGAAGCCGAGCCAGACGCGGCGCCCCCGCTTCAGCGCGGCGAAGCGGGCGCGGCGGCGCGCAGCCGGTGGAGTCCGCGACAGCGGCTCCAGGGGCGTGTCGCCCAGCCCGATGCGGGCCAGCGCACCCTGCACCAGCCCGACCTTCCAGGCGGCGTAGGTGGCGTCCTCCATATGCTGGAGCGTGCAGCCGCCGCAGGTTCCGAAATGGGAACAGGGCGGCGCGGCGCGTCCGGGGCCGGGCTCCAGGACTTCCAGCAGGTCGGCGCGCAGACCGTCTCCCTTAGCGTTGGCAGCCTCCTTCACGGACACCCGCACCCGGTCGCCGGGGACAGTCAGCGGCACGAAGAGCTTGGCATCTTCGAAGCTGGCGATGCCGTCGCCGCGGGCGCCGACCTCGGTGACGGTCACCTCGGCAACCTGCGGGGCGACACGGGGGGCGGTGCGGGGCTCGCCGCTGCGGGGGGATGGGCGGTGTTTGGGGGCGGGTCGTTTCACGCGGTCACTCTCAGGACGGCCATCATGCCGGTCTCCTGATGCTCCAGAACATGGCAGTGGAGCATCCAGTCGCCGGCCTCTTCGGCCACGAAGGCGATCTCGGCCGTCTCACGGGGGCCGAGCAGGACGGTGTCGCGCCACTCGCGGTGTTCGGCCGGCCGGCCGTTGCGCGAGAGGACGCGGAAGGGAAAACCGTGCAGGTGCATGGGGTGCCACCAGCCGGTCTCGTTGACGAAGGCCGTCACCTGCGTTTGACCGCGTTTGACGGTGATGAGCGGTTCCAGATGATGATGCCCCATAGCAGCCACGCCATTCAGCGCCCAGAAGGGGCCGCGCGGCCCGGCGCTCTTCGGCATGGCACCGTGCATCCCGCCGTCCAGCACCACGTCCTGGCGGACGGCGCCGGCAAGATCGGGTTCGGGCAGCGGGTTGGCGGCCAGCGCGATCGGGGCGTCCAGCGGCGAGTCGCGCAGGGGCGCCTCGCCGCTGTAGGTCAGCCGCGTCAGCCGGTAGGCCATGCGCGGGTAGAAGCCGTCGACCACGTCGAACCCCTCACCCGGCCTGCCGGCCATGTCGATCACAAGGTCGGCGCGCTGGCCGGGTCCCAGCACCACCTTGCCGTCCGGCGGGGCGTGCGGCGTCACCGGCTGGCCGTCGAGCGCGATCACCCGCGGCGCGTGCCCCTGGAAGTCGAGCGCGAAGACGCGGGCGTTCGCCGCGTTGATCAGGCGCAGACGGACACGCTCCCCGGCGCGGACCGGCACGCTGTCCCGGACGGCGCCGTTGATGGTGACGGTGTTGCCGATGCGCCCGGCGTGGGTGGCGTCCATGGGATGGCCGAAACCGCCGGCCAGTTCCGCCTCCTTCGTCAGGCGCCAGTCGCCAAGCAGCCAGAGCAGGTCGCGGTCCACGCGGATCGGCTCGCGCTCCTCCACGATGAAGGCGCCGGTCAGGCCGTGGGCCACCTGCACCCCGCTGTTGACGTGCGGGTGGTACCAGAAGGTGCCGGCGTCCTTCAGCGGGAATTCATAGTCGAACCGCCCACCCGCCGGCACCACGGCTTGCGACAGGCCGGGCACCCCGTCCATGGCGTTGGGGACGCGCAGGCCGTGCCAGTGGATGGTCGTCGGCTCCGGCAGCGCGTTGGCGAAGGCGATGCGCGCCGTGTCGCCCTGGCGGAAGCGCAGTTCCGGCCCCGGAATCCGCCCGTCATAGGCCCAGACCGCCGTATCGGGAAAGCCCGTCCCCGCCAGACTGGCGCGGGCCGGACCGGCGGACAGGTGGACCGCCGTCCCCTCCCCCACCGCCGCACGGGCCGCGCGCGGCAGCAGAGCGGCCCCGGCCAGCAGGGCGGAGCCGGTCAGCAGAGTGCGACGGTTGAAGGACAGAGGCGGCACGGCGTCCTCACACGTAGCGGGCCAGGGCGTCGCGCAGGTCGGCCGGCACCGGGGTCGGGCGGTGGCTGTCCTTGTCGACGATGACGCAGACGGCCTCCTGTACGGCGATGCAGCGGTCGCCCTCGAAGATCGCCGCCCCTAGCACGACGGAGGTGTTGCCGACCTTCGCCACCCGCGCGCCGACGCGGATGTCCGCCGGGAACCGCAATTCCGCCTTGTAGTCGATGACGCTGCGCGCCAGCACCACGGTCCAGGGGGACTCGCCGCGGAAACCGCCGCACTCATGGACCAGCGACACGCGCAGCTGCTCGAAATACACGCCGATGGCGTTGTTGTTGACGTGACCGAGCGCGTCGAGGTCGGCGAAGCGCACATGCTCCGCGATCCAGAAACGGTAGAGGTCGGGGCGGGTCGGATCGGTCATGGTCGCCTGTCGGATGGTGGTTCCGGCCGAATGTGGCCGGTGCGGCGGGCCGGGGCAAGCCCGGGCATGACGGTCATTCCCCGCACCGTCCCGATTTGCCGCGCCAACCCGGGCGGGCCGGTGTTATAGGAGTCGCACCATACACCCGCAACGGACCGCAAGATGAGCAAGGACAGCACCAACCAGACGGCCGAGGCCCTCTTCGAGAAGGCCCTGTCGGTCGCCGAGAAGCATCTCGAGGCGGCGATCAAGGAAGGCGGGGTCCTCGGCCCCTACATCGCCGTCGCCATGATCGAGGCCGCCGTGAACACCGCCGTGGACGAGACCAGCCACGAGGACGTCATCGACATGCTGCGCGATCTGGCCGCCCAGATCGAAGCCGACGCGGACGAGAGCGAAGAATAAAGCGAACGTCGCTCGCTTTAGTTTTTAACGCCTCATTCGCCGGCGGGCTTCGGCCGCATGTGCGGCCGGGACCGCCGTCGCGGTCCGAAGCGGATGAACATCCGCTTCAAGCGCCGCCGTCACGCGGGGTCCGGCTGCCGGCGCGCTTCGCGCCGGCGCAGGATTTCGTAGACGACGGCGCCCAGGATGGTCAGCGCGATCAGGATCAGCGACAGCGCGTTGACCGCGGGTGTCAGGCCCGTGCGCACCTTCGAGGCGATGTAGACCGTCAGCGTGGTGTCCAGCCCGCGGACGAACAGCGTCGTGTTGTAGTTCTCGAAGCTCTGCAGGAAGGCCAGGAAGGACGCCGACAGGATGGCCGGCGTCAGATAGGGCAGCGTGATCCGCCGGAACACCTGCCCGTGGGTGGCGCCCAGATCCAGCGCCGCCTCCTCCAGCGTCGGGTCGAACCGTTGCAACCGCGCCAGGAACAGCAGCATCGCATAGGCCGCGATGAAGCTCGACTGCGCCAGGATGGTCAGGAACAGGCCGCCGGTCACCCCGAACCACTCCCGCCAGAAGACCAGCGTGGAGATGCCGACGATCACCCCCGGCGTCAGCAGCGGCGACACCATCACGGCGTAGAGGAAGGTCCGCGCCCGGCTGTGCAGCCGGTCAAGCAGCAGCGCCGCCGCCAGCCCCAGCGGCACCGCCACGGCGATCACCCCCGCCCCGACCAGCAGGCTGGTCCCCAGCGCCTGCCACATGCGCTGATCGGCCCACAGGGCGCCGAACCATTGCAGCGTGAAGCCCATCCAGGGGGTGACGGTCGGGAAGCGGCTGCTGTTGAAGGTCGCCGCCGCCATGATCCCCAGCGGCAGGAACAGATAGCCGAAGAACAGGACCAGATAGGCCCCGGTGACCCAGCGGCGGAAACTTGCGGCGGTCATGTCGGCCCCATCATTTCGCAATATCCGTGAGGCCGACGCGGAACAGCCGCATCATCAGCAGGATGAAGGCGACGCACAGGATCAGCAGGATGAAGGCGTAAGCCGCCCCCTGGTTCCAGTTCCCGCCCTCGAAGAACCAGTTGTAGATGACCTCGGTGAACCAGCGGCTCTGCGGTCCGCCCAGCAGGGCCGGCACGGCGTAGCTGCCCGCCGCCAGCATGAAGGTCATGATGCAGCCGACCGCGATGCCCGGCTTGGCGTGGGGGATGACGATGCGGCGGTGGATGCGCAGCCAGCCGGCCCCCAGGTCGCGCGCCGCCTCGATCTGGTTGCGGTCCAGCGACTCCATGGCGTTCATGATCGGGAACACCATGAAGAGGATGTAGACGTAGACCATCCCGATAATCACCCCGGCGTCGCCGCCGAGCAGCCGCTGCGGCTCCGAAAAAATGCCCAGCCCGACCAGGAGCGCGTTCAGCGGCCCGTTGAAGGCCAGGATGATGTACCAGGCGAAGGTGCGCAGCAACTCGTTGATCCAGAAGGGCACGACGAGCATCAACACGAGCAGCGGCAGGCGCCGCCGCGGCGCCACCTGCGCCATGTAGAAGGCGATGGGGTAGCAGACGGCCAGCGTCACCGCGGTGACGAGGCTGCTCGCCCAGATCGTCTTCAGGAAGATCGCCAGATGGATCTGGTTGGTCCACAGCGTCGCGTAGTTGCGCAGCGTGTAGACGTCCTCCGGCCCGCCGGCCTTGCTGGGCGGCAGCGACGGGCGGAAGGAGAAATCCACCATCAGCAATTGCGGCAGCACGACCAGCAGCAGCAGCCACGCGGCCACCGCCAGCAGGATCGCCGCGGTCAGAACCGGACCGTACCGGCGCAGCACGCCGCCCATGACCACTCCCCCACCCGCCGAAATTCTAGGATCGAAAGCCTCTCATGACCCAGGTCCGGAGCGCAAGCGAGGCCATGCCCCGTCCAATAACCACAACTTTATTGCCTTTTTTGGAGGCTTGGACTGTGCCCATAGTGGCGTCATGCGTGCATGGCGGACATCCGGGGTGATGAGGGAAGCCACAGCGTGGGTCGCCGCGCTGGTGCTGATCTTTCACGCCCTGGTCATGGCCACCCACGTCCCGGCGCCGCTGGCCAGGGTGCTGGCGGAGTCGGTGCCGTTCGCCATGGCCGGCTCGATCTGCCATTCCGGCGCCGCGCCCGACGCCTCCGCCGCACCGCACGCCGACCATGGTCCCGTCCCCGACGGCACGCCGGGCCACGTCACCTACTGCCCGATCTGCCTGTCGCTGGGCGGCGGGTCCCTGCTGGGTCCGGCCGTGGCGCCGGCCCCGCTGCCGCCGGCCGGGATCGTGCTGGCCGCCGTTCCGCTGCCCGCGGACGACGAGGCCGGAGCCGGCCGCGCCCCGCGCGCCTTCTCCGCCCGGGCGCCTCCGGTGGGTGTCTGAATCGAGTTCCCTCGCAGACACACACGCATTCGCAGGCGCGGACCTGCGGCTGAACGGCCTTTTCTGACACGCGACCGCTTCTCTTTCCGTCTCCCCGTCGTCGCTGACGGTTGCCCCCTCCCTAACCCTCCCCCTCTACGAGGTGGAGGGGACTGCCGCTGCCTCACGCAAGGCACCCTCTCCCGCAAAGCGGGGGAGGGCCGGGGTGGGGGCCGCGCTGCGGAAACGGAGACGCCGTCGGTCGGAACCAGGCCCTACGGCCAAACCCGGCGCCTGTGCACACACCGGAGAGTTCCCATGATTCGCAACACCCGCGGCGCCCTGCTGGCTGCCGCCGTCCTCGCTTGCCTGCCCCTGTCCGCCGCCCTCGCCCACACCACGCTGGAAACCAAGCAGGCCCCCGCCGCCAGCACCTACAAGGGCGTGCTGCGCGTCGGCCATGGCTGCGGCGCCTCCCCCACCGTCGCCCTCCGCGTGCAGATTCCGGAGGGGGTCATCGCGGTGAAGCCGATGCCCAAGCCCGGCTGGACCCTGACGACCAAGGAAGGTCCGTACGCCAAGGCCTATGATTACTACGGCGAGTCGCTGAGCAAGGGCGTCACCGAGATCGCCTGGACCGGCGGCTCGCTGCCCGACGCCCATTACGACGAGTTCGTCTTCCGCGCCCGCCTGCCCGACGCCGCCCCCGGCACCGTGGTCTATTTCCCCGTGGTGCAGGAATGCGAGACGGGCGTGCACCGCTGGATCGAGATCCCGGAACCGGGCAAGACCGACCACGACTACAAGGAGCCGGCCCCCGGCGTTACCCTGACCGCCAAGCCGTAAGGGAAGGAAAAACGCATGCGCCAGCTGGTCGTGGGGTGGGTCGCCGCCCTGATGCTGCTGTCCCTGTCCGCGCCGGCCTTGGCGCATGCCGTGCTGGTCGAGAGCGCCCCGGAGGACGGGGCGCGGCTCGACAGCCCGCCCGCCGAGGCCGTGCTGCGCTTCAACGAGCCGGTGCGGCCGGTGTCGGTGACGCTGATCGGTCCCGGCGGGGTGACGCTTCCCCTGCCCGCCCCGGCCGCCGGGGACGGGGCGCTGCGCATCGCGCTGCCCGGCGGGCTGGCGGTGGGGACGCACATCCTCAGCTACCGCGTCAGCTCGGCGGACGGCCACCCGGTCGCCGGATCGCTCCTGTTCGGGATTGGTGCGGAACCGGAACGACCGGCGGAGCGGGGCGGGGCGACGCCGCCGGCGACGCTGCTGGCCGCGGCGGCGGTCCGGGCGGCCCATTACGGAAGCCTGCTCGCCGCGGTGGGCGGCGGGCTGTTCCTGGTTCTGGTGGCGGGGCGGTGGAGTCCGCTGAACCGCCGCTTGCGCCCCGGCCTGTGCCTGAGCGTCGGCGTCGCCGCCCTGGTGGCGCTGCTGAACGCCGGGCTGGCCGGCGCGGTGCTGGAAGGGGCGCCGCTGTCCGCCCTGGCCGGCGCCTCGCCCTGGATCGCCGGCCTGACCAGCACGGCGGGGCCGAGCGTCCTGCTGGCGCTGCTCAGCCTGATTGCCGCCGCGCTGGGGCTGGCGCTGGAAGACCGCGGGACGATGGGCCGCGTGTTGCTGGTCATCGGGGCGGTCGGGGCAGCGCTGGCGCTGGCCGCCACCGGCCACGCCGCGACCGCGGAGCCGCGCTGGCTCAGCGTGCCGCTGGTCGCCCTGCACGGTCTGGCGGTGGCCTTCTGGATCGGCAGCTTCTGGCCGCTGGCCGTGCTGCTGCGGACGGAGCCGCCGGCCGAGTCGCTGTGGCTGGTCCGGCGCTTCTCGGGCTGGGCGGTTCCGGCGGTGGCGGTGCTGCTGCTCGCCGGGGCGGGGCTGAGCGTGTTGCAACTCGCCGACCCGCGCGCCATCCTGACCACCGCCTACGGCCAGATCTGGACCGGCAAGATCGTCTGCGCGTTGGCCCTGCTGGCGCTGGCCGCCGTCAACCGCTGGCGGCTGACCCCGCGGCTGGAGACCATGGGCGCCGAGGGAGCGGTCCGGCTGCGCGCCAGCGTCCACACCGAAATGGTGGTGGCCGCGCTGGTCGTGCTGTTCACCGCCGGGCTGGGCACCACACCGCCGCCGCGCACCCAGGCCCTGCCGGTCTTCGCCGAGAAGCCGGCGGGCTTCAGCACCGCGGTTGTGGCGCGCGGGCGCACCGCCATCGTCACGGTGACCCCGGCGACGCCGGGAGCGAACCGCGTCGAGATGCGCCTGACGGGACCGGACGGCACGCCGATCGACGCCCTGGAGGTGTCGGCGGAATTGGCCCTGCCCGCCGCCGGGATCGAGGGCATCACCCGCCCCCTGCCCAAGCTGGCGCCCGGCGTCTACGCGGCGGACGGGGTGGCCCTGCCGGTGGCCGGGTCCTGGGCGGTGCGGCTGGACGCGCTGGTCAGCGACTTCGAGAAGGTGCCCTTCCGCGCGGTTGTCCCCGTGGGTCGCTGAACGGCTTTACGCCGGCGCGTCGGGCAGCACCACGGCGTCCTCGGCCCGGAAAGCGATCCGGGCGGGTTCGCCGGGGGTCAGCGGCGGCTCGTCGCCGAGATGCGGCACCTGAACGGTGATGCCGCCCTCCAGGAAGGCGTTGATGAAGGCGCCCTCGAAATCGCGGTGGGTGACCCGCGCCTCCAGCGCGTTCTCCGCCCCCGCGCCCGCCGCCATGCGCTCCGGCCGGACGAACAGGGTGGCGCGGTCGCCGGGCGAGAGGCGGCGCGGGTTGCGCCCGACCAGACGGCCGCGGGGCGTGTCCAGAGCGGCCATGCCGCCCGCCGACTCGGCGACGGTGCCGGAAAAGCGGTTGTTCTCCCCCACGAAGGAGGCGACGAAGGCGGTTTCCGGATGGTCGTAGATGGCCCGTCCGTCGCCCACCTGCTCCAGCACGCCCCTGGACATCACGCCGATGCGGTCGGACATGGTCAGCGCCTCGCCCTGGTCATGGGTGATGTAGATGAAGGTCACGCCGGTCCGCTTCTGCAGGTCGCGCAGCTCGGCGCGCATGTGCTGGCGCAGCTTCAGGTCCAGCGCCGACAGCGGCTCGTCGAGCAGCAGGACGGCGGGCTCCACGGCCAGCGCGCGGGCGATGGCGATGCGCTGGCGCTGGCCGCCCGACAGCTCCGTCACCTTCTTCTCCGCGGCGTCCGGCAGGGCCACGAGGTCGAGCAGCTTGCGCACCCGCCCCTGGCGCTCCGCCGAGGGCACGCCGCGCACCTCCAGCCCGAAGCCGATGTTCTCCGCCACCGTCATCAGCGGGAACAAGGCGAGATTCTGGAAGATCAGCGCGGTCGGGCGCTTGTTGGGGCCGATGCCGCGCATGTCCCGGCCGCCGATGCGGATGGCACCCTCCGTCGGCTCCATGAAGCCGGAGACCATGCGCAGGATGGTGGTCTTGCCGCAGCCTGAGGGGCCGAGGAAGCTGAAGAATTCCCCCGCCCCGACCGTCAGCGACACGTCGCGGACGGCGGTGACGGAACCGAACCGCATGGTGACGGACTCGAGCTGGACGTCCTGACTCATAGGCACCTGATTGGAAGGTCAATCCCTTGTGGGGCGATCACACGTCGCCGCCCTTAGCCCTCTCCCCTCCGGGGAGAGGGTGGCCCGGAGGGCCGGTGAGGGGGGTGCGCGTGACGGTACGTCCGGCCAAAGCGCATCCCCCTCACCCCAGCCCTCTCCCCGGAGGGGAGAGGGGAATTGTCACGCGGCCAGGAAGCGGTCCTGGTACTCGTTGCGGATGGAGACGTACCAGGCCTCCTGGATCGGCCACCACCACAGCTTCTGCAGCGCGTCGCCCGGATAGGCGTCGGCGAAGAACTGCTTGTTCAGGTCGGACAGATGCGCCTCCGCCCCGACCGCCGTGCTGGAGATGCCGGAATGGTTGGTGTAGAGGGCGCCCGCCTCCGGCGTGTAGAACCAGTTGATCCAGGCGTAGGCCTGCTCCAGGTTCGCCGCCTTGGCCGGGATCGCGAAGCCCTCCATCCAGGCCAGCGCGCCTTCCTTCGGCGCCAGGAAGCGGACCGGCAGCCCCTCCTTGCGCAGGGCGACCGCGGACGAGTCCCAGGTCTGGCCGATGACGCAGCCGTTGGTGCGGAAGGCGCCCTGGGCCTCATTCTCGTTCGACCAGAACTGGCCGATGGCCTTCTTGTTGGCGGCGGCGACCTGAAGGATCGCGTCGAAGTTGGCGCGCGCCTTCGCCTCGTCCTTGAACTGCTCGCGGATCGGGTGGGGCAGCTTGCCCTGGCCTTCCAGCCACAGGCCGATGCCGATCAGGCCGGAATGGCCGCGCACCGTCACCTTGCCGGCGTGCTCCGGCTTCCACAGGTCGCCGTAGCTGGCGGTGCCGTAGGTCAGCGGCGCCTTGGCCTGATCGTAGGCGATGGCCTCGGTCCCCCAGTCGGCAGGAGCGAAGAAGCGCTTGCCGCCGACCACGCCACCCATGGCGGCGGAGCCCTCGACCGCCGACTTCAGGCAGCCGTCCCATTTGACCTTCGACTCGTCCAGCGGCTGGACCAGCTCGAACTCCACATAGTTCGGCACGCGGTCCACCGTGGGGTGGATGATGTCGAAGCCGGCGCCGCCGGTGGCCTTGAGCTGGTTCAGCAGCTCGTCGTTGGTGCCGTATTCGGTCAGGGTGGCCTTGATGCCGGTCTTCTTCTCGAAGTCGGCCAGCATGTCCGGGCTGATGTAGCCGGCCCAGGAGAAGATCTTGACGCTGCCCGACGCGGCGCGGCCCTCGCGCAGGATGAAGGGGCCGACCGCGGCGACGCCCGCGGCGGCGGCGGTCCCCTGGAGCAGCAGGCGGCGGGTGAAGCCCTTGGCGGCGCGCTGCGTCTCGGCGCTGGAGCGCTGTTCCAAGCTGGTGGTTTCCGGAACCTTGGTCATGGCACCTGCTCTCCCCTTTTCTTATTGGCCCGAATTCATGCCGGCCATGCCCATCGCGGGGCCGGCCGCGGGGCCGGTCCAGCCGGACTCCGCCGCAGCGGCAACTGTGCCGCGATATCCGGGCGCCGTCCATGGCTCAAGCGGGAGTGGGCGCAAACTTCATCGACCTGTAACGGCCCAAGGGACCGTCTCGAAGTCGTCAGCTCTCCAGCATGCGGCGGAGAAGCTCGACGTCCTCGGCGAAGGCGGGGTCGGTGGTGCGCAACTCCTCCACCTTCTTCACCGCGTGCATCACGGTGGTGTGGTCGCGCCCGCCGAACTTGCGACCGATCTCCGGCAGGGAGCGGGCGGTGAGCTGCTTGGCGAGATACATGGCGACCTGCCGCGGGCGGGCCACGGCGCGGGCGCGGCGGGCCGAATGCATGTCGGCGACGCGGATGTTGAAATGCTCCGCCACCCGCTTCTGGATCTCGTCGATGGTGACGCGGCGGTCGTTGGCGCGCAGCAGGTCGTGCAGCACCTCCTGCGTCGATTCCAGCGAGATGGCCCGGCCGACCAGTTCGGCGTGGGCGACGATGCGGTTCAGCGCCCCTTCCAGCTCGCGCACGTTGGAGGTGATCTTGTGGGCGAGGAACTCCAGCACCTTCAGCGGGATGGCCGCGTTCAGCGCGTCGGCCTTGGCCTGGAGGATGCCCAGCCGCAGCTCGTAGGTGGTCGGGTGGATGTCCGCGACGAGGCCCCAGCCGAGGCGGGAGCGCAGCCGCTCCTCCATGCCTTCCAGGTCGGACGGGCTCTTGTCGGCGGAGATGATGACCTGACGGTTCTGGTCCACCAGCGCGTTGAAGGTGTGGAAGAACTCTTCCTGGGTGCTGTCCTTGCCGCTGATGAACTGCACGTCGTCGATCATCAGCACGTCCACCGAGCGGAACTGCTGCTTGAAGGCCATGGTGTCCTTGAAGCGCAACGCCCGGATGAACTGGTACATGAACTTTTCCGCCGACAGGTAGATCACCTTGCGGTTCGGATCGTTCCGCCGGATCTGCCAGGCGATGGCGTGCATCAGGTGCGTCTTGCCGAGCCCGACCCCGCCGTAGAGGAACAGCGGGTTGAAGGTGACCGAGGTGGCGTCGGCGACGCGCCGGGCGGCGGCGTGGGCCAGCTCGTTCGGCTTGCCCACCACGAAATTCTCGAAGGTGAAGCGGGGGTCCAGCGGCGCCGAGATGTCGGTCCGGTCCTCCAGCACCGAGGCGACCGCCGTGGGCGACTCGTCCGACGCGAAAGAGGGCGGTCCCGCCGAATAGGACGAGCCGATGTAGGAATTGGCCCCGTAGGAATTGGCCCCATAGGGAGCGGATTGGCTGAGCGCCGCGGCCCGCGGGGCAGGCGCCGGGGGAACCGGGCCGCCGCCGGCACCGTCGGCCGGAGCGGGATCGCGCGACGGCTCGCCCGCGTCCTCCTCCGGCATCAGCATGGATGGGGCGTTGGCCGAAGCGACCACGACGTCGATCGACAGGACGTCCGGATTCTCGCCGGCCCACAGGTTGCGGATGCGGTCGGCGTAGTGGGTCAGCACCCAGTCGCGCATGAAGCGGGTGGGCACGACGATGCGCACCTCCCCGCCGCGGATTCCGGCGAAGGAAAGCGGCTGCAGCCAGCTGCGGTAGGCGATCTCGCCCACCTCGTCCTTGAGGCGGCCCCGGATGCGGGCCCACTGCTGATCCAACGACGCGCCGACCGACATGCTTCCCCTACCCCGCTCCCTTCCCCCCGGACGGCCCCGCGCCGCAGGGGGCACCATCCCGCCCGACCGAACCCGGACCCCTTAACGCAGGTCCTTTAACTTAGGCTTCTTGCCTTCAAAACGTTCCTCTCCTGAAGACTCCAACGGTGGATGCCTCCCAACTGGACGGCAATACTATCCCTTCGGCGAAGTTGGACTCCGCCTTTGCCACGTCGAGTTTTAAGAAAAGCATCGCTCCAGGAGCAACGGGTTGAGTCGAGCTTCTTGAGCGTCCCGCAACCTTGCCCGCGGCTTTGAACGTCTCCGTCCCTCAGCGAACGGCGCGTGACGTCAAAGACGACATCGGTGCGTCATTCCCAACGGAAGGAAAGTCTAATCAGCCGCCCTCGCCGTGGCAATAGGACAGAAAGCGAACGGTCCGGACTGCGGCAAAAATCACGCAGCGTTTCCGAAACCCGCCCCTGCCTTTGCCAAAGACCAGGACCGCCGGAGGCGACTCGCCGTCCAGCAGCCGCGATCCCCTGCCCCACCGGAGTTCTGCCGGAGGACTCGGAAAGAACGGAGACTGTACTTACCAAAAACGCAAAAAGCCGCGCCCAGACCTGGTGCGCGGCTTTATAACGCCGAGTAAACTCAGAGAGCCTTGATGCGGGCCGACAGGCGCGACAGCTTGCGCGACACGGTGTTCTTGTGCAGAACGCCCTTGGAGGCTCCACGCATCATTTCCGGCTGCGCGGCCTTGAAAGCCTCAGCGGCTTCAGCCTTGTTGCCGGACGAGATCGCCGTCTCGACCTTCTTCACGAAGGTGCGGATACGGCTGACGCGGTTACGGTTGATCTCCGTACGACGCGCGGTTTGACGAATGCGCTTTTCAGCAGACTTATGATTGGCCATGAAAACCCTACTCCGGACGACACGCCTGTCCCAGTGCGAGGGGGCCTTATACGCTCCAGCCGAATGAGAGTCAAGGCACCGTCCAACACTGTTTTTCGGCAAAGGAAAGATTACGAGATCTTGACGGATTTCTGGTCCTCCCCCGCTAGATACGGGGGAGGAGTTGGGGGATGTCAGCGATGCTTCCAATCCGGCTGACGCTTTTCGGCGAAGGCGGCCATGCCTTCCTTCTGGTCTTCGACGGCAAAAGTGGCGTGGAAGATTCGGCGCTCGACCCGGATGCCCTCGGACATGGTCGTCTCGTAGGCGGCGTTGACGGCGTCCTTGGCCATCATGACGACCGGGCGCGAGAGCTTGGCGATCTTCTCGGCGACCTTCACCGCTTCGTCCACCAACTCCGCCGCCGGCACGACGCGGCTGACGAGGCCGGCGCGCTCGGCCTCGGCGGCGTCCATCAGGCGGCCGGTCAGGCACATCTCCATGGCCTTGGACTTGCCGACGAAGCGGGTCAGGCGCTGCGTGCCGCCGGCGCCGGGGATGGTGCCGATGGTGATCTCCGGCTGGCCGAACTTGGCGGTGTCGGCGGCCAGGATGAAGTCGGCCATCATCGCCAGCTCGCAGCCGCCGCCCAGAGCGTAGCCGGCGACCGCGGCGATGGTCGGCTTGCGGCACTTGGCCAGCCGCTCCCACTTGGCGGTGATGAAGTTGGCCTTGTAGACGTCCATGTAGGAGAAGTTCTGCATCTCCTTGATGTCGGCGCCGGCGGCGAAAGCCTTCTCCGAACCCGTGACCACGATGGCGCCGACGGAGTCGTCGGCCTCCAGCGCGTCCAGCGCCTGGCCCAGCTCGGTCACCAGCAGGTCGGACAGCGCGTTCAGCGCCTTGGGCCGGTTCAGCGTGACGAGCCCGACCGGTCCGCGGGTTTCGACAAGAATGGTTTCGTACGGCATGATGCAGCAGGCTCCCGTGGTTTGCCCCCTCGCTCCGGGCGGGGGTGCTTCTGGTTTGCTCTTGGTCTCTTATTGGAGGATCAGCGCGGAATCAGCGAGAAGCGGACCACCGTGGCCGCCGCCTTCTGGACGGCGGGGGCCGGCTCGACGAATTCCAGGCGCAGCTCCTCGCCCTCCCGCAGGAAACTGGCGCTTCCGCCCGCCCGTTGCGGGGCGCGGCTCCAGCCGAGCTGCGGCATGGTCTGGTTGTAGAAGGACAGGACCGCGTTGCGGTCCATGGCCCCCGCCATGACGGACTGCGCGATGCGTCCGGCGGGCTTGTCGAAGACCAGCGGCGCCTCCTCGGCGGGGGCGAGGCCCGGCATGACCGGCACGTCCCCCATGCCTTCGACGTAACGGGCGGAGTCGGCTGCCCAAGCGGGGGCCGCCCAGGCGGACAAGGTTGCGGGCAAAGGAACCCCGGCCAGACCCGCAAGGGCGGGGCCGGCGAGGAGGAGGGCGGCGAGCGTCGCCCTCGCGGTGGCCGATGGAGCCGTCATACCTTCCACCTATATCAACGCTGGCGTTGCGGACAATAGAAAGTCGAACGGCCCGCCTGGACGATCCGGCGGACGCCCCCGGTCTTCGCCACGTCGCAGGTGCAGCCTGGGCAGGGCGCGCCCTCGCGGTCGTAGACCGAGAACTGGTGCTGGAAATAGCCGAGTTCCCCCGACGCCTGCCGGTAGTCGCGCAAGGACGATCCCCCCGCGGCGATGGCCCGCTCCAGAACCGCGCGGATCGCCGTGGCCAGCCGCTCCGCCTTCGCGCCGGTCACCGTGGCGGCGATGCGCGTGGGGCTGAGGCGGGCGAGGAACAGCGCCTCCGACACGTAGATGTTGCCGAGCCCGGCGACCACGCTCTGGTCCAGCAGGGCGGCCTTGACGCTGGTCATCCGCCCGGCCAGCCGTGCGGCCAGCACCGGTCCGGAGAATTCATTGCCCAGCGGCTCCGGCCCCAGCGCGCGCAGCAGCGGGTGCTCGGCGAGCGTCTCCGCCATGGCGAGGTCCATCAGGCCGAAGCGGCGGGCGTCGTTGAAGGTCACCACCGTCCCGACGTCGGTCTCCAGCACGACATGGTCGTGGGCGTCCCAGGCGTCGGGGCGCTCCGGCGTGATGATCATGCGGCCCGACATGCCGAGATGGGCGATCAGCACCGTCCCGTCGTCGAGATGGACCAGGATGTATTTGGCGCGGCGGCGCACCGACTCGACGCGGCGGCCGGTCAGCCGCTCGCAGAAGCCGTCCGGAAAGGGAACGCGCAGGTTGGCGCGGCGCTGGAGCACCTGGACCAGGGTCCGCCCCTCCAGATGCGGGGCGAGGCCACGGCAGACGGTTTCGACTTCGGGAAGTTCGGGCATGATGGCAAGGAGGATGGTGGGAAGCGCCGGTTGACGCAAGGGGCGCCTTCAGCCCTCCAAACCGTCCACCAGCCCCCGCAAGGCCCGCGCCACCGCCTCCGCCGGGCCGGACCAGTCGCCGCTCCGGGTCTGGCGGAACAGGCGGGCGGTGGGGTACCAGGGGCTGTCGTCCCGTTCCATCAGCCAGCGCCAGTCCGCCGGGTGCGGCAGCACGACCCACACCGGCACCCCCAGCGCCCCGGTCAGATGGGCCGGCCCGGTGCAGGAGGAAATGACGAGGTCCAGGTTGGCCATGATCGCCGCGGTGTCGGCGACATCGGCGATGTCCGGCCCCAGGTCGGTGAAGGAGGACGGCAGGTCCATCCCGTCCAGATCCTCCCGCCCCGGCCCCTTCTGCAGACCGAAGAAACGCACGCCCGGCACATCCAGCACCGGCCGCAGCCCGGCCAGCCGGGGCGAGCGCTGCGCGTCGCCGTGGAAGGACGGGTTGCCCGCCCAGACCAGCCCGACCCGCAGCCCACCCGTCGGTTGCCCGTCCGCCAGCCGCTCGCTCCAAGCGGCGGCGCGCCGCGGATCGGGACGCAGATAGGGCACGCGGGCGGGGATCGCCTCCAGGCTCGGGCAGAACAGGCCGGCCAGGCTCATCAGCGGGATCTGGACGTCGGTGTCGGGCAACCCGCCCACCCCCGGAAAGTCGGAGGCCCGCGGGATCACCGTCACCCGCGCCGGGTCGGTGTTGCGCTCCAGCAGGGACAGCAGCGGGCCATGCGCCTCCAGATAGACGCGCCCCGGTCCGGCCCGCAGAACCGCGTCGAGGAAGCGGACGAACTGGATGGTGTCGCCCAGCCCCTGTTCCGCGTGGATCAGGATGGTCCGCCCCGCCAGGCCCGTGCCGTCCCACAGCGGTTGGCGGAAGGGCCGGCGCTGCCCGGCCAGGGCCTCGCTGCGCCAGCGCCACTCGTACTCCGCCCAGCCGGCGGCGTAATCGCCCAGCCGCAGCAGCAAATGGGACAGATTCCAATGGGCGACGACCAGTTGCGGCGCCACGCGCAACGCGCTGCGGAAGGCCTCCTCCGCCTCCCGCGGGCGGTCGAGATGCACCAGGGCATCGCCGCGAACCACCTGGGCCTCGCCCAGATCCGGGGCCAGCCGCAGCGCCCGGTCGGCCAGCCGCAGGGCCTGCCCGCACTCCGTCTGGACGAGCAGCGCGCCGAGGTTGGACAGGGACGGCGCGTGCGCCGGATCGCAGGCCAGCGCCGCGCGCGCGGCCACCGCCGCCGCCGCCCGCCGCCCCTGGGCGGCCAGCGCCAGCCCCAGCTTGGCGTGGGCTTCCGCCTCCTGCGGGGCGAGGGCGCGCGCCCGGCGGGCCAGCCGTTCCGCCGCCGCCGCGTCGCCGCTACCGCCGCCGCCGCCGTCGAGCCGGCCCAGCGACAGGTTCCACAGCGCCATGGCCTCTGCCGGCAGGACGGCGAGCATCCCGCGCAGCAGCCGGGCGGCCTCCCCCGTCCGGCCATCGCGGTAGAGGGCGGCGGCGTGGGCGGAGAGGATCGGCACGCCCACAGCCTCCGCCACCGGGCGGGTGAGCCGCGCCACCGCCCGCCCGATCTCCCCACGCTCCAAAAGCGCCCGTCCCTCCCGCTCCACCGCGCGGTCGGCGAGGTAGCGCGCCTCCAGGCTGTCAGGCTGGAGCGTCAGGAGCCGTTCCAGCACCCGCAGCGACTCGCCGTGCCGCCCGACGCTGCGGCAGGCCAGGGCGAGCTGGAACAGCGCCGCCGCGTGGTCGGGCTGAAGGGCCAGCGTCCGCCGCAGGGCGGCCACCGCCCCCTCCCCGTCCTTCAGGATCAGCCGGACGCGGGCGAGGTCGTAGCGCAGCCCCGGGTCATCGGGGACCAGCCCGATCGCCCCGACGAACAGCGCCGCCGCCAGTTTTGGCCGGTCCGTCTGGCCGTAGAGCACGCCCAGCAGATGCAGCGCGGTCGCCTGATGGGGATCGGCGTCGAGGATGCGGCCATAGAGGATCTCGGCCTCGGCCAAACGGCCGGACTCGTGATGGTCGAAGGCGATGGCCAGGGCTTCCGCGATTGTCGCCATGTGTCCGCGTGTGTCCGCGCTGGATGGTGAAGGGTGCGAAGGGTAGCAGACCTACGGGAAAAGGGCGCGCAGCCGCTCGGCCACGGCCCCCAGCGGCGCCCGCCAGTCCCCCGCCGCCGTCCGCCGGAACAGGCGGGCCGAGGGGTACCAGGGCGAGGCGTCCCGGCCGACCAGCCAGCGCCAGTCCGCCGCGTGGGAGAGCAGCACCCAAACCGGATGGCCCAGCGCGCCGGCGAGATGGGCGGTGGCGTTGTCGATGGTGACGACGAGGTCGGTGGCGGCGATCTGCGCGGCCAGCCCCTCCAGGTCGTCCTTGCGGTCCAGCCCAGGCGGCAGCGCGACGGCCACGCCGTCGGCCGCCAGCGCGGCCACCTCCGCCGTCCAGTCGCCGTATTGCAGGACGACCATGTCGGCGCCCGCCGCATCGAGCCGGCGCGCCAGTTTGGCCAGCGGCACGTTGCGCAGGCGTCCCCATTTCGGGTTGGTGGTGTGCCACGCGATCCCGACCAGGGGACGCCCGCCGGTCCGCCGAAGCGCCGGTGTCCGCTCCGGATCGGGCGCCAGGATCGGACGGAGCCGGCGGAAATCCTCCTCGGCGCGCAGCAGCAGGCGCGGCAGGCTTCCCGACGGGATCTGCGCGGCGATGTCCGGAGCCGACAGGCGCGGGTCCGGCCGCGGGCCGCGCGGCACCACCTCCACCCCCGGCAGCGCGCGGGCGAACAGCGTCGCCAGCCGGGCGTCGCACTCCAGCAGGCAGCCCACCGAAGCCCCCGTTGATGATTGCGCCTTATCTGTTGACGATTGCGTCAACAAGGGGAGCAGCATGGCGAACATCAGCTCGTCGCCCACCCCCTGCTCACCCCAGACGAGCAGCCGCCCGCCGCCCAGCGGCTGCCCGCTCCACAGCGGCTGCGGGAAGCGTCCGACGGTGCGGCACCAGGGTTCGGCGGTCCAGCGGTCCTCCCAGGCGTCCCAGCCCTCCGCGAAGCGCCCGAGCGCCAGCAACGCCGCGGCCCGCGCCAGCCGCGCGTCGGCCAGAGCGGGGTCGTGGGTGAGCGCCGCCTCCGCCTCGGCCAGCGCCGCCGCCGGATCGCCGCAAAGCGCGTGGGCGTCGGCGAGGTTGTTGCGGATGGCCGCCAAGTCCGGCTGGAGCGCCGCCGCCCGCCGCAGGATGCCCCGCGCGCCCTCCGCATCGCCCTGCCCCTTGCGCACATTGGCCCGGTTGTTCCACAGGGCGGCGTCGGCGGGGTCCAGCGCCAGACCGCGCTCATAGGCGTCGCGGGCGGAAGACAGCGCGCCGCGGTCCTTCCGCCGCGCGCCCAGCTGGTTCCACAGCACCGCCCGTTCCGGGTCGAGCCGCAGGGCGCGGCGCAGGTCGGCCTCCGCGGCGTCGGGCCGCAGGGCCAGCGCCCCCAGCAGGGCGGCGTCGTCCGGGGCCAGCAGCGCGGCGATCCGCCGCTGGGTCAGCGCCTCCTCCGCGCGGCCCAGCGCGTTCAGCGCCTCGGCGTGGTTGATGCGCGGATCGGCCAGTTCCGGCCGGAGGACCACGGCCGCGCGCAGGGCCTGTTCCGCCGGGGCCGGATCGTCGGCGGCCAGCCGGCGCAGCGCGAAATTGTTGAGAAGCGCCACCCGTTCCGCATCGAGGGCGGCGGCGCGGGCCAGCGCCTCCGCCGCCGCGCCGAAGCGGCCCAGCGCCTCCAGCAGGTTGGCGTGATTGGCGTGCAGGTCGGGCTGGCCTCCATCCCCGGCGATGGCCTGTTCGACCAGTGCGCAGCCCTCCTCCAAGCGCCCGCATTGGGCGAGGAGAAGGCCGCGCAGATGCAGGGCCGGCGGGTGGCCGGGAACAGCGTCGAGGATCTGCCCGTAGACCGAGTCAGCCTCGGCGAAGCGCCCCTCCCGCTGGAGGTCGAAAGCGATCAGCAGGGCTTCCTGCAGCGTGGCCATGGTCCCCGTCCGTCCGCCGTCGTCCACCGGCCGGCACGGTGGCGAAGGCGGGGCGCGGGGTCAAGCCCGCAAAAACCGCGCGCCGGGGGTGCGTCACGGCAACGCCCCGGCTGGCGCAAGCCCAGGTCGCGCGCTATGTTGCGCGCCATGACCGATCCGCGCACCCCCTCCGCCCCGTCCCAGCCCGCAGCTCCGGCCCAGGCCACCGGCGTGTCCGCCGGGGCCGAAGGGAACTGGTTCGGCTACCGCCCCGTCGATCCCGACGCCAAGTCCGGCCTCGTCCGCGCCGTCTTCGACAGCGTGGCCGGGCGCTACGACCTGATGAACGACCTGATGTCGGGCGGCATCCACCGGCTGTGGAAGGACACGCTGATGGAGATGGTCGCCCCGCGCGCCGACATGACGCTGCTGGACGTGGCGGGCGGCACCGGCGACATCGCCTTCCGCTTTCTGGAGCGCGGCGGCGGGCGGGCCGTGGTCTGCGACATCACCGAGTCGATGGTCCGCGTCGGGCGCGACCGTTCCTACGACCGCAACCTGCTGACCGGCGTGAATTGGACGGTCGGCGACGCCGAAAGGCTGCCCATCGCCTCCCGTTCGGTGGACGCCTATACGATTGCGTTCGGCCTTCGCAACGTCACGCGCATCGACGCCGCGCTTTCCGAGGCGCGCCGCGTGTTGAAGCCCGGCGGAAAGTTCTTCTGCCTGGAGTTCAGCCACGTGGTCCTTCCGGTCCTGCGCGAGATCTACGACGTCTATTCCTTCCAGGTCCTGCCGCGGCTCGGCCGCATGGTGGCCGGGGACGAGGACAGCTACCGCTATCTGGCGGAGAGCATCCGCCGCTTCCCCGAGCAGCAGGCCCTGGTCAAGCGCATCGAGGCGGCGGGCTTCGGCGCGGTGCGCGTGCGCAACCTGACGGGCGGCATCGCCGCCATCCATTCCGGCTGGCGGATCTGACCGGATGCTGTTCCGGACCGCCCGAAACATCGGCCGCCTCTTCGTGATCGGCCGCACGCTGGCGCGCTACAACGCGCTGCCGGAAACGCTGCCGCAGACCGCCCCCGGCTTCGCGCTGTTCTGGCGCTGGGTCGGCAACGCCAAGGAGCCGGGCCGCGTCGGCCAGCGGCTGGCCCGCGCGCTGGCCGATCTGGGACCGACCTACATCAAGCTGGGGCAGCTGCTGTCCACCCGCTCCGACCTCGTCGGTGAGCGGATGGCGCTGGACTTGGCCGAGCTTCAGGACAAGCTGCCGCCCTTCCCCGGCGCCCAGGCCCGCGCTATTGTCGAGGAGGAGCTGGGCGCCCCCATCGGCAAGCTGTTCCGCAGCTTCGACGAGGTGCCGGTCGCCGCCGCCTCCATCGCGCAGGTGCATTTCGCCGTCACCGCCGACGGGCGGGAGGTCGCGGTGAAGGTGCTGCGGCCGGGCATCGAGAACGCCTTCGAGCGGGACATCGACCTGTTCTACTGGCTGGCCGAGCTGGCCGTTGCGGTCATGCCCAAGCTAAAGCGGCTGCGCCCGCGCGAGGTGGTGGACACCTTCGCCCGCACCTCCCGCCTGGAGATGGAGCTGCGGATGGAAGCCGCAGCGGCGTCAGAGCTGGGCGACAACTTCAAGGACGACCCCACCTTCAACGTCCCGGCCATCGACTGGGACCGCACGGCGCGCCGCGTCCTGACGCTGGAGCGCATCCGCGGCTTCAAGGTGGACGAGTCGGAAAGGCTCGACGCCGCCGGCTTCGACCGCGACGAGATCCTGGCCAAGGCTTCGGCCAGCTTCTTCAACCAGGTGTTCCGCGACGGCTTCTTCCACGCCGACCTGCATCCGGGCAACCTGTTCGTCACCCAGGACGGCAACATCACCGCCGTCGATTTCGGCATCATGGGCCGGCTGGACCGGGCGACGCGAACCTACCTCGCCGACATGCTCATCGGCTTCCTGACCGGCGACTACCGCCGCGTCGCGGTGGTGCATTTCGAGGCGGGCTATGTCCCCCGCCACCAGTCGATCGAGGTCTTCACCCAGGCCTGCCGCGCCATCGGCGAGCCGTTGCAGAACAAGCCGCTGAGCGAGATTTCCGTCGGCCGGCTGCTCGCCCAGCTCTTCGCGGTGACCGAGCAGTTCGAGATGGAGACCCAGCCGCAGCTCCTCCTGCTCCAGAAGAGCATGCTGACGGCGGAGGGGGTGGGCCGCATCCTGAACCCCGACATCAACATGTGGGAGCTGGCGCGCCCGCTGATCGAGGACTGGATGCGCGAGAACCGCGGGCCGGAAGCCCAGGTTCTCGACGATCTGGAGGCCGTGGTCTCGACGTTCCGCCGCCTGCCCCGTCTGGTGAACCAGGCCGAACGCGCGGCCTCCCAGCTCGCCGACGGCGGCCTGCGCCTGCACCCGCATTCGGTCAAGCACATGCTCGACCGCTGGGTGGAACGCCGGATCAGCGAGCGCATCGCCCTGTGGATCATCGTCGTCCTGCTGACGGTGATCGCGGTCCGGGTGCTGTAGGGTCTCTTTCGGCGGCGCGCGGAAGGGGTGCGACGGCGTGCCCCTCCCCCTTGGGCGCCGTTGACCCCGCCGCCGCCCGGTCGGACACTGGAACCGTCGCAACCGTTCGCGGAGGGAAGCCATGGCCCGCGACGACTTCCAGGCGCTTCTGACCTACATCCGAACCGACCAGCTCCAGCCGCACCGGCCCCGCTCCGGCCCGCTGGAGTCGCCGCCCCCCGTCGTCACCATCGCCCGCGAGCACGGCACCGGCGGCGAGGCGATCGCGGCGAAGCTCGCCAAGTCGCTGGGGGTGTCCTGCTTCGACAAGGAGATCCTCGACGCCGTGGTGGCGACGGCCACCTCCGACCCCGCGCTGATGCGCCAGCTCGACGAGAAGCTGCCGGGGCGGACGGGGATGTTCCTCTACGCCAGCCTGATGGGGCTGCACGACCCGCTGACCGAGTATCAGCGGCTGCTGACCCGCGTGGTCAACGGCATCGCCTTCCGCGGCGGGGTGATCGTCGGGCGTGGGGCGCATCTGCTGCTGCGCGGGGCGCCGCGCTTCCGCGTCCGCATCGTCGGCTCGGACGAGGTCTGCGCCGCGCGGCTGGCCGGCGGCGATCCCGCCAAGGTCGCCGACGCGCTGCATGAGGTGCAGCGGGTCAACGCCGCCCGCGCCAAGTATTTCAAGGAGTTCTTCAAGGTCTCCAACGGCGATCCGCTGCAGTACGACCTGATCGTCAACACCGACCGCTTCACCGACCTGGACGCCGTGGTCGATGTGATCCTGCACGCCCACCGGGTCCATGGCGGGCAGAATCATGGTGGACATGCGGAGGCTCAGCCGCCCTCCTCGATCCACCAGGACTCGACCAGCGGGCCGTAGAGGGGCGTCGCTTCCGGGTGCTTCAGCCGAGACCAGCGGGCCATGCGGTCGGCTGGGCTGTGGAACAGCGGCACCATGTAGTGGCCCCACAGCAGCACCCGGTCGAGCGCGCGGACGCGGGCCACGAGGTCGGCGCGCGTCCGCGCCTCGGCGATGGAGGCGGCGATGGCGTCCACCGCCGGGTCGCGGATGCCGGGGTAATTGCGGCTGCCCGGCTGGTCCGCCGCCTCGGACCCGTAATAATAAAGCTGCTCGTTGCCGGGCGAGAGGCTGGAAACCCACCAGCGCAGGGTCATGTCGAAATCGAAATGATCAAGCCGCCCCTGATACTGCGCGTTGTCCACCGTGCGCACCGTGGCGGCGATGCCCAGCCGCTCCAGCGAACGGGCGTACTCGAGCGCCACCCGCTCGTCCGCCGGGTTGCCCAGCAGGATCTCGAAGGCGAAGGGACGCCCCGCCCCGTCGGTCAGCCGCCCGCCGCTCACCCGCCAGCCGGCGTCGGCCAGCAGGCGCAGCGCCTCGCGCAGGTTGCCCCGCGCCCCCGCCGGGCCGCTGCCGTCGGTGTGCGGCAGGGTGAAGGGCTCGGTGAACAGCGCCGGCGGCAGGAGGTCGCGGAAGGGTTCCAGCACCGACAATTCCTCCGGCCCCGGCAGTCCCTCCGCCGCCAGTTCGGAGTTCGGGTAGTAGCTCGCGGTGCGGACCAACGCGCCGTGGAACAGGGTCTTGCCGATCCAGGCGAAATCGGTGGCGAGGCCGAGCGCCCGCCGCACCCGGATGTCGTGGAACAGGGGACGCCGCGTGTTGAAGATCAGGCCGCGGGTGAACTCCGGGCGGCGGTGCGGCAATTCCTCCAGCACGATCCGCCCCGCGCGGAGCGCCGGGCCGTCGTAGCCGGTGGCCCATTTGGCGGGATCGGATTCACGCCGCACGTCGCCCTGCCCGGCCAGGAACGCCTCCAGAGCCACCGAGTCGTCGCGGTAATAGGTGAAATCCAGCGTGTCGGCGTTGAACAGCCCGCGCCGCGCCGGCAGGTCCCGCCCCCAGTAGTCGGCCACCCGCTCGTAGACGATGCGCCGTCCGGCCTCCGCCTGTTTGACCCGGTAGGGGCCGCTGCCCAGCGGCGGGTCGAGCGTCGTCGCGGCGAAGTCCCGCCCCGCCCACCACGCCTGGGCATGGATCGGCATCAACCCCATCAGCAGCGGCATCTCGCGGTCGAAACGACCGTCCGGGCCGGTGGCGAAGACGAAGCGGACGGTGCGGTCTTCCGGCGCCGCGGCGCTCGCCACCTTGGCATAGAACTGGCGGCGGTTCGGCGTGCCGTGGGCGCGCTGGACCTCCAGCGAGAACAGCACGTCGGCGGCGGTCACCGGCGTTCCGTCGTGCCAGCGCGCGGCGGGGTTCAGGTGGAAGACGGCAGCGCCGCGGTCCTCCGGCACCTCCAGGCTCTCGGCAAGCAGGCCGTAGAGCGAGAAGGGCTCGTCCCACGAGCGGGCCAGCATCGTTTCGAAAACGAAACCAAGCCCCAGGGCGGGCACGCCCTTGACCACATGGGGGTTCAGCGTGTCGAAGCCGCCGGTCACCGCCTGGCGCAGCGTGCCGCCCTTCGGCGCGTCGGGATTGACGTAGGCGAAATGCGCGAAATCCGCCGGATAGGCGGGGTCGCCATGCATGGCGATGGCGTGGACAGCCTTCGCGGGGGGGTCGGCCCGTGCCGCAAGGGGAAAAAAGGCGAGACAGAGCAGCGCAAAGAGGATGCAGGGCATGGCGAAGGCTCGTCCCTTTGCCGCACCTGCGCAAGTGGCTTTGACTTATGCCCGCATCTGCCTAAACTCCGCGCGCGCGGCGCCGGGAGCTTTGGCCCGCGTCCACAACCAAGCGCAACCCGCTTTTGCAGTCGAAGGATGGTTTTCCATGGATCTCAGCAAGGTTCCGGTCGGCAAGAACGCCCCGTGGGACGTGAACGTGGTCATCGAGATCCCGTTGCGCGGCGAGCCGGTGAAGTACGAGATCGACAAGGAGTCGGGCGCGATGTTCGTCGACCGCTTCCTGCACACCGCCATGTACTACCCCTGCAACTACGGCTTCATCCCGCACACCCTGTCGGGTGACGGCGACCCGGTGGACGTCTGCGTGGTCGGCCGCCATTCGGTCATCCCGGGCGCCGTCCTGCGCTCGCGCCCGATCGGCGTGCTGTTCATGGAGGACGAGGGCGGCGAGGACGAGAAGCTGCTGGCCGTTCCGGTCGACAAGCTGCACCCGTTCTACAGCAGCGTGAAGTCCTACAAGGACCTGCCGGAGATCACCACCGAGCAGATCGCCCACTTCTTCCAGCACTACAAAGATCTGGAAAAGGGCAAGTGGGTGAAGATCCTGCGCTGGGGCGACGAGCAGGAAGCCGCCAAGAAGATCCAGGAAGGCATGGAGCGCGCCGCCGCCGCCACCAAGGGTCAGCTCGGCCCGGTGGTCTGACGCGCCTGTCGACTGGACGGGTTGCAAGGGCCGGCTCCGCAGCGCGGGGCCGGTCCTGCAACGCGGACCGGCCCCGCTTTTTCCCTCACCCGGTCAGGGCAGCGACTTCTCCACCGAGGTCACCGCCTCCTTCAGGATGTCCGCGCTGCGCTTCAGCGCCGCCGCCTCCTCCTCCGACAGGTCGGGCATCACCGTCTCCAGGACGCCGCCCGCCCCGATCACCCGCGGCAGCGACAGCGCCACGTCCGGCACCCCCAGAACCTCGTCGTTGAGGATGGAGCAGGTCAGCACCGCCCGCTCGTCCCCGGCAATGGCCGCCACGATGCGCGACAGGCCGCCGGCGATGCCGAAGGCGGTGTGGCCCTTGCCGTCGATGATGTGATAGGCGGCCCGGCGCACGCCCTCGTCGATGGCGGCGCGGTCCTCGGCGGTCAGGGGGCGCTTCAGCCGCTCGGCGCCGCGGTCCACCGACAGGCAGGCCACGGTGGCGCCGGACCACAGCAGGACTTCCGAATCGCCATGCTCGCCCACCACATGGGCGTGCACCGACTTCGGCGTCACCCCCAGCCGGTCGGCCAACAGCGCGCGGAACCGCGCGGTGTCGAGGATCGTGCCGGAGCCGATCACCCGCGACGGCGGCAGGCCGGAAATGCGGGTGGCGATCTGCGTCATCACGTCCAGCGGGTTGGTCGCCACCAGCAGGATGGCGTCGGGCGCCGCCGCCAGGACCGCCGGGATGATGGCGCCGAAGACGGCCGCGTTGCGCTCCAGCAGCTGCAGGCGCGTCTCGCCGGGGCGCTGCGCCACGCCGGCGGCCAGCACCACTACGCCGGCCCCGGCCAGCGCCGCGTAACCGCCGTGGCGCACCTGGGCGGCGCGGGCGAAGGGCACGGCGTGGGCGATGTCCTGCGCCTGGGCCGCCGCCAGCTTCTCGTTCATGTCGACCAGCACGACCTCGCTGGCCGCACCGCTCATCACCATGGCGAATCCCGCCGTGGCGCCCACCGCGCCGGCCCCGACGATCCCGACCTTCATGGCTCCCGCTCCCAGTTTTTTCCGTTGAAGGTCAACAGGGTGGAGCATCGCGCCCGCCCGCTCAAGCCCCGATGCGCGGCGGGGATATCCGTTCCGGAGGGGGGCGCGACAAAGGGCGCCTGTACAAAGGTATGACCAAAGTGTATGTTGCACCGCAACATGAGCGGCGATCGGTCGCGTTCCCGTCCTGCGATTGCCTCCTTACCGCTGATTGCAAGTCGATGGCCCTGGTCCGATCTTTAGCGGAATGGCGGCTGTTCGAGCCTTGCTGTGTGAGACGAACCCCCGGAACCCGGCCATGACCGTTCGCAACCTCGACCGCCTGTTCAAGCCCGCCTCCATCGCCCTGATCGGGGCGACCCGAAAGCCGAACACCATCGGCGCCGTGGTGGCCCGCAACCTGTTCAACGCCGGGTTCGACGGCCCGATCATGCCGGTGACCGGCGAGCGCGCGGTCGAGGGGGTGCTGACCTACAAGTCGGTGGACGATCTGCCGGTCACGCCGGACCTGGCGGTGATCTGCACCCCGGCCGCCACGGTGCCCGCCACCGTCGAGGCGCTGGGCAAGCGCGGGACCAAGGCGGCCATCGTCATCTCCAGCGGCTTTTCCAAGGAGCAGACCCAGACCCTGCGCGAGGCGGCGAAGCCCCACCTGATGCGCGTCCTGGGTCCCAACAGCCTGGGCATCATGGTGCCGGGCCGCGGGCTCAACGCCAGCTTCGGCCACGTCACGCCGAAGAAGGGTGACGTGGCGCTGGTGGCGCAGTCGTCCATGGTGGTGACGTCGATCGCCGACTGGGCGACGGCGCGGGGGATCGGCTTCTCCCACCTGATCTCGATGGGCGACAAGGCGGACGTCGATTTCGGCGACCTGCTGGACTATCTGGCCAGCGACGCCACCGTGCGCGCCATCCTGCTCTACATCGAGAGCATCAGCGACGCGCGGAAGTTCATGTCGGCGGCGCGCTCCGCCGCCCGCCAGAAGCCGGTGATCGTCATCAAGTCCGGCCGCACCGACGAGGCGCTGGAGGCTTCGACCTCCCACACCGGGGCGCTGGCGGTGTCCGACGCCGTCTACGACGCCGCCTTCCGCCGCGCCGGCATCCTGCGCGTCACCGGGCTGGACGAGCTGTTCGACGCGGTGGGCACGCTGGGCACCGGGTCGCCGATCACCGGCGACCGGCTGGCCATCCTGACCAACGGCGGCGGCATGGGGGTGATGGCGACCGACAGCCTGATCCTCTCCGGCGGGCGGCTGGCCCAGTTCGCGCCGGAGACGATGGACGCGCTGGAGAAGGCGCTGGGCGCCGGCAGCGCCCGCAACCCGCTGCGCATCGGCGGCGACGCCCCGCCCAAGCGCTACGCCGACGCGCTGAACGCGCTGATGGCCGACCCGAACAACGACGCCGTGCTGGTGCTGAACTGCCCGACCGCGGTGACCGACGGGCGGGCCGCGGCGCAGGCGGTGGTCGACACCATGATCGCCAACAAGACGCGCAAGCACCCGGTGCTGACGAGCTGGCTGGGCGACAACACCGCGGCGGAGGCTCGCAAGCTGTTCGCCGCCAACCGCGTCCCCACCTACGACACGCCCAGCCACGCGGTGCGCGCCTTCCTGCATCTGGTGGAATACCGCCGGAACCAGGAGCTGCTGATGGAGACGCCGCCGTCGGTGCCGGAGGATTTCCAGCCCGACGGCATCACGGTGCGCAAGATCATCTCCCGCGCCATCGCCGAGAAGCGCGACTGGCTGAGCGAGTATGAGGCCAAGCGCGTGCTCGCCGCCTACGGCGTCCCGGTGGTGGACACCCGCCGCGCCGACACGCCGGAGGAGGCCGCCCACTGCGCCGAGATGATCGGCGGGCCGCTGGCGCTGAAGATCCTGTCGCCGGACATCACCCACAAGTCGGACGTCGGCGGCGTCGCTCTGCACCTGACCGAGCCGGCGGAGGTCAAGGCCGAGGCCGAGGCCATGCTGGCCCGCGTGCGCGAGGCGGTGCCCGACGCCCGCATCGAGGGTTTCACCGTCCAGGAGATGGCGGTGCGCGCCGACGCCTACGAGCTGATCGTCGGCATGACCGAGAACGAGCTGTTCGGCCCCGTCCTGCTGTTCGGCGAGGGCGGCATCGGGGTGGAGGTGGTGGAGGACTACGCGCTCGCCCTGCCGCCACTGAACATGAAGCTGGCGACCGAGCTGATGGGCCGCACCCGCATCTGGCGCCAGCTGCAGGGCTACCGCTCGCGCGCCGCGGTCGATCTGGAGGCGGTGGCACTGACGCTGAACAAGATTTCCCAGCTCATCGTTGATTTCCCGGAGGTCGCCGAGCTGGACGTCAACCCGCTGCTCGCCGACGCGGAGGGCGTGCTGGCTCTGGACGCCCGCATCAAGGTCGGCGTCCCGGCCCTGCCCGGCGCCAAGCGTCTGGCCATCCGCCCCTATCCCAAGGGGCTGGAGGACCGGATCACCATCAAGGACGGCCGCCAGTTCCTCGTCCGCCCCATCCTGCCGGAGGACGAGCCGCTGGTACACCACATGGTGGCCAACCAGACGCAGGAAGACTTGCGACTGCGCTTCTTCGCGCCGCTGAAGCGGCTGTCGCACCAGGCCGCCGCCCGCCTGACCCAGATGGACTACGATCGCGAGATGGGTCTGGTCGCCGTCGGACCGGACCCGGAGACCGGCGACACCATCATGTACGGCGTGGTGCGCATCACCGCCGATCCCGACAATCTGCGCGCCGAATACGCCGTGATGGTGCGGTCGGACATGAAGGGCCAAGGGCTGGGCTACCAGCTGATGAACAAGATCCTGGACTACGCCCGCTCCCGCGGGATCAAGGAGGTCTACGGCGAGGTCCTGCGCGAGAACACCAGCATGCTCGGCATGTGCCGCGCGCTCGGCTTCATCCGCAAGGAGAACCTGGACGAACCCGGCGTGGTCGAGGTGCGGATCGAGCTGGGCGGCGGGCTGGCCGCGGAATAACCGCGGCGGCCCCTTGGACGGCGCCCACTTGGAAGCGACGAGGGAGAGGGCCATACTCATGGGCATGAGCGATCCGGCACCCCGCCCGATGACCGTGGATGAGTTCCTCGTCTGGAATGACGGAACGGACACCCGCTATGAACTGGACGGCGGCCAACCCGTCGCCATGGCGCCGCCGTCCGACGCGCACGCTCTTCTCGCGGCCAACATCGTCGTCGAGTTCGGGAAACGTCTCCACCTGCCCTGCCGGGCGCGGGTCGAAGCCGGCATCCACCTGCCCGATCGTGACGATGCCTGGTTCCAGGCCGATGTCGCCGTTGCGTGTGGACCGACGTCGAGCAAGCCGGGGACGGTGGACCCGACGATCATCGTTGAGATCCTGTCGCCCTCCACCGCCCAGTTCGACCGTGGCCGGAAGCTGGCAATCTATCGGGAAATCCCGTCGGTGCAGGAAATCCTGCTGCTCGACTCGACGAAGCGCCGCGCCGAGCTGTGGCACCGCGAGGATGAGCGGAGCTGGGTGGTCCGCGACGTCATCGGGGATGGAACGCTGCGCTTCCCCTCGGTCGGGATCGAGATCCCCATGGCCGTGCTGTATGAGGGCGTCCTGTAGACGCCCTCATCGACACTCCACCTTTACAGCAGCGTTTCCAGGACGCGGTCGGGCGGGGCGTGGCCGTCCGCGAAGGTCTTGATGTTGATGATGACCTTCTCGCCCATGTCGATGCGGCCCTCGATGGTGGCGGAGCCCATGTGCGGCAGCAGGACCACGTTGTCGAGCCGCAGCAGCTTCGGGTTCACCGCCGGCTCATGCTCGAACACGTCCAGGCCGGCCCCGGCGATCTCGCCCTTCGACAGCATCCGGGTCAGCGCCGTCTCGTCGATGACCTCGCCGCGCGAGGTGTTGACGATGAAGCAGTGCGGGCGCAGCAGCTTCAGCCGGCGCTCCGACAGCAGGTGGTAGGTGGCCGGGGTGTGCGGGCAGTTGATGGACACCACGTCCATGCGCGCCAGCATCTGGTCCAGGCTCTCCCAATAGGTGGCCTCAAGCTCCTGCTCGACGTCGGGATAGACGCGGCGGCGGTTGTGGTAGTGGATCGACATGCCGAAGGCGCGCGCCCGGCGCGCCAGCGCCTGCCCGATGCGGCCCATGCCGAGGATGCCCAGCCGCTTGCCCTGGATGCGGTGGCCGAGCATCGTCGTCGGCCCCCAGCCCTTCCACTGGCCGGAACGGACCAGCCGCTCGCCTTCCGCCACCCGGCGGCCGACCGCCAGCAGCAGGGCCATGGTCATGTCCGCCGTGTCCTCGGTCAGAACGCCCGGCGTGTTGGTGACGCTGATGCCGCGCTCCCGCGCCGCCTTCAGGTCGATGTGGTCGACGCCCGTGCCGAAGGAGGCGATGAGGCGGAGCTGCGGCCCGGCCTTCTCGATCACCTCGCGGTCGATCCGGTCGGTGACGGTGGGAACCAGCACGTCGGCCGTCTGCGCCACGTCGATGAGCTGCGCGTGGGTCAAGGGTTCGTCATCGGAGTTCAGCCGTGCGTCGAACAGCTCCATCATCCGCGTCTCGATGACGTCGGGCAGTTTCCGGGTGACGACGACGAGCGGCTTCTTCTTTTCGGTCATAGACGGTGCCTCCCCCATTCCGGGCCGACGCTTGTCCTATCAAGCGGTTGGTAAGCTGTCCAGATGGCAGTGACGATTCGGCGCGGCGGCCAGCCCGATGAGCCGCCCCGCCATGTGACAAGAACCGATGCCGTGCGCCCGCCCGCGCCTTGCGCTTGCTCCCGGCGGCTACCCCTAATTATAGTGCGTCCGATTCAAATCCTTCCGATCTCCACAGCACGGGGCTGCCGGTGTTGCCGTTGCCGACGACGTCTGCCATCCGCCGCGCTCTCGCCGTTCTGGCGCTGGCCATCGCAGCCTTGGCGCCGGTCACGCCGTCCACCGCCGACGCGTCGGACGGCGGGCGGCGCGAGAAGGACCCGACCCACGCCTCGGGCCTGCCGATCCCCCGCTTCGTGTCGCTGCGCTCGGGCGAGGTGAACGCGCGCACCGGCCCCAACGTGCGCTACCCCATCGAATGGGTGTTCACCCGCAAGGAAATGCCGGTGGAGATCACCCAGGAATTCGACACTTGGCGCCGCATCCGCGACTGGGAAGGCAGCGAGGGCTGGGTGCATCAGAGCATGCTGTCGGGCAAGCGCAGCATCGTCATCACCGGCGACATCCGCACCGTCCGCAAGGAGCCGCGCGGCGACGCCGCCGTCGTGGCCCGCGCCCAGCCGGGGGTGATCGGCTGGCTGCGCAAGTGCAAGGGCGAGTGGTGCGAGGTGGACCTGAAGGGCTATCGCGGCTGGATGAGCCGCGGCGAGTTCTGGGGCGCCTACAAGGACGAGACGTTCGAGTAACGGACGGGCCGTTTGCCCCCACCCTTCCCACGGCTGGCGCCGCGGGGCCCTTCCCTCCCCCGCTTCGCAGGAGAGGGAGACAGTTCCCTCCCCTGCGAAGCGGGGGAGGGGCAGGGAGGAGGCAAGGGTCTCCCCTATCCGAAATCCCCCGCAAGCTCCGCCCGCACCGCCTCCGGCATCACCGCCATGTGGCCGTAGTGGGGATGGCCGATGCCGAGGATCACCTCCGTGCCGGGGGTGCGGAAGGCGGCGATCTGCTCCGGCGTGAAGTCGAAATGCAGGAAATGGACGGCGGACGCCTTGCCGGCCTCGTTCGTGCGCGCCACGTCCTCCTCCGGCCGGCCGGTCACCGTGTGTCCGGCGAAGCGCAGAGTCACCGTCCGCTCCACCCCTCCCAGCCGGCCGAGTTCGGCGGCGCGGCGCGCCGGGTCGGCGATCTCGAACATCACCGTGGCGACCAGTTCCGTCCCTTGCGGAATCAGGCCGTTGTAGGCGCGCAGCTCACCGGCAATCTGGTCTTCGCCGCCCCGCTCGATGAACAGCATCTCGTGGACCTGCTGCCACATCGTCTCGTAATTCTCGAAATGGACGAGGGCGTAGGGGCCGACCGCAACGCGGCGCTTTTTCTTCACGGCGACCAGCGCGCTGCGGCGGGCGGCGCGTTCGCGGGCGTAGCGGTCCAGGGGAAGGATGTCGGCGCGGGTGATCGCGATCCGGCGCGCCGTCATGACGACAGCTGGTCCAGCATCCTCTGGAACCGCCCGGCATGGCTCCGCTCGGCCTTGGCCAGCGTTTCGAACCAGTCCGCGACCTCCTCGAAGCCTTCCTCGCGGGCGGTGCGGGCCATGCCCGGGTACATGTCGGTGTATTCGTGGGTCTCGCCGGCGATGGCGGCCTTCAGGTTGCTCACCGTGTCGCCGATGGGCAGGCCGGTGATCGGGTCGCCGGCCTCCTCCAGGAATTCCAGATGGCCGTGGGCGTGGCCGGTTTCGCCCTCCGCCGTGGAGCGGAAGACGGCGGCGACCTCGTTGTGGCCTTCCACGTCGGCCTTCTGGGCGAAATAGAGATAGCGGCGGTTGGCTTGGCTCTCACCCGCGAAGGCCGCCTTGAGGTTCTGCTCGGTCTTCGTGCCCTTCAGCGACATGGCGGCGTTCTCCAGACGGGGTTCTGTCCGGCCCGGCCGCGCGCGGGCGTGGGGCCTCCGGCGGCCGAGCCTCGGCTACGGCTTATGCCATTGCTCCCAAAACGCGTCAATGTTCCGGAAATTCCCCGAAGACCCGGTCGGGAGACGGATTTTTTCCAGCAGCATCCATGAGCCGCCCGCCCCCTCAGCGCTCCTCGCTCTGCTCCGCGCTTAGCCGGACGATCACGTCCACCCGCGCGATGCGCGTGCCCGGCGGGGCCGGCGGCAGATGCTGCACCACCACGTCGTCGCCGGGGATGTCCTCCAGCCGGCCCGTCCCTTCCAGGAAGAAATGGTGATGGTCGCTGGTGTTGGTGTCGAAATAGGATTTGCCCGCCTCCACCACCACCTCGCGCAGCAGGCCGGCGGCGGTGAACTGGTTCAGCGTGTTGTAGACCGTGGCCAGCGACACCCGCAGGTCCGCCCCCATCGCCTCGGTGTGGAGCTGCTCGGCGGTGACGTGGCGGTGCTCCCCTTCGAACAGCAGGCGGGCCAGCCCCAGACGCTGGCGCGTCGGGCGGAAGCCTGCCGTCTGCAGGCGGTCGAGGGCGCGCTTGAAGGGTCGGGTGCCGGTCATCGTCGTCTGTTCGCCGTGGTTCAGGTCACAAAGTCGGAACGCGAAACGGACCGCGGCGATCTGCCGCAGCCCGCTCACTTTAGAACGATTTCAGGTCAGGGGGCAAGTGCCCCCCGCAAAGCCGCGAACCGCCGGCGTCAGTAGCCGGTGGCGATCCGCTCGACCAGCTGCTTCACGGTCGGGATGAACCCGTCCTTGTAGTAAGGGTCCGACGCGAAGCGGAAGGCGTTGTGACCGGCGAACATGAGCTGGTTTTCGCAGTCGTCGGTGTGGCTGACCGCCTGCAGGGTCTTCTGGATGCAGTAGGAGCGCGGATCGGCGCGCTTGCCGTTCGTGCCTTCCTCGTTCTGCGCCCAGTTGGAGAAGTTGCAGGCCGACAGGCAGCCCATGCAGTCCACCTGATCGCGGTGGATGCGCTCCGCCTGCTCCGGCGTGACGAAGATGACCGTGCTGTCCGGCGTCTTCAGGCCGCTGGTGAAGCCCTGGGACAGCCAGCCCTCGGCGCGGGCCTTGTCCGTCTCGGTCACATAGACCGGGCGGCCGCGCGGGCCCAGCGGCAGCTCGGCGGAATGCTCGCCCACCGGTTTGGGCAGATAGGCCACCTGACGCTCCGAGCGGGCCATCAGGTCCATCAGGAACGGGTTCTTGACGGCGGAGGAGTAGAAGCCCGTCGGCGAGAAGCGGTTCAGGAAGACGTCGCCTTCCTTCAGCGTCAGCAGACGGTGCTTCCAGGCGTTGGAGATCGGGCTTTCCTGGGTCAGCAGCGGGCGCGTGCCGAACTGGAAGGCCACCGGGCCGAGGTCGGGGTTGTCGATCCAGTCTTCCCAGTCCGACAGCCACCAGACGCCGCCCGCCATGACGATGGGGGTGTCGTTCAGGCCGAAGCTGTTCATCATCTGGCGCAGCGCCAGGACGCGGGGGAACGGGTCCTCCGGCTTCAGCGGGTCCTCGGAGTTGGACAGGCCGTTGTGGCCGCCGGCCAGCCACGGGTCCTCATAGACCACGCCGCCCAGGTTCTCGCGGAACTTGTGATAGGCGCGCAGCCACAGGGCGCGGAAGGCGCGGGCCGAGGAGACGATGGGGTAGTAGTGCACGCCGTAGTGAACGGCGATCTCCGCCACGCGGTAGGGCATGCCGGCGCCGCAGGTGACGCCGTGGATCAGACCCTGGGAGCCTTCCAGCACGCCGTGCAGGATGTGCTCGGCGCCGCCCATCTCCCAGAGGACGTTCATGTGGATGCGGCCTTGGCCGTTCGACGCCTCGTGCGCGATGCGCGCCTGCGCGATGCCGCCCTGGATGCCGAACTTGATCAGCTCGTCGTGACGCTCGCGGCGGGTTTTGCCGTGATAGACCTGCGGCAGGAGATTCCCGTTCTCGTCGTAGCTGTCGGCGTTCACGCCCGAGAATGTTCCGATACCCCCGGCCGCCGCCCAGGCGCCCGAGCTTTCCCCGTTGGAGACGGCAATTCCCTTGCCACCCTCGACGAGCGGCAGAACCTCCCGGCCAGACATCAGCAACGGCTTAAGCGCCTTCAACGAAACCTCCAAGACCATGAGAGCGCCCGCGTGCGGGCACCCGGACAGCGCGACCCGAAAGACGACGAAAAACGCCGCCGGGAGTCGTGCCCCCGACGGCCCATGCCGCCATGAGCGATCTATATATGAGGAAATTTCCGTGCGGACGAGCGGATTCGCGGTGTTAGAAAAAAATCTGTCACGGCGACATGTCCCCAAACGTCAACCGGTGGTCCCTGGGAGAACCGCCTCACGGGGTCGTCGCGGCGGCCAGTTCCGCCGCCAGCCGGCCCGGTGCGTCGGTGAAGACACCGGCCACGCCCCAGCCGAACAGCGTCCGCGCCCGCGCCGCGTCGTTGACGGTGTAGGCCAGCACCGGACGCCCGGTGGCGCGGTAGGCGGCGACGCTCTCCGCCGTCTGGCGATCCTGATGGACGTTCAGCGTGGCCGCGCCGATGCGGTCGGCGATGGCCGCCCAGTCGGCGGGCGGGTCCCACAACAGGTAGCCGCGCGGAATCTCCGGCGCACGGTCGCGCGCCACCTCCAGGCAGGGCACCTCGAAGCTGGACACCAGCAGGGGCAGTCCGTCGGGCCACAGCCGCGTCAGCAGATCCAGCGCAACGTCTGCCGTCACCACCTCCTGGCCGGGATAGGGTTTGATCTCCAGATTCAGGCCCAGGCCCAACTTGCGGATCACGCCCAGCGCCTCTTCCAGGGTCGGCACCGTTTCGCCGGCGAAACGGGTGTCGAACCAGGAACCGGCGTCCAGCTCCTTCAGCTCCGCCAGGGTCAGGTCCGGCACCGGCCCGGCGCCGTTGGTGGTGCGCTCCAGCGTGTCGTCGTGGATCAGCACCGGCACGCGGTCGCGGGTGAGCATCACGTCCACCTCGACCCAGGCGGCGCCCTGGCGGGCGGCCTCGCGCAGGCTGGCGAGCGTGTTTTCCGGCGCGCTTTCCTTGGCGCCGCGATGGCCGATCAGGCGGGGAAGAGTCGACAGCATGGGTCCTGCGGGAGTAAGAGCGAGCCCCTCATACTAGGCGCAAAGTGGCGGATCGGGAACGAGCGATGAAGGCAGCCCACAGCGTGACCGATCTGGTGGCCGCCGGGCTGATGACGCCCGCGGCGGGCGAGGCCGTGGCCGCCGTGGCCGACCGCTACGCCATCGCCCTGACCCCGTACCTGCTGGAGACGCTGGCGGATGCCGCGCCCGGCGATCCCCTGTACGCGCAGTACGTCCCCTCTCCCGAGGAGGCGTACACCGCGCCGGAGGAGCGCGAGGACCCCATCGGCGACGTGGTGCGCAGCCCGGTCAAGGGCATCGTCCACCGCTACCCCGACCGGGTCTTGCTGAAACCGTTGCACGCCTGCGCGGTCTATTGCCGTTTCTGCTTCCGGCGCGAGATGGTCGGCCCGGGCGGCGAGGCCCTGTCGCCCGACGAGCTGGACGCCGCCCTGGCGTACGTGCGTGCGCATCCGGAGGTGTGGGAGGTGGTGGTGACCGGCGGCGATCCCCTTCTGCTGTCGCCCCGGCGCCTGTCCCACATCGTCCGCAGCCTGTCGGACATCCCCCATGTCGGGGTGGTCCGGCTGCACACCCGCATCCCCGTCGCCGACCCGGCGCGCGTCACCGCGGAGCTGGTCGAGGCGCTGAAGGCGCCGGAGCTGGCGACCTGGATGGCTGTCCACATCAACCACGCCGACGAATTGACGGAGCCGGCGCGCGGCGCCATCGCCCAGCTGGCCGACGCCGGCATTCCCCTGCTGGGCCAGACGGTGCTGCTGAAAGGCATCAACGACGACGCGGCGGCGCTGGAGGCGCTGTTCCGGGGATTGGTGCGCAACCGGATCAAGCCCTATTACCTGCACCATCCCGACCTTGCCGCCGGCACCAGCCATTTCCGCCCGACCCTGGCCGAGGGGCAGGCGCTGGTGAAGGGGCTGCGCGGGCGCGTCTCCGGCCTCTGCCAGCCGACCTATGTGCTGGACATCCCCGGCGGGCACGGCAAGGCCCCCGCCGCGCCGGGCTGGGTGCGGCCCGACGGGGAAGGCGGTTATGTGGCGGAGGACTTCACCGGGGCGACGCACCGCTACCGCGGCTGATCAGCGCGTCCCCAGCCCCGGCCCCAGCCCGAACAGCGGGTCCGGGTTCAGGACGACGCCATGGACGGCGACGATGGAGGCGAAGCCGGTCCACAGCACCAGCGGCAGCCAGCTCGCCGCGATGGCGCGGTCGTCCGGCCAGACCAGCAGCACGCAGGTCGAGGCGATGATGAAGTAGGCGATGGTCCAGGCCGCCGCCAGGATCGGGCTGCCCATGGTGAAATAGGCGAATCCGAAGCTGGCGTAGAGTAGCCACAGCGCCCCCTGCATGCCGATCAGCGCCGGGCGCCAGCGGATCGTCCAGGGCGCGTTCAGCAGCCGCACGCAGCCCCAGAGCTGGATCAGGCTGATGCTGAACCAGACGACGGGAAAGGCCCAACCCGCCGGCTGCAGCGGCGAGGGCTGATAGCCGGGAAACGGCTCCCCGCCCCGGTCGAACACGCCATAGGTGTTGGTGAGCAGCCAGAAGACCAGAGCCTGCCACCAATACACGCGGAAGGGCAGCGGGCCGGTGTCGGTTGCGGGTTCCGTCGGGACGAAGGAGCGGTGGTTCATGCCTTAGGAAATGGCACGGCTCCGCTTGCGGTCAAGCGCGTGTTTGGCTCATCCGGCGGAGCGCCGGAACAGCCGCGCCCCCTCGCTGGTTTTCCTCTCGCAATGCGTCGGGGGAGGATCGGGCGATGCGGTGGCAGGACGGTCGCGAGAGCGAGAATGTCGAGGACCGGCGCGGCGCGCCCGGAAGCGGCGGGTTCCGCACCGGCGGGATCGGCATTCCCATCGGGCGCGGCGGGATCGGCATCGGCGGGCTGGCGGTGATCGTCGTGGTCTCGCTCCTGCTCGGCATCAACCCGCTGGATCTTCTGCAGGGCACGGCGCCGCAGGATCAGGCCCGTTACGAGCAATCCGACGCTCCGCGCGGCGGTGGCCCGGACAACAGGGACGACGAGCTGAAGCGCTTCGTCTCGGTCGTGCTCGCCGACACGGAGGACACCTGGGCCGCGCAGTTCCAGCAGTTGGGCCGCACCTACCAGGACCCGGCGCTGGTGCTGTTCTCCGGCGCAGTGGATTCGGGCTGCGGCTTCGCCCAAGCGGCGATGGGTCCCTTCTACTGCCCGCAGGACCGCAAGGTGTACATCGACCTCAGCTTCTACCGCGACCTGCGCGACCGCTTCCGCGCGCCGGGCGACTTCGCCCAGGCCTATGTGATCGCCCACGAGGTCGGCCACCATGTGCAGAACCTGCTGGGCATCTCCGACCGGGTGCAGCAGGCCCAGCGGCAAGCCGGGTCCCAGGCCGAGGCCAACGGGCTGTCGGTGCGTCTGGAGCTTCAGGCCGACTGCTTCGCCGGCCTGTGGGCCAACCACGCCAACCGCGAGCGCCAGATCATCGAGCCCGGCGACGTCGAGGAGGCGCTGACGGCGGCCAGCGCCATCGGCGACGACCGCCTGCAGCGCCAGTCCCGCGGCACCGTGACTCCCGACAGCTTCACCCACGGCAGTTCCGCCCAGCGGGTGCAATGGTTCCGCACCGGTCTGGAGCGTGGCGAGCTGAACGCCTGCGACACGTTCCGGGCGGAGCGGCTGTAGACGACAATCCCTATCGGTTGAAAAATATTCGGATTTTCGCTATTTTTTCGGCCTTCCTGCGCCGGGGCCGCCGCATGACGATCAGGGTCGATAAAAAGAAACTTGCCATTGCGCTTGGAAAGGTGGTCCTGAGCACGGCCGCAGGAAACTTTGTCGATGCGCTGAAGGACGTTGTCGACGCAGGGGACGCATTCACCCGCGAGGGGCCGGGCGATGCCACGGCGGAGGACGGTGCCCGCCTGCTGCTTCAGCGCGCCGCGTACAACGCGGCAGTCCGCTGCATCCAACGCTACGCCCGGCAGGCCCCCATCCTGGCAACACAGGCCGATCCACGGGAAATGGAGGCCGAACTCGAACGGCTGGCTGCCAAGACACCGCTGGACCTGACCGCCACCACCTTTGCCGATGCAGAGCGATGGCCCGCACTGTCGGTGGTTCTGGTCGCCTTCACCAGCTGGATGCGCACCTGTGAGGTGGAGGAGAAACATCGCGCGCCGATGCTGGCCACCTTCTGCGAGAATTTCATCCTAGCCCTGGCCGCCGAACTGCGCGACCGCAGCCGGGAAGCCGATTACCGCGCCATGCTGACGGAGGTGACGCGCCAGACCCCGCTGGACGCCGCCGCGCAGCGGGTCTTGGACTGGCGGGCCTATCGCGCCCGTTTGGTCGCTGCGATTTACACCCCCCTGCGCTCACTCGCTTCAGACGAGATTCCCCGCTTCTCGTTGCACGATCTTTATGTGCCACTGCGGGCAACGCAGGGCGATCTGCCAGCGCCTGAACATCGATGGTATTCGGATAAGAAGCTTCCGATCTTCTGGCTGGACGAGGAACTCAATCATTGGATCAAGCGGGCCGATCCACAGGACTCGATCCGCGTCCTGTCGGGAGAGCCTGGCTCCGGCAAATCCAGCGCTTGCGCTATGCTGGCCGCCCATCTGGCCGATCAGGGGCGGCGGGTGTTGCTGATCCCGCTCAGCCGGTTGAACTACACAGGCGATGCTCGGGCCGAACTGTCGCACTTCCTGAAGGAAGACCTGGGCCATGACGCGCTGGAATACGCGAGAAACGAGACGGGGCCACCGCTGTTGCTGATCCTCGACGGGCTCGACGAGTTGGCGAAGGCGGGCAATGAAGCCGTCGTTTTGCTGAATGGCTTCATCGGCAGTTTGAGCCGCGCGTGGTCGAATTGGAACCGGAATGACTTACGGGTGCAGCTGCTGTTGGCCGGTCGCCCTGGTGCTGCGGAAAGCACGAATGCCCTGTCCCGCAGCAAAGGTGCGCATCTGCATGTCTTGCGGTACCGGATCGACTACCAACGACAAGATTGGTTCATTGATCAGGCGCTTGCCGAACTCGACCAGCGCCCGCACTGGTGGAAGCGCTTTGGCTATGAAGGCGGTCTGCCAGCGGTGCTTGAAGGAAACAATGTTCATATAGCTTCAGCGACCGAGCAACCGCTTCTCAATTGGCTGGCTGCCCAGATCCTGGCTCTGGAGGGAGAAGAGCGCGCTGCCACCATCAACAGCATTTATGACCTTTACAGCCGTCTGTTCAACCATGTGCTGGAACGTGTGAACCGGCGGAGCGACAGCCTTGCGCTGGAGGCGATCGACGGTCTGGAGCGCGACAAACTTGAATGGATGCTGGAAGAGGTGGCGATCGCGGCATGGCACAATGGCGGTGACCGGACGGTGCCCATCCATGTGGTCGAGAAGCGTTTGACGGAAGCCAAACTCCATGACGAGTTGGATCGACTGACGGAGAACCGCAGCCACGCCCTCACCTGCCTTCTGGACAGTTTCTTCTGCCACGCGCATGCAGGGAAAACACATCGGGCGGTGGAATTCACCCACAAGAGCTTCGGACAGTTCCTGACAGCGAGGCGGATCAAACGGGAGGTGGCGGCGATCCATGATCTGCTGACCAAGGACAGAAACGCCAATAATCAGTTGGCTTGTTTGAGAAACTGGCTGGCGCTGTGTGGGCCAACGGCAATGGATCCCGATTTGCTGGATTTCCTGCAGTCGGAGATGGCGTCGCTGGCGAGACCTAAAAAGGAAACGGCGCAGGAGGTCGTTCGTTGGGGGAAGACCTTGGGACGCCTGTTCAACACCAGTCTCCAACTCGGCCCGCCGCTGCCCACCGGCCATGTCCGGGCACGGGAGGCCGAACGGCAGGTGCGCAACGCCGAACTCACCCTTCTCGCCACCCTGCACGCCATCATCACAGCGACGTTGCCCGAGTCCGAACGTTCCATCATCCGGCTGGAGCCGAAGGACCTGACAAACTCCACACTCGCCGCCTCGACCCTGCATCGCCTGCTTGGGTCACCCGTTGAATCGAACATCGCCCGTTCCTGTTTATCCTGCCTGAACTTGGCCGGCGCAGACCTTGCCAGCGCCAACCTGACGAAAGCCGATCTGACCTGCGTCAACCTGACGGGCGCCGATCTGGTGGGAACAAACCTGACCGACGCCAAACTGATGGGCGCTGATCTGACGGGCACAAATCTGCGGAATGCCACTCTGAGGAACGCTGATCTGACGGGCGCAAACCTACAGGACGCCAAACTGGCGGGAGCCAATCTGACAGCGGCCCATCTGATGAACGCAAACCTGACATTCGCTGATGTTACGGATGCCGAACTGACGGGTGCCAATTTGGCGGACGCCAATCTGACCGGCGCCAACCTGACCGGCGCCAGTTTGAGAAGTGCCATCCTGGCGAGAACCAACCTCGCACACGCCGAACTGGCATGCGCCGAACTGACGGACGCTGATCTGACGGGCACAAACCTGGAGGATGCCAATCTGAGGGGCACCAACCTGACCAACGCCTACCTGCCCGATGCCGACCTGAGGAGTGCCAAGCTGAGGGTTGCCGACCTGAGGGACGCCAAACTGCCAAACGCCAACCTGACCGGCGCCGATTTGCCGGACGCGAACCTGAGGGGCGCCGAACTGAAGCGGGCCAATCTGACGGGCGCCAACCTGAGAGGCGCCGACCTGACGGGCGCCAACTTGGCGGGAGCCGACCTGGCGGGCGCCAACCTGCGGGACGCCAAACTGACCGACACCAACGTACGGGACGTCAACCTGACGGGCGCCAATTTGAGAGGTGCCAATCTGAGAGACGCCGTGAAAATTTGACAGGGAGGAGAACTCGACGCGATCACCCGCTTCCGTTGTCGCCCCGCGAAGGTGGGAACGAGACGGCCCTGCATGTAAGTGTCTTGAAACGCGCCTTCGCGGGAACGCCGGTTGGGAGCCTTTCGAGATAACGACAGGGGAAAGCTTGCCGCCCGCCGGGGGCGCGCCGAAGGTAGGCGAAAAAAAAAGCGCCTTGCGGCGCCTTTGCCCCCTCCCCGTCCCTCCCCCACTTGCGCAGGAGAGGGAGGCGAGAGGCATCCTCCCCCGCTGGTGCGAGGGAGGGTCAACCCTGATCGTCAGGCGGCGGGGCCGTCCTTCTTGGTCAGGTCTTCGCCGGTGGCCTGATCGACCTGCTTCATCGACAGCTTGACCTTGCCGCGGTCGTCGAAGCCGATGACCTTCACCTTCACCGAATCACCCTGCGACACCACGTCCGACACCTTGCCGACGCGCTGCTGCGCCAGTTCGGAAATGTGGACGAGGCCGTCGCGGGAACCGAGGAAGTTCACGAAGGCGCCGAAATCGACGACCTTCACGACCTTGCCGGTGTAGACCACGTTCATTTCCGGCTCGGCGACGATGCCCTTGATCCAGTCGATGGCGGCCTGGGCGGCCTTGGTGTCCACCGCGGCGACCTTGACCGTGCCGTCGTCCTCGATGTCGATCTTGGCGCCGGTCTGCTCCACGATCTCGCGGATCACCTTGCCGCCGGAGCCGATCACGTCGCGGATCTTCTCCTTCGGGATGTTGATCACGGTGATGCGCGGGGCGTTCTCGTTCACCGCCTCGCGGGCGCCGGTCAGGGCCTTGGACATCTCGCCCAGGATGTGCAGGCGGCCGTCCTTGGCCTGGCCCAGGGCGATCTTCATGATCTCCTCGGTGATCGAGGTGATCTTGATGTCCATCTGCAGCGCGGTGATGCCCGCGTCGGTGCCGGCCACCTTGAAGTCCATGTCGCCCAGGTGATCCTCGTCACCCAGGATGTCCGACAGGACCGCGAAGCCGTCGTCTTCCTTGATCAGGCCCATGGCGATGCCGGCCACCGGGCGCGCCAGCGGAGCGCCGGCGTCCATCAGCGACAGCGAGGTGCCGCAGACCGTCGCCATCGACGACGAGCCGTTGGACTCGGTCACTTCCGACACCACGCGCAGCGTGTAGGGGAAGTCTTCCTTCTTCGGCAGCAGCGGGTGGATGGCGCGCCACGCCAGCTTGCCGTGGCCGATCTCGCGGCGGCCCGGCGAGCCCATGCGGCCGGCCTCGCCCACCGAGTACGGAGGGAAGTTGTAGTGGAGCATGAAGTGCTCCCGGTACTCGCCCTGCAGCGCGTCGATGATCTGCTCGTCCTGGCTGGTGCCCAGCGTGGTGACGACCAGCGCCTGCGTCTCGCCGCGGGTGAACAGCGCCGAACCGTGGGCGCGCGGCAGCACGCCGACCTCCGACACGATCGGGCGGACCGTCTTGGTGTCGCGGCCGTCGATGCGGCGGCCGGTCTTCAGGACGGCGCCGCGCAGGATGTCGGCCTCCAGCTCCTTGAACTCGGTCACGATGGCCTGGGTCTCATGGGCCTCGGCCAGAGCCTCCAGCGCCTTCGCCTTGGCGGCGCCGATCTTCTCGTAGCGGACCTGCTTCACCGTCTCGGTGTAGGCGGCCTCGACGTCGGCGCCGACGGTCGCGCGCAGCTTCGCCTTCAGCGCGGCGCGGTCGTAGGCCGGGGCTGGCAGGTCCCACGGCTCCTTGGCGCACTGCTCGGCCAGATCGATGATGGCGTCGATGACCGGCTGGAAGCCGCTGTGGCCGAACATCACGGCGCCCAGCATGACCTCCTCGGACAGCTCCTTGGCTTCCGATTCGACCATCAGCACGCCTTCCTGGGTGCCGGCGACCACGAGGTCGAGCGCGGAACCGTCAACGGCGTCCATGGTCGGGTTCAGGACATACTGGCCGTCGACGTAGCCGACGCGGGCCGCGCCGATCGGACCCAGGAACGGAATGCCGGAGATCGTCAGCGCGGCCGAGGTGCCGACCATCGCGACGATGTCCGGATCGTTCTCCAGATCGTGGCTCAGCACGGTGCAGATGACCTGCGTCTCGTTGCGGAAGCCATCGGCGAACAGCGGACGGATGGGACGGTCGATCAGGCGGCTGACCAGCGTCTCCTTCTCCGTCGGGCGGCCTTCACGCTTGAAGAAGCCGCCGGGAATCTTGCCGGCTGCGAAGGACTTTTCCTGGTAATTGACCGTCAGCGGAAAGAAATCGACGCCCGGCTTCGGCGACTTGGCGCCGACGACCGTGCAGAGGACCGTGGTCTCACCATAGGTGACCAGCACCGCGCCGTCGGCCTGACGGGCGATCTTGCCCGTCTCGAACGTCAGCTTGCGTCCACCCCATTCGATTTCTTTGCGGAAAACTTTGAACATGGATTCTTCCTTCCATCCGACACCTAGGCCCGCCGGATTGCTGGCCTAAGCCGGGGTCATCGGTCGTCGGACCCCGCATGTGAAAACCCAACAAAGGGCAAAACCCGAAAAGGGCTAAAAAAATCAAACGGCCGGTCCCGGAAGGTCCGGGCCGGCCGTCTGACTAGAACATACCTTCGCGAACAACCGAACGTCCCGACCGGCGCGACGCTCCCCGGTGCACCGGAACGCGGTGCGGCGGGTCGAGCGCTGATCGGGACGGATGTTCGGTCACCAGCACGGACGCCTTTTGGAAATCAGCGACGCAGGCCCAGACGCTCGATGAGCGTGGCGTAGCGGCTGTTGTCCTTCTTCTTGAGATAGTCGAGAAGACGGCGGCGCTGGCCGACCATCACCAGCAGACCACGGCGGGAGTGGAAGTCCTTCTTGTGGCCCTGCAGATGCTCGGTCAGGTTCCGGATGCGCTCGGACAGGATCGCGACCTGGACCTCGGGCGAACCGGTGTCGTTGGTGCCGCGCGAATAGTCCTTAATGAGTTCCTGCTTGCGATCGGGCGTGATCGACATCGGGGTCTCCATCGTTCATAGGTTGAGAACGCGCACCGGACGGACCTCCGCCCCCTCCACGCGCGCCAGCGCCACCGGCTTGCCGCCGAAAAGCGCAATAACGGTGCCATCCCCACCAACATCGCCGCGCAGCGCCGTGAGGCGTTCGCGGTCCTGCCGGGTGAGGAGTGCCACCGTCTGGCCGTGCTTCAGTCGGTGCGCTTCCGCATCCGTCAGGGCCAGCGCCGGGATGTCGTCCAGCGCGGTCTCGATCGGCAGCAGAAGTCTTTCGACCGCGGCACCTTGCTCCATCGCGGTCAGATCGTCCAGGGAAATCGCCCCGTCCAGCGTGAAGGACCCCACGCGCAGGCGTCGCAGATCGCGGATGTGCCCCACCGTCCCCAACCGTTCGGCGAGGTCGCGGGCGATGGAACGGACATAGGTGCCCTTGCCGCAATCGACCTCCAGCACCGCGTGGTCGGCGTCCGGAATCTCGATCAGCTCCAGCCGGTCGATGCGCACGGTGCGCGGGGCGATGTCCACCACCTCCCCCTCGCGGGCGATGTCGTAGGCGCGTTCGCCGTTGATCTTCAGAGCGCAGTACTGCGGCGGGATCTGCTCGACGAAGCCGAGGAAGCCGGGCAGAGCGGCGCGGATCGCCTCGGCGTCGGGACGCGCCGCGGAGGTCTCCACCGCCGTTCCCTCGCGGTCGTCGGTGGTCGTGCGGGTGCCCCAGGCCACGGTGAAGCGGTAGGTCTTCTCGCCGTCCATGGCGTAGGAGACGGTCTTGGTCGCCTCGCCCAGCGCGATGGGAAGGATGCCCGTGGCGATGGGGTCCAGCGTGCCGCCGTGCCCGGCCTTCTCCGCGTTCAGATGGCGGCGCACTTTGGACAGCGCCTGAGTCGAGGTCATCCCCGCCGGCTTGTCCAGCACAATCCAGCCGTGGATCGGCTCGCCCTTGCGCTTACGAGCCACGGCGCCCCTCGCCCTCGCCGCCGTTGCCTTCATCCTCGTCGTCGTCCTCGTCGTCGATGTCCTCATCGTCGTCGAGGTCGTCCGTCTCGGTCTCGTCCTCCTCGTCCCAGCCGTCGTCCTCGTCGTCATGGTCGTCGTCGCCGTTCACGCGGTCGGCAAGCGAACGGTAACCGACGTCGCGGGCGACCGCCGGGCTGTGCAGGATGTCGTCGATGCGACCGGCGTAGTCGAAGGAGGTGTCGGCCTCGAAGCTCAGCGTCGGGGCGTGGCGCAGGTTGATGGCGCGGGCAACCTGGCCGCGCAGGAAAGGGGCGGCGCGGCGCAGGGCCGACAGCGTCTCGTCCATCGGGCCGCCACCCAGCGGCGTGACGAAGGCGGTGGCGTTGCGCAGGTCCGGGCTGATCCGCACCTCGGTCACCGTGACGTTCAGTTCCGCCAGTTCGGGGTCGTGGAAGTCGCCGCGCCGGAACAGGTCCGCCAGGGCATGGCGGATTTCCTCGCCGATGCGGAGCTGGCGCTGGGACGGCGGCTTTCCGGCCAGATCGTGTTTCTTTCTCATGCTGTCGATCCCGAATGCGGTGCGGGAGGGGTCTGTCCCTCCGCGAAAACGCGACAAGGGCGCACGGGCGCCCTTGTCATCTGCAATGTCATCTGTGGCCGGTCCGAGAGCCGGGGTGCGGCGGCGGGCTTACAGCTCGCGCGCCACCTCCTCGATCTCGAAGGCTTCGATGATGTCGCCGGCCAGAATGTTGTCGTAATTCTCGAAGGCCATACCGCACTCGTAACCCTCGCGCACTTCCTTGACCTCGTCCTTGAAGCGCTTGAGCGTCTTGAGCGTGCCCTCGTGGATGACGACGTTGTCGCGCAGCAGGCGGCAGCCGGCGCCGCGCTTGACGGTGCCCTGCGTGACCATACAACCGGCGACCTTGCCGACCTTGGTGATGTTGAACACCTCGCGGATTTCGGCGTAGCCGATGAAACGCTCACGCAGGGTCGGCGACAGCATACCGGTGAGGGCCGCCTTCACGTCGTCGATCACGTTGTAGATGATCGAGTAGTAGCGGATCTCGACGCCGTCGCGCTTGGCCATGTCGCGGGCCTGCGGGTTGGCGCGGACGTTGAAGCCGAAGACCATCGCGTTGGAGGCGTTCGCCAGCGTGATGTCGGACTCGTTGATCGCACCCACCGACGCGTGCAGCACGCGGACCTTGACCTCGGTGTTCTCCGCCGTGAGCTTCTCCAGGGCGTTGGAGATCGCTTCGATGGAGCCCTGCACGTCGCCCTTGATGACGACCGGCAGTTCCTTGGCCTCGCCGGCCTGGATGCGGCTGAACATGTCCTGCAGCGAGCCGCGGGCCGACGCCGCGTTGGCGGCTTCGCGCTTCTTGCGCTGGCGGAACTCGGCGATCTCACGGGCGCGGGCTTCCGACTCGACGACGGTGAAGTCGTCGCCAGCGAGCGGCGTGCCGTTGAGACCGAGCACTTCGACCGGGCTGGCCGGGGCGGCCTGCTCGACGCTCTGGCCGCGGTCGTTGACCAGGGCGCGGACGCGGCCCCACTCCGACCCGGTGACGAACACGTCGCCGACCTTCAGCGTGCCGCGCTGGACCAGCACGGTGGCGACCGAACCGCGGCCGCGCTCCAGCTTGGCCTCGACCACGACACCTTCGGCGGTGCGGCCCGGGTTGGCCTTCAGCTCCAGGATTTCCGCCTGCAGGAGGATGGCCTCCTCCAGCTTGTCCAGGTTGCGCTTGGCCTTGGCCGACACTTCCACGGTCTGGATGTCGCCGCCCAGCTCTTCCACGACCAGCTCGTGCTGGAGCAGTTCCTGGCGGACACGGTCCGGCTTGGCGTCGGGCAGGTCGATCTTGTTGATGGCGACGATGATCGGAACCTTCGCGGCCTTGGCGTGATGGATCGCCTCGATCGTCTGCGGCATGACGCCGTCGTTCGCCGCCACGACCAGCACCACCACGTCCGTGACGTTGGCGCCGCGGGCGCGCATCTCGGTGAAGGCGGCGTGGCCCGGCGTGTCGATGAAGGTGATCTTCGCACCCGACTCCAGCTGCACCTGATAGGCGCCGATGTGCTGGGTGATGCCGCCGGCCTCGCGGCTGACCACGTCGGTCTGACGCAAGGCGTCGAGCAGCGAGGTCTTGCCGTGGTCGACGTGGCCCATGATCGTGACGACCGGGGGACGCGGCACCAGCGCCGTTTCCGCATCGTCGTTGAGGCGCAGGCCGACCTCGACGTCCGCCTCCGACACACGGCGCACGCGGTGGCCGAACTCGGCGATGATCAGCTCCGCCGTGTCGGCGTCGATGGTCTGGTTGATGGTGGCCATCACGCCCATGCGCATGAGCTGCTTGATCACGTCCGCGCCGCGTTCCGCCATGCGGTTCGCCAGCTCCTGGACGGTGATGACCTCGGGCAGCACGACGTCGCGGGTCACTTTCTGCGTCTCCTGACGGCTCATCTGACGGAGCCGCTCGCGCTCACGGGCACGGCGGACGGCGGCCAGCGAGCGCGTGCGCTCACCACCCTCGTCGCTCAGCGCCTGCGAGACGGTCATCTTGGAGCCCTTGCGGCGGTCGGCGCCCGGAGCGGCCTTGCGGACCGGAGCCGGCGCCGGCGCCTTCTTGTTCCCGGGCTTGCCGCGGCGATCGTCCTCTTCCTCGCCGAAGCGCGGAGCGGCCGGAGCCCCCGGACCACGGGCGGCCGGAGCCTCCGTGGTGGTGGCCGCGGTGCGCGCACCGGCGCCACCGGCGGCGGGACGGGCGCCCGCGCCCTGCGGGCGGGTCTGCTCGGTGTCCTTGCGCTTGGCCTCGTCGGCCTCCTTGCGCTTGGCTTCCTCTTCCTGGCGGCGGCGCTCGGCCTCCTGGGCCTTGGCGCGCTCCGCCTCCTCGATGCCGCGCAGCTCGGCCAGCTCGCGCTGGCGCAGAGTCTCGGCGTCGAGAATCTCCGGCTCCTCCTCGACCACCTGGGCCGGCTGGGACGCCGCCTCCTCGGCGGCGCGGGCGGCGGCCTCGGCGGCCAGGACGGCGGCCTCGGCCTCCTCCTCGGCGCGGCGGCGGTTGTCTTCAGCCGCCCCCTGCAGGGCGCGGATGCGCGCCTCGCGTTCCTGGTTGGTCAGTTGACGGACGGCACCGCCGCCACCGCCGCGCTGGCGCTGGCCCGGCCCACCCCGGACGGGGATGCCCTGGGCGGCCTGACGCGCGGCGGCGCCACCGTCGGCCACGCCCGGCAGGGCGCCCTTCTCCACGGCCCGCTTACGCTTGACCTCCACGGTCACGGGCTTCGACCGGCCATGGGAGAAGCTCTGCCGGACCTGGGTCTCGACCGGCTTCTTCAGCTCCAGCTTCCCTTTGCCGGAGCCGGAGAGGTGCAAGACTTTCTTTTGGTCCTGGTCGTTGCTGTCGGTCATCGGTTCCCGAATGGTCAGACGTTGCTTACGTGGCCGGCCGGCGCAGAGCCGGCGACAAAGCCTTTGATACCCTTGAGACGCGCGGAGTCGCGTGCCAATCCCTTGGCCAGCTTCCCGCGCGCCACCACCGCGTGCACGGCGTTTTCCCGTCCCAGGGCCGCGGCCATCGCCGCGGCGTCGAACAGGTCCACGACCGGCATATCCGGCGCCAGCGCTGTGATCTTGCCCCGCTGGTCGGGCGAACCGTCGCTGGCCTCGACCAGCAGATAGGGCGGTCCGGCGCGTCCGACCTGGTTGGTCTTCAGCGCCTCGCGCACCTTTTCGTATCCGGCCAGAGCCTGCCCGGCCCGGCGCGCCAGCCCGAAGGCATCCAGGCACCGCCGCTCCAGCAGCTTCTCCAGCCGTTCCACCAGATCGGGCGGGACGCGCACCGCGCGCCGCGCCGCCTTGGCGAACATGTTCTTGGCAATGGCCTTCGTGAAGGCCGCCTTGTCCCCCGACAGCCAGAGGCCGCGGCCCGGAAGCCGTTCCTCCAGATCGGGCACGATCTCGCCGTCGGGTGATACCACGAAACGGATCATGCCGTCCTTCGACTGCACGGTGCCGGTGGCGATGCAGCGGCGCAGCGGACCCTTTTCCAGGTCCGCCGGCAGCAGCGCGTCCCCTTCGGCCGCAAGGCCGTCCGGTTCACCGTCCGCCGGAGTCTGTTCGTTCCTGTCGCTCAGCCCAACCATCCGTACCGTTTGTGCGTCCTAAGTCCCGGCTCAGCTCTGCGCCGCCTGGTCGTCCGCCGAGGGTTGCGCCGCGGTGGGCGCGCCTTCCTCGCCGTCGAACCAGTGGGCACGGGCGGCCATGATGATCTCGTTGGCCTCGTCTTCCGTCGGGGCCTCCTTGCCGAGAATGTCGCGCAGTTCGTCCGCGGCGAGGTCGGCGAGGTCGTCCATCGTCTTCACGCCGTTCTCACCCAGCTTCACCAGCAGGGTCGGGCTGAAGCCGGTGACTTCCGCCACCGCGTCCTCGACGCCGAGCGCTTGGCGCTTCTCGGTCATGCGGACGTCCTGCTCGTCGAGGAAGTTGAGGGCGCGCTGCTTCAGCTCCTCCGCCACATCCTCGTCGAAGCCTTCGATCTCGGCCAGTTCCTCGGTCTCGACGTAGGCGATCTCCTCCACGGAGGTGAAGCCTTCGGCGACCAGGAGATGGGCGATCACATCGTCCACGTCCAGCGCTTCCATGAAGAGCTGCGAGCGGGTGCGGAATTCGTCCGAGCGGCGCTCCGACTCCTCCTGCTCGGTCAGGATGTCGATGTCCCAGCCGGTGAGCTGGGTGGCGAGGCGCACGTTCTGGCCGCGGCGGCCGATGGCCAGCGACAGCTGGTCGTCGGGCACCACCACCTCGATGCGGCTGTTGTCCTCGTCCATCACGACCTTGGCGACCTCGGCCGGGGCCAGGGCGTTGACGATGAAGGTCGCCGGCTCCTGGTTCCACTGGATGATGTCGATCTTCTCGCCCTGCAGCTCGCCGACGACCGCCTGGACGCGGCTGCCGCGCATGCCGACGCAGGCGCCGACCGGGTCGATGGAGCTGTCGTTGCTGATCACCGCGATCTTGGCGCGCGAGCCCGGGTCGCGGGCGACCGCCTTGATCTCGATGATGCCGTCGTAGATCTCCGGCACTTCCTGGGCGAACAGCTTCGCCATGAACATCGGATGGGTGCGCGACAGGAAGATCTGCGGGCCGCGCGCTTCCTCGCGCACGTCGAAGATGTAGGCGCGCACGCGGTCGCCGTTCTTGAAGTGCTCGCGCGGCAGCAGCTCGTCGCGGCGCAGGATCGCTTCGGCGCGGCCCAGGTCGACGGTGACGTTGCCGTATTCGACGCGCTTGACCAGACCGTTGACGATCTCGCCGGTGCGGTCCTTGTATTCGTTGAACTGGCGCTTGCGCTCCGCGTCGCGGACCTTCTGGACGATGACCTGCTTGGCCGTCTGGGCGGCGATGCGGCCGAAGTCGATGGGCGGCAGCGGATCGACCAGGAAGTCGCCGACCTGGGCGCCGGGCTTGCGGCGCTGGGCGTAGGCGAGGGTCACCTGGGTCGCCTCGTTCTCCACCGCCTCGACCACCTCCAGGTGGCGGGTCAGGTGGATGTCGCCCGTCTTGCGGTCGATGCGGGCGCGGATGTCGTGCTCGTGGCCGTACTTGGAGCGCCCGGCCTTCTGAATCGCCTGCTCCATCGCCTCCAGGACCTCGTCCCGGTCGATGTTCTTTTCGCGGGCAACCGCGTCAGCGACTTGCAGCAGTTCCATCCGTCACACTTCCTGGACTGGCGTTTGTTCTTCGAGTGAAGCCCGGAGCGGCCGTCAACCCTGGCCCTGGCTGGCGCGGATCAGTTCATCCGTCAAGACCAGCTTGGCGCGCAGGATGTTGTCGAACTCCAGCCGGGCGGCTCCCTGTTCCGATTCGATGCACACGAGGCCGTCGTCGACGCCCTTCAGCATGCCCTTGAAGCGCTTGCGGCCATCGACGGCGAGCCGGGTCTCCAGCTTGGCCTCGAAACCGGCGAAACGCTCAAAATCCTTCAGACGGGTCAGCGGCCGGTCGATGCCGGGCGAACTGACCTCCAGCGTGTAGGCGCTCTTGATCGGATCTTCAACGTCGAGCACCGCGGAGATCGCGCGGCTGATGTCGGCGCAGTCTTCGACCGTCATGGGCGCGCCGTCGGCGCGTTCCGCCATGACCTGCAGAACCATGCGCTGCCCACCGGTCAACTGCACACGCACGAGTTCGTAGCCCATGGCCTCGACCGACGGCGTGATGATCTGCTCGATACGACCGGTTGCTTCCATTCCACCTGACCCGCCCCCGCGGTCTCCCCTGGCACAGCGCCCTGGGACCAACACGGGGATTCCATACGCTGATAAAAAAATAAGTGGGCCAAGGCCCACCCGCAAAGCGTCCCGCCGGCCCGGTTTCCCGAGCCGCCGATCCGTATGGGTTCATGCGGTGAATATAGACATTCCGGAGCAGGCCGCAAGCGCTTTTCCGCAAGGTCCTATGCCCGGCGCTTGGTGAGCGGGTCCGACCCGGGTAAAGTCAAGCCCTCGGCGGCCGTCGCACCGCGCGGAAAACGCCGCCAGGACGGAGTTCATCGTGATCCTCGAAACGGCCCTGCTGACCGTCAGACCCGGCCAGGGCCCGGCCTTCGAACGGGCGATGACCGAGGCTCAGCCCCTCATCGCCGCGACTCCGGGATTCCTCGGGCTGGAGCTGCGGCCCTGCCTGGAGGCGCCGGACCGCTACCTTCTGCTCGTCCGCTGGGAGCGGCTGGAGGACCACACCGAAGGTTTCCGCGGGTCCGGCCGCTACGCCCGCTGGAAGTCCCTGCTCCACCACTTCTACGACCCGTTCCCGGTGGTGGAGCATTATGGAGAGTCGGTGGTGTCTACCCCCGCGCCTTGCGGATGAAGCGCATGAAGACCGGCTTTCGCCCGGCCTCGATGGCCTTCTCCTCGTAGCGGGTGGGCGGCCAGTCCGCGATGCGGTGGCGCCAGTCGGACGGGCCGCGGGCGGTCCATTCGAAATCGGGGTGCCGGACCGTGTGCTCCAGCATCCAGCGCACCAGCCCCATATCGTCGCTGGCCAGACGCAGCTCCGCCCCATCCTTCAGCACGCGCGCGAGACGCGGCAGGTTGTCCGGACCGATGAAGCGGCGTTCCCAGTGGCGCTTCTTCGGCCAGGGATCGGCGAACAGCACGAAGGCGCGCCCGATGGAGGCGTCCGGCAGGGCGTCGAGCAGCGGGCGGGCGTCGTCCGCAAGGACACGGACGTTGTCCTGAACCTTCTCGTCATCGACCAGCTTGAGCAGGCCAGCCACGCCGTTGATGAAGGGTTCGGCGCCGATCACCCCGACGTCGCGGTTGTTCGCCGCCTGCCACGCCATGTGGTGGCCGCTGCCGAAGCCGACCTCCAGCCAGACGTCGCGCATGGGTTTGGCAAACAGGGCGTGGGGGTCGATGCGGTCGCCCGGCTGCGGCACCGGGATTTCCAGCGACGGCAGGAGTCCGTCGAGCAGTTCGGTCTTGCGCTTGCGGAGCGGACGCCCCTTGCGCCGCCCGTAGAGCCTCTTGGACGAGTCCAGGAAGGAGTCGGTCATCGTGACAGCAGGGTCCCAAAACGAACGCAGGGGCCGTGTGGCCCCTACGTCCCGGACGAACGGGTCCGGTCTTGGAAGAAGCCGCTTCTTAGAAGAAAGCGGTGCGCAGGTCGTTGACGAGGTCGGTCTTCTCCCAGGAGAAGCCGCCGTCGGCCTCCGCCTCGCGGCCGAAATGGCCGTAGGCGGCGGTGCGCGCGTAGACCGGACGGTTCAGGCCCAGATGCGTGCGGATGCCGCGCGGGCTGAGGTCCACCAGCTTCTGCAGCACCTCCGACAGCTTGTCCTCGTCCACCGTGCCGGTGCCGTGGGTGTCGACATAGACCGACAGCGGCTTGGACACGCCGATGGCGTAGGAGAGCTGGATCGTGCAACGCTCGGCCAGGCCGGCGGCGACCACGTTCTTGGCGAGGTAACGCGCGGCGTAGGCGGCGGAACGGTCGACCTTGGTCGGGTCCTTGCCGGAGAAGGCGCCGCCGCCGTGCGGGGCGGCACCGCCGTAGGTGTCCACGATGATCTTGCGACCGGTCAGGCCGGCGTCGCCGTCCGGGCCGCCGATGACGAAGCGGCCGGTCGGGTTGACGTAGAAGCTCGCCTCGTCGCACATCCAGCCCGCCGGCAGGCAGTTGATGACGTGCGGACGGACGATCTCGCGCACCTCCTCCTGGGTCAGGCCGTCGGCGTGCTGGGTGGAGACGACCACCGCGGTGGCGCGCACCGGCTTGCCGTTCTCGTACTGCAGCGTCACCTGGCTCTTGGCGTCGGGGCCGAGCTGCGGGGCGGCGCCGGAGTGGCGGGCCTCGGCCAGCGACTTCAGGATGGCGTGGCTGTAGTAGATCGGCGCCGGCATCAGGGCCGGGGTCTCGTTGCAGGCGTAGCCGAACATGATGCCCTGGTCGCCGGCCCCCTCGTCCTTCTCACCGGCGGCGTCAACACCGACCGCGATGTCGGCGGACTGCGAATGGACGAAGCACTTGACGTCCATCTTCTCCCAATGGAAGCCGTCCTGCTCGTATCCGATGTCCTTCACCGCGGCGCGGGCCACCTGGACCAGCATGTCGGGGGTGATGCTTTCCGGCCCGCGCACCTCACCGGCCAGAACGATCTGGTTGGTGGTCGCCAGCGTCTCCACCGCCACGCGGGCGTAGGGATCGTGCGACAGGTACAGATCGACGATCGCGTCGGAGATGCGGTCACACACCTTGTCCGGATGGCCTTCGGACACGGACTCGCTGGTGAACACGTAGTTGAGCTTGGCCACGACGAACCTCGGCAATGGACGGGGGCTATTTTACAGAATTATAAGGGGAGACCAGCGCAGCACCCACGGAAAGCCAGTCATTTGTCGTATGTGACAAGGTTTGCGTTCCAGGTCAAGCGATCTCCCCGTGGTTGGGCGAAGGCAACAGAAATTCGCCTAAAAAAAACATCGGGGAACGGGCCGGAGGGCCGCGTTCCCCAATCATCCTGCCGTCCGGATTGCTTCCGGTTGCTCGGCTCGGGTCTCTCAACCTTTATTCGGCGGCTTCGACCATGCCGGAATTGGCGACGGCCTTGGTCAGCTCGAACAGGCGCTTGCGCACCGACGGGTCGTTGATGCGGTAGTAGGCGCGCACCAGTTCCAGCGTCTCGCGCTTGGCCATCGGGTCCGGCTCGTAGCCGCCCGAACGCTCCTCGAAGCCGGCGGCGGCGCCGTCCTCGTCGTCGACCGGAGCCGCGGCGGCTTCCGCCGGCATGTCGTCGAAGAAGAAGGACACCGGCACGTCCAGGACGCGGCTGAGGTCGAACAGACGCGACGCGCCGATGCGGTTGGCGCCGCGCTCGTACTTCTGCACCTGCTGGAAGGTCAGGCCGATGGCCTCACCCAGCTTTTCCTGGCTCATGCCCAGAAGGGTCCGGCGCAACCGGACGCGGGAGCCGACGTGAACGTCGATCGGGTTCGGCTTTCCCGTCTTGGGACGGCCGGCAGTGGCCCGGCGGCCCCGCGCTGGCGTTGCTTGCATTGCTCTAATTCCCTGAAACAGTTGTGCAACCTTGATACGACATATCCATGTATGCAGTCAAGGGCGCCCGAGCGCTCCCGATGCGCGTGATTGAAAAAAGAGTCTCGGATGCGCTAACTGCGATGTCGTGCGCGCAGGCCCACCGCGAAACAGGTCAAAAGAAGCAACCCAAACGCGCCATCGCCCACCCGTCCGTAGAGAGTGGGGGCGGGCAGCGCTTCCGGCAAGGCCGCATCGACCACACCCCTGTAACCAAGAGGAAGCATGGCTGTGACGCGGCCGTGGGAGTCCACCACGCCGGAGATGCCGGTGTTGGCGACACGGACCAGCGGCATCCCCTCCTCCACCGCGCGGGTCCGGGCGATGGCGAAATGCTGGTGCGGGCCGGCGGTGTTGCCGTACCAGGCGTCGTTGGTCAGGTTGAGCATCCAGCGCGGCCGTGCCGCACCGTCCTGCGCGGCGGGCAGCACGGCGCCGGGGAAGATCACCTCGTAGCAGATCAACGGGCTGACCGGCGGCAGGCCCTTGAGATCGAGCGACACCGGTCCCGGCCCGGCGGAGAACTCCGCCCCGTTGCCGGCGATGGCCCCGACCGGCAGCCAGCGGCGCAGCGGCATGTATTCGCCGAAGGGCACGAGGTGGAACTTGTCGAAGCGCCCCGTCACGGCGCCGCTGCCGTCCACCGCCGCCAAGCTGTTGTAATAGAGCGGCTCGCCCTCCGGCCCGGCCTCCATGCGCGGCACCCCGGTGACGAGCAGCCCGCCGGGCGGGGTGACCGACCCGAGAGCCTGACGCAGGCGGGCGTCCTGGTCGAGGAACAGGGGCACCGCGGTCTCCGCCCAGATCACATGGGTGATGGGTTCGGTGGAAGGTGCGGCGGAGAGTTCCATCTGCTGCTGGACGTTGCGCACCCGCTCGCCCGCCGCCCATTTCAGCCGCTGGTCGATGGCCGGCTGGACGAGCCGAAGCCGCACGCCGGGCACCGCCGCGTCCGACGCCCCGGCCAGCCGCAGACCGCCCCAGGCGCCCAGCGCGGCGAACAGCGCCAGCCCGATGGCCAGCGCCCCCCAGGCGCGACGGCGCGGCACCGCCGCGTCGGCCAGCACCGCCGGCAGCGACGCCACCAGCACGGTCAGCAGGCTGAGGCCATAGATGCCGATCAGCGAGACGCCCTGAAGGACCGGCAGGACGCCCGTCCAGCCATAGCCGACGAGGTTCCACGGGAAGCCGGTGAAGACATGGCCGCGCAGCCATTCGAACAGCGCCCAGGAGGCGGCGAACAGGAACACCCGGCCCAGCCCTTGGCCCAGCCCCCTTCCTTTCAGCGTCCAGACCAGCAGCGTGGCGAAGCCGGTGAACATCGCCAGCAGGATCGGCAGCCCCGCCGCGGACAGCGGCAGCGCCCACCAGAAGCGTTCGATGTCGGTGAACAGCGCCGCGCTGATCCAGTAGAGGCCGAGCAGGTGATGGCCGAAGCCGAAGAACCAGCCCACCGCGAAGGCCTGCCGCTTGGTCCGCGCCCCGTCGAGCAGCCAGAGCAGCCCCGGAAAGGCGATCAGCAGCACCGGCACCGCGTCGGCCGGCGGCAAGGCCAGCGTCGCCAGCCCGCCGAACCCCGCCGCCGCCAGCAGCCGGCGCCAACCGGTCAGCCCGGCCAGACCCGCGGACAGGCGGCCCAGCCGGGCCGGGGTGGTCGTCATGTCGGTGGCGGTCAAGGGAAGGACACTCCGGATGCGGGTGGGCCGGTAACGGCTGTCGCGACAAGCGCCGGTCTGGAAACCGATTCACCACGAAGGCACGGCGACACGAAGAGCGTCACGAAGAGGCCCCCCGCTCCCCCCGTGATTTCAGGGATGCGGTAGAGCCTCTTTGTGCCGTCTTTGTGTCCTTCGTGCCTTCGCGGTGAAAATCCCTGCCGGGCTTACCCGACCTCGGCCAGGGCGGAATTCTCGGCGGGCGCGGTGCGGACGCGCAGCCGCTTGATGCGGCGGGGGTCGGCCTCGACGATCTCGAACTCCAGCCCGGAGGGATGGGTCAGCATTTCCCCGCGACCGGGCACGCGTCCGGCCAGCGAAACGACGAGACCGCCGAGCGTGTCGACCTCCTCGCGCTCCTCCTCGGTCAGGAAGGCGCCGACGCGGTCCTCGAAATCCTCGATGGAGACGCGGGCATCGGCGAGGATCGTGCCGTCGGGGCGCTCCACGAAATGGGGAGTCGCCTCCTCGTCGTGCTCGTCCTCGATCTCGCCGACGATCTCCTCGACGAGATCCTCGATGGTGACGAGGCCGTCGATGCCGCCGAACTCGTCGACCACCAGCGCCATGTGCTGGCGCTTCTGGCGCATCTGCACCAGCAGGTCGACCACCGGCATGCTGGGCGCGACGATGCTGAGATCGCGCACGATGTCCTTGAGTTCGACCGGCGTCCGGCTGGCCATCGCCACCAGCACGTCCTTGATGTGGACCATGCCCACGACGTCGTCGAGCGTTTCACGGAACACCGGCAGGCGGGAATGGGCTTCCTCCGCCATGCGCTGGACCAGGGCTGGGAACGGCGTGTCCACGTCGACCGCCACGATGTCCGCGCGGGGCACCATCACGTCGTCGACGGTGCGATCACGCAGCTTCAGGATGTTGGCGAGCAGGGCACGTTCGCCCGCCCCCAGCGATCCCTCGCCGCTGTCCTGATCCTCGATCAGGTCTTCGATCGTGGCGCGCAGGGTGGCGTCGTCGCGCCCCCCCAAAACGGTCCTCATCCACCCGCGAAACAGGTGGCCCAAGGATTGCTGATCTTCGGCCCCGTCTTCACGGGGCGTTCGACTGTCGGAAATCTCGCTCATCGGTCCGGCGGTTGTTCGTCCAAATTCGGCTCTCCGGGCGGAGAGCGCGTGGCGGCGTAGGGATCGGCGATTCCGAGGGTCGCGAGCACGTCGGTTTCGAGCTGCTCCATCTCCTCGGCCTCGTCATCCGTCTCGTGATCATACCCGAGCAAATGAAGAACGCCATGCACCACAAGGTGGGTCATATGGTCCGAAGGTGTTTTACCCTGCTCGGCGGCTTCACGGGCGACAGTCTCCCAGGCCAGGATCACGTCGCCCAGCATGACCGGCGCGTCCTCGCCCAGTTCGGGCTCCTCCGCTTCGGTCAGGGCGAAGGACAGCACGTTGGTCGGCTTGTCCTTGCCGCGGTATTCGCGGTTCAGGCGGTGCACCAGCGCGTCGTCGGCCAGCACGACGGACAGTTCCGCCGGCCCCTCATCCTCGTCGTAGGTGACCGACAGGGCGGCGAGCGCCGCGCGTTCGCACAGCCATTCGGCGTTGTCCGCCCAATCGCCCGCTTCACGTGAAACGACGACGTCGACGGCCATCACGGTGTTCCCTCCCCGTCCGGGGCGGGCTTGCGCCGGCCGTCGGCGCGGGCGGCCCGGGCGCGATCATCCTCGGCGCGGGCGCCCTCGACACGGTCATAGGCGCGGATGATGCGCGCGACCAGCGGGTGGCGCACCACGTCGGCGGCGGTGAAATGGACGAAGCGAATGCCCTCCACCCCCTCCAGGATGTCCAGCGCCTCGCGCAGGCCGGACTTGGCGCCGGCCGGCAGGTCGGTCTGGGAGATGTCGCCGGTGACCGCCATGCGGCCCCCCTCGCCCAGGCGGGTGAGGAACATCTTCATCTGCATGGGCGTGGTGTTCTGCGCCTCGTCCAGGATGACGAAGGCGTTGGCGAGCGTGCGGCCGCGCATGAAGGCGAGCGGCGCGATCTCGATCTCGCCGGACTCCAGCCGCTTCTTCACCTGCTCCGCCGGCAGCATGTCGTGCAGCGCGTCGTAGAGCGGGCGCAGATAGGGGTCCACCTTCTCCTTGAGGTCGCCGGGCAGGAAGCCCAGCCGCTCCCCCGCCTCGACGGCGGGACGCGACAGGATGATGCGGTCCACCTGGCCGGTGGTCAGCAGCGCCACCGCCTGCGCGACGGCGAGGTAGGTCTTGCCGGTGCCGGCCGGGCCGAGCCCGAAGACCATCTCGCTTTCCGCCAGCGCCTGCAGATAGGCGGCCTGCATGGGGGAACGCGGGGTGATGGCGCCCTTGCGGCGGGTGCGCACCGCGACCTCGCCCCGGCTGAGCGTCGCCAGATTCTGGTCGCGCACCGCACCGCCCACGCCGGTCGCCATGCGGACGGCGGCGTCCACCTCGCCGGTGCCGACGGTCATGCCGCGCTTGAGGCGCTCATAGAGGGCGTCGATGGCCGAGCGGGCGGCTTCCGACGATTCCGCCGGACCGGCGATGGTCAGCGTGTTGCCGCGGGAAATCAGGGAGACGCCGAGCTGGTTCTCGATGCGGGCGAGGTGGCGGTCATGCTCCCCGTACAGCATCGGCAGCAGCCGGTTGTCGTCGAAGTTCAGATCAATCCGTTGATCGGGACGTTGATCGGAGCGCGGGTCAGGGCGCTGATCGGGCAAGCCGTTCAAACGGTCGCCTCCACGGGTTGCGTGCCGGTGGCGGAGCTGCGGTATTCAGCGGTCGCCACGCTGCCGGCAAGGCTGTTCGGATGGGCGGCGTCGACGCGCACCTCGACGGTGCGGCCGAGAAGCCGCTCGCTGGCGTCGGCGTGCACCGACTGCAGATAGGGGCTCTTGCCCAGGAGCTGGCCGGCGCGCTTGCCGACGCGGTCGAACAGGACCGGCACGGTGCGCCCGACGAAGCTCTGGTTGAAGGCCTGCTGCTGCGCGTTCAGCAATTGCTGGAGCGCGGCGAGACGGGCGTCCTTGACGTCCTCCGGCAGCTGGCCATGCTCCAGCGCCGCCGGGGTGCCGGGACGCGCGCTGTACTTGAACGAATAGGCCTGGGCATAGCCGACGTCGGTGACGAGGCGCAGGGTCGCCGCGAAGTCGGCGTCGCTCTCGCCGGGGAAGCCGACGATGAAGTCGCCCGACAGCGCCAGGTCCGGCTTGGCGGCGCGCAGCCGGTCGACGATGCGGCGGTAGTCGTCCGCCGTGTGCTTGCGGTTCATCGCCGCCAGCACGCGGTCCGACCCGGCCTGCACCGGAAGATGCAGGTAGGGCATGAGCTGCGGCACCTCGGCGTGGGCGCGGATGAGGTCGTCCTCCATGTCGCGCGGGTGCGAGGTGGTGTAGCGGATGCGCTCCAGCCCGTCGATGTCCGCCAATTCGCGGACCAGCCGCCCGAGGCCCCAGCTGGTGCCGTCCGGCCCCTCCCCGTGCCAGGCGTTGACGTTCTGGCCGAGCAGGTTGATCTCGCGCGTGCCGCCGGCGACGAGGCGCCGGGCCTCCGCCACGATCTGGGCGCCGGGCCGCGAGAACTCGGCGCCGCGGGTGTAGGGCACCACGCAGAAGGTGCAGAACTTGTCGCAACCCTCCTGCACCGCCAGGAAGGCGGAAACGCCCTGGCTGGCGCTCTCGTCCGGCAGGAAGTCGAACTTGGACTCCACGGGGAAGTCGGTGTTCAGCACGCTGCCCGCCTTGCGGCTGGCCTTGGCCACCATTTCCGGCAGGGTGTGATAGGTCTGCGGCCCGAACACCATGTCCACGAAGGGGGCGCGGGCGACGATCTCCTCGCCCTCGGCCTGGGCGACGCAGCCGGCCACGGCGAGGATCATCCGGCCATCGCCGACCTCGGCCTTGACGTCCTTGAGCTGGCGCAGGCGGCCCAGTTCCGAGAACACCTTCTCGGAGGCCTTTTCGCGGATGTGGCAGGTGTTGAGGATCACCATGTCGGCGCCGTCCGGCTCGTCCACCGGCCGGTATCCCAGGGGTGCCAGGACATCCGCCATGCGGGCGGAGTCATAGACATTCATCTGGCAACCCCAGGTCTTGATGAAGAGCTTCTTACTCAACGATCCCTTCCACAGCGCTGAACGATCCGGACCAAACGTGAATTCGGCCAAGTGTGTCTTGGCCAGCCGCGATCGCGACCAATGCAAAAACGCGCGCCTGGACGGCACCGGCCAAGCGGCGCAATCCGGCGCGCGACCCGCCGCGTCGCGGCATCGCACCTTGCCGATATGGTAGCACGACTGCGGGAAAACGAGTCAATCGTGCCCGCAGGCCGATCATTCATTTCGCGGCCCATTTCGCGGTGTGGAACGTTTCCGTCACGCTGCGGCGGGGGGCGGCGGCTTTCCGGACACCGCGCGCTCCACGCCCCGCGCCACGGCGCGCTGGCAATGATCGGCCAGGGCCTTGCGGCTGGAGAAGCCGTCGATGGTCACCGGGGGATGGAACTCCACCTCCACCGTCATGCGGCCCAGCGTGAAGACCGTCCACAGATGGGGGGCGAGATCCATGTCGCCATACCACGCGTAACAGGGACGGAAGGCGATCCCCATCGGGATGCCGTCCAGCCGCGTCGGCGCAATGCTGACCGGCTGCACGGTCAGCGGCCGGTCCCCGATGCGCCGGGCGGCCACCGCGAACAGCGCCGTCTTGAAGGGGAGCGTGCGGTTGCCGTCGCTGGAGGTGCCCTCGGGGAACAGGATCAGGCTGTCGCCGGCGTCCAGGCGGGCGCCCAATTCGTCCCGCTGCTTCTCCACCCCGGAGCGGGCCTTGCGCTCCACGAAGACGGTCTGCTGCAGCTTCGCCAGCGCCCCGAAGAAGGGCCAGCCGGCGACCTCGCTCTTCGCCACGAAGGAGCCTGGAATGACCGACCCCAGCACCGTGATGTCGAGGTAGGAGGAATGGTTGGAAACGAACAGCACCGGCCCGTCCGTGGCGCGCTCGCCGCGCACCACGACGCCGATGCCCAGGATGGCGGCGCAGACCCGGTGGTAGAACCGCGGTATCCGGAAGCGCAGCGGCGAGCGCACAGCGACGGCCAGCGCCTGCACCGGGACCAGCAGGAGCGTCCACAGCAGATAGACCGCCAGACGCAGGCCGCCGCGCACCGGCGATCCCAGGGCGCGCGCACCGGTTGCATCCACCGCCGTCATGCCACCCGTCTCCTGATGCAATCGCGGATCACGCGATCTGGGCGTCGCGGCTGCGCCGCTCGTAATGCTTGGAATACTTGTTGGTGATCAGGTCGGTCTTCACCACGATCGACACGTCGGTGGTGTTGAACTGGTGATCGATCACCGCGCCGTCGCCGATGAAGCCGCCCAGCCGCAGATAGCCCTTGATCAGCGGCGGCAGAACGGTCAGCGCGCGCTTCGGATCGATCTGCTCGCGGGGCATCAGATCCATGCCGATATAGCGTTCCGGCAGCGCCACGGGACGCAGCTCCTCCGGGGCCAGATGGAAGTGATGCAGGTAGGCGAGCGGTTCGGCCATCGCCACCGGGTCGGTGCCCGGCAGGCTGGCGCAGCCGAACATCACCGCGATGTCGTGGTGAAAGACATAGGCCGCGATGCCGCGCCACAGCAGCTGCATGCTGCTGCCGCGCGTGCGGTAGGCGGCGTCGACGCAGGACCGCCCCAGCTCCAGGATCTCGCCCGGATAGCTGAGCAGCCGCCCGATGTCGTATTCGTCGCTGGAATAGAAGCGCCCGGCCTTGGCCGCCGCCGGGCGGCGGATCAGCCGGTAGGTGCCGACCACGGACTCCGGGCCGTCGCCGCGGGCGTGGTCGATGACCAGCAGATGGTCGCAGATGGTGTCGAAATCGTCGAAGTCGCGGTGGCGCGCGGCCATGTCCGGCGACGGCACCGCCGACATCTCCTCGTAGAAGACGCGGTAGCGCAGCGCCTGCGCCCAATCGATCTCGGCGGCGCTTTCGGCCAGCCGCACTTCGAGGGAGCCCATGCGCAGATCCGAAGAGCTGCCCTGGTCCGTGCCTGTATCAGCCATACTCGACGCTTCGCTGGCGTTGTTCGGGTCGCGGCAACCGCCGGTTCTCCTTCCGGAGCCCGGTCGGGCACGGAACAGGGATAACACGAATGGCCGGTTGCCGGTCAACCGCGACGTGACGAACCCGTCCCCGGCAAGCCCGGACTCCGGGCAAGCCACAAGGTCCGGCCCCGGCGAACGGGGACGGCGGCAAGGCGGGACGGCAATGATCACGCGGGAAGGAAGAAACGATCACATGCGGGCGATGAGGTTCCGGGGCGGACCGAACAGCGGCGGTCCGCCGGACACCAACGCACAAGCCCGATGGATCTTAGGCCGCGCCGCGGCGGGCGCGGGTGCCGAGACCGATCTGCTTGGCCAGCGAGCTGCGCTGGCGGGCGTAGTTCGGGGCGACCATCGGATAGTCGGCCGGCAGGCCCCAGCGGTCGCGGTATTCCTCCGGCGACATGTCGTAGGCCGTCTTCAGATGGCGCTTCAGCATCTTCAGCTTCTTGCCATCCTCCAGGCATACAATGTAGTCGGGAGTAACGGACTTCTTGATGGGCACCGCGGGCTGCGGACGCTCCTCAGTCGCAACCGGCTCGGTCCCGACATTCGCGAGTGACTTGTACACCTGCTCAATCAGCGTCGGAAGATCGCCGAGAGCGACTGTATTGTTCGAGACATGCGCCGCCACGATCTCCGTGGTCAGAGACAACAGCGCGTTGGAAGGGTTACCATTGCTCATGTAAGCTTGCTCCGCAGCTTGGCGTTCCTCTCCATATAAAGAGGTTTGTGGCCGCGTGCAATATCCATCCTTTGCTCTTAAAGAGGAAGCAGTGTACGAAAAAAAATCTCCGGATTTGTTTTTGGACATCACCAGCGAGGTGTGCCCGTTAACCTTCGTCAAGACCAAGTTGTCGGTGGAGCGCATGGCGGCCGGGCAGACGCTTGAAGTCCGGCTGAACGCTGGCGAACCCTTGGAGAATGTACCCCGATCCTTAGCCGAACTGGGTCACTCCATTCTCGCCGTAACGCCCGAAAATCCGGATGAGCCGGACGGGGTGCACCGTTTGTGGATTCAGAAAGGTTAAGGTTTATTTGTCGGTGTACGAATACCGCAACACCAGGGCGGCAACCCTTCCGTCCGCCCTGCGGTAATAGCCGGGACGACGGCCAACGGCAAAGAAACCACAAGATTTATACAGGGATTGCGCCATACCATTGTCTTCGGCGACTTCAAGGAACAGCGCCGTGGCGCCCAGCGCCCGGGCGCCGTCCAGCGCCGCCGCGACCAGCCGCCGCCCGGTGCCCTGCCCCCGCGCGTCGGCCCGGACGCCGACGGCGATGATTTCGCCATCCTCCGCGGCCACCCGCGCCAGCAGGAAGCCGACCGGATCGTCGCCCTCCGCGCCCTCCCGCAAGGCCAGCGCGGCGAAGAAGCCGGGCTGGCCGATCAGGCTGGCGACCGCCTCGCCGCTCCAGGGATCGTCGGGAAAGCAGACCTGCTGCAAGGCCGCGATCACCGCGACGTCGGCGAGGCCGGCGGCCTGAAGCCGCACCGGATGGGACGTCCGGGGGCTGGACAGCTCGGGCGGGGCCGCCGTCATGCCGTCTTCCGCGGCAGGGAGACGTCAGGCGGGCGCAGGTAGAAGGGCTGGGCCGGCAGACCGACCTCCCGCCGGGCGCCCAGGGCGGCGACCACGGCGGCGTCGGGCGTGCCCGGCCCGGCGGCGAAAGCGGTGTCGGCACGCCCCTCCAGAAGCGGGCGCAGCGCGGCCGCCCCGTCCCCGGCGATCAGCAATGGCACGGCACCGGCTTCACCGGCAAGCAGCCCGTCCAGCCAGCCCGGCACCGCGGCGGGCTCCAGCATCGCCGGTTCGCCGAACGGCGTCAGGTCCGGGTGGAAGAGTTGCAGGAACGGCTCGCTGCGGCGGGAATCCACGGCAACCAGCACCGCGCGGCCGTCCCGCTCCGCGTCCGGCAACCCATGAACGACCGCGTCGAAGCTGGTGATCCCGACCACCGGCAGCCCGGCGGCCAGGGCGAAGCCGCGCGCCGCCGCCAGCGCGATGCGCAGGCCGGTGAAGGCGCCCGGCCCGACGGTCACGGCGATGCGGTCCAGCGCGTCGAAGGCGCAGCCGGCCTCCGTCATCACCGCTTGCGCCAGGGGCACCAGCGCTTCCGCCTGCCCACGCGCCATCGGCTCGCGCCGCCGCACGGTGACGGCGCCGTCGTCCCACAGCGCGGCGGAACAGCCGGAGGTCGCCGTGTCCAGTCCCAGAACTCTCATCGCCTCACACGCGTCGTCAGATCCGCCATCTTCAAAGCCCCACTTCAAGCCTGGGTCAAGAGCGTGATAGACAGCCCCGACCTTCCCTGACGGCATGGATCATGCTCACACCCATCGCACCACCGGACTTCGACGTCGACATCGAGCTGCTGTACGCCACGCCGGACAACCTGACCGGGGTCCCCATCTACCGGCACCCGCATTGCCTGCTGCACCCCGACGCGGCGGCGGCGCTGCGCGCGGCGATCCGGCTGGCCCGCGGCATCGGCTGCCGGTTGCGGCTGTACGATGCCTTCCGCCCGGTCGAGGCGCAATGGGCCTTGTGGCGGGCGCTGCCCGATCCGTCCTACATCGCCGATCCGTCGGGCGGCTCCACCCATTCCCGCGGCGTCGCGGTGGATCTGACGCTGGCCGACGGGTCCGGGCGCCCGCTGGACATGGGCACCGGCTTCGACGACATGACCGAGCAGTCCCACCATGGCCGCACCGACCTGACCACGGAGCAGCAGCGCAACCGCGCCGCCCTTCTCGGCGTCATGACGGCGGCGGGCTGGCGGCATTACAGCTGCGAGTGGTGGCACTATCAACTGCCGGACGAGCAGCGCTACCCCCTGCTGACCGACGCGGCCCTGGGCGGGCTGATGATGGGCTGATCCCTGTCGATCCGGCCCCTGGCGATCCGGCTGCGGGCACCGGCTCCGCGGCCGGACGCCATAAGGCCTAGTGTCATAGGGGTTGTTGCAAGGCTGCATCACGAAAGCACGCGAAGCACAGAGTATGTGTTGCGGACTTGTTCCCAGCGGCGTGCCTGTGCCACACCAGCCGTGGCGCAGCCCGGACCCTCGTCCGGCCGCGCGACCGTTCCGGACCCACGACAGGCCGCCATGCCGTTCCGCCGCGCCGCCACCCTCTTCGCCGTGGCCGCCGCCTGGGCCTTCCAGGCCCTGGCGGGAAGCCCCGGCGTTGCGGCAGACGGAACCGCGAACACCGCCGTCGTCTTCGCCTACGACCGCTTCGGCGAGGACCAGACCCCGTCCATCAGCATCCGGATCGACCAGTTCGAAGCCCATCTGGACGAGCTTCAGGACGGCGACTATCAGGTCCTGCCCCTGCCCCGCATCCTGGACGCGCTGCGCAGCGGCGCGCCGCTGCCCGACCGGGCGGTGGCGATCACCATCGACGAGGCCAGCCGCTCCGCCTTCCGCGAGGCGTGGCCGCGGCTGAAGGCAGCGGGTCTTCCCTTCACCCTGTTCGTGGCGACCGACGCCATCGACCGCGGGTCGCCCGCCCACATGAGCTGGGCGGAGGTGCGGCAGCTCGCCGCCGCCGGGGTCACGCTCGGCGGGCTCGGCGCCTCCACCCAGTCGCTGGTGTCCCGCCCCGCCGAGGAGGTGAAGGCGGATCTGCGCCGCATGGCCGACCGGCTGCAGGCGGAGACCGGCCAGCGCCCCACCCTGTTCGCCTACCCGCAGGGCGAGGTGTCGTCGGCGCTGCGGACCATCGTGACGGAGCAGGGCTTCGCCGCCGCCTTCGGCCAGCAGTCGGGCGTCCTGCACCCGCAGGCCGACCGGGCGACCCTGCCCCGCTTCGTGATGAACGAGAGTTTCGGCAGCGTCGACCGCTTCCGGCTGGCCGCCAACGCGCTGCCGCTGCCGGTGACCGACCTGACGCCCGACGATCCGCTGCTGACCGTCAACCCGCCGTCGATCGGCTTCACCGTCTCGGACGAGATCGGCGACATCGCGCGGCTGGCCTGCTTCGCCGCCGGCCAGGGCCGGATGGCGCTGGAGCGCGTGACGGAGGACCGGGTGGAGGTGCGCATCCGCGACCCCTTCCCGCTGGGCCGCACGCGCGTGAACTGCACCCTGCCGGGTCCCGAAGGACGGTGGCGCTGGCTGGGCATGCAGTTCGTCGTTCCGGAATAAAACGGCCGGAATAAAACGGCCGGAGTAAGCGGAGAGACACGCCGGCGGGCGCGGCCTGTGCCGGCCACGCCCGTCCGGTGGACGCCGTCAGCGGACGGCGCGAACCTCGACCACCTCGGGGATGTAGTGGCGCAGCATGTTCTCGATGCCGGCCTTCAGCGTGGCGGTGGAGCTGGGGCAGCCGGAGCAGGCCCCCTTCATCTCCAGATACACCACGCCTTCCTCGAAGCCGTAGAAGGTGATGTCGCCGCCGTCCTGGGCCACCGCCGGACGCACGCGGGTGTCCAGCAGCTCCTTGATCTGGGTGACGATCTCGTCGTCGTCCGCGCTGGCAACGTGGCCGTCGCCGGCCGCCTCTTCCAGAAGCACCGGGCGGTTGGCGGTGAAATGCTCCATGATGACGCCGAGAATCGACGGCTTCAGCAGGAACCACTCCTTGTCGCCGGCCTTGGTGATGGTCACGAAGTCGGCGCCCAGGAACACCCCCTGGACCCCGTCGATCTCGAACAGCCGCTGGGCCAGCGGCGAAGCGGCGGCACCATCGCGGGACGGGAAGTCCGCGGTGCCGCGTCCGAGCACGTCACGCCCCGGCAGGAACTTGAGAGTCGCCGGGTTGGGCGTCTGCTCGGTCTGAATGAACATGGTGATATCCTCCATCGGCGCCGAACAACACTGGCGGCGTAGGCGAAACTTGGGCAGAATCCGCCGACAGATCAAGCATCGCATCTTTATGGTTATCGATCCGTGAGCATGGCACCGCCCGCGGCCACCGCACCGGCCGTTCCCGCGGCCATCCCTGGGGCCCCATCCATCGACGACGCCGCGCGGGAGGTCGTCGAATGGCTGTTGCTCGAAGGCCGGCACGCCCCCGGCTTCGAGCCGATGATGGACCGGTTCTGCCGGCGCCTGATGGCGTCCGGCGTCCCGCTGCTGCGCGCGGTCTGCGCCCTGCCCCTGCTGCACCCGCAGATCCGCACCATCGCCTTCTTCTGGCGCCGCAACGCCGAGCAGGTGGAGATCGCCACCCGCGCCCACGGCACCGAGACCAGCGACGAATATCTGACCAGCCCCTTCGCCACCCTGATCGAGGACGGCGCCGACGGCTTGCGCTACCGGCTGGAGCAGATGGAGCCGCCCTACCCATACCCGGTCTTCGCCGAGCTGAAAGCGCAGGGGGCGACGGACTATGTCGCCATGACCGTGCTGTTCGCCGGAGGACGGCGCAACGTGCTGAGCTTCACCACCGACAGGCCCGGCGGCTTCTCCACCGCCGATCTGGCGCTGGTCGACGCCGTGCTGCCGGCGCTGGGCGCGGTGCTGGAGACGCTGGCGCTGCGGCGGCTGGCGACGACGGTGCTGGACACCTATGTCGGCCACCGCACCGGCGCGCGCATCCTGTCCGGCGACATCCGCCGCGGCACCGGCGCCAACGTCCGCGCCGTGCTGTGGTACTGCGACCTGCGCGGCTTCACCTCGCTGGCCGACCGGCTGCCGCGCGAGGAGCTGATCGCCCTGCTGAACGGCTATTTCGAGATCATGGGCGGCGCCGTGGAAAGCCGCGGCGGCGAGATCATGAAGTTCATCGGCGACGCCATGCTGGCCATCTTCCCGCTGGAGGAGAGCGACCCGACCGGGGCCGCCGCCTGCACCAAGGCGCTGGACGCCGCGCAGGAGGCGCTGACCGATATGGCCGCCCGCAACGCCGAGCGCGCCGCCTGGGGCCAGCCGACCCTGCGCTGCGGCATCGCGCTCCACATGGGCGAGGTCATGTACGGCAACATCGGCTCCGCCAACCGGCTGGACTTCACCGTCATCGGCCCGGCGGTCAATCTGGTCAGCCGGATCGAGGGGCTGTGCAGCCGCCTGGAGCGCAACGTCCTGACCTCCGCCGAGGTGGCCGAGGCCTGCGCCAGCCGTCTCGTCTCGGTCGGCTGGCACCCGGTGAAGGGGCTGAACGACCCGATTGAAGTCTATGGGCTGAAGGAGAAGACAGGGACCAATGAAGGGACCGATGAATAGGGCGCTGCAACGAACCCCCGGTCGCCGGCCTTGAGCGGTCGCGATCCCTCCCCCGCCCGCCCGTCCCTCCGCTCCTTCGCGCTGGCCGCCGCCGCCTTCTCGGCGGGCTGGTCGCTGATGATGATGGAAATCCTCGGCGGACGGCTGATGGCGCCGCATTTCGGCTACTCGGTCTATCAGTGGGGCGCCGTCATCGGCGTGGTGATGACCTTCATGGCCGCCGGCTACTGGACCGGCGGGCAGCTCGGCGACGGGCCGAAGGCGGTGCCGGCGCTGCGCGCCGCCCTGCTGGCCGGGGTCACCGCGGCGGCGCTGACGCCCTGGCTGGGCAAGCCGATGCTGGCCGACGCCGCGGGCCGCTTCAACGCGGTGGAGGGGTCGGTCGTCGGGGCGGCGCTGATCCTCGGAGTGCCGTCCTTCGCGCTGGCCATGGTGTCGCCGATCTGCGCGGGCTTGAGCAGCCTGACCGGTGCAGCGGCGGCGGGGCGGATCTACGCAGTCGGCACGCTGGGCAGCATCGGCGGCACCTTCTTCGCCTCCTTCTACGCGATCCCGCAGGTCGGGGTGTCGGCGGGCTATGCACTGGCGGCGGTGCTGCCGGCGCTCGCCTGCCTGTTCGTTCCGGGTGGGAAACGGGTGGCTGCCGCCGCGGCCCTGGCGGTTCCCCTGGCTTGGGCCGCCGGCCATGGCGAGGGGCAGGGCTTCGCCCTTTACCGCGAGACGCCGCACAACACGATCATGGTGCAGGAGGACGCCGAGCAAATCCGCCTGCATCTGAACGTGGCCTGGGCGACTCAGTCGCGGCTGCGCAAGGACGGCGGCCCGACCGGCCTCTATTACGACCTGTTCGCCGCCGTTCCGGCCCTGGGAAACGGCACGCGCGTCCTGGTGCTTGGGCTGGCCGGCGGGGCGGCGGCCAAGGAGATTCTCGACGTCTGGCCCGGTGCCGACATCCTGGGGGTGGAGCTGGACCCCGCGGTGGTCGAGGTGGCGCGCGAGAAGTTCGGGCTGCGGCCCGAAGTGCGCGTCGCTGTGGAGGACGCCCGCCGCCACGTCGAGCGGTCGCCGGAGCAGCACGACGTGGTGATCGTCGATCTCTACTCGACCGCGCTGATCCCCTTCTTCACGGCGACCCGGGAGTTCTTCGCGGCGGTGGAGCGGCGGGTGGCGCCGGGCGGCGTGCTGGTCATGAACGTCGCCTCCCCCATGGACCGCGACGCTCTGGTCGGGCCGCTGGCGGCGACGCAGGGGGCGGTCTTCCCGTCGGTGTACGTCGCTGATGCCGGGCGCGGGAATTACCTGCTGATCGCCACGAAGGAGGCGCGTACGCTCGAGGATCTGAGCGTACGCCTGCGCGCCGCTCCGCCGGGTGCGACGTACGCGGCCTCGCGCATCCTGGAGACGCTGGCCCCCGCCGAACTGGCCGGGCACCCGGTGCTGACCGACGACCGGTCCGACATCGACCAGCGCAGCCTCACCGCCCTTTACGGACGTTGAGACGCCTTAGAGCCCGTTTGAGAATGCGGAAAATCCGCAGCATATAGGGAAATAACCTCAGACCACCTACTATATGTTGTGTTCTGCGCTAGTTCTCAAACAGGCTCTTAGGTGATGGCGTCCAGCGCGTCGATGCCGATGCCGCCCGGCACGATGGTCAGCGGAATGCGCATCTTGGCGAGGCCGCGGTTGGTGAAGTAGGAGATCAGCGGCCCCGGCCCCTCCGGTTCGATGCCGGCGGCCAGCACGAGGATGGAGATGCTCGGCTCCTCGTCGATCAGGGCCAGCACCTCGTCGCGGCGGTTGCCCTCGCGCACGTACAGAGCCGGCAGGGTGCCGGTCAGGCGGTTTACGTCGCGGGCCAGCTTCTGCAGCTTCTGCTCCGCCTCCGCGCGCTGCTCCTCGCGCATCAGGTTTTCCAGGGCCAGCCACTGCTGCACCTCGCCCGGCTCGATGACGTAGAGCAGCGCCACCTTGCCCCCCGACTTGCGGGCGCGCAGGCAGGCGTAGCGCAGGGCGAGCTGAAGCTCCGGGCTCTCATCCACCACGACCAGGAAGATGCGGACCGGCGGCTTGGCCGTGGAATCCGGTTCGGGAGCGGCCGGACCGGTCGAAATGGAACCAGTCGTCGTGGAAGCGGTCGCAATCGGATCGGTCGCAATCGGATCGGACATGGGTCACACCCTCCGGAAGATGGCGCCGGCCAGCCAGCCGGCGGCGATGGCGCCAATCACCGCGGCAACACCGTAAATCATCGGCTGGTTGCGCGCAAAGTCGTAGATTTCCGCGCTGAAGCCGACCTTGGACACCACCAGCGGCGTGGTCTGGGCGCTGACCACCTCGCCGTCGCGGATCAGCAGCGCCTCCACATTGTACAGGCCGGTGGGCACGTTGGCCGGGAAATAGATGTTGGTCCGGAACAGCCGCTCGCCGAGAAAGGCCACCTGCCCCAGCGTGATGCCGTAGAGCCCGGCCCGCTGCTTGTTGCGGATCAGGGCGGAGCGGAACAGGGCGAGCTGGTCCGGGGCCAGCTGCTCGCGCGGGCCGAGCTGGAGGTTCGGCAGGCCGATCTGGTGGCGTTCCAGCACCGGGCGGCCGACGAACTGGTCCAGCGGGCGGTTCGTCGCGACCATGTAGTAGCCGGGCACCTGCTCGAACCGCACGCTGCGCGCGTTGATCCAGATGCCGGCGATGCGCTCCTTGCGGCGCACCGTGACCGGGGTGCGCGGGCCGGTCACCACGATGGCGACGTCGCCCGCCCCGTCGGTGGTGCCGAACAGCACGACCTCCGTCCCGGTGAAGCCGGTGGTGATGGCGATCAGGTGGCTGGACAGGTCGGCGACGAGCTGCTGCGCCCACACCGTGGCGGCCAGGAACACCCCCGCCAGAAGCCCCACCACCCCGCCGGCGATCCGGACGGACCACAGCCGCCCGGTGCCCTTGCGGACAGCGCTCACGACATCCTCGTCGAGATGGTGAAGACGTCGTTCGGCTCGACCACCAGATCGAAGGCGAGCTTCAGCGCCACCGCGACGACCAGCGAGGCCAGCAGCAGGCGAGCCTGCTCGCCGCGCAGACGGCCGCCGGCCTTGGTGCCGAACTGCGCGCCGACCACCCCGCCGATCAGCAGCAGCAGCGCCAGCATCACGTCCACCGTCTGGTTGGTCGCCGCCTGGAGCAGCGTCGCCATCGCCGTGGTGAAGATGATCTGGAACAGCGAGGTGCCGGCCACCAGACCGGTCGGCATGTTCAGCAGATAGATCATCGCCGGCACCAGCATGAAGCCGCCGCCGATGCCCATGATCGCCACCAGCATCCCGCCGACCGCCCCAATCCCGGCCGGCAGCAAGGCGGAGATGTAGAGCTTGGAGCGCTGGAACCGCATCTTCAGCGGCAGGCCGTGCAGCCACATGTGGCGGTGCAGCTTGCCCCGCTTGGCGGTGGGGGCGCGGCGGCGGATCAGCGCGCGGCTGGCCTCCACCATCATCATCGTGCCGATGGTGCCGAGGAAGAAGACGTAGGACAGCGTGATCGCCGCGTCGATCTGGCCGATCCGCTGCAATATGGAGAAGATCCAGACGCCGACCACCGTGCCGACCATGCCGCCCAGCAGCATGACGACGCCCAGCTTGACATCCACGTTGCCGCGCCGCCAGTGGGCGAGCACGCCCGAGACGCTGGCGGCGACGAGCTGGTTGGCCTGGGTGCCCACCGCGATGGCGGGCGGAACGCCGATGAAGATCAGCAGCGGCGTCATCAGGAAGCCGCCGCCCACCCCGAACATGCCGGACAGAAAGCCGACGAGCCCCCCCATGCCGAGCACGAGCAGGGCGTTGACCGACATCTCGGCGATCGGCAGATAGACTTGCATGGGGGCGGAGCCGGCGGACGGGAAGGTCCGCCAGCTTATACCTCACAGGCCGTCTTGCGGCAATCAGGCCGGAACGCCTGCATCCTTCAGCAGATCCGGCAGCAGATCGGCCAGCACGACGTCCGGACGGGCGCCGACATGGCTGATGATCTCCGCCGCGGCCAGCGCGCCGATGCGGCCGCAGACCGCCGGGGCCATCCCACGGGTGAAGCCGTAGAGGAAGCCGGCGGCGTAGAGGTCGCCGGCTCCCGTAGTGTCGACCACGCGAGCGACCGGGGATGCGGGAACCTCGACCACCTCGCCACCGGAGACGATGACGGCGCCCTTCTCGCTGCGCGTCAGGGCGGCGGTCTTGCCGAGGCGCTTCACCGCCTCCAGCGCATCCTCGAAGCGGTCGGTCTTGTAGAGGGCGGTGATCTCATGCTCGTTGGCGAACAGGATGTCGACATGGCCCTCGACGAGATCCAGGAACTCCGCGTGATGGCGGTGGACGCAGAAGCTGTCGGACAGCGAGAGCGAGACCTTGCGCCCGGCATCATGGGCGGTGGACGCCGCCTTGCGGAAGGCCTCCTTGGCGCGGGGCGGGTCCCACAGATAGCCTTCCAGGTAGGTGACCTGCGAGTTGGCGATCAGCGCCTCGTCGATGTCTTCCGGCCCCAGCTCCACGCAGGCGCCGAGGAAGGTGTTCATGGAACGCTGGGCGTCCGGCGTCACCAGGATCAGGCAGCGCGCCGTCGGGGCGCCGCCATGGCCGGCCGCCGTCTCGAAATGCACGCCGGCGGCGCGGATGTCGTGGCGGAAGACCTGGCCGAGCTGGTCGCCGTGGACCTTGCCGATGTAGGCGCCTTTGCCGCCCAGCGAGGCGATGCCGGCCATGGTGTTGCCGGCGGAGCCGCCCGACACCTCGATGCCCGGGCCCATGCGGCCGTACAGCTCCTCGGCGCGAGCGGCGTCGATCAGCGTCATCGCTCCCTTCTCGATGCCGTTGGCCGCGAGAAAGGCGTCGTCGGCATGGGCGATCACGTCGACGATGGCGTTGCCGATGCCGGTGACGTCGAATTCGGCCGTGGCCATGGGCGCTCCTTGAGCTGCTGGTGAAATGCGGTGTCTGGACCGCGAAGGAAAACCGGGCGCGAGTATAGCGGTCCGCCTTCACATCTCAAGCGCGGCGCAAGGCCCCCTGGAATGGAACGGCCCGCCGTCGTAGATAAGCGTCGCTTGGCCGCAACGGCCCCATCAAGAGAGAGTCCGGATGATCCGCGCCCTGCTTCTCGCCATCGGACAGCTTTCCGACCCGGCGTCCCGCCGCGTCGTGTGGATCGGCGTGCTGTCCGCCATCGCGGCCTTCGCCCTGCTCGCCGGGGCGGTGTGGTGGGCGCTGTTCCACACGGCGCTGACCGGCTACGCCTGGGTGGACGGGGTGCTGGACGTGCTGGGCGGGCTGGCCGTGCTGGTGCTGGCCTGGGTGCTGTTTCCCGCCACGGTCGGCATGGTGTCCAGCTTCTTCCTGGACGAGGTGGTGCAGGCGGTGGAGCGTCGCCACTATCCCCAGTTGCCGCCACCCCGCCAGACCGGCCTTGGCGAAGAACTGCTGACCGCGCTGCGCTTTTTCGCCATCGTCCTGCTGGTCAATCTGTTCGCCCTGCCCCTGTATCTGATGGTGCCGGGGTTGAACCTGCTGATCTTCTACACCGCCAACGGCTATCTTCTCGGCCGCGAATATTTCGAGATGGTGGCGATCCGGCGGATGGGACGGAAGGAGGCGGGGTTTCTGCGGCGCTCCAATCCGTTGAAACCATTTTTGGCTGGTGCGGTAATTGCCTTTCTTTCGACAATTCCTTTCGTCAACCTGCTGGTGCCGGTGATCGCGAGCGCCTTCATGGTCCACATCTACCATTCCATGACGGGGTCCATGACCGGCCTTTCCCGCCGGGAAGGGCCGTGACGGACCGCGGTGCGGTGCGGCCCCGACCGTGCACCAAAGCCCACTTGCGGCCGGCCGGATGACCGTGTTACCCCGGCGGGGTGGTCTTTTGGCTGCTGTCGGTCGGGCCCGGTCATGCGACACCGCCTCCGATGACCCGACCTCGACGACCTGCCAACCTTCACGACCTGACTGACCTGGGGATCAACGTTCATGCTGTTCGGACGAAAGAATCCGCCCGTCGGTGCGCCGAAGACCCAAAGCGCCGACCCGGCCACCCCGGCCGCACCGCAGGCGGGCGCCGCCGAACCCACGGCGGCGGTGTCGCCGCTCGCCTCCCTGAGCAACCCGTCCGCGACGAATCCGCCGACCGGCCCCGCCCCGGCCGGCCGCACGCCGCAACCCGAGCCGTTTTCCTCCAAGGGACCCGAGATGAACACGAGCACCCCGAAGCCGCCGGCCGGCGCCCCGATCCCCGGTTCGAGCTACAAGCCGACGGACATTCCGCGCCGCACCGTCGACCTGCCGGGTGCCGCGCCGCGCCGTCCCGACGGGTACGGCGCCCCGGCTTCGGCGCCCGCCGCCGCCCCCGCGCCGGTCGCTCCGGCCCCGGCGCCCACCGCTCCGCTCGCCAGTGACCAGCGCCGCCTGATCGTCGGCCGCGACATCTCCCTGAACGGCGAGATCGGGTCCTGTGACGTGCTGGTCGTGGAAGGCACGGTGGAGGCCAAGCTGCGCGACGGCCGGTCCATCGAGATCGCCGAAACCGGCCTGTTCAAGGGCGCCGTGGAGATCGACGAGGCCGACATCGGCGGCCGCTTCGAGGGCGACATCATCGTGCGCGGCCGCCTGACCGTGCGCTCCACCGGCAAGATCAACGGCTCGATCAAGTATGGCGAGCTGGCGGTCGAGGCCGGCGCCCTGCTGAACGGCGAGATCGGCAAATACACCCCGGCGGCCAAGCCGGCCGCGGCCCCCGCCGTCCCGGCGGAAGCGGCCCCGGCGCCGGCTGCGCTCGACCCCATCGTGGTCGACGGCTAAACGCCGTTAAACGCGGTTTCGCGATCAAGCCCGGCGGGGATCGATCCCTCGCCGGGCTTTTTCTTTTTGCGGGGATTTCCGGCGTTTCACGGGAAACATCGCGCCGCGCCTCACACCACGGCGGCCGGCAGGACCTTGTCCTTGAAGCCGCACAGGTCGCTGACCGGGCAGACGAGGCAGTCGGGCTTGCGGGCCTTGCAGACGTAGCGGCCGTGCAGGATCAGCCAGTGGTGGGCGTGCCGGCGGTAGGCTTTGGGAACCACCTTCAGCAGCTTGGCCTCCACCGCGTCGGGCGTCTTGCCGGGGGCAAGGCCGGTGCGGTTGCCGACGCGGAAGATGTGGGTGTCCACCGCGATGGTCTCCTCGCCGAAGGCGACGTTCAGCACCACGTTGGCGGTCTTGCGCCCGACCCCGGGCAGGGTTTCCAGCGCCTCGCGGTCGCGCGGCACCTCGCCGCCATACTGGGCGATCAGGATTTCCGACAGCCGGATGACGTTCTTGGCCTTGGTGTTGAACAGGCCGATGGTCTTGATGTAGCCGCGCAGCCGCTCCTCCCCCAAATCGACCATCTGCTGCGGCGTGGTGACGATTTGGAACAGCGGGCCGGTGGCCTTGTTGACGCCGACATCGGTGGCCTGCGCCGACAGCACGACGGCGACCAGCAGGGTGTAGGGATTGATGTATTCCAGCTCGCTCTTCGGCTCCGGGTTGGCGGCGCTGAGGCGGCGGAAGAATTCCTGGACGGCGGCGGGCTTCATGGCGCGCAGCATAGCGGGACCCTGGCCGTCCATGCAAACAGGACGGCTGGAACCCGCGCCCAAGCCACACCAGTTTGTGTGCATGACCATGGCCCGTCATAATCTGCCCCCGGCTTCCCGCGTCTTCTTCGACGCGATCCTGCACCCGCACCGCAGTCTGGGTCGGCACGGGTTCCGTGTCCTGATGGGCGTGGTGATTCTCGTCAACCTGCTGATCGCCGGCATCTTCGCCGCCAACGGGGCGTGGCCGGTGGTGCCCTTCTGCGGGCTGGACGTGTTGATCCTCTGGCTGGCCTTCCGCGTCAACAACCGTGCCGCCCAACTGTACGAGCGGGTGCGCCTGACCGACGCCGACCTGACCGTCCAGCGCGTCGTCTGGAACAAACCGGAGCGGCGCTGGAGCCTTCAGCCCAACTGGCTGCGCGTCACCCTGGACGGCCCGCCCCGGCACGGCGGCCAAGTCACTCTCTCCTCGCATGGGCAGTCGGTGACCGTCGGCGCCTTCCTGACGCCGGACGAGCGGGCGGACTTCGCCAAGGCGCTGCGCGGCGCGCTGGCCCTGTGGCGCCGTGCCCCCTGCCACCCCGAACCGGTGCCCTGACCGCAAGGCGCGTTGCGCAAGAAACGGGTTGGTCGGCCCGCTCCGGCGGCGCATCCTGCGCCGGACATGGAGCCTGGGAGAGAACCGCCATGCCGTGCCTGAACCCTGCTGAAGATCCGGTCGACGCGCGGCGTCACCGCGCCATCGCCTCCGCCATCCGCCATCTCGTGGACCACTGGCAGGACCAGCCGGGGCTGGACGAGCTGGCCGCGGTCGCCGGCATGAGCCCCTTCCATTTCCAGCGGTTGTTCACCCAATGGGCGGGGATTAGCCCGAAGCGCTTCCTGCAGTTCCTGACGCTGGACAACGCCAAGCGTCTGCTCGCCGCGAACCAGAGCGTGCTGGACGTGGCGCTGGACGTCGGCCTGTCCGGCCCGTCGCGGCTGCACGACCTGTTCGTCGCCTGCGAGGCGATGACGCCCGGCGAGTACAAGGCGCTGGGCGGCGGGCTGACCATCCGCTGGGGTCTGCACCCCACCCCCTTCGGCCCGTCGCTGGTCGCCGCCACCGAGCGCGGCGTCTGCTGGCTGAGCTTCGCCGAGGAGGAGGACGGGCGCGACGCGCTGGCCGAGATGGCCGCCGCCTGGCCCGCCGCCCGTCTGGTGGAGGACGCCGACGCCACCCGCCCGGTCGCCGCCCGCGCCTTCCGCTGGGACGGTTCCGCAGGGGGTGAACCGCTGCGCCTGCTGATGAAGGGCACCAATTTCCAGATCAAGGTGTGGGAGGCGCTGCTGCGCATCCCCTCCGGCGCCGTCGTGTCCTACGAGGACGTGGCCCGCGCCATCGGCCAGCCGACCGCCATGCGGGCGGTGGGGGCGGCGGTGGGGCGCAACCCGGTCTGCGTGCTGATCCCCTGCCACCGGGTGATCCAGAAGTCGGGGATCATCCACAACTACCGCTACGGCGTCCCCCGCAAGCGCGCCCTGCTCGCCTGGGAGCAGGGGCACGCCATGCCGGAGGACGAGGCGGCCGCTTGAGGGGCAGCCTGACCGGTCAGAGACCCAGCACGTCCTTCATGCTGTAGAGGCCCGGCTGCTTGTCGTTGGCCCACAGCGCCGCGCGGACGGCGCCCTTGGCGTAGATCTGGCGGCCCGACGCCTTGTGGGTCAGCTCGACCCGCTCGCCTTCGGCGGCGAAGACCACCGTGTGGTCGCCGATCACGTCGCCGCCGCGCAGCGTGGCGAAGCCGATCTCGCCGCGCGGGCGGACGCCGGTGTGGCCGTCGCGGACCTTCTGCCAGACATCCTCCAGCGCCACCCCGCGCCCCGCCGCCGCCGCCCGGCCAAGGCCGAGCGCGGTGCCCGAGGGCGCGTCCACCTTGTTGCGGTGGTGCATCTCCAGGATGTCGATGTCGTAGTCGTCGCCCAGCGCGCGGCCGACCTGCTCGACCAGCGCCAGCAGCAGGTTGACGCCCAGCGACATGTTCGGCGACTGGACGATCGGGGTGTGGGTGGCGGCCTGGGCGATGGCCTCCTGCTGGGCCGGGCCGATGCCGGTCGTGCCGATGACCAGCACCGTTTCCGACTGGGCGGCCAGCGCCGCGTGGCGGACGCTGGCGTCGGGGCTGGTGAAGTCGATCACCGCATCGGCCTCGGCGAACAGCGCCGCCGTGTCCTCGATGGCGACGACGCCCAGCGGTTCGAGGCCGGCGAGGACACCGATGTCCTTGCCGAGCGCGGGGCCGCCCACCCGCTCCGTGCCGCCGGCCAGCGTGCAGCCCGGCGTGGCGGCGATCTCGCGCACCAGCATCTGCCCCATGCGCCCCGCGCACCCGACGACCCCGATCTTCATGCCTGCCTCCCTGGGAGAATTCCGACACGGGTCTAGCACAGCCGGGGGCAAGGCTTAAGCGCCGAGACGCGTCAGGACCCCAGGCAATCCTTCAGCGAGGCGGCGATGTTGCGCATCAGCGCGGGGTAGAGGCCGGGGCCGTCCTTCAGGTCCGCCCCTTCGGGGTCGAGCACGCCCTTCTTCGCCGGGGTGCCCTCGACGATGGTGTTGACCAGGGCCGGCTCGAACTGCGGTTCGGCGAAGACACAGGCGGCGCCGAGGCCGCCGATCTTGGCGCGGATCTCCGACAGCCGCTTGGCTGAGGGGCGGCGTTCCGGGTTGACGGTGATGGCGCCGACGCCGTTCAGGCCGTACTGCGCCTCGAAATACTGATAGGCGTCGTGGAAGACGACGAAGGGCTTGCCGGCCACCGGAGCCAGCGTTGCCTTCAGCTCCGCGTCGAGCGCGTCGATGGAGCGGGTGGTGCGCTCGGCGTTGGCGGTGTAGGCGGCGGCGTTGGCCGGGTCCTTGGCCGCCAGCGCCTCGGCGATCGCCGCGACCATGGCGCGGGCGTTGGCGGGGGAAAGCCAGATGTGGGTGTTCACCTCGTCATGCCCGTGCTCGTCCTCATGGTCGTGCTTGTCGTCATGCTTATGGTCGTGCCCGTGATCGTGCTTGTGCTCATGCCCATGATCGTGGGCCTCCCAGGCGCCGCCTTCGCGGGCGTCGAGCAGGGTGACGCCCGGCGCCTCCAGCAGCGTGACGGAGGTGGCCTTCCTGGCGTTCGCCGTCACCGGCTTGTCGAGGAAGCCCTCCAGCTCCGGTCCGATCCAGAAGACGAGATCGGCGGCGGCCAGCGCCTTCGCGTCCGACGGCTTCATGGCGTAGGTGTGTGGAGACGCGGCGCCGCGCACGATCAGCGCCGGCTCCGCCACCCCCTCCATCACCGCGGCGACCAGGGAATGGACCGGCTTGATCGAGGCGACGACCTTCGGCGCCTCGGCCAGCGCCGGGCTGGCGGCGGTTAGGGTCGCAGCAAGGGCAAGGAGCGGCAGGGGACGCATCGCGGCGCGCATGGGTGGGTTCCTCATCGTCTGACTGGACAGCCGGGTCTTTCCGGCGCATAGCTGTCTTCGTTTCCAGCAATGTCACGTTATAACATAACATGTCAATCCATCATGGGGCCCATCACGCGGCCCCCCACGCGGCGCGTTCGTCAGTCTCGTCCCCGGCCCCGTCCCTGGCCCCTCCCCTGGTCGACACCAAGGGCCTGACGGTGCGGCTGGGCGGGCGGACGATCCTCGACCGCGTGGATCTGGAGGTGCGGCCCGGCGAGATCGTCACGCTGATCGGCCCCAACGGCGCCGGCAAGACGACGCTGGTGCGCGCCGTGCTGGGCCTCGTCCGCGCCTCGTCCGGGGTGGTGGAGCGCCGCCGGGGCCTGCGCATCGGCTACATGCCGCAGCGCCTGACCGTCGACGCGACCCTGCCCCTGACCGTCCGCCGCTTCCTGGCGCTGTGGCGCCCGGTGACCGAGGCGCGCATCACCGCGGCGCTGGAGGAGGCCGGCGTCTCCCACCTCGCCGCCAGCCCGGTCCAGACGGTGTCCGGCGGCGAGATGCAGCGGGTGCTGCTGGCCCGCGCCTTGCTGGGCGATCCCGAGCTTCTCGTCCTCGACGAGCCCGACCAGGCGGTGGACGTCCATGGGCAGGCCGAGCTGTTCGGGCGCATCGAGACGCTGCGCCGCACCCGCGGCTGCGGCGTGCTGTTGGTCAGCCACGACCTGCACACGGTGATGGCCCGCACCGACCGCGTGCTCTGCCTCAACGGCCATGTCTGCTGCCAGGGCGCGCCGGAGGACGTGCGGCGCCACCCGGAATACCGCGCGCTGTTCGGCGGCCACGCCGACGCGCTGGCCGTCTATGTCCACCACCACGACCACGCGCACGCCAGCGACGGCGCCGTGGTGCCCGGCCATGACGGGGATTGCTGCCATGGATGATTTCGTTCTGCGCGCGCTGGCCGCCGGCTGCGGCATCGCGCTGGTCGCCGGCCCGCTGGGGTCCTTCGTGGTGTGGCGGCGCATGGCCTATTTCGGCGACACGTTGGCCCATTCCGCCCTGCTGGGGGTGGCGCTGGGCTTCCTGCTGGGCGTCAACCCGCTGATCGGCGTGGTCGGCGTCTGCGTCGCGCTGGCGCTGGCGCTGGTCGGGCTGCAGCGGCGCCGCGCGCTGGCCACGGACACCGTGCTGGGCATCCTGTCGCATTCGTCGCTGTCGCTGGGCCTCGTCGCCATCGCCTTCCTGGAGACGTTGCGCGTCGATCTGGTCGCCTATCTGTTCGGCGACATCCTGAGCGTCACCACCGGCGATCTGGCCTGGATCTACACCGGCGGGGCGGCGGCGCTGGGCGGGCTGCTGCTGCTGTGGCGCCGGCTGCTGGCGGTGACGGTGGACGAGGATCTGGCGCGGGTGGAGGGCATGCCGGTCGAGGCGCTGCGGCTGGCCTTCATGCTGCTGATCGCGCTGGTCATCGCGGCGGCGATGAAGATCGTCGGCATCCTGCTGATCACCTCGCTCCTCATCATCCCGGCGGCGGCGGCCCGCCGCTTCTCCCGCACGCCGGAGGCGATGGCCGCCCTGGCCTCGGTCTTCGGGATCGCCGCGGTGCTGGGCGGCCTGCTCTCCTCGCTGAACTGGGACCTGCCGGGCGGGCCGAGCATCGTGGTCGCCGCCGCCGCCCTCTTCCTGGCGAGCATGATGGTGCCGGCGGCGAACCGCTAAAGCGAACTTCCGTTCGCTTTAGCGGTTCACATCGCCTCATTCGCCGGCGGGCTCCGGTCGCATGTGCGACCGGGGCCGCAGTCGCGGTCCAAAGCGGATCGCAATCCGCTTCAGGCGTCACACTTGCGTCAACTGGGCGCGCGCCGTCGTCAACACCGAGCGCGTGATGTCGGCCAGAGTGCGGCTGGCGATGCGGCTGCGCTGCCAGAACAGCGGCACGTCGAGCGGCTGGTCGGGCACCAGCGCCACCAGCCGCCCGTCGCGCAGAGGGCCGGCGACCAGCGGCTCCGGATTCATGCCCCAGCCGAGCCCGGCCAGAGCCGCGTCCACGAAGGCGTGGGTGGAGGGCATCCAGTGCGTCGGCGAGGCGATCTCCACCCCGAAGGCCTGACGGGTCCACTGCGTCTGCAAGCGGTCCTTGCTGTTGTAGGTCAGACGCGGCGCGCGCGCCAAAGCCGCCGCCGCCACCCCGTCCGGAAAATGCCGGCGCAGGAAGTCCGGGCTCGCTGTCGCCACGTAGCGCAAGGCACCCAGCGGGGTGCTGTCGCAGCCCTGCACCGGCTGGGCGCCGGACGTCACCGCCGCCAGCACTTCCCCCCGACGCAGCCAGTCGGCGCTGTGTTCCTGATCGTCGAGGACGAGGTCGAACAGCACGCCCGGCGTCCCGGCCATGGCGGCGACGAACCATGTGGCGAGGCTGTCGGCGTTGACCGCCATGCGCACGGTCACCGCCGGCCCGTCCTGCGGCAGGCCGGGGAGCCCGTCGCGCAGCTCGCTCTCCAGCAGGGCCACCCGCTCCGCGTGCTGGCTCAGCCGCAGGCCGGCGGGGGTGCCGGTGCAGGGCGATCCGCGCACCACCAGGATCGTCCCCATCCGCTCCTCCAGCAGCTTCACCCGCTGCGACACGGCGGAGGGGGTGACGTGGAGCTGCGCCGCTGCCCGCTCGAAACTGCCGGTGCGGACGACCGCTGCCAGTGCGGCGAGCAGGGCGTAGTCCAGCATGGGATTAGCGTTCCTTAATCAGCATAAGGGACTTTAGTTATTCTAATCCGGACGGCGATGGTAGGGGAACGGCCTCCGCCACCGATATCGCCAACGAATGGGGCCGCCATGCTCTCCGCCTTTCTTCCCGGCCTTCTGCTGGGTCTCAGCCTGATCGTCGCCATCGGCGCGCAGAACGCCTTCGTGCTGCGCCAGGGCCTGCGCGGGGAGCATGTGCTGGCCGTCTGCGCGACCTGCGCGGTGTCGGACGCCCTGCTGATCCTGGCCGGGATCGGCGGCTTCGCCCAGGCCGCCCAATGGCTGCCCTGGCTGGAGACGGCGACCCGCTACGCCGGGGCGGCCTTCCTGCTGGTCTACGGGCTGCGCAGCTTCCGCTCGGCCTGGCGGGCGGGCGGCGCGCTGGACCCGGCTTCGGCGGTTCCGGCGGGGCTCGGCGCGACGCTGGCGACCTGCTTGGCGCTGACTTGGCTGAACCCGCACGTCTATCTGGACACGGTGGTGCTGGTCGGGTCGGTGTCCACCCAGTTCGCCGAGGGCAAGCACGCCTTCGCGCTGGGGGCGATGACCGCGTCCCTCCTGTTCTTCTTCGCGCTGGGTTTTGGTGCGCGCCTGCTGCGGCCCGTCTTCGCCCGGCCCGGCGCGTGGCGGGCGCTCGACACCGGCATCGGCGTCGTCATGTGCACGATTGCGGTGACCCTGGTGGCCTGAACAATGGGACGTCGATAGAGGGCCGGCGCAGGGAACCCCCTTCCCCGCGCCGGCTGTCCGTCAGGACGCCTTCAGCGCCTGCAGGAAGGTCTCGACCTGATGCTTCAGGCTGTCGGACTGGCCGGACAAATCGGAGGAGGAGCGGATGACGAGGGTGGAGGCCTGCGCCGTCTCGTTCGCCGCCACGCTGACCGCCTCGATGCTGCGGGCGATCTCGTCGGTGCCGCGGGCGGCCTGGGCGACGTTGTTGGAAATCTCCTGGGTCGCCGCCGCCTGCTCCTGCACGGCCGAGGCGATGGTGGTGGAGATCTCGTTGATCGACCGGATCGTCTCGCCGATGCCCTGGATGGCGCCGATCGTCTGGTTGGTCGCCGCCTGGATGCCGGCGATCTGGGCGGAGATGTCCTCGGTCGCCTTGGCGGTCTGGTTGGCGAGGCTCTTCACTTCGCTCGCCACCACGGCGAAGCCCTTGCCGGCCTCGCCGGCCCGCGCCGCCTCGATGGTGGCGTTCAGCGCCAGCAGGTTGGTCTGGCCGGCGATGCCCTGGATCAGCTTGACCACGTCGCCGATGAGCTGCGCCGACTGGGCGAGGCTGTCGGCGGTGCCGCCGATCTGCTCGGTGCGCGACACCGCCTCGCGGGCGATGGCGACCGACCGCTCGACTTGCTGGCCGATTTCCCCGATGGAGGCGGAGAGCTGCTCAGCGGCGGCCGCCACCGCCTGGACGTTGGACGCCGCCTGGGCGGTGGCGGCAGCGGCCTCCGCGCTCTGGCGGGTCGACCGTTCCGACAGGGCGCCGAGCTGGCGCGACACGCCCTGCATGTCGGCCGAGCTGCCGGACACCGCCTGCACCACGCTCTTGACCTTCACGTCGAAGTCGGCGGCGAGGGAGCCGGCGCGCTGGCGCATCTCCTCCTCCTCCTGGACGTCGATCAGCGAGCCGCAGGCGCGCAGCGCCACGCCGGCCGCGTTGCGCCGGCAGCCGCCGATGGCGCGGAACCAGCGGTAGGAGCCGTCGCGCATCTTCACGCGGTAGCGCACGTTGAAGGGCGTGCGGCCGCTGGCGTCGGCCAGGAAGGCGCCGAAGGAGGCGAAGGTGCGGGCGCTGTCGTCCGGGTGCAGCCGGTCCGACCAGGAGGTCATCAGGTTCGGGAAATCCTGCTCGCCCTCGAAGCCGAGCAGGCGGCGGAACTGCCCGGACCAGGTCCAGCGGCTCTGCGGATGCGCCGGGTCGCCGTTGTGGAACACCGCGTCCCACAGGCCGACGCCGGCGTGGTTGCCGTAGAGGTCGAGCGCTTCGGTCAGCTCGGCCAGTTCAGCGCCGCGCCCGTTGCCGTCCTTGGACCCACCCCGGAAAAATCCCATCAGACTCATCGACTTCCCCCTCCCCTCACACGATAATCGCTACAACTTCCAGACGATCCCCATGACCGAATTGATCGGCCGGTCTGTTTTCGTATACGGATGATATGTGAATTTAGATTTCATTTTGGTAAAAACGTTTTCCATCTTTTTGAAACAGAAAGCATGCCTGCCCCATTGTTTGTTTCGCTTTCTGTATGTTCGACCGTTTTACTTTTGGTTGTGCAGAGGCCCTTCGACCAGCGGCGTACCGCGACCGGACGCCGCCGGTCCGGCCCGTTGCCATCCCCAACAGGACGACCTACAGTCGCCAGCGTGAGGGGATAAGCACACAAGAAGAACAGGACACCATGGCCGACACCCGCCCCGCCCCCCGAGTGGGGCTGTTCGTCACCTGCCTCGTCGATGTCTACCGCCCGACGGTCGGCTTCGCCGCGGTGAAGCTGCTGGAGGACGCCGGCTGCACGGTCGAGGTGCCCGCGTCCCAGACCTGCTGCGGCCAGCCCGCCTTCAACGCCGGCGACCGCGCCACCGCCCGCGACCTCGCCCGCAGCACCATCGCCGCCTTCGAGGGGTTCGATCACGTGGTCGTCCCCTCCGGCTCCTGCGCCGGGCAGATCCGCAAGCATTACCCGGAGCTTCTGGCCGACGATCCGGCCTGGGCGGGGCGGGCGCAGCACCTGTCGGCACGCACGCACGAGCTGGTGTCCTTCCTGACCGACGTGCTGGGGGTGACGGACACCGGCGCGCGCTACGACGGCACGATCACCTACCACGACAGCTGCTCCGGCCTGCGCGAGCTGGGCGTCAAGGAGCAGCCGCGCCGCCTGCTGGCCAAGGTCGAGGGGCTGACGCTGAACGAGCTTCCGGGGGCGGAGGTCTGCTGCGGCTTCGGCGGCACCTTCTGCGTCAAGTACCCGGACATCTCCAACCGCATGGTCGAGGCCAAGACCGCGGACATCAAGGAGACGAAGGCCGACACGCTGCTGGCCGGCGACATGGGCTGCCTGCTGAACATGGCGGGCAAGCTGAAGCGCGAGGGCTCCGCCATCCGCGTCCGCCACGTCGCGGAGGTGCTGGCCGGCGTCACCGACACCCCTCCCATCGGCGAGAAGGCGTGAAGAGGATGCAGCCGACCACCCACGCCTTCCCCGAGAACGCCCGCAAGGCGCTGAGCGACGAGCGGCTTCAGAAGGTCCTGGCCATCGCGCCGGCCGGTTTCGTCAACCGCCGCAAACAGGCCGCCGACCGGCTGCCGGAGTTCGAGGCGCTGCGCGACCAGGGCCGCGACCTGAAGAACCACGTCCTGGCCAACCTCGACACCTATCTGGAGGCCTTCGAGGGCAAGGTCACCGAGCAGGGCGGCCATGTGCACTGGTGCCGCACCGACCAGGAGGCGCGCGACGCCATCCTGGGCATCTGCCGCAAGGTCAGGGCGAAGACCGTCACCAAGGGCAAGTCGATGATCTCGGAGGAGATCGGGATCAACGACTATCTGGAAGCCAACGGCCTGACCCCCATCGAGACGGATCTGGGCGAATACATCATCCAGCTCCGCCGCGAGCCACCCAGCCACATCATCGCCCCGGCCTTCCACCTGTCCAAGGCGGACGTGGAGGGCACCTTCCGCCAAGCCCACACCGACCTGCCGGCGGACCGCGTCTTGGACGAGCCCAAGGTGCTGATCGCCGAAGCGCGGCAGGTGCTGCGCCGCAAGTTCCAGCAGGCCGACGTCGGCATCACCGGCGCCAACATCATGGTGGCGGAGACCGGCTCGACCGTCATCGTCACCAACGAGGGCAACGGCGACCTGACCCAGATCCTGCCGCGCGTCCATGTGGTGATCGCCACCATCGACAAGGTGGTGCCGACGCTGGAGGACGCGGCGCTGGTGCTGCGCCTGCTGGCGCGCTCCGCGACGGGCCAAGAGGCGTCGGCCTACACCACCTTCTCCACCGGGCCGCGCCGTCCCGGCGACCTCGACGGGCCGGAGGAGTTCCACGTCGTGCTGCTCGACAACGGGCGGTCGGCGCTTCTGGGCACCGAGTTCCAGGACGTGCTGCGCTGCATCCGCTGTGGCGCCTGCATGAACCACTGCCCGGTCTACGGATCGGTCGGCGGCCACGCCTACGGCTGGGTCTATCCGGGACCGATCGGGTCGGTGATGCAGCCGGCGTTGCTGGGGGTGAAGGAGGCCGGGCACCTGCCCAACGCCTCCACCTTCTGCGGGCGGTGCGAGGCGGTCTGCCCGATGCGCATCCCCCTGCCCAAGATGATGCGCCACTGGCGGGAAAAGGAGTTCGAACAGAATCTCCAGCCCGCCGCCATGCGCCGGGGGTTGGCCCTGTGGGGCTGGTTCGCCCGGCGCCCGGCGCTGTACCACGCCGCCACCCGTATGGCGGTGCGGGCGCTGGGGATGCTGGGCCGCGGCAAGGGGCGCTTCGCCCGCCTGCCGCTGGCCCAGGGCTGGACGCAGCACCGCGACATGCCGGCGCCGGAAGGCAGGACCTTCCAGCAGATGTGGGCCCAGAAAAAGGCAGCCGAACGGAAAGCGGCCGAAAAGAAGGGGACGCGCTGACCATGGCCGACACCGGCTCCGCCCGCGCCCAGATCCTGGGCGGCATCCGCAAGGCGCTGAACTCCGCCGAGGGGTCGGAGGAGGCGCGCCAGAGGCTCGCCACCCACCCGCGCAACCTGATCCCGGCCCGCGCCCAGCGTCCCCACGACGAGCAGGTCGAGCTGTTTGCCGCCATGGCCACGGAGGTCTCGGCAACCGTCGAACTTCTGGGCGGGATGGCCGAGGTGCCGGGGGCGGTGGCCGACTATCTGGCCGGGCTGAATCTGCCCGCCGAGGTCCGCGTCGCCCCGGACGCCGCCCTGGACGCCATCCCCTGGGACCAGCGCCCGACCCTGACCGTGACCAAGGGGCGGGCCCGCGACAGCGACGGCGCGTCGCTGACCGGCGCCTCCGCCGGGGTGGCGGAAACCGGCACGCTGATGCTGCTGTCCGGGGCCGAGCGGCCGACCACGCTGAACTTCCTGCCCGACACCCACATCGTCGTGCTGCGGCGCGGCCAGATCGTCGGCACCATGGAGGACGCCTGGGACCGGCTGCGCGCCGCCGGGGCGACGGATGGCGGAAAGGGCGCCCTGCCCCGCACCGTCAACTTCATCACCGGCCCGTCGCGGACCGGCGACATCGAGATGCGGATCGAGCTGGGCGCCCACGGGCCGCGGCGCCTTCACATTCTGCTGGTGGAGGATTGACACGGCTGAGCGTTCAAGGGTTTATCGGAGCGTTGTCCGTGCCGGAACCCGTGTTTCACCGTGTTTGATCCGCCCTGCCCTTCGACCCGCGCGCCCGGACGGGCCGCGCCGAGGTCCCCGTCATGAGCCGCCGCCGCTCGGTCTCCACCGAGGAACGGCGGTTGTGGCGGATCGCCATGCGCGACGCGGAGCCGATGCCGGGCCGGACCGTCGAGGACCCCGATCCTCCCGCCGCCCCCACGGGCGAGCCGGAACCGGTCGCCACCACCGCCTCCCCACCCCCCACCCTGCCGCCACGCGGCGGTGTGCCGAAGGGCGGGCGCCCGTCGCAGCCGCCGCTGAAGGTCGGCAATCTCGACAACATCGACCGCCGCACCGCCGACCGCTTCGCGCGCGGCGAGATGGAGATCGACGGGCGGATCGACCTGCACGGGATGAGTCAGGACCAGGCCCACGGCGCGCTGTCCGGCTTCGTCCGCCGCGCCTGGCACGAGGGGCGGCGCTGCGTGCTGGTCATCACCGGCAAGGGGACCTACACCGGCGGGGTCGGCGTGCTGCGCCAGTCGGTGCCGCGCTGGCTGGCCGACGCCTCCCTGCGCCCGATGGTGCTGGCGGTGCGCCCGGCGCAGCCCCGGCACGGCGGCGAAGGGGCGCTGTACGTCCTCGTCAAACGGCGGCGCGACCATCATCGGTAGGACGGGGCCGCGATGACACCCTTCGGCGAACGGGTCCGCGCCCTGCGCGAGGGCAAGAGCGTGACGCTCAAGCAGATGGCGGCCGACCTGCACATCTCCTCGGCCTATCTGTCGGCGCTGGAGCATGGCAAGCGCGGCCAGCCCTCCGCCCAGCTCGTCCGGCAGATCTGCGCCTATTTCGGCATCATCTGGGACGAGGCGGAGGAGCTGGAACGGCTGGCCGACCTGTCGCACCCGCGGGTGACGGTGGACACCGCCGGGCTCAACCCGAAGGCGACCAAGCTGGCGAACCGGCTGGCCGAACGCATCCACGACCTGGACGACGGGACGCTGGACCGGCTGCTCCTGCTGCTGGACGAGGCGCCAGCCCGCGGCGGTGCGGCGGTGCGGCGGCGGGTGGCTCCCCGGCGGCGGTAGAACGGTCGGCGGTAAAGCGGTCGGCGGAAGCGTCGCAACGTCCTGATTTGCCTTGTGGGTTAATCGGTCGCACCTTCGGCTTCGGCAACCGGACGTTTCGCGTTCGCTTTCGCCACGCCGAATCCCTTACCATCCAGCCTGGGTTGCCCCGAAGCCAGGCTTGACCAGACGGGATTATCGTATGACCGCCGAGGTCGGGTCCGTGATGCCCCAGGATGGCGTGACGGACGCCCTGTTCCGCACCATCTTCGACAGCGCGTCGGTCGGCATGGTCGTGGCCGCACCGGACGGGCGCATTCTGGCCGCCAACCCCGCCTTCGCCCGCAGCCTGGGATACAGCCCGCAGGACATGGCCGGCCGGCATCTGGCCGACGTCACCCACCCGGAGGACTGGGCCTGGGAAAGCCTGCGCTTCGGCCGGGTGATGCGGGGGGAAGCGGCGCCGGACCCCTTCGAAAAGCGCTTTCTGCGCGCCGACGGCGGGGTGATGCGCGCCGCCATGCGCCCGTCCTGCCTGCACGGCCCCGACGGGCGGGTGCGCGCTCTCGCCGCGGTGATCGAGGATGTGACGACCGCCCGCGCCGCCGATGAGGAACTCCAGCGCAGCGAGGCGCGCAACCGCGCCATCGTGGAACAGGCGGTCGAAACCATCCTGACCGTGGACGCCCGCGGCATCATCCTGGCCGCCAACCAGGCGGCGGAGCTGCTCCTCGGCTACAGCCCGGACGAGCTGACCGGCCGGCACATCACCATCCTGATGCCGCCGGAGGAGGCCGCGCAGCACGCCTCCTACATGCGCCGTTACAAGGAGACGGGGGTGCGGCAGGTCATCGGCGTCGGGCGGGAAGTGACCGCGATCCGGCGGGACGGCACCGTCATCGTCGTCTGGCTGTCCCTGTCGGAGATCGACCTGCCGGGATTCCACGTCTTCGTCGCGATGCTGCGCGACCTCAGCGCCTTCAAGGCCGCCGAGCAGGCGCTGATCGAGGCCAAGGAGGCGGCGGAGCTGGCCAACCGCGCCAAGACCGCCTTCCTCGCCAACATGAGCCACGAGCTGCGCACGCCGCTGAACGGCATCCTGGGCTTCGCCGACGTGATTCACCAGCAGATGCTGGGGTCGCTGGAAAACCCCATGTACGTCAACTTCGCGGCGGAAATCAAACGGTCGGGCGAGCTGCTGCTCGCCAACATCAACGATCTCCTGGAAATGGCCACCATTGAGGCCGGTCAGGTCGGTCTGGAGGAGGCGCTCTGCGACTTCCGCGACGTGGTGGTGTCCTGCGTCCGTCTGGTCGCCAAGCGGGCGGAGCGCGGCAAGCTGCAGGTCGAAGCCGACATCGCCAGCGAGCTGCCGCCCCTGCTTGCCGACCCGCGGGCTCTGAAGCAGGTGCTGCTGCATCTCCTGTCCAACGCCATCAAGTTCACACCGGAAGGCGGGCGCATCGGCGTGTCGGCCCGCGTCGATTCCGCGGGCGCCCTGGTGGCCGAGGTGTTCGACAGCGGCGTGGGCATTCCGGAGGACCGTCTGGAGACCGTCTTCCAGCCCTTCTTCCAGGGTGATTCCTCGCTGGCCCGCCGGTTCGAGGGGATCGGGCTCGGCCTGTCCATCGCCAAGTCCCTGGTGGAACGCCACGGTGGCCGGCTGGAGATCCGCTCGCTGGAGGGGACCGGCACGTCGGTGGTCATCCACCTGCCGAAGGAGCGTTTCCTGACGGACTGGTGAGGTCCAGCCGGCGCGTGAGCCCGATGGCGCCGAGGAAGGCCTCGTCGTGGCTGACCACCAGCAGCGCCCCGTCATAGGCGCGCAGCCCGGCTTCCACCGCTTCGATGGAGTCGGTGTCCAGGTGGTTGGTCGGCTCGTCCAGGATCAGCAGGGGCGGAGGGACGGCACCGCCGAGGACGCAGGCGAGGCCGGCGCGCAGCGTCTGCCCGCCGCTGAGGGTCGACACGCGTTGCAACGCGGCGTCGGCGCGGAACATGAAGCGGGCCAGCGACGCCCGGCAGGCGTTCTCCCCTTCCCGCGGGTTGAGGCGCCGGAAATTGTCCAGGATCGTTTCCGACGGATCGAGCAGGCTCACCCGCTGGTCGAGCATCACCGCACCGGCAACGACGCGGACCGTCCCGGACCAGGGGGCGTGATGGCCGGCGACGAGCGCCAGCAGCGTCGTCTTGCCCGACCCGTTAGGGCCGGTGACGGCGACGCGCTCCGGCCCGGTGATGGTGAGGGACAGGTCGCGGACGACCGGCCTTCCCGGTTCATAGCCGGCGGTGACGGCGTCGAGCGTCAGCACGGTCCGGCCGGGCGGAAGACCCGTGGGCGGCAGCACGACCGACAGCGGCTGAAGGACTTCGATGCGCGCACGGGCGCCGGCCACAGCGTCGAGCGCGTCGGCCTTCTGCTGGGCGGCGCGGCGGGCGTTGTCGCCGCCGGTGACCTCGCTGCGCTCCTTCCGGCCGCCGAGGAGGATGCGCGGCAGATCGCCTTTCGCCGCCTTCCGCTGGCCCGCCCGGTCCTTGCGCGCCTTGCGTTCGGCGGTGGCCTGCGCCGTCCGGGCCGCCTCCGCCACGCGTTTCTCGGCATCCGCCAGATCGTGGCGGGCGGCGTCGAGGGCCAGCGCACGGGCGGCGCGGTACTGGCTCCAGTTTCCGCCGTAGCGGGTGGCGCCGAGGGTGGTCAGCTCGACGATGGCGTCCATGCGGTCGAGCAGCTCCCGGTCGTGGCTGACCACCACCGCCCCGGCCCGCCAGGCGGCCAGCAACCCGACGACCGCCTCCCGTCCCTCGCGGTCGAGATCGTTGGTCGGCTCGTCCAGCAGCAGGACATCGGGCTCCGGAAAGATCGCCGCCGCCAGGGCGGCGCGCGTGCGCTGCCCGCCCGACAGGCGCGTCAGCGGCGTCTCGGGCTCCGCCTCCAGCCCCACCCGGCCGAGCGCCGACCGGATGCGGCCTTCCAGCGTCCAATCCACCTCGGCCAGCGCGTCGGCGTCCGCGTCGCCCCGCTCGGCGCGGCGCAACAGGTCCAGCATGGCGGTCGCGCCGAACAGGCCGGCGACCGTGTCGTCCGGTGTCACCGACAGGTTTTGATTCAGGATTCCCAGGCTGCCGCGGACGGACACCGTTCCGGATTGCGGGCGCAGCACGCCCGTCATCAGCTTGAGAAGGGTCGATTTCCCGGTGCCGTTGCGTCCGACGAGCCCGGTCCGTTCAAGGCCGAATCCCAGGCTGATGTCGGATAGGACGGAACGCCCGTCAGGCGTGGACCAGGACAGGTTCGCCAGAGTGATGGCGGGCGGTGTGATGGAAGCAGGCATGGACGCGGATTTCCCCGAAGACGAAACGAACGGACGTTGCGGTCGGGTTGAAATCCATCGTTCTGCGCATCCTGCTGTGGTGAGACGCCGGCCATCCTAAGGCCAGCCGGGCCGCCGATCAAGGCGGGTGAGGAAAAGCGCCGCGGGGGACCGCCCCGCGGCGCCGTATGACGGCTTACAGAATGAACTTCGACAGGTCGGCGTTCTTGGCGAGGCCGCCCACCTGGGCGCGGACGGTCTCCGCGTCGATGGTGACGGTCTGGCCGGCCTTGTCGCTGGCGGTGAAGCTAATGTCCTCCAGCAACCGTTCCAGGACGGTGTGCAGGCGCCGCGCCCCGATGTTCTCCACCGTGGCGTTGATTTCGGTGGCGAGGCGGGCCAGCTCGTCGATGGCGTCGTCGGTGAAGACGAGATCGACCTCCTCGGTCTTCAGCAGCGCCTTGTACTGCTTGATCAGGCTGGCTTCCGGCTCGGTCAGGATGCGGCGGAAATCCTCCTGCTCCAGCGCCTTCAGCTCGACGCGGATCGGCAGGCGGCCCTGCAGCTCCGGCAGCAGGTCCGACGGCTTGGACAGGTGGAAGGCGCCCGAGGCGATGAACAGGATGTGGTCGGTCTTCACCGCGCCATGCTTGGTGCTGACGGTCGTGCCCTCGATCAGCGGCAGCAGGTCGCGCTGCACGCCCTCGCGGCTGACATCGGCGCCGCCCTTGTAGTCGGAGCGGGCGGAAATCTTGTCGATCTCGTCGAGGAAGACGATGCCGTTCTGCTCGACCGCCTGGATCGCTTCCGAAACGACCTTCTCCTGGTCCAGCAGCTTGTCCGACTCTTCCGCCATCAGGACGGTGTAGCTTTCGGCGACGGACATGCGTCGGGACTTGGTGCGCCCGCCCATCGCCTTGCCGAAGAGGTCGTTCAGGTTCAGCATGCCCATCTGGGCACCCGGCATGCCGGGGATGTCGAAGGTCGGCAGGCCGCCGGCGGTGTCGGCCACCTGGATTTCGATCTCGCGGTCGTTCAGCGTGCCTTCGCGCAGCATCTTGCGGAACTTCTGCCGCGTCTCCGGGCTGGCGTTCTCGCCGCACAGCGCATCGACCACGCGCTCCTCGGCGCGCAGCTCGGCCTTGGCAGCCACTTCCTTGCGCAGCCGCTCCTTGGTCAGGCCGATGGCGGCCTCCACCAGATCGCGGACGATCTGCTCGACGTCGCGGCCAACATAGCCGACCTCGGTGAACTTGGTCGCCTCGACCTTCAGGAAGGGCGCCTGGGCCAGCTTCGCCAGACGGCGGGCGATCTCCGTCTTGCCGACGCCGGTCGGGCCGATCATCAGGATGTTCTTGGGCAGAACCTCCTCGCGCAGCCCCTCGGGGAGCTGCTGGCGGCGCCAGCGGTTGCGCAGCGCGATGGCGACCGCGCGCTTGGCCTCATGCTGGCCGACGATGTAGCGGTCGAGTTCGGAGACGATCTCGCGCGGGCTGAAGGCGGCGGTGGCGGCGGCGATGCTGGGGGCAGTCATGGTGGCGGACCCGGTCTGAGGGTTAGAGCTTTTCGAGCGTGACGTTCTCGTTGGTGTAGACGCAGATGCCGGCGGCGATCTTCATCGCCTTGCGGGCCACGGCCTCCGCGTCCAGACCATCGACGTCGACCAGCGCGCGCGCCGCCGACAGGGCGTAGGCACCGCCGGAGCCGATGCCGATGAGGCCGTCCTCCGGCTCCAGCACGTCGCCGTTGCCGGTCAGGATCAGGCTGACGTTGCGGTCGGCCACGGCCATCATGGCCTCCAGCCGGCGCAGATAGCGGTCGGTGCGCCAGTCCTTGGCCATCTCCACGCAGGCGCGCAGCAGCTGGCCGGGGTGCTTCTCCAGCTTGGTCTCCAGCCGTTCGAACAGGGTCAGCGCGTCGGCGGTGGCGCCGGCGAAGCCGCCCATCACCGTGCCGCCGGCGAGCCAGCGCACCTTGCGGGCGTTCGATTTCATGACCGTCTGGCCGACGGACACCTGGCCGTCGCCGGCAATCACCACCTGTCCGTTCTTGCGGACCGAGAGGATGGTGGTGCCGTGCCACTGGATGGGATCGTGGGAAGTCATCGGGACCGTGGTCTAAGGAAGAGGCGCCCGTGCCCGAACGGCCCGGCGCGACGCCGGCCGACATAGGCACATCGGAACACGGGTCTATGTGGGGGGACGGCGGGTCCCGTCAAGTCTGGCGTCATGGGCGGGTCTGCCACGTGACGGAATTGGCCGGGGGGCGAGCTGCGTCACCTCCACCCCCAGGCGGGCCAGCGCCTCCATCACCGGGACGAAGGCGGACAGGCCGTGCCCGCCGCTCGGCAGCGGACCGGAGCGGGCGATGCCCAGCAGATTGCCCGCCTCGTCCACCAGCGGGTCGCCCGGCGCCGGGTCCGGCCCGGCCAAATCGGCCTGGAGCAGCGTTGCCTCCACCTCCGGCGCGGCTTGCAGATCGGCGCGCCGGGCCGCCAGGATTCCCGGCGCCGTGTCGTCGCCCCGCTCCAGAACCGCCATCACCGGCTCGCTGACCGCCGGAACGTCCAGACGCAGCGGCGCCGCGCGCAGCCGGGCCGGCACGCGGACCAGGGCGATCCCGCCGGAGCGGTCCCGCGCCATCACCGTTCCGTCCAGCGACACCCCACGGGACGGCGCGACGGTGACAGTGACGTCCAGCCCGGCGTCGAGCGTCAGCAGAAGCGATTGGCCGTCCAGTTCGCCCAGCACGATCCCCCGGCCTTTGCGCTCGTCCGGTCCGACGCGAACCGTGGCGGCGGACACACGGGCGGCGGGATCGTCGGCGTAGCCCTGGAGCGGGTCGGCGATGCGCAAGATCAAGGTCGGGGAGCGGGCCTCCTCCAGGAAGGGAGCCGGTCCGGCGGAGGCACCGCCGGGATCGACCGTCGCCGTTTCGACCGCCGCGGTTGACACCACGGCCGGGCCACTTGACGCTCCCGGGGGCGCACTTGACACTCTTGCCACCCCACTTGACACTACCGGGGCCGCACTTGACGCTCCCGGAGGGGCGGTTGACACTCCCCTCCGGCCACTTGACACTATGGCGGGGCCACTTGACGCTATCGCCCCGCCCCGCGACACCGCGGCGCGGAAGCCGGGGTCGGCGCCCAGCGCCTCCACCGCCGTGCCGAAGGCCTCCTCGATCAGCAGGACGTCGCCCTGCGGCACGCCGCTGTCCTTGCGGGCCACCCCCGTGGTGGTGACGCGGTGGACGAGCCGGCCCGTCACGGCGTCGTAGACCGCCCAGTCAACCCGCAGGCTGCCGATGCCGGACACCCCCTCGCTGCCCCCGTCAGCCAGCTCCGGCGGAGGCACAGGTCGCTGTTCACCGCGCGCAGGTCGCCGCGCAGGATGTAGCGGGCGCGCTTGCGGTCGAACTCCGCCTCGTAATCGCTGCCCTGGACACCCGCCACGTCGTAGCCGGCGTCGGCCAGAACCTCGGCGAAGCGTTCCTGAAAGGTGGAGTTCTCGTGCAGGCTGCGCCCGCTGGTCCAATAGACGTCCTCGTAGGGCGGCCAGCACTCCAGCGCCCAGACATAGCGCCCCGTCACCATGCCCCGCCGCATCGAGCCCAGCGACAGGCCGTCGAAGCGGACTGGCTCCGTCGAACCGCGGGCGACGGGCAGGGATTTGCGGGTCTGCGGCAGGTCTCCGCCCATGCAGGCGGCCAGCGCCAGCAGGGCCGCGAGGGCCAGGAAGAGGCGTCCGGGCGTCGGCATGTCCGGTGGCATACCCTATTATGCTCGTTGAGCGTGCGCACGACCATGCACACACACGCATTATGAGGCATCGCGGCCGACGGTCATAGGCGTTTTCGGAGGCTGCGCCTCTGGCGCGCCCGCGCGCTTCCTGATAAAACCCGGACTCATGGACCAGAGCCTTGCCAATGGCGTCCGCCGCGCCTCGATCGAGCGGAACACCACCGAAACCCGGATCCGGGTCGCCGTGAATCTGGACGGCACCGGCGTCTATGACGTGAAGACCGGCGTCGGCTTCCTCGACCACATGCTGGAGCAGCTGTCGCGCCACAGCCTGATGGACCTGTCGGTGGCGGCGGAGGGCGATCTGCACATCGACGCCCACCACACGACCGAGGACAGCGGCATCGCCATCGGCATGGCGGTGGCGAAGGCGCTCGGCGACCGCAAGGGCATCCAGCGCTACGGCCACGCCTATATCCCGATGGACGAGACGCTGACCCGCGTCGCGCTGGACTTCTCCAACCGGCCCTACCTGATCTGGAAAGTGTCCTTCAGCCGCGACAAGATCGGCGACATGGACACCGAGCTGTTCCGCGAGTGGTTCCAGGCCTTCGCCATGGCCGCGGGCGTGACGCTGCACGTCGAATGCCTCTATGGCGAGAACAACCACCACATCGTGGAAAGCTGCTACAAGGCGCTTGCCCGCGCGCTGCGGGCCGGGATCGAAATCGACCCGCGCAAGCGCGACGCCGTGCCCTCCACCAAGGGGACGCTGGGCGGCTCCCTCTAAAAAAACCGGCGGCTTCGACAAGGCCGGCGCTCTGTCACAAGGTCCTCGTTTCATGGAAACCGTTGCGCTGATCGATTACGGCTCCGGCAACCTGCGTTCCGCCGCCAAGGCACTGGAGCGCGCGGCGGCGGGGTGCCACGCCTCCTTCCAGGTCCTGGTGACCTCCGACGCCGACGCCGTGCGCAAGGCCGACCGCATCGTCCTGCCGGGCGTGGGCGCCTTCGCCGACTGCAAGCGCGGCCTGTCGGAGGTTCCTGGCATGCTCGACGCGCTGGACGAGGTGGTGCACGGCAAGGGCCGCCCCTTCCTGGGCATCTGCGTTGGCATGCAGCTGATGGCGGAGCGCGGGCGCGAGTACGGCGTGACCGAGGGGCTGGGCTGGATCAAGGGCGAGGTGGTGAAGCTGGAGCCCGCCGACCCCACCCTGAAGATCCCGCACATGGGGTGGAACGAGCTGGACATCCGCCGGGAGCATCCGGTGCTGGCCGGCCTGCCGGAGCGGGCGCACGCGTATTTCGTCCACTCCTACCGCTTCGCCGTGGAGCGGCCGGAGGACGTGATCGCCAGCGCCGATTACGGCGGCGCCTTCGCCGCGGTGGTTGGGCGGGACAATCTGGTCGGCACCCAGTTCCACCCGGAAAAGAGCCAGGAGACCGGGCTCGCCCTGGTCGCCAACTTCCTGACCTGGCGGGTCTGACGATGACCGACGTCACGGTCGAGCGCATCGACGCACTGAAGACCGGCGACCTGCACGACCTGTGCGACGCCGCCGACGACGCCGTAAAGGCCGGCGGCGGCTTCGGCTGGGTCGCGCCGCCCGCCCGCGAGATCATGGAACGCTACTGGAAGGGCGTTCTGGTGGTGCCGGAGCGCATCCTGTTCGTCGGCCGGCTGGACGGCGTCATCGCCGGCTCCGCCCAGCTGGTGAAGCCGGCCCGCAACAACGAGGCGCAGGCCCACGCCGCCACCCTGACCACCAGCTTCGTCGCCCCCTGGGCGCGCGGCCATGGCCTCGCCCGCCGCCTGACCGTGGCGGTCGAGGAGGAGGCGCGGGCGTCCGGCTTCCGCGTGCTGAACCTCGACGTGCGCGAGACGCAGACCGCGGCCATCGCGCTCTACGAGGACCTCGGCTTCCGCCGCTGGGGCACGCATCCCTTCTATGCGCTGGTGGACGGCAAAAGGCTGGCCGGACATTTCTATGTGAAAGACCTCACCCCCGACACGCTCCACGACACGCCATAGGACGAGACACCGCGATGATCATCTATCCCGCCATCGACCTCAAAGACGGTGCCTGCGTTCGGCTGCTGCGCGGCGAGATGAGCCAGGCGACCGTCTTCAACACCGAACCCGCCGACCAAGCCCGCCTGTTCGAAAGCCAGGGCTTCGAATGGCTGCATCTGGTCGATCTGAACGGTGCCTTCGAGGGCAAGCCGGTCAACGGCAAGGCGGTCGAGAGCATCCTGGGCGCCGTGACTATTCCGGTGCAGCTGGGCGGCGGCATCCGCGACCTGAAGACCATCGCCCACTGGCTTGAGAAGGGCGTCAGCCGGGTCATCCTCGGCACCGTTGCCCTGCGCGAGCCGGAGCTGGTCCGTGAAGCCTGCCGGGAGTTCCCCGGCAAGGTCGCCGTGGGCATCGACGCGCGCGAGGGTTACGTGGCCGTCGCCGGCTGGGCCGAGACCTCGACCATCAAGGCGCTGGATCTGGCGCTGAAGTTCGAGGACAGCGGCGTGGCCGCCATCATCTACACCGACATCAACCGCGACGGCGCCATGGGCGGCGTGAACGTCGAGGCGACCTCCGACCTCGCCTTCCACCTGACCACCCCGGTGATCGCGTCGGGCGGCGTCTCCTCCATCGACGATCTGATTGCGTTGAAGAAGGAGGAGGACACCGGCATCGAGGGCGTCATCTGCGGCCGTGCGCTCTACGACGGGCGCATCGACCCGAAGACGGCCTTGGACCTGCTCTCCCCCGCTCCCGTCACCGGAAAGGCCGGCTGATGCTCAAGATGCGCGTCATCCCCTGCCTGGACGTCAAGGACGGGCGGGTCGTCAAGGGGGTCAACTTCGTCGACCTGATCGACGCCGGCGACCCCGTGGAGCAGGCCCGCGTCTATGACCGGGAGGGGGCGGACGAGCTGACCTTCCTCGACATCACGGCCAGCCACGAGAACCGCGACACCATCTACGACGTGGTGCGCCGCACCGCCGAGCAGGTGTTCATGCCGCTGACCGTCGGCGGCGGCGTGCGCACGGTCGAGGACATCCGCAAGCTGCTGCTGGCCGGCGCCGACAAGGTGTCGATCAACACCGCGGCCATCCACCGTCCGGAGTTCGTGCAAGAGGCGGCGGAAAAGTTCGGCGCGCAGTGCATCGTCGTCGCCATCGACGCCAAGCAGGTCGAGCCGGGCCGCTGGGAGATCTTCACCCACGGCGGGCGCAAGGCCACGGGCATCGACGCCATCGAGTGGGCCAAGCGCATGGAGTCCTACGGCGCCGGCGAGATCCTGCTGACCTCGATGGACCGCGACGGCACCAAGAGCGGCTTCGACCTCGCTTTGACCCGCAAGGTGGCCGATGGCCTGCGCATCCCGGTTATCGCCTCGGGCGGCGTCGGCACGCTGGACCATCTGGTGGAGGGCATCCGCGAGGGCCACGCCACGGCGGTGCTGGCGGCCTCCATCTTCCATTTCGGCACCTACACCATCGGGCAGGCCAAGGCGGCGCTCGCCGACGCCGGCATCCCGGTGCGCCCGGCGCGGCCAGTGTCTTCCACGGCGGAGGCCGCTCATGTCTGACGATAAGGCGGCCGCCACCGCCGCGGTGCTGGACCGGCTCTACGCCACCGTCCAGGCGCGCAAGGGCGCCGATCCGGAGACCTCCTATACCGCCAAGCTGTTCCACCGCGGCACCGCCAAGATCGCCCAGAAGGTCGGCGAGGAGGCGGTGGAGACGGTCATCGAGGCGGTGCGTGGCGACAAGGCGGCGGTGGCCTCGGAATCGGCGGACCTGCTCTATCACCTGATGGTGCTGTGGGCCGACGCCGGGCTGGAGCCCGCCGCGGTGTGGGAGAAGCTGGCCCAGCGCGAGGGCACCAGCGGCATCGCTGAGAAGAACGCGCGCAAGGCTTGAATCGATAAAGGCGGAAGGGGAAACGACGCGATGGCCAAGACCTACGATCCGAACAACGTCTTCGCCCGCATCCTGCGCGGCGAAATCCCGTGCAAGAAGGTTCTGGAGACCGAGCACGCGCTGGCCTTCCACGACATCAACCCGCAGGCCCCGACGCACATCCTGGTGATCCCGAAGGGCGCCTACGTCGACATGGACGATTTCAGCGCCCGCGCGACGGAGGCTGAGATCGCCGGCCTGTTCCGCGCGGTCGGCGAGGTGGCGCGCGGCGCCGGAGCCGCCGAGCCCGGTTACCGCATCCTGTCCAACTGCGGCGAGGACGCGAACCAGGAGGTTCCGCACCTGCACATCCACGTCTTCGCCGGCCGCCGCCTGGGCCCGATGATTACCAAGGGGTGATCACCAAAGGGTGAGCCTCGGCGTGGCGATCCACGTGAAACATTGTCTCGAATGGAAAGGGCGCCGGGGAAACCCTCGGCGCCCTTTTCTTTCGGTCCCGTGCCGCGCTCACACCATGGCGCGGATCTGCCGCTCCGCCGCTTCGCCGTCAATGCGGCAGTAGACGGCCTGGACGACGCTGAAGGCGCCGAAGGCGAACAGCCCGGCGGCCACCACCCCGAGCAGCCAGGGGCCGTAGGGCTGCTGCTGGAGGAACTGCAGCGCCTTGAGCAGCCCGCCGGACTCCGACGAGTCCGACTGCCACGCCGCGACCATGAAGAAGCTGCCGACCACCGCGAAGACCAGACCCTTGGCGGCGAAGCCGAAGCGGCCGATCGGGCAGATCACCTTCATGGTGTTCGGATCGGCGTCCAGCTCACGGCGGAAGCTGGCCTTGTAGGCCTTGACGGCGTGGGCGATGGCTGCGCCGATGATGGCGACCCCGACCGCGGCGACCAGGACGCGGCCCATCGGCTTGGTGAGCAGCCACGCCGTCCAGTCATGCGCCGCGGCCTCGCCATCGCCGCTGCCTCCGCCGCGCCCGGCCAGGAGCTTGATGGCGAAGACCGCCAGACCGGCGTGGATCACCCCGGCGACGATGAAACCGGCGCGGACCACCAGCCCTTTGGGCGAGGTTCCGACATGGTCGACGTCCAGCACCGCCTGCATGACCCGCCACAGCGCGTATCCGGCCAGACCGAGCGCGGTCAGCGCCAGCAGGACCGAGCCGAAGGGGTTCTGGAACAGTTCGATCAGCGCGCCCTTGGTGTCGGTCGGCCGGTTGCTGCCATAGGCCGCCGTGACGGCGAACCAGCCGACGATCAGATAAACGAGGCCGCGCGCGGCGTAGCCGAGCCTCGCCAGCCCTTCGATTTCGTTGAGCCTGTCGATTTGCCGTTGCAGCGGGGTCATGGCCCCCTCCCCCGTGTGTCAACCAAAGCCGCCGTTGGCCAGAACGACCAGGATCGGCGATGGTTGACACAACCGAAGCCGCTGCGCTTCGGTTCCTCGGCGGGGGAAAGAGGCGGTGGTCAGCTCGCCGGGGCGACGGTCTTCGGCAGCAGGACGTAATACTCCCCGGCGCTCTTCATCACGCCGGCCTTCGCCTCCGCCTCCGGACCGTGGCCCCAGAAGACGTCGCCGCGGACCGGGCCGCGGATGGCCCCGCCGGTGTCCTGGGCGATCAGCAGGCGGCGCAGCCGCGTCTGGGCGTCCAGCGGGTCCTCAGCGTCCAGCCAGACCGGCACGCCGTAGGGCAGGAACTTGGAATCGACGGCGAGGCTGCGCCCCGGCGTCAGCGCGACGTTCTGGGCGCCGTTCGGCCCCTCCCCCTTCAGCTCCTGGAAGAAGACGTAGGAAGGGTTCTTGTTCATCAGCGCCGCCGCCTCGCCGGGGTTAGCCTGCAGCCAGGCGCGGATGGTCTGGAGCGACACCTCCTCGCGCTTCAGGGCGCCGCGGTCGATCAGCTCCCGCCCGATGGCGACGTATTTGTGGCCGTTCTGGGCGGCGTAGCCGACGCGCGTCTCCGTCCCGTCGGGGAAGCTGACCCGGCCCGACCCCTGGATGTGCAGGAAGAAGGTGGCGATGGGGTCCTGCAGCCAGATCAGCTCCAGCCCCTTGCCGCTGAGCGCCCCGGCCTCGATGGCAGCGCGGTCCTCGAAGGGCTTCAGCCGGCCGGCGGTGACGCGCCCGGCGATGCGCTCACCCCTCCAGCGGTCGGCGAACTCGCCGAGGTCGACCATCACCAGATCGGCGGGACGCTTGTAGAGCGGCACCGGAAAGGCCGGGTCCGGCGTCCGGCTGCCCTTCAGCTCGACCTCGTAATAGCCGGTGAAGAGGCCGCGCCGCTCGGCGTTGTTGGCCGCGGCGTAGGGGGTGAACCACGTCTCGAAATAGGCGCGGGCCGCCATGTCGTCGCCGGGTGGCAGCTTGGCCAGCTCGGCGCAGGGGCCCTGCCAGTCGGCCGCCTTGCCGCCGACCCCGTCCGGGCCGATGGAGCGGTCGGCGGCCAGCGCCTTGACCTTCGCGCAGGAACGCTGGAAGGCCGGGACGGCCTCCGCCACGCGGTCGGCGCTCCAGCCGGGCAGCGCCGTGAAGGCGACGGGGGTGAGGACCAGCTTCTCGGGCGGCGGAGGAGGCGGCGCCTTGGCCTCCTCCTCCTTCCGCTCGCAGCCAATGAGAAACGCCGCGGCAAGGACTGCCGCGGCGCTGAGACGAACAACCGGATGAGAGAGCATCAGAACCGATCGGTCATTGGGGGGTGCGGGTTTCGACGAGCGCCCAGTTCGGGTCGCCGGCGCGCGTGTTGCGGGCGAAGGTCCAGACGTCCACGGCCTCGACCACGCTGTTCGGATCGCCGTCCACCACGGCACCGGCGCTGTTGCGCACGACGTTCATCTGCTCCGAGACGAACTTCACGGTGACCAGGGCGGTGCGGCCGTCCATGCGGGCCTCCACCACGTCGGCGTCGGTGATCGTCTCGATGCGGGTCTCCAGCGTCTCGCCGGCCGCTTGGCGCTCACGCACCGCCCGGGCGAAGTTATCGTAGACCTCGTCCGACAGCAGGGGGCGCAGCGTGGCCGTGTCGCCCTTGGCGAAGGCCTCCACGATCATCTGGAAGGCGCCGCGGGCACCCTGAAGGAAATACTTCTCGTCGAAGCTGGGGTCGGCGGCCTTGATCTGTTCCAGCGCGGTGGCCAGCGACACCGGCTCGTCGGGCGACGGCGCGGCGTTCGGCACGGGCCGCTCGCGGTTGGGCATCGCCACCACGTTGTCCGGCTGGTTGTTGGGGCGGGCCGTGAAGGGGTTCGGCCGCTGGCGTTCCTCACCGGTGCGGCGGCCGAGCACGCTGCGCAGCCGGTACACGAGAAACGCCGCGATCATCGCGAAGATCAGGATCTCGACGAACACAAACCCATCTCCCATCATCCATCCTTCCGGGTGACTGAAGGCCGGCCCCGAAATCACCGGCCCCGCTTGATCCACTACTGGACCCTCCGGCGGGTGAGCATTAAGTGTACCGGAACGGTGCCGGGACCAAGTCCCTGCTCGCTCTCTCCGCCGAGGATTCCACCCGATGACCCGTGCCGGAGCTGTTCTTCCAACCAAAGATCGGGTGCGTACCCTGGTGTAGATAGGCCCTTGGGGTTGAAAGAGCAAGGACGGCCATGAATCCACTGTTGCTGTTGTTCCTTCTGCTGCCGATCGCGGAAATCGCAACCTTCATCGAGGTCGGCGACTGGATCGGCGCCGGCCCGACGGTCGGGCTGGTCATCCTGTCCGCCATCCTCGGGTCCGTCCTGATCCGCTGGCAGGGCCTGTCCGTGCTGAAGCGCGCGCAGCAGGCGGCGGAGCGCGGCGAGAGCCCGGTCGGCGCGGTGTTCGAGGGATTCTGCGTCGTCGTCGCCGGCCTGCTGCTGATCATCCCCGGCTTCCTCACGGACTTCGTCGGAATCCTTCTGTTCGTGCGCCCGGTCCGCAACGCTCTGGGCCGCTGGCTGTTCGACCGTATGAAGGGCGCCGCCTCCTTCCAGATGCACGGCCGCATGGGCGGTCAGACGGGCAATCGGAGTTGGAGCGCCGGCGATCCGAACGGCCCCCATGGTGGGCCGGGCAACCGCCCGCCGCCGGGGGTGATCGACGTCGATTACCAGGAGGTCGACCCCGACGGCGGCCGTCCGGGAAATGCCGGTCCGGCGGACCGCGACGGGCCGGACGACATGCCGAAGCTCGGTGACTCCCGCTGGGCGCCGCCCGGTTCGCCCCACCGCAACGACCGCGGGTGAAACGCACCGGTTTCACTTTGTGGAGCCCGCGGTTCCGTGCTAGCCAGCGGGTCTTGAAGACCTTTCCATCGTGATGCCGCCCCGCGGCCAGGAGTTGTCCATGTCCGATCAGCAGATCAACGGTCAAGATCAGGAAGCCGCCTCGTCGCTGCCGATGCATGTGCTGGCGCAGTATGTGAAGGACCTGTCCTTCGAGAACCCCAACGCGCCGCAGAGCCTGCTGCCCGGCCAGCCGCAGCCGCAGGTCAACATCGGCGTGGACGTGCAGGTTCAGCCAATGGGCGAGGACGTCTACGAGGTCGTGCTGAAGCTGCATTGCGAGGCCAAGCAGGCCGAGGCGACCGCCTTCCTGGTCGAGGTCGCCTATGGCGGCCTGTTCCAGCTTCCGGGCCTGCCGCAGGAGCATCACCGCCCGGTGCTGCTGATCGAGGCGCCGCGGATGCTGTTCCCGTTCGCCCGCGCCATCGTGGCCGGCTGCACCCAGGACGGCGGCTTCCCGCCGCTGATGATCAATCCGATCGACTTCGTCGACCTGTACCGCCGCCAGACCGCCGGCCAGCAGACCCAGGCCGAAGAGGCGCCGCAGTCGCCGTTCTGATACGGCGGTTGTGACGGCAGCGTTCTGATCCGGGCCATCGGTTTCGGACAAACAAAAAGGCGGGAGGCTCCACCGGGGCCTCCCGCCTTTTTCGTGCCCTCCCCCGCCCTTCGATCGGACGGGGGAGGCGCGGTTCCGAACTATTGGTTCATGGACTCGAAGAATTCCGAGTTCGACTTGGTGTGCTTCAGCTTGTCGACCAGGAAGTCCACCGCGTCGGTCACGCCCATCGGCATCAGGATGCGGCGCAGGATCCACATCTTGGAGATGGTGCCCTTGTCGACCAGCAGCTCCTCCTTGCGGGTGCCCGACTTGGAGATGTCGATGGCCGGGAAGGTGCGCTTGTCGGAGAGCTTGCGGTCCAGCACGATCTCCGAGTTGCCGGTGCCCTTGAACTCTTCGAAGATCACCTCGTCCATGCGGCTGCCGGTGTCGATCAGCGCGGTCGCGATGATAGTCAGCGAGCCACCCTCCTCGATGTTGCGGGCCGCACCGAAGAAGCGCTTCGGGCGCTGCAGCGCGTTGGCGTCGACGCCGCCGGTCAGCACCTTGCCCGAGGAGGGAACGACGGTGTTGTAGGCGCGGGCCAGACGGGTGATGGAGTCCAGCAGGATGACCACGTCGCGCTTGTGCTCGACCAGCCGCTTAGCCTTCTCGATGACCATCTCGGCGACCTGGACGTGACGCGTCGCCGGCTCGTCGAAGGTGGAGCTGATGACCTCGCCCCGCACGGAGCGGGCCATGTCGGTCACCTCTTCCGGACGCTCGTCGATCAGCAGGACGATCAGATAGGCTTCCGGGTGGTTCGTCGCGATGGAATGGGCGATGTTCTGCAGCATCACGGTCTTGCCCGTGCGTGGCGGGGCGACGATCAGCCCGCGCTGGCCCTTGCCCAGCGGCGCCACGAGGTCGATGATGCGGCCGGTGTAGTTCTTCTTGGTCGGGTCGTCGACTTCCATGCGCAGCCGCTCTTCCGGGTAGAGCGGGGTCAGGTTGTCGAAGTTGATGCGGTGGCGGACCTTGTCCGGCGCATCGAAGTTGATCGTGTTGACCTTGAGAAGGGCGAAGTAGCGCTCGCCGTCCTTGGGCGCGCGGATCTGCCCCTCGACCGTGTCGCCGGTGCGCAGGCTGAATCGGCGCACCTGGCTGGGGCTGACGTAGATGTCGTCGGGGCCGGGAAGATAGTTGGCCTCCGGCGAGCGCAGGAATCCGAAGCCGTCCTGAAGAACCTCGAGCACGCCGTCGCCGTAGATCGGAACATCGTTTTCCGCCAACTGCTTGAGGATGGCGAACATCATGTCCTGCTTGCGCAGCGTGCTGGCGTTCTCGATCTGCAGTTCCTCCGCGAACGCCAGCAGTTCGGCGGGGCTCTTGCACTTCAGCTCTTGGAGATGCATGGGGGTGCCTTAAGGGAATCGGTCATGCGAGGGGGAGTGCCAGAGGTCCCGGGCCGGCGCAGGGTGCGTCGGTTGAGCGTCGAACGGCGCTGAAGGCTGGGAATGCCTGTCGGACGTCGCGCCCAGATCGTTGGGGAGGGACGGAACGGCGGATGTGGGATGGGTGCCCGCGAGGCTTGCCGCCCCGTGGTGGGAAAGATGGTTAGCGGAACGCCGTCTGCAAGTCAAATGAAAGCGAATTCTTGGAAACGGAGTGGATTCTTGCGCGTCTTCGTCCGGGTCACGATGCCGCATCCCCTGTTATCCAGGCCACCGGGCCACGACCTGGGCGTTTAGGACAGAAGCGGTTTGGCAGGACAGAAACGGTTAGATTGACATCATGAGCCCGCATGACCGTTCCGAACCCGGAACCATCGTTGCTCCCGAAGCTTCCACCGACCCCCTGCCCTGGCACGCCCAGCCCCCGGACCAGGCCTTGGCCGCGCTGGACAGCCCCGACGACGGGCTGACGCCCGATAAGGCGGCGGAGCGCCGGCGGCGGTACGGCCCCAACCGGCTGACCCCGCCGCCCCGCCGGTCGGCGCTGATGCGCTTCCTGGCGCAGTTCGACAATCTGCTGATCTACGTGCTGATCGGCGCGGGAGTCGTCACGGTCTTGCTCGGCGAGTTCGTAGACGCCGCGGTGATCGCCGGCGTCGTGCTGATCAACGCCGCCATCGGCTATGTCCAGGAAGGCAAGGCAGAGCAGGCGCTGGACGCCATCCGCAGCATGCTGTCGCCGCAGGCGGTGGTTCTGCGCGGCGGCCATCAGGTCACCGTTCCAGCGGAGGAGCTGGTGCCCGGCGACCGCGTCCTGCTGGCCTCGGGCGACAAGGTTCCGGCGGACCTGCGGCTGGTCCGCGTCAAGGGCCTGCGCGTGCAGGAGGCGGCGCTGACCGGGGAATCCGTGCCGGTCGCCAAGAGCGCCGACGCCGTGGCGGCGGACGCTCCCCTGGCGGAGCGCGGCGGCATGGCCTATTCCGGCACGCTGGTGGCCCAGGGACAGGCCACCGGCGTCGTGGTGGCCACGGGGGACCGGACGGAGCTGGGCCGCATCGGCACGCTCCTGGCGAGCGTGGAGGAGCTGACCACGCCGCTGCTCGCCCAGATGGCCGTCTTCGGGCGCTGGCTGACCATCGGCATCCTGGCGCTGACCGCGCTGACCTTCCTCTACGGTTCGCTGGTCCAGGGGGAGCCGTGGCCGGAGATGGTCATGGCCGCGGTCGGTCTGGCGGTGGCGGCGATTCCGGAAGGGCTGCCGGCGGTGATGACGATCACGCTGGCCATCGGCGTCACCCGCATGGCCCGTCGCAATGCCATCATCCGCCGCCTGCCGGCGGTGGAGACGCTGGGTTCGGTCGGGATCATCTGCTCCGACAAGACCGGCACGCTGACCCGCAACGAGTTGGTCGTGCAGACCGTGGTGACCGCGGCGGGCGATTGCGCGGTGACCGGCACCGGCTACCGCCCCGAGGGCGAGTTCCGCCGCGACGGCAAGGCCCTGGACCCCGCCGCCGATCCCGTCCTGACCGAGCTGGCCCGCGCCGCCCTGCTGTGCAACGACGCAGAGCTTCAGCGGGGCGAGGAGGGCTGGACGGTGGCCGGCGACCCGACCGACGGCGCCCTGCTGGCGCTGGGCATGAAGGCCGGACTGGATCCAAGGGAGGAGGCCGTCCATCGCCCACGTACGGACGTCATCCCCTTCGAATCCGAACACAAGTACATGGCCACCCTGCACCACGACCATGAGGGGCACGGGCTGCTGTACGTCAAGGGGGCGCCGGAGCGCGTGCTGTCCATGTGCGCGCACGTACGGGCCGCCGACGGCGGCAGCGCGCCGCTGGACGTGGCCCACTGGCTGGCGCGGGTGGAGGAGCTGGCGGCGCGCGGCCAGCGCGTCCTGGCGCTCGCCGCCCGCCCCGCTTTGCCCGGCCAGACCATGCTGGACATGGACGACGTGCAGGAGGGGCTGATCCTGCTCGGCCTGTGCGGCTTCATCGATCCGGCGCGCGAGGAGGCGGTGGCGGCGGTGGCCGAGTGCCAGGCGGCGGGAATCCGGGTGAAGATGATCACCGGTGACCACGCCGGCACCGCCCAGGCCATCGGGCGGCAATTCAACCTGTCGGGCGACGCGGTGTCGGGCACCGAGTTGGACCGGCTGGACGACGCGGCGCTGGTCGCCGTGGCACGCGACGCCGACGTCTTCGCCCGCACCACGCCGGAGCACAAGCTGCGCCTCGTCCGCGCGCTCCAGACGGCGGGCTACACGGTTGCGATGACCGGAGACGGGGTGAACGACGCGCCCGCCCTGAAGCGCGCCGACGTCGGCGTCGCCATGGGCTGCAAGGGCACGGAAGCCGCGAAGGAAGCCGCCAGCATGGTGCTGGCCGACGACAACTTCGCCTCCATCGCCCACGCCGTGGAGGAAGGGCGGACCGTCTACGACAATCTGCGCAAGACGATCCTGTTCATGCTGCCGACCAACGGCGCCCAGGCGCTGGTGATCCTGGTCGCCGTGCTGGCCGGCTACACGCTGCCGATCACCCCGGTCCAGATTCTGTGGGTCAACATGGTGACCGCGGTGACGTTGGGCCTGGCGCTGGCCTTCGAGCCGCCGGAGGCCGCGGTGATGAAGCGCCCGCCCCGCCCGCAGGACGAACCGATCCTGCCCGGCTTCCTGATCGGGCGCATGGTGCTGGTGATGGCGCTCCTGGTCGCCACCAGCTTCGGTTTCTTCCTGCTGCACGAGGGCCACGGCGACCCGACGCCGGTTGCCCGCACCATGGCCGTCAACGCGCTGGTGATGGGGGAGATCTTCTTCCTGCTGAACGCCCGGGCGATCACCGCCTCGGTGATGAACCGGCGGGGGCTGTTCGGCAGCCGCCCGGTGTGGATCTCCATCGGGCTGATGCTGGTCTTCCAGCTCGCCTTCACCTACGCCCCGCCCCTGCAGAGCCTGTTCGGCACGGCGGCGGTGGACTGGACCCAGTGGGTGGCCATGACGGCGGCCGGTCTGGCGATCTTCCTGGCGGTGGAGGCGGAGAAGGCGGTCACCCGCCGGGTGATGGGACGGCGGGGCTGACCGCCGCCCCGTCCCCTCAGAACGGCTTAACGATCACGAAGATGACGATGCCGATCATCAGCAGGGTCGGCGCCTCGTTCCACATGCGGAAGAAGCGCTGCGGGCGGGTGTTGCGGTCCGCCTCGAAGTCCTTGCGCCAGCGCGCCATCATCATGTGCGTGCCGGTGAGCGCCAGGACGAACAGCAGCTTGGCGTGCAGCCAGCCCTGCTTCATCCAGGCCGGCTCCATCACGATCATCGCGATTCCGAACAGATAAGCGGCGCCCATCGCCGGATTCATGATGGCGCGCAGCAGGCGGCGCTCCATCACCTTGAACCGCTCCGAGGATTCGGAGCCCGGCGCCGTCTCGCAATGATAGACGAACAGCCGCGGCAGATAGAGAAGCCCGGCCATCCAGGCGATGATGCTGATGACGTGCAGAGCCTTGACCCAGAGATAAAGCACTGGAATCCCCTTCCCTTCCCGTTGCGCGCTTTTTTACCGTCCGGTGCCTCAGCCGCGGTTCGGCCAGTCCTTGATCAGACGGGCCAGCTCGGCGACGTGGTCCGGCGGCGTGGTCTGGATCACCCCATGGCCCAGGTTGAAGACGAAGGGCTTGCCGGCGAGCGTCTCCAGAATCTCCGACGCGGCGGTGCGCAGGGCATCGCCACCGGCGGCGAGCATGATCGGGTCGAGGTTGCCCTGCACCGGCAATCTGGATTGCAGATTCCCGGCCGCCCAAGCCACCGGGACGGTGGTGTCGAGCCCGACCGCATCCACCCCACTGCCCACCACGTACTCCTCATAGGAGAGGCCCGCACCGCGCGGGAAACCGATGACCGGAATCGCGGGGTGGCGCGCCTTGATGAGATCCACGATCCGCCGCGTCGGCTCGATCACCCAGCGGCGGAATTCCCCAGCCGGCAGAACACCCGCCCAGCTGTCGAACAGCTGCACGACCTCGGCCCCGGCCTCGATCTGGGTGCACAGGTAATCGGCGGTCACCTCGACCAGCAGATCCATCAGCGCGCCGAACCCGGCGGGATCGCCGTAGGCCCAGCGCTTGACGTGCGCGTACTCCTTGGACCCGGCCCCCTCGACCATGTAGCAGGCAATAGTCCAGGGCGCTCCGGCGAAGCCGATCAGCGTGGTGTGCGCCGGAATCGCGCTGGAGAGACGGCGGACGGTCTCGTAGATCGGTTCCAGCCGCTCGTGGAAGCGGTCGCGCGACAGGCGCTTGAGGTCTTCCACGCTTCTCACAGGGTCCAGCTTCGGCCCCTCGCCCTCCAGGAAGGCCAACGGCTGGCCCAGGGCGTGCGGCACCACCAGGATGTCGGAGAACAGAATCGCCGCGTCCATGTCATAGCGGCGCAGCGGCTGCAGGGTCACCTCCACCGCATGGTCGGGGTTGTAGCACATGTCCAGGAAGCTGCCGGCCTTGGCGCGCAATTCCCGATATTCCGGCAGGTAACGGCCGGCTTGGCGCATGAGCCAGAAGGGCGGGCGGGGACGCACCTCGCCGGCGAGGGCGGCGAGCATCGGCTTGGCAATCTTGGACACGGCCTCGGACACGGCGGATCGTTCCCCTGTAAGTGAATCGGGTCTGCGGGTTGTCTCCCCTCTACTCAGTATTCTTTTTAAAGAGAGAAAGGAAGAAGGGGTGGTGGATGCCTGTGGAAAACGGGAATCCCCGCTTTGCGCAGAATCGTCCACAGGCCGGACGGTGTGCTGTGGACGAAAATCGGATTCTGTGGACGACTCCGGACGCTTTCGCCGGAAACGGCGGAAATGCTATATCGGGAAGCCTGGGAATCCCGTGGATAACATGGTCCGCGGGAGTCATTGTACCCATGTTCCGGAGAGGGCGCGCGGATTGTCCCGAAGGGGGCGCCAGCGGGGGCGACGAGTCCCGCCCGGAGGGACAGAATCCAGGAGATCCCCGTTGTCCACAGATTCGGACGGGTTCTCCACAACACGTTGGGGACGGATGAGACAGTTCCACCTGCATCTTGTGTCGGACGCGACCGGCGAGACGATCAACAGCGTCGCCCGCGCCTGCGTCATCCAGTTCGACGATGTTCGCCCGGTCGAGCATTTCTGGAATCTCGTGCGGACCGAGCGTCAGCTCGACATGGTTCTGGAGGGCGTCCAGGAGAATCGCGGCCTCGTCATGTTCACGCTGGTCGACGAGAAGCTGCGCCGCCGCCTCCAGGACTTCTGCCGCGAGGTGCAGGTTCCCTGCATCCCGGTGCTCGACCCGCTGATCAACGCGCTGGCCGCCTTCCTCGGCGTGGAATCGCAGCGCCAGCCCGGCCGCCAGCACGCTTTGGACGCCGAGTATTTCGGGCGCATGGACGCGATGGACTTCGCGCTGGCGCACGACGACGGCCAGTCGAGCTGGGACCTGCACGAGGCCGACGTGATCCTGATGGGGGTGTCGCGCACGTCGAAGACGCCGACCTGCATCTATCTGGCGAACCGCGGCATCAAGGCGGCGAACATCCCGATCGTTCCCGGTTGCCCGATGCCGCCGGAGATCGAGAAGCTGACCCGGCCGCTGGTCGTTGGCCTGACCAAGGACCCGGACCGTCTGGTGCAGATCCGCCGCAACCGGCTGAAGCTGCTGAACCAGAACGAGTCCTCGACCTACGTCGATCCCGAGGTGGTGCGCGCCGAGGTCACCGACGCGCGGCGCATGTTCACCCGCCGCGGCTGGCCGGTGATCGATGTGTCGCGCCGCTCCATCGAGGAGACGGCGGCGGAAATCATGATGCTGCTCGCCCGCCGTCAGACCGGCGGCCTGCCCGGCCTTCCGCCCGAAGGATCGATCACGTGAGCGCAGCGGTTCCCACGGTCGTCCTCGCCTCCGGCTCCCGCACGCGGGCGGAGATGCTGGAGCGCGCCGGGGTGCGCGTCACGCTTGCCCCCGCCGCGGTGGACGAGGAGGAGATCAAGCTGGCCGCCCGTGCCGAGGGCGCCCCGGTCGAGGATGTGGCCGAGACGCTGGCCGAGCTGAAGGCGCAACGCGTCACCCGCAAGCATCCCGGCGCCCTGGTGATCGGCGCCGACCAGATGCTGGAGTGCGAGGGCCGCTGGTTCGACAAGCCGGCCGACCGTGACGCCGCCCGGGTCCAACTGCAGGATCTGCGCGGCAAGATGCACCGGCTGGTGAGCTGCGCCGTGGTGATCCGCGACGGCGAGCGGCTGTGGCACCATGTGGACCGCGCCCGCCTGACCATGCGCCCCTTCAGCGACGCCTTCCTCGACTCCTACCTGAACGCGGCGGGCGACGACGTGTTGGGGTCGGTCGGCGCCTATCACCTGGAAGGCTTGGGCGCGCAGCTCTTCCACCGGGTGGACGGCGACTTCTTCACGATCCTCGGGCTGCCGCTGCTGCCGCTGCTCGGGTTCCTGCGGGTGCATGGGGTGATTGCGGAATGACGATCAGCGGCAAGGCGAGGCTGGCCGGTGTGATGGGCTGGCCGATCGGCCATTCGCGCTCGCCCCGGCTGCACGGCTATTGGCTGGAGCAGTATGGCATCGACGGCGCCTATGTGCCGCTGGCCGTGCCGCCCGACCGCATCGAGCAGGCCATGCGTGCCCTGCCCGCGCTCGGCTTCCGCGGCTGCAACGTCACGGTGCCGCACAAGGAGGCCGCCTACCGCACGGTCGATCGGCTGGACGCCACCGCCAAGCGGATGGGCGCCGTCAACACCATCGTGGTGGGGGAGGACGGGTCTCTGGAGGGCCGCAACACCGACGGCTTCGGCTTCATCGAGAACCTGAGGAGCGGCGCACCGGGCTGGTCTGCTGCGGACGGTCCGGCGCTGGTCATCGGGGCCGGTGGCGCGGCGCGGGCCGTCGTCGCCTCGCTTCTCGACGAAGGGGCGCCGCGGGTTTGGCTGGTCAACCGCACGCGGGCGCGGGCCGACGAGCTGGCAGCCGACATCGGAGGCGCCATCGAGACCGCCGATTGGGTTTCACGTGAAACGCTTCTCGAAGGCGTGGCGCTGGTGGTGAACACGACGACACAGGGCATGGCGGGCCAGCCGCCGCTGGAGCTGGACCTGCGCGCCCTGCCCGGTTCGGCCGTCGTCACCGACATCGTCTACACGCCCCTGATGACCCCGCTGCTGGCCGCGGCGCAGGCCCGCGGCAACCGCGTGGTGGACGGCGTCGGCATGCTGCTCCACCAGGCCCGCCCTGGCTTCGCCGCTTGGTTCGGCCGCGAACCGGAGGTGACCGAGGGGCTGAAGGCCGCCGTTCTCCAGGGCTGAGGTCGCGCGATGATCGTCTTGGGACTGACCGGCTCCATCGGCATGGGCAAGAGCACGGCGGCGCGCATGCTGAAGCGTATGGGCGCGCTGGTCTGCGACAGCGACGCCGTGGTGCATGGCCTACTGGGGCGTCATGGCGCGGCGGTGCCGGCCATCGCGGCGGCCTTTCCCGGCGTCGTGGTGGATGGTGCGGTGGACCGGCGGGCGCTGGGCGCCGCGGTCTTCGGCAACCCGGCGGCGCTGAAGCGGCTGGAGGCGATCCTCCACCCGGCGGTGCAGGCTGCACAGAGGCGCTTCCTGAAGCAGGCGGTGCGCCGCCGTGTGCACGTGGCGGTGCTGGACATTCCCCTGCTGTTCGAAACCGGCGGGGAGCGCAAGGTGGACCGCAGCGTGGTGGTCACCGCCCCCTTCCTGGTGCAGAAGTCACGGGTGCTGGCGCGGCCGGGCATGACGCCGGACAAGTTCGCCGCTATTCTGGCCCGGCAGATGCCCGACGCGGAGAAGCGGCGGCGCGCCGACCACGTCGTCAACACCGGCGACGGGCGGCGGGCCACGCGGCGGGCGCTGCGCAACATCCTCGCCGACGTGAAGCGGCGCCGCGGACGGCAATGGCCGCCGCGGGGATACCAGCCCGGACAGGTGGTTCATGCGTGAGATCGTCCTCGATACGGAAACGACCGGCTTCAAGCCCGAGGAAGGGCACCGGCTGATCGAAATCGGCTGCGTCGAGCTGCACAACCACGTCGCCACCGGCAAGACCTTCCATTGCTACGTCAACCCGGAGCGCGACGTGCCGCCGGACGCCGTGGCGGTGCACGGGCTGACGACGGAGTTCCTGTCGGACAAGCCACTGTTCAACGACGTGGTGGCGGAGTTCGTGGCCTTCATCGGCGACGCGCCGCTGGTGATCCACAACGCGGCCTTCGACATGCACTTCCTGAACTGGGAGCTGCGGATCGCCGGCTATCCGGTGATGCCGAAGGACCGGGCCATCGACACGCTGCTGATGGCGCGGCAGAGGTTCCCCGGCGCGCCGGCCACCCTGGACGCGCTCTGCAAGCGCTTCGGCGTCGACAATTCCAGCCGCACCTACCACGGCGCGCTTCTCGACGCCCAGCTTCTGGCCGAGGTGTATCTGGAGCTGCGCGGCGGGCGGCAGGCCGGTCTGGCGCTGGCCTCCGGCCCGGCAACGGGCGGCCCCGCGGCGATCCGCATCGACCGCCCCTACCGCGCCCCGCGCGCCCACGCCCCGAGCGAGGAGGAGCTGGCGGCCCATGCGGAGCTTCTCAAGAAGCTGAAGAACCCGCTCTGGGCCGCCGAGTGAGCTGTCATTCCCTCTCCCGTCCCGGGAGAGGGCTTTGAACCTTACGGCAGCAGCACGGTGGACCCGGTCGTGGCGCGGGACTCCAGCGCCCGGTGGGCCTCGGCCGCGTCGCGCAGCGCGAAGGCCTGGCCGACGTTGATGGTCACCCCGCCGGTATGCACCACCTCGAACAGGTCGGCGGCGCTGGCCATCAGGTCGTCGCGCTTGGAAACGTAGCTGAACAGGGTCGGGCGCGTGACGTAGAGCGAGCCTTTGGCTGCCAGCACCTGGAGATCCAGTGGCGGGACCGGCCCGGACGCCGCGCCGAACAGCACCATGAAGCCGCGGGGACGCAGGCAGTCCAGGCTGTCCATGAAGGTCGTCTTGCCGACGCCGTCATAGACCACCGGCACGCCCTGTCCGTCGGTCAGGTCCTTCACGCGGTTCACGAAATTCTCGCGCGTGTAGACGATGGGATGGTCGCAGCCGGCAGCGCGGGCCAGTTCCGCCTTCTCGTCGCTGCTGACCGTGCCGATCACGGTGGCGCCCAGATGCTTCGCCCACTGGCAGAGGATCTGGCCGACGCCACCCGCGGCGGCCTGGACCAGGATGGTGTCGCCCGGCTGCACCGCGTAGGTGGAGCGCAGGAGGAACTGCGCGGTCATGCCCTGGAGCAGCATGGCGGCGGCCTGCCGGTCCTCGATCCAGCTCGGCAGCGGAATCAGCCGGTCGGCGGGGGCGAGGCGGGATTCGGCGTAGGCGCCGATCAGCGGCGCGTAGCCGACCCGGTCGCCGGGCTTCAGCGTCGTCACGTCCGGCCCCACGGCCTCGACCACGCCGGCGCCCTCGGTCCCGATGATGGCGGGAAGCTGCGGCAGCTTGTAGGCGCCGGAGCGATGGTAGGTGTCGATGTAGTTCAGCCCGACGGCGGTCTGGCGCAGCCGCACCTGACCGGGGCCGGGGTCGCCCACCTCGATCTCGTCCCAGCGCAGCGCTTCGGGTCCGCCGTAGTCGTGGATGCGGATCGCGTGAACCATGGTGGTTGGTCCCTTCCCTTTTTATAGAAGCTGAAGCTCCAGCGTATCGCCGGCCTGTTCCGCTGTCACCCGGTACCGCCGCTCGTGGCGGAGCAGCCAATCCTTGGTCCGCAGGCCGCCCATGCCGGAATAGCCGCCGGGCGCCCCGCCGCCCCCGACGATGCGGTGGCAGGGGATGATGACCGGGATCGGGTTGGCCCCGCAGGCCCCGCCGACGGCCCGCGGCGCCGTGTCCAGCAGCCGCGCGACGTCGCCGTAGGTCAGGACGCCGCCGTAGGGAATGGCCTGCATCGCCGCCCAGACCTTCTGCCGGAAGGCCGTCCCGCGGTGGGACAGCGGCAGGTCGAAATCCAACCGCGTCCCGGCGAAATAGTCGCGGAGCTGGCGCGCCGCCTCCTCCAGCACAGGGTCCGGCCGGTCGTCGCCCAGCCTGCCCCAGTCGAGCGCCACGATGGCGCCGGCGGCGCTGGTCAGGGTCAGCAGACCCAGCGGGCTGTCGACGGTCAGGCTGCCGGTGGCCGGGTTTTTGAGGGTCTGCGTCATGAAGTCATCTCCGGGTCAGAGCGGCGGCCAGCGCGTCGGGCGTGGTCACCGGGGGGGAGCAGGTCATGCCGGTGCAGACATAGGCAGTCGCCACCCCGCCCTGTATGCCCTTGCCGTGCGCCGGGTGCCCGGTGGGCAGATCGGTCCCCGGCGGCAGGACGCTGAGGATGCGGTCGGGAAGCGGCCGGTCGAGCACCGCCCGGCGCAGCGCCGCGGTGTCCGACGCCTGCGGGTCGCCGACGATGACGATCTGCTGCGCCTTCTGGAGAAGCTCCGCCGCGTTCAGATAGGTTGGCAGCGGGAAGAAATTGCGGCTCAGCTCACCGGAGAAGGCGGCGGCCAAAGCGTCCGCCCGTTCCCGGTAGGCGGCCTCGCCGGTGCGGTGGTGCAGCGTCGCCAGCACGGCCAGCATGGTGCCGTTGCCGCTGGGCGTCGCCGCGTCGCCGGCCGATTTGGTGCGGACGATCAGGTCGTCCGCGTCGTCCGCCGTGTAGAAATAGCCACCGGCCTGGGCGTCCCAGAAATGCGCGTCGAGCACCCGCACCCAGGCCCGCGCCTGTTCCAGCGCGCCGGCGTCGCCGGTCGCCTCGTGCAAGGCGAGCGCCGCGCGCGCCATGTGGGCGTAGTCGTCCAGCGTCGCCCGGTGCTTGAGCTGCCCGGCCCGCCAGCTGTGCAGCAGACGCCCGCCCTCGGTCATGCGGTCGCGGACGAAGGCGTAGGCGCGCTGCGCGGCCGCGATCCACTCCGGCTCGTCGAAGACCATGCCGGCCTGGGCGAGGGCCGCGATCATCAGGCCGTTCCAGTCGGCCAGCACCTTGTCGTCCCAGCCCGGCTTGATCCGCTTCTCGCGTTCCCGCCAGAGGACCGCCCGCTGTTCGGCCAGCGTCGCCTCGGTCTCGGCGTCCAGCGCCTCGATGCGGTGCAGCCGGTTGAGGATGGTCGCCCCCTCCCAGTTGCCCTGCGGCGTGACGCCGTAGGCGCGCTTGAAGACCTCCGCGCCGGGGCCGAGGAGCCGGTCGATCTCCTCCTCGTTCCAGATGTAGAACAGGCCCTCCTCGCCCTCGCTGTCGGCGTCCTGGGTCGCTGCGAAGCCGCCGCCCTCGGCGATCATCTCGCGCAGCACCCAGCCCACCGTTTCACGGATGCGCGCCTCGAACAGCGGCTCCCGCTCCGCCTGCCAGACCAGCGTCATCAGGTCGAGGAGCTGGGCGTTGTCGTAGAGCATCTTCTCGAAATGCGGCACCAGCCACATCTCGTCCACCGAGTAGCGGGCGAAGCCGCCGCCCAGATGGTCGTAGATGCCGCCCTGGCTCATATGGGCCAGCGTGTTGGTGACCGCCTCGCGGTAGGGCTCCTTGCCGGTGCGCAGCCAGGCCCGCCACAGCAAGGTGAAGATCGGCACCTGGGGGAATTTCGGGGCGTGGCCGATGCCGCCGTGGAAGGGATCGACCTCGCGGACCAGCCGGTCGGCGATCTGGTCGAGCATGGCGAGGTCGACCTCCCCCGCCGCCCGGTTCTCGGCCAGCTTGCCCAGCGCGTCCTTCAGCGCGGCAACGTTGCGGGTCACGTTCTCCGGCTTGTTGCGGTAGGTCTCCGCCACGCCGCGCAGCACGTCGGGAAAGCCGGGCCGCCCGTAGCGCGAGGCCGGCGGGAAGTAGGTGCCGCCCCAGAAGGGCTCGGCCTCCGGCGTCAGGAACATGGTCAGCGGCCAGCCGCCCTGCTGCCCCAGCATCGCCAGGGCCGACTGGTAGATCTGGTCGACGTCGGGCCGCTCCTCCCGGTCCACCTTGATGTTGACGAACAGCTCGTTCATCAGCCCGGCGATCTCTGGGTTCTCGAAGCTCTCGTGCGCCATCACGTGGCACCAGTGGCAGGCGGCGTAGCCGACCGACAGCAGCACCGGCTTGTTCTCGCGCTTGGCCCGTTCGAAGGCGTCGCGACCCCAGGCCATCCAATGGACGGGGTTGTCCTTGTGCTGGAGCAGGTAGGGGCTGGTCTCCCGGCCAAGCAGGTTCGCGGGCATCGCAGGCGTTTCCGGTCTGTGGCGTGGTTGGGAATAAACTGGCGCGGCGGTGCCGTTGCGCCAGGGCTTCCTATCTGTATAGTGGGGCATGAGCCGAAGCGGCGCTCAACCCTTAATTTCCCGCGCACCGCGCGCCTTCCAAGGAAATGGGGCCATGAAGATCACCATCGACATCGACTGCACACCCGAGGAGGCGCGCCACTTCCTGGGCCTTCCCGACGTGAAGCCCATGCAGGACGCCATGATGCAGGAGATCCAGGATCGGATGCAGGCCTCCCTGCTCGCCATGGACCCCGAGACGATGATGAAGACGTGGCTGCCGGCGGGAATTCAGGGCATGGAGCAGCTTCAGAAAATGTTTTGGTCCCAGATGGCCGCCGCCATGGGACAGGATGGACGCAAGTGACCGATCCGAAGCCCTACTTCGAAGCCCATGTTTTCTCCTGCACCAACCGCCGCCCCGATGGACACAAGCGCGGCTCCTGCGCCGCCCGGGGTTCCGAAAAGCTCCGCGACTACATGAAGGCGCGTGCCCGCGAGTTGGGCCTGGACGGCCGGGTGCGGATCAACGCCGCCGGTTGCCTGGACCGTTGCGAGCTGGGTCCGGTGCTGGTCGTCTATCCGGAGGGCGTCTGGTACACCTACCGCTCTTTCGCCGACGTCGACGCGATCCTGGAGACGCATGTGATCGGCGGTGGCCGTGTGGAGCGGCTCATGCTGAAGCCGGAACAAAAAGAGTTGCTGCCGGAACAGGTCGGCTGATCGTTCCGGAACCGGCACGATGATATTTGGCACGATGATCCCGACCATCTTCGCCCTCGCCACCGCCCCCGGCCGCGCCGGTGTGGCGGTGGTTCGCGTTTCGGGCCCGGCTTCCGGCGACGCGCTCGCCGCCCTGACTGGCAAGCTGCTTCCCGAACCCCGCATGGCCACGCTCGTCCGGCTGCGCGATCCCAAGACCAGGGAGGCCCTGGACGATGCCCTGGTGTTGCGCTTCACCGCCCCCCGCAGTTTTACCGGCGAGGACGTGGTCGAGCTGCACCTGCATGGCGGGCGCGCTGTGGTGGCCGGCGTGGTGGAAGCGCTGTCCGCTCTGCCCGGCCTACGGGTTGCCGAGCCTGGCGAGTTCACCCGCCGCGCCTTCGAGAACGGCAAGCTCGACCTCACCGAGGCCGAGGCGGTCGCCGACCTCGTGGATGCCGAGACCTCCGCCCAGCGGCGTCAGGCCCTGCGCCAGATGGAAGGCGCGCTCGGCACACTCTACGACGGCTGGCGCGAGCGGCTGACCCGGTCGCTCGCCCACATCGAGGCCGACATCGACTTCCCCGACGAGGACCTGCCCTCCGGCGTGTCGGACGCTGCGCGTCCCGTGCTGGACGCCCTGGCCGCCGAGATCGACGCCCATCTCGACGACCGCGGCCGTGGGGAACGGCTGCGCGAGGGTCTGCACATCGCCATCGTCGGCGCGCCCAACGCTGGCAAGTCGAGCCTGCTGAACGCCCTCGCCCGCCGCGAGGCCGCCATCGTCTCGGCCCGCGCCGGCACCACCCGCGACGTGATCGAAGTCCATCTCGACCTCGGCGGCTACCCGGTGGTGCTGGCCGACACGGCGGGCCTGCGCGAGGCGGCCGCCGACGAGGTCGAGGAGGAAGGCATTCGCCGCGCCCTCGACCGCGCCGCCCGCGCCGACGTGAAGGTCGCCGTGTTCGACGCCACCGCCCTGCCCACGCTCGACCCGGCGACGGTCGCCCTGCTCGACAAGGACACGGTGGTGGTCCTGAACAAGACGGACGTCGTCGATGCCACGGTGCCGACGGTTGGCAGTTGGGAGGCGGTCGCGGTCTCGGCCCGGACCGGTGCCGGCCTGCCGGAGTTGGAGCGGCGTTTGACGGCGTTTACCGCCGACCGGCTGGCCGGCAGCGGTGCGCCAGCCCTCACCCGTGCCCGCCACCGCTCGGCTTTGGAGGAGTGTCGGGATGCCCTGCGCCGCGCCTTGACTGCCCCCCTGCCGGAGCTGATGGCCGAGGATGTGCGTCTGGCGAGCCGCGCCCTTGGCCGCATCACCGGACGGGTCGATGTCGAAGACCTGCTGGACGTGATCTTCCGGGATTTCTGCATCGGCAAGTGAGCCGAGGATGGCGTGACAAAGGCGCCGCGCCGCTCTGTTTCACGTGAAACACGAACTTTGCTGCGTCGCCGCGCTTGGCGTCCGGCGCTGACTCGGCTATGGTCCGGCCATGCGAACGTTCGACGTCATTGTTGTCGGCGGAGGCCACGCCGGTTGCGAGGCTGCCGCCGCTGCGGCGCGCATGGGTGCGCGCACCCTGCTGCTCACCCACAAGCTGGACACCATCGGTGAGATGTCCTGCAACCCGGCCATCGGCGGGTTGGCCAAAGGGCATCTGGTGCGCGAGATCGACGCGCTCGATGGCGTCATGGCCCGCGCCATCGACCGCGGCGGCATCCAGTTCCGCATCCTGAACCGCAGCAAGGGACCGGCCGTCCGCGGCCCGCGCGCCCAGGCCGACCGCAAACTCTACCGGCAGGCGGTGCAGGCGATCCTCGCGGAACAGCCGAACCTGTCCATCGAGGCCGGCGGCGCCGAGGACTTGACCATCGGCGAGGATGGACGGGTCACCGGTGTTGTGACCGGTTCTGGCGAGACCCTCGCGGCGGGAAGCGTGGTGCTGACCACGGGCACCTTCCTGCGCGGCCTGATCCACATCGGCGAGGAAACCACCCCGGCGGGCCGCGTCGGCGAGGCGCCGTCCATTGGCCTGTCCGACACGCTGGCGCGTCTGGGCTTCCCGCTTGGCCGTTTGAAGACCGGCACCCCGCCGCGGCTCGACGGCAAGACCATCGACTGGGCCGCTCTGGAGAAGCAGCCGGGCGACACCCCGCCCCCGCCCTTCTCCTACCTGACCGACCGCATCGACACGCCGCAGATCGACTGCGCGATCACCTGGACGACGCCGGAGATGCACGCGCTGATCCGCGGCAACCTCCACCGCGCGCCGATGTATTCCGGCCAGATTCAGAGCACCGGCCCGCGCTATTGCCCGTCCATCGAGGACAAGGTGGTGCGCTTCGCCGACAAGGAACGTCACCAGATCTTCCTGGAACCGGAAGGGCTGGACGACGACACGGTCTACCCGAACGGCATCTCGACTTCCCTGCCCCGCGACGTCCAACTCGGCTTCCTGAAGACGATGCCGGGCCTGGAGCGTGCGGTGATGATCCGCCCCGGCTACGCCATCGAGTATGACTTCGTGGACCCGCGGGAGCTGAAGCCGACGTTGGAGACCCGCCGGACCCCCCGCCTGTTCTTCGCCGGCCAGATCAACGGCACCACCGGCTACGAGGAAGCGGCAGCGCAGGGCTTAATGGCCGGCATCAACGCTGCTCTGTTGGCTGGCGGCTCGGCGGAGGGCTTCGTGCTCGACCGTGCTGACGCCTACATCGGAGTGCTGGTCGACGACCTGATCACCCGGGGCACCAACGAGCCCTACCGGATGTTCACCTCGCGCGCCGAGTACCGGCTGATCCTGCGCGCCGACAACGCCGACCAGCGGCTGACGCCGAAGGGGCTGGCCATCGGCTGCGTCGGGTCGGCGCGGCGCGATGCCTTCACGGCGAAGGCCGAGGCGCTGTCCGCCGGTCGCACGCTGGTGCGCGCGCTCCAGGCCACCCCCGCGGAGCTGCAGCGGCAGGGCATCGCGGTCAACCAGGACGGCGTGCGGCGGACGGCTGCCGATCTGCTGCGCTATCCGGACCTCGACCTTGCCACCCTCGCCCGGCTGTGGCCGGAGCTGTCGGCAATACCTTCCGATGTTGTCGAGCAGCTGGAGATCGACGGGAAGTACGCCGGCTATCTCGACCGGCAGGAGGCCGACATCCGCGCCTTCCGCAAGGACGAGGCGTTGGAGCTTCCCGACGATCTCGATCCCGACAGCATCGGCAGCCTGTCTGCGGAGATCCGGCAGAAGCTGCGGCAGGCTCGTCCGGCGACCTTGGGGGCAGCAGCCCGCATTCCCGGCATGACCCCGGCGGCGCTGGTCGCCCTGCTCCGCCACGTGAAACGGCGCGACGTGAAGGTGGCCGTCTGATGAGCCTGTTCGACGCCGCGGCCTTCCAGGCGGAAACCGGTGTTTCACGTGAAACGCTGGACCGCCTTGCCGCTTACGAGGCGACGCTGCGCAAGTGGCAGCCGAAGATCAACCTCGTCGGCCCCTCCACCTTGCCCGACGCCTGGCGCCGGCACTTCCTCGACTCTGCCCAGCTTTTCCCGTTGCTGCCCGAAGGCGCTCGGGTCCTGGTCGATCTGGGCAGCGGCGCCGGCTTTCCCGGCTTGGTCCTCGCCATCATGGGCGTGCCGGAGGTGCATCTGGTGGAGAGCGACTCCCGCAAATGCGCCTTCCTGCGGGAGGCGGCGCGGGTGGCCGGAGCGTCGGTCACCGTGCACAACAAGCGGATCGAGGCGGTGCCGCCGATTGCCGCCGACGTGGTGACGGCCCGCGCCCTGGCGCCGCTGAACGATCTGCTGAATTGGGCCCACCCCTTCCTCCAAGACCGGGGTGCGGCACTGTTTCCCAAGGGGCAAAATGTGGCGGACGAATTGACCGATACCACCAAATATTGGAAGATGCGGATCGAGCGCTTCGACAGCCGCACCGACCCCACCGGAACCATCCTGCGTGTGAGTGGTATCGCCCGTGTCTAAGACCGCGACCCTGATGCATTCCCGCTCCGAGGCTTCCCGAGAGGCTGACATGCCCTCCGCCCTTCCCTCCGCCCGCGTCATATCGATTGCCAATCAGAAAGGCGGCGTGGGCAAGACCACGACCACCATCAATCTGGCAACCGCTCTGGCCGCCATCGGCAAGCGCGTCCTGGTGATCGATCTCGATCCCCAGGGCAACGCCTCCACCGGTCTCGGCATCCCGCGTGCCGAGCGTCGTGTCGGCATCTACGACGTGCTGTTCGACGGCATGCCGTTGGAGGACGCCGCGACGGTGTCGACGGTGCCGAACCTGTCGATCATCACCTCCTCCGTCGATCTGTCCGGCGCCGAGGTCGAGCTGGTCACCTCCGAGCGGCGCGAGTTCCGGCTGCGCGAGGCAGTCGACAAGAGCGCGCTGGAATACGACTACGTGCTGATCGACTGCCCGCCGGCGCTCGGCCTGCTGACTCTGAACGCGCTGGTCGCCTCCCACGCCGTGATGGTGCCGCTGCAGTGCGAATTCTACGCGCTGGAGGGCCTCAGCCACCTCGTCCGCACCATCGAGCGGGTGAAGCGCGCCTTCAACCCCGAGCTGGACATCCACGGCGTCGTGCTGACCATGTTCGACAAGCGCAACAACCTGTCCGACATGGTGGCCGCCGACGTGCGCGGCTTCTTCGGGGAGAAGGTCTACGACACCGTCATTCCGCGGAACGTGAAGGTGTCGGAGGCACCGTCCCACGGCAAGCCGGTGCTGATCTACGACATGCGCTGCCCCGGGTCGCAGGCATACATCCATCTGGCGGGCGAGGTGCTGCGCCGTGAGAAGAGGCTGAGCGCGTGATGGAGGATACCAAACGTTCGGACGGCGGTGCCCGCCGCGCCAGCCTGGGCCGGGGCCTCTCCGCCCTGTTCGGCGAGGCGGCGGAGGATTACTCCGCGCTCGACAAGGTGCGCCAGTCCAAGCAGGTGCCCATCGAGTTCATCCATCCCGGCAAGTACCAGCCGCGCCGCACCTTCGACGACGAGGCGCTGCAGGGGTTGGTCGAGTCGATCCGCGACAAGGGCATCCTCCAGCCCCTGCTTGTCCGCCGGGATCCGGAGACGACCAACTCCTATGAGTTGATCGCCGGCGAACGCCGCTGGCGCGCTGCGCAGATTGCCGGCCTGCACGAAGTGCCGGTCGTCATCCGCGAGCTGTCGGACCGTGAGGCGCTGGAAATCGCGCTGATCGAGAACATCCAGCGCCAGGACCTGACGCCGCTCGAAGAGGCAGAAGGCTACAAGCGCCTGATGGAGGAGTTCGAGCACACGCAGGAGGATCTGGCGCGCTCGGTCGGCAAGAGCCGCAGCCACGTCGCCAACATGATGCGTCTGCTCGCCCTGCCCGACCCGGTCAAGGGCATGGTGCAGGAGGGGGCGCTCAGCGCCGGCCATGCCCGCGCGCTGCTCACCTCCTCCGATCCGGTGTCGGTGGCGCGCGAGGTGGTCAAGCGTGGGCTGAACGTCCGCCAGACCGAAGACCTGATGCGCGGCAGCGCGCCGGTCAAGACCAAGAAGGCCGGCGGGCGCGGCGGTGCCGCCACCGACCCGACGCTCAAGGACGTCGATCTGGTGAATCTGGAGGAGGAGATCTCGGCCCGCATCGGGCTGAAGGTCGCCATCACGCCCCAGGGCAAGGGCGGCTCCATCACCATCCATTACCAGACGCTCGACCAGCTTGACGACGTGCTGCGCCGGCTTGGTGGAGAGTAGGACGTCGCGGAACCAAACTGTCACTTTAGTGAAACGGCACTAACATGATCTCCCCCTAAACAGGGTCGTCCGGCCGCAGCGACGCGGCCGGAGCCGACACAGAGGGGGAAATTTATGAAGCCCATCCACGGCCTGTGCCTCGCCGGCCTCACCGGGGCCCTGATTGCTGGGCCGGCTCTCGCAGACCAGAAATTCCCGGCGGAGCTGGCCGGGCACGGCGTCATCGAGGCGGCGACCTTCGTGACGCCGCCCGCCGATGCGCCGGATCTCTTCCGCACCTCCGGCAAGTTTACGGCCGCCGACCGCAAGCGCGTCGACCAGCCCCGCAGCATCGACGGGACGTCCTTCCTGTCGGCTCCCAACGCGCCGCGCGCCACCGGCATGGCGCTGCCCTTCGAGGGCCAGCCGGTCCAGGGTTTCTCCGGCATCAAGGCGCTGGGCGACGGAAGCTTCCTGGTGCTGACCGACAACGGTTTCGGCAGCAAGGGCAACTCCGCCGACGCGATGTTGACGGTGCACAAGCTGACCATCGACTGGAAGACCGGCGCGGTGGCGGTGGCCGAGACGCTGTTCCTGCGCGATCCCGACCGCAAGGTGCCCTTCCCCATCGTCACCGAGGCGACCAGGGAACGCTACCTGACGGGTGCCGACTTCGACGTCGAGAGCGTGCAGATCATTGGCGATCGGATGTATTTCGGCGACGAGTTCGGCCCCTACATCCTGGTGACCGACCGGACCGGCAAACTGCTGTCCCTGCATGAAAGCACGGTGGACGGCAAGCCCGTGCGCTCCCCCGACCATTACGCGGTGTCCACCCCGGCGGTGCCGGGCGCCGTCGGCTTCGAGGTGCGGCGCTCGCGTGGTTTTGAAGGGATGGCGGCGTCGAAAGACGGCCGGTTCCTCTACCCACTGTTCGAAGGTCCGCTGTGGACGGGGAGTGCCTGGGAGACCAAGGACGGGCGGGAGTATCTGCGCATCGCCGAATTCGATGTCGCCAAGGGCGACTTCACCGGCCGCAGCTTCAAGTACCTGCTGGAGGCCAACGGGAACAACATCGGCGACTTCAACATGATCGACGCCACCACTGGCCTGATCATCGAGCGTGACAACGGCGAGGGCAACCCGGCCCAGGGCTGCACCGGCCAACCCACCCCAGACTGCTTCAACGTCCCGGCCCAGTTCAAGCGCGTTTACAAGATCGACCTCGCCCAGGCCGACGCGGAGGGCTTCGTGAAGAAGGTGGGTTATGTCGACCTGATGGACATCGACGATCCGAAGGGCGTTGCCCAGCTCGGCGGCGACAAGGGCAAGTTCACCTTTCCCTTCGTGACCATCGAGAATGTCGATGTGGTCGACGCTGAACACATCGTCGTCGGCAACGACAACAACCTACCCTACTCGTCGGGCCGCGCGCTGGGCAAGCAGGACCACAACGAGTTGATCCTGCTGCGCGTGCCTCAGTTCCTGGCTGCGAAATAAGGAAGAGCGTCAGCGCCGCGCCAGCGAGGCGAGCTGGAAGAGGACGCGGGCGCAGAGCGTCTGGTCGGGCATGTTGGTGCGCTTGCAGTCCGCCTCGGCCTCGACCAGACGTTCCAGCGCCTGCCGCACCAGCGGCGCCGGCCAGCGGCGGGCCTGACCGGTCAGCCGCGGCTTCATCTTGAAGAACACCGGCGGGCGCAGCGCTTCCACCGCGGCGTCCGCCGACTTGCCCGCCGCCACCTGCCCGGCGACCAGCTGCAGGCGTTGGAAATGGCGCTGGGCGGCGCGCAGGATCGGCACCGGGGACATGCCTTCGGCGAACAAGCGGGCCAGCGAGCGGTCGAGCGTCGCGAAGTCGCCTTCGGCCGCCGCCCAGATCGGCTCGTCGAGTGACAGGGCCGCGCTGTCGCCCACGCAGGCCTGGGCGTCCTCCAGCCGGACGCGCGTCTCCGCTCCCATGTAGAGCGCCAGCTTCTCCATCTCGCCGCGCGCCACCATGCGGTCGCCGACCAGGTTGCCGGCGAGGAAGGTCAGCGCGTCGGGGTCGGCGGTCAGGCCATGACCATGCAGGATGTCGGCGATGACCCGGCCGAGCGCCGCCTCCTCCTCCACATAGCAGGGAATGGCGACGGCGCCGTCGGCCCCCTCGAACAGGGTGCGCAGCTTCGACCGGTTGCCGAGATCGCCCGCTTCGACGACGACCAAGCTATCGCCGGGCGTCCGGTTGGCCAGGAAGGCGGTGAAGGCGGCGGTGACGTTGTCCTCCGCCTCGCGCACGCGGATCAGGCGGCGGCCGCCGGTGAAGGACAGGGCGGCGGCCTCGTCGGCCAGACGCGCCGGATCGTCGGCGACGGCGCGGCCCAGCATCTCGGTCACCCGGAAGGGGTCCGACAGGTCGGCGACCACGGTGCGGCCCAGCCCCATGGCGCGGTCGCGCACCAGACCGGTGTCCGGACCGTAGAGCAGGACCGCGCGGATCTTGGGATCGGGGCTGCGCAGGAAGCCGTCGATCGCCCGGGCTTGCAGCTTCACGAAGACACCGTTGGTGGCGGAGGCGCGGCCTCCCGTTGTCCGGTGCGGATCAGGTCTTGCGGCCGAGTTCGGCGGCCACGCGGATGGTCATCTCGTTGGAGATTTCCAGAATGGCGCGGTCGTAGGCGTTCTCGACCGCGGCCAGGGCGCCGTATTGCTGCTCCAGCACGTTGTAGCTGATGAAGGAGCGCGCGTTGGCTTGGAACAGGATCTTTCCCGTCGTCGCGTCGATCAGCCGGTAAGGGGCGAGCACGACGAGCTGGGCGCGGGTGGCGGTCGCGTCCTTCTGGATGGACAGCTTCTGCTCCGACGCGGTCAGCGTGGTCTCCAGCCGGTAGAGCGTGGCGGCCGGCCGGCCGTCGGCGTAGAAGCGGTCGATCAGGAGGTTGCGCAGCTTCTGGCCGTAGCGGTCCGGAATGACCCCGATGTCCACCTGCTGAAGCTGGGCGGTGCCGATGCTGTTGGTCCCGAGGTTCCCATACATCGGCTGGAAACCGCAGGCCGCCGTGGCCAGCACCGCCGGCGCCAGCACGGCGAGGGCAAGAAGCCCCCGCCGCCGGACGCCGGCTTTGCCGTTGTGATGCTCAGACGACGACATTGATCACCCGGTTCGGGACGACGATGACCTTGCGCACCGGCTTGCCCTCCAGGGCGCGCTGGACGTTGGGATCGGCCAGGGCGGCCTGCTCCGCGGCGTCCTTCGCCATGTCGCGCGGCAGCTCCAGCGTGGCGCGCAGCTTGCCGTTGACCTGGACCGCCATGGTGACCGAGTCCTCGACCACCAGGGCCGCGTCGGCCTGCGGCCAGGGCTGGTTCACCAGCAGCGTGGCGTGGCCAAGCTGCGCCCACAGCTCCTCGGCCAGATGGGGCATCATCGGGGCGATCAGGCGGACGGTGGCCTCGAAGCCTTCGCGCAGCACCCAGGCTTCGCCCTCGCCCGTGCCGTCCAGCTCGGCCAGGGCGTTGGACAGCTCGCGCACGCGGGCCACCGCCTTGTTGAAGCGGAACTTCTCCAGGTCTTCCGAGATGCCGGCGATGGCCTTGTGGACCATCCGGCGGGTGGCTTCGGCCTTGGCGCCAAGGGCGTCCGGCTTCGGCGCGCCGGCGGGCGGCAGCGCGACGGGCGATTCCGTCACCATCCGCCACAGGCGGTTGATGTAGCGCCAGGCGCCGTCGATGCCGGCTTCCGTCCACTCCAGGTCGCGTTCGGGCGGGCTGTCGGACAGCATGAACAGGCGGGCGGCGTCGGCGCCGTAGGTGCCGATGATGTGCGCCGGGTCGACCACGTTCTTCTTGGACTTCGACATCTTTTCGACACGGCCGACCGTCACCGGGCCGTCGTTGTCGTTGCGGATGTAGTCGCCGAGATCGTTCTTGCGGATGTCGGTCGGGGCCAGCCAGGCGCCGGTGCCGGAGTCCTTGTAGGTCTCGTGGTTCACCATGCCCTGGGTGAAGAGGCCGGCGAAGGGCTCCTCCACGTTCAGGTAGCCGCACTGCTTCATCGCCCGCGTCCAAAAGCGGGAATAGAGCAGATGCAGCACGGCATGCTCGATGCCGCCGATGTACTGGTCCACGGCCAGCCAATAGTCCACCGCCTCGCGCGTGAAGGCGACGTCCTCGGCCTTGGGCGAGCAGAAGCGGGCGAAATACCAGCTCGAACTCGATGAAGGTGTCGAAGGTGTCGGTCTCGCGCACCGCCGGCTTGCCGCAGTTTGGGCAGCTCGTGTGCTTCCAGGTCGGGTGGTGATCCAGCGGGTTGCCGGGCTTGTCGAAGGTCACGTCCTCCGGCAGAACGACCGGCAGATCCTGCTCCGACACCGGAACGATGCCGCAGCTCTCGCAATGGACGACCGGGATCGGGCAGCCCCAGTAACGCTGGCGGGAGACGCCCCAGTCGCGCAGGCGGTACTGGGTGGTGCGCTCGCCCTGCCCCTGCTGCTCCAGACGCTTGCCGACCTCCTGCTTGGCCGGCTCGACCTCCAGCCCGTCGAGGAAGCGGGAATTGCGCAGCAGGCCGGGGCCGGTGTAGGCCTCGTCGCCGATGGTGAAGGTGGCGGGATCGGCGTCCGCCGGAACGACCACCGGCATGACCGGGAGGCCGTACTTGCGGGCGAAGTCCAGGTCGCGCTGGTCATGGGCCGGGCAGCCGAAGATGGCGCCGGTGCCGTAGTCCATCAGCACGAAGTTGGCGACGTAGACCGGCAGCTCCCAGGACGGGTCGAAGGGATGCGCCACCCGCAGCCCGGTGTCGAAGCCGCGCTTCTCGGCGGTCTCGATCGCCTCCTCGCTGGTGCCCAGGCGGTTGCACTCGGCGATGAACTCGGCCAGCGCGGGGTTGCCGGCGGCCAGCTCGGCGGCCAGCGGGTGATTGGCGGAGATCGCCGCGAAGGAAGCGCCGAACAGCGTGTCGGGCCGGGTCGTGAAGACCTCCAGCTTGTCCGCCCGCCCGACGAGGTCGAAGCGGAAGCGCACGCCGGTGGACTTGCCGATCCAGTTCTCCTGCATCAGACGCACGCGTTCCGGCCAGCGGTCCAGCGTGTCCAGCCCCTTCAGCAGCTCGTCGGCGTAGGCGGTGATCTTGAGGAACCACTGCGACAGCTTGCGCTTCTCGACCAGCGCGCCGGTGCGCCAGCCGCGGCCGTCGATCACCTGCTCGTTGGCGAGGACCGTGTTGTCGACCGGGTCCCAGTTGACCCAGGACTCCTTGCGGTAGGCCAGGCCTTCCTTGAGGAAATCCAGGAACATCTTCTGCTCGTGGCGGTAATACTCCACGTCGCAGGTGGCGATCTCGCGGTCCCAGTCGATGGACAGGCCCATGGTCTTCAGCTGGGCGCGCATGGCCGCGATGTTCTCGCGGGTCCATGTCGCCGGGTGGGTCTTCTTCTCCAGCGCGGCGTTCTCCGCCGGCAGGCCGAAGGCGTCCCAGCCCATCGGGTGCAGCACGTTGAAGCCGCGGGCGCGCTTGTAGCGCGCGATCACGTCGCCGATGGTGTAGTTGCGGACGTGCCCCATGTGGATGCGCCCCGACGGGTAGGGGAACATCTCCAGCACGTAATACTTCTCACGGGAAGCGTCCTCGCGCGCGGTGAAGCAGCCCTGCCGCTCCCACTCGCCCTGCCACTTCGCTTCGGTTTCCTTGACATTGTAACGCGACATGACCGCAGACGCCGTTCCGTGAATTTCGTGGATCCAGACACATAAGGCGCCGATGGCGGGGTTAACAGGCGGCGGACCGATGCCCGCGCCCCACCCCGCCCGGCGCCTGCGCTCAGCGTGCCGCGGCCTGCTGGGCGACGCGGATCTGGCGGGCGCGGGTCAGCACCGCGTCCTCCAGCGTCGACGCCGTCTCCGGCCCGACCGCGCTGTCGCGCCAGTCCGACCCGGCGCGCTGCTGCTTGAACACCGATACCCGCACGCCGTCGGCGCGGAGCTGGCGGTCCATGATGTACAGGTTGACCTTGAAGCGCTCGTTCGGGGTGTCCGGCGGCGTGTACCAGTCGGTCAGGATGACGCCGCCGAACGGGTCGGCGGAGACGATCGGCATGAAGGACAGCGTGTCCAGCGAGGCGCGCCACAGGAAGCTGTTGACGCCGATGCCGTTGGGGTCGCCCTGCTCGGCGCCGTTGCGCTTGTTCTTGCCGAACAGGCTGAAGCCGCCGTCGGTGCCGAGAAGGCTGCCGAACTTGTATTCCTTCTTGATCTGCTCATCGACGGTTTCCGTCTGGCCGCCCCAGCTGGAGCAACCGGCCACGGCGAGCGACGCCGCGAGCACGACGGGGGCAAGGCGAAGGACACGGGAACGGCGCATGGTCGGAACCTGGATCAATAAATTCGGGGTACCGCGCACGATACCGCGGCGGATGCGGCTGAAAAGACCATAAAAGCCCGCCCGCGGCAACAGCCGATGCGGGGCTCCGCCTGTGCCTTTGCTGTGTTCGGGTCCGGGACCGGAACGCTGCAACGGGTCTGTGTGCACCGCGGAATCCCGACGGCGGCGCACAATCAAGGTGTGTTCCGTCGGACACACTGTTCCTTCATTGCTGCAACTTTTCGATTTCCGGCTTGCTGGCGTCCCTGCATCTGCGTACCACAGAGCCAGCCAGGACGTTAACCGGGCTGAAAATTCTGCTGCCAGGATGGAGGCAACAATCATGAACCGTTATCTGCTCGCGGGCTGCGCCGCTGCCGCTCTGGCTCTGGGTGCCGGCGCCGCCAACGCCCAGGCCAAGTTTGAAGTCAAGGTCGGCGGCGACGCCTACTTCGAAGGCGGCTGGGTCGACCAGGACCGTGACACCAACCTGCGTTCGGTTGAGTTCCGCAACCGCTTCCGCGTCATCGTGACCCCGACCGCCAAGGCGGACAACGGTCTGGAGTACGGCGGTCGCATCCGCATGCGCGCCAATGCCGGTTCCGCTGCCTCTGGCCGCACGATGGACGCCGACCGCGGCTACATCTTCGCGCAGGGCGCCTTCGGTCAGGTCCAGATGGGCGTGACCAACTCCTTCAACGACGCCACCTACGTCACCGCCCCGCAGGATTACCTGCCGCTGGCGATCTATGACGGCGTGACCGCTTGGATCGGTGGCAACGCTGTTGCCGGTGCGGACATCGGCGGTGGTCTGGCTGGCCTGAACGGCTCGATCCTGAACCAGTCGCTGGTCGTCGAGAACAACTCGACCAAGATCGTGTACTTCTCGCCGCGCTTCGCCGGCCTGCAGCTCGGTGCCAGCTACACCCCGCGCAACGACAGCTCGGCTGGCGATGTCAATCGCATTGAGCCGACCGCTGGTGTTGCCGGCAGCTTCTCCACCACGTTCCAGGACATGGTCGAAGTTGGCGCCAACTACAGCAACACCTTCGGTGGCGTTGCTGTGAAGGCCAGCGCCGGCTACTACTGGGGTGATGCCGCCAACGCCACTGTTGCCGGCACCAGCGTCGAAGACCTGAACGCTTGGCAGGTCGGTGCGCAGGTCGGCTACGCCGGCTTCGCGATCGGTGGTTCGTACACCGACTTCGGCGAGTCGGGCCAGGTCCAGGGCCTCGGTACGAACAACGACAAGAGCCGCGTGTGGGTTGTCGGCGCTCAGTACACCGCGGGCCCGATCGTGGTCGGCGCGAACTACAAGAACGGCCAGGACGCCGGCTCTCTCCTCACCCCGGGCAAGCGTAAGCTCGAGGTCTACGAGGTTGGCGCGGGCTACACCGTTGCTCCGGGCCTGACCCTGCAGGCTCAGTACGACTACTTCGAGGCCAAGTCCGACCTGGTCAACCGCGACGACGAAGGTCACGTGGTCCTGGTCCGTACGGTCCTGGCGTTCTAATCTGCGGTCATCCGTGGATGAAGGGGGCGGTGGCTTCGGCCACCGCCCTTTTTCTTTGTTCATTTTTCCGTGTCCATAATGCTGCATCATTCACCTTCCAGCGCGCTGTCGAGAGGACGCATTTTCGTGCGCAAAGTTTGTTCACTGCGCTCAAAATCTGGCCAAGTAATGTGCTATTTTTGCGGCATACGGGAAAAACCATTTCCCTTCAATTACTTATGACTGTGTCGAAATAGCAACTGTGTTACAGTTGAACCGGTTTCCCTGTTGAATCACCCTTGCCGGGTAAGAGAACGGGTGGCTTAGTAGTTGGTGGGAAGCACAACCGCACGGCTCCAGTCTCTTTGGGGGCCTGCTAGAAGGATGGACCATCAATGAAGCGTTCTCTTGTTACGGGCTGCGCAGCCATCGCGATCATCGCCTGCAGCGGCGTGGCTTCCGCCCAGACCAAGTTCGAGGTCAAGATCGGCGGCGACGCGTTCTTCCAGGGCGCCTACGTTGAACAGGATCGTGACCAGGACACCCGCTCGACGGAGTTCGCCAACCGCTTCCGCGTGATCGTCACGCCGGTCGCCACGGCCGACAACGGGCTGGAGTATGGTGGCCGCATCCGCATGCGCGCCTTCAACGGTGCTGGCAACGTCCGCACCATGGACGCCGACCGCGCCTTCATCTTCGTGAACAGCAGCTTCGGCACGCTGCAGGCCGGCACGATCAACGGTCTGTCGGACGAGTTCGGCATCATCGGCCCGAACGTCGAAGGCATCGCCGGCGGTCCGGACAACAACACGGTCGAGTTCCTCAACGGCTCTTCGACCTACGACCTGCTGCCGAGCACCACCAACAACTTCCGTGCCCTCGCCTCGGGCGATGTCGGCACCAAGATCATCTACCTGACCCCGACCATCGCGGGCTTCCAGGGCGGCGTCTCCTACATGCCGCGCAGCGGCGACTCGCACACCTCGATCAACCGTCGTCAGGACAACGGCGGCTTCCAGGATGTCGTCGAGGTCGGCGGCACCTACACCAACGAGTTCGGCGGCTTCAGCGTCGCGGCCAGCGCTTTCTACCAGTTCGGCGATGCCGTTGATGACGGCGTCGGCGCCGCGGCCACCCGCTTCGAAAAGCTGAGCTCGGTTCACGCCGGCCTGAACCTCGGTTACGGCAACTTCAAGATCGGCGGCAGCTACGCCTACAGCGGTGATAGCGGCTACGACAAGTCGGTCACGACGAAGGAAAAGCAGGACATCTGGATCGTCGGCGCCCAGTACACCGCCGGTCCGCTCATCCTGGCCGCCAACTACTCGCATTCGCGCGGCAACGACGTTGCGACCGGCACGACTCCGGCCAAGGCTGACCTCTATCAGGGCGGCGTGACCTACACCGTCGCGCCGGGTCTGACGACGGGCCTGGAGTACAGCTATCTCGATCTGAAGACCGACGCTGTCGGGCTCGACGACCGTGCCCACATCATCATGATCGACACCCGTCTGGCCTTCTGATCGGCCTTGCGGCAAATCTAACGGAAACGGCGGCGGATACCCATCCGCCGCCGTTTTCCTTTGGGCATTGCCCCTTACTTCTTGGTGGCTTGCGCCGCTTCGGTCTCGCAAAGCAGCAGGATCGCCGCATCCTCCATCGGCGTCCAGACCGCGAGCAGGCGCTGTTTGGCCTTCTCCGCCATGTAGGCGGTGGTTCCCGGATCGCGAATGGAGCGAACCTTCACTTCGCCCAGCTTCCAACCAGCCTTTCGGAAGCCGCCCAGGGTGGATTCCAGGATCTGGTCGCGGCGGGCGTCGTCGTCCTTTTTGAACACCCAACCATAATTCTCCTGCTTGGTGCAGCGCCGGTTGAGGTCGGCGGCGGCGGCGCCCAGGAACTCCTTGTAGGTGCCGTCGTCCTGCAACGGGAACGGCTGTTCGGCGAAGGGCGCCTGGGCGATGGCCGATCCCGCCGCCGTCTTGGGGGCCTCCTTCGGGGCTTCCTTTCCCGCCGCTTCCTTGCCGGCGGCGGGCTTCCCGCCATTCTGGCTTCCGGCGTTCTGGGCGAGGGCGCTGCCGGCCGTGAACGGCGCGGCCCCCAGAATCAGCGCCGACAGGATCAGGGGACGCATCCAACCACGCATGCCGTGTTCTCCTCGGGGTGCTTGCGTTTCGTCGGTCCGTCCGTTACCACGCCCTCCGGTTCCTGTACAGGCAGGCACCGCAGAAGGGGCCGCACAAGGGGGCCGCAAAGGGGGAGAACCGGCATGTCCGCTTCGCACACCGACACATCAGACGGCAGCGTCACGACCCGGCTGGAGGCCGTCCGCCGGTCCATCCAGGACGGCTGCGCCGCCGGCGGGCGGGCTCCCGGCGCGGTGACGCTGGTCGCCGTCTCCAAGACCCACCCGGTGGAGGCGATCGAGGAAGCCCTGGCCGCCGGCCAGCGCGTCTTCGGCGAGAACCGCGTGCAGGAGGCCAAGGCGAAGTTCCCCGCGTTGCGCGAGCGCTTCCCGGACCTGGAACTGCACCTGATCGGCCCGCTCCAGACCAACAAGGTCAAGGACGCGGTGGCCCTGTTTGACGTGATCCAGACGGTGGACCGGCCCAAGCTGGCCGAGGCGCTCGCGGAGGAGATGGCGCGCAGCGGGCGCCGCCCGCGCTGCCTGATCGAGGTCAACACCGGCGAGGAGCCGCAAAAGGCCGGCATTTCCCCGGCGGAGCTGGACGCCTTCCTGGCCGCTTGCCGCGACACCTGGAACCTGCCGGTGGCCGGCCTGATGTGCATCCCGCCGGTGGACGAGGAGCCGGCGATGCATTTCGCCCTGCTCGCCGACATGGCGCGCCGCGCCGGCCTGCCCGAGGTCAGCATGGGGATGAGCGGCGATTACGAGACGGCCATCCGCTTCGGCGCCACCCACGTACGCGTCGGCACGGCGATCTTCGGCGCGCGCCCCACCCCCGCCGCCGGATAACAGCGGTCAAGCCGCAGCGCTATTCCGCGGGCACCGAGACGGTCAGCGCGGTGCCCGACGTGCAATCCTTGAGAAGCCGCAGAAGGTCCGGCAGGGGCAGCGCGACGCAGCCCGCCGTGGGCGCCCGGTCGGGCCGCGCCACATGCATGAACACGGCGCTGCCCAGGCCGGGCACCACCGGATCGTCGTTGTGCCCCATCACCACGATGACGTCGTAGACATGGTCCTCGCGCCACAGCTCCTCGTGGCTGGCGGCGTAGGGGCGCTTGACCGGGCGGTTGTAGGCGGGGTCCGTAGGATCGTCGCACCAGCCGTCGTCGGGCGCGATGGGGGACGCCGGCAGGACGGTTTCGGGCTGCGGCAGCCGGTCGGCGCGCCACAGGACGCGGCGCAGCGCAAAGCGGCCGACCGGGGTGGCGCCGTCGCCCTCCCGCTTGTCGGAACGGATGCCGCCGCGGCCCAGCACGCAGCGGAACGACCCGCCCGGCCAGTCGAGGCGGCCTTCGGATGGCGGGTCCTCAAGACGAACCGTGATCTCCATCGCCCCCTTCCCTCACCGGCATCCGCGCCGCCCATCTCCCGGGTCACCGGCGTTCAGCCCGACACCCTCAGGCTGGGCGCGGGGGCCTGCGCGGCCCGCCGGCCCTGCTCGTACTTGGCCAGATTGCGCATCATCGTCTCAGACAGCATGTCCGGTGTCACGGGCGCGAAGGCGTTGCTGTTGGCGGCGGCCGGGGTGGCGTTCGCCTGCGCAGATGCGTTGGCCGGCGCGTTCGCGGCCCCGGCTGCGGCCCCGGTTGCAGCGGCCGGTTGGGCCGTGGTCGCCTGGGCTTCCCCGGCCTTCGGCGCGCCGGAGGGAGTCGCCGTGGCGGCGAAACCGATGGTGGAGGGATGCGGCTTGGCGGCAGCGTATCTGGCCATCATGCTGTTCGCCAGCGGGGTGTCGCGCGCCGGCATCCGCGAGGGGTGCGGCGTGTCCGTCAGGCCATCGCGCCCGGACCCGCTCACCGCCGCCCCCACCCCATGGGGCGGCGCTGCGGGCCGCTTGGCGTCGGGCAACTCCGCCGTGACGGTGCGGGCCGGCTGAGCGGTGGGCGCCGCAGCGGCCGCAGCTGGCGCGGAGGTGCCGGCGGCGGAGTCCGGCAGGGCGGCGACCGCGGTGGCTCCGGAGGTGCCGGCGGGCGGATGGCCGGCGGCGGCGTCCCCGTCGAAGCCGAGCGAGGCCATGATCTGCCCGCCGATGTCCTTGCCCTGGGCCTGTTCCACCACCGCGTTGGCGATGGACGCCATGCCGCCCAGTGGGCCGCCGAACAGGATGCCGCCGATGACCTTGGACGACGGCTTGATCGTGTCGCCGGTGATCTCGCGATAGATGGTGTTGACGATGGGGATGTGCTGAAGCGGGTTGATGATGTCCAGGAAGTCGCCGAAGGACATTTCGGCCTCGGCCTCGTAGCGGTCGGGGCTGTCCCGGCTTTCCATGGCCGTCAAGGGGGGCGCCGCTTGGGCCGGCGACCGCTCGCGCTGCACCGGCCGCGAAGCGGCGGCGGCGTCGATGGTGGTGGCGTCGATGGCCATGGGCGGTCTCCCGTCGCGGTGTCCAGCCCTACCCTAAGCAACCGGCGTGCCAGTCCCTCGGGCTGAAATCCCGCCCCCTCGGGCGCGTTCGGTCTCGGATGCGACCCGCGACCCGGCAAGAGCTGCCGGGCAAGGGGCGTTTCCTGCCTCCCGAAGAATCGACTCTCAGAACATGTGACCGCTGCGCTCCGCCTTGGTGCGCAGATAGCCTTCGTTGTGGCCGTTGGACGGGAAGATGTGGGGAACGCGCTCGACCACCTCGATCCCGCAGCGGGCGAGCTGACGCAGCTTTTCCGGATTGTTGGTCATCAGCCGCACGGCGGTGAAGCCCAATTGCCGCAGCATCTCCGCCGCCGGCAGATAGACCCGCTCGTCCGCCTCGAATCCCAGGATCTCGTTGGCGTCCACCGTGTCGAAGCCGCGGTCCTGGATGCGGTAGGCGCGCAGCTTGTTGACGAGGCCGATCCCCCGCCCTTCCTGCGCCAGATAGAGCAGAACGCCGCTGCCCTGCCGGGCGATCTCGGCGATGGCGCCGCGCAGCTGCTGGCCGCAGTCGCAGCGCAAGCTGCCCAGCAGGTCGCCGGTGAAGCATTCCGAATGCAGGCGGGCCAGCACCGGCTCGCCGGCCACCGGGTTGCCGACGATGATCGCCAGATGCTCCGGCCCGCCGTCGATGGGGCGGAAGGCGGCGATGCTGGTGTTCTCGGCGCCGGACAGCGGGACGCGGGCCTCGGCCACCCGGCGCAGCGTGCGCACCACATGGACGCGGTAATCGGCGATGTCGCGGGCGCGGACCAGAAGAAGGTCGTGCTTCGCCGCCCATTCCGCGGCGCTGCCGCTGTGGCCGGCAGTCGTGTGTCCCGTAGCGGGGGCGACGATGGCCGCCGGCAGCAGCCGCGCCAGCCGGGCGAGGTCCACCGCCGCGGTCTCGCGCGAGCCGGGATCCATGGCCGTGGCGGTCAGGCCCTCCGGCATCGCTCCGTCCGGGCGGTGTTCGGGGTCGGCCAGCGCGTGTGCCTCGTCCGCGGTCAGGCAGCGGGGAAGCGACAGGGCGACGACGCCCGTCCCCTCGCCCATCAGCTTCAGCACGGTGGCGCGGCGGCGGGTGACGGCCAGGACCGGCGCGGCGCCGGTCAGCTGCACCAGCCGCTGCACGGCGTCGATCGCCACGGATTCCACCGACACCGCGGCGCCGACGCTGCCGTCGGCGGTCTCGATGGCGACGGCCTCGCCCCGGCGCAGGGCGGCCGTGGCCCGGTCCACCGCGCGCATGGCGGCTTCGTCCATGGGCAGGACGGCTTCGGGCGGGGCGGAGTCGGAAGGGGCGTCGGCGTACATAACGGAGGCTTCGCGTGCTGCGCCCCGAAGGGCGAAAGATCCCGACATGGGTCGGAGAGCGCGGGAAGCAAAGCGCAGGTGGCGCACCCCTGTCCAGCAAATCCCGCGCGCCACACCGTTGCCGGCGGTGCAACGGTGGTGCAAACCGCTGCCGGTGCGGGCGAATCCGGGTTGCGCTATGCTCAGGTCCTTCCGATAAGTCTAGGGCAATCCCGCGCGGGCCATGATAAGTTCCGCGCCCGGAGCCACCGGTGAACGCCCCCGAATGACGCTTGCGAAACGCATCCTTCTGATTGACGACGACACCGCCCTCCGGCAGTCCCTCGCCGAGCAGCTCCAGCTCTTGGAGGAATTCGAGACGGTGGAGGCCGGGGACGGCGCCTCGGCGCTGGCCGTGGCGCGGGAGGGCGGCTTCGCCGCCATCCTGCTCGACGTCGGGTTGCCGGACATGGACGGGCGCGACCTCTGCCGCCTGCTGCGGCGCGAGGGGGTGCGCTGCCCGATCATCATGCTGACCGCGGCGGTGTCCGACGCCGACACCATCCTCGGGCTCGATTCCGGGGCCAGCGACTATGTCACCAAGCCCTTCCGCATGGGGGTGCTGCTGGCCCGGCTGCGCGCCCAGCTCCGCGTCCACGAGCAGAGCGAGGACGCTGTCTTCGTTATCGGCCCCTACAGCTTCCGCCCGGCGGGCAAGCTGCTCCTGGCCGACGGCGGCGCCCGCAAGATCCGCCTGACCGAGAAGGAGACGGCGATCCTGAAATACCTGTACCGGGCCGGCGGCGCGGTGATCGGGCGGGAGACGCTGCTCGGCGAAGTGTGGGGCTACAACGCCGGGGTCACCACCCACACGCTGGAAACCCACGTCTACCGCCTGCGCCAGAAGATCGAGCGCGACCCGTCCAACGCCGAAATTCTGGTGACGGAGCCCGGCGGCTACCGGCTGGTGCCCTGATCCCCGGCCGGCGGCCGCCAGCCCACCGCAGCGCGGAACCATCCTCATCCCTGCCCATTGAAAAGATTGATTTCCGCGCCGCGTCGGCACGGACCCCCGTCGGGCAAGGAGATGACGTCTTGGTAGCCATCGTCGATCACGGCAGACCGGCAAGGGCCATCCATCCCTTGCACGCGGTGCTGCTTGCGGCCTCCCTTCCGCTGTTCCTGGGCGGCCTGCTCTGCGACATCGCCTATTCCAGGAGCTTCGAAATCCAGTGGAGCAACTTCGCCGCTTGGCTGATCGCCGGCGGCATGGTCTTCGCCGGCTTCTCGCTCCTCTGGGCCTTCATCGACCTGTTCCGCGCCGGCCGGCGCCGTGGCCGCGGACTCGTCTACTTCGTCCTGCTGCTCGTCACCGTCGCGCTTGGCCTCGTCAATGCCTTCGTGCACGCGCGGGACGCCTGGGGAGTCATGCCGGAGGGCATGATCCTGTCGGCGGCCGTCGCCGTGACCGCCCTCCTGGCGACTTGGTTCGGCTTCTCCAGCTTCGGCATGAGCCGCCGGATGGGAGAGACGCGATGACACGCTCCAGCCTGCTGGCCGCCGCAGCACTCGTCGCCCTGCTGACCGCCTGCGACGACAACAACCCGTCGCAGCCCGTGTACGGCGCCAACCCGCCTCTGCCGGAACAGCAGTACGGCCTGCTGCCCAGCATGAAGATCGCCAACCCCGCCTCCTGGGGCGACCGGAAACCGACCGTTCCGGAGGGCTTCACCGTCACGGCGATCGCCACCGACCTCGGCATCCCGCGCCAGACCCTCGTCCTTCCCAACGGCGACATCCTGGTCGCCGAAGGCCGGGGCGGTTCGGCCCCGCCGCTGCGGCCCAAGGATTTCATTGCGGGCATCATCAAGGCCAAGGGCACGACCTCGGTCCCCAGCGGCAACCGCATCACCCTGCTGCGCGACGCCGACGGCGACGGGAAGTACGAGGAGCGCACGGTCTTCGCCGACCAGCTGAACGCCCCCTACGGGCTGGCCTTCGTGAACGGCCAGATCTACGTCGCGAACCAGGACGCGCTGGTGCGCTTCCCCTACCGCGAGGGCCAGAGCCGCGCCGAGGGGCCGCCGGAGAAGGTCGCCGACCTGCCCTCCTACATCAACCATCACTGGACCAAGTCGCTGGCCGCCAGCCCGGACGGGCGCTTCCTCTATGTCGGCATCGGCTCCAACAGCAACATCACCGAACGCGGGATGCCCGCCGAGGCCGACCGCGCGATGGTCTGGGAGATCGACGCGCAGACGGGCGCGCACCGACCCTACGCCACAGGCTTGCGCAACCCCACCGCGCTCGCCATCCAGCCGGGAACCGGCACGCTGTGGGCGGTGGTCAACGAGCGCGACGAGCTTGGCCCCAACCTCGTTCCCGACTACCTGACCTCGGTCCGCGAGGGCGCCTTCTACGGCTGGCCCTACAGCTACTGGGGCCAGAACGTCGATCCGCGCGCCCAGCCGCAGAAGCCGGAGCTGGTCGCCGCGGCGATCAAGCCGGACTACGCCCTGGGCTCGCACGTCGCGGCCCTCGGCGTGGCCTTCTCCTCGCCGGTGATGGGCGAGCGCTTCGCCGACGGCGTGTTCGTTGGCGAGCATGGCAGTTGGAACCGCAGCGTGCCCAGCGGCTACAAGGTGATCTTCGTCCCCTTCCGCGACGGCGCCCCCGCCGGCGATCCGGTCGAGGTGGTGACCGGCTTCATGGGCGAGGACGGCCACACCTACGGCCGGCCGGTCGGCGTCACGGTGGACCCCAAGGGCGCGCTGATCGTCGCCGACGACCTGTCGAACACGGTCTGGCGCGTCGCGGTGACCGATCGCTCGCCCAGCGCGGAAGGACCGGCGGATCTGGGCAGCGCGACGACCGATGGGAACGGATCGTCCAACTGAAACGGGCCAACTGAAACGGGCCAACTGAAACGGGAACACCGTGTCAGGGCCGCTTGCCGAGCGGTCCTGACCGGTCCGAGATGGTGACGGCGACCGGATAGCCCATCCAGCGCTGGCGCTTGTTCTCCAGGGCCGCACCGCCGCGGGCCGGCCCGGCCGGACGCCCGCCGCCCCACAGGCCGCGGCCGCGCGGCACCACGGGCAGCAGCCGGATCTTGCGCCCGACGATGGCCAGCCGGCGGCGCCAGTGGGCGACCAGCTTCGGCGAGGTGCCGACCCGCCGCGCGATCTCGTGGTCGGCCAGCAGAGCGCTGTTGGGGTCCTGCAGCAGATCGAGGATGGCGCGGCGCTTGTCCAGGCTGGTGTGGCGGCTGTGCTTGCGCTCCAGCGCCTTGCCGAGGTCCCAGAGCTTCTCGGCGGTTTCGCGGGCGAGGCCGCGCCAGCGGTCGGCCTCCTCGCGCTGGCGCTCCATGTCGCCGTTGCTCTTCTCAAGCTGACGCTTCAACCCGGCCACCTCCAGCTCCAGATCGCGCACCTGACGGCGTAAGCCCTGGACGAGCTGGTCGGGCGGCGGCGGACGGTCGGGCGGCGGGGCGCTGGCGGCGGGCGGCGGTTCCGGGGTGGTGGAGACCGGACGGGCACCGCGGGCAAGATCGCGGAACGACAGGCCGGCCCTCGACAGCATGATGCGCGCGGCGCGCAGAGCGGACTGGGCCTCGCCCTGATGCTCCGACTCGGCCATGGCGAGGACTTTGGCGAGTTTGTCTGGGTCCATCCGAGGGGTCGGGGTCCGGAGGCGATTTTTCGCGTCGATGGGCGAACGGGCGCAAACTACCACATCTTATTGGATTGGGCATCTCCACATCTCGGCGGTGCGGCACGCCTTTTCCTCTTACCCCCGTCTTGTGCCGTCCCCCCTTCTATCGAGGCGGAATGTCTGCCTGCCTGCCGTCGGACCGGCCTATGGACGCGCCGGAGGGTCGTTTCGTGAAACAACCTTTTCACTCGACTCGCGAGGGTCCTACCGCCAAATTGTCGGTACCATGACGGCACGAACCGTTTCCGACGCCTGTTCCGGTGCGCCCGACACCCCGCCGGACTTCACCGTTCGCTTCTGGGGCGTGCGTGGCAGCATCGCCTCCCCGGGGCCGGACACGGTCCGCTACGGCGGCAACACCCCCTGCGTCGAGCTGCGCTGCGGGGACGCTCTTCTGGTTCTCGACGCCGGCACCGGCCTTCGTCCGCTGGGCGAGGCGCTGATGCGCCAGGGGGAGCCGGTGGACGTCGATCTGCTGCTGACCCACAGCCATCTCGACCACATCTGCGGCCTGCCCTTCTTCGCGCCGGCCTTCGACGCGGCCAGCCGTGTGCGGATCAGGGCCGGCCATCTGGAGCGGGAGCGGACGATGCGCTCCGTCCTGGAATGCATGATGTCGGCACCGCTGTTCCCGGTCCCGGTGGAGATCTTCCGGGCCGACTGCACCTTCCACGATTTCGTCAGCGGCGAAACGCTGGCGGTCAAGCCGGGCGTCACCGTGCGCACCACCGCGCTGAACCACCCGGACGGGGCCACCGGCTACCGCGTGGAGTTCGCCGGGCGCAGCCTGTGCTACGTCACCGACACCGAGCACCCCGCCGCCGGGCGCGACCCCGCCGTGATGGAACTGGTGCGCGGCAGCGACCTGCTGATCTACGACTGCACCTACACCGACGCCGAATACGCCACCCGCGTCGGCTGGGGCCATTCGACCTGGGAGGAGTGCCTGCGCATCGCCGACGAGGCCGATGTGAAGCGCGCGGTCATCTTCCACCACGATCCCCGGCGCAGCGACGCCGAGCTGGACGTCATCGCCACCGCCGCCGAGGCCCGGCGCCCCGGCACGCTGGTCGCCCGCGAAGGCATGGCGCTTCCCCTCTGATCGGCAACTATCCCCTTGGACAGTGATGCGCCGATGACACGGCCAAGCCTCCGTTCGCGTCCCGTGGCCCGTTGTCACTGCCGGATCGTGTGACAATTATGGTATGAAAACCGCCTGCAACCGCAGAGAGAACTCTGGGGAGACGCATGCGGCATCTTCTGCGCTTATCGTTGCTGGGCCTGCTCGCCGGCGGAACGCTCGCCGGCTGTGCTTCCACTCCGGGTCCCCAGGCCTCGTTCGATGGCGGCCCCCGCTCGATCGTCCTGCACCATCCCGCCAGCGGCGAGACGGTCAGCGTCACCTACCGCCGCGCCGACGGCTATGACCCGCAGGCCCTGGACCGCATCGCCACCCTGTTCCGCGACCGCCGCACTGGCGAGACGGTGCCCGTCGATCCCACGCTGGTGGAGCTTCTGGCCGACCTGCGGGATCGCTGCGGCGCCGACGCCGACACGCCGGTCCACATCACCTCGGGCTACCGCTCGCCGCTGACCAACGTCACGCTGGCGCGCAGCAACCCGAACGTGGCGGAGAACAGCTATCACCTGCGCGGGCAGGCCGCCGACATCTCCATCCCCGGCGTCCCGCCCCGCCGCCTCGCCGACGAGGCCGCGGCCCTGCAGCGCGGCGGCTACGCGCTCTATCCCCACACCGGCCACGTCCATGTGGACACCGGCCCGGTCCGTACCTGGAGCCCGAAGGGCGGCGACCCCCGCATCCTGGAGGCCAGGGCGACTCCCGCGAAGGCCGCGTCGGGCAAGGCGGTCGCCGCCAAACCGGCACCCGCCGCCCCGCGGACGCAGGTCGCGGCGGCCGAGCCCGCCCCGCCGAAGCGCCCCCCGGCCAAGGCCGCGCCCGCCTCCGCCCCGGCGAAGGGCAACGACGCCGACCTCGCCCGCGTCCGCATGGTCCTGGCCTCCCTCAAGGAGCAGCCGGAGCCTGCGGCGAAGAAGAAGCCCTGAGGGTTACCGATACGGGTCCGCGGCGTCCCGCAGGCCGTCGCCGAGAAAGTTGAAGCTCAGCACGGTCACGATCACCGGCAGCACCGGCAGCATCAGCCAGGGGTACAGCGCCACCACGTTGATGTTCTGCGCCTCGGTCAGCAGCACCCCCCAGCTGGTGATCGGCGGGCGCAGGCCGAGGCCGAGGAAGCTCAGCGCCGTCTCGCCCAGGATCATGCCGGGGATGGCCAGCGTCGCCGAGGCGATCAGGTGGCTCATGAAGCTGGGCAGCAGGTGCCGGCCGATGATGCGCGCCGGGCTGGCCCCCATCAGCTGGGCGGCGGTGGTGAAGTCCTCCTCGCGCAGGGCCAGCAGCTTGGACCGCACGGCGCGGGCGAGGCCGGTCCATTCCAGAAGGCCGAGGATCACCGTGATCCCGAAATAGATGAAGATCGGGTTCCAGGTGACGGGCAGGGCGGCGGACAGGGCCATCCATAGCGGCAGTTCGGGGAAGGAGCGGATGATCTCGATCAGCCGCTGGATCAGGTTGTCCACCCAGCCGCCGTAATAGCCGGCGATACCGCCGATCACGATGCCCAGCACGAAGCTGACCGCGACGCCGATCAGCCCGATGGTCAGCGAGATGCGGGTCCCGTAGATCATCCGCGACAGCAGGTCCCGCCCCAGCCGGTCGGTGCCCATGAGGAACAGAGTCCCGCCGTCGGCCGGGCAGGCGAGGTGCCAGTCGCTCTCCACCAGCCCCCAGAATTCATAGCGGTCGCCGCGGCAGAGGAAGCGGATCGGCTGCACCTTCGTGGGGTCCGGCGTGTAGTCCCGCTTCAGGATCTCCATGTCCAGCCGATAGCTGTAACCGTAGACGAACGGGCCGACGAACTGCCCCTCGTGGAACAGATGCACGGTCTGCGGCGGGGCGTGGATGAAGTGGGAATTGCGGCTGTCCACCGCGTAGGGGGCCAGGACCTCGCTGACCAGGGTCGAGGCGTAGAGCAGCAGCAGCACGATGCCTGAGGCCACCGCCAGCTTGTGCCGCCGCAGCTTCCACCAGACCATCCGCCATTGCGAGGCGGTGGTGAAGCGCTCCTGCTCCGGCGACAGCCGCTCGACCTCGTCCGGGTCCCAGGGAGCGGTGTCGACGGTGTGGGGCAGGGGGGGTGCAGGGGGCAGGGTGGCGCTCATCGGCTGGCTCCTCCGCTCAGGCGGATGCGCGGGTCGAGCGCGGCCAGCGCCAGATCGGACAGGAAGACCCCGATCACCGTCAGCACGGCCAGGAACATCAGGAAGGACCCGGCCAGATACATGTCCTGGCTGCGCAGCGCCTGGAGCAGCATCGGCCCCGTCGTCGGCAGCGACATCACCACCGACACGATGGCGGCACCGGAGACGACCTGCGGCAGCAGGTTGCCGATGTCCGACACGAAGGGGTTCAGCGCCACCCGCAGCGGGTATTTCACCAGCGCCCGGCCCGGCGGCAGGCCCTTGGCCCGCGCGGTGACGACGTAGGGCTTGTGCAGCTCGTCCAGCAGGTTGGCGCGCAGGCGGCGGATCATCGCGGCGGTGCCGGCGGTGCCGATGACGATCACCGGAATCCACATGTGCTCGAACACGCTCATCGCCTTGCCCCAGCTCCAGGGCTGGCCGATGTAGCGCGGGTCCATCAGCCCGCCGATCGAGGTGCCGAACCACACGTTGGCGAAATACAGCATGACCAGCGCCAGAAGGAAGCTGGGCGTCGCCAGCCCCAGGAAGCCGAGGAAGGTCAGAACGTAGTCGCCCAGGCTGTACTGCCGCGTCGCCGAATAGATGCCGATGGGGAAGGACACCACCCAGATGAACAGAATGGTCGCGAAGGACACGATGGCGGTCAGCGACAGCCGGTCGCCCACCACGTCGGCCACCGGCAGGTTGTATTCGAAGGAATAGCCGAAGTCCCCGCGCAGCATGCCGGCCAGCCACAGCGCGTACTGTTCGTACATCGGCCGGTCGAGCCCGTAGGTCTCGCGCAGCATGGCCAGCCGGCCCTGGTCCATGCTCTCGCCCCGGCTCTGCATCTCGTTGACCAGCGTGGTCAGATAGTCGCCGGGCGGAAGCTGGATGATGACGAAGGTGATGACGCTGATCGCCAGCAGCGTCGGGATCATGATGAGGATGCGGCGGATCACATAGCCCAGCATGGCCTCACCCCTTCTCGTCGAACCAGAAGCCGTCGGGCCGGTACAGCCCGAAATGCGCGCCGGGGTCGTAGTTGAACAGACCCTCCTCCGGCACGTTGCGCAGGGTGCGGCGCGCCACCACCGGCTGCGGCACCCCGGCCACCGTGCCGATGGTGAAGACCTGCTCGGTGTTGAGCGTCAGGATGCGCGTCCAGGCCGCTGCCCGCCCGGCCTCGTCCGGGGCGTCGCGCCAGGCGCGGAAGGCCTCCAGCAGGTCGCGCGCCTCGGGCATGTCGGGGCGCTCGCCATCCTTGCCCATGGTCTGGAAGAACTGACCCCATTTCGGCCACTGGTACTTGGCCTGATCGACCGGCACCAGCTCGGCGGGGCTCATGTCCGCGGTGGCGATGGCGTTGTCCAGCCCGCGCGAAATCGACATGCAGGTGTCGCCGGCGAAGATGCGGTTGCGGAACACGTCGAGCTGCGAGGAGCGGATGTAGAGCCGCGCCCCGACGCGCCGCCAGCCGTCGGCGATCAGCTCCAGCGCGTCGGTCTCCTCCGTGCTTTCCCCGGCGGTTTCCACCACGATCTCCAGCGGGCGGCCGTCGGGCAGCAGGCGGACGCCGTTGACGTCGCGTTCGGTCAGGCCGATCTCGTCGAGCAGCCGGTTGGCCTGCTTCACGTCGAACTGCGCCCAGCGGTCGCGGTAGGCCGCTGTCCAGAGCGGCGAGACCTCCAGCAGCGTGTTGTTGGTCGGGATGGCGAGGCCATAATAGATGACCTGGTTCATCTCCTCGCGGTCGATGGCCAGCGACAGGGCGCGGCGGTAGCGCACGTCGCGGTTCAGCGCGCGCCACACCGGGTCGTTGCAGTTCAGGTTGGGAAACAGCGCCATCTGCGCCCCGATGCCGGTGCGCCACAGCGTGACCCGTTGGTCGTTGCGCTTCGCCCCCTGCTTCAGGAAGGTGTAGTTGTCGAACCGCAGGTAGCGCGCCTGGAGATCGCTCTCGCCCGCCCCCGTCTTGGCCGGGATGATCTTGGCGTCGGCCACCGTCATGATGACCCGGTCGATGTAGGGCAACTGCCGCCCCGCCGGGTCGACCCGATGGAAATAGGGGTTCCTTACGAAGATGAAACGGTCCGCGGGCGGAGCGGTCGTCGGCACCCAGGGCTGCAGGGTCGGCAGGTCCGGGTTGTCGAACTCGGTGAGATTGTCCTTGCGGTTGTGAAGCTGCTGCCAGCTTTTCTGCCGCTCCGCCTCCACCCGCTGCTTCAGCTCCAGCGGCTCGGTGAAGCGGGGGTGGAAGCGCCGCAGGTAATGGGCCGGGGCGTAGATCTCCACCGGCTTGGCCCCGGCCAGCATGGGCAGGAAGAAGGGGTTGGGGCGGTTCCATGTGTAGCGCACCGCGGCGGCGTCCAGCACCTCGAACCTGGGCGCTTCCCCGGCCACCATCATCTCCGGCGGCGGCCCACCGGGGGAGCGCTTGGCGTTGTTGGCCATGTCCTCCCACCAGTAGCGGAAGTCCTCCGCCGTGAAGGGATGGCCGTCCGACCAGCGGTGGCCGCGGCGCAGCGTGAAGGTGAAGATCCGCCCCTCCTCCACATCCACCCGCTCCAGGATGTCGGGGACGATGCGCAGGCTCGGGGTCAGCGCGACCAGCCGGGCGTAGCTGTAGACGTAGATCAGTCGCGTGTCCTTGGTCCTCGCCATCAGCAGGCGCAGGTCGCCGCCATGGCGCCCCGGCGACTGCCAGGGCCGGTCCATCGGCTCGACCAGCGGGGTGAGCGGCAGCCGCTTCTCCACCGGCGGCAGCGACCCGGCGCCGACCGCGTTCTCCAGCATCGGCGTCTCGACCGCGTCGAAAGCGCTGAGCCCGAGGAAGGCGAGCAGCAGAAGGGCAGGGCGGGCCAGCCTCATCACGCCACCTCCCGCACGCGGATGGCGGCGTCGGCGCGCACGCAATGGCCGCCGCCGAGATCGACCAGATGGGGCTGATGGTCGTCGTCGATGGTGAAGGGGGCGGGCCAGCGCGCGGGGTCGGAGGCGCGGCCCTCCTCCAGGTCGGTCAGCGACAGCGGGCGGCTGGGGTCCGGTTCCGGCACAGCGGTCAGCAGGGCACGGGTGTAGGGGTGGACCGGGTTGCGGAACAGCGCCTCGCGCGGGGCCGACTCGACGATCCGGCCACGGCACATCACCAGGATGCGGTCGGCCATGTAGTCCACCACGGCCAGATTGTGGCTGACGAACAGGTAGGTCAGACCGAGCCGTTCCTTCAGGTCTTTCAGCAAGTTCAGCACCTGGGCCTGGATCGACACGTCGAGCGCCGACACCGGCTCGTCGAGCAGCAGAAGCTCGGGCCGCAGGGCCAGCGCGCGGGCGATGCCGATGCGCTGGCGCTGGCCGCCGGAGAAGCTGTGCGGGTAGCGGCGCAGATGCCGCGCGTCCAGCCCGACCAGCCCCATCAGTTCCTTTACCCGCGCGGCGCGCTCCGCCTCGTCGCCGATGCCGTGGATGACCAGCGGTTCGGCGATGATGTCGAAGACGGTCATCCGCGGGTTCAGGGAACCGAAGGGGTCCTGGAAGACGAACTGGACCTTGCGGCGGAAGGCGGTCAGCGCGTCGCCCTGCAACCCCAGCACGTCGACGATCCGGCCATGGTCGTTGAAGCGCACGTCTCCGGCGTCCGGAGTCAGGGCGCGCATCAGGATCTTCGACAGGGTGGTCTTGCCGCAGCCCGACTCGCCGACCAGCCCGACGCATTCGCCGCGCGCGATGGCGAAGCTGACATCGTCCACTGCCAGCGTGCCCGCCCCGGCCTTGGCGCCGAACCAGCCGGCCTTGCGCGCGCCGTAGCGCTTGCGCACCCCCTCCACCGCCAGCAGCGGTCCCGCCGCATCGGCGCCGGGCGGCCAGGGCTGGTGATCCTTCTCCAGCAGGCTGCCGCCCTGCGACGTGATAGAGCGGATCGGCACCAGCCGTTCCCCCGGCGCCATGTGGAAGCGCGGAACGGCGCGCAGCAGCGCCTTGAGATAGGGGTGGCGCGGATCGGCGAAGATGTCTTCGCGCGTGCCGGATTCCATGATCCGCCCACGGTGCATCACCACCACCTCGTCGGCGAGGTTGGCGACCACCCCCAGGTCGTGGGTGATGAGCAGGACGGCCATCCCGAGATCGGCTTGGAGGTCCTTGATCAGCTTCAGGATCTGCGCCTGGATGGTGACGTCCAGCGCGGTCGTCGGCTCGTCGGCGATCAGCAGGGCGGGGCGGCAGACCAGCGCCATGGCGATCATCGCGCGCTGGCGCAGGCCGCCCGACAGCTCGAACGGGTAGGTGTCCAACGCCCGCTTCGGGTCGGGGAAGCGCACCCGGCGCAGCATGTCCTCGGCTTGCGCGCGGGCCTGCCGGGCGGTCACCCGCTGGTGCAGCCGCACCGCCTCGCTTACCTGATCGCCCACCGTGTGCAGGGGCGACAGCGAGGTCATCGGTTCCTGGAAGATGATCGAAATGCGGCCGCCGCGCAGCGCCCGCATCGCCGTGCCGTCGGCCTTCAGCCCGGCGATGTCGACGGGGCCGGCGCCTTCGTTGACTATGCCGTCGTCGAACAGGATGCGCCCGTCCGCGATGGCGGCGTTGCGGGGCAGGATGCGCAGGATTGACTGCGCCGCCACCGACTTGCCCGAGCCGGATTCCCCGACCAGGGCGACGGTGGAACCGGCCCGCACCCGGAAGGACACGCCGCGCACCGCGTGGACCACGCCGCCCGGCACCTGGAAATCGACCTTCAGGTCCTCCACCCGGAGCAGCGTGCGGCTCATGGCGCCGGCCTCGTTTCGTTGGGGTCTTTTTCATTGGGATCTGCCGGCGGCTCGATGCCGAGGGCGATCAGATTGTCCACCGTCACCGGGGTCAGCGCCACGCCGTTGCGCCCGGCGGCGAGGGCGGCCTGTTCGATCACCGCGTCGAAGCCCTCCAGATTGCTGTCGAAGCGCAGGGTCGTGCCGCCACCGCTCAGCGCCGCCTGCATCCAGCCGTCGTCGCGCCCCCGCTTGGTCGCGTAGTAGCGCAGCTTCAGCCCGGACAGCGCGTCCCAGCGGATGGCGCCGCCCAGCGGCCCGTCGGCCCGCAGGCCCTCGCCGTCCATGGTCAGGCGGGTCAGCTGGCGTTGCAGGGTGCGCGCCGCGAAGACGGCGAACAGCAGCGCGCAGGCCGCCAGCGGCACGGCGATCCAGGGGGTGACGGGCAGGAAGGCCAGCGGCAGCACCGTCAGCGCCAGCCCCGCCCCGGCCCGCGCATAGTCGCCGGCCAGCGCCCCGGCGGGGTAGCGCATCTCCGCGACGGTCGGCGTCTCTCCGGTCGAGGGTCGGGCCATGGGCAGCTCGGCCATGTCTCAGCGAAGTCCTTCTGCGGCGAACAAGGTATCAGCAGCCAACCAACGAGCCGCCGGATGGCGGCGGGTCACGGTCAGGAAACGCTCGGTGAAGGCCCAGGTTTCGCCGTCCATGACCAAATGATGCGTCAGCAGGCCGGTCGCCTCCGCCGCGTCCACCGCGCCCAGCCGCCTAGCGCGCAGATGGGCGACCGCCATGCCCAGCGACTCCGCGTCGCTGAGGAAGCGCTTGCCGTTCTTCCAGGCCACCGGGTCGATGTGTGTATTGACACACATCATGTTGACGGTTGACACACGTCGCGGCCCGAAAACCGACAGGCCGCTGAAGCCCGCGCCGGGCAGGCCAGCCGCCACGCCGGAGGCGATGCGGTTCCAGGGCGGCACCAGAACCGGCAGGGCGCGCGGCCCGAACCGGCGGTCCAGCACGCTCCGCCCCTCGGCCAGCTCCGCCAGCACGGCGGCGGCGGACCGGTCCGCGCCAAGCTCCGCCTTCTTCGCGGGGGGAGCGGCGTGGTTGGTGTGCGACCAGCCGTGCTGAAGCACCGTGATGGTGGGGGCCGCGTCCACAACGGGGGCGAGGGCGTCCGTGACGCCCGCCGGGATGACCGCCAGGGCCAGCGGCGCGCCGATCTCGATGGACAGGGCGATCATCCGGTCGAGGTCAGGCGTCGGCTCGACGGCGTCGTCGTCGCGCCACCAGAGGGTGGCGGTGCGCCCGGCGGCGGCCCAGGCGTCCAACTCGGCGGTCAGCGCGTCCCAACCGGCGCGCGGCGGGCTGTCGGAAGGGGCAGTTGCGGTCATCGCCTGTTCTGTTCCCTCTCCCCTCTGGGGAGAGGGTTAGGGTGAGGGGGTTGCGCGTGTGCCGGACATACCGCCTTGCGCAACCCCCTCACCCTCCCCTCTCCCCAGAGGGGAGAGGGTTAGAAGGACAGCGAACGCGGTGACCGTCAGCATGGCCCTCGCACCGGAAAAATCCAAGCGCCTTGATTGGTTTAGCGGCTGTTGCCTTGGCGGTAGGCCACCGCGTCCCGCAGCAGGCGGGCGGTGGCGGCGGTGCCGTCCAGGCGCAACGGGATGGCCGGCGGCGGGGGCAGGGCGAGCGCCTTGGCAACGCCCGCGGCCAGGGTGTCCGGGGTCAGGGTGGCTTCGTCGACCACGGCCAGCCGGCCCCGCTCCTCCAGCAGATGGGCGCGGGTGGCCTGCTCGGTCTCGCTGCCTGCGGCGAAGGGGACGACGACCGCCCGGCAGCCGGCCTGGAGCACGTCGAGCACGGTGTTGTAGCCGGCTTGGCTGATCGACAGGCGGCAGCGGCGGAGCAGGGCGGGGAAGTCGGGCCGCGCCCGCTCCACGATGGTTCCCGGCGGGGCCGCGGCGGCAAGGGCGCGGAACTCCGCCTCCGGCACGTCCGGCCCGGCCAGCAGGCGCCACGGTGCGTCAAGTCCGGGGAGAGTTGACGCACGCACCGCCAGCGCCGCCCGCAGCAGCGGCAGGCCGACCGCTCCGCCGCCCACCGACACGATCACCTCGCCGGTGCCGTCGGCGCCGGTCGCCGCGCCGCCTTGCGGGGCCGCGACATAGCCGGTGTAGCGGATGCGGTCGGCGATTCGCGCGGCGGCGGGGAAGGTCGCCGAGAAGGGGATCAGGTCCGGGTCGCCATGGACCAGCACATGGTCGAACAGCCGTTCCACCGTCGAAACGGTTTCTTCCAGCCGCTCCGGCTTGCCCTTGGTCACCAGGATGTCGCGCACCGACGCGGCGGTGACCGCCCCGCCGGCCTTTGCGGTCTCCAGCAGCGGCAGAAGCTCGAACCGGAAGGCGCGGCGCCCGAAGGGGAAGGATTCGACCAACAGCGCGTCGGGCCGCGCCCGCTCATGAACCTCCAGAACCGTGGCGCGGCGCCGGGCGCGCCACGCGTCGTCGATGGGCCGGTCGTGCTCGTCCAGCAGGGTCTTGAAGCTGCTGTCGGCGGCGCGGGCGGGGGAAGCTGGACGATCTCGGCCGCCGGGCCGTAATCGATCCCCGGCACCGGATGCCCGCCGCGCAGCACGGTAACGGCGACGCCCGCCTCGGCCAGCCCGCGGGTGATCAGCGCGGCGCGCCGGTCGTGGCCGATGCCCAGCAGATGCTGGACGTGGAAGAGAACGCGCATGGGTCGTCCGGTCGCCAGAATATCAAATTGCCAGAATATCAAACGGCTGGAATTCAAGTGGCCTGGGCGGCCAGGACTTCGCGCAGGCGCACGGTCGTCTGTTCCAGGCGATGGGCCAGCGAGCGCATGATCTCCAGTCCCATCTGCGGGAAGTCGGCGATCATCTGGAGGAAGTGATCCTTCGGCACGCACAGCGCCTCCAGGTCGGTGCTGGCGCGCACGGTGGCGGTGCGCGGCACGTCGCACAGGATGGCGATCTCGCCGACGATCTCGTTGGACCCCAGCGTCGCGACGGCCAGCGGCCCGCCGGGGCCGGTGATGATCACCTCGGCCTCCCCGCGCAGAAGGATGTAGGCGCAGGTGCCCATCTCGTCCTGCTCGAACAGGATGTCGCCCGCCCGGAAGCTCAACCGCTCGCTGGTGAAGGCGAGAAGCTTGAGCTTGGAAGTGTCGATGTTGGCGAACAGGGGAATCCTGCGCAGGCAATTGACTTCTTCGGCGATGCTCATGCCGTCTGCCTCCTCAACGCCGCCGGCTTTATTCGGCGGCTATCAACTCATGCAACAACGTACCGGGCTTGTTCAACTCGTCGAAGCGTCCATGCTCGGCGATTCGACCGTCCTTCATCACAATGACTCGCTCGAACGCCCGTGCCAAGCCGGCACGCTGCAGAACCCACACAAGACCACACCCTTTGCGTTCCCCCAGGATCGCGGAATGCACCTTGCTCTGGCTGCTGGTGTCCAGGCCGCTGGTCGCCTCGCTCAGCACCAGCAGGTCCGGGCGCTTCAGCAGGGCGCGGGCCAGCGCCGCCTTCTGGCGCTGCGCGGCGGACAGGCGCGACCCCGCCACCCCTACCGGATGGTCCAGCCCGACCTCCACGATGGTGTCGCGCAGGTGGAGCTGGTCCACCAGCTCCGCCACGATGCGGCCCACCTTGGATTGCACCTGGGCCTGTCCGTAGACCATCCTGCCGAACAGGATGTTGTCCTGGATGCTGGCCGCCGCGTTGTAGGCGTCCGGGTCGAAGAAGGCGACGGCGTGCTTCAGGTCGGCCGGCAGGTCGCTGGCGAAGAGGTGCCGCGCCTGCAGCAGCTTCTTCTCCAGGTCCGGGGTCATCAGACCCAGACGGTGGCGGGCGCCGATCAGCTTGAAGGGCAGGGTCATCAGCCGCGTCCGCTCCTCGGGCCGCAGCGCGCCCAGCCCCTCCTTCGCAGTGCGCGCCAGGATGCCCTGGTATTCCGGCAGCTCGGCAAAGCCGATGAAGGAGAAGCGCTCGAAGAACTCGTGGCCGGGCGGCAGGCCGGCGAACAGTTCGACCATGGTCTCCGCCACCTTGTGGCCGGTCTCCAGAATGGTGTCCGTCAGCCCCACCTTGTCCAGCACATGCAACATATAGGGATTGGAGGCCAGCGCGTCAGTCTGGAAGATCGGCCCGACCGGCGTTCCGAACAGCAGATTTTCGGCCAGCGTGGCGTTCACGGTGTAGCGGTCGGGGTCGAAGCGCTCCACCAGACGCCCCAGGTCCGGGTTGTTCAGCATCATGGCGCGCATGGCGTCGCGCGCCTCCATCACGCGGGTGGCCACGTCGGGGCGAAGCTCCGGATCGACGGTGCGGTTGAGACCCATGCCGTATACGTCGTCCTGAAGCGAAACCATCGTCACCACGCGCAGGATGCGGGCCTTCAGGTCCTCCGGCCCGTCGCAGCCGGCGGCGGCGTAGTCGATCCAGTCGGCGTGCACGTCCTCGGTGGCGTTGCCGGACAGCACCGACTCGGTCATCCGGCTCTTGCGATGCTCCTCGGCTTCCTCGCTTTCGCCATTCTCGCGCAGCGGCCGGTGGCGCAGCCCGTAGACGAGGTTGTCGTAGAGCGAGGCCGAGAACAGGTAGGGGGAGGCCCCGACATAGGCGGCGCGCCGCCCGGTCACGCTCTCCGGCAGTTCCGCGTAATCGTGCTCGCCCAACCGGATCTGGCCCGAGGAGGGCAGCAGCACGCGCGCGGCGAGCTGCGCCAACTCGTCCCGCCCGGAGCCGACGCCGATCAGCGCGGTGTGGCCGTCCAGCGGGATGTCGCAGGTCACCCCCTCCAGAATGGGCGAGCCGCCGTCCTCGCCGAACCCGACGTTGTGGAAGGACAGGCTGCCCTTGAAGGGGACGTCCTCCTCCTCGCGCAGCAGGCGTTCGGCCAGCAGGTCGGGGAGGTGGAACTGCTCCACCACCTGCTCGTACTTGATCCGGTTGTCCTCCTTCTGCTGGTACCAGTCGAGGAGTTCCTTCCAAGGGGCGGCCAAGTCCTTGTAGGCCGCCAGCACCGCGACCAGAGCACCGAAGGACAATTGGCCGTGGATCACCAGATAACCACCGATCGAATAGAAGAAGAACGGCGTCAGCTGGTTTATGAAGTTGTTGAGAAATTTGACAAAGAACTTTCTTTGGTAAATCTCGAAACGGATGCGGTACACGTCGCCCAGGCGGTGGCTGAGATCGGCGAGATGCCAGGACGCCGTGTTGTGGGTGTGGACCTCCTGGATGCCGGACACCGTCTCGCCGATGCGGTCGGCGATCTGGCGCATGGCACGTACGCGCTGTTTGCCAAGCTGATTGACCTTGCGCTGAAGCCGTGGGATGAGCCAGCCTTGGAACGGGTACAGCGACACCGCCGCCGCCCCCAGCACCGGGTCCTGGACGAAGATGAAGACGATGTAGACCAGCAGGGTGCCGCCCTGGAACACCGGGATGGCGATGGCGTCCCCGATGAAGCCGCCCAGCGGTTCCACCTCCGCCGTGATCATGGGGATGATCTCCCCGGACGACATCTTGCGGAAGCGGGGCAGGGGGAAGCGCAGGACGCGCACATACAGCTCGTAGCGCAGGCGGCGGAGCATCCGCTCGCCCAGGCGGCCTTTGTAGGTGTTTATGACGTACTTGAACGCGCCGTTGACCAGCACCAAAGTCAGGAACAGGCCGCATAGGACGAACAGGTAAGTCACCTGATCGAGATGGAATCCGAGGAAGGACTCAGGCAGCTTCTTCCCGGCAATCGCCTCGTTGACGATCCGCTTCGGGAGGTCGAGCGAGGCGTAAAGGAAGGGGAAGGACGCCAGGGTCATCAGGGTCAGCACGATCTGCTGACGGACGCTGTGCCGAAGGATGAATCGGAAAATGCTGGATTCCATAGCGCCATTCTACGCAAGGGGACGCCGGTGCCGGGAGCAGGCAGAAACCTTACCCCCTCTGCCGCTTGGCCGCTGAGGATATGGTGAGCCCGCAAGCGGTCCGCCGCCATCCCGGCGGCGGCACGGCGCACACCCGTTCATCGGCCAAGCCGCGGCCGGACACAAGAGGCCAATCGGGAGAGGTAGGAAGTCTATGAGCGAACGTCCGACCTCGGGCCGCGTGCTCATCTACAGCCATGACACGTTCGGCCTCGGCCACCTCCGCCGCTGCCGGGCCATCGCTCATGCGCTGGTGGAGCGCTACAGCAATCTGTCCGTGCTGATCCTGTCCGGCTCGCCGATCGTCGGCAGCTTCGATTTCCGCACGCGGGTGGACTTCGTGCGCATCCCCGGCGTCATCAAGCTGCGCAACGGCGAATACACGGCGCTGAACCTGCATCTGGACATCGACGAGATCCTGTCCATGCGGGCCTCGCTGATCCGCCACACGGCGGAGATCTACCAGCCCGACCTGTTCATCGTGGACAAGGAACCGCTCGGCCTGCGCGGCGAGGTGCGGGAGACGCTGGAGCTTCTGAAGGGCCGCGGCGTGCCGCTGGTGCTCGGCCTGCGCGACGTGATGGACGAGCCGGCCCTGCTCGCCCCGGAGTGGGAGCGCAAGAAGGTCCTGCCGGCGCTGGAAAACCTCTACGACGAGCTGTGGGTCTACGGCCTGCCGCAGATCTGCGATCCGCTGGAGGGCATCGACATGCCCGGCCCGGTGCGCGACAAGATGGTCTACACCGGTTACCTGCACCGCACCGTGCCCCCGGCGGTCCCGCACGGCCCCGGCCTGCCGGACGAGCCCTACATCCTGGTCACCCCCGGCGGCGGCGGCGACGGCGAGGCGCTGATCGACTGGGTGCTGCGCGCCTACGAGAGCGATCCCGGCATCCCCTACCGCGCGGTGCTGGTGTTCGGTCCCTTCATGCAGCCGGACCTCCAGGCCGAGTTCCTGGCCCGCGCCGACGCCCTGCCCAACGTCGAAGCCACCGCTTTCGAGGCGCGGATCGAGCGGCTGATGCAGGGGGCGGTCGGGGTGGTCGCCATGGGCGGCTACAACACCTTCTGCGAGATCCTGTCCTTCGACAAGAAGGCGCTGATCGTCCCGCGCGAGGTGCCGCGGCGCGAGCAGACCATCCGCGCCGCCCGCGCGCAGGAGCTGGGCTTGGTCTCCGTCCTGATGGACGACGGGGTGCGCGACGCCGCGGCCATGGCGGCGGCGCTGCGCCGGCTGCCCTGGCAGGCGCCGCCTTCCTCGGTGGTGGTGCCGGGCCTGCTCGGCGGGCTGGAGAGCGTCAACCGCCTGTCGGCCCGCTACCTGCCGGCCTCGGTCTCGGCCCCGAGCCTGGGCCCGTCGCAGCCCCCGTGCGCCCCGGAACGCCAGATGGCCGCCGGGGACGCCGCGTGACCATTGCCGTCATCGTCAAGGGTTGGCCCCGCCTGTCGGAAACCTTCATCGCGCAGGAGATTCTGGGGCTGGAGCGGCGGGGGTTGCGTCAACTGATCGTCAGTCTGCGTCAACCGACTGACAAGGCGGTGCACGAGCTGAACCGCCGCGTCACCGCCCCGGTGACCTATCTGCCCGAATATCTGCACGACGCGCCGGCCCGCCTGCTGCGCGCCCTGGCCGCGGCGCGGCGGCGCCCCGGCTGGGCGGCGGCGCGGGCCGCCTGGCTGGCCGACCTGCGGCGCGATCCCAGCCGCAACCGCGTCCGCCGCTTCGGCCAAGCCTGCGTTCTGGCGGCGGAACTGCCAGCGGACGTCACTTGGCTGCACACCCACTTCCTGCACACCCCGGCCAGCGTCGCGCGCTACGCGGCCCTGCTGACCGGCCTGCCCTGGAGCTTTTCCGCCCACGCCAAGGACATCTGGACCTCGCCCGACTGGGACCTGCGCGACAAGCTGGCCGAGGCGCGCTGGGGCGTCACCTGCACCGCGCTCGGCCTCGCCCGGCTGCGCGCGTTGGCGCCGGAGCCGGAACGGGTGAACCTGCTCTACCACGGCCTGGACTTCAGCCGCTTCCCCGACCCGCCGGAGGCGCGCCCGGCGCGCGACGGGTCCGACTCCGCCGACCCGGTGCGGCTGCTGTCGGTCGGTCGGGCGGTGGAGAAGAAGGGCTTCGACCTGCTGCTCGACGCGCTGGCCCGCCTGCCCGCCGGGCTGCACTGGCGCTGGACCCACATCGGCGGCGGCGACCGGCTGCCCGCGCTGAAGGCGCAGGCGGCGGCGCTGGGGCTGGAGGGGCGGATCGACTGGCAGGGGGCGAAGGCCCAGGACGCGGTGATCGCCCAGTACCGCCGCGCCGACCTGTTCGTCCTGCCCTGCCGCACCGCGCGCGACGGCGACCGCGACGGGCTGCCCAACGTGCTGATGGAGGCGCAGAGCCAGGGGCTGGCCTGCCTGTCCACCCGCGCCGCCGCGGTGGCGGAGCTGATCGAGGATGGGGTTACCGGCACGCTGGTGGACCCCGAGGACTCCGTGGCACTGGCCGGCGCGCTCGAGTCGCTGCTCCGCGACCCGGCCCGCCGGGCGGCGCTGGGCGCGGCGGGCGCCGCGCGGGTGCGCCGCGACTTCGGCAGCGATTCGGGCATCGACCGGCTGCATGACCGCTTCGCAACCAAAAATAGCGATGCTTCTCTTCTGCCCTTGGGAGGATGCTGTGCATTGCACGGCGGCTGACGACGGGATAGAGTGCGGCTTTGCTCCACCTGTGCGACGTTATGTCGAGTCTCTACGCCTCTTCCGAACCGGACACCCTTTCCTTTATCGACTTCGACGACGACAGGGACGCCGTGGCGACCAGCCACGAGCTGTCGCTGACGCGCAGCAAGCTGGGCAACATGCTCGACCTGCTGCCCGCCGGGCTGCTGATCCATCAGGAAATGGGCATCGTCTTCGCCAACCAGGAGGCCGCGCGCATTCTGGGCCAGAGCGGCGACGCCCTGGTCGGGCGCCATTTCCTGGACTTCGTCGAGGAATCGGGCATCGACGACCAGCGGGACGCCTTCCTGCGCTGCCTGCGCCAGCGGGAGCTGGTGCGGTGCCAGGACGGGGTGATGATGTCCGCCGACGGTCAGCGCACTTGCGTCCAGGTCAGCATGTCGCCCCTCCCCTGGGACGGGCTGCCGGTCATCTACGTCCTGATCAACGACGTGACGGCGCTGAAGGAGTCGGAGGATCGGCTGCGCCGGCTCTCGATCACCGACTCGCTGACCGGCGTGTCCAACCGCCGCCATTTCGTCGAGGCGGCGGAGCAGGAGCTGGCCCGCGCCCGCCGCTATGGCCGGCCGGTCACCCTGCTGATGCTCGACCTCGACCATTTCAAGAGCATCAACGACACCCACGGCCACGCCGTGGGGGACGAGGCGCTGCGGACCTTCACCGCCGCCTGCCGCGCCCTGCTGCGGGAGAACGACCTGCTGGGCCGCACCGGCGGGGAGGAGTTCGCCATCCTGCTGCCGGAGACCGACATCGCCGGGGCGCGCATGGTGGCGGAGCGCATCCGCCGCCGCACGGCGGAACTGACGGTACCATCGGGCAGGGAGACGGTGCGCTTCACCGTGTCGATCGGCGTGGCCTGCTGCGCGGCCGGGACGCGCGACGTGGACGCCATGCTGTCCAGCGCGGACGAGGCGCTGTACCGCGCCAAGGCCGCCGGGCGGAACCGGGTCGTCTGCGCCCTGGAACCGACCCCCTTCTGAGCATCCTTCCCATCATGACACCGGGGCCGCGATGCGCATCGCCTTCTACGCCCCGCTGAAATCCCCGACCCACCCGGTGCCCTCGGGCGACCGGCGCATGGCCCGGCTGCTGATGGCCGCGCTGGAGGGGGCCGGGCACGCGGTGACCCTGGCCTGCACCTTGCGCAGCTGGGACGACGGGCGCCGTCCGGGCCGGGCGGAGCGTCTGGCGGCGCTGGGGGCGCGCTGCGCCGACCGCCTGACGGCGCGCTGGCGGGACGACCCGCCGGACCTTTGGTTCACCTATCACCTCTACCACAAGGCGCCGGACTGGATCGGCCCAGCGGTCTGCCGCCGTTTCGGCATTCCCTATGTGGTGGCGGAGGCGTCCTTCGCGGGGAAGCGGGCCACCGGCCCCTTCGCCGCCGGCCACCGCGCCGCCGAGGCGGCGATCCGGCAAGCGGCGGCGGTCGTCAACCTCGCCGGCCACGACGCGGAGGGGGTGTTGCCGTTGCTCCGGTCGCCGGACCGGCTGGTGCGGCTGCGGCCCTTCCTCGACACGCGCCCCTTCGCGGCCGCCGCCGCGGAGCGCGACCGGCACCGGGCGGCGCTGGCCGAGCGTTACGGTCTGAATCCGGGCGTTCCCTGGCTGCTGGCCGTCGGCATGATGCGCGGCGGCGACAAGGAACGCTCCTACGAGATTTTGGCGAAAGCCCTCCCTCCCTCCCCCGCCCCGCGGGGGAGGGTTGGGGTGGGGGCAAGCGGTTCGCATCTGCTGATCGCCGGCGATGGCCCCGCTCGCGCTCGGATTGAGGCGATGTTCGGGGGAGGCGCACTTGCCCCCACCCCAACCCTCCCCCGCTCTCGGCGGACCGAAGGTCCGCCTGCCGCGTCAGCGCAAACCTTTGGTTTGCGCGAGAGCTGGGCAGGGCAGGGAGTTGTGTTCCTCGGCCAGCAAGATTCGGACGCCCTCACCGCCCTCTACGCCGCCGCCGACCTGATGGTCTGGCCGGCGGTGAACGAGGCGTACGGCATGGCCCTGCTGGAGGCCCAGGCCGCCGGGCTGCCGGTGGTGGCGGGGCGGACCGGGGGGGTGCCGGACGTGGTGCGCGACGGGGTGACCGGGCTGCTGCCGCCGGTGGGCGACGCGGAGGCCTTTGCCGCCGCCGTCCGGGCGCTGCTCGACGACCACGAGAAACGCCGCTGTTTCGGCGAGGCGGCGCGCCGCATCGCCGCCGCGGAGCACGATCTGACCAACGCGATGGAGGTTCTGGACACCGTCGTCCGGCGTGCCGCGCGGAAAGGGAACCCATGACCGACCTCATTATCCTGCGCCACGGGCCGACCGCCTGGAACGCCGCGCACCGTCTCCAGGGCGGCATCGACGAGCCGCTGTCCGACGAGGGCCGCGCCCGAGTCGCCACCTGGAGGCTGCCGCCGGACGTTCTGGGCTACCGCTGGGTCGCCAGCCCGAAGCGGCGGGCCTGGGAGACCGCCCGGATGCTCGGCCTCGACCCGTCGCCCGAACCGCGTCTGGTCGAGATGGGTTGGGGGGAGTGGGAAGGCCGCCTGCTGGAGGAACTGCGGGCGGGCGGCGCACTGACCGCGGACCGCGAGCGGATGGGCCTCGACTTCCGGGCGCCGGGCGGGGAGAGCCCGCGCGACGTCCAGAGCCGGCTGATCCCCTGGCTGGCCGAGGTGGGCGCCGGCGGCGTGCCGACCGGGGCGGTGGCCCACAACGGGGTGATGCGGGCGCTCTACGCGCTGGCCACCGGCTGGGACATGGTGGGCAAGCCCGCCCACCGCCTGACCGACGGCTGCGCCCACCGCTTCCGGGTGGCGGAGGACGGGACGCCGTCGATCGTGGCGATGAACGTGCCGCTGGCGGCGGGCTGACCCAGCGGATCACGCGTTGAGATCACACGGCGAGATCGACCATCACCGGAACATGGTCGGAGGGCTTGGGCTCCCAGCCGCGGGCCTCGCGCAGGACGCGGTGGCCGGTCAGCGCGTCCTTCAGCGGCGGGGTGACCCAGATGTGGTCCAGCCGCCGGCCGCGGTCGGAGGCCGCCCAGTCCTTCGCGCGGTAGCTCCACCACGTGTAGAGCTTTTCCGTGGGCGGAACGAAATGGCGCAGCGCGTCGACCCAGCCGATGGACGCCTGCATCGCCGTCAGCTTCGCCACCTCCACCGGGGTGTGGGAGACGATCTTCAGAAGCTCCTTGTGGCTCCAGACGTCGTTCTCCAGCGGCGCGATGTTCAGGTCGCCGACCATGACCATGCGGCGGTCCGAGCTGCGCCGGGTCGTCCACCACTCGGTCATTTCGTCCACGAACTGAAGCTTGTGGGCGAACTTGTCGTTCTGTTCCGGGTCCGGAATGTCCCCGCCCGCCGGGATGTAGACGCTGTGCAGCTCGATCCCGCCGGGCAGTTCGGCGAAGACGTGGCGGCAGTCCTGCTTGCCGCACCAGTGCTGCACGTCGCGCGACGCGAAGGGCAGCTTCGACAGGATGGCGACGCCGTTGTAGCTCTTCATCCCGTGGATGTGGGCGTGGACGTAGCCCTTCTCGGCCAGCGGGGCCATCGGGAAGTCGGTGTCGACGACCTTGGTCTCCTGCAGGCAGATGACGTCCGGCTGCGTCTCGTCGATGAGGCGCAGCAGCAGGTCCATCCGCATGCGGACGGAGTTGATGTTCCAGGTGGCGATGCGCATCGTCCGGTTGTCCGTATTCCCGATGTCAGGCGATGGTGACGGCGATGGAGCCGACGCCCTCGACCGCGCCTTCCAGCCGGTCGCCGGCGACCACCGGGCCGACGCCCTCCGGCGTGCCGGTGTAGATCAGGTCGCCCGGCTGCAGCTCGACCAGACCCGACAGGTAGGAAATCGTTTCGGACACGGACCAGATCAGGTCCGCCAGATCGCCCTTCTGGCGCAGCTCGCCGTTGACCGACAGTGTCACCGAACCCTTGTCGGGGTGGCCGATGTCGGCGGCGCGGCGCAGCGTGCCGCAGGGGGCGGACTGGTCGAAGCCCTTGCCCATGTCCCAGGGCTTGCCTTCCTTCTTCGCCGCGTTCTGCAGGTCGCGGCGGGTCATGTCCAACCCCACGCCATAGCCGTAGACATGGTCCAGCGCGCGCTCCACCGGGATGTTGCGCCCGCCGGTGCCGATGGCCACGACCAGCTCGATCTCATGGTGCAGGTTGGCGGTCCGGGGCGGGTAGGGGATGGCGGTGCCGTCGGCGACGATGGCGTCGGCGGGCTTCATGAAGAAGAACGGCGGCTCGCGGTCCGGATCGGCGCCCATTTCGCGCGCGTGGGCGGCGTAGTTGCGGCCGACGCAGTAGATGCGGCGGACCGGGAACGGATCGCCGCCGGCGACCGGAACGGTGGGCTGGGGCCACAGGGTAATGGCGTAGGCCATGGCGCGCCTTTCTTTCGGAGGGGTGCGGTTCGGGCAACCACCCTACCGGAAAGAGCACCAGAAAAAAGCCCCAGCCGTTGGGCCGGGGCTTTGGCGCGAAGACGCCCGGTCTGGGGGGGACCGGGCGTCGGAAGCTCCGTGTTCGGAACCCGTCTGCGGCAGGGGAATGAACCGTCGGCGGGCAACCGCGCCGGCATGCCTGTTTCCGGGGGGTCCGGGGTCAGGAGCGCGATCACTTCTTAGGGCTAGAGGTGGAGCCGCTTCCGGGCGGAACCAATGCGTAACGGGAATGGGTGCTATGCATACGAGGCGGATTGTGTGGTTCTTGCTGACAAAATTGGCACCTGCCTGCATTTTACACGACCAATAGACTAGTCAATAAACGACGGCTTTCACGTTGACCGACATCGACCGCCCCACCCCCTCGGACCGGCGCACCCGCCAGCGTCCGAGCAAGACCGGAAAGATGGCCCTCGGCCCTCTGCCGGAGCTCGTCGGCTACAATCTGCGCAAGGCGCAGGTGGCCGTGTTCCAGAGCTTCCAGAACGCCGTGTCGCCCCACGACATGACGCCGGGACAGTTCGGCGTCCTGATCATGATCAAGGAGAACGAGGGCTTGTCGCAGTCCGACCTGGGCTCGGCGGTGGGCATCGACCGTTCGACCATGGTCGCGGTCATCGACCGGCTCGAGTCGCGCGGCCTCGTCATCCGGGCGCCCTCGCCCAACGACCGCCGCTCCTACGCGCTCCGCCTGTCCCCGGAAGGGGAGAAGCTGCTGGACGAGCTGATTCCGCGCATCCAGGCCCATGACAAGGCCATGGTGAAGGATCTCTCGGCCGAGGAGCAGGCGCAGCTCATCGACTTCCTCCGCCGCATCTCGCGGGCCGGCTGACGCCGTTGGGTTGAGGGCGGCGTGCTCAAGATTTGGGCACGCGGCACCCGCCGATTGTTGACCTAATCTATTGTCCTGAAACCATCTTTCAGGAAAGGCGCCGCCGCGCCCGGTCGGCGGCGGCGCTTCCGAAGGCGCGCAGGATCGCCGCCGACAGCGGGTTCTCCCAGAACCGCCATTCCGGGTGCCACTGCACGGCCAGCGCGAAGGCCGGCGCCCCCGCCACGCGCACCCCTTCGACCAGCCCGTCCTCGGCCATCGCCTCCACGATCAGCCCATCGGCCAGCCGGTCGACGCCCTGCCCGTGCAGGGAGTTGACGGTCACCGCCGCCTCGCCGCCGGCCAGCCTTTCCAGCACGCCGCCGGGGGTCAGCCGCACGCTGTGCGACGGCCCGTACTGCACGGCCAGCGGCGCCTCCTTGTCCTCGCGGTGGTTGGCGTAGCCCGGCACCTCGTGCACCCGCTGGTGCAGCGTGCCGCCCAGCGCCACGTTCAGTTCCTGGAAGCCGCGGCAGATGCCCAGCAGCGGCACGCCCATCTCCAGCGCGGCGCGGATCAGCGGCAGGGTGGTGTCGTCGCGCTCCGGGTCGTGCAGGGTGCCCGGCTCGCTGGGCGACCCGCCGTAGCGGTGCGGCTCGACGTTCGACGGGCTTCCGGTGACCAGCAACCCGTCGAGCCGTCCGGCCACGTCGTCCATGTCCAGCGCCGTCCCCAGCGCCGGGATCAGCAGCGGCATGCCGCCGGCCCCGTCCGACACTGCGCGCACATACTTGTCGCCGACGACGTGGAAGGGATGCTCCCCCATCATGCGGGCGCAGGCGGGAACGCCGATCAGCGGCTTGCGGTTCATGACAATGAACTCCAGACAGGATTCCGGACCGCTCCGGAAGGCGGCGGCCGGGCGATTATGCGCCGCCGCCGCGCGCCGCGCCAGAGGCCCGCCGCCAAGCACAAAGGGGATGGAGGGACAGAATTGTGTTGATTCGCATGCGAATTTGTCCCATATGCCCCCTCCTCCGCGCCATTTGCGCGGAACATCTGCTGATGGGGGAGAACGATGGCGAAGACCGCTTCTCTCTTCCAATTGGGGATGGACTTGGGAAGCGATCCAAGGAAAGCCCAAACGGAAGGTCAAATCTCCAACCGGACCAACGTGACTTCTGGTCCCTGGAGGGAATCTCAAGACGACCGCAAGGACCATTTCATCGTCCGCGATGGCAAGGTCTGCGCCGGCACCCACCTGATCGTCGATCTGTGGGGCGCCGAACGTCTGGACGAGCTGGACCATGTCCGTTCCACGCTGATCGAGTCCGTGGAGGTGGCGGGGGCGACGCTCCTGCACATCCACCTGCATCATTTCACGCCGAACGGCGGCATTTCCGGCGTGGCGGTGCTCGCCGAGTCGCACATCAGCATCCACACCTGGCCGGAACGCGGTTACGCCGCGCTGGACATCTTCATGTGCGGCGACGCCCAGCCCATGAAGGCCATTCCGGTGCTGGAGCGCGCCTTCAAGCCCACCGGCGTGAAGTGCGACGAGCTGCTGCGCGGCGAAACCGGGTCATGAGCGACTCCGGCTCCGGCTGGTACGACGAGACGCTGCATAAGGACGTGGCCCAGCGCTTGCGCATGGGCCGCGTCCTGCACCGCGACCGCACCGGCCTCCAGGACTTGGTGATCTTCGAGAACCCGGTGCTGGGCCGCGTGATGGCGCTCGACGGCGTCGTCCAGACCACCGAAGGCGACGAGTTCGTCTATCACGAGATGCTGACCCATGTGCCGATCCTGGCGCATGGGCGCGTCCGCCGCGTCCTGATCGTCGGCGGCGGCGACGGCGGCATGCTGCGCCGCTGCCTGGAGCACAAGGCGGTGGAGCGGGTGACGATGGTGGAGATCGACCGCTCCGTGGTCGACCTGTCCATCGCCCATCTGCCGTCGATCAGCGCCGGGGCCTTCGACGATCCGCGCACCGATCTGGTGATCGCCGACGGCTGCGCCTTCGTAAAAAATAAGGGCGTGAAGGAGACGGCGGAGCGGTTCGACGTCATCATCGTCGATTCCACCGACCCCCACGGGCCGGGCGCCGTCCTCTTCACCGAGGAGTTCTACGCCGACTGCAAGGCCCGGCTGACCCCCGGCGGGGTGATGGTCACCCAGAACGGCGTGCCGTTCCTCCAGCCGGGCGAGTTGAAGGACAGCCACCGGCGGCTGGGCCGGCTGTTCGGCGACGCCGGCTTCTTCGTGGCACCGGTGCCCAGCTACTACGGCGGCTTCATGGCCTTCGGCTGGGCCACCGACGACGCGGCGTTGCGCCGCCAGTCGGCAGAGGCGATCCGCCCGCGCTTCGAGGCGGCGGGGCTGACCACCCGCTACTACACGCCCGACATCCACGTCGCCAGCTTCGCCCTGCCGGCCTTCATGCTGGACGCGCTGAAGTAGGGTTATGGCGGCTGGAACCCTGGCGGCTTGGCCGCCGCCGGGCAGGCGTTGGCGGGCAGGCTTTCCGAATCCACGAACTGGGCGGCGACGGCGACGGCGCAGTCGTCCGACGCGGTGACCAGATGCCCGGCGCTGCGAAAGACCAGATGCCGGCTTTTCGGCAGCGTCGTCGCGGCGCGCTCCGCCCATTCCGGCGGGGTCAGCGGGTCGTAGGCGCCGGACAGAAGAAGCACCGGCACCGGGCTGGCCACCGGCAGCCGCTCCGACGCCTCCTGCGCGGCGGCGGGCCATTGGGCGCAGACACGCCGGCCGGGATCGTCGGCGGTGACGGCGCCGTAGGGGGCGAAGCGGCGCGCGGCGTCGGCCAGCCGCAGCGGGTCGGCGGGATTCACCGTCTCCCGGCATTCGATGGAGAAGGCCATGCCCTCCGCCGAGTCGGGGTCGCCCAGCCAGGGGGCGGGGACCCAGTCGGTCAGGCGGTCGTACCGCCCGCGCCACGCCCGTTCGATCAGGGCGGGCAGGCGGGGCACGCTCTCGCCCTCGGCCATCGCCTCCAGCAGGGCCGACAGGGCGGCGGCGCTGTCCAACCGCACCCAGCGCGGAATCTCCGGATCGCCCACCGGCACGTCCACCGGGGCCTTGCCCAGCCGCTCCACCAGCTCCAGCAGATGGCGCTCCAGGTCCGGATAGGCGGCGCGGCACACGCGGTTGGCCGCGCAATCGTCGAACAGCCGCTTGAACGCCCGGTGCACCAGCCAGGGCGCCTCCTCCGTTGCGTTGACGTCGGGCGGGTAGATGGAATCGAGCACCGCCGTGCGCACCCGTCCGCCATGGCGCCGCAGGATCTCCAGCGCCACCCGCGTGCCGTAGGACACGGCGAACAGGTTGACCCGCGGCGCGCCCAGCGCCGCGGCGACGTCCATGGCGTCGTCGGCGGCGATGGGGGTGGTGAACATGGCGCCGTCCAGCCCGGCGGCGGTGAAGCGGTCCCGGCAGGCGGCAATGGCCGTGCGCTCCAGCGTGGCGCGGCGGTCCCGCGACACCGGGCGCAGGCGGGGCGAGGCGCCCAGCACGTCCAGCTCCGGGCAGTCGGCGTCCGGCTCGGCCCGCCCGGCGCCGCGCGGGTCGAACAGCACGACGTGGCGCGACCGGCGGAACCCGGCGGTCAGCGACCACCACACCTCCATCCGCTCCTCCACCGCCTCGCCGCTGCCGAAGGGGGAAGCGCCGGGGCCGCCCTCCAGGAACAGGACCGGGTCGGGGGACGGCTGCTTGGCGGTGGACAGCAGGACGACGACCGGCAGACGGAAGGCCCGGGTCGCCGGCCGGTCGCGCCGGTCGGGCACGCCGACGGTCCCGCACAGCGCGGCCTCGCCCTCCGGTACGGAGAACCAGCAGGGGCCGGGCACGAAGCGGGGGTCGGCCTTGGCCGGCGCCGGGACCAGCGACGGCGCCAGCACCACCGCCAGCAGGGCGGTGGCCAGGGTTCCGAACCACCGATGATGGGCGCGTCTCGTCACGCGGGTCGATCGTCCTCAGCAGCGAAAGGGCGGGCGGGGATCGGCCGGGCGATGGCCCATCCACCGGTCCCACCACTTTTGATGCTTTCTCTTTGACCCAGCGGGGCGGGCTTGTCCAGGACAAGACGGGTCCTGTTCGTCCGCGCCCTCGCACCATCAGCCCCGGGACGAGCCCATCCGGACGGCGCCCCGCTCCGCCGGCTTGGCGCGGCTCCGCTCGCGCCACAGGGCGGGGATGGCGAGGCTGGCGACGCTGGCGAGCAGCAGGACCGCCTTGGTGAGCTGGTTGAAGGGGCCGCCGAACAGGTCGATCAGCAGGATCGCGTAGGCGACCAGCACGTGGAACAGGTAGACCTGCAGCGAGTGTCGCCCCAGCAGCCGGAGGAAGGGCAGGTTGAACAGCGCGGTGAGCAGCCGGGCGGTGCCGGCGGCGACCGGGTGGGACGACCGCGGCCCGGCGATGAGCAGCCAGGACACGACATAGGCCAGCGCCGCGAAGTTCGCGAGGTAGACGAGGCTGAACTCCGTGCGGTCGACGTAGCGCAGGAAACGCTCGCCGACGATCGGGCTGACCAGCTCATGGACGAAGGACAGGTGCCAGGCCGCGCAGACCACCACGGTGACCAGCGCCGGAACCAGCCAGGGCGGCCGCTCGACCGGGAACCAGCGGTCGGTGTCGAAGCGGCCCCGCTGCACGGCGCTGCCGATCAGCAGCCCGGCGACGTAGAGCACCTGCCAAGCGAGCGGGTTGAACGGCCCGCGCACCGCCAGCCCGTCGCTGAGCCGCCCCAGGCCAGCGTCGAGCGCGCTCAGCACCGGCACATGCAGGCCCATCTGCACGGCGGCCCACAGCGCGGCGCTGCCCAGCGCGACCTTGCGGGCGTGGCCGTCGAGGATCAGGCGGAGCAGCAGCGGCGTCGCGGCGAGGTAGAGGATGTACTGGATCAGCAGATCCGTGAAGGTCGGGGAATGCAGCAGGAGCGCGCTCGCCAGCAGGGTGCCGGGCTCCAGCCAGGCCAGATGCCCGAGGAAGCCGCCCAGCGGCTCCCGCGCGCCGGGGACCAGCACCACCATGGCGGTGACCAGCGCGATCACCAGCATGGTCGAGACGTACAGCTCGCGGGCGCGGGCAAACAGGCGCCGCCGGGCCGCCTCGGGCGAACGTTGGGTCCAGACGCGGGTGTAGTACATCCCGGCGACGATGCCCGACAGCAGCACGAAGCCCTGGGCGTCCTGCACATAGCCGAGTTCGGCGTGGTTGACCTTGGCGAGCAGCACGCCGCCGGCCAGCACCACATGGTTCACCATCATGAAGACGAGGAAATAACCCCGCAGCCCGTCGAGCGTCGCGGAGCGGCTCATCGGGCGACGCTCCGCCGCGGCGGCCGGGTTGCGGGGGAAACGGCCGTTTTCATCGGTGCGTGGCGCATCTGTCGCGTCTCCGTCGCTGGTGTTGGCGCTCCTCGGGTCGCCCCATATTCGTCGTTAACGGATCGTTAATCCTTGGCCGAAGCCGTCCGGGGGAGCCTTTTCGAACAAAGGCTTCCCCGAACCGATTCCAGCATCGGGCCGTCAGGCTTTCAGGCTTCAGGCGTTCAGGCCGCCGTCCACCGTCAGGGTGGCCCCGGAGATCTGCCGCGCCGCCGGGCTGGCCAGGAAGGCCACCGCCGCCGCCACGTCCTCCGGCTGGCCGTAACGGCCGAGCGGCGTCTGCGAGCGCAGGATTTCGGCGTGGGCGCCATCGGCGGGATTCATGTCGGTGTTGGTCGCCCCCGGCTGGACCAGATTGACCGTGATGTCGCGCGGGCCGAGTTCGCGGGCGAGGCCGTGCGTCAGGGCGATCTGCGCCGACTTGGTCATCGAATAGACGGTGACGCCCGGGGCGGTGATGCGGTCGGCGAGGCACGACCCGATGAAGACGATGCGCCCCCCGTCCTTGAGATGCGGGATGGCCGCCTGCGCCACCAGCACCGCCGCGCGCACGTTGACGTTCAGAAGCGCGTCGATGTCGGCGAGGCTCATCTCCGCGACCATGCCCTGGCGGGCGATGCCGGCGTTGTTGACCAGGATGTCGAGGCCGCCGAGTGCCTCCACCGTCCGGCCGACCAGGGCCGTCATGGCCGCCGGATCGGCACTGTCGGCCTGGATGGCGACCGCGCGCCGGCCCTTCGCCTCGATCGCCCGGACCACCTCGGTGGCGCGCTCGGCCGACCGCTCGTAGGAGATCGCCACATCCGCGCCCTTGTCGGCGAGCGCCAGCGCGATGGCGGCGCCGATGCCCCGCGAACCGCCCGTCACCAGGGCGCGCTTGCCAACCAACTCACCACTCGGCTCAACCATGATCCGTCCTTTCTGTGTCGTTCGATACAAAAACAGCTAGAGGCGTTCGGCGCCTTGGTCAATGTTTTTTGTATTGATCGACACAAAAATAGAGCACCGCTGTCCGACGCCATTGCCCCCACGCCACGGCGGGATTAAATAGTGATCGATGCAGAAATCACGCCCGACCCTGCCCACCGACGACAGGACCACCCAGACGGCCGGCACGCCGCCCACCCGTGGGCGTGGACGGCCGCGGGCCTTCGACCGCGAGGCCGCCCTGACCCAGGCGACCCGCCTGTTCTGGAGCAAGGGCTACGAGGCGACCTCCATTGCCGACCTGACGGAGGCCATGGGGATCGGCTCGCCCAGCCTCTACGCCGCCTTCGGATCGAAGGAGGCGCTCTACGTCGAGGCGGTGAACCATTACCGCAAGAGTTACGAGGGGCTGGTCTGGGGGCGCTTCTTCACCGCCGGCACCGCCCGCGAGGCGGTCATGGGCCTGCTGATGGACTCGGCCGCGGCGCTCACCGGCTGCCGCGGCGACATCCCGCGCGGCTGCATGGTGACGCTCTCGGCGGTCGGCAGCGAGGGGCACGCCGAACTGGGCGAGGTGGTCCGGTCGGCACGCGCCTCGGCGGTCAATATCCTGACGGAGCGTATGGCGCGGGCCGTGGCCGAGGGCGAGATCCCGGCCTCGGTCGATCTCCATGCGCTCGCCCGTTTCGTGCAGACGGTGCAGGCCGGCATGTCGATCCTCGCCCGCGACGGCGCGGAGCGCGCCGAACTGGAGGCCGTGGCCGAGGTCGCCATGCTGGGCTGGGACGCCCGCGTCGGCGGCCGCCCCTCCCCCTGAGCGTTCCAGACGCGTCCGGTGTCGCTCACGGGGGATGGCTTCGCCTGCCAATGAACAGGCGAAGCCGACAAGGTTGCCGTCAGGTGTGTTTAATCACGTCCTGCCAGTGGCGGTGCAGGAGCGCGACGTCGCCGCTGGTCAGGATCGGCATCGCCTCCTGCAACTGGTCATCGGACCAATCCCACCACCTCATCTCAAGCAGCAGCGCGATGAGATCGTCATCGAAGCGCTTGCGGATCACCCGGGCGGGGTTGCCACCCACGATCGCGTAGGGCTCGACATCCCGCGTCACCAGCGCCCTCGTGCCGATCACGGCGCCGTCGCCGATGGTGACGCCGGGCATGACGATGGCTTCCGACCCGATCCAGACGTCGTTGCCGATCACCGTGTCACCGGCTGGTCGATAGCCGTTCCGGGCGCCGGCGAACGACGACACCTCGGGCATCCAGAAGAAGGGAAAGGTGCTGATCCAGTCGTTCCGGTGGCCTTGGTTGCCCGCCATGATGAAGGCCGCACCGGACCCGATCGAGCAGAAGCTGCCGATCACCAACCGGTCGACGCCCTCGTCCGGGAGAAGAAACCGGGCGCAGTCGTCGAAGCTGTGGCCATGATAATAGCCGGAATAATAGCTGTAGCGGCCAACGACGATGTTCGGGTTGGTGACCTGCTTGTCCAGCAACATGCCCTTGAACGGGCTTTCGAAGACGTTTTCCATCAAACCACTCACGGCTTGTGAGCCGCCGATCCGGCGGCTTTCCGCCTGCGCGCGGGCGCAGACACACACCGCGGGCTCCCCTATCGGGGGGCGCGCGTTCAGGCTCTGCGCGTCGGACGCGTCAGAGCGCGATGCGGGTGGTACTTGGGGTCGCCTTCATGACGGGACTCTATACGGCGGGAACGGCGGATCGCCAAGGGCGAAGGCGGAGCAGCCCAACCGCTTGGTCCGGCAGGAAGGAATCACGCTTGACGGAAATCATCCGATAGCGGATTAATTGCTCCTCTGCACCAAGGAGAGGAGTCATGCAGACCTTGTGGAACGCCCTGCTGCGGCAGTGGCTGGACCGCGACGGCGACGATGCCGGCGTGGAGACGCTGAGCGCCCATCTGCGGCGCGACATCGGGCTGGACGGAACCGAAGCGGGCTCTGTTCCGGCTCAACACATCCGGGAGCGGAACTTTTCGGAAGCCCGGTCATTTTTGACGTTGCAAGCGTATCGCTGACAGGCGATACCCGATCCTGCGGTTTCCCTTCGGGGCCGCGCCTTCCTTCAACCCCTGCCTTTCTTCAACCCACGGAGACCACGATGAAAGCCATCGTACCCACCACCCCGAATCGCCGACAGGGCGATTGGTCCGCCCATACCACCCAGCGAGCTAACGGCTCCCTTCTTCAACCCAGCGCATTGGAACGCGAATTCCGGATATCGAGAGGAAGCCATGTGTGTCTTTTTGGGGTTTTGCGGTCGTTCGGTCTTCGTTGAGCACGCCCACTGGGCCTCTCCGGATCGTTTTTTCGACGCCCGGCGGGATAACGGGGAATTCGTGATATGGCTTGGACGCCTGAACATCATCTACACACCGGCCCGATGGGGTCCTCGCTCGGGGAGGGTCGCTGATGCCGGCCCCTATTCGCGCTGACGGGGTTCGCCCTGACGAGGTGACCACCGTCGTCCATGTGCTCGAGGCGTTTCGCAAGCTCGATCCCGACCTGCCGATTCAGTACGCGCTGTCCTTCATGACGATCGCGCAGAACGAAGGGATTTCCATCGGCGAGCTTGCGGAACGCCTGGGCATCGCCCAATCCTCCGCGTCGCGCAACGTCGCCGCGCTCAGCCGCTGGCACAGCTTCGGGAAGGCCGGGCTCGATCTCGTCCAGGCCCAGGAAGACCCGCGCGAACGCCGCCGCAAGATCGTCACGCTCACCGACTCCGGCCGCGCCTTCCTCGAGGAGCTGCGCGCCATCGTGAAGCCGGCGGTCCACACCCCGTCCGAACCGCGCCGCGCCCGTTCGGCCTGACCTCACCTGTCCGTCCGTTGTGTTTGGTCCGCAGCGCTTGACCGGGGTGGCCCATCCTGCCACACCAGCCCCGGACCCACCGACGGACCCGCGCGCCATGACCTCCTCCGCCTGCCCCTGCTGTTCCGGCCTTTCCTTCGAGACCTGCTGCGGCCCGATCCTGGCCGGCGCGCCCGCCGCGACGGCCGAGGCGCTGATGCGGTCGCGCTACACCGCCTTCGTGCGCCACGACCTCGACCATGTGGAGCGCACCCACGCGCCGGAGATCCGCGAGGACTTCAACCGTGCCGAGGCGGAGCGGGTGGCCGACGAGTGCGACTGGCAGCGGCTCGACGTGCTGCGCGCGACGGAGGAGGGTGACGAGGGCACCGTCGAATTCCTCATCCAGTTCCGTCGCGACGGCCAGGACATGCGCCACCACGAGCGCGCCTCCTTCCGCCGCATCGACGGCCAGTGGTTCTACAGCGCCGGCGAAGTGAACCCGAAGGGCGAGCCGCGCCGGGTCGTCAAGGTCGGCCGCAACGAGCCCTGCCCCTGCGGGTCGGGGAAGAAGTTCAAGGCCTGCTGCGGCCGCTGAGGGCGGACCCGGATCATGGAACCGCGCTTCGCCTGCACCGCCTGCGGAAAATGCTGCCACGGGCTGCTGCCGCTGACGCTCACCGACGCGGTGGCCCACGCCGTCCGCTTCCCGCTGGCGCTGGTCTGGACGGTGGTGCGGTCGAACGCGAAATCCTACGACCTCGCCACCCGGCTGGGCACCAGCGTGCGGCTGCCCAACCGCAAGACGGTGGCGGTGCTGATCCAGCCCACCGCCTATCTGCCGAACCATTTTCCCTGCCCGGCGCTCCAGCCGGACAACCTCTGCGGCATCCACGCCGACAAGCCGTCGCGCTGCCGGACCATGCCCTTCTACCCCTACCGCGAGGAAAAGGATCAGGCCGATCTGCTGGTTCCGCGCAAGGGCTGGGAGTGCGACGTCTCGGCGGAGGCGCCGGTCGTCTACCGCAACCACGCCATCCTCGACCGCACGGACTTCGACCGCGAGCGCGCCGAGTTGCTGGAGCAGGCACCGGTCATGCGCATCTACGCCGACTATGTGCTGAAATACATGCCGTGGATCGTCAACGATCTGGCGAAGATGGCCGCGGCCCCGGCGGGGGGAAAGCTGGTGACCAGTCTGTCCTCCTTCCTGACGGCGACCCGGCGCACCGACGCGCGGGAGCTGGCGGCGGCCCAGGCGCCGCTGATGCAGGCGATGGCCGAGCGCACCCGGAGCGATCCGGCGCTGGCCGATTTCCACAAGAACTACGCGGGCTGGGCGAAGGAGATGGAGCGGCTGGCGCAACGCCCCTGATCGCGTCCCCCTGATCGCAGCGGCGCCGCCGGGTCAGGCGGCGATCCCCAGCCCCTGGCGGAGCAGCCCGACCAGCACGCGCAGCGCCCGTTCCTGCTGGTCCAGCGTCAGGCCGGAGCGGCCCGGCTGGTCGGCGACCTGCTCCGGCAGCGGCGGCAGGTGGACGAAGCCCATGGGAACGTCGAGGTCCGCCGTCTCGATCAGGTGGCGGGCGCGGTAGAACAGGTGGTTGCAGACGAAGCCGCCGGCATGGTCGCTGAAGGTCACCGGCAGGCCGGCAATGGCCAGCTCGCGGACCAGCGTCGGGACGGGCAGGGTGGAACCGTAGGCGGTCGGCCCGTCCGGCTCGATGGCGTCGTCGGTGCGCACCATCCCGGCGTTGTCGGCCTGCTCGCTCTCGTCGCGGTTCCAGGCCAGCCGCTCGATCTTGATGTATTCGGACCCGGCGGCCAGCCCGAAGCACAGGGCGGCGGCGGGCCGGTGCTCCTCCAGCAGTGCGGCGAAGGCCGCGCCGCAGGCGTCGTATTCGACCGGCAGGACCGCGGTGACGATCCCCGGCTCGCCGGCCAGCCGCTCCATGAGGAGCGCCGTCGGGTTGACGGCGTGATCCCCGAAGGGCTGGAACCCGGTGAGCAGAATGGGAGCTGTCACGGCGGACGCCTTTCGGTCGGTGGGGCAGGGACCAAAACTATCGCGTTACAAATCCCCTCTCCCCTCTGGGGAGAGGGTTAGGGTGAGGGGGGGCGCGTGTCGATATGTCCGGCAAAAGCGCAACCCCCTCACCGGCCCTTCGAGCCACCCTCTCCCCAGAGGGGAGAGGGCTAAGGAGGCTGAACCCGATCACTTTGGCTCAGGGACGCAGAAGGCCGATGATGTCCTTCACGCCGTTCAGGTTCGTCTCGGCGATGGCCGCCGCGCGCTCGCCGCCGCGGCGCAGCAGGCGGTCGATTTCCGCCTTGTCGTCCAGCAGCTCCTTCATGCGGGTGGTCATCGGGGCCAGCTTGGCGACCGACAGGTCGACCAGCGCCGCCTTGAAGCCGGAGAACTGGGCGCCCGCGAACTGCTGCACCGTCTGCTCGCGCGTCTGGCTGGACAGGGCGGCGTAGATGGTCACGAGGTTGTCGGCCTCCGGACGCTTCTCCAGGTCGGCGACGGTGTCCGGCAGAGGCTCCGGATCGGTCTTGGCCTTGCGGATCTTCGTCGCGATGGTGTCGGCGTCGTCGGTCATGTTGATGCGCGAATATTCGGACTCGTCCGACTTGCTCATCTTCTTGGTGCCGTCGCGCAGGGACATCACGCGCGTCGCCTCGCCGAGGATCTGCGGCTCGGGCAGCGGGAAGAACTCGGTGTCGTAGCGGCGGTTGAAGGCGCCGGCGATGTCGCGGGCCAGCTCCAGATGCTGCTTCTGGTCCTCGCCCACCGGGACGTGGGTGGCCTTGTAGAGCAGGATGTCGGCGGCCATCAGCACCGGGTAGGAGTAGAGGCCGAGGTTCGCCATGTCCTTCTGCTTGCCGGCCTTCTCCTTGAACTGCGTCATGCGGTTCAGCCAGCCGAGCGGCGTGTGGCAGGAGAGGATCCAGGCCAGCTCCGAATGAGCCGGGACGAAGGACTGGTTGAAGAGGATGTTCTTCTCCGGGTCGATGCCGGCGGCGATGTAGGCTGCGGTGACCTCGCGGATGTTGTTGCGCAGGACTTCCGCGTCCTGGTCGATGGTCAGCGCGTGCAGGTCGACGACGCAGAAGATGCACTCGTAGCTGTTCTGCAGCTCGACCCAGTTGCGCAGCGCCCCCAGATAGTTGCCGAGGTGAAGCTGCCGGGTCGGCTGCATGCCGGAGAAGATGCGGTTCACGGGAGGACTCTCGCTCGAAACTTCTGGAAGGCGGCTGTTATCGCGCCGGAACCGGGCGGGGTCAAGACACGGGCGGCTCCAATTCCGGAGTGTCCTTGCGCAGGAAGCCCTTCAGGTCGGCCAGATCGGTAGCGCCGGTCAGCTGCGCCAGCGCCCCGAACACCGCCACGCCGCCGCCGACCAGCAGGGCCAGCGCGCCGAAGCGGACCAGGGTGGACGCCGCCTCCAGCCCCGGCGCCAGCAGCGACGCGCCGGCCAGCAGCGCCGCCCCCATGCCCAGCGCCGCCGCGGCGATGCGCGGGGCGCGGCCGAGGAAGCGCCCGTCGAGCTGCAGGAAGCCGCGGCGGCGCAGCGCGAGGGCCAGCAAAGCGAGGTTCAGCCAGGCGGTCAGCCCGGTGGCCAGCGCGATCCCGACATGCCCCAGCACCGGCATCAGCGCGATGCCCAGCGCCAGGTTGGCCACCGTCACCACCACGGCGACGCGCACCGGGGTCGCCGTGTCCTGGCGGGCGAAGAAGGCGGCGTTCAGCGCCTTGACGATCACATGGGCGGGGATGCCGATGGCGTAGGCGGCCAGCGCCCAGGCGGTCGCCTGCGCCTCCGCCGGGCCGAAGGCGCCGCGCTCGAACAGCACCGAGACGATGGGCGCCCCGGCCACCCCCAGCGCCACCGCCGCCGGCAGGCCGAGCAGCAGGCTGAATTCCAAGGCGCGGCTGAGGTAGTGGCGGACCATCCGCTCGTCCCCCGCCGCGGCGTGGCGGGCGAGCACGGGCAGCAGCGCGGTTCCGATGGCGATGCCGATGACGCCCAGCGGCATCTGGTTCAGCCGGTCGGCGTAATAGAGGAAGGACACCGCGCCCGACGGCAGCAGCGAGGCCAGGACGACGTTCAGGAACAGGTTGATCTGCATGACCCCGGCGCCGATGGCCCCGGGTCCGACCAGCCGGAACAGGCGGCGCATGCCCTCGGTCAGCCGCGGCGCGGTCAGGCGCAGCGTCACCCCCGCCGCCCGGCAGGCCCAGCCCATCCAGACGAGTTGCACGACGCCCGACAGGGTCACCGCCGCGGCCATCGCCCGCCCCGGCTCCAGCCCCAGCCGCGGCGCGGTCAGCAATGCGGCGATCAGCGTCAGGTTGAAGGCGATGGGGGCGGCGGCGAAGGGCCCGAAGCGGTCCAGCGCGTTCAGCACGCCGCCCAGCAGCGCCACCAGCGAAATCAGCGTCAGATAGGGAAAGGTCAGCCGCGCCATGTCCACGGCCAGCGCGAACTTCGCCGGCTCGTCCACGAAGCCCGGCGCCAGGACGTGCATCAGCGCGGGCATCCCCAGTATGGCCAGGGCGGTGAAGGGCAGCAGCACGGTCAGCAGGATCGCCAGCGCCTGCTCGGCGAAGGCCACCGCGGCGGCGCGGCCGTTGCGCTGAAGCTCCGCCGCGAACAGCGGGACGAAGGCGACGCTGAAGGCCCCCTCCGCGAACAGGCGGCGGAAGAAGTTGGGCAGCTTCAGCGCCACGAAGAAGGCGTCGGCCACCGGCCCGGCGCCGAGCACCGCCGCGGTCAGGATGTCGCGGGCGAAGCCGGCCAGCCGGCTCAGCAGCGTCAGGCTGCCGACGGTGGCGATGGCGCGGGCGAAACTCATCCGCCGACCGTCCCGCCGGGCACGGTTCGGTTGGTCGCCGAAACCCGCCCCGACGCCGCGAAGAAAATCGCAGCAAAGAAAATCGCAAAAGTTTGATTGCTTTCTATTTTTCGTATCATTTGCTGCCGCTTTGTCCATTGAAGGGAGAAGTCTTCTGGCGCATAATGCTCATTAGGCAGTGTTTGAGGTCGGCAGTGCGACGATGGATCGCTTTTTCGCGGGGGATGGAGGCCCGTCTCGTGCTTCCCGCCGTTGCGGTCGCCGTCGCCATCGTGGCGCTGTGGTGGACGCTGCTGACCCGCATCGAGCGTGAGGAACGCTTCCTCGACCAGACGACCCGCCAGCATACGGCGGCGATGGCGCAGCTGGTCGAGGAACAGGCCATCGCCACCTTCCGCCGGCTGGACGATCTTCTGGTCGACGTCGCCTCCCATGTCGAAAAGGACATTCCGCTCCTGATTCCCACCCGGCGGTCGTTCGCGGAAGGCTTGGCCGCCTCCATCCGGATTTACGATGCGAACAGCTGGCTGTCCATGGGCTTGGGGCGGACCACCACCCGCAACCCCGTGCTGGAGTGGGAGGAGTTCGCCCGGCATAAGTCGAACGCCCACCGGAAGGGGAACCAGAAGGGCTTCGTCATCGGCCTGCCCTTCGTCAGTCCGGGCACGACAGACGTGTTCATTCCGGTGTCGCGTCGGCTGGAGGGGTCGGACGGGACGTTCCGCGGCGTGGCCGTGATCGACGTACCGGCTGAGATCTTCTCCCGTTTCTATGGCCGTCTGGACCTGCCGCACGACAGCGCGGTCGCCATCGCCCGCGCGGACGGCCCCTTGCTGGCCCGTCAAGCCCTTCAAGATCAGGTGTTCGGCCGCAGCTTCCGCAATCCGGAACTCTGGCCGGAGGCGGGGAGCGGAACGGTCCGGCACCACCGCATCGTCAGTCCGGTGGACGGGGTGGAGCGCATCTACGCCTTGCGCGCTTCCGCCGACTACCCGCTCATGACGGTGGTCGGGGAGTCGGTGGAGACGGTGTTCGGCGCGTGGCGGCAGAACCGCTTCTATTCCATCGTCTGGGCCGCCGCCACCACCGCGGTGATCCTGCTGTTCACCACCGCCTTCCTCGTGGAGCTTCAGCGCCGCCGCCACGGCGACCGGGCGCTGCGCATCCGCAACCGGGCGATGGAATGGAGCGGCGACGGCATCCTGATCGCCGACGCCACCCGGCCGGGCGTGCCGGTGGTCTACACAAACCCCGCCTTTTCCCGGCTGATGGGGATCGGCCCGGGCGCCGCCGACGGGCGTGCCGCGCGGGAGGTGCTGGCCGGGCTGATGGGGGACGAGGCGGGGCTGGGCCCGCTGTGCGACGGTGCCGGGGACGCCGGGGACATGAGCGCGGAGTTCCTGCGTCCCGGTTTCAGTTCGGGCGGCGCTGCGGGTCCCGGTGCGTCGGAGGTCTGGCTGGAGCTGCGCGCCTCGCCGGTGCGCGGCGCCGGGGGGAGGCTGGTCAGCGTGATCGCCACCGTCCGCGACATCACCGAGCACAAGACCGCCCAGGCCGCGCTGGCCGAGGCGCGGCGGGAGGCCGACCGCGCCAACATCGGCAAGTCGAAGTTCCTGGCGGCGGCCAGCCACGACCTGCGCCAGCCCGTGCAGTCGCTGATGCTGCTGATGGAGGCGCTGTCCACCCGTGCCACCGACCCCGCCATGCGCAAGATCCTCACCACCATGGACCGCGCGCTGGGCGCCCTGAAGATGCTTCTCGACGGGCTGCTCGACGTGTCGCGGCTGGAGGCCGGGGCGGTCGAGCCGAAGCGCGTGGTCTTCCCGGTGACCGAGCTGCTGGACCGCATCGCCGCCAACAGCCGCCCGGTGGCGGTGCGCAAGGGGCTGCTGCTGCACATCATGCCCTGCGGCGCCCATGTGGACAGCGACCCGATGCTGCTCGGCCGCATCCTGCAGAACTTCGTGGAGAACGCGCTGCGCTACACCAACCGCGGGCGCATCCTGGTCGGCTGCCGGCGGCGCGGCGCGGTGCTGCGGATCGAGGTGTGGGACACCGGCATCGGCATCCCGACCGACCGGCAGGAGGACATCTTCCAGGAGTTCGTGCAGGTCGGGAACGCCAGCCGCGACCGCGACCAGGGGCTGGGCCTTGGGCTCGCCGTGGTGCGCCGGCTGGCCGGCATGCTGGACCACCCGGTCAGCCTGCGCTCCGAACCGGGGCGTGGGTCGGTGTTCCGGGTGGAGGTGCCGCTCGCCGATCCCCCCGCCCCGGCCGAGACGCTGCCGGAGGACTTCCCTGTGACCGCCCGCATGCGGGCCGGCGCCCGCGTGCTGGTCGTCGAGGACGACCCCATCGTGCGCGAGGGGCTGTGCGCGATGATCCGGCAATGGGGGCACGAGGCGTTTCCCGCCGCCAGCTTCGGCGAGGCGGTGGAGGCGCTGCGCCGCCACCCCGATCCCGACGTGATCGTCGCCGATTACCGGCTGGGCGAGGGGCACACCGGCACCGAAACCATCCGCGAGGTGCGGCGGCGGTCGAAGCGCCCGATCCCCGGCATCCTGGTGACCGGCGACACTGCCCCGGAGCGTCTTGCCGAGGCCGAGGCCGGCAAGTTCAGCATCCTGCACAAGCCCGTCCTGGCCGACGATCTGCGCCGGGCCATCGCCCTGGCCCTGGCCCCGGCCGCGCTGGCCCCACCGGCGCCGTCCGGCGCAGCGCCGCGCGAATTGGTCGACTGAGTTGGTCGACCGAACCGGCCCTTCGCCATCCTGAAAACCGTGTCATGCGCCGGGCGTGCGGCTGCCTGTGCTTGTTTGCCCATTGCGCTGGACTCGTCCCTTTGCTTGTTTGCCTGTTTCGGAGGCGGCGTCCGCGGTCTCCGACCCGAAAGCGTTCGATAAAAAGAACCTGTTCCCGGAGAGAGGAATCCACCCATGATCCGTGCGAAGCTGGCTGTGACCGCCGCCGTCGTCGCCCTGGGGGCCGGCCTGTGGGCCGGGGCCGCCCAGGCCGACATCACCATCGCGCTGGCCGGTCCGATGACCGGCGCCGCCGCCGCCTATGGCGAGCAGACCCGCGCCGGCGTCGAGGCCGCCGTGGCCGACATCAACGCCAAGGGCGGGCTGCTCGGCCAGAAGCTGGTCCTGACCATCGCCGACGACGCCTGCGACGCCAAGCAGGCGGTGGCCGCCGCCAACAAGCTGGTGAGCCAGAACGTCGCCGCGGTGATCGGCCATGTCTGCTCCGGCGCCTCCATCGCCGCTTCCAACGTCTATGGCGAGGAGGGGATCGTGATGATCTCCCCCACCGCGACCAGCCCGCAGCTCACCGACCGCGGCCTGAAGAACGTCTTCCGCGTCTGCGGCCGCGACGACCAGCAGGGCGAGGTGGCGGCCAAGCTGATCGCCGACCGCTACAAGGGCAAGAAGGTCGCCATCGTCCACGACAAGCAGGCCTACGGCCAGGGCCTCGCCGACGACGTGAAGCGCCGCCTGAACGCCGCCGGCATCACCGAGGCCGCCTTCACCAGCATCACCGCCGGCGAGAAGGACTATTCCGCGCTCGTCACCCGCCTGAAGTCGGACGGCGTCGACGTGCTCTATTACGGCGGCTACGATCAGGAGCTGGGTCTGATTGCCCGTCAGGCGGCCGACCAGCAGTTCCGCCCGCAGATCATCGGCGCCGACGGCATCCAGCCGCAGTCCTACTGGAACATCGCCGGCGACACGGCGGAAGGCACGCTGTTCACCTTCTCGCCCGACCCGCAGCGCAACCCCGCCGCCAAGCCGGTGGTGGAGGCCCTGCAGGCCAAGAACATCCGCACCGACGGCTTCACCCTGTTCGCCTACGCCGCGGTGCAGACCTACGCCGAGGCCGTGCAGAAGGCCAACAGCGCCAAGCCCGACGCCGTGGCGAAGGCGCTGCGCGCCGGCCCGTCCTTCGACACGGTGGTCGGCTCGCTGTCCTTCGACGACAAGGGCGACCTGAAGCAGCCGGGCTACGTGTTCTGGGCCTGGAAGAACGGCGAGAAGGTCCAGGTGGACTGAAGTCATCCGGCCGATTCGGAAAGGGCCGATTCGGAAAGGAAGGAAGGCGGGGCCGCCGTGCCCCGCCTTTTTTCTGCCCACCTGATTCCCGGCCCGCCCGATTCTTCAAAGGGTCGGCGATTGCCAAGGACCGGCACGAACCTTTTTCCCCGCCGCCGTGTTTGCGCAGAGGTAACCACACACCGCTACCAGACACCGCCACCAGACACCGCCATTGAGCAGGGAGGCCGCGATGCATCGCCACGCCGGACGCCGTTCGCGCAATCGCAGGACCGCCAGGATCATCCTGTGCGCCGGCCTTCTCGGCCTCGGCGCCTGCGCCGGTCTCGCTCCGCCGCGCACCGCGGAGCCCGCCCCCGGAGCGGTGGAGGCGTTGAACGGCTTGGTGCAGAGAACCTGCAATCGTCAGGTCGCGTCCGTCCTGGCGGGTGAGGGGATTCCGGTGGAGCAGTTCCGGGCCGCGGTCTATAGCGAATTGCGCACCGGACCGGGTGGGCGGGTGTCGCAATACGAAATCTGGCTGTACGCGAAGGACAAACCCGGCGTGCTCATCGTCAATACGGACGAGACATGCCGTCCGATGCAGATCTACACGCGGGAAGGCGGCAGTCTGCAAGCCTTCAAGGCGAGGTAGGCGAAGCTCTGCTCGTCCGCGTTGGGAGGATGCCGCTCCATCCTCTGGCAATCGCCGACTCCGATTCCGGGGCCGGGCGGGTTGGCAATCGCCGACTGACCCGCCACCAACTCACCCGCGCGCGGCGGGCAGGATCTTGCGCTCCGGAATCGGCGGGGGCGACGGGTAAAGCAGGACGCCGGTGTCGGAGAACTCCACCCGCGCCGCCTCGTAAACGGCCAGCGCCAAGTCCAGCGCGACGCGGAACTCCGGCTTGAAGTGCTTCAGCTCCTTGTAGCCGCCGCCGAATTGGGTGAAGAGCGCCTTCCAGGTCACCGGAATCGGGTCGCGCAGCACGTGCAGCCGGTAGGCCAGCCAGACATAGACGTCGATCGCCATCGAACAGCCGCCGATGTGGCGGATCGCCGGCTCCCAGATCGGGACGGGGGAGCGCTTCAGCGCGGCGAAAAAGGTTTCCGACAGCTGCACCGTCTCGCGCCACAGCGTGCCCTGGCCGTCGTCGTCGCGCAGGCGGATGCCGCCGTTGACGATGTTCTCCTTGGCGAAGCCCTCGGCCCCGTCCTTGTCCCAGAAGAAGGTCAGGCGGCACAGGTTGATGCGGGTCGCCTGCTCCTGCACCGCCTTGTAGGTGGAGCCGCCGGCCGACACGCCCATGCGGTCGAGCCAGTCGTTCATCGAGCGGCCAAGCTCGATCTCGCGGCTGTTGTCCTGGATGGCGCGGGTCTGGAGATAGAGGAGGATCAGCCGCGCCTTGGCGCCGTAGGGCACGCCGACCGGCATCAGGCTGCCGTCGCGCTTGCGCTCCTTGCCCGGCTCGACCAGCAGGGTGACGCGGCCCTGGTCGCGGCGCCATTCGGCGTCCGGCGCCAGCTTCCGGTGGGGCAGGCTGGTCAGGCAAAAGCCGGAGTAGGTGATGCCCAGCGCGTTGGACTCGTCCTCCAGCACCGCCGCCGCGACATCGACGACGCTGGCCCGCTTCGGATCCACGAGGTTCCGCGCCTCGCGCCGGCCATGCGTCATGATGAGTTGGTGCACGTCGCCCATAGGTCCCCCCGTCCATTCTGCCTGCAGTCGATCATGCACCGCCGGGAGAGTCCATTTGGCGATCGCCGACGAGGCTAATTGAGACCTAATTGCTGGAGTCTATTTGCTAGGTCGGCGATTGCCTGGGGACGACTCGGGGGTGCGTCGGCGATTGCCAGAAGACTCGTCGGCGTTCGCCAAGGGACCATGTGGGAATCATCGGAGACTCGGCCCAGACTTAAGGCGACTCGGGCATTGGTCGGCGATTGCCAAGGCGGGGCGGGACGGACGAGTCGCGACTCGGGAATTTATGGGGTGGTCTTGGCGATGTCTGGCCGATGTCCGGGCCGGTGGTCGGCGATTGCCAAGGTGTGGCGGCGAACCGGCTTGGCAATCGCCGACTCCAGAACCTTATCTAAAACCCTCTCACCTCTGGGGAGAGGGTGGCCCAAAGGGCCGGTGAGGGGGATGCGCTTTTGCCGGACACACCGCAATGCGCAACCCCCTCACCCTAACCCTCTCCCCGGAGGGGAGAGGGGACATCACCGCACGGTCGGCGATTGCCAAGACGGTGCCCCCCAGGATGGCGCCCCTCATGCCGGGCACCCCTGCCTTGCGGGACCATGCGGGCACGAAACGCCAGCGCGGCTGTTTACGCTTGGCCTCCGCGGTGATGGGGGCGTGCTTTGGGAGATCCGCGAGATGAGCGACGAGGATTTCACGGACCGCGTTCTGGACGGCGTGAACGGGCTGGACGGAACCGCCCGCCGCAAGGCCGTCGCCCTGGGCGCGGAGGTGCCGGCCCTGCGCGACGGGCTTCAGGTGCCCAGCTCCCGCATGGTGCTGATGCCGGCCCTGGGCGCTCTGTGGGCCGCCGGGCTGGGCATGGAGAAGCCGGGCTGGTCACGCCTCGCCCGGCAGGGGCTGCTCGCCATCGCGCTGGGGACGGTGGCCGGCAAGGGGATCAAGCGCGTCGTCTGCCGCGCCCGCCCGAACGAGGGCCGCGACCCCAGCCGCTGGGGCAAGGCGGACGGCAAGCACGCCTCCTTCCCCTCCGGCCACGCCATCAACGTGTCGGCGCTGACCACGGCGGTCGGGCTGAACCGCGGCCTCTCTCCGGCCACCATAGTCAGCCTGGGTTTTGCCGCGGCGGTGGGCTGGTCGAGCCTCGCCACCGAGCGGCACTGGGCGTCCGACTACGCCGCCGGCATGGCGACCGGGGTGCTGGCCGGTCTGGCCGCCAAGGCGCTCGACGGCTGGGCGGAGGACCAGCTTTCCTAAAGCACGCCCGCAGCTCCGTCCTCAGCCCGCCGGATCGGCGAGCGCGTGCAGCAGCCGCTCGCGGATCTGGGCCAGCTTGCTTTCGTGGGTGACTTTCAGGCCGAAGACGTCCTTCACATAGAAGACGTCGATGGCCTTTTCCCCATAGGTCGAGATCTTCGCCGAGGAGATCTGCAGGGTCAGGTTGGTCAGCGCGCGGGTCAGGTCGTAGAGCAGGCCGGGGCGGTCGCGCCCGTTGACCTCGATCACCGTGTGGGTGGTGGAGGCGTTGTTGTCGATCAGCACGCGCGGCGGCACGTGGAAGACGCGGGTGCGGCTGGCGTGCGGGGCCTTGCGCTTGGCCAGGTCGTGCAGCGGCTTCAACTGGCCGGACAGCACCTTCTCGATCATCACCGACAGCTTGGCGAGCTTGTCGCCGCTCTCGAAGGCGCCGCCGCCCGCCGCGTCCTGCACGGTGAAGACGTCCAGCGCCATGCCGTTGGTCATGGTGAAGATGCGGGCGTCCACGATGTCCGCCCCCGCCGCCGCCAGCGCCCCGGCGAGGCGGGAGAACAGGCCGTGGTGGTCGGTGGCGAAGATCGTCACCTCGGTGATCGCCCGGCTGCGGTCGATGCGCGTGTTGACGGTCAGCGGCCGTTCGTCGCGCAGCGCCTCGCGGACCAGCCGCGCCTGCCGGCCCAGCGTCTCCGCGTCGAAGGCCAGCCAGTAGGCGGGGTAGCCGAGCGCGAGATGTTGCTCGAAATCGGCGTCGTCGAAGTCGGACAGCTCGGCGCGCAGCGCCGCCTGGGCGGCCTGGATGCGGCGCCCGCGCCCTTCGACCGACAGGCCGCCGGACATCACCTCTTCCGACCGGTTGTACAGCTCGCGCAGCAGCGTGGCCTTCCAATTGTTCCAGCGCTGCGGCCCGACCGCCCGGATGTCCGCCACCGTCAGCACCAGCAGCAGGCGCAGCCGCTCCGGCGACTGGACGAGCGAGACGAAGTCGCGCACCGTCTTGTCGTCCTCCAGATCGCGCTTGAAGGCGGTGTAGGACATGGCGAGGTGCCAGCGCACCAGCCAGGCGACCGTCTCCGTCTCCTCCGCCGTCAGGCCGAGCCGCGGGCACAGCTTCTCCGCCACCCGCGCGCCGAGGATGGAATGGTCGCCGCCGCGGCCCTTGGCGATGTCGTGCAGCAGCACCGCGACGTAGAGCGCGCGCCGCGACACCACCTTGTGGATCACCTCCGACGACAGCGGCAGCTCGTCGGTCAGCTCGCCCATCTCGATCTTGTGCAGGATGCCGAGAGCGAACAGCGTGTGCTCGTCCACGGTGTAGACATGGTACATGTCGTACTGCATCTGCGCGACCACCCGGCCGAAGTCGGGGATGAAGCGGGCCAGCACCCCGGCCTCGTTCATGCGGCGCAGCGTGATCTCCGGGTCCTTGCGGCCGGTCAGGATCTCCAGGAACAGCCGGTTGGCCTCCGCGTCCGCGCGCAGTTTAGGCCCCACCACCGACAGCGAGCGCGTGATGGCGCGCAGCGCGTTGGGGTGGATGTCGATGTCGTTCTGCTGGGCGGTGTGGAACAGCCGGATCATGTCCAGCGGCTCGTCCTTGAACTGGCGGTCGCTGCGGACGTTCAGCCGCTCGCCGTCCACCACGAAGCCGTCCACGTCCTTGCGGCGGGCCAGGGCTGCCAGCCGCAGGATGTTGAACTTGGGCGGGCGCTTCGATTCCGCCTCCAGCGCCGCACAGAAGATGCGGGTCAGGTCGCCCACGTCCTTGGCGACCAGGAAGTAATGCTTCATGAAGCGTTCCACGCCCTTGGTCCCGGCGTGGTCGGTGTAGCCCATGCGGGTGCCGATCGACGTCTGCACGTCGAAGGTCATCCGGTCCTCCATGCGCCCGGTCAGGTAGTGCAGGTGGCAGCGCGCGGTCCACAGGAAATTCTGCGCCTTGGCGAAGCGCTGCGCCTCCTCCGGCAGAAGCACCTTCTTGCCGACCAGATCGTCGACGTCCTCGACCCGGTACAGGTACTTGGCGATCCAGAACAGGGTCTGCAGGTCGCGCAGGCCCCCCTTGCCGTCCTTCAGGTTGGGTTCCAGCACGTAGCGGCTGTCGCCCAGCTTCAGGTGGCGGTTGTCGCGCTCGGCCAGCTTGGCCTCGACGAATTCCGGCCCGGTGCCGGCCACCACCTCGCGGTCGAAGCGGCGGCGCAGTTCGGTGAACAGCTTGCGCGGACCCCAGAGATAGCGGGACTCCAGGATGGCGGTGCGGATGGTCACGTCGGCCTTGGACTGGCGGATGCAGTCGTCGACGCTGCGCACCGCGTGGCCGACCTTCAGCCCGAGGTCCCACAGGATGTAGAGCATGTACTCGACCACCTGCTCCACCCGCGGGGTGCGCTTGTAGGGCAGCAGGAACAGCAGGTCGATGTCGGAGAAGGGCGCCAGCTCGCCCCGGCCGTAGCCGCCGGTGGCGACGATGTCGAACACCTCGCCGGAGGTCGGGTTGGGCGAGGGGAAGATGTGGGTGACCGTGAGGTCGGCCAGCGAACGCACCACCCCGTCGGCGAGGTAGCAGTTCTGCCGCACGCAGTCCTCGCCCGATCCCTTGGCCTCGAAGCGGGCGCGCACCTCCGCCCGCCCGTCGTTCAGCGCGCCGCGCAGGCGGGCGATCAGGGCGGGGCGCAGCTTGTCGCCGGTGCCATGCTCCGCCACCAGCTTCTCCAGATCCTCCGCCAGCTTGCGCCGGGACAGGATCGCGCGCTTGTTGGGGATGTTGGCGGTGCCGGCGTCCTTGGCGTCGGACGCGTCGGCGGAGGCGGCGCGGGTGGAGAGCATCGACAAAACGTGAGCCTTCCCAGGGATGCGAGGGGTGCGACGAACCGTGCGGCGTCCCGACTATAACGGGAAAGAGGATAATTCGCACGCGGCACACCAAAAGAGGCTGCCGTCTGTTTCCTGCATGATCCCATTCGGAGCGCCGCGGGGACGGCAGTGCGGGGACGGCTGTGCTGAGACGGCCGTGCTGTGATGGCCGTCACTGACGCGCTCCATTCCAAAGAGGTAAGGAGTCGTCCGTGAGACACGCGCGAGGGAGGCCATTGATGATCCCGAACCCCGGAACGGCTCGGCGGGAGCTGGCGAACCTCGGGAATGCCCTGACCCTGGCGGAGCGCGGTCTGCCGCGCCACACCCCGGCCGAGCTGATGGCTTGGCTGGTGCACGCCCTGGCGCTGTGCCCCGGCTCCATCGGCGACGCGCTCCTGTTCGAGATTTGCGGCACCGCCACCGACGCCAAGGCCTCCGACGCCGTCAAGGTCGCCCAGATCCGCAAGGGCTGGGCCGCGGTGGTGCGGGCGCAGTTCCGCCTGCGCGGGCTGACCGTGGTCGGCGGCGGAGGCGACTGGCGCGCCTGCGCCGCCTGACGGACGGCGTTTTCTTCTCCGCCTATTCCTCGCGCACCGACAGGTGGATGTTGGCGCCGCCGTTGCCTTCGAGAATCTCGGCGGCCTCGACCTCGTCCTCCACCTCGGCGGTGCGCACCCACAGGATGACGCCGCCGGCCTCCAGCGCGCGGCTGAACTCGTCGGTGTCGGGGTGGCTGGTCAGCTCGTCCAGGTAATCCTTGATGGCGACGCCGCCCAGGCCGGCGGCGACGATGGCCGCCAGCGGCGCGGCGATCGGTCCGCCGACGATGGCGAGAAGCCCGGCGGTGGTCAGCGGGAAGGCGTATTTCAGCTCACCCACCAAGCCGGTCAGGGCCTCGTCCGACGGGGCCGGCGGGCGCTGGTCGGCGGCCTCCAGCGAGGTGTGGCTGGCCAGAACCGACAGGTCGTCGCGGTCGAAGCCGGCGTCCAGAAGGGCGGCCACGGCCTTGTCGAACGCCTCGCGGGTCTTGAACAGGGCGACGACCTCGCGCACCTCCCGGACGGTGTCCTGGCCGTCCGTGGTCCGGCCATCAGTGTTGTCGGGCGCTTGCGTCACGGCGGTCTCCTTCAGCTTCGGCTTGCTCGTTCTGCTTGCTCGTTCTACGGGCATCGAACAGTCTAACGAAGCGGTCATCGCGGCACCAGCGCGGGCGTGCTAGGGTGCCGGCCCGACCTTGCCCGACACAACGCAACCGGTTGAAGACCCGTGTCCGACGCGCCCGCCACCATGTCGCCCATCACCATTCCCCCCGACGCCACTCCGATGATGGCGCAGTATCTGGAGATCAAGCAGGCCCATCCCGACTGCCTGCTGTTCTACCGGATGGGCGATTTCTACGAGATGTTCTTCGAGGACGCGGTGAACGCCGCCCGGACGCTGGACATCGCGCTGACCAAGCGCGGCCAGCATCTGGGCGAGGACATCCCGATGTGCGGCGTCCCGGTCCACAGCCATGAATCCTACCTGCAGCGCCTGATCCGCCAGGGCTTCCGCGTCGCCATCTGCGAGCAGATGGAGGACCCGGCGGAGGCCAAGAAGCGCGGCTCCAAGTCGGTGGTGAAGCGCGGCGTCATCCGCATCGTCACCCCCGGCACGCTGACCGAGGACAGCCTGCTCGACTCCCGCGCCTCCAACTGGCTGGCCGCGGTGGCGGAAGCGGCGGGCGGGCTCGGGCTGGCCTGGCTGGAGCTGTCCACCGGCGAACTGGTGGTGCAGCCGGTGGAGCGCGCCGGGCTGGGCGCGGCGCTCGGCCGCCTCGACCCGCAGGAGGTTCTGGTCTCCGAGAAGCTGTGCCAGAGCCCCGACCTCTACGAGCTGTGGGGCGAGTGGAAGTCCCGCCTGACCGTGCAGCCGACCCCGCGCTTCGACAGCGAGAACGGGCGGCAGCGGCTGCTCACCCTCTACGGCGTCGGCACGCTGGACGCCTACGGCCAGTTCTCCCGCGCCGAGGTGGCGGCGGCCGGCGCTCTGGTCGCCTATGTGGAACTGACGCAGAAGGGCCGCGTGCCGCGCCTGTCGCCGCCGCGCCGGCTCGGCCCCGGCGCCGTCATGGAGATCGACGCGGCGACCCGCCGCAACCTGGAGCTGACCCGCACCCTGACCGGCGACCGGCGCGGCAGCCTGCTCGCCACCATCGACCGCACGGTGACCGGGGCGGGCGCGCGTCTGCTCGCCGCCCAGCTCTCGGCGCCGCTGACCAACCCCGCGGCCATCGCCAAACGGCTGGACATGGTCGAGTTCGCTCTGAACGAGGAGCGGCTGCGCGGCGACCTGCGCGAAGCGCTGCGCCGCTGCCCGGACCTGGAGCGCGCCCTGTCCCGCCTGACGCTGGGGCGCGGCGGTCCACGCGACCTCGCGGCGGTGCGCGACGGTCTGGCCCAGGCCTCGGCCATCCGCCTGCTGCTCAACGGCCATCCCGGCGGCCCGCTGCCCGACGGGCTGGGCGCCGTGGCCAAGGGGCTGGGCGAGCACAGCGAGCTGGTCAATCAGTTGACCCAGGCGCTGGCGCCGGAGCTGCCGCTGCTCGCCCGCGACGGCGGCTTCATCGCGCGCGACTATTCCTACGCGCTGGACGAGCTGGTGACCCTGCGCGACGAGAGCCGGCGGCTGATCGCCGGGCTTCAGGTCAAATACGCCGGCATCGCCGGGGTGCCGGCGCTGAAGATCAAGCACAACAACGTGCTGGGTTATCACATCGAGGTGACGGCGACCCACGCGGACAAGCTGATGTCCGAGAAGGGGCGCGAGGTCTTCATGCACCGCCAGACCATGGCGAACGCCGTGCGCTTCGGCACGGTCGAGCTGTCGGACCTGGAGCGCCGCATCTCCGAGGCCGCCGACAAGGCGCTGGCCGTGGAGCTGGAGCTGTTCAACGACCTCGTGGAGGAGGTGACCAGCCGCGCCGAGGCCATCGCCCAGGCCGCCCACGCGCTGGCCGCGCTGGACGTCGCCGCCTCGCTGGCCGAGCTGGCGGCGGAGCGGCGCTACCGCCGGCCGGTGGTGGACGGCAGCCTCGCCTTCTCGATCAAGGGCGGACGCCACCCGGTGGTGGAGGCGGTGCTGGACGCCGGCAACGCCGGGCCCTTCGTCGCCAACGACTGCGACCTCGCCCCGGACAACCGGCTGTGGCTGCTGACCGGTCCGAACATGGCCGGTAAATCTACCTTCCTGCGCCAGAACGCGCTGATCGCCGTGCTGGCCCAGATGGGCGGTTTCGTGCCGGCGGAGAGCGCCCACATCGGGGTGGTGGACCGGCTCTACAGCCGCGTGGGGGCTGCCGACGATCTGGCGCGCGGCCGCTCCACCTTCATGGTGGAGATGGTGGAGACGGCGGCCATCCTGAACCAGTCCGGCGAGCGCGCGCTGGTCATTCTGGACGAGATCGGGCGCGGCACGGCAACCTTCGACGGCCTGTCGATCGCCTGGGCCTGCGTGGAGCATCTGCACGACGTCAACCGCTGCCGCGCGCTGTTTGCCACCCACTACCACGAGCTGACCATGCTGGCCGGCAAGCTGCCGGGCCTGTCCTGCCACACCATGCGCATCAAGGAATGGCAAGGCGACGTGGTCTTCCTGCACGAGGTGACGGCGGGGGCGGCGGACCGCAGCTACGGCATCCATGTGGCGAAGCTGGCCGGGTTGCCCGGCGCCGTGGTGGGCCGCGCCGAGGAGGTGCTGACCATCCTGGAATCGGGCGACCAGAACGCCGCCATCCACCGTCTGGCCGAGGATCTGCCGCTGTTCAGCGCCGCCCTGAAGCGACCGCCGCCCGCCCCGGCGGCGTCCCCCGCCGCCCCGCCCGAGCCGTCGCGGGTGGAGGAGGCGCTGAAGTCCATCGACCCGGACAGCCTGACGCCGCGGCAAGCGCTCGACGAGTTGTATCGTCTGCGGGGATTGCTCTCATAAACGGGAATATTTGCGAAGAAATACACGCCGTTGTATGAAAACCCGCCGCCGCAGCGTCCCGTGCCATGGGCAAGGGGCGTTGTCATCCAAGCGGCGGAAAGGGGGTGTGTTTATTGACCCCTGGTAAGGTGCTGGTGATCTGCACGGTCATTCAGACGGTCGTCGCGATCCTCGCGCTGCTCGTCGCCGTGCTGTAACCCAGACGACGGAGGGGCGGCGTAGCAGCGCCGCCCCTCTTTTCGTGTGCACGCCGTTCCGGCCATTGGCCTTTCCGAGCGCGCGGTACCGGAGGTGTCGTCTATTGACCACTGGTACGGGAAATATAGCGCTGAACCACAGCCGCCGCAATCCCATCCCCAAGGTCATCCCATGAGCGCTACGCCCGTTCCACGGCGTCCTCGTCCATCGGGGCGCCGCGGTCGCGGATGGGGGTGACATGACGTTGGGAAGCGGGGCGTTGCGCGTGGCGCAGCTTCTCCTCCACCGCCTCGTTTACGAACTGGTCGAGCGAGCGGCCCTCCCGCTCGGCGGCCTTGGACGCTTCTGATTCCAGCGACTTGTGCAGATGAACCATTCGGTGCCTCCCCCAACGCGGAACGGACTCTGTCCGATGCTTCAGATGGGAAGCCCGCGCCCGCGCTGCGAGCCGCCTTACCCGGAAGCGCCGTCCCGGTCGGAAGCGTCCGGCGGGGCGCTCGCGGGCGGCAGGACCGGCTTGGCGTGCAGCGCGCGGGCGGCGACGGCCATGGGGTCCTCGCCCGGCGCGCAGGGATGGGTGGCGGCCAGCAGGGCCTCGGGCACGCTGGCGGCGATATAATCGGTCACCGTCTCGTGCACCGGGATGATCATGGCGATGCGGGTCAGGTCGACCACCTTGCGCACCTGCCCGGAGGCGCAGAGCAGCGACAGGGCCTTGCCCGCCGACAGGGCCTCCCCATTCATCACCAGCAGCAGGCCGACGCCCGTGCTGTCGATGAACTCAAGCCCGGTCAGATCGAGGAGGTGGCGGCGCTCCGGCCCGCCCGTCACGTCGGCGATGGCCTGCCGCACCGGGCCGGCGTCCTGGCTGGTGAAGCGCCCGGTGAACACCAGACGGGTGAAGTGCCGCTCCTGCTCCTTGCGATACTGCACGGTCCGCACCCCTTCCTGACGTCCGGCGGCCATGATCCGGTCCGGGCCTTCCCTGGGCAAGCGGTCGGCGGCCTGCGGTCCTGCGCGATGTTGACGCAGGGTGCCCCCTTTTTGTCACGGCCCCTTGTCCCTTGACGCCGCGGCGCGGCGGTCCTACAAGCGGGGGTACGTGGTGATTTGGTCGACCGGCTTGCGGGCCACGTAAAACAACCCGCTAAAAAGGTCCGAGCCGCGTCCGCGCCTCGACCCGATCGGTCGGGGCGTTTTTTGTTGTGCCGGTCTGCCCCGCCGGCGGACACAGGAGACACAGCGGCCATGGCGCGCACCGATCATCGCAATCCGAACGTCGCGGGGCTTCGCCCGCGCTCCCGTCTGGTCCATGGCGGCGTCCGCCGCTCGTCCTTCGACGAGACCTGCGAGGCGCTCTACCAGACCTCCGGCTTCGTCTACGGCTCGGCGGAGGAGGCGGAGAGCGCCTTCGTCAACGACGGCTCCCGCCACGTCTATTCGCGCTTCCGCAACCCGACCACGGCGATGTTCGAGGACCGGCTGTGCGAGTATGAGGGAGCGGCCTGGGCCTACGCCACGACCAGCGGCATGGCCGCGGTGCACGGCGCCCTGTGGTCGAACCTGCGCACCGGCGACCGCATCGTGGCGCCCCGCTCGCTGTTCATCTCCTGCTACTGGGTGATCAAGGAGCTGTCGGCCCGCTTCGGGGTCGAGGCGGTCTTCGTCGACGGCACCGACCTGTCCCAGTGGGAAGAGGCGCTGGCCAAGCCGACCAAGGTCGTCTTCCTGGAGACGCCCAGCAACCCGGGGCTGGAGGTCGTCGACCTGCGCGCGGTCAGTGCTCTCGCCCATAAGGCCGGGGCCAAGGTGGTGGTCGACAACGCCTTCGCCACGCCGGTGCTGCAGCGCCCGTTCGAGATGGGGGCCGACGTCGTCATCTATTCGGCGACCAAGCACATCGACGGCCAGGGCCGCTGTCTGGGCGGCATCATCCTGACCAACGACAAGCAGTACGGGTCGGACGTGATCCATCCCTATTTGCGCCACACCGGCCCGACCATTTCGCCCTTCAACGCCTGGCTGCTGCTGAAGGGGCTGGAGACGCTGGAGCTGCGCGTGTCGGCGCAGAGCGCGGCGGCCCTGACGGTGGCGGAGTTCCTGGAAGGCCACGCGAAGGTGGAGCGGGTGCTCTATCCGGGTCTGGCCAGCCACCCGCAGCACGACCTCGTCCGCAGCCAGATGACCGGCGGCGGCACCATGCTGTCGATCTTCCTGAAGGGCGGCAAGGAGGAAGCCTTCCGCGCCCTGAACGACCTGCGGATGGTGATGATCTCCAACAACCTGGGCGACTCCAAGAGCCTGATCACCCACCCCGACACCACCACCCACTCCAAGCTGACGGTCGAGGAGAAGGCGGCGGCGAACATCCGTCCGAACCTGCTCCGCCTGTCCGTCGGGCTGGAGGACGCCCAGGACATCGTTGAAGATCTCGACCGCGCGCTCGCTTCCCTGTAAAGACTGGACCCGGAACCAAATGCTGCAGTGCAGCGTTGGCGTCCGGGTCACAGTTTTTTGGCCCGGCCGGGGCCTTTGCTCCGGTCGGGTCCTTTGGTGAGGTGGAGCGAATGGCGAGACGCAAGGCCGGCAACGGCGAACCGACGCAGCGCTTTCTGACGGTGGCGGGCGATCTGACCCGGACCGGCGTCAAGACGGGCGAGATGGGGGTGGCGGCGGCCCAGACGATCGGCTACCGAACCGCGATGATGGCGGCGGCGATGAACAACCCCATCGACCTCGCCAACCCGGAGTTCGTCCGCATGGGCTCCGAGAAGGTGGAGGCGATGGTGGAGGCCACCCACGCCGTCGCCAAGGGCATCGGGGAAATGCAGCAGGCCTGGATGACCCTGATGCAGGGCCAGCTTCAGGCCGCCATGGTGATGGTGACCGGCCTCGGCCAGTGCCGCAACCCCGTCGACCTGATGGAACTGCAACGCCGCACCGTCACCGAGACGGTCGAGGCCGGCATCCACGCCGCGCTCTACATGGTCGAGTCGGCCACGGCCCTGACCCAGGCCGGCATGACTCCCGCCTACCGCACCGTCCGCGCCAACGCCCGCCGTCTGGCGAAGCAGCACGGTTAAGTTCGCGGTTCACCGCGACGGCCCAAGACACGATCTCCTTCGTGCCTTTGCGCCGCCGCGGTTGAACGCTCTCTTCAGCGCCTTGCGATCACTGCCCCAGCACTTCGAAGCTGGACGGGGCGGGATCGATCACGCGCGGGCCGCTCGGGGTGACCTCCAGAACGGCCAGACCGCGTTCCACGACGCCGTCCGCGCGCAGGCGGAAGACGCCGTCCATGCCTTCGAAGCCGTTGGGGTTGTTCAGCGCCGCGCGGTCGAAGCGGCCCGCCGCGTCGGGCATCTTGGCCAGCACCGCGGCGATGGCCGTGGCGTCGTAGGACAGGGTGGCGATGCGCGGCGGCTTGCGCCCGTAGGTCCTTTCGAAACGCGCCTCGAAGTCGGCGCGGCTCTGCGGGGCCGGGGCGGCGAACCAGGCGCCGGCCAGAGCGGGTTCCTGGCCCAGGCCGGGCTCGTCCCACAGGCCGGTGCCGAGCAGCTTGACCTGCTGGGTGTTCAGCCCGTTGGCGGACAGCGCCGACGCCAGACCCTGGGCGCGCGGCCCGCCTTCGGCCAGCATGACCGCCTGCGGCTGAACGCCGGCCTGGGTCACCTGCCGCGCCGGCTGGGCGAGGTCGGTCACCGCCGGGTCGTAGCGCTCCACCTGCGCCACCTGCCCGCCGAACTGGCGCGAGGCCGCCTGCACGGCGTTGACCACGGCGTCGCCGTAGGCGGTGCGCGGGGCCAGCGCGACGTAGCGCGTCGCACCGCGCGAGCGGGCGAAGCCGATCACGCGGGTGACCTGATCGGCGGGCACGAAGCCCAGCACATAAGTGCCGTTGCCGGCCTGGGTCCAGTCGTTGGTGAAGGCCAGAACGTCCACGCCCGCGGACTGGGCGACCGGCTTCACCGCGGCCACGTCGGCGGCGAACAGCGGGCCGAGGATCAGGCTCGCCCCCTCGGCGATGGCCTGCCGCGCCGCGTCGGCGGCGCCGGTGGGCGTACCCTTGGTGTCGCGGGGCAGCAGCTCGAACCGGTCGCCGGCCAGATCGAACAGCGCCATCTGCGCCGACTCCAGCATGGCCTGCCCGATGGCGGCGCTGGACCCGGACAGCGGCAGCAGGATCGCCACCTTCAAGGTCTGCGGGGCGGCCGGAACGGCGGCGACGGGCGCTTGCGGCGCTTGAGTCGGCGGCGCCGGGGCCTTTACAGTCGAGCAGGCCGAAAGCGTGCCAACGACCAACAGGGCGGCGGCAGCCTGCTGCCCCCAAGCGCGCGAGAAAGGTGTCGTCAAGCGTGCCACCAACGATCTCCACATCCGGTCCGGCGCCCGAGCCCGTTTCCGGGCCCGGCGTCTCTGGTGACGCTGAAGGTAGCGAGCCGAGGGCCGCAAGTAAACTCGGCGCCGGCCTTTATGTGGTCGCCACCCCCATCGGCAACGCCGCCGACATCACGCTGCGCGCGCTCGACACGCTGCGCCGCGCCGACGCCATCGCCTGCGAGGACACGCGGGTGACGGCGAAGCTGATGGGCATCCATGGCATCCACACGCCCTTCGTCTCCTATCATGAACACAACGCGGCAAAGATGCGTCCGGTCCTGATCGGCCGCATGAAAGCGGGCGAGTCCATCGCGCTGGTCACCGACGCCGGCACGCCGCTGGTCTCCGACCCCGGCTACAAGCTGGTGCGCGAGTGCGTGGCGGAGGGGGTGGCGGTCACCACGCTGCCCGGCGCCTCCGCCCCGCTGGCGGCGCTGGTGCTGTCCGGCCTGCCGACCGACCGCTTCCTGTTCGCCGGCTTCCTGCCCAACAAGAGCAGCGCGCGGCGCGCCGCCGCCGGGGAGCTGAAGGGCGTTCCGGCCACGCTGGTCTTCTTCGAGTCGCCTCAGCGCCTGCCCGAGTCGCTGGCCGACCTCGCCGACATCCTGGGCGCGCGGGAGGCCGCGGTGGCGCGGGAGCTGACCAAGCTCTACGAGGAGGTGCGGCGCGGCACCCTGCCGGAGCTGGCGGCCCATTACGCCGGGGCCGGCCCGCCGAAGGGCGAGGTCGTGCTGGTCATCGGCCCGCCCGGCGAGGAGGCCACCCCGTCCGAGGCCGACGTGGATGCCCTGCTGCGCGAGGCGCTGACCCGCCTGTCGGTCCGCGACGCCGCCGCCGACGTGGCCGCCCGCACCGGCCAGAACAAGCGGACCGTCTACGCCCGCGCGCTGGAGCTGTCGCGGGAGGGAAAACCATGAGCGCGCCGGACGCCCTGCGCCGCCGGGCCGAGAATTACGGCCGCTACGCCGAGCAGCTCTGCCGGCTGGCGCTGAGGCTGAAGGGTTACCGCATCCTGGAAAGCCGCCTGCGCACACCCATGGGAGAGATCGACATCGTGGCCCGGCGGGGCGACACTCTGGCGATCGTCGAGGTCAAGGCCCGTGGCGACTGGGACACCGCGAACGAGGCGGTCAACGCCCGCCAGCGGGGCCGCCTCGCCCGCGCCGCCCACGCCTATCTGGGGGCCAACCCCCGCTATGCCGGCTATGTCTTGCGCTTCGACGTCATGCTCGTTACCCCTTGGTCGTGGCCGCGCCACGTCCCGGACGCGTGGCGGGCCTGACGCGAAGGCTGAAGAAGAGGAAGGACGCCGCCCGTGACCAGCCGCGCCGAGGCCCGTGACATCCTGCGCCGCGTGGGGCAGCAGCCGGACGAGCAGATCGATCTGGCTGAAGCCGCCCTGGCGCTGGGCGCGCTGGAGGTGCCGGGCGCCGCGCTGGCCGACTACCGCCGTCACCTCGCCGACATCGCCCACGATCTGGCGGAGCGCGTCTCGCCCACCCTCGACGGGCTGGAGGCCCGCATCTCCTGGCTGCACGAGGTCATCGTGGAGCGCCACGGCTACGCCGGCGACCAGGAAACCTACGACGACCTGCAGAACGCCAACCTGCTGCGCGTCATCGACCGCCGCCGCGGCCTGCCGGTGGCGCTGGGCATCCTGTACCTGCACGCCGCCCGCTCGCAGGGCTGGACGATGCTGGGGCTAAACTTCCCCGGCCATTTCCTGGTGCGGTTGGAGGCCGACGGCGCCCGCGCCATCCTCGACCCCTTCAACGAGGGGCAGGTGCGCACCGCCGTGGACCTGCGCGACCTGCTGAAGGCCACCGCCGGCAGCGCCGCGGAGCTGGAGCCCGGCCATTACCAGACGGTGTCCAACCGCGAGATTTTGTTGCGGCTGCAGAACAACATCAAGCTGCGCCACCTCTCCGCCCGTGACGTGCCGCGCGCGCTGGAGGTGCTGGAGGCGATGCGGCTGTTCGCCCCGGCCGAGGCGTCGCTGTGGCGGGAAACCGGCCTTCTGGAGGCCCACAATGGCAACCTCGCCGCCGCCATCGCCGCGCTGGAAACCTTCCTGGAGCTGACCGCCAGCGAACGGCACCGCCATCAGGTCGCCGCGCTGATCCAGCAGCTCAAGAACCAACTGAACTGACCCCATTTCAAAAGCCCGTTCCGGAGACCCGCAGGATGAGCCTCGCCGTCGCCTTCCAGATGGACCCCATCGAGTCCATCAACATCGACACCGACTCGAGCTTCATGATGGCGCTTGAGGCGCAGAAGCGCGGGCACACGCTCTACCACTACCACCCGCGCGACCTCAGCCTGACCGGCAACGTCCTGACCGCCCGCGTGCGCGAGATGACCGTGGTCCGCCGGAAGGGCGCCCACTACACGCTGGGCGAGCCGCGGATCGTCGACCTGTCGACCATGGACGTGGTGCTGATGCGCCAGGACCCGCCCTTCGACATGGCCTACATCACCGCCACCCACATGCTGGAGCACATCCAGCCCAAGGTGCTGGTGCTGAACGACCCGGCGGAGGTGCGCAACGCGCCGGAGAAGCTGTTCGTCACCCATTTCCCCGACTTGATGCCGCCGACGCTGATCACCAGCGACAAGCAGGCCGTCCTGGACTTCCGGGCGCAGCACAAGGACATCATCGTCAAGCCGCTGTTCGGCAACGGCGGGGCCGGCGTCTTCCACCTGAAGCCGGACGACGAAAACCTGGGCTCGCTGCTGGAGCTGTTCACCCAGCTCTACCGCGAGCCGGTGATCGTGCAGAAGTACCTGCCGGAGATCCGCCAGGGCGACAAGCGCATCATCCTGATCGACGGCGAGCCCGCCGGCGCGGTCAGCCGCATGCCCCAGGAGGGCGAGGCCCGCGCCAACTTCCACGCCGGCGGCAGCGCCAAGAAGACGGAGCTGACCCCGCGCGAGCAGGAGATCTGCAAGGCCATCGGCCCGGTGCTGCGCGAGAAGGGTCTGGTCTTCGTCGGGATCGACGTGATCGGCGACTACATGACCGAGATCAACGTGACCTCGCCCACCGGCATCCAGGAGATCAACCGGCTCGACGGGTCGGCGCTGGAGGCCACCCTGTGGGACGCCATCGAGCGCCGGCATCGGGAGAACAAGGGAGCTTAAGCTATTCCATTTAAAATGGAAATCCCCTCTCCCCTCTGGGGAGAGGGTTAGGGTGAGGGGGTTGCGCTTCTGCCGGACGCACCACCACGCACATCCCCCTCACCGGCCCTGCGGGCCACCCTCTCCCCAGAGGGGCGAGGGTTATCAAGGGCGTTGCAATGGCCTGACGGTAGTTCCAGACGAAAAGCTAATCGCCCTTCGGAAACGCCTCGATCTGTTTCAGAGCGATTTCCAGATCGCGGAGAGTCAGGCGTCGTGCGTTTTCGGCCAAGGCCGACTCCAAAGAAACCCGTTTCCCATCGGTGCCCTCGACCGCATCGAGCGCGGCGAACAAATGTCCAAGTGGAATGTCGAGCTTGTCGCTCAACCGGATCAGCGTCTCTACGCTCGGCAGGTTGATGCCACGTTCCATGTTCGAGACAGCGTCAGGGGACCGGTCGAGCAATTCGGCAAACTGCTCCTGCGACATGCCCTGCGCTTTCCGAATGGCGCGGAGTTGTAGTCCAAATGCGATTTTTCGGTCCATGGCCGGACTTTCCTCCCGGCCAGAGTGGTTGACCACCGAGCTGAACTCGGATTATCAGTAAAAATCCGAGGCAGGTTTGGAAGGAACAACCCGATATGCTGCCATTCGATCCATTCTATCTGCTGGGCCGGCTGATGGTCGTGTGGGGCGTGATGATGCCGGTCATGGCGTTCCCGATGATGAACGGCTACCAGCCCTCGCTCGGGGTGCTTGGGAGCCTGAACCAGATGCACTTGTATCTGGAAGTGGTGGATTTGCAATTCGACGCCATTGTGAGCATGGGACTGGCGCTGCTGTGGGGCGGGCTGTCGATCGTCGCGCTCACGCCCCAGCGCTGACGGGGCGCCGTACGAGGTCCAGGTACCGGTAATTCAGGCCGTTCTCGGTCAGCAGCGGGCCGCGCTCCGTCTCCACCCACTCCGGCCCCAGCGGGGGCATGACGGTGTCGCCCTCCACATCCTGTTCGACGCGGGTCAGGTGGACGATGTCGGCGAGCGGCAGGGTTTCGCGGAACAGTTCGGCGCCGCCGATCACGCTGATCTCCGGAACGCTGCGGCTGTGGCACCAGTCCAGCGCCGCGTCGAGGCCGCCGAACCAGCGCGCGCCGTCCCGCTCGCCCGCTGGGACGCTGCGGCTGACCACGAGGTTGTCGCGGCCGGGCAGGGGCTTGCGGGGGAGCGACTCCCAGGTGCGCCGGCCCATCAGGACCGGCTTGCCCATCGTCAGCTCCCGGAAGCGCTTGAGGTCGCCGGGCAGGGACCAGGGCAGGGTGCCGTCGCGGCCGATCACGCCGTTGCGCGCGGCGGCCACCACCAGACTGATGCGCATCCCAACCCCTTTTCCCGTCCCGTTCACCCCACCTTACGCCGCGCGAAGCTGCTGGAGGAAGCCCCCGACCTCGCGGTGCAGCGTGTCGAGCTGGTGGCCGAGCTGGCGCGACATCTCCAGCACGTCGCGGGCGGTGGCGCCGCTCTGGGTCGCGGCACCGGTGACGCCGGTGATGTTGGCCGACACCTCCTGCGTGCCGCCCGCCGCCTCCTGGACGTTGCGGCTGATCTCGCGGGTCGCCGCCCCCTGCTCCTCGACCGCGGAGGCGATGGAGGTGGCGATCTCGTTCACCCGCAGGATGACCTGGGTCACGCCCTGGATCTCGCCGACCGCGTCACCGGTCACGGACTGGATGTTGGCGACCTGGGCGGCGATCTCCTCGGTCGCCTTGGCGGTCTGGTTGGCCAGCGCCTTGACCTCGCTCGCCACCACGGCGAAGCCCTTGCCGGCCTCGCCCGCACGCGCCGCCTCGATGGTTGCGTTGAGCGCCAGGAGGTTGGTCTGGCTGGCGATGTCGTTGATGAGCTGCACCACCGCGCCGATCTTCTGCACCGCCTCGGCCAATCCGCCGACCTTGTCGTTGGCCCGCCCGCTGAGGGTGACCGCCTCGCCCGCGATGCGCGACGACTCGGCGACCTGACGGCTGATCTCCTGGATCGAGCCGGCCAGCTCCTCCGACGCGGCGGCCACGGTCTGCACGTTGGCGGAGGTCTGCTCGGTCGCCGCGGCGACCGAAGTCGCCAGCTCGTCGGTCTGGGCGGCGGCGCGGTTCATCTCGGCTGCGCGCTCCTCCATCGTCGCCGCCGCGTCGGACACGGTGCGGACGACGGCGCCGATGCTCTGCTCGAAGCTGGCGGCCAGCGCCAGCATGGCGCGGCGCTTCTCCTCCCCGGCGCGCTGGGCCGAGGCGGCCTGCTCGGCCTCCAGCCGCTGCTTGTCGCGGGCGTTGGTCTGGAAGACCAGCACGGCCTTGGCCATGGCGCCGATCTCGTCGCCGCGCTCCGCCTCGGGGAAGCGGGTGTTCAGGTCGCCGTCGGCCAGCGAGCGCATCTTGGCGCCCAGCCCGCGCAGCACCCGGCTGATGTCGGTGCCGACCCAGGCGATCAGGCCGACGGCCGGCACCGCCAGCGCCAGGATGACGAAGGCCAGCGTCCGCAGCTGGTCCAGGAAGGCGGCCCGGATGTCGTCGATGAAGATGCCGGTGCCGATGAAGATGTTCCACGGTTCGAAGCCGCGGACATAGCCCAGCTTCACCGCCAGATCGCTGCCGCCGACCGTGCGCGGCCAGTCGTACTCCAGCAGGCCGTCGCCGGTGGCGCGGACCATGCGGATGAACTCCACGATCATGTGGACGCCGTTGGCCGACTTCAGCGGCTTGACGTCGGCGCCGATCAGCTTGGCGTTGACGTGGGCGAAGCCGTAGCCGTCCATGGTGTGGGCGAAGAGATACTCCTTGCCGCCGGCGTAGCGGATGCCGGCCACCGCCGCCTTGAAGCGCGCCTGCGCCTCGTCGCGGGTGATCTTGCCGGCGGCGGCGTCCGCCTCCAGCGTGGTGGCCAGGGTGACCCCGGTTTCCACGATGCTGTGCAGCGTGTCCAGCCGGTCGGCGTGCATTCGGCTGTAATTGAGATAAAGGCCGGCACCGGCGATGGCGAAGGATGCGACCGAAGCCGCGACGACGAGCGCCCACAGCTTGGCCCGAATGGAAAGCTTCGTGAGGGTCATGGGATGTCTGCCTGCAACTGTCTGCCCTGTCCCGCGTCCCGGCAAGCGGCGGTTGTTTGCCCTTGTCTTTGCCGGGACTCCAAGAATGATCGACAGTCACAGGAAACTTATAAACGGATGTATAAGAATGCGGGGCGCACCGGGCACTGGGCGCCTTTGTCACACCACATTTGCGGGTATTGGCGCGGTCAGGCCAGAAGGACCCCCAGCACGGCGTTCAACCGCTGCCGCCCCTCATGCGTGGCGCGCAACGTGTCCTTGCCGACCTCCAGGAAACCGCCGGCCACCAGACGCTCCAGCGCGGCGGGATCGACCAGCCCGTCGAGGTCGCGGCCGGTCTCCTCGACCAGCCGGGCGCGGGCCACCCCCTCGCGCAGGCGCAGCCCCATCATCAGCAGTTCCGACCCGCGGGACTCGCGGGCGACCGGCTCGGGGGCGGCGGCGCCGTGGCCGTCGCGCTCCACCCGCTCCAGCCAGATTTCCGGGGCGCGGTGGGCGCGGGTGGCGAATTTCTCGCCGTCCAGCGTCAGCCGGCCGTGGGCGCCGGGACCGACGCCGACGTAATCGCCGTAGCGCCAGTAGGTCAGGTTGTGGCGGCTCTCCTCGCCGGGGCGGGCGTGGTTGGAAATCTCGTAGGCGGGCAGCCCGGCGCGGTCGAGCAGGCTCTGCGTCGCCTCGTAGAGGTCGCCGGCCAGATCCTCGTCGGGCAGCACCAGATCGCCCCGCGCGTGCAGGGGGAAGAAGGCCGTGCCCTCCTCGATGGTCAGCTGGTAGACCGACAGATGGCCGACCGCGTGGTCGAGCGCTTGGGTCAGCTCCGCCTCCCAGGCCGCGACGGATTGGCCGGGGCGGGCGTAGATCAGGTCGAAGCTGAAGCGGGGGAAGGTCCGGGCGGCCAGCGCGATGGCGCCGGTCGCCTCCGCCGCGCTGTGCTGGCGGCCGAGGAACTTCAGCGCGGTGTCGTCCAGCGCCTGGATGCCCATCGACAGGCGGTTGATCCCGGCGGCGCGGAAGGCGCGGAACTTGTCGGCCTCGACCGAGGTCGGGTTGGCCTCCAGCGACACTTCCAGGTCGTCGCCGACCGTCCAGCGGGCGGCGATGCGCTCCAGCACGGCGCCGACCGTCGCCGGCTCCATCAGCGACGGCGTGCCGCCCCCGAAGAAGACGGAGGTGACCCGGCGGCCAGTCGTTGCGTCCGCGTAATGATCCAGCTCCCGCACCAGCGCGGCGCGCCAGCGGTCATGCTCGACCCGGTCGCGGACGTGGCTGTTGAAGTCGCAGTACGGGCACTTCGCCTTGCAGAAGGGCCAGTGGATGTAGATCCCGAAGCCAGGATCAGGAGTCACTTGAAGCATCGCTCCACAAGCTGGCGGAAGGCGTCGGCCCGGTGGCTCATCTCGTGCTTCTTGGCCGGGTCCATCTCGCCGAAGGTGATGTCGTGGCCGTCCGGCTTGAACATCGGATCGTAACCGAAACCATGCGCGCCGCGCGGCGGCCAGACCAGGGTGCCGGGGCACCGGCCTTCCACCGTCTCGACATGGCCGTCCGGCCAGGCGAGCGACAGGGCGCAGACGAACCAGGCGCTGCGGTCGGTCTGGCCCTTCAGCCCGTCCTCGACCTTGCCCATGGCCATCTGGAAATCCTTTTCCGGACCGGCCCAGCGGGCGGAGTAGATGCCGGGATCGCCGTTCAGCGCCGGCACCACCATCCCGCTGTCGTCGGCCAGCGCGACGTGCCCCGCCTTGGCGGCGGCCAGGGCCTTCAGCTCGGCGTTCGCGACGAAGCTGGTCCCCGTCTCCTCCGGCTCGGGCAGGCCAAGCTCGCCCGCGGACACGAAGGAGGCGGCGTAGGGACCGAGCAGCGCCGCGATCTCGCGGACCTTGCCCTTGTTGTGGCTGGCGATCACCAGCGTGCCGCCCGTGAAGCGGCGGGGAGGCGTGGTCATGGGGAGTTCCTTCTGTCACAGCGGGTTGCCCCCACCCTCCCGCTTCGCGGGTCCCTCCCTCCCCCGCTTTCGCAGGGGAGGGCCGATTTCCCCTCCCCTGCGAAAGCGGGGGAGGGTCAGGGAGGGGCAAGCGCAACCGCGCCTTTACTTCACCGCGATCGCCGCCTTCTGCAAGGCCACCAGCTCATCGATGCCCTTGCGGGCGAGCGCCAGCAGCTCCATGAACTGCGGCTCGGCGAAGGGGCGCTCCTCGGCGGTGCCCTGCACCTCGACGATGCCGCCGTTGCCGGTCAGCACGAAGTTGGCGTCGGCCTGCGCGGTCGAATCCTCGGCGTAGTCGAGGTCCAGCACGCTGGTGTTCTTGTAGATGCCGCAGGAGACGGCAGCCACATGGTCGGTCAGCGGCATGGTCTTGAGCGCGCCGATCTGCATCAGATGCTGGAAGGCCAGATGCAGGGCGACGAAGCTGCCGGTGATGGCGGCGGTGCGGGTGCCGCCGTCGGCCTGGATGACGTCGCAGTCGATCTTGATCTGCTTCTCGCCCATGGCGGCGCGGTCGGTGACGGCGCGCAGCGCGCGGCCGATCAGGCGCTGGATCTCCTGGGTGCGGCCCGACTGCTTGCCCTTGGCAGCCTCGCGGTCGGTGCGGCTGTGGGTGGAGCGCGGCAGCATGCCGTATTCGGCGGTGACCCAGCCGAGGCCGGTGTTCTTCAGGAAGCGGGGAACGCCCTCGTCCACGCTGGCGGTGCACAGGACGTGCGTGTCGCCGAACCGCACCAGGCAGGACCCCTCGGCGTGCTTGCTGAAATGGGGCTCAAGGGAAATGGTGCGCAACTGGTCGTGGGCGCGGCCGGAGGGACGCATCGGGCATGATCCGCGAATTTGTTGAAATCGGCGGCAAGCTAGCGCCCGCCGCCCCCGCCGTCCAGCGCGCAACCGGGGCGCACGTTGATTCAGCGCGGACACCTGCCTAAATTCGGGACGCCCCTTTCCGTGCCCCAACAGCATCGTCCGGTCCCCGCCCCGCCATGATCACCGAGCTGAACCAACGGTCCCGCGAGATCTTCCGGCTGATCGTCGACGCCTATGTGGCGACCGGCGAGCCGGTGGGCTCGCGCACGATCTCGCGGAGGCTCGGCATGGCCCTGTCGCCCGCGACCATCCGCAACGTCATGGCCGACCTGGAGGAGCAGGGGCTGCTCTACGCCCCCCACACCTCCGCCGGCCGCATCCCGACCGAGGCCGGTCTGCGCCTGTTCGTCAACGGCCTGCTGGAGATCGGCAGCCTGACCGAGGACGAGCGCGGCTCCATCGAGGCGAAATGCGCCTCCTCCGGGCGGTCGCTGCAGGACGTGCTGGGCGAGGCGTCCACCCTGCTGTCCGGCCTGTCGCACTGCGCCGGGCTGGTGGTGGCGCCGAAGACCGACCGGCCGCTGAAGCACATCGAGTTCGTCTCGCTGGCCCCCGGCCGGGCGCTGGTCGTGCTGGTCAACGAGGACGGGCTGGTCGAGAACCGCGTCATCGAGGTTCCGGTCGGCGTGCCCGCCGCGACGCTGCAGATGGTCTCCAACTTCCTCAGCGCGAAGCTGGTCGGCCGCACGCTGGACGAGGCGCGGCAGGCCGTCCTGCGCGAGATCGAGGACCAGAAGACCGAGCTGGACGAATTGTCGCAGCGTGTGGTCTCCGCCGGTCTTGCCACCTGGGCGGGCAGCGGCGGGCAGAACAGCGGCCAGCTCATCGTGCGCGGCCAGGCGAAGCTGCTGGAGGACGTCACCGCCCTGTCGGACCTGGAGCGCGTGCGCGCCCTGTTCGAGGCGCTGGAGACCAAGGAGACCATGCTGCGCCTGCTCGACGCCACCGGGAAGGGCGACGGGGTGCAGATCTTCATCGGCGCGGAGAATGTGCTGTTCGGCCATTCCGGCTGTTCGCTGATCATCTCGCCGTTCCAGAACAGCCGCGAGCAGGTGATCGGCGCCATCGGCGTGATCGGCCCGACCCGCATCAATTATGCCCGGATCATCCCGCTTGTGGATTATACAGCCAAGGTCATCAGCCGCCTTGTCGGGTGACGACCTGTCGTGTGACGACCTTGGCAATGCTTCACCCATACCCCATCAGACGACGACCCAAGACGACAACGAGAGAGCCATGAGCGAAGAGCAGAACAAGCCCGCCGAAGCCGAGGTGGAGCAGACCGAAGCCGTCCAGGACAAGGCCGCCCAGGACAAGGCTGCGGACGCCGGTGCCGGGGATCGCGTGGCCCAGCTTGAGGCCGAGGTTGCCAGCCTGAAGGACCAGCTCCTGCGCCAGATGGCCGAGGTGGAGAACACCCGCCGCCGCGCCCAGCGCGACCGCGAGGACGCCAGCAAGTTCGCCGTGTCCAGCTTCGCCAAGGAGCTGGTGACGGTGGCCGACAACCTGCGCCGCGCGCTGGAGGCCGTCCCCGCCGAGGGCCGCGAGAACGACGAGGTGCTGAAGGGCCTCTCCGTGGGCGTGGAGGCGACGGAGCGCCAGCTCATCTCCGCCTTCGAGCGTGCGGGCATCAAGAAGATCGACCCGACCGGCGAGCTGTTCGACCCGAACTTCCATCAGGTGATGTTCGAGATCGAGAACACCGGCAAGCCCGCCGGCACCGTCGTGCAGGTGCTCCAGCCCGGCTACACCATCCACGGCCGCCTGCTGCGCGAGGCCATGGTGGGCGTCGCCAAGGCCGGTCCTCACGAAATGGGCGGCCAGCACGTCGATACGAAAGCCTGACCGTCCTTTGGACGAATAGCCCGACCCTCCTCTGGAGGGATGGAACGGCCGCTCTCCGGATGGCAGGCGGCACGTCTCTTGCGGCGGCGCGGCGGCATGGTCCGCCGCGCCGCTTTTTTTCGTCCGGCGGTTTCCGAATGAGTGTCCACCCGCGATCCTTTGCGTACCGAAGGGCTTGCGCCGGGCTGGTCCTTCGCCTATTCGCATCGCAACCCCGATCCGCGTCGGGGAGTCTCGCGGCGCCCCGTGAATTGCCCGTTCCGGGCGGCCGCTCATTCAGGGAACCGGACCCGTGGCCAAGACCATTCTGACCGTCGACGATTCCAAGACCATCCGCGACATGGTCGCCTTCACGCTGCGCAACGCCGGCTATGGCGTCACCGAGGCGGCGGACGGCACCGCCGGTCTGGCGGAGGTCAACCGTCAGAAGTTCGACTGCATCATCACCGACCTGAACATGCCGGGCATGGACGGTCTGGCCCTGACCCGGGCCATCCGCGGCAGCGCGCTCAACCGCGCGACCCCCGTCCTGCTGCTGACCACCGAGGCCGACCCCGCCAAGAAGACCGCCGGCCGCGAGGCCGGGGCCACAGGCTGGCTGGTCAAGCCCTTCAACCCGGACAAGCTGGTCGAGACCGTGAAGAAGGTCTGCCCGTAACCGGGAAGGCGACGAGACGGCGGGCCGGGTGCCTTACCCCGCCCGCTCCCGCGTGAACAGGAACTCCCCCTCCGGATCGTGAGCGGCGAAGCGCCGTTGCGCCGTGTTGCGGTTGGCGACGGCGTAGCAGTAGAGGCAGCCGTGCGGGCAGGTGTCGTACTCCCCGATGTCGCGGCTTTCCGCGCACAGGCAGCCGGCGCGGTTGCCCTTCTCCCTGGCCGCGACGGGCCGCCCGGCGACGTCGGACAGCCGTTGCGCGTCGACGCAGCGGGCCGGCTCCGTGCCGGGAACACCGGCCAGTTCCGGCTGGGTGCACAGCGCCAGCGTCATGCCGTGGTCCGCGGCGATGCCGGCCAGATCGGCCAGAAGGGCGCGCTTCTCCTCCGGGTCCGGGTCGCGCCAGGGCACACCGGCGGCGTCCAGATTGCGCGCCGTCTTGCGGTAAGGCTGGAGGAAGGAGACCACCGCCTCGTCGGTCAGGCCGCGCATCCGGGCGGCCAGCCGGGCGAAGGTCTCGCGGTGCCAGGACGGCGGTGTGGCGTCTGCTGTGACGATGGGGTCGTAGCGCCAGACGGCGGCGCGCGGCCCCCAGCGGTCGCACAGCCGGGCCATATGCTCCACCGCGCGCTCCGCGTCGGGGACGGAGCGCTCCAGAGCGGTGGGCAGGCCGGTGATGCTGTACTGGACGACGAAGGGAAAGCCGCGTTCCGACACCTCCTCCAGCGTCGGCAGGAAGGGGCCGAGATTCTTGGTCCAGAAGACGAAGCCGTCGACCTCTGCGCGGCTCAGCCCGATGCGGTAGGTCTGGCCGCCATAGGGGTTGACCATGCGGCAGTGCCCGGCCTCCAGCCGGTTCAGGAACCAGCGCCCGTAGAAGGCGGGGATGTCCGTCTTGTAGCTGGCGGAAATGATCATCGCCGGACCATGGTGGCTCGGCGGGCCGCGATCAAGGCTGGATTCGCCGGCGCTTCGGCCTAAAGTGCCGGCACAGGATCAGGGGCACAGGATCAGGGGAGGATGCCGTGACGGGCGGACAGGATGGCCACAGCGTGGGCAACGGTGCGGGCCACAGCGTGGAGTGGGAAGGGGTGGTGCGGTTCCGGTTGCCGGACGGCTGGCGCCCGGAGGTCGAGGAGCACGAGGGCCACGCCGTGGCCGCCTTCCACCCGCCGGCCCCGGCGGGGGGCGTGCTGCGGCTGGTCACCGACCGGGTGGCGCCCAAGGACGGGCCTGACGGCGCCGTGGCGGTGCTGCGCGAGATGGCTCTGCGCTTCGTGCGCCCCGACGACCAGCGCGCCAGCGACCGGATCGTCGAGCCCTGGGGCGACGACGGCGTCTTGGCCCAGGCCGTGATGATGACGGAGGAGGACGGCCACACCGACGCCCATTACCTCTGGCTGGTCGGGGCGGAGCGGGACGGCAAGGCGGCGGCGGCCATGTTCAGCTACCGCCTGCCCATGGTCATGGACGGGGACGAGTCCTGCGCCGGCACGCTGGCCCTGCTCGACGGGGCGATTCGCGCGGCGGAGATCCTGTAAAAGGACTTCGGGACGTGTCCGGAAACAGGAAAGCCGCCCCGTCGAGGGCGGCTTTTTCTTTTCCGGTTCTTTTGCGGCCTGACTGTTTGGGCCCGAAGTCACCGGCGTTCCCGCACCGGCTCAGGCGGTCAGCATTCAGGCGGTCAAGACCCGGGCGCCCAAGACCCAGGCGTTCAGCGTTCAATGAGGTCAGGATTCCGGAGGTCAGCAGTGGCCGGCGCCGCCGGACATCAGGGCCTTCAACTGCGCCGCCTTCGGATCGAAGGCCATGGCCGCCTCTTCCGCCGCCAGGGCGGCCAGGCTGATGAAGCGCGCCAGATCGTCCAGGTCGCACTTCGTCGCGTCGTCCATAAGGCTGTCGAGGCAGGACTTGATGGCCAATGCCATGTCGCGCCGTTCGTCCATCATCTTGATCCCCCTATGGAATGCTGCACACGGTCCCGCTTCGGAAGGCCATATCCGCTGGCAAGAGCGGCCCCTTGACCAGTGAGGGATATATCATATTTCCTTCGATTCTCCACTATTAGAATCTTCGGACAACAAAGAAACAAGGCAACCGGCAATTGATTGTGCACTGTAATGCACACCATTACTTGTTAATGAAAAGTTAACATGGCTGGGTTGCGACCGTTTTGCTTGTGTTAAAGCCCTGTAACAGACCGCTTTCGGCACGGTCGGGGGATAAAGGGGGGCGGTTGCACGCCTTATGCTTCTGAATACCCCAGTATTCACTTGCGGCGCGAAGCCGCAGGCGCGACGATATGCCTCGGCGTGCGCGTCACCTTTTGGTCTTTTGACGGTTGGCGGATTGACCAGGACGTTGCAGCCCGAAACGCACCTGCCTATATCTCCGGCGACAGACGTTATTCCACCCAACCGTTCCACCGACCCCAAGGGGATCGCGGCGGTGCCGGACCAAACGGGCCGCCACGCATCTGCCGAACAACAGAGGCTGAACATGAGCAAAGTCATTGGCATCGACCTCGGCACCACGAACTCCTGCGTGGCCGTCATGGAAGGCTCCAGCGCCAAGGTGATCGAGAACGCCGAAGGCACGCGCACCACGCCGTCCATGGTCGCCTTCGCGCAGAACGCGGAGCGTCTGGTCGGCCAGCCGGCCAAGCGTCAGGCGGTGACGAACCCCGAGAACACCCTCTTCGCGATCAAGCGTCTGATCGGCCGCCGCTACGACGATCCGCTGACCAAGAAGGACCAGGGCCTCGTCCCCTACAAGATCATTCCCGGCGACAACGGCGACGCCTGGGTGGAAGCCGTCGGCAAGAAGTACAGCCCGTCGCAGATCAGCGCCTTCATCCTGCAGAAGATGAAGGAGACGGCTGAGAACTATCTGGGCGAGAAGGTGACCCAGGCGGTCATCACCGTCCCGGCCTACTTCAACGACAGCCAGCGCCAGGCGACCAAGGACGCCGGCAAGATCGCCGGCCTGGAAGTGCTGCGCATCATCAACGAGCCGACGGCGGCCGCCCTGGCCTACGGCATGGAGAAGAAGGGCGCCGGCACCATCGCCGTGTACGACCTCGGCGGCGGCACCTTCGACGTCTCCGTGCTGGAGATCGGCGACGGCGTGTTCGAGGTGAAGTCGACCAACGGCGACACCTTCCTCGGCGGTGAGGACTTCGACGCCCGCATCATCGACTACCTCGCCGACGAGTTCCAGAAGGAGCAGGGCATCGACCTGCGCAAGGACCGTCTGGCCCTGCAGCGCCTGAAGGAAGCCGCCGAGAAGGCGAAGATCGAGCTGTCCTCGGCCATGCAGACCGAGGTCAACCTGCCCTTCATCACCGCCGACCAGTCCGGCCCGAAGCACCTGAACGTCAAGCTGACCCGCGCCAAGCTGGAAGCCCTGGTGGACGAGCTGGTCGCCCGCACGATCGAGCCCTGCAAGGCCGCTCTGCGCGACGCCGGCCTGAAGGCCAACGAGATCGACGAGGTGATTCTGGTCGGCGGCATGACCCGCATGCCCAAGGTCATCGAGGCGGTGAAGCAGTTCTTCGGCCGTGAGCCGCACCGCGGCGTGAACCCGGACGAGGTGGTCGCCATCGGCGCCGCCATCCAGGGCGGCGTGCTGAAGGGCGAGGTCAAGGACGTCCTGCTGCTCGACGTCACCCCGCTCAGCCTGGGCATCGAGACGCTGGGCGGCGTGTTCACCCGCCTGATCGACCGCAACACGACGATCCCGACCAAGAAGTCCCAGACCTTCTCGACCGCCGAGGACAACCAGAACGCGGTGACCATCCGCGTCTTCCAGGGCGAACGCGAGATGGCCGCGGACAACAAGCTGCTCGGCCAGTTCGACCTCGTCGGCATCCCGCCGGCCCCGCGCGGCGTGCCGCAGGTCGAGGTGACCTTCGACATCGACGCCAACGGCATCGTCAGCGTCACGGCGAAGGACAAGGCCACCGGCAAGGAGCAGCAGATCCGCATCCAGGCGTCGGGCGGCCTGTCGGACGCCGACATCAACAAGATGGTGAAGGACGCCGAGGCCCACGCCGCGGACGACAAGAAGCGCCGCGAGCTGGTGGACGCCCGCAACCACGCGGACGCGCTGATCCACACCACCGAGCGGACGATCAAGGAGAACGGCGACAAGATCCCGGCCGCCGACAAGACCGCCGCGGAGGCCGCCGTGGCCGAGCTGAAGTCGGTGCTGGACGGCGAGGATCTGGAGGCCGTGAAGGCGAAGACCGAGGCGCTGGCCCAGGTGTCGATGAAGCTGGGCGAGGCCATGTACAAGGCCGGCCAGGGCGAGGCCCCGGGCGCCGGTGCCGCCGGTGCGGCGGGCGCCGCCCCGAACGAGCCGGGCGTGGTCGACGCCGACTTCGAGGAAGTGGACGACGACAAGAAGAAGTCGGCCTAAGCGTTCGGAACCGGAGGCAATCGTTGGGCAGCCGCCCGTTGCCTCCGGTGTCACAGCCGGGAGAACCCGGCGCCATGCAGTATCGTCCGGCCCGTCATCCGTCCTGCGGTGGCGGGCCGGAGATATGATTGGTCTATTGTATGTGAAGGCGGTCGGGGCCCATGGCGAAACAGGACTATTACGAGCTGCTCGGGGTGGCGAAGGGCGCCAGCGCGGACGAGATCAAAAAAGCGTACCGCAAGATGGCGATGCAATATCACCCGGACCGCAACCAGGGTGACAAGGACGCCGAGCACAAGTTCAAGGAAATCAGCGAAGCCTACGACGTTCTGAAGGACGAGCAGAAGCGCGCGGCCTACGACCGCTTCGGCCACGGCGCCTTTGAGAACGGGCGCGGCGGCGGCGGCGGCTTCGGCGGCTTCGATTTCGGCGGCGGTGGCGGCGGCTTCGCCGACATCTTCGACGAGATGTTCGGGGAGTTCATGGGCGGGCGCCGCGGCGGCGGCGGCGCGTCGGGCCGCGGCCAGGACCTGCGCTACAATCTGGAGATCGGGCTGGAGGAGGCCTTCAAGGGCACCACGGCCAACGTCCGCGTCCCCTCCACCGTCGCCTGCGATTCCTGCAGCGGCTCCGGGGCGGCGGCGGGAACCCAGCCGGTCACCTGCCCGACCTGCCAGGGCCATGGCAAGGTGCGCGCCCAGCAGGGCTTCTTCACCATCGAGCGCACCTGCCCGGCCTGCCACGGCCAGGGCCGCGTCATCAAGGACCCCTGCAAGAGCTGCGGCGGCGCCGGGCGCCTGCGCAAGGAGAAGACCCTCCAGGTCAACATCCCCGCGGGCGTGGAGGACGGCACCCGCATCCGTCTGGCCGGCGAGGGCGAGGCGGGGTTGCGCGGCGCGCCGCCGGGCGACCTCTACATCTTCCTGGCCATCGCGCCGCACCCGATCTTCCAGCGCGACGGCGCCAACATCCACTGCCGGGTGCCGATCCCGATGACCACCGCGGCGCTGGGCGGCACGGTGGAGGTGCCGACCATCGAGGGCAGCCGCACCAAGGTGACGGTCCCGCCGGGCACCCAGTCCGGCCATCAGTTCCGCATCAAGGGCAAGGGCATGTCGGTGCTGCGCAGCCAGCAGCGCGGCGACATGTACATCCAGGCCGTCGTCGAGACTCCGGTCAACCTGACCAAGAAGCAGCAGGAGCTTCTGCGCGAGTTCGACACCGCCGGCAAGGAAGGCTCCCACCCGCAGTCCGAAGGCTTCTTCGCCAAGGTGAAGGAGCTGTGGGAAGACCTGAAGGACTGAGTGCCTTCCCTTCGTTCCGCCCCGTGAGAAAGGCCCGGCCGCCAGCCGGGCCTTTTTTATGCGCGCCGCGTTCTTTTGCCCCAGTGGTATGACCACTCCGGCGTTGACAGCGGCGGGCGGCGGGAAGACTGTCCCGGCAAATCACGTACAAATGCGTTGATGCCACAGGCCGCGCCGCATACGCACGTATCCCTGGAAATCACAGCAATTGCCGTTGCCGATGGGGGGCATCGCGTGTATCAACAAGCGCTTAATCTCCTCAGGCGGTTCGCGGAGAGGGCATTCCAGGCGGTGAGCGGCGATCTCTCCTTCGAGCAGTTGCGCGACCTGATGCATCCGGGCGGACACACCCCGATCATCCAGCGTCGCCGGGCCGTGCTGATCCATTCCCGCGTCCGCATGGTCGCGGCGGTCTTTGCGGTGCTGACGCCGCTGTGGATCGTCATCGACGTCTTCATCTTCCCCTGGCCGCTGTGGGGCTATCTGGCCGGCCTGCGGCTGGTGTCCAGCTTCGCCTTCGGCGCGCTGGCGCTCGGCTACCGGATCTGCGACGACATGGGCAGCGCGTGGCGGGGGCTGGCCCTGCTGCTGGCGGTGCCGACGATCTTCTTCCTCGCCTCGCACCCCATGCTGAACGAGGACATGATCGCGGGAAGCGCGCTGGCGGTGGCCGCCGGCTACGCCTTCCTGCCCTTCGTGATGGTGGCGGGGCTCAGCGTCTTCCCGCTGACCGCGCTGGAGGGGCTGGCCTTCGCGACGCCGATGCTGGCGGCGCACATGCTGGCCGGGGTCTACGGCTCGCTGGTCTTCCCCTTCCCCTCCTATCTGGGCGCCCTGTGGCTGCTGGTGCTCATCATGGTGGTGGCGACGCTGGCGGCGATGAGCCAGCTGCACTTCATGATGGCCCTGGTCGATCAGGCGTCGCACGACGGGCTGACCGGCGCCTTCTCCCGCCGCATCGGCGAGGAGCTTCTGCGGCTGCAGTTCGCCCACGCCCAGCGCTCGGACCATCCGCTGTCGGTGATCTTCTTCGACCTGGACAATTTCAAGTCGATCAACGACCGGTTCGGCCACGACCAGGGCGACAAACAGCTCGGGCGGGCGGCGGAGGCGATCCGCGCCATGCTGCGCCAGTCCGACGTGCTGGTCCGCTGGGGCGGGGAGGAGTTCGTGGTCATCATGCCCAACACCGGCCGTCAGGGCGCCCTGACCGCGGTGGAGCGGCTGCACGAGCGGGGCCTGGGCAAGCGCCCGGATGGCACCCTGCAGACCGCCAGCATCGGCGTCGCCGAATACCTCCACGACCGCCCGGTGGACTGGGAAAGGCTGGTCGATCTGGCCGACCAGCGCATGTACGCGGCCAAGCAGTCCGGCAAGAACCGGATCGTCTCCGACGACCGCGTCCCCGAACCCGCCTGACCGCCTTCCGTCAGTCGTTGCGCAGTAGCGGGGCGGAGGGCTGGCCGAGCGCCCGCCACGTTCCGAGGAAGCCGAAGGCCAGCGTGATCGCCGTGCTCAGCAGCGCCGTGGTCAGCACCGCCGACGGCAGGAACGTCCAGTCCCAGCGCATCAGGAAGGTCATCACCGCCCAGGCCGTGATGGTGCCGATGACCCCGGCGATGGCCGCGGTCAGGATGCCCAGCAGCCCATACTCCAGCAGGAACGCCTTCAGCACGTCGGCCCGCGTGGCGCCGAGCACCTTCAGCACCACCGCGTCGTAGACCCGGCGGCGGTGCCCGGCGGCGACCGCCCCGGCCAGGACCAGCGTGCCGGCGGCCAGCGTGATGCCCGCGGTGATGCGCACCGCCGTGCCGATGTGGCCCAGCATGGTGCCCACCGTGTCCAGCGCGTCCTTCACCCGCACCAGCGTGACGTTGGGGAAGCGCTGCAGGACGGAACGCTGGACCTCCGGCTCCGCCGCCGGGGTGCTGCGGACGGTGGCGATCCAGGTCTGCGGCGCCCGCTCCAGCGTGCCCGGCGCGAAGACCAGGGCGAAGTTGATGGCCAGCGTCGAGAAGTCGGCGGCGCGCACGTTGCCCACCGTCGCCTCGATGGTGCGGCCCAGGACGTTGATCCCCATGGTGGCACCAGGACCGATGCCGAAGGCGCTCGCCACGTTCTGATGGATGGAGATCAGCGGCGCCCCCTTGTAGTCCTCCGGCCACCAGGAGCCGGCGACGATCTCCGAATGCTCGGGCAGCTTGGCGGAATAGGTGATGCCGCGGTCGCCGGACAGCACCCAGGACTGCTCGGGGTTGACCAACGCCTTTTCCGCCGGCTGGCCATTCACCGTCTCGATCCGCCCGCGCAAGCTGGGCACCGCCTCGAACCCGCTGGTGCCGGGCAGGGCGGAGACCATCTGTTTCAGCGGCTCGAACTGGTCGGGCTGGATGTCCACGAAGAAGAAGCTGGGCGCGTCCTTGGGGATCGTCTCGTTGACCCGGCGGGAGAAGTTGCCCTCGATCAGCGCGATGGCCACCAGCACCGTCAGGCCGAGGCCGAGCGACAGCACCACCGCCCCGGTCGGGTTGCCCGGCCGGTGCAGGTTGGCGAGCGCCAGCCGCATCCCTGGACGGCGCGGCCGCCCCGCCGCCGCGGCCCCGCGCACCACCAGCCAGGCGGCCACGCGGAAGGCGATGAAGGTAGCGATGGAGCCGCCGACGAACCAGGCGGCGAACATTTTGTTGTGGGCGGTGGCGACGGCCAGCCCGGCCAGCGCCGCCACGGTCAGCGCCATCGCCGCCAGATAGACGGCGCGAGGACGGCCGCCGGCGGGGGCGACCACGTCGCGGAACTGCGCTGCCGCCGGCACCTCCCGCGCGCGGCCCAGCGGCCACAGCGAGAAGGTCAGCGCGGTCAGCAGGCCATAGAGCGCGGCCAGCGCCAGGGCGCTCGGGTAGACGCCGATCCGGGTGGGCACCGGCAGCACCTGGTCGAGCAGCGAGCCCAGCCCCAGCGGCGCCACGGCGCCGAGCAGCAGCCCCAGCAGGATGCCCAGCCCCGACAGGGCGAGGATCTGCAGCAGATAGACTTGGAAGACCAGATCGCCCGGCGCACCCAGGCATTTCAGCGTGGCGATGGTGCGGGCGCGCGAATCGAGATGGCTGCGCACCGCGTTGCCCACCCCGACCCCGCCGACCAGCAGGGCGGTCAGCCCGACCAGCGTCAGGAACAGCGTCATGCGGTCGATGAAGCGCTCGATCTGCGGGGAGGCGTTGGTGAAGTCGCGGACCCGCCAGCCGGCGTCGGGAAAGCGCGCCGTCAGCGCCGTCTGCCACGCCGCCACGTCGGTGCCCGGCGGCAGGGCCAGCTTTGCGGTCCAATAGACGATGCTGCCGGGCTGGAGCAGGCCGGTGCCCTCCAGCGACGGCAGGCCGATCATCACCCGCGGCCCCAGCGAGAAGGCGCCGTTGGACGCCCGGTCCGGCTCCCGCGTCAGCACGCCGCGCACGGCGAACTCGCCCTCGCCCAGGCGCAGCGTGTCGCCGGTCTTCAGCCCCAGCCGGTCGAGCAGCCCGTCCTCGACCAGCGCGCCCCAGCGCCCGTCGCGGTTGGCCAGCGCCGTGTGCAGGTCACCCTCCGGCGCCAGGGCCACGGAGCCGTAGAGCGGGTAGACGCCGTCCACCGCCTTCAGCTCGACCAGCGTGGACCGCGCGTCGTCGGCGGAGCGGGCCATGGCGCGCATCTCCACCGACTGCGACAGGCGCCCGGCCTGCTCCAGCCAGGAGCGCTGCTCGTCGGTCGGCGGTGCGTAGATCTGCCGCAGTGCGACGTCGCCGCCCAGGATCGCCCGTCCGTCCGCCTGCAGGCCCGACAGCACGCCGCCGGACACGGAGTTGACCGCGGCAATGGCGGCGACGCCGAGCGTCAGACAGGCCAGGAAGATGCGGAACCCCTTCAGTCCCCCGCGCAGCTCGCGGCGGGCCAGACGGAAGGCGAGGGCGAGGTTGGTCATGGGGGCGTCCAGCGGGGTGTGACGATGTGTGGGCAGTGGAAGAAGCCCTCCCCTGCGCAGCGGGGGAGGGTTGGGTGGGGGCCCGGCTCAGCCACGCCCCTGGACATTTCAATCCCCCGCCACGCGCTCGCGCTCGGCGCGGGCGGCCGTGCCGTCGTCGACGATGCGCCCGTCCATCAGGCGCACGGTCCGGTCGCAGCGGTCGGCCAGGGACGGGTCGTGGGTGATCAGCACCAGCGTCGTGCCCCGCCGCTCGGCGAGGTCGAACAGCAGCTCCACGATGGTGGCGCCGGTGCCGATGTCGAGATTGCCGGTCGGCTCGTCGGCCAGCAGCAGCGACGGCTCGGCGACGAAGGCGCGGGCCAGGGCGACGCGCTGCTGCTCGCCGCCGGAGAGCTGGCCCGGATAGTGGGTCAGCCGGTGGGCCAGCCCGACCGCCTCCAGCCCTTGCCGCGCGCGATCAAAGGCGTCGGCAGCCCCGGCGAATTCCAGGGGGATGGCGACGTTCTCCAGCGCGGTCATCGTCGGCACGAGGTGGAAAGCCTGGAAGACGATCCCCACATGGTCGCGGCGGAAGCGCGCAAGCCCGTCCTCGTCCAGCCGGCCCAGATCCTGTCCGGCGACACGCACGGTCCCGCCCGTGGGGCGTTCCAGCCCGGCCATGACCATCATCATGGTCGATTTGCCGGAGCCCGACGGGCCGACCACGCCGACCCGTTCACCGGGCTGGATGCGGAGATTCAAGCCTCTCAGGATGTTGACGGGTCCGGCCGCGCTGTCCAATCTCAGATGCACCTCGTCGAGATCGACGATGGTGGACTCAACGGAATCGGGTCGGGACATTGGCATGCGTCTCTGGAACGGGCGGGGAAATGGGCGGGAAAACCTCACGCCATATGGCATGGTGCGCCGCCATTTCAACATGGCCCTCCTTCGGTCGGGGCTGGCCGCTCTCGCCGTCGTTGCGGGCATCGGCGCTGGGGTCGGCATGACCGCCCCCGCGCTCGCCCAAAGCGGGGCGGGGAAGGGGCCTTACACCCTGCTGGCGCTCGGCGACAGCCTGACCGCCGGCTACGGCCTTCCCGAACCGCAGGCTTTCACGGTGCAGTTGCAGGCGGCACTGCGGGCGAAGGGCTACGACGTGACCGTCGTCAACGCCGGCGTGTCGGGCGACACCACGGCCGGCGGTCTGTCGCGGCTCGACTGGGCGCTGGCCGACAAGCCGGACGCCGTGCTGGTGGAACTGGGGGCGAACGACATGCTGCGCGGGCTCGACCCCGCCGCGGCGCGCGCCAACCTCGACGCCATCCTGAAGCGGCTGACCGGCGAGACGCTGCCCGTGCTGCTGGCCGGCATGTACGCGTCGCCCAGCCTGGGCCGCGCGTACATGGACCGCTTCAACGCCATCTACCCTGATTTGGCGAAGACGTACGACGTGCAGCTCTACCCGTTCTTCCTGGACGGTGTGGCGGCCGACGCCGCGCTGAACCAGCCCGATGGCATCCATCCCAACGCGGCCGGCGTGAAGGTGATCGTGGAGCGCATCACGCCCCACGTCGCCCGCCTTCTGGACGGCATCGCCAAAAGCGGAGACTGACACCCATGGCGACCCTGGCCGGCGACACCGCCACCACCGAGACTTACTTCAAGGCCGCATCGGCCACCGGCACCGAATGGGGCGCCGTCGTCAAGTCGTGCCTGGACGAACTCGGCGCGGTGGAGGGCTGCAATCTCGGCTTCCTCTACATCACCGACGCGCTGGCCGAGCACGCGACGAGCATGGTCACCTTGCTGCGCGGCGTCACCGGCATCCGCGACTGGGTGGGCACGGTCGGCATCGGCGTCTGCGCCAACGACGAGGAAATCTTCGACAAGCCGGGCATCGCCGTGATGGTGGCCCGCCTGCCGCCGGAGGGCTTCCGTCTGTTCCCGGTGGTGTCGGGCGACATGGAGCCGCTGCGCCGCATGGCCGGCGGCTGGCTGGACAAGCACGGCGCCATGCTGGCGCTCGCCCACGCCGACCCGCGCCACCAGGATCTGGCCGGCTTGGTCGTTTCGCTGGCGGAATCAACCGGGGCTTTCCTGGTCGGCGGCCTGTCGGCCTCGCGGTCGGAGTTCCCGCAATTCACCATCCCCGGCAACACCGCCACGATGGTCGGCGGGCCGGTGGCCGACGGCGGCGTGTCGGGCGTGCTGTTCGCGCCGCAGGTGCCGGTCGCCACCGGGCTCAGCCAGGGCTGCACGCCCATCGGGCCGGTGCGCACCATCACCGCGGCGGAGGACAACGTCGTTCTGGAGATCGACGGGCGCCCGGCGCTGGAGGTCTTCAAGGAGGACATCGGCGAATTGCTGGCCCGCGACCTCAAGCGGGTGTCCGGCTACATCTTCGCCGGCCTGCCGATCGCCGGCAGCGACACCGCGGACTATCTGGTCCGCGACCTGATCGCCATCGACCCGCGCGCCGGCTGGATCGCCGTCGCCCACCATGTGCAGAGCGGCCAGCCCATTCTGTTCACCCGCCGCGACCAGCAGAGCGCCGAGGCCGACATGCGCCGCATGCTGGCCAATCTGAAGAAGCGCGTGAAGACCACCCCGAAGGGCGCCCTCTACGTCAGCTGCATCGCCCGCGGCCCCAGCCTGTTCGGCGAGGGCAGCCAGGAGCTGGCGCTGATCCGCGAAACCTTCGGCGACATCCCGCTGGCCGGATTCTTCGCCAGCGGCGAGATCTCCAACGCCCGCCTGTACGGATACACCGGCGTGCTCACCCTGTTCCTTTAAGGATCAAAGACAAATGCAATACCGTCCGCTCGGCCGCACCGGCCTGTCGGTCAGCGCCATCGGCCTGGGCACCATGACCTGGGGCCGCCAGAACAGCGAGGCCGAGGGCCACGCCCAGATGGACTACGCGCTCGGCGAGGGCGTGAATTTCTGGGATACGGCGGAGATGTACGCCATCCCCCCGACCGCCGACACGTACGGACGTACGGAGGAGGTGATCGGCACCTGGTTCAAGGCGAACGGCAAGCGCGATCAGGTGATCCTGGCGAGCAAGGTCGTCGGCGCCAGCGACGGCGGCTTCGCCTGGGTGCGCAACGGCGAGGCGAAGCTTGACCGTGCCAACATCTTCGCGGCGGTGGAGGCCAGCCTGCGCCGGCTCCAGACCGACTACATCGACCTGTACCAGCTCCACTGGCCCGACCGCTCGACCAACCGCTTCGGCGCGCGAAACTACGTCCACCGGCCGGAGAAGGACGGCACGCCCATCGAGGAGACTCTGTCGGCGCTCGACGAGCTGGTGACGTCCGGCAAGGTCCGCCACATCGGCGTGTCGAACGAGTCGCCCTGGGGGGTGATGCAGTTCCTGAAGCTGGCGCAGGACAAGGGCCTGCCGCGCATCGCCTCGATCCAGAACGCCTACAACCTGCTGAACAGGACCTTCGAGCAGGGCCTGGCCGAGGTGTCGCTGCGCGAGGATGTCGGGCTTCTGGCTTACTCGCCGCTGGCCGCCGGAACGCTGACCGGCAAGTATTTGGACGGCGTCGTGCCCGCCGGCACCCGCCGCGCGCTGGATCACCGCAAGTCGCGCTACGCCACCGTCAACGCCGACGCGGCGACCCGGGAGTATCTGGACGTCGCCCGGCGCCACGGCCTGTCGCCGACCCAGATGGCCATCGCCTTCACCCTGCAGCAGCCCTTCGTGGCGTCCTCGTTGATCGGCGCGACGACCATGGAGGACCTCAAGTCCAACATCGCGGCGGTGGACGTCACGCTGTCGGACGAGGTGATGAAGGACATCGAGGCGGTCAACGCCCGCTATCCCGACCCCTGCCCATAACCGTTCCGGAAGGCCAATGATCCGTCTCTTCGTCGCCCTCGATTTTCCGGAGGATGTGCGCCGGCGTCTGGCGGGGCTGGGCGGCGGCGTGCCCGGCGCCCGCTGGACCGACGCGGATAACCTGCACCTGACACTCCGCTTCATCGGGGAGGTGCCGGAGGATCAGGCGGCGGAGATCGACGAGTTGCTGGCGCAGATCGCTGCGCCGGCCTTCGATCTGGTTCTGGACGGCGTGGGCGTGTACGGCAGCGGCCGCAACGCCCGCGTCCTCTGGGCCGGGGTGGAGCGCAGCGACGCCTTGTCGCACCTCCAGTCCAAGGTCGAGTCGGCGCTGGTCCGCTGCGGCCTGCCGGCGGAAGAGCGCAAATTTTCGCCCCACGTCACGCTCGCCCGCCTGAAGGACGCGCCGAAGGACCGGATCGGGCGCTTCGTCGAGGAGCGCGGGATGTTCCGCGCCGGTCCGATCCGGGTGGAGCACTTCACGCTCTACCGCAGCCACCTGGGCAAAGGGGCCGCGGTGTACGAGGCGCTGTCGGAATACGGGCTGGGATGACGGGCGGGCGGCGCCTTACAGCGGCACGCCCTTGATCATCCGCGGCAGTTCGCCGACCACGCCCATCGCGTGCCGCATGAAGAAGCGCTTCAGCGGCGGCAGGCGGTTGACGACGGCCATGCCGACGTCGCGGGCCAGCTTGATCGGCGGGATGTTGTTCGAGAACAGGTGGACCAGACCGTCGCAGACCACGGCCAGCAGCACCGTGTCGAAGCGGCGCCAGCGCTGGAAGCGCGCCAGCACCTCCGGCGAGCCGACGTCCAGCCCCAGCCGGTGGGCGTCCACGATCACCTCGGCGAGCGCCGCCACGTCGCGCAGGCCCAGGTTTAGCCCCTGCCCGGCGATGGGGTGGATGGCGTGGGCCGCCTCGCCGATCAGGGCGACGCGCTCCGCGATGAAGCGCTCGGCCAGCAGCACCGACAGCGGCCAGGCGTCGCGCCGGGTCACCAGCTCGATGTCGCCCAGATAGCCGCCCGACCGGCGGGTCAGCTCGTCGATGAACTGGTCCTCGGGCAGCTTCAGATACATGTCGACCAGCGATCGCTTCTCGCTCCACACGATGGAGGAGCGGTTCTCGGTCATCGGCAGCACGGCGAAGGGGCCGTTGGGCAGGAAATGCTCCACGGCCACGCCGTTGTGCGGCTCTGAATGGCGGATCGTGCAGATGATCGCGGTCTGGTCGTAGGCCCAGGTGCGCAGCTTGATCCCGGCGCTCTCCCGCGCCAGCGAGCGGCGCCCGTCGGCCCCGACCACCAGCCGCGCCTTGACCACCCGCCCGTCGGCCAGCGTCACCGTGGCGCCGGCGCGGCTGCGCTCGATCGACACCGCCTGGGCCGGGGCCAGATGGTGCAGGCCGGGCAGTTCCTTGGCGCGGGCGAACAGGGCGCGGCGCATGTCCTTGTTGTCGAGAATCCAGCCGAAGGGCTGGTTCTTGCCGTCCCAGGTCAGCTCCGTGTGGTCGTAATGGACGAACAGGGGCGAGAACTGGTCGGCCACCCGGATGTCCAGGATCGGGCCGGCGTAGGGCTCCATGTGCTTCCACACGCCCGCCCCCTCCAGCACCTTCATCGAGGCGTAGGCGACCGCCGTGGTGCGGATGTCGAAGTCGTCCCCCGCCTGCCGGTCGGGGCTGTCGCGGTCGATGCAGACGACCGGAACGCCCGCGGTGGCCAGGGCCGCCGCCATGCTGAGTCCGGCCAGTCCGCCGCCCAACACGACGACGTCGGTCGTGATCTCCTGCGCTGCGGTGGTGCCCGATTCGGTCATGATGGCGCTGCCCTTCGATCAGTGTAGACGGGTACGAACAATCGTTCCGCTTGCTCCGGATGTCCAGCGGCGCTGCGTCGCGGCCCCCGAATTGCGTAATTATTAGGCATGACCTGCCCAATCGATCGGCGAAACAGCCAAAAACCGCTGAAAAGGGCCGATTCTGCAACCGGCACGATTTTTGAAGACATTGCTTTTTATGGTCGAGGCGAACACGCTCGAGTCACGTTCGGAAAACCCGCCGCCACGGCGGGATCGGCCGAGGGGGGACCGGGCGACCGCAGGGGCCCGCAAACACGCATACCAAGGGGAAGCCACATGAAACTGGTTATGGCCATCATCAAGCCGTTCAAGCTCGACGAAGTGCGCGAGGCGCTGACGTCGCTCGGGATCCAGGGCCTGACGGTGAGCGAGGTCAAGGGCTTCGGACGCCAGAAGGGTCAGACCGAGATCTACCGCGGCGCCGAGTATTCCGTGAGCTTCCTGCCCAAGGTGAAGGTCGAGGTCGCGGTGTCCGACGACCAGTACGAGCAGGTGGTCGAGGCGATCCAGAAGGCCGCCAACACCGGCCGCATCGGCGACGGCAAGATCTTCGTGCTGGACATCGCCCAGGCCGTGCGCATCCGCACCGGCGAGACCAACACCGAAGCTCTCTGAGGCGTCCTGGAGGAAGCGGACCGGGCGGGGCATCATCGCCCGGCCCCTCCCGCGAGGGGGGAAGGCGCGTCCGCTTTTTCTTGCCGCGGGGCATCGATGATCTGCCCGGTGACTTGAGGCCGGGAACGCCAGTCTTTCCACCGTGGCACCAAGGCCGCCGGAACGGGCGGCGTATGCTTTCCCTTGACCGGGCTTCGTCCGGTTTTGTGCCCTTGTGCCGGGACTCCACCGCCGGTAGGATCGTTTCCGTTTCGTATCGGGCAGAGGCCCCCAGAGGCCCCTGACGGGCCGTGCCCCTCGGGGCCGGCCCGGCCTTCTCGGGCCGTCCTCATGGAAAGGATTCTCGGCGGCATGTCGCTCCCGGACCTCGGCACCTTCGCTCTCGTCAACGACCGGCTCGACCGGCTGTCGGACTACCCCTTCACCCGGCTGGCGGCCCTGCTGTCCGGGGTGACGCCGCGCGCCAACGCCGAGCCGATCATGATGTCGGTGGGCGAGCCGCAGCACCAGCCGCCGGCCATCATCGACGAGACGTTGCGCGCCAACGCCCATCTGTGGGGCAAATACCCGCCGGTCGGCGGCACGCCGGAGTTCCGCGAGGCGGTGGGCGCTTGGCTGACCCGCCGCTACGCCCTGCCGGACAGGCTGTTCGATGCTGAAAAGTCGGTCCTGCCGGTGTCTGGCACGCGCGAAGCGCTGTTCCTCCTCGCCCTGCTGGCCGTGCCGCCGTCCAAGGTGGGACGCCAGCCGGCGGTGCTGATGCCCAACCCCTTCTACGCGCCCTACGAGGGAGCGGCCCTGCTGGCGGGGGCGGAGCCGGTGTTCCTGCCCTCCACCCGCGAGACCGGCTTCCTGCCCGACCTCGACGCGCTGACGCCGGAACTGCTGGAACGCACGGCGCTGTTCTACCTCTGCACCCCGGCCAACCCGCAGGGGGCGGCGGCGGACGCCGCCTATCTGGAGCGGGCGATCGGGCTGGCGCGGCGCTACGGCTTCATCCTGGCGGTGGACGAGTGCTACGCCGAGATCTACCTGGACAAGCCGCCGGTCGGCGCGCTCCAGGTCGCGTCGGGGCTGGTCCATGACGGGAAGCCCTGGGCGAACATCCTGGTCTTCCATTCCCTGTCCAAGCGGTCGAGCGCCGCCGGGCTGCGGTCGGGCTTCGTGGCCGGCGATCCGGAGCTGATGTCCCGCTTCACCCGCCTGCGCAGCTACTCCAACGCCGGAATGCCGCTGCCGGTGCTGGCGGCCAGCGCCGCCCTGTGGCGGGACGAGGCCCATGTCGAGGAGAACCGCGCGCTCTACCGCGCCAAGTTCGACGCGGCGGAGGCTTCGCTGAAGGGGCGCTACGGCTACTACCGGCCCGACGGCGGCTTCTTCCTGTGGCTGGAGGTCGGCGACGGCGAGGAGGCGACGCGCCGCCTGTGGGCGGAGGGCGGCATCCGCGTGCTGCCCGGCGCCTACCTGACCCGCAGCAATCCCGGCGAGGCCAACCCCGGCGCCCCCTTCATCCGCATCGCGCTGGTGAACGACGCCGAGACGGTCGCCCACGCCTGCAGCACCATCGCCCGCATCCTGGGATAAGAGCCGCCCGGTTCGGCCCAACCCGGTTCGGCCCAAGTCACCCCGGTCTTTCGCCCCGAAGGACGGGTCCGGTTCAGCACGTTCTTGAGGACCTTCTGCCCATGGCACGACCCGCAAGCCCCCGCAGCGGAAGCGGCAAAAGCGCCGGAGCACGGCCCGCCGGAGCGCGGCCGGAAAAGCCGCCCTTCTTCTCGCCCGCCACGCGCGCCTTCGTGGTGGCGCGGGCACGCGAGTTGGCGGGCTTCGCGCTGGGCGTGGTCGGTCTGGTGCTGATGGTCATCCTGGGCAGCTACAACCCGGCCGACCCCTCGTGGAACGCCGTTCCGGCGGCGAACACCCACATCCACAACCTGTTCGGTCGGTTCGGCGCCCATCTGGCGGACGTCCTGATCCAGTCGCTGGGCTGGGCGGCCTATCTGCTGGCCCTGGTCCCGATGATGTGGGGCTGGCGGCTCAGCCTGCAGAAGAGCATCCGCCATCCGCTGTTCCGCAGCGTGCTGGCGGTGTGGGGCGTGCTTCTGGTCGCCATGTTCCTGGCCGGGATGGGCGGCGGGGGCGAGGACCCGCTGAACGGCCATCCCGGCGGCAGCTTCGGCATCGTGCTGCTGGACGGGGTCAGCAAGCTGCTGTTCGGCGGCCCCGGCAATCCGCTGGTCGGCACCGTGGCCGGCGTGGCCGGCGGGCTGATCCTGTTCGTCGCCATGGGCCTGTCGATCCGCGAATGGGCGGCCAGCCTGCGCGAGACCGCCGCCGGCCTCGCCCGCCTCGGGCGGGGCGCGCGGGCCGGCGTGTCCTTCATGCGCGACAAGGGCGCGGAGGCCGCGCGCAACGCCGCGCGCCAGACCGGTGGCCTGCTGCGCCGGGAGCCCAGCCTCGCCACCGCGGACAAGAAGGCCGTCGCCCCGACTCTCGACGACACACCCGACGAGGACGGCGCCGCCATCACCCTGCGCGCCGCGCCGCGCGGCCGGCTGTCCGACTCCATCAGCGTCGAGCCGCGCGTGGAGGCCAAGACCCGCGCCGTTCCGGTGGTCACCCCGCCCGCCGGGGGCAAGACGAAGGCCGCCGACCAGGGGCGCCCGTCCAAGCAGGCCGCCCTCAATCTGGAGGAGGCGGACGGCTACGAGCTGCCGCCGCTCGACCTGCTCCAGATCGTCCCGACCAGCGTGCGCGGCGAGAAGGTGGACGAGGCGGCGCTGCGCGAGAACGCGGTGAAGCTGGAAGGCGTGCTGTCCGACTTCGGCGTGCGCGGCGAGGTGCAGAAGGTCCATCCCGGCCCGGTCGTCACCCTCTACGAGCTGGAGCCGGCCCCCGGCACCAAGTCGTCCCGTGTCATCGGTCTGGCCGACGACATCGCCCGCTCGATGAGCGCGGTGTCCGTGCGTGTCGCCGTGGTGCCGGGCCGCAACGTCATCGGCATCGAGTTGCCCAACGCCAAGCGCGAGACGGTGCTGCTGCGCGAGCTGCTGGCCGGCGACGTCTTCGACAAGACGGCGGGCAAGCTGCTGCTGGCGCTCGGCAAGGACATCGGCGGCCAGTCGGTGGTGGCCGACCTCGCCCGCTTCCCGCACCTGCTGGTCGCCGGCACGACGGGCTCGGGCAAATCGGTGGCGATCAACACGATGATCCTGTCGCTGCTCTACCGCCTGCCGCCCGACCGCTGCCGCTTCATCATGATCGACCCCAAGATGCTGGAGCTGTCGGTCTATGAGGGCATCCCGCATCTGCTGACGCCGGTCGTCACCGATCCCAAGAAGGCGGTCGTCGCCCTGAAATGGACGGTGCGGGAGATGGAGGACCGCTACCGCAACATGTCCAAGCTGGGCGTGCGCAACATCGAGGGCTACAACGCCCGCCTGCGCGAGGCCCGCGCCGACGGCGAACTGCTGACCCGCCGCGTCCAGACCGGCTTCGACCCCGACACCGGCAAGCCGATCTTCGAGGAGCAGCCGCTCGACCTGAAGGAGCTGCCCTACATCGTCGTGATCGTCGACGAGATGGCCGACCTGATGCTGGTGGCGGGCAAGGACATCGAGGCGGCGATCCAGCGCCTCGCCCAGATGGCCCGCGCCGCCGGCATCCACCTGATCATGGCGACGCAGCGCCCGTCGGTGGACGTCATCACCGGCACCATCAAGGCCAACTTCCCGACCCGCATCAGCTTCCAGGTCACCTCCAAGATCGACAGCCGCACCATCCTCGGCGAACAGGGGGCGGAGCAGCTGCTCGGCCAGGGCGACATGCTCTACATGGCCGGCGGCGGCCGCATCACCCGCGTCCACGGCCCCTTCGTCGCCGACGGCGAGGTCGAGCAGGTGGTGAAGTTCCTGAAGACCCAGGGCGAGCCGAGCTACGTCGACGCCATCACCGAGGAGGACGACGAGGACGGCGGTTCCTTCGACGACGGGTCGGGCGCCGGCGGCGGGTCGGGCGACGACCTCTACGACAAGGCGGTGGCGGTGGTCTGCCGCGAGCGCAAGGCGTCGACCAGCTTCATCCAGCGCCAGCTCCGCATCGGCTACAACTCCGCCGCCCGTCTGATCGAGCGGATGGAGACCGAAGGCGTGGTCAGCAAGCCCAACCACGCCGGCAAACGCGAAGTCCTGGCCCGCAACATCGAGGAGTGAGCGGGTGCTTGCCCCCTCCCTAACTCTCCCCCGCTCTCGCAGGGGAGGGAACTGCCGCCGCTTCGCCCAAGCCCCCTCTCCCTCGAAGAGGGGGAGGGTTGGGGAGGGGGTAGAGCGCTCTTTCTCCTTGGAACCACCACCGCCGCGCCCCATTTCCGCCCGGAACGTCCGGTTACCTAGCAGGCATCATGAAGATCCCGTTCCGCCGCATTCTGGCTGCCGCTGCCGTCGCTCTGTCCGTCACCACGGCGGGAGCGGTCCTCGACCCAGCGCTCGCCGCTCCCCGCGCCGCCGCACTGTCCACCCAGGACCAGGCGCTGGTGGCCCAGGCGGAAAGCTATCTGAACGGCATCGGCACGCTGCAATCGAAGTTCGTGCAGGTCGCCCCGAACGGGCACCAGACCACCGGCACCTTCTACCTCGCGCGTCCCGGCCGGATGCGGCTGGAGTACGACGCGCCGGTGAAGGACTTCGTCGTCGCCGACGGCGCCTTCATCTTCTATTGGGACGGGGAGATGCGGCAGCAGTCCAGCGCCCCCATCGGCAGCACGCTGGCCGACTTCATCCTGCGCAAGAACATCCGGCTGTCCGGCGACGTGACGGTGACCGGCGTCTATCAGGCGCCGGGGCTGGTGGAAATCAGCCTGACCGAGACCAAGGACCCCGGCAAGGGCACCCTGACGCTGGTCTTCGAGGACCGGCCCTTCCAGCTCCGCAAATGGCGGGTGCTGGACGCCCAGGGGCTGACGACCGAGGTGGCGCTGATGAATCCGCGCGAGGGCATGCAGTTCGACTCAAAGCTCTTCTACTTCATCGAACCCAGCAAGGGCGACTACGGCCGCAGCAACTGATCCGCCCCGGCGGGTTTGCACGGAAGTCGCGCGAATCCCGCCGCTGCGACAACCCGCCGCCGCAACGAAGTCCTCCTGATCCTGTTGCCGTGATGTATCGGGGGCGCTCACCCGCCCCCGGTGCACTCGAACGGATGAGGGGAGACGAGACATGGCTACGGAGGCGATGTACGAGGCCCGGCGGATCCAGGGCATGAACGATCTGCTGGCGCGCAACTGGTGGGCGCTGGCGTTGCGCGGTGCCGGGGCGGTGATGCTCGGCCTGCTGGCTTTCCTTCTGCCGGGGGCGACGGTTGCCACCCTGGCGGTTCTGCTCGCGGCCTACCTGCTGATGGACGGACTGTTCGCCATCATCGGCGGCGTCCGCGCCGCCCAGGCGCAGGAGCGCAGCCTGCCCTTCATTCTCGACGGCGTGGTCAGTCTGGTGGCGGGCGCCGTGGCCCTGCTGTGGCCGGAGGCGAGCCTGTTCGCGCTGATCTTCGTGATCGCCGCTTGGTCGGTCATCACCGGCTTCGCCAAGATCATGACCGCGTGGCGCATGCACCGCACCCATGGCAAATGGGCTTGGGGCGTGGCCGGCGCCCTGTCGGTGCTGTTCGGTTTCGGCATGTGGGTCCTGCCGTCGCTGGGCCTGCTGGCCGTGGCGCTGGGTGTGGGCAGCTATCTGATCGCCTATGGCGCGCTGGCCATCATCACCGCCGTCCGCCTGCGCCGCTGCCTACACGACCGGAATCATCATTCCAACCACGGCAACGCCGTGGCGGCGGAGTAAAAGCTTATCGTCCGGGGGCGATGCGGCGGTAGCCGAGCGCCTCCGCGATGTGCGGGCGGCGCACGCCGCCCCCGCCATCCAAGTCGGCCAGCGTGCGGGCGACGCGCATGACGCGGTGATAGCCGCGGGCGGACAGTTTCAGCCGCTCCGCGGCCTCGGTCAGCAGGGCTCGGCCCGGCTGGTCGGGGGCGGCGGCCTTCTCCAGCAGTTCGCCATCCGCCTCGGCGTTGGTGCGCACCGCCCGGCCCTCGGGAAAGGGGCCGAAACCGGCGTAGCGCTCCGCCTGGACGGCGCGGGCCACCGCCACGCGGGCGGCCACGTCGGCGCTCCCCTCTGCGGGCGGCGGCAGGCTGAGGTCGGCGGGGCTGACGGCGGGCACGTCGATGTGCAGGTCGATGCGGTCGAACAGCGGCCCGCTTATTTTGGACTGGTAGTCGGCGGCGCATTTCGGCGCGCGGGCGCAGGCCAGCGACGGGTCGTCGAGATGCCCGCAGCGGCAGGGGTTCATGGCGGCGATCAACTGCACCCGCGCCGGGTAGGTCACATGGTGGTTCACCCGGCTGACGACGGCCTTGCCGGTTTCCAAGGGCTGGCGCAGCGCCTCCAGCGTGCCGCGCGGGAATTCGGGAAGCTCGTCGAGAAACAGAACGCCCTTGTGGGCGAGCGAAATCTCGCCGGGCTTGGCGCGCGACCCGCCGCCGACCAGGGCGGGCAGGCTGGCCGACTGGTGCGGCGACCGGTAGGGGCGCTGGCGCAGCAGTTTGCCGCCTTCCAGCAACCCGGCGACGCTGTGGATCATCGAGACCTCCAGCGCCTCCGCCGGGTCGAGCGGCGGCAGCAGGCCCGGCAGCCTTGCGGCCAGCATCGACTTGCCGGAGCCGGGCGGCCCGATCATCAGCAGATTGTGCGATCCGGCGGCGGCGACCTCCAGCGCGCGTTTGGCCGTCTCGTTGCCCTTGACGTCGCGCAGGTCGAGCGGCGCCCCGGCGCTCTCCTGGATGCGCGGACGGGGGCGGGTCAGCACCTGCTGGCCGCGGAAATGGTTGATGAGCGCGAGCAGCGTCGCGGGTGCCAGCACGTCCAGCCCCTCGCCCGCCCAGGCGGCCTCCCCGCCGCAGGCCTCGGGACAGATCAGCCCGCGGTCGTGGGCCAGCGCGTTGATCGCCGCCGGCAGCACCCCGGCCACCGGAGTCAGCGCCCCGTCCAGCGCCAGTTCGCCCAGCGCGCAATAGCGGCTCATCTCCAGATCGGGCAGCACGCCCATGACGGTCAGCAGGGCCAGCGCGATGGGCAGGTCGAAATGGCTCCCCTCCTTCAGCACGTCCGCCGGGGCGAGGTTGACGGTGATCCGCTTGGCCGGCAGGGCGAGGCCGAGCGCGTGCAGCGCCGCCCGCACCCGTTCCCGGCTCTCCGCCACCGCCTTGTCGGGCAGGCCGACCACGGTGAAGGCGACGATGCCGCCGGACATCTGCACCTGAACGTCGATGTCCAGAACCTCGATGCCCTGGAACGCAACCGTGTTGATCCGCGCAACCATGCCAGACGCCATTCCTTGGGAAATGCACGCGAGTGTATGGTCCGCTCGTTTATTTTGCCAGGATAACGCGTTTGGTGAGGCGGAGCCGGCTCCTACGCTTGCGCGCGTCAGCCGGCCTACGTGTCTGTTGCATCCGATTCGATGTGCCAGAGCAGGGCGGGAACGCGGGCCTTCAGAACCCGCCGAATGTCCGCTCCGGAGGCGGTGGTGCCGAAGCTGCTCAATCTCAGAACCCGCCCCGTGTAGAAATTGGCGCGGCTTGGCTGGATGAGGTACCGGCTGTCCTTTGAGACTCTCAAAACATACATGGATGGCGCGCGTTTTTCTCCCCAAAGACTACCATGTTCAGCCGATGCGATGTCTTCCCATCGTATGGGGGATACGGTTTGCCCATAAATGAACAAGCCAGTCTCGTCCGCTTTGATAAGTGGCCCCTTGTAGGGCACCGTGGCCAGAACCACCATGAATTCATGGCTTGCTACAACAATCACGGCGATGCCTATCCAGGCACGGACCTGGGTCAGGTCGAACGAGATAATCAAATATAAACCATACGAAGCCAAGCACGCGGCAGCTGCTAATAGGCAAAGTTGCTGGGTTTTTGAGGAGTAGGCGATGAGCGTGTCATCATTCTTTTCGCTTCTCATCAATTGCATACCCATTATAATTTATGATTTTCTTTCAAAAATGCTTTGGCATCAGCATGATAAGAATGGGTTGCATTTTTGCGATGCCGCCGATCGAAAAACGGCAATGCCAATCGCCGCGATTTTTCAAGGTATAGAAACTATCGTGAAATTCAACGCGCCCGTTCCGCGCTCCGCAGGAGCGCCGGCAACGGATTTTTGGGAAGCCAACCGATCTGCCCTATCTTTGGCGGAGACCACACCGAACAAGGAACCGGGACCGTGCAGCTTCTTCTCAGCACCTGGGCCGAGGCCGAGGCTTACCTGAAGACCTCCAAGGGCATCATCCTGCCCATCGGCTCCACCGAGCAGCATGGGCCGAACGGCCTGATCGGCACCGACGCCATCTGCGCCGAGGTCGTGGCCCGCGGCGTCGGCGACGCCACCGGGGCCATGGTCGGGCCGACCATCCCGGTCGGCATGGCCGTGCACCACATGGACTTCGCCGGCTCGATGACGCTGAAGCCCTCCACCCTGATCGCCCTGCTGCGCGACTATGTGATGTCGCTGGCCGAGCATGGGTTCGAGCGCTTCTTCTTCGTCAACGGCCATGGCGGCAACGTCGCGTCGGTCCGCGCCGCCTTCTACGAGATCTACGCGGAGAACCGCGCCCTGCGCGGCCGGCAGGCGCCGGAGCTGCGCTGCACCCTGGTCAACTGGTGGGAGAACCAGGAGATCGGCCGCCTGTCGCGGGAGCTGTTCGGCGGCAAGGAGGGCTCCCACGCCACGCCCAGCGAGGTGTCGCTGACCCAGTACGCCTATCCCGAGTCGATCAAGACGGCGGCGATGGACCCGGAGACCGCGTCGCCCGGCGGCTTCTACGACGCCCGCGACTTCCGGCGCCGCCACCCCGACGGGCGCATCGGCTCCGCCCCCGGCCTCGCCTCGCCGGAGCACGGCAAGCGCCTGTTCGACACCGCGGTGGAGGCGATTTCCCGCCAGTACGGCGCCTTCCTGGCGGAGGCGTGAGCGGAAAAGCCTGCCTGCGGTCTTGAACTCGGGCGGGGCTTCACCGCATCATCCCGCGCCGAGACAACGATTGGGGGAAACAGCCGTCATGCCGAACCGCCAGAGGCGCGCCGCGCTCGCCATCACCATGGGAGCGTTCCTCGGGCTGGCCGGCGCGCTGGCCGCCGGTCCGGTCCTCGCGCAGGCGGCCCCCCGTACTGACTTGGTGGTCGGGATGCGGCTGGAGCCGCCGCACCTCGACCCCACGGCGGGTGCGGCCGCGGCCATCGACGAGGTGACCTACGCCAACCTGTTCGAGCCGCTGACCCGCATCGACGCCGAAGGCAAGGTGGTGCCGGGCCTCGCCGAAAAATGGCAGGTGTCGGCGGATGGGCTGACCTACACCTTCCACCTGCGCGAGGGCGCGAAGTTCCACGACGGTACCGACGCCGATTCGGCGGACGTGAAGTTCTCGCTCGACCGCGCGCGCGGCGCCGAGTCGGTCAACGCGCAGAAGGGCTATTTCGCCGCCATCGCCGGTGTCGAGGCGCCCGACGCGCGGACCGTAATCATCACCCTGTCGCGGCCGGACGGGCTGTTCCTCTTCCACATGGCGTCGGGCGACGCCGCCATCGTCGCGCCGGAATCGGCGGGCACCAACAAGCAGACCCCGGTCGGCACCGGCCCCTTCAAGTTCGAGCGCTGGGTGGCCGGCGACCGGGTGGTGCTGGTGCGCAATCCCGACTATGACGGGCCGAAGCCGGCGCTGGAGCGCGTCACCTTCCGTTTCATCAGCGATCCGGCGGCCCAGGTCGCCGCGCTGAAAGCCGGCGACATCGACAGTTTCCCGCAGTTCGACACTTATGAGGCGCTGCCCCAGTTCCGCGACGACGGGGCCTTCACCGTCATGGTCGGCACAACGGAGGGGGAGACGATCCTCGGCACCAACAACGCCCGCAAGCCCTTCGACGATGTGCGGGTGCGCCGGGCCATGGCCCACGCCATCGACCGCAAGACGCTGATCGACGGGGTGCTGTTCGGCAACGGGGCGGCCATCGGCAGCCACTTCCCGCCGCACCGCGCCGGCTACGTCGACCTGACCGGCCTCTACCCCTACGACCCGGACAAGGCCAAGGCGCTGCTCGCCGAGGCCGGCCTTCCGGACGGGTTCGAGACGACGCTGCGCCTGCCGCCGCCGATCTACGCCCGCCGCTCCGGCGAACTGATCGCCGCCATGCTGGCCGAGGTCGGCATCCGCGTGACGATCGAGCCGATGGAATGGGCGCCGTGGCTTGAGAAGGTGTTCAAGGGCAAGGATTACGACCTGACCCTGATCGCCCACACCGAGCCGCTGGACATCGACATCTACGGGCGCCCCGACTACTACTTCAACTACCGCAGCGAGCGTTTCAACGCCGTGGGGGCGGAACTGGACCGCACCCAGGACAGCACCAAGCGCAACGCCCTCTACGGCGAGCAGCAGCGCATCCTGGCCGAGGACGCGGTGAACGGCTTCCTCTTCATGCTGCCCTCGGCCACCGTGCAGAAGTCGGCGGTGCAGGGCATGTGGGTCAACCGCCCGATCCAGGCCAACGACGTGACGGGCGTCCGGTGGAAGTGATCCGGCGCGGCCGGACCGGACCCCGCGGGGGCTGACCCGCGTGCTCGCCTTCCTGGTGCGCCGTCTGCTCACGCTGGCGCTGACGGCGTGGCTGGCCACGCTGGTGGTCTTCGCCGTGCTGGAGGCGATCCCCGGCGACCCCGCCCTGGTGATGCTGGGCACCAGCGCGCAGCCGGAGGCGGTGGCCGCCCTGCGTGCCCAGATGGGGCTCGACCGGCCCTGGCCTGTCCGCTACGCCGGCTGGGTGGGCGGCATGCTGCACGGCGATTTCGGGACCAGCCTGACCTACGCGCGCCCGGTCGCCGGGCTGGTCGCCGACCGGCTGGCCATCACCCTGCCGCTGGCCGGGCTGGCGCTGGTCCTCTCGGCTGGCATCGCCATCCCGCTCGGCCTGTTCGCGGCCGGGCGGCAGGGGCGGGCCGGGGACTGGGCGGTCATGGCCTTCGGGCAGATGGGCATCGCGGTGCCCGGCTTCTGGTTCGCCATCCTGTTGATTTTGCTGTTTTCCGTGCGGCTGGGCTGGTTCTCCGCCGGCGGCTTTCCGGGATGGGAGGCCGGGGCGGGGCCGGCGCTGAAGGCGCTGCTGCTGCCCGCCGTGGCGCTGGCCCTGCCGGAGGCGGCGATCCTGGCGCGCATCACCCGTACGGCGGCGCTCGACACGCTGCGCGAGGAGTATGTGCGCACGGCGGTCGCCAAAGGCCTGCCGCGCCGCGTGGTCCTGCGGCGCCATGTGCTGCCCAACGCGCTGATCCCCGTCGCCACCATCCTCGGCCTGCAATTCTCCTTCCTCGTCGCGGGGGCGGTGGTGGTGGAGAATGTCTTCACCCTGCCGGGGCTGGGCCGCCTGCTCTATCAGGCCATCGGCCAGCACGACCTGATCGTGGTGCAGAGCGTCGTCGTGCTGCTGGCGGTCACGGTGGTGGCGGTCAACGCGCTGGTCGACATCGCCTGCGCCGCCATCGACCCGCGCCCGCGGGTGACGGCATGACGGGGCCCACGAAAATGGGGGGATGAGACGGCTGAGGCGCCTGCCGGTCAGCCTGCTGCTGGGCGGGCTGCTCACCGCGCTGGTGGTTGGGGCGGCGCTGCTGTCGCTGGTCTGGACGCCCTTCCCGGCGGAGCAGGTGCGGGTGGTCGCCCGGTTGCGCCCGCCGGGGCCGGTCCATTGGCTGGGCACCGACCATTTCGGGCGGGACGTGCTGTCGATGATCCTGGTCGGCGCCCGCAACTCGCTGGCCGTCGGGGCGGCGGCGGTGGCGCTGGGCGCTCTGCTGGGCGTGCCGCTGGGGCTGGCCGCTTCCGCCTGGGGGCGCTGGGGGGACGAGGCGGTGGCCCGGCTGGGCGACCTGCTGTTCGCCTTTCCCGCGGTGCTGACGGCGATCCTGCTGACGGCGGCGCTGGGGGCGGGGGCGGTGAACGTCGTGCTGGCGCTCGGCCTGTTCAACGCCGCGGTCTTTGCGCGGGTGGCGCGCGGGGCGGCGCTGGCCGTCTGGCGGCGGGACTTCGTGCGGGCGGCGCTGGCGCTGGGGCGTGGGCCGCTGTCGGTGACGCTGGTGCATGTGCTGCCCAACATCGCCGGGGTGGTGATCGTCCAGGGGACGGTGCTGTTCGCCGTGGCGGTGCTGAACGAGGCGGCGCTGAGCTATCTGGGGCTGGGCATTCAGCCGCCCTCGCCCTCCTGGGGCAAGATGCTGGGCGACGCGCAGACCTTCCTGTTTACCTCCCCCCTTCAGGCGATCTTTCCGGGGGCGGCCATCGCGGTGACGGTGCTGGGGCTGAACCTGCTGGGCGACGGTCTGCGCGACGCGCTCGACCCGCGCCACCGCTCGGCGGGGTTGCTGTAGACTTGACACAAGACGCTTGGGCTTGTGTCAAGTGGCATGGTGTCCCCTCTCCCCTCTGGGGAGAGGGTTAGGGTGAGGGGGATGTGCGTGGCGGCACGTCCGGCACAAGCGCAACCCCCTCACCGGCCCTTCGGGCCACCCTCTCCCCAGGGGGGAGAGGGTTGAATGAGGCAGGTCAGGCGCCGCGGTGCTGCTTGGCGATCGGCTGGGAGAATTGCAGCTCGATGTCCCAGGGGAAGTGGATCCAGGTGTCCTGGCTCACCTCGGTGATGAAGGTGTCGACCAGCGGGCGGCCCAGCGGCTTGGCGTAGACGGTGGCGAAATGCGCCTTGGGCAGCATCTTGCGCACGATCACCGCGGTTTTGCCGGTGTCGACCAGATCGTCGATGATCAGCCAGCCTTCGCCGTCTCCGGCGTTGGCGCCCTCCACGCCCTTCAGGACCGTCGCCTCGCGCTGGTTCTGGTGGTCGTAGCTGGAGACGCAGACGGTGTCGATCATGCGCAGCTCAAGCTCGCGCGCGATGATGGCCGCCGGGACAAGGCCGCCGCGGGTGATGGCGATGATGCCCTTCCAGGGACCCTTGTCGATCAGGCGCCAAGCCAACGCCTTGGCGTTGCGGTGAAGCTCCTCCCACGACACCGGGAAGTGCTTGTTGAACGGAACGGCTTCTGGCACGGCTATGGACTCCGAAAGAAACGTGCGCCGCTTATACCGCAAGCCCCACCGCCGGGCAATCGACCGCGTGAAAAGGCGAAAAAAGGTCTTGCAGCCCGGAATCCTTTTGAGTAAGTTGCGCGCCTCGACGACGGACGGTTACCGCCGCCGCCGGGAAGACAAACAGGAATGCGCCCGTAGCTCAGCTGGATAGAGCACCAGACTACGAATCTGGGGGTCAGGAGTTCGAATCTCTTCGGGCGCGCCATTCCTTCCGGTCTGCACAAGAAAGCCGCCCTTGGGCGGCTTTTCTGCGTTCTGGTGCTTGCCACACTGGCATCCACCTCAGCGGCTTTTCTTTTTCCGTGTCGTGCGCTTCGGCTTGGGCGGTTTGGTCATGGCGTTGAACAGGGCGGTCTGGTTGCGCCGGGCGGCGGCGTTGAACACGCCGCTCCAGAAACCGATCGCCTGACTGGCCGACCGGTTGGCCATGGACAGCCAGATGCTTTGTGGTGTCCCCTTCATGCTTTCCCCTTTTTGAAAGCCCCTGCCGATGAAGCTCGGCCAGGGAGGTAACAGCGCGAGGCGGTCAAACTCCCGCGACGATCGCGCGGCGATGGCGGACCCGCGTCCACGACATGGTCAGGCCGACCCGCTCGGCGCAGCCATAGTGCCAGGGGCGGTTCTCGCTATCGCCAGCCCAATGCGGTTCCCCGGCCCGCAAAGGCTTCCCGCAATGGCAACAGGTGGGTGGCGCGGGAAGACGTGCGGCGTCCCGTTTCGTCAGCTGGGTCATAGGGCATCTCATCCAGAGCGTCTTATTCCAGGAGGCGTCTCAGGCACGGCGTTTCGGGAAGGCACGGCGTCGAGAGCGTGTGAGAGCGTGTGTTTTCTTGGGCGTGTCATCTTGCGGTGCGAAGAATGACCGCCCGGCCGTCCCGGGGAAACGTCGCAAAGGTGAAATGCCCATGGGGTGCCCCCGACCACAGGGGTATGCCCATGGTCAGGCCATAGGTCGCGAGATCGTTGGCATTAAACGCTTTTTGCCCTTATCGCGAATCGCTGCTGCGGGACCGAACGCCCACTCTTGATCACACCCCGATTCACAGCCGGTTAACCATCGGCGCCTAGCGTCCGCCCCCTTCGCCGCGGCCTTTTGCTGCGGCGCAGCATTTTCCGAAGGGTGAAGGCGTTATCCATGGTTTTCCTGTTGCACTACCTGCCGTCCCTGTCGCTGGTCGCGGTGAGCGGGCTTGCCGGTCTGGCGTTGGGCGTCCTGTCCACGCTGCTTCAGGACCGGCGGGCGATCCTGACCGCGCAGGCCGGGGCCGGTGCGCTGTTCGTCGTCCATTTCTTCGCTCTGGGTGCCCATACGGGCATGCTGATGTGCGCGCTCGGCCTCGTGCAGATGGCCGCCGCCTATCCCGAACGGCGGCCGCGCTGGCTGCGCGTCCTGTTCGCCCTGACCGTGCCCGCGGCGCTGGCCGTCGCGGTGACAACATGGCAGGGGCCGATGTCCGCCCTGTCGGCGGCGGGCTTCATCCTGGGGACCATCGGGCGCTGGCAGGGCACGGTCGGCCGGATGCGGCTGTTCTTCCTGTCCTCGACGGTGGTCGGGGCCGGCCACAACGCGCTGGCCGGTTCGGCCTTCGGGCTGGCGTCGGACGCGATGACCCTGTCCGGCCATCTGCTCGCCCTGTGGCGCGCCCGCCCGGCGGTTCGCCGACGGTCGGCGCTGGCTGTGCATTGACGAACGGAAACCGCGCCGGGGACAGTGCCCCCGGCGCGGTTTTGGCGATGGATCGGGATCAGCGCTTCGCTTCGGCGGTGCCGGCGGTTTCCCGGCGCTCCAGATAGGTCTTGGTGAGCTGCGGCAGGCGCTGTTCCAGCCACGCGGCCATTTCCAGCTCCTCGTCCAGGCTCGGCTGGAGCATGCGGGCGATCTCCGGCTCCCCGGCCTGTTCCGCGGCGGAAATCAGGGCGCGGTAGTTGGCGATCTCGAAATGCTCGAAGGAATAGTCGAAGATCGACGCCTTCACGATCTCGTCGGACGCCACCACACCGGACAGCGACTGGGCGTTGCCGATCAGCATGGCGACGCCGGTCTTGATGGCCGAGGTGTCGGTGCCCAGACGCTGCAGGCACTGCTTCAGCCGGTCGGCCTGCCGGTTCGACACCTCGATGTGCTCCTGCACCTTGGCGAGGACGTCCGGGTAGTTTTTGATGCGCTCCGCCTGCCGCTCCAGCATCTCGACGGCTTGGCTTTCCATGGCGTGGGCGTCGCGCAGCCAGTCGATCAGGGTTTCCTTGGTGGTGTTGGCCACAGGTCCTCTCCCTCGTTGCGTTATCAGACAGTCCATTGGGGATGGACCGACAACAGGCGGAGCAGCGGTTCGTCACCATCGGACGATGCGGCCTGACCAAGCGGAGCACCCTTCGGATGCATCAAGGAACCTTCACCGGGGCGGCAGGTTTTCAAGTGGTTGGGCAGCCTGCCAGGGGAGGAACCGGCCATGTCGGCAAATGAACCGGCCGTGATGGGAAAAGACCAGATCGTCGATACCCTCAACGATCTGATCCGCATCGTCGAGGACAGCCACGAAGCCTATCGTCAGGCCGCGGAAGCCTTGGAGGACGAGGATCTGAAGGCGCTGTTCAACGATCTGGCCGCCCAGCGCGGCGCCATCGTGCGCGAGGTGCAGCGCCTCGTCGCCGAGCAGGGCGGGGCGCCGGACATGGGCGGGACCGTGATGGGCGGCGCGCACCGCTTCTTCCTGGAACTGAAGAACAACGTGTTGGGGCACGACCGCGAGGCGATCCTCGCCGAGGTGCAGCGCGGCGAGGGCGAATGCGTCCGCGCCTACGAGGAGGCCCTGGCCAAGGAGCTTCCCCTGCCGATCACCGCGGTGGCGATCCAGCATCTCGACCGCATTCGCGCCGACCGCGACCGCATGACCCTGCTGCGCGGCGCCGCGGCCTGACGAAAGAAACCGGTTGAGGGACGATCACTCCGCGGCGGCGGCCTGCCGGTTCTCCAGATCGGCCAGCAGGGCGCGCTTCTGCCCGGCATCCATGTGCTTCCAGCCGCGGATTTCCTCCAGCGTGCGCAGGCAGCCGATGCAATAGGCGCGATCGGCGGTCAGCTTGCACACGCTGATGCAGGGGGACGGGACGATGGCGGTGTTGGGGGCAGCGGTATCGGGAGTTCCGTCGGTCATTCCGGGAGCCAAAAAGGAAACGGGACGGCGCTGGGCCGTCCCGTCCTTACCATCCGGTAGCGTCCGGTCTCAATCCCAAAGGCCTTTTGTCCGATCGTTTCAGTCGGAAATGTTGGGCGGGTCGGGATCGTCCGACCAGTCGTCCTTCGGGGCCGGGTAGCGCTCCAGCCACTTGCGGACCAGGGCGACGTGGCCGGCCTCCTCCTCCGCGAACTCGCGGGCGAGGCGGGCGACCTCCGGGTCCTTGGTCTCGGCGGCGACCGAGGCGTAGTAGTTGTTGCCCTGATGCTCGCTCAGCAGCGCCATCTTCAGCGCGTGGTGCGGCTTCATCAGGTAATGGGCGTTCTCGAAGGCCGCGGCCTCCGGGGACTCGGTGGTGGCGTCCCACTGGAACTCCCAGGGGGCGACCTTGGGCAGCGCGCCAAACTCCCGGGCGATCTGCTTCACCTCTTCGGCGTGTTTGGCCGAGTAGGTGGACAGATCGCGGAACAGCTTGGCGACCTCCACATTGTTGTGGGCCTCCATGCTGTCGGCCAGCTCGGTGTAGCGCTCCGCCGCCTCGATCTCCAGGGCCAGCGCGTGGGCGAGGAACAGGCCGACGTTGGCGGCCCCGTTCAGCACTTTCGTCTTCATACCGCGAACCCCTCTTCGATCTGGGCGATGCTGCGGGTGGCCGCCGATTCCGGCTGGAACGGACGGCGGTTGCCGGCGAGGAAGATGCCGAGGCCGAACCCGTCGTCCTCCAGGACGGCGCGCATCGCCTCGTTCGGGTCGTCCGTCGGCTCGCGGCCGTAGGGATGGACCGTGCTCTTCCAGTTGCGCTGCTCGGGACGGAAGGTGACGCAGGGGGACAGGATGTGGATGACCGAGAAGCCGGGGTGCCGCACGCCTTCCACGATCAGGCGCGCGACCTCGTTCGGGTTGTTGGAGAAGCCGCGGGCGACGAAGTTCGCGCCGCAGGCCAGCGCCAGGGCGACCGGCTGGATCGGGTTGACGCCCGGCCCTTCCGGGGTCAGCTTCGACTCGCACCAGTCGGCCTCGGTGGTCGGCGAGGCCTGGCCCTTGGTCATGCCGTAGACCTGGTTGTCCATGACGATGTAGGTCATGTCGACGTTGCGGCGGCAGGCGTGCAGGAAGTGATTGCCGCCGATCGAGAAGCCGTCGCCGTCGCCGCCGAAGATCAGCACGTTCAGCTCGGGCCGGGCCAGCTTCACGCCGGACGCCACGGCCAGGGAGCGGCCGTGCACCGTGTGGTAGCCGTAGACGCTGGTGTAGGCGGGGATGCGCGACGAGCAGCCGATGCCCGACACCACGACGGTGTCCTTGCGCTCCAGCCCCATGGTCGCCATGGCGCGGGTGATGCCGGCCAGAACGGAATAGTCGCCGCAGCCGGGGCACCAGATGGGCTTCACGTCGGACTTGTAGTCGCCGGGCAGCGGGCCCACGACATCGTCGGTCAGATGGGTATCCATGGATTTCGTGCTCCGGCCGGTCAGATCAGGGAAAGAAGCGTCTCGTGCACCTCGCGGGCGCGGATCGGCAGCGGGCCGGGGCGGCTGAACACCGACACCGCGCCCGGCAGGTCGTAATGCCCGCGCAGGAACTTGTGGAACTGGGCGCCGTGCGTCTGCTCGACGACCAGGACCTTGGAGACGCCGTCCAGCGCCGCGGCCAGCTTGGCCGGCTGGACCGGGGAGATCAGGCGGATGGCGACCAGCCGGGCCTTGGTGCCGGCGGCCTCCAGCCGGCGCACCGCCTCGCGCGACGGGCCGGTGGCGGAGCCCCAGGTGACGACGGCGATCTCACCCTCGCCCTCGATGTCGGCCCAGGCGTCGCCGTAGTCGTAGCTGGTCAGCTTGCGCAGGCGCTTGTCGAGCTGCTTCTGGTGGTCGGACGCCTGCGAGGAGGGCAGGGCGTTCTCCGCATGCTCCAAGCCGTCGGCGGTGTGCTCGCCGCCCGGCATGCCGGGGATGGCGGCGGGGGAGACGCCCGATTCGGTGTCGGCGTAGCGCTTGTACTTCGCCTCGCCGCCGAGATCGGTCGCTAGCAGGCGGTTCGCCTTGTGCGGGGCGTCGGCCGGCTTGTCGACGATGGCGCGGGACTGGCCCATCGCCTGATCGGACAGCACGATGGCCGGGGTCTGCAGGGCCTCAGCCAGATGCACCGCCCACTGGGTGGTGAACAGGCAGTCGCCGATGGAGGTCGGGCCGACCACCAGATGCGGGGCGTCGCCGTGCAGGCCGTAGACGGCGATGTTCAGGTCGGACTGTTCGGACTTGGTCGGGATGCCGGTGGACGGGCCGCCGCGCTGCACATCGACGATCACCACCGGGGTTTCGGAGGCCACACCCAGGCCGATGCATTCGGTCATCAGCGACAGGCCGGGGCCGGCGGTCGCGGTGATCGACGGCACGCCGCTGAAGGAGGCGCCCAGGCACATGGCGATGGAGGCCAGCTCATCCTCCGCCTGGACCAGCTTGCCACCGGTCTTGGCGAGGTTGGGGGCCAGCCATTCCAGGATCTCGGTCGCCGGCGTGATCGGGTAGGCGGCGCAGAACTTCACCCCGCCCTTCAAGGCACCCAACCCGGCGGCCTCGTTGCCGGAGATGTTCCAGCGGGTGGCGCCCTCCTTGTTGGGGGCGGCCAGCTCCAGGCCGAGGTTCCAGCCGGCGGCCTCCTTGGACCCGGCGTCGATGCCGGCGTTGGACGCCTGGATGGCGGCGTCGCCCTTCTTGCCCAGCGCCTTCTGGATCACCGCGTCGATGCCGGCGCGCGGCAGGCCGACGATCGCCGCGACGGCGCCCAGCCCCACCATGTTGACGCGCCCGCCGGGGATGCGCCCGGCCAGTTCCTTGATCGGCAGCTCGACCTGTTTGGCGCCGCTGGCGGCCAGGACCGCGGGCACCTCGCCCTGGCTGGGGTCGGTGATGATGACGCTCTTGTCCGACAGGGGAAGCTCGGCCGCGAAGCGCTCCACATTCTGCCAGTCGAAGGCGATGATGATGTCGAAACGGTCCCCCGGACCGTGAACGGGTGTGGGCGACAGGCGAACGAGGGCGGCGGCTTCTCCGCCACGGATCTGCGGGCCGGTGGACCGCGACATCAATCCGTACCATCCCACGTTGGCGGCGGCATCCAGCAGCATCTGTCCGGCGGTCATCGCGCCGGCGCCACCGCTGCCCACCAGGGCAATCGTGACCGAGTCCACTGTCATTGGTTAATCCCTTGCGTCCGAATGTGAGTCGCCCGACGCCCGTACGGCTACGTCAGCATTGCGGAACAGGGGAATGATCTGGCGCAAATCAGACGAAAGACGTCACGATTTTGCGAAGTCACGTCATGGAATGGTCCGACCAAGTCTTGACTGGTGAACGGCCATCCCTTGGCACCGACTGTTGCCAGGATTGTTTCTGGACCGGAATGGCGGGCGTAGTCGCACAGCTACTCGCTGTAGCGTTCTTCCCGCCAGGGGTCGGCGTCATTGTGATAACCGCGGACCTCCCAATAGCCGCGGCGATCCTCCGCCAGGAACTCGATTCGCTTCACCCACTTGGCGCTTTTCCAGAAATAGAGCTTCGGCACGACGACTCGGACGGGGCCGCCATGGTCGCGGCTGATCGGCTGGCCTTCCCAGCCGGTGGCGAGCAGCGCGTTCTCCGCCGCGAAGGCGTCCAACGGCAGGTTGGTGGTGTAGCCGTCCGAGGAGTGGCAGAGGACGAAGCGCGCCTCCGGCCGCGGCTGGACGACCGACAGCAGGTGCCGCGTGGACACGCCCTCCCACCGGTTGTCGTAGCGTGACCATGTGGTGACGCAGTGGATGTCGGAGACGACGCGCTCCCGCGGTTGGGCCTGAAGGTCCGCCCAGCTCCAGGTGACGGGGGTGTCGACCAGCCCGTCTACCGCCAGGGTCCAGTTCGCCTCGCTCACCCGCGGCACGATGCCGAGATCGAGCACCGGCCAGGTCTCCACCAGGCGCTGGCCCGGCGGCAGGCGGTCGCGCGCCGGGTCGGCGGTCTCCCCGGTCAGGCCCCGGCCCTCCCGCGCCCATTGCTCCTTGGTGGCGATCAGCTTGTCGCGGATCCGGCCGTCCTGCGGCACGTCCTGCGGGCCATCTTGAGGAGTCTCGTCGGCCATGGCGGTCCTCCGAAGGGGTGCATCGGCAGCGATGTCTCTGGTGAGCGGTACGGATTTATGCATGGATGGGGGCCGGTGTCAGCGCCGATCCCGCGGTTTCTTGCGGTGCGAAAGGCTGATCCGCTACCCTTCCGTCCCATTTTCCACGGTTTGGCCGGAAATAGACGGTTCGGACGGTTGCCCTGCCCCTGTTCACGCCCTGCCTTGCTCTGATAGCATGTCCGCTATGCATGACCTGCCATGTTGCCGCCCATGACCACCGCCCTGCCCGTCGCCCCGCACACTGATGCGGCGCCCTCCGGGCTGGGACGGACCCTGCTGGAGAAGGACGAGCTGGACATGGCCCCGGAGGACGCCGCGGGATTGCAATGGCTGGACGCGCTCGCCACGCCGCTGTGGCTGCTCCGTCCCGATGGGCTGACCGTGTGGCTGAACGGCGCCGCCCGCGCGCTGATCGGCCTGGAGCACGACGCGCCCGCCGCCGCCGTCCGGGTCAGCCTGTCCAGCCGGTTCCCCGCCGCGTTGGAGCAGGCCGCTGCGGGGCGGACGGTGGACGCGCGGGCGACCGTCCACGCCCCCCTGACCCTGCCGCTGGAGGTGGACCTCCGGCTGGTTCCGGCGCCGCGCCCGAGCGGGCTGATCCTGGTCGAAGCCCCCGCCGACAGCGGCGCCCGGCAGGAGATGATGCGGCTGAACGAGCAGCTCATCGCGCTGTCCTACGCCTATCCCGACATCCGCTTCGAACTGCTGCGCGACGGCACCATCCTCGACTTCGCCGCCGCCAGCCCCGGCGACCTGAACGTCCCCGCCGAGCGTTTCCTGGCGCACCGCGTGCAGGAGGTGCTGCCCGATCCCGCCGCCGGGATGCTGGCCGCGGCGCTCGGCCGGCTGAACGAAGGCCAAACGGTCATCGGCCTGGACTTCTCCCTGCCGCCGCCTTCCGGATCGGCGGGGGACACCAAATTCTTCGAGGCGCGGCTGGTCGCCCTGCCCGACAGCGACCGCGTGATGTGCAGCATCCGCAACGTCACGGAGCGGGTGGAGGCGGAACGCGCGGCCCGGCGCGCCCATCACCTGCTCTCCGACGCCATCGAATGCATCACCGAGGGCTTCGTGCTGTACGACGCCCAGGACCGGCTGGTGCTGTGCAACGGGCGCTATCGGGAGCTGTTTTCCGCCAACACCGACCTCATCACGCCGGGGGCCAGCTTCGAGGAGGTGTTGCGCGGCGGGGTGGAGCGGGGCGTCTATCGGGTGCCGGACGGCGACCTGGAGGGCTGGGTCGAGCGGCGCATCGAGCAGCACCGCGGCGCCGGCCCGCCCATGGAAATGGAGCTTCACGACGGGCGCTGGATCCGCATCGAGGAATGGCGGACCTACGAGGGCGGCACCGTCGGCATCCGCGCCGACATCACCGACCTCAAGGCCCGCGAGGCCGAGCTGAGCGCCGCCCGCGACGAGGCCGAGCAGGCCAACCAGCGCAAATCCGACTATGTCCACCATCTGAGCCACGAGCTGCGCACGCCGCTGAACGCCGTGCTCGGCTTCGCCCAGATCATCCATGACGAGATGATGGGGCCGAACAACCCGCGCTACCGCGAATATGCCGGGCAGATCGCGGCGGCCGGTGTCTACATGCTGGACCTCATCAACAACCTGCTCGACCTCGCGCGGATCGAGGCGGGGCGGATGGATCTGCACGAGGAGGCCTGCAACCTGTCCCTGCTGGTCGATCTGACCTTCGGCATGATGCAGCCGCGGGCGTGCGAGGCGGCGGTCGCGCTGTGCATGGAAATCCCCGACGATCTGCCCAGCCTGCATGGCGACGCCTCGCAGATCCGGCAGATGCTGACCAACCTGATCGGCAACGCCATCAAGTTCTCGCCGCCCAAGGACGGGTGCGTGCGGGTGCGCGCGGAGCTGACGGAGGACGGCGGCATCGCGCTGACCGTCGCCGACAACGGCATCGGCATGCGCCCCGAACAAATTCCGGTGGCGCTGGACGCCTTCGGGCAGGTGCATGGCCGCAACCAGGGGCATAGCAACCAGGGCCGCGACCGGGCGACGGAGCGCGGCTCCGGCCTGGGGCTGCCGCTGACCCGCGCGCTGATCGCGCTGCACGGCGGCACCTTCCACATCGACAGCCGGCTCGGGGCCGGAACGACCGTGCGCCTGACCTTCCCGCCCTGCCGGGTCGGTGGGGGCATGCAACGGCCCTGAAGGCCGGACACGACACACGCTGAAAGGCGCGCCTTAAAACGCGCGCCTTAAAACGCGCAACGGCCGCGCGCGCTGGAGGCGCGGCGGCCGTGGACTCACAAGACGAAACCCGCAGGAAAGACGGGCGGCCTGTCGAGGCGCGCTGGCTCGGCCTTAAGCTGGCTTGGCCTTAGGCGGCCTTGCGGACGGCGGCAGCCTCGGAGAAGACCTTGACGACCTGCTCGACGAAAGCGGCCAACTCGTCATGGCCCAGCGCCGTGATGGTCACGTTGTCCACCACCAGGGCCTCGTCGCTGATCTTGCCGCCGGCGGCTTCCAGCTCGGCGCGGACGGCCTCCGGAGCGGTCAGCGTGCGGCCCTTCAGCTTGCCCGGGATGGCCAGGAGCTGGATGCCCTGGTCGATCGCGGCGATCGGCTTGCCGGCGTCCAGGAAGTGGCCGACGATGCGGCGGGTGTGGGCGCTCTGCTGGAGCTTGGTGACGCTGCGCTCGCCACCCGGCAGCAGCAGCATGTCATAGTCGGCACCCAGAACCTCGCCGACCTGCTTGTCCACCGGGAAGTAATGGCCCCAGGACTTGCCGTGCCAGCCGTTCACCAGACCCTGCTCGGGGGAAATCGTACGAAGAGTAGCGCCGGTCTTGAGGAGAGCCCGTTGCGGCTCCGTCATCTCCAGTTCCTCAAAGCCGTTGGCGACGAGAATGGCAATGCTCTTTCCTGCGAGGGGTTGATCCATACTGTCTTGTCCTTTCATCGTTCAACCAGTGTGTGCGGGCCATCGCCGAGGAATGCGCCGTCGGGGAAAAGAAACGGCGCACGCCGCGCAAAGATTTGCGCGGCGATGGAACCCGCAGCCGGCCCTCGTCAGATGAGGTCCGGCGGGGGGGCGGTCACGCCCCTGATCGGTTTGTGGTGAGCATGGAACACAAGTGGCGGCAACGAGGTCCCAAGTCAATGGCTTATTCCGCACTGCAACGCAGCTTCCCCACCGTCGGGCAGGGCTACCGGCACGGCAATTTCGCGGTCGCGCTCAAGACTTAATCACGATTTTCCGATTGTGGCGGTTGGGATGGCGCAGGTCAGCCATGCCGTCATGGCGCGGCTGTGACAACGAATGGTCGTGAGGAAAGCGGGCGGGCGCAAAAAGAAGCGGCCGGGGGCGGACCCCCGGCCGTTTGAAGTCAATAGCGTCAGCCGTTCGAAGAGATCCGGCTCGCACACCGGATCGGGAACCACCGGTCACCGGGGCGGCGGGCCGAAGCCAACCGTCCGAGGGATCGGCGCAAACCGGTCATACGGCCCGAGCCGGGGAGGCTGCCGCGAAGGGCGGCCGTATGACCCTTTCACACTTTGCGGGGGCAAAGTGCTGTCTCGTTCAAGGCGGGCGCGTCCGGCGAATGGAACCGGGCGCGCCCTGCCTTTGGTTCAAGGGAGGCGGATCAATGGAACTGATCGGCCTCGGTGGAGTCCTTGTAGGCGGTGGTGGAGGACTGGCCGCCCGAGATCGCCGTGGCGACCGCGTCGAAGTAGCCGGTGCCGACCTCGCGCTGGTGCTTGGTCGCGGTGTAGCCCTCGGCCTCCGCCGCGAATTCCGCCTCCTGCAGCTCCGAGTAGGCGGCCATGCCGCGCGCCGCGTAGCCCTTGGCCAGCTTGAAGGCCGAGTAGTTCAGGCTGTGGAAGCCGGCCAGCGTCACGAACTGGAACTTGTAGCCCATGGCGCCGATCTCGCGCTGGAACTTGGCGATGTCCGCCTCGTCCAGGTTGGCCTTCCAGTTGAAGCTCGGCGAGCAGTTGTAGGCCAGCAGCTTGTTCGGGAACTCCTTGCGGATCGCCTCGGCGAAGCGCTTGGCCTCCTCCAGGTTCGGACGCGAGGTCTCCCACCACAGCAGGTCGGAGTAGGGGGCGTAGGACAGGCCGCGGGCGATGCAGTGGTCGACACCCGTGCCCTTCTTCAGGCGGAAGAAGCCTTCCGAGGTGCGGCCGGCGTCGAAGTCGATGAAGGGATGGTCGCGCTCGTCAACGTCGGAGGTGATGAGCTGCGCGGACTCCGCGTCGGTGCGGCAGAGCACGATGGTCGAGGTGCCCATGGTGTCGGCGGCCAGACGGGCGGCGTTCAGCGTGCGGATGTGCTGCTGCGTGGGGATCAGCACCTTGCCGCCGAGATGGCCGCACTTCTTCTCCGACGCGAGCTGGTCCTCGAAGTGGACGCCCGAGGCGCCGGCCTTGATCATCGCCTTCATCAGCTCGAAGACGTTCAGCGGACCGCCGAAGCCGGCCTCGGCATCCGCGATGATCGGCGCGAACCAGTAGGTGTCGCCCTTGCCCTCGGCGGTCTGGATCTCGTCGGCGCGCTTGAAGGTATTGTTGATGCGCTCGACCACCGCCGGCACCGAGTTGGCCGGGTACAGGCTCTGGTCCGGGTACATCTGGCCGGCCAGGTTGGCGTCGCCGGCGACCTGCCAGCCCGACAGGTAGATGGCCTTCAGGCCGGCCTTCACCGCCTGCATCGCCTGGTTGCCGGTCAGGGCGCCCAGCGTGTTGATGTACGGCTCGGTGTTCAGCAGCTCCCACAGGCGCTGCGCGCCCAGCTCGGCCAGCGTGTACTCGATCTTGACCGAGCCGCTGAGGCGCTTCACGTCGTCCTGGGTGTAATCGCGCTTGATGCCTTCGAAGCGCGCGGCGCGGAGAGCGGCCTTAGTCTTTTCATCGAGCGACATGGTCGTTTTCCTTCTTTTCGTCACCGTTGCGCTGCTTTTGAGCGCTGCCCTGACAAAACAACTAAAACGGCCTTCGCTGCCTTGCAACATGCCCTTGTTTGTAAAAGGGTCTGTTTGTAAACTGCCGTCAGAAAAGTTCTGTAAATCAGTAAATATTGTAAATCTGCTCAGCTGGAGTTCAGGTGGTCATGGACAAGAAGGCGATGCTGGGTCCGAAGGTGCGTCGGCTGCGCCGCGACCACGGGCTGACCCAGGCCCAGATGGCCGAGCAGCTGGGCATCTCCCCCAGCTACCTGAACCTGATCGAACACAACCAGCGCCCGGTCACCGTGCCGCTGCTGCTGAAGCTGGGCCAGAATTTCGGGGTGGATCTGCAGAGCTTCGCGGAGGATGAGGAAAGCCGTCTCGTCGCCGGCCTGCGCGAAGTGTTCGCCGACCCGCTGTTCGACGGCTCCGACATCAAGAACCAGGACTTCCGCGAACTGGCGGCGGTTGCCCCGACGCTGGGGCAGGCGGTGGTGGCGCTCTACCGCGCCTTCCGCACCAGCCGCGACGACCTGCAGACCCTGTCGGAACGGGTGGCCGACCGCGAGAAGCTGCATCTGGTCCAGACCTCCTCCTTCCCGCAGGACGAGGTGCGCGACCTGTTCCAAGCCCATTCCAACCATTTCGCCGAGCTTGAGGCGGCGGCGGAGGAGCTGTGGCAGGAGGGCCGGCTGGAGAAGGGCGATCTCTATCGGGGTCTGACCGACTATCTGCTGAACAACCACAGCGTCCGCGTCCGGCTGCTGCCCTCCGACATCATGGGCTATGCGGTGCGCCGGTTCGACCGGCATGGGCGGCGCATCCTGCTGTCGGAGATGCTGGCGCCGTCCGGGCGCAACTTCCAGCTCGCCTGCCAGATCGCCCTGCTGCGCCATCGCGACCTGCTGAACCAGATCGTCGAGTCGTCCGGTCTGACGGGGGACGAGGCGCGGCGCTTGGCCCGCATCGGTCTCGCCAACTATTTCGCGGCGGCGGTGGTGATGCCCTACGCCCGCTTCTGGGAGGCGGCCAATCAGGTTCGATACGATATCGAAATATTACGGCGCCGGTTCGATGCCTCGTTCGAGCAGGTCTGCCAGCGGCTGACCACGCTGCAGCGGCCGGGGGCGAAGGGCGTTCCCTTCTTCCTGATGCGGGTGGACAGCGCCGGCAACGTGTCCAAGCGCTTTTCCGGCGCCGGCTTCCATCTGGCGCGCTTCGGCGGCGGCTGCGCCCGCTGGATCGTCTACGAGGCCTTCCGCACGCCGGGAAAAATCCACAGCCAGCTGGCCCAGATGCCCGACGGCACCACCTATTTCTCCATCGCCCGCACGGTGGTGAAGGCCGGCGGCGGTTTCCGCAGCCCGCCGCAGCAATTTGCCATCGCGCTGGGCTGCGATCTCCAGCACGCGGCGCAGATCACCTATGCGGACGGTGTGGATCTGGAAAACACCGAGGCGGCGACGCCCATCGGTGTGAATTGCCGGCTCTGCCCGCGGCTGGACTGTTCGCAGCGCGCTTTCCCGCCGCTGAACCATCGCCTGATTGTCGATGAGAATCTGCGCGGTTTGTCGCCTTATCTCTTCGCCCCGCCGGCGGGAGAGTAAGGCCGTTTATTTTGCGATATCGTCTTGTGGTAACTGAAAAGCCACAACAAAATTGTTGGTATAAATTAGTGGTCTGTTGACGAATTTGTTGTTAAAGAGATGTGCTGCAATGCGGCACGGCTTGGCTTCTGAAACGACACCGGCCACAGCATGCCGGTCACCGAAACGGACCTGCGGATTCCATGAGCAATCTGATTCATGAGCGCGTCCTGCGCGTTCACCACTGGACGGACACGCTGTTCAGCTTCACCACCACGCGCGATCCCTCGTTCCGTTTCGATCCCGGACAGTTCACCATGATCGGCCTGGAGGTGAACGGCCGGCCGCTGCTGCGCGCGTACAGCCTGGTCAGCGCCAGCTACGAGGAGACGCTGGAGTTCTTCTCGATCAAGGTGCAGGACGGCCCGCTGACCTCGCGCCTCCAGCATCTCAAGGAAGGCGACACGCTGCTGGTCAACCGCAAGGCGACGGGCACGCTGGTCACCGACAACCTGCTGCCGGGCCGCAACCTGTACCTGCTCAGCACCGGCACGGGCCTCGCCCCGTTCCTCAGCATCATCAAGGACCCGGAGATGTACGCCCGGTTCGACAAGGTGATCCTGACCCACACGACGCGTACGGTGGGCGAGCTGGCGTACGGCGACATCATCAACAGCGTCCTGCCGGAGAACGAGTTCTTCGGCGAGGATGTGAAGCAGAAGCTGATCTATTACCCGACCGTGACGCGCGAGCCGTTCCGCAACCAGGGCCGCATCACCGACCTGATCCGCAACGGCAAGCTGTTCTCGGACGTCGGGCTGGCCCCCTTCGACCGCGAGGTCGACCGCGTGATGATCTGCGGCAGCCCGGCCATGCTGGACGAGACCAGCGGCATCATGAACGAGCTGGGCTTCTCCATGGGCCACAACGGCGAACCCGGTCATTACGTGATCGAAAAGGCTTTTGTGGAACGCTGAGCGGAATTGCTGGAATAAAGCGGGCCGTGGTTCGTTGATGGGACGTGACGATGGCACGTCATCAACTCCAGCCGGCCCGCCTGGGCCGGGTTGGTCCTTGACGGGCGCGTCTCCCTCGCGGGGGCGCGCCCGTTTTCCTTCTGGAACTGACCTGGTTCGCCAGACCGTTTTGCCGATCCCGCATTTGGTGTAGACATCCCCTCCATGCGCCTCATCACGATCCTCGCCGTGCTGCTCGTGGCCGGCCTCGCGAATTTTGCCGTCTGGTCGCTGCCGAACCAGCCGGTGCCGCTCGACCCGCCGCCCGGAGGGAAGCTGAAAAGCGTGTCCTTCGCGCCCTTCCGCGACGGCCAGAGCCCGCTGACGCAAAAATTCCCCAGCACCGCGCAGATCGACGAGGATCTGGCGGCCCTCGCCCCGCAGGTGGCGGGGGTGCGCACCTACACCTCGCTGGAAGGGCTGGAGGTGGTGCCGGAACTGGCCCGCCGTCACGGCATGCAGGTCACCATGGGGGCGTGGCTGTCGTCGCGGCTGGACAAGAACGAGAAGGAGGTCGCCTCCCTCATCGACCTCGCCAACCGCTACCCGGACGTCATCACCCGCGTGATCGTCGGCAACGAGGTGCTGCTGCGCCGCGAGCTGACGCCGGAGCAGGTGGCCGGCTACATCGACCGCGTGAAGGCGGCGGTGAAGCAGCCGGTGTCCTACGCCGACGTCTGGGAATGGTGGCTGAAATACCCGCAGATCGCCGATCACGTCGATTACCTGACCATCCATCTGCTGCCCTATTGGGAAGACGTGCCGACCGACGTGGCCGGCGCCATGGAGCGCATCCGCGGCAGCTACCGCACCATCGCCCAGCGCTTCCCCGGCAAGCCGATCCTGGTCGGTGAGACCGGCTGGCCGACCGAGGGCCGGTCGCGCGGCGCCGCGGTCACCGGGCTGGTCAACAAGGCCAAGTTCGTCAACGGCTTCGTCCGCCTCGCCGAGCAGGAGGGCTTCGACTACAACGTGATCGAGGCCTTCGACCAGGGCTGGAAGGCCAAGCTGGAGGGCACGGTGGGCGGCCACTGGGGCCTCTACACCGCCGACCGTCAGGCGAAGTTCGCCCTGGCCGGGCCGGTGGTGGAGAATCGCCAATGGCCGATGCTGTTCGGCGTCTCCTCCGGCCTCGCGCTGCTTCTGGTCGTCGGGCTGACCCTGCGCGGCCGTCCGCTGACCGCCGGGGCCTTCGCCGCCCTGGCCTTCCTGGCGCAGGCGCTGTCCACACTCTATGTCCACGCCGTCTGGGGCGCGCTGCACGGCAAGCACTACCCGCAGGACGTGGCGCTGTCGGTCGTCATGCTGGCGGCGACGGGCGTGCTGTCGATGGCCGTCCTGCTGGCCGCCCGGCGGGCGCTGGGCAGCGGCGGTCTGGCGCTGGAGCCGCTGGCGCCGCTGCGCGGCCGTCCGGCGCTGTCGCGGTTGGAGACGGTGGGCAAGGCCGCCGCCGTGGTTCTCGCCCTGCTGGGGATCGTCTGGAGCTTCCTGATCGTCTTCGACGGGCGCTACCGCGACTTCCCCAACTGGTACTTCGCCTTGCCGGCGCTTGGCCTGCTGGCGCTCGGCGCCATGCGCGCCACGCGGCGTCCGGAGGGCACGGGGGCGCTGGCCGCCTGGGGCATCGGCGGGCTGTTCCGCCCCGCCGTTCCGGTGGCCGATCTGCCGGCGAATGGCCTGTGCGGCGCCGTCCGCCGCCTGCCGCTGGAGTCGGCGCTGGCCGTCCTGCTGCTGCTCGGCGCGCTGCTGACCGTGCTGGCGGAAGGCGTGGTGCCGATGGAGTCGCTGATCTACGGGCAGCTTCCCTTCATGGAGGCCCTGCACGAGGTGGTGTGGACCAGCCCGAACTGGGAAGCGCTGTCCTGGGCCGGGCTTCAGCTTCTGCTGGCGGTGCCCTACGCCGCCGCGGTCCTGGCCGCCCGCTGCGGCGAGGCTGCCTTCATTATTCCCTCTCCCCTCCGGGGAGAGGGGTAGGGTGAGGGGGTTGCGCTTTTGCCGAACGCAGCGACACGCCAACCCCCCTCACCGGCCCTCCGGGCCACCCTCTCCCCGGAGGGGAGAGGGTTATATTTAGGGAGAGGGGCCCTACCCCGCCTCAGGCCGCCTTTTCGCTTTTCCGGCCTTTCTGGTGCTCTGCGGTCCAGCGCCGCGGGTCCTGCAGGAAGGCGTGGATTTCGCCCTGTGCCTGCCCGTCCAGGTAATGGCCGCGGTTCGCCACCTCCAGCACGTCCCACCAGGTCGCCAGCGCGTGCATCGTGATGCCCAGTGGGGCCAGATGCTCCTGGATCTCGTCGAAGATCCCGTACTGGAACAGCACGAACAGGTCGCGCACGTCGCAGCCCGCCTCCTTCAGCGGCTGGGCGAAGCGGGCCTTGCGGTGGCCGTCGGCGGCGATCTGCTCGACGAGAAGCACGCGCCAGCCCGGCTCCACCCGCCCTTCGATGCGGTGCTTGTAGCCCTGCAGGCCCTCCGGCGCCTCCTTGCGCACGAAGACGAGGGGCAACTCCAGCCGGTCGGCGATCAGCGCGGCCCAGGGCACGCCGGCCCCCTCGGCGGCGGCGATGGCGTCCAGTTCGCCGTCGCCGATCTCCTGCCCGATCATCCGCAGCGCGAAATCGAGCACCTCGTCGCGCACCGCGGGATAGGAGAGCAGCCGCCGCCCCTCCAGATGGACCGGGCTGACCAGCCCCGAACCGTGGTTGCACAAATGCTCCGGGTCGTACCGGACGCAGCCGGTCTCGATCAGATGGCGGGCCACGCTGGCGGCCCCTTCGCGCAATTCGATGTCCCAAGCGTCCGGTATCATGGCCTGCCCCCGTCGTTCTCGCGTTGTTTTCAGCCTCACGCCTTTCTACCTATGATCACCCGTTCGGGGCGGGCCGCAACCCCTCCACTCGCGTCGGAGTAGGCGCTTTGGCGGTAGCCGCAACGGGGAAGGACAAAGCGTCGCAGCCTCCCAGCGACTGCAGTCCTGTGCGCGGACGCGCCAGATCGGTTGACACGAACCGCGACAAGCGTTGAAAAAGAGAATCGAATTGTAGCCATGCAGCTTTGGCAGAGCGGGGCGGGGAGCGGCGATGTCGGACATCCAGGGCTGGAGCCAGGACGATGACGACGATCTGTTGTTCGCCGACGAGGACGCTCCGGACCCGTTGTCCGCGACCTCCGGCCCCGCCGTGGCCCCCTGGAAGCTGCTGATCGTCGACGACGATCCGGAGGTGCACGCGATCACCCGCGTGGTGCTGAACGACGTGACCTTCGACGGGCGGCGCCTGCAGTTCCTGTCCGCCCATTCGGGGGTCGAGGCGCGGGTGATCCTGAACGACCATCCCGACATCGCCGCCGTCCTGCTGGACGTGGTGATGGAAACGGAGGACGCCGGCCTGCGGCTGGTCCATCACATCCGCGAGGTGCTGGGCAACCGGCGGGTCCGCATCATCCTGCGCACCGGCCAGCCCGGCCAGGCGCCGGAACGGCAGGTGATCGTCAGCTACGACATCAACGACTACAAGGCCAAGAGCGAGCTGACCGCGCAGAAGCTGTTCACCGCCACGGTGGCCGCCTTGCGGTCCTACCAGCACATCGACGCCATCGAACGCAACCGGCAAGGCTTGGAGACGATCGTCGACGCCGCCGGCACCCTGTTTGAGCAGCGCTCCATGGACCGCTTCGCCGTTGGCGTGGTGGAACGGGTCGCCGCCCTGCTGCCGCGGGCGACCGGCGCCTTCCTGTGCGCGGTGCCGCACGGCCTGAATCCGGAAGGCCGGACCGGGGAGGCGGAGGTGCTGTGCGGGACCGGCGTTTTCGCCGGGGCGGCGGGCCGGCCGGTCAGTGCCGTGCTGCCCGAGGCGGCCTGCGCCGACATCGCCGTCGCCCTGGCCCGGGGCCGCAGCCTGCACGGCGACGACCACAGCGTCGCGCTGTTCCAGACCCAGAGTCCCGGCCCCGGCGCGCTGTTCATCGGCGGGCACGGCGGCCTGCCGGAGGTGGAACGGCGGCTGCTGGAGATCTTCTGCTCCCGGATGTCGGTCGGGTTCGACAACGTGTCGCTGTACGAACAGCTCCGCCTCGCGCAGATCGCCACGGTGCACGCCCTCGGCAAGCTGGCCGAATACAAGGACGAGGTCACCGGGGAGCATGTCCGGCGCATCGGCCGCTGGGCCACCGCCATCGCAAGGGAGCTTCAGGCGCGGGGTGCCTGCGGCGGTGACGCCGATGACCGCTTCTGCGAGCTGATCGGGCTGGCCAGCATGCTGCACGACGTCGGCAAGGTCGCCATCCCCGACCGGATCCTGCGCAAGCCCGGCAAGCTGGACCCCGAGGAGATGGTCCAGATGCGCGAACACGCCGCCATCGGCGGGCGCATCCTGCGCGACGCCTCCGGCCCGGTCGGCGGGCGCAGCTACCTGTCGATGGGGGCGGAGATCGCCGAGAGCCACCACGAGAAGTTCGACGGCACCGGCTATCCCCACGGGCTGGCCGGCGACGCCATCCCGCTGTCGGGCCGCATCGTGGCGGTCGCCGACGTCTACGACGCCCTGCTGCACCGCCGCCCCTACAAGGAGGCGTGGGAGATGGCGGCGGTGGTGGATCTGATCCGCGCCGAGGCGGGCCGGCATTTCGACCCGCGCGTCGTCGACGCCTTCGTCGCGGTCCTGGAGCGCTGCGGGCCGGAGGCGTAGATCAGCCCCCGGCCGCACCGTTCCTTCTTGCGAGTCCCGACCTTTTAAGAGCCTTGGCTGAGCGCCTCGGCCAGCGCGCGGTCGGGGTGGTTCCCGCCGACGATGAGCTGCATGGAGCCGGTCGGCACCTCCACCCCCAGCTCGTCGAAGCGCTTCTTCATGCGGCGGTTGAATTCGCGCGAGACGCCCCACTGCTTGGTCGGACGGGTCTTGAAGCGCGCGGTGATCAGCTGGGTCGAGTCGGGCTGGAACTTGTCCAACCCCATCACCTCCAGCGGCCCCATGATGTCGGGCGCGAATTGGGTGTCGGACTGCAGACTGGCGCCGATGTCCTTCAGCAGCTCGATCACGCGGTCGGGGTCCTCGCGGTAGGCGACCCGCACCTCGAACAGGGCGTAGGAGAAGTCCTTCGACATGTTCTTGACGGTGCTGACCGAGTTGAAGGGCACCGTGTGGATGGCGCCCGATCCGTCGCGCAGCCGGATGGAGCGGATGGAGATGGCCTCCACCGAGCCGGAATGGCCGCCGCCCACATCCACCACGTCGCCGATCGAGATGCTGTCCTCGAACAGGATGAACAGGCCGGTGATGATGTCCTTGACCAGCGTCTGCGACCCGAAGCCGACGGCCAGACCGACCACACCGGCACCGGCCAGCAGCGGCGCGATGTTGACGCCCAGCTCCGACAGGGTGATCAGCGACACCATGGTGACCAGGACGATCAGGAAGGCGTTGCGCAGCAGCGGCAGCAGGGTGCGCACCCGCGCGCTGCGCTCGATCCGCGTGCCGTTGCGGTCGGTGGAGGCGAGGAAGCGCTCGATCATCGCGCTCACCACCTCCCAGGCGATGACGGAGCCGACGAACAGGAGGCCGATGGTCACCGTGCTGCGCAGGATGCGCTGGCCGAGCCGGGTGTCCGTCCAGGCCAGCGTGTCGAAGCCCCAGCCGTAAAGGATCATCATCGCAGCACCAACCCAGATCACCGTCTTCACCGCCCGGTGCAGGAAGGGCAGGTAGAGCGAAGCGCGGTCCTTCAGCGGCGGCAGGGCGCCCTGGCTCTCCGGGACCATGCGCAGGCCGCGGCGCAGGCCGCGGTTGATGCCGTTGACCAGCAGCCGGGCGATCACCGCGACCAGGATGGTGGTGCCGGTGGCGCGGGCCAGATACTCGAACCCGCCATAGACGTTCAGAACCCAGACGCCGAAGGTCACCACGACGTAGATGATCGCCAGGACGTGCCAGACGTCGGCGAAGCGGCGGCGGGCGGAACGCAGGACGGCGCCCTGGCCCTCCGACTCGCGCTCCGCGGTGGCCGCCGGGTCGCCGTCGCCGGACAGCGGGTTGCCGTGCATCCAGTCGGCGACGATGCGGCGGTTCTGCAGGATCAGCGCGATCAGCATGCCGGCGATCGCCAGCCCCAGCAGCTTCAGCAGCGCGCCGTAGGCGCCGAGCGGCAGGCCCAGCACATAGGCGCCCTCGGCTAGGAAATAGCCGTAGACGCCGACCGCCGCCAGCCGGCGGAGCCAGCGGTAGAGGCGCTGGGCGTTGGCGTCGCCCACCCGCACCATGCGCAGGGAGGGCGCGAAGGGCGAGATCAGGATGCGGGCGGCGACCAGCAGGATCTGCAGGATGACGGTGGCGTTGATGACGGCCAGGGCGACCAGCCGGACGCGCGGCCCCGGCTCGCTGACCGACAGGATGGCGTAGGCGACGACGATGAAGGCGGCGATGGGCGCCAGCTCCAGCAGCGCGCGGCCAAGCAGCAGCGGCAGGCGCACCAGCACCGTGGTGCCCCGGCGGGCGGCGAGCGCGTTGCGCGGGCGGGCGAGCAGCCAGCCGACAAAACGCTCGATCGCCAGACCGGCGGTCAGGATCATCGTCAGCTGGATGGCGATCTGCACCCAACGGTCGCGGGCCGACGGGTCGACCATCTGCCGGTTCGCCCACTCGATGGCGCCGGGCAGCTCCTTGAACACGTTGCCGACCTGGACGAGCTGGCGGCTCAGCACGTCCATGCGCTCGGCCAGGAAGGACAGGGCGCTGGCGCCGATGGTCTCGGGCAGGGTGCTGGCCGCCGGGGCCTCCTCGGCCTTGGCCTGCTCCAGCCCCTTCTGCGCGGCGACCAGCGCCTTCAACTGCTCGACCAGCCGGGCGCGGGCCGCCGGGTCCTCCAGCGTCGTGATCATCGCCTGCATCTGCTCGGGCGTCGGATCGGGTGAGGCGGCGGGTTCCGCAGGGGCCGCGGCGGCGGGGGCCGGCATGGCAGCGCCCGGCACGGGGCCGGCAGCCAGCGACGGCGCGCCGAGGCCGGCGAGAAGCAGCAGAAGGACGGCGAGTGCGCCCATGCAGGGGGCCGTCCACCGGGTGCGTGCGCGAAGCATCCCTGTCCTTTTTCGTGATTTCGGCAATGCGTCAGTGAAGGCCGGGGACGTTATCCCGTGCCCGCCTCCTTGCCAACCCGCGCAGTTTCAGACCTTTTTGGGACGGAATTGCGGCCGCGCCCAAGGCACCGGTGGGCTCCGGAACGGAGCTTAGGGCGCTTTTCCGCCAGCCTGAGTGCCGTCTTGCGCCTCGTCCTGCGCAACGTGGCAGGCGACTCGGTGGCCGGGCGCCACGGGGTCGAGCGTCGGGGGAACCTGGGCGCAGCCGTCATGGGCGAGCGGGCAGCGCAGCCGCAGCGCGCAGCCGGTTGGCGGGCGCAGGGGGGACGGCGGATCGCCGTGCAGCGCCGGGCGGACCAAGCCGGCCGCAGCGATCAGCGCGCGGCTGTAGGGGTGGCGCGCCCCGGCCGCCAGCACCGCGCTGTCCGCCGACTCGACGATCCGGCCGAGCAGGAGCACCAGCGCCCGCCGCGCGATCCGCAAACCCTCCGCCGCGTCCTGGGTGACGTAGAGCAGGGCCAGCCGGCGGCGGCGGCGGATCGCCTGCAGCAGGGCGAGGAAGTCCGCCCGCTCCGCCCCGTCGAGCGCCGCCGCCGGCTCGTCGCAGACCAGCAGGCGCGGCTCCGGCAGCAGGGCGCGGGCCAGCCCGGCGCGCGCCGCCTCCGCCGGACGGAGCGCGCCGGGATGGAGGTCGAGGACCGCTGCGGGCAGCCCGACCTCCTCCAGCGCCTCGGCCAGCCGGGCGGAGCGGTCGGCTGACGATCGGGTGGGCCGCAGCGACTCCAGCGTCTCGGCGAGCTGCGCGCCGATGGTCATCAGCGGGTCGAAGGCGGCCAGCGGATCGGGGAAGAGGATTTGCAGGTCCCGCCGCGCCCGGCGCATCGCCTCCGGCGGGGCGGCGGCGAGGTCGGTCCCCAGCCAGGAGACCTGACCGCCGACCGGCGGGACCAGCCGCAGGATGGCGCGGGCCAGCACCGACTTGCCGCTGCCCGTCTCGCCGAGCAGGGCCAGCGTCTCGCCCTCGGCCAGCGCGATGGACAGGCCATCGACGACGGTCAGCCAGCGTTCCTCGCCGCGCCAGCCCCGCCCCAACGGAAAGGCGACGCGCAGGTCGCGCACCGACAGGATGGGCGGGCCGGAGGGCGCCGGCTCCGCCGGGGGCGGAGCGGGGGTGGGCTCCTCCTCGGGTTCTTCCAGACGCCCTTGGGCCAGGATCAGCCGGCGGTCGGCCAGACCGGGATGGACCGGATCGGGTTGCGGGCGCCCGGCCAGCAGCAGCGCCGTTCCGGTCTCCCGCGTCCAGGCGGCGAGGTCGTTCAGCAGGCGCACGCGCTGGGTGGGGTCGAGCGCGGCGGCGGGGGCGTCGGCGAGCAGCAACGCCGGCTGAGCCGCCATGGCCAGCGCCAGCGCGGCCCGCCAGCGCATCGCCTCGCCCAACTCATGCGGGTGGAGCGCCAGCCGGCGCGCGGCGGCGGGCACCTGGAAGCGCTCCAGCGCCTCCGCAGCGCAGCGCAGGGCGGTGCGCTCGTCCACCCCGGACTGGCGGGCCAGCAGGTCCGCGAACTGGGCGCCGAGCGGGCGCAGCGGGTCCAGGGCGCCGTCCTGGGTGACCAGGATGCGCCGCCCCCGGATGTGGATGTCGCCCAGCACCGTGATGCCCTTGGGCGCGAGGTCGGCCAGCGCGCGCAGCAGCAGCGTCTTGCCGGCCCCGGCGCCGCCCGACAGGGCCAGCACCTCGCCGGGCTCGACGGCGAAGCTCAGCCGGTCGAGCAGGATGTCGCGGCTGGTCAGCAGGGACAGACCCTCCACCCGCAGCGGCGCGCCGTTGTCCGCTCCACTCACTGGTGCCCTCCCGCGGCCGTGGAGAAGGCCAGCCGCATCCCGTCGCCCACCCCGTGCAGCGCCCACAGGGTCAGCGCCAGCAGCAGCGCAGGCCCGGCCAGCGCCACGGCGTCGCCCGCCCGCACTGCCGCGCCGATGGCGGTTCCCCAGCCGGTCACCCCCTCCGGCAGGCCCAGGCCGAGCAGGCTGGCGAGGCTTTCCGCCATCAGGGCGCGGGGAAGGGCGGTCCACGCCGCGGCGGCGAGCGGCAGGACGGCGTTGGGCAGGATGTGACGGCGGAGCCGGCGTCCGTTGGGGATACCGGCGGCCTGGGCGGCGCTCAGGAACTCCCGCCGCAGCAGGGCGCGCAGCTCGTCCCGCGCGATGACGGCCACCGCCGGGGCGGCGATCAGGGCGGTCACCACGGCCATCGGCACCAGCCCGCGCTCCGGACCCAGCAACCCGCCGGCCAGCGGCAGGGCCAGCGCCAGGGGAAGGCCGGTCAGAGCGGCGGCGGGCGCCATCATCGCCCGCTCCGCCCGCTCGCCCAGAGCAACCGCTGTGGCGGCCCAGAGCAGGCCGAGGGCGGCCCCGCCCAGCCCGGCGAGCAGCGCGAAGGTCAGGCTCTGGTGCCCGGCGGCCAGCGCCGTCCCCACCGGGCCGCCCCCGGCGACGAGGCCGGCCGCCACCGCCAGCATCAGCGCCGCGAGAACGGTCAGCCCCGTCGCGGCAGGCCGATGCGCGGTCAGCCGCTGCCCGGCCTTCTGCCAGGGGCCATCGCGCCAGTGTGGATCAGTGCGGGAGTCGGTGCCGGCGGGTCCGTGCATCAGGCCATCCGGGCCCGCGGGTCGATCCGGCCGTGCAGCGCGCCGCCCAGGGCGCCCAGCAGCACGGCGAGGCCGCACAGTCCGGCGAGCGCGGCGACGGCCATGCCGGTGTCCCCGGCGCGCGCCGCCTCGACGAACAGCCGCCCGGCGCCGGAAAAGCCGGTCCCGAACAGGTTTTCCACCGCCACGGCCGCGGTCACCGTTCCCGCCACGGCGCTGCGCAGGCCGCCCATCGCCGCCGACAGCCCCAGCGGCAGGGAGAGCCGCCACAGCAGGGCGGAGCCGTCGATCCCGCGTCCGCGCGCCGCCAGCAAAACGGTGTCCTCCGCCCCGGCCCGCGCCCGCCCGGCAAGCGTCGCGGCCTGGGCGGCGGCGGGCAGGGCAAGGGCGGCGAGGCCCAGCAGGACGGGTGCCCTCGTCAGCGTGGCGGCGAAGACCGCGGCCAGCAGAAAGCCCGGCATGGCCGGACCGACCCCGCCAAGGACGGCGCCCGCCCCGCCCAGGACACCGAGCAGGGCGCCGAGCCCGGTCCCCAGCGCCAGCGCCGGCACGACCAGCGCCAGCGTCGTCGGCATGGCGGCCAGCACGGCGCCCAGCGCCTGCGTCCAGCCGGGTCCCGCCAGCGCGGCCACCACGGCGGCAGCGAGCGCGAGGCCCAGCAGGGCCGGCACCACGGCCAGCACCCGACGCAGGACGAGGCTCAGCATCGGCCCCGCCGGGAGCGGGCGGCCGCGGCAATTGGATTTGAGGGGACGGCGGACAAGCGGATCACAACAGGCGGATCATCCGACAATGGCGGACACGAATGGAGTCCTCCTGACGGTACCCAGGTCCCGGCCGGTCGGGCAATGGAATTTCGCCTCTCGGCGGGGGGTGGGGAGGGTTGGGCGGCTGCGGTGTTGTTCGGGCATTCGCCTTCCTGGCCGGTCGCAGCCCGTCCCGGACGCACCATATGTGAACCCCCGATGCCGATCCCCGCAGGAACCCCGGTCCAGCCGCGTCCCATGCCCGACCAGCCGTCCTTCCCAATGCCGCCTGAACCAGCGCTCACCGGGGCGCTCACCGGGGCGCCCGCCGCGGCGCTTTCCAGCGCGGCCGCGGACCCGCTGCTGGTGCCGGGCCGTACCTGCTGGCGGGTGGAGCGGGCGGAGCGGGTCGGGGTCATCGTCGATGCCGAGGACTACTTCGCGCTCGCCAAGGCGGCGATGCGGCAGGCGCGGCGCAGCATCTACCTGACCGCCTGGGACTTCGACGCCCGCATCCGGCTGACCCCGCAGGCGCGCCATCCGCGCCGCCCCGACAAGCTCGGCAACCTGCTGAACTGGCTGGCCGCGACCCGCCCGGACCTGACCATCCATGTGCTGAAGTGGGACTTCGCGGAGCTGTTCGATCTGGCCCGCTGGTCGCAGCCGCTGTTCCTGCGCGGCTGGCTCAGCCATCCGCGGCTCCAGTACCGGCTGGACGGCGACCATCCCGCCGGGGCCTGCCACCATCAGAAGATGCTGGTGATCGACGACCGGCTGGCTTTCTGCGGCGGGCTGGACATCACCGCCAACCGCTGGGACACCCGCGCCCACCGCGCCGACGAGCCGCTGCGCCGCCAGCCGGACGGCACCCCCTACGAGCCCTTTCACGACGTGATGATGGCGGTGGACGGCGACGCCGCCCGCGCGCTGGGTGACCTGTTCCGCGAGCGCTGGCGCCGCGCCACCGGCTGCGTGCTGTCGCCGCCCGCCATGGACGTGCTTGGCGGCGGTGGCGGCATTGCCGATGGCAAGCGCCCCCGGCGGCTGCGGCTGAAGGCGCGCCGGGCCGGGCCGGACAGCCCCGACCCCTGGCCGCAACAGCTCGTCCCGCTGCTCAAGGGCATGCCCGTCGGCATCGCCCGCACCGAACCCGGCTACAACGGGCGCGCCGAGGTGCGGGAGGTCGAGGCGCTCTACACCGCCGCCATCGCTGCGGCCGAGCGCTTCATCTACATGGAGAGCCAGTATTTCGCCTCGGTCGCCGTGGCCGAGGCGCTGAAGGCGCGGCTGGCCGAGCCGGACGGGCCGGAGGTGGTCGTCGTCAACTCCGCCCGCACGTCGAGCTGGCTGGAGAACACCGTGATGCTCGGCGCCCGCGCCCGGCTGGTGAAGGAACTGCGCGAGGCCGACCGCAACGGGCGCTTCCGCTTCTACATCGCCAAGACCGAGAGCGCCAAAACCGGCAGCGTCGGAATCACCATCCACGCCAAGGTGATGGTGGTGGACGACCGGCTTCTGCGCATCGGCTCGGCCAATCTGAACAACCGGTCGATGGGGCTGGACACCGAATGCGATCTGGCGCTGGAGGCGCCCCAGGGGAAGGTGGAAGGGCGCGAGGCCCGGCTGGCCATCGCCGGCGTGCGCGACGACCTGATCGCCGAGCATCTCGGGGTGGCGCCGGAAAGCGTGGCGGCGGAGCTGCGCCGCTCAGGCTCGCTCATCCGCACGGTGGAGGCGCTGAGCCGGCCCGGCGGGCGGACGCTGGAGTTGCTGGAGGACGCCGACCCTGGCCTGCTGGCCACCGCCGTCGCCGACTCCATGCTCTTCGATCCGGAACGCCCGGTGGGGGCTGCGGACATCGTGTGGCGCGTCCTGCCGTCGCGCATCCCGCGCCGTCACCATTGGCTGGCCCTGGGCATCATCCTGGCGGTGGTCGGCGGGGTGTGGGGGCTGTGGAACCACACGCCGCTGCGCGACTGGGCGACCCTGGACGCCGTCCTGGGGGCGTTCGAGCGCCTGCGCGAGTCGGCTTTCGGGCCGCTGTGGCTGATCCTGCTCTATGTCGCCGGGGGCTTCGTGCTGTTTCCGGTGCTGCTGCTGATCGCGGCGACGGCCATCGCGCTGGGGCCGTGGATGGGCTTCCCGACCGCGCTGGCCGGGGTGCTGGCCTCCGCCGCGGCGCTGTTCTGGGTGGGACGGTTCACCGGCCGGCGCCCCATCGAGCGCTACGGTGGTGCCGTGGTGCGGCGGGCCAGCGACGCGCTCGGCGAGCGCGGCGTGCTGGCCATGGCAGCGCTGCGGGTGGTGCCGGTGGCGCCCTTCACCGTGGTGAACCTCGTCGCGGGGGCTTCCCGCATCCGCTTTGCCGACTATCTGTTCGGGACGATCCTGGGAATGGCGCCGGGAATCCTTGTCTTCAACCTGCTCGGGCACCAGCTTGAGCGTGTGTTGACGGAACCGACGCCCACCGACATGGTTCTTCTGGGGCTGGCGGCGGTGACCGCGTTGGGGCTCGGCTGGGCCGGCAATCGGCTGGTGCGGGCCCTGGCGGCGAGACGGCCAACCGCCGGGCCGGCCATTGGAGAAGCAGTCAAGGGAGACCAACAGCGGTGATCCGATTCAGCCGAGAGCGTGTGCAGCGGATCGCCTCCGCGCTGCGCGCCGCCCGCGTCCGCCGCCCGAAGCGCCGCGTCGACAGCCGCAGCGGCCCGGTGCCGGAGGGCATGGCGCCGCTGCGCGTGGCGACCTGGAACATCCACAGCTGCGTCGGGCTGGACGCGCGCTTCGCGCCGGACCGCATCGCCGAGGTCATCAAGGAGCTGGACGTCGATCTGGTCGGGCTCCAGGAGGTCGGCTGGCACCACCGCGGCGAATCCGGGCTGGACCAGTTCGCCTTCCTGGAGCGCGCCACCGGCCTGAAGGCCCACGCCGGCCCGACCAAGCACAACGCCCACGCCCATTACGGCAACGCCATCCTGACCCGGCTGCCGGTCCTGAAATGCGAGCCCATCGACCTCAGCGTCGGGCGGCGGGAACCGCGCGGCGGCATCGACGTGATTGTCGAGGTGGAGGGGCGCCCGGTGCGCATCATCGTCGCCCATCTCGGCCTCGATCCGTGGGAGCGGGCGCGGCAGGTCGGCGCCATCGTCGACCGGCTGGAGGAACAGCCGGCCCTGCCGACCCTGTTCATGGGCGACCTCAACGAATGGGCGCCCAACTCCCCACGGCTGCGCAAGCTGGCCGAGGCTTTTCCCGACTGGGCCAGCCCGCGCAGCTTCCACGCGCGGATGCCCACGCTGCGGCTCGACCGCATCTACGTGAACAACGGGCTGACCATCCCGTCTTACGAGGTGGTGCGCACGGTGCTGACGCGCCGCGCGTCCGACCATCTGCCGGTGCGCGCCACCGTGGCCGTGCCATAACCGATATTCCCGCTCGGGTATGCCGGGCCCCTGATTGCTGCAAGGCGCGTGCGCGGTTCCGCGGGCGCGCCTTTTTCTTTGGGCTTGATCCTCCTGCCTTGCCTCCTTTGCAGTGCAGCGTTGCGTGGTCTGTTTCGTGTGGCTGACTGTTTCCTCTGTAAGTTTTTTGCCCGAGAACGGGTGTCGGCTATTGACCTTTCGGATAAGGGCTGGCCAATCTGTTGATTGGTCATACGACTAATGACGGCCGACCAATAACAGCACCCAGCCGATCGGGCGTGGGAACAACCGCCGAAGCGAGGACCTGTTGCTCTACCATCTCTACGATCTGCAGCACGCCGCCCTGCGCCCGATGCGCCTCCTGGCCGAAGCGACCCAGCACACCTTCCAGAACCCGTTCAGCCCGGTGTCCTACACCCGCGTCGGCCGCGCCATGGCCGCCGGCGCGGAACTGCTGGAGCGCACCACCCGCCGCTTCCCCAAGCCGGAATTCGGCCTGAAGACCACGGTCGTGAACGGCGAGACGGTGGCGGTCACCGAGCGCATCGCCCACCGCAAGCCCTTCTGCAACCTGCTGCACTTCGCCAAGCCGGAGGGCACCCCGGCGCAGCCGCGCGTCCTGCTGGTCGCCCCGATGTCGGGCCACCACGCGACGCTGCTGCGCGGCACGGTGGCGGCGCTGCTGGCCGACCACGACGTCTTCGTGACCGACTGGATCGACGCCCGGCTGGTGCCGCTGGCGCGCGGCCGGTTCGACCTGGACGACTACATCGACACGGTGACGGAGCTGATCCGCGTCCTCGGGCCGCAGACCCACGTCATCGCGGTGTGCCAGCCGGCGGTCCCGGTCCTGGCCGCGGTGTCGCTGATGGCGGCGGGGGACGAGGCGGTGCAGCCGCGCTCCATGACGCTGATGGGCGGCCCCATCGACCCGATGGCCAACCCGACCGTGCCGGTGAAGCTGGCGGCGACCCACCCGCTGTCCTGGTTCGAGCGCAACGTCATCACCACCGTCCCGGCCTATTATCCGGGCGGCTTCCGTCAGGTCTATCCGGGCTTCATCCAGCTCTCCGGCTTCATGTCGATGAACCTGGACCGCCACATCGGGGAGCATGTCGGGCTGTTCCGCCACCTCGTCCGCGGCGACGGCGACTCCGCGGAGCAGCACCGCCGCTTCTACGACGAGTATCTGTCAGTGATGGACCTGTCGGCGGAATTCTACCTGCAGACCATCGAGACGGTGTTCCAGAAGCATTCGCTCGCCAACGGCACCATGGAGTCGCGCGGGCGCAAGGTGGAGCCGGCGGCGATCCGCCGGACCGCCGTGATGACGGTGGAGGGCGAGCTGGACGACATCTCCGCCCCCGGCCAGACCGAGTCGGCGCACCGCCTCTGCGCCTCGCTGCCCGACGACATGCGCGCCCGCCATTTCCAGAAGGGCGTCGGCCATTACGGCATCTTCAACGGCCGCCGCTGGCGCGAGAGCATCATGCCGGCGGTGCGGGAGTTCATCCGCAAGCACGATTGAGGTGAGTGGAAAACCCCTCTCCCGTCCCGGGAGAGGGGTTTTTATTGAGTCAGCGCTTCGGAACGCCCACCGGGCGCAATTCGTGCAGCAGCCAGACCAGCCCGGACACCAGCAGGATCGCCCCCGCCTGATGGGCGGCGCCCAGCGGTATCCACACGACGCTCAGCAGCGTGGCGATGCCCAGCCCGATCTGCACCAGCACCATCGCCGCGGTCAGCAAGGCCACCCGCCCGGCGCGGCCCGGCAGGCGGGCCACCCACACCCGCAGGGCCAGCCCCAGAACCACCAGCCCGGTCAGCAGAGCCAGCGCCCGGTGCGTCAGCTGGATGGCGGCGGTGTTCTCGAAAAAGTTGATCCACCAGGGCGTCAGGTTGGCGACCTCCGGCGGGATGACGTGTCCGGCCATCAGCGGGAAGGTGTTGTAGGCCAGCCCGGCGTCCGTCCCGGCGACGAAGGCGCCCCAGACGATGGTGACGCCGGTCAGCCCCAGCGCCCAGCGCGCATGCTTGCGCAGACGGCCGGACTCGGTCGCCCAGCCGGCCAGCGGCAGCGGGTCGAGAATCCCCAGCGCGGTGCGCAGCAGCAGCCCGTAGATCACGATCGCCGTGCCGAGATGCAGCGCCAGCCGGTAGTGGCTGACGTCGGGCCGGTCGACCAGCCCGCTCTTGACCATGTACCAGCCGATCACCCCCTGGAGCCCGCCGAGCAGGAACAGCCCGGCCAACTTCGGCCACAGGTCGGCGGGGATGCGCCCGTTGACCCAGAAGCGCAGGAAGGGGATCAGGAAGACGAAGCCGATCAGCTGACCCCAGAAGCGGTGGAACCACTCCCACCAGAAGATCTGCTTGAAGGCCGCCAGATCCATCGCCGCGTTGTAGATGCGGAACTCCGGCGTGGTCTGGTAGAGGCCGAAGACGCGGTTCCATTCCGCTTCCGACAAAGGCGGCAGGATGCCGATCAGCGGCTTCCACTCCACCATCGACAGGCCGGATTCGGTCAGGCGCGTGATGGCGCCGATCACCGCCATGGCGAAGACCATCGCGCAGCAGACGAGAAGCCAATAGGCGATGGGACGGGTGGAGACGGGGTCGCGGACGTCTTTCCCGGCGAGGGCGGGGGCGGTGATGTCGGTCACGGACGGGCGGCTCCGGATGATGCGGACAAGGTCCGGGGGGATAGGGACCTCCGGCTCATGTGGGGTGCGGCAACGGCTGCGTCAAACGGACACGGGTTACCCCGCCGCACCGGACACCGGTTTCGGGTGAAGGCGGCGCGCCGTGGGTGTTACAAATATCAGTCTTACCAACGGCTTCGGATGCGGGGCGGCGATGGCGGACCTAACCCTCGGCTTCGGCCTGTCGTTCCACGAGCTTTACGGGCAGGACGGGCTGGCCCGGCTCGACCGCGCCTTCCTCGCCCGGCTGTCCGACACGGACGTGGCGCTCGCCAACCGGCTGCTCTCCGCCCGCGCCCAGCCCGACCGGCTGGAGGCCAGGGCGGAAAGCGACCTGCTGATCGCGCTCGCCCCCCACGCCGAGGATTTCATCGGCGATCTGTTCGGCATCCGCCCCGCGCTCGACGAGCTGCGCGCCCGCCATACCGAACTGGCGCCGCTCTACACCGCCAAGCGCCTGTTCGTTCAGCGCCGCGCCGCCAAGGCGGTGAAGCCGGAGGCGGTCGCCGCGCTCGACGGGGCGGAGCTGGCCGCGCGGCTGGAGGACTGGCTGGGCGGTCCGCTGACCGAAGCCGCCTTCGCCCGGCAGGTGCTGGCCTGGATGGAGGACGAGGCGGCTCACGCCGATCAGCTCGACAGCGCCGCCCAATACGCCGCCTGGGCGGTCTTCAGCGAGGCCGGTCGCGTCCGGCACGGCGGCGGCGTGCTGTTCCAGGTGCCGCACCGCACCGACCCGCAGCGTCTGGTTCCGGTGGAGACGGTGGAACGGCACGGCGTCACCATGATGCGCCTGCCCGACGAGGCATGCCGCGAGCGCCAGGGCTTCCACCTGACCGATCCCGGCACCGATCTGGCCGGGGCGCTGGACGAGGCCAACTACTGCATCTGGTGCCACAACCAGGGCAAGGACAGCTGCTCCAAGGGGCTGCGCGACCGCAAGACCGGGGAGTTCCAGAAGAGCGCCTTCGGCGTCGCGCTGGCCGGCTGCCCCTTGGAAGAGAAGATTTCCGAGATGCACGCGCTGAAGGCCGAGGGGGTGCCGATCGGGGCGCTTGCCGTGGTGGTGGTCGACAACCCGATGTGCGCGGCCACCGGCCACCGCATCTGCAACGACTGCATGAAGGCCTGCATCTATCAGAAACAGGAGCCGGTGGACATCCCGCAGGCGGAAACCCGCACGCTGAAGGACGTGCTGGAACTGCCCTGGGGCTTCGAGATCTACAGCCTGCTGACCCGCTGGAACCCGCTGGACCTGCGTCGCCCGCTGATGCGGCCGGACAGCGGCTACAAGGTGCTGGTGGCCGGGCTGGGGCCGGCGGGCTTCACGCTGGCGCACCATCTGATGAACGACGGCCACACGGTGGTCGGCATCGACGGGCTGAAGATCGAGCCGCTGCCCGCCGACCTCTCCGGCGTTCTGCCCAGCGGCACGCGGGTGCCCTTCCGGCCGATCCGCGATGTGCGCGACCTCTACGACCGGCTGGACGAGCGGGTGATGGCCGGCTTCGGCGGGGTGGCCGAGTACGGCATCACCGTGCGCTGGAACAAGAATTTCCTGAAGGTGATCCGGCTGCTGCTGGAACGCCGGGCGCGCATGACCATCATCGGCGGGGTGCGTTTCGGCGGCACGCTGACCATCGACGGGGCGCTGGAGCTGGGCTTCGACCACATCGCCCTGTGCATGGGGGCGGGCAAGCCGACCGTCGTGCCGATGGCGAACGGGATCGCCCGCGGGGTGCGGCAGGCCTCGGACTTCCTGATGGGCCTGCAACTGACCGGGGCGGCCAAGCCGGATAGCATCGCCAACCTCCAGGTCCGGCTGCCCATCGTGGTGATCGGCGGCGGCCTGACCGCCATCGACACGGCGACGGAGGCGCTGGCCTATTACCCCGTCCAGGTCGAGAAGTTCCTCACCCGTTACGAGGTTCTGGCGGCCGAGCGGGGGGAGGCGGCGGTGCGCGCCCGCTGGACGCCCGACGAGGCGGACCTGGCCGACGAGTTCCTGGCCCACGCCCGCGCCATCCGGGCGGAGCGTCTCGAAGCGGGGGAGCAGGGGCGCGAGCCGCGCGTCACGGCGCTGCTGCAATCCTGGGGCGGTTCGACCATCGCCTATCGCCGCCGCCTGATCGACAGCCCCAGCTACACGCTGAACCACGAGGAGGTGGCGCACGGGCTGGCCGAGGGCATCCGCTTTCTGGAATGCGCCGCCCCGCGCGGGGTGGAGATCGACGAGACGGGCGCCGCGCAGGCCATTCACCTTGCCATCAACCCGGTCGGGCCGGACGGGGTGGTGGCCCCCGCCGCCATGGACGCGCGCCTCCCCGCCCGCACCATCCTGGTCGCCGCCGGCACCCAGCCGAACACCGTCCTGGCCCGCGAGGAGCCGGAGTGGGTGGAACTGGACGGGCGCTGCTTCCGTGCCATCGATGAGGACGGGCGGCCGGTGACACCAGAACGGCAGGCCAAGCCGGCCCAGGCGCATGTGCTGATGGCGCGGGCGCCGGACGGGCGGTTCCTCAGCTTCTTCGGCGACCTGCACCCGTCCTTCGCCGGCAATGTGGTGAAGGCGATGGGCGGGGCGAAGCGCGGCTATCCGGTGGTCAGCCGGTCGCTGGCCCGCCGGGCGCCGACCTCCGTGACGCCGGAGGCTCTGGTGCGGCGCCTGAACGCCGAGTTGCGGCCCCTGGTGCACAGCGTCACCCGCCTGACCCCGACCATCGTGGAGGTGGTGGTGAAGGCCCCGGCCGCGGCACGCCGTTTCGAACCCGGACAGTTCTACCGGCTGCAGAATTTTGAAACGCTGGCGCAACGGATCGGCCGGACCACGCTGGCGATGGAAGGGCTGGCCCTGACCGGCGCCTGGGTGGACAAGGAGACCGGGCTGCTCTCCCTGATCGTTCTGGAGATGGGTGGCTCGTCCGACCTCTGCGTCCTTTTGAAGCCCGGCGATCCGGTGGTGGTGATGGGGCCGACCGGCGCCCCCACCGAGATTCCGGAGGGCGAGACGGTGGCGCTGGTCGGCGGCGGGCTGGGCAACGCCGTGCTCTTCTCCATCGGGCAGGCCTGCCGGGCGCGCGGCAACCGCGTCCTCTACTTCGCCGGCTACAAGCGGATGGAGGATCGTTACAAGACCGACCAGATCGAGGCCGCCGCCGACCGCGTCGTCTGGTGCTGCGACGAGGCGCCGGGCTTCACGCCGACGCGCCCCGGCGACCTGAGTTTCGTGGGCAACATCGTGGAGGCCATGCGCGCCTACGCGGCGGGCGGGCTGGGGCCGGCGGATATTCCGCTGGAGACGGTGGACCGCATCATCGCCATCGGCTCCGACCGCATGATGGCGGCGGTGGGGGCGGCCCGGCACGGTCTGCTGAAGCCGTACCTGAAGCCCGGCCACGCGGCCATCGGCTCCATCAACTCCCCCATGCAATGCATGATGAAGGAGATCTGCGCCCAGTGCCTGCAACGGCACACCGACCCGGTGACCGGCGAGGAGACGGTCGTCTTCTCCTGCTTCAACCAGGACCAGAGCCTGGACCGGGTGGATTTCGCCAACCTGAACCAGCGGCTGCGCCAGAACGCCGTCCAGGAAAAGCTGACCGCCCAGTGGATCGACCGCGGCCTGCGGCTGACCGGCCAGCGGAAGGGGTGAGGGGGATATTTTTCCCTCTCCCCTCTGGGGAGAGGGTTAGGGTGAGGGGGATGCGCTTTTGCCGGACGAACGGCCACGTACAACCCCCTCACCGGCCCTCCGGGCCACCCTCTCCCCAGAGGGGAGAGGGTTATTAAGAGCGTTCACGCGCCCGTGGCGGTGCTGACCGACGCCTGGGGCAGCGGCGTGGTGGCGCTTTCGAACAGGTCGGCCTCGGCGGCGCGGCGCTTCACCAGACCCGGGAGCTGCGTCTTGACGCCGTTGACCGTGGCGTAGACCCAGCGGCCGAACTGGCCGGCGGCGCCCTCGTAGTCGCCCTGGTTCAGCAGGCGCAGCAGGGTCGAGCACTGCAGGCTGCCGGCCCCCAGGTTGAACACGAAGGAGGCCAGCGCGCCGCGCTGGTCCGGGTTCAGCGTGACGGTGACCAGCTTGTCCACCTGGGCGGCGGCGGCGGTCAGGTCCGACTGCAGGAAGTTGTCGGCCTGGGCGGAGGTGATGCTCTGCCCCAGCTCGACCCCGGCGGTGTGCCCGTAACCGATGGTCGGCACCCCCGCCGGGCACAGATAGGCCTTGAGGTAGAGACCCTCGAAATGCTTCACGAGGTTGACCGCTTCTTCGCAGACCGGCGTCGTCATGATCGTCGTTCCCCCAGTTTGTCGTGGACGTGCATCGGCACGGACAGTTCGTGCTGAGGGAAGGGTATCGAAAGAGTTATGCTCTTAATAATGGTTTATTTTTTCACATTTTCCCGCGTTTCCGGGGTATGGGGGCGTCAGTTCCAGCGGAATTCCGCGGCCACCGCGCGGGCCTCTCCCGGTGTGAGCAGGCGGTGGGTCGCCAGCTTCACCGAATGCAGCTTGCCGTCCAGGTTGGCCTGCCAGAAATCCAGGAACCGGCGCAGCACCGGGTAGCCGGGCGCGAGGTCCAACTCCTGCCAGAGATAGCTCTGCAACAGGTGCGGGTGGTCCGGCATGTGGTACAGAATCTCCGCCGTGGTCAGGCGGTAATCGCGAAGCTGAAGCCCCAGACTGGCCATGCTCTGCCTCCGTGATGGTGGAACCGGTGGCGTCCTTCCGCTGCGTCCTGATGATTCTTTTGTGAAAGTGTGCCGTTCGCGGCTGCGGCAGGCAACAAAAATTTTTCTGCTATTTCAATGCATTAGCAGCAAGGAGGGGCGACTGCTGCCAGGAATCGCACCGATTGCCGCAACGACCCTCTTGAATCAAAACCGCAGCTCGATTAGCTGTCTGGCACTCGCCGGGGGAGAGTGCTAACAGCCCCGAGCCCGGCGCCAATCCTTTCAATAAGCCTTGATCCTGGAGGCATCCCCATGAAGTTCCGTCCGCTGCACGACCGCGTCGTCGTCAAGCGTCTGGAGTCCGACACCAAGACCAAGGGCGGGATCATCATCCCCGACACCGCGAAGGAAAAGCCCCAGGAGGGCCAGGTCGTCGCGGTGGGTCCGGGCGCCCGTGACGAGAGCGGCAAGGTCGTTGCGCTCGACGTGAAGGCCGGCGACCGCATCCTGTTCGGCAAGTGGTCGGGCACCGAGGTGAAGATCGAGGGCGAGGATTTCCTGATCATGAAGGAATCCGACATCATGGGCGTCGTCGAGGCCTGAGCCTCCGCCCGCGCTGAGCGATCCAACCCCCCGAAATTCAAGGAAGTGAGCAATGGCTGCCAAGGAAGTTAAGTTCTCCGCCTCCGCGCGCGAGAAGATGCTGCGCGGTGTGGACATCCTCGCCGACGCCGTGAAGGTGACGCTGGGTCCGAAGGGCCGCAACGTCGTGATCGAGAAGTCCTTCGGCGCTCCGCGCATCACCAAGGACGGCGTCTCGGTCGCCAAGGAAATCGAGCTGTCGGACAAGTTCGAGAACATGGGCGCCCAGATGGTGCGTGAGGTCGCGTCGAAGACGAACGACCTTGCCGGCGACGGCACCACCACGGCGACCGTTCTGGCCCAGGCCATCGTCCGCGAGGGCGTGAAGTCGGTGGCCGCCGGCATGAACCCGATGGACCTGAAGCGCGGCATCGACCTCGCCGTCGAGACCGTCGTGGCCGACATCCGCGGCCGCGCCAAGAAGGTCACGACCAACGACGAGATCGCCCAGGTCGGCACCATCTCCGCCAACGGCGAAGCCGAGATCGGCAAGATGATCGCCCAGGCGATGGAGAAGGTCGGCAACGAGGGCGTCATCACGGTGGAAGAGGCCAAGAGCCTCGAGACCGAGCTGGACGTCGTCGAGGGCATGCAGTTCGACCGCGGCTACCTGTCGCCGTACTTCATCACCAACGCCGACAAGATGATCGCGGACCTCGAGAGCCCGTTCATCCTGCTCCACGAGAAGAAGCTGTCGGGTCTGCAGGCCCTGCTGCCGGTCCTCGAGGCCGTCGTGCAGTCCTCGCGTCCGCTGCTGATCATCGCCGAGGACGTCGAGGGCGAGGCCCTGGCGACCCTGGTCGTGAACAAGCTGCGTGGCGGCCTGAAGGTCGCCGCCGTCAAGGCCCCGGGCTTCGGTGACCGCCGCAAGGCGATGCTGGAGGACATGGCCATCCTGACCGGCGGCCAGGTCATCTCCGAGGATCTCGGCATCAAGCTCGAGAACGTCACCATCGACATGCTGGGCACCGCCAAGAAGGTCGTGATCTCCAAGGAGAACACCACCATCGTCGACGGCGCCGGCTCGGCCGAGGACATCCAGGCCCGCATCGGCCAGATCAAGGCGCAGATCGAGGAGACCACCTCGGACTACGACCGCGAGAAGCTGCAGGAGCGTCTGGCGAAGCTGGCTGGCGGCGTTGCCGTCATCCGCGTCGGCGGCGCCACCGAGGTCGAGGTGAAGGAGCGCAAGGACCGCGTTGACGACGCCATGCACGCCACCCGCGCCGCGGTGGAAGAGGGTGTCGTCGCCGGCGGCGGTACCGCTCTGCTGTACGCCACCAAGGCTCTGGAAGCCCTGAAGCCGATCAACGACGAGCAGCGCGTCGGCATCGAGATCATCCGCCGCGCCCTGCAGGCCCCGGTCCGTCAGATCGCCTACAACGCGGGCACCGACGGTTCGATCGTGGTCGGCAAGCTGCTGGACCAGAACGACGCCAACTTCGGCTACGACGCCCAGAAGGGTGAGTTCACCGATCTGGTCGCCGCCGGCATCATCGACCCGGTGAAGGTGGTTCGCACCGCCCTGCAGGATGCGGCCTCGATCGCCGGCCTGCTGATCACCACCGAGGCGATGATCGCCGAGAAGCCGGAGAAGAAGGCTGCTCCGGCCGGCATGCCGGGTGGCATGGACGACATGGGCGGCATGGGCTTCTAATAGCTCACGTCATCCACGACGTTTGCGGAAAGGGCGGTCCCTCGGGGCCGCCCTTTTCCGTTTGGGCATCTCCCTGACGGACAGGGTGCCGCCGGCCGGCGTTTTGGATTGGAACGGTTCCAAACTGGGGCCGTTGACCTCCCAACCGGACGCCCCAGGGGTGCGCCGGCACGGCTTGCTGTTCAGGGAGAAAGCGATGGCTGACCAATCGAAGACTCTGACCAACCGTCAGGGCCACCCGATCACCAACAACCAATCCCAGCGCACCGTGGGGGCGCGCGGTCCGGCGACGCTGGAGAACTACCAGTTCCTGGAAAAGATCACCCACTTTGACCGCGAGCGCATCCCCGAGCGCGTGGTTCACGCCCGCGGCTTCGTCTGCTACGGCGAGTTCGAGGCGACCGGCAAGATCGGCGACGAGCCGGCCTCCAAATACACCCGCGCCAAGCTGTTCCAACAGGCCGGCAAGAAGACCCCGCTGGCCATCCGCTTCTCCACCGTCATCGGCGGGCGCGATTCGTCGGAGGTGGCGCGCGACCCGCGCGGCTTCGCGGTGAAGTTCTACACCGAGGACGGCAACTGGGACCTCGTCGGCAACAACCTCGCGGTCTTCTTCATCCGCGACGCCATCAAGTTCCCCGACGTCATCCATTCGCTGAAGCCCGATCCGGTGACCTTCCGCCAGGAGCCGAACCGCATCTTCGACTTCATGAGCCAGACGCCCGAATCCATGCACATGCTGACGCATCTGTTCAGCCCGCGCGGGATTCCGGCCAACTACCGGCACATGGAAGGCTTCGGCGTGAACACCTACAAGATGGTGAACGCCAACGGCGACACGGTGCTGGTCAAGTACCACTTCCACCCGCGCTGCGGCGTCGCCTGCCTGACGGCGGACGAGGCGGCGAAGGTGCAGGGGCAGGATCTCGGCTCCGCCTCCAAGGACCTCTTCGAGGCCATCGACCGGGGCGATTACCCGCAGTGGGATGTGTTCGTCCAGGTCATGGAGGATCACGACCATCCCGAGCTGGAGTGGGACCCGCTGGACGACACCAAGATCTGGCCGGAGTCGGACTTCCCGCTGCGCCACGTCGGGGTGATGACGCTGAACCGCAATGTCGAGGACTTCTTCAACGAGAACGAACAGATCGCCATGGGCACCGGCGTTCTGGTCGACGGGCTGGACTTCTCCGACGACAAGATGCTGGTCGGACGGACCTTCTCCTACTCCGACACGCAGCGCTACCGGGTCGGCCCCAACTATCAGCAGTTGCCGATCAATCAGGCCAAGAACGCGCCAGTCGCCACCAACCTGTCGGGCGGGCAGATGTCCTACCAGCGCGATCTGGCGCCGGGGCAGAACCCGCACGTCAATTTCGAGCCGTCCATCCACAACGGCCTCAGCGAAGCCCAGCGGGAGGAGCCGAACAACCCGCCGGAAATTCACGGTCGCCTGACCCGCAGCGTGATCGAGCGCCGCAACGATTACGTTCAGGCGCGGGGCCGCTACTGCACCATGATGGACTGGGAGCGCGACGATCTGGTCTTGAACATGGGCACCCTGCTCGGCCAGTGCGAACGCGATGTCCAGGAGCGGATGCTCTGGCACTTCTTCCTGATCCATGACGACTACGGCAGCCGGGTCGCCGGCATGCTGGGCATGACCGCCGCCGACGTCGCCGGCTTGGCCCCCCTGCCCAAGCAGGTGCTGACCGACGAGGACCAGAAGCGGCTGAAGTCGCTGGGCAAGAACGGCGACATCATCGACCCAAAGGCCTGGGGCCAGTGGACCGGCTCCGTGAAGGTCCACCGCGCCACGGCGGACGAGGTGGTGAAGGGCATGCCGTCCGGTGTGCAAGGCGGCATGACCAGCCAAGCCGCCGATTAGGCGCAACCAAAAGTCATTGTTCGAGCATCGTCCCGATGGGGGCGGCGGGCTGTCCCGCCGCCCCTTTTTCACGCCCGCATTAAGGATTGTTTTGAGTAGCCATAGTTTGTGTACGGACATGCGGCAAGTTGCCGCGCGACACGCCTGTCACTGGTATCACCAGAGTAGGGCATGCCACTGTCATTTTGCATCAAGGCATTAGCCAAAATATTAGAACTTCGATAAGGGAGAAGTGCGATGTCCATGCGTGCTGCCGTGTCGTTCGCGGCCATGCTGGCGGCCTCCGTCGCCACCTTCGGCGTGCCGGCGTTCGCCGCCGACGAACCGATTTCGCCGATCGAGCCGGCGAAGGTCACCAATCCCGGATTGGTTGAACTCGGCAAGAAGCTGTACTTCGATCCCCGGCTGTCCAAGTCCGGCTTCATCTCCTGCAACTCGTGCCACAACCTGTCCATGGGCGGCACCGACAACCTGAAGACCTCCATCGGCCACAACTGGCAGCAGGGTCCGATCAACTCGCCGACCGTGCTGAACTCCAGCCTGAACGTGGCGCAGTTCTGGGACGGCCGCGCGCTGACCCTGCAGGAGCAGGCCGGCGGGCCGATTGCCAACCCCGGAGAGATGGGCTCCACCCACGCCCTGGCGGTTGAGGTGCTGCGCTCCATTCCCGAATACCAGAAGGAATTCGGCGAGGTCTTTGGCGAGACCAAGATCACCATCGAGGAAGTGACCAAGGCCATCGCTGCCTTCGAGGAGACGCTGGTCACGCCGAACTCCCGTTTCGACCAGTGGCTGAAGGGCGACAAGAAGGCCCTGACCACCGTCGAGCTGGAAGGCTACGAGCTGTTCAAGGACTCGGGCTGCACCGCCTGCCACAACGGCTCGGCCGTCGGCGGCAACACCTTCCAGAAGATGGGCGTCGTCGAGCCCTACAAGACCAACAACCCCGCCGAGGGCCGCATCGCGGTGACTAAGGAGGAGGCCGACCGCTTCAACTTCAAGGTTCCGACGCTGCGCAACGTCGCGCTGACCTACCCCTACTTCCACGACGGCGAGGCCGCGACGCTGTCCGACGCCGTGGACGTCATGGGCCGCATCCAGTTGGGTAAGAAGTTCTCGCCCGACGAGAACGGCAAGATCGTTGCCTTCCTGAAGACGCTGACCGGTGACCAGCCGAGCTTCGCTCTGCCGATCCTGCCGCCGTCCACGGACAAGACGCCGAAGCCGCATCCCTTCGACTGACGGGGTTGGGAGGCTATTCCCTCTCCCCTCGGCTCACGCGCAAACGAAGTTTGCGCTGACGCGACAGGCGGACCTTTGGTCCGCCGAAAGCGGGGAGAGGGTTAGGGTGAGGGGGTTGCGCTTGTGCCGGACGTGCCGGAAACGCGCAACCCCCTCACCGGCCCTTCGGGCCACCCTCTCCCCGGAGGGGAGAGGGTTGAGGATTGTCAGGGTGTCCAGGGTATCGACATGCGGTGGGGATGGAAGACGGCAGGCGGCTTGGCGGGCGGCTTCGGGGCGCTCGCGCTGGCCGGTCTGGTGGGCGTCGTCGTCGGGGTGGTCGGCTGGGGCGGCTTCAACACCGCGATGGAAGCGACCAACAGCATGGAATTCTGCATCTCCTGCCACGAGATGCGCGACAACGTGTATGTCGAGTACAAGACCTCGCCGCACTACCAGAACGCCTCGGGCGTAAGGGCGACCTGCGCCGACTGCCACGTCCCGCGCGACTGGACGCACAAGGTGATCCGCAAGGTGCAGGCGTCGGGCGAGCTGTACCACTGGCTCATCGGCTCCATCGACAGCAAGGAGAAGTTCGAGGCCAAGCGTCACACGCTGGCGCGCCGCGAATGGGACCGCATGCGCGCCACCGACAGCCAGGAATGCCGCAACTGCCATTCCTTCGGCGCCATGGACTTTCACAAGCAGACGCCGAAGGCGGCCAGCGCCATGGAAGGGGCGGAGAAGGCCGGCAAAACCTGCATCGACTGCCATAAGGGAATCGCCCACAGCTTCCCCGACGTCACCGCCGGCCATCGCCAACTCTTCGCCGGCCTGTCGGACCAGGCGAAGGCGCTGGCCCTGAAGCCCGGCGACACCGCCTACGCCCTGACCAGCCTCGCCCTGTACGGAGCGCCACCGACCCCTGGGAGCGCCGGGGACGGCGAGATCGCCGCGGCGACGCCGGTGAAGGTTCTGGCGACGGAGGGCGGCGCCCTGCGGGTGGAAATCACCGGCTGGCAGCGTGGCAGCTCCACCCAGACGCTCTACGCCCAGCCGGGCAAGCGCATCACCACGGTCAAGCTGAACGCGGCGGCGGCCGGGCAGACTGCTGCGCTGCGCAGCGTCACCGATCCCGAGACCGAACAGGAGTGGACGGAGGTCCGCCTGACCGCCTGGACCGGCGCGGGTGGCTATGTGGGCGCGCTCGGCGCGCTGTGGGATTACGGCGCTCGGGTCTATGACGCCAACTGCTCGCTCTGCCACACGCTGCACCCGCCGGCCGACTTCGACGCGAACGCCTGGATCGGCAAGATGAACGCCATGAAGCGGCTGACCCGGCTGGACGAGGAGGAGGGCCGTCTGCTGCTGACCTATCTGCAGAGCCATGCGAAGAACGGCGCGCGATGATCGCTGCGGCGAGAACCCGAAGCTGCTAAGAGGGGTTTTCTACCACGGGCCGGCGCTGAACGCGCCGCGCCCGACGGCAGACGACCACTTGAGAAAGAGGACCCCCGCGATGTCGACTCTGCACAAACAAGCCATGGAAGCGGTGCTTCAGGCCGCCTCTCACGACATCGTCGGCACGCTCCAGGAGCGTGGCATCACCGACAAGCACAGCGAGGAGGGCGACCTCGTCGTTCTCGACGTCGCGATCCTGCACGCCTACCGCATCTTCATGCGGATCTGCGAGGAGAACGGGCTGGAGGTGGATGCGGGCTATTTCGCCGACATGGCCAACGACCTTGCCGACGAGGTGGCCCAGGAGGACGACGCGGACTGAGCCGGTCCCGCGCCGCCGACCCGCTTCTTGAGTGCCCCGGTCCCGTCCGACGCTGCTTTTTCCTTTGGCGAAGGCGGTGCGGACGGGACCGGTAAACTTCCTACTGCCCCTCGGGGGACCCGATGACCGACGCCCCTGACACCGTTTCCTCTCCCGACGTCGCTATCGTCGGCGCCGGCCCGGCCGGGCTGATGGCGGCGGAGGTCATCGCCGCCGCGGGTCGCTCGGTCGCCGTCTATGAACGGATGCCCACCCCGGCGCGCAAGCTGCTGCTGGCCGGACGCGGCGGGCTGAACCTGACCCATTCCGAAGCGCTGGACGCCTTCATCGCCCGCTACGGCGCGCAAGCCCCGCTGTTCACCGATCTGCTGGCCGACCTCTCCCCGGCAGACCTGCGCGACTGGGCGACGGGGCTCGGGATCGAGACCTTCGTCGGCTCCAGCGGGCGCGTCTTTCCAGTGCAGATGAAGGCCTCCACCCTGGTCCGCGCCTGGCTGCGACGGCTGGAGGGGCTGGGCGTCACCCTGCACACCCGCCACCGCTGGCTCGGTTGGGACGCGTCCGGCGCGCTGCGCTTCCTGCGCGGCGACGGCACCGAGACCACCGTCGCCCCGCGCGCCACCCTGCTGGCGCTGGGCGGGGCGAGCTGGCCGCGCACCGGTTCCGACGGCGCCTGGACGGAGCTTCTCGCCGCGCGCGGGGTGGACATCGCGCCGCTGCGCCCGTCCAACATGGGCTTCGAGGTGCCCTGGTCCGATCACCTGCGCGAGCGCTTCGCCGGCCAGCCGGTCAAGAGCGTCGGCCTCGCCTTCGGCGACCGCCGGCTGAAGGGCGAGTTCGTCATCACCGAAACCGGCATTGAGGGCGGCGCCGTCTATGCGCTGAGCGCCGCCTTGCGCGACGCCATCGAGCGCGAGGGCTGGGCCGCCCTGACCATCGACCTGATGCCGGACCTGCCGGAGTCGGCGATCGCCAAACGGCTGCGCCGCCGCGGCGCGGAGTCGCTGTCCACCTTCCTGAAGAAGTCCCTGTCGCTGACCGGTCCACGCGCCGCCCTGCTGCGCGAGTTCACCCCGGCGTCGGAGCTGTCCGACCCGGCGGCGCTGGCCCGCCACATCAAGGGCCTGTCGATGGTGCTGACCGGGTTGCGGCCCATCGAGCGCGCCATCTCCACCGCCGGTGGCGTCCGGCTGGCGGAGCTGGACGGCTCGCTTATGCTGACCCGCCTGCCGGGGATCTTCGTCGCCGGGGAAATGCTGGATTGGGAGGCGCCGACCGGCGGTTACCTTCTCCAGGGCTCCTTCGCCATGGGCACGCGGGCGGGGAAGGGCGTGCTGGGGTATCTGGGGGGCTGAGTTTTCGCCCCTATTGCCCCCTCCCTAACCCTCCCCCGCTGTCGCAGGGGAGGGGACTGCCGCCGCTTCGCAGACGGCACCCTCTCCCGCGAGAGCGGGGGAGGGCCGGGGTGGGGGCAATGCGCTCCCCCTCACCGCACCGGATTGCCGTAGTCGTACTGCACCTGGGGCGCGCTGCCCTTGCCGGTCAGGCTTTCGATCAGCGAGCCGATGCCGCCCGCCACGCCGCCCGACGACCCGCGCGCGGGCGCCGGGGCCGCCGCCGGGCTGGCACGGGCGGGCTCCGCGATGCCGGACGCGACGTAGGCGGGGGCGCCCTCCATCCCCGGCAGGGGGCGGGGCGGGCGTCCGGCGTGGGCGTCCAGCATGAAGCCCTGCCACAGCTTGGCCGGCAGCGAGCCGCCGGTGACCCGCTTCATCTCGGCGTTGTTGTCGTTGCCCAGCCAGACCCCGGCCACGAGGTCGGCGGTGAAGCCGACGAACCAGGCGTCGCGGTAATCCTGGGTGGTGCCCGACTTGGCCGCCGCCGGGCGGTCGAGCTTGGCCGACTTGCCGGTGCCGTACTCGATGACGCCGGTCATCATGCGGGTGAGCTGCACCGCGTGCGCCGGGTCGACCACCGGGACGGAGCCGCCGGCCTGCCGCCGGTACAGGACGTTGCCGTCGCGGTCGCGGATCTCGGTGATGGCGTAGGGCCAGACCGGGGCGCCGCGGTTGGCGATGCCGGCGTAGCCGCGGGTCAGCTCCAGCAGGTTGACCTCGCTGGTGCCGAGCGCCAGCGACAGGTCCTTGCCCAGCGGCGAGTTGATGCCCAGCCCCGCCGCCACCCGGCGCACCCGCTCCACCCCGATGCGGTCGATGATGCGCACGGTCGCGGTGTTGGACGAATGGGCCAGCGCGTTGGCCATGGTGATGGTGCCGCGGAACTTGCCGTCGTAGTTGCCGGGGCTCCAGCCGCCGATGCGGACGGGGGCGTCCTCGACCGGGCTGTCGGGCGACCAGCCGGCTTCCAGCGCCGCCAGATAGACGAAGGGCTTGAAGGCCGACCCCGGCTGGCGCATCGCCTGGGTGGCGCGGTTGAACTCGCTGTTGTCGTAGTCCCGCCCGCCGACCAGGGCACGCACCGCTCCGTCGGTGGTCATGGCGACCAGCGCACCCTGCCGCGCGTTGGCACCGGCACCGGGGCCGGACAGGATCTCCTCCAGCCGCTGCTCCGCCGCGCGCTGCAGCTTGAGGTCCAGCGTCGTGCGGACCACCACGTCGCCGTGGCCGGAGCCGACGAAGGCCGAGACCAGCTCCGTCACCCAATCCGCGAAATAGCGGCCGTCGCCGCCCGGCTTGCGCTTGGCCGACGGCGGGGCGTTGCGCGCCGCCTCCAGCTCCTGCGCGGTGATGAAGCCGGCGTCCACCATGGCGCCCATCACGACGCGCGACCGCTCCGCCGCCTCGTCCGGGTTGGAGGATGGGGCGTAGCGCGAGGGCGCCTTCAGCAGGCCGGCGATGATCGCCGATTCCCGCAGGTCGAGCTGGGTCGCCGGCTTACCGAAATAGGTGCGCGCCGCCGCGTCCACGCCGAAGGTGCCCGCCCCCAGATAGACGCGGTTCAGATAGGCGGTGAGGATCTGGTCCTTGGTGAAGCGGTGCTCCAGCCACAGCGCCAGCATGGCTTCCTGGATCTTGCGCTTCAGCGACTTCTCGGGCGTCAGGAAGAGGTTCTTGGCGAGCTGCTGGGTGATGGTGGAGCCGCCCTGCGCCGAGCGCCCGGACCGCCAGTTGACGTAGAGCGCGCGGGCCAGACCGATGGGGTCGACGCCGAAATGCGAATAGAAGCGCCGGTCCTCGATGGCCAGCACGGCGTTGATCAGATGCGGCGGCAGGTCGCGCACGCCCAGCGTCGTGCCGTGCAGGTCGCCGAAGCGCGCGAACTCCGCCCCGTCGGCCGCCAGCACGGTGACCGAGGCGCGCCGTTCGAACTGCGCGACCTTGGAGATGTCCGGCAGGTCCAGCGCGAACCAGGCCAGCACCGCGCCCAGCGCGATGCCGCACCACACGCCCGCAACCATCCCGGCATAGACCAGCGTACCGAGGATCGTCCGCCGTCCGCCGCCTCTGGCGGTTTTCGGGGTGGCCTTGCGCGGCGGCGCTGCTTTCCGCGGCTTCTCAGCCTTGGGTTTCTCGGGCTTGGCAGGATTTTCCGGCTTGGGCGCGCGTTTGGGCAGGCGGGGGCGCAGCGCCGGTTCCTCGCCCCGCGTCTGGATGGGGCGCGGCCCCGCAAAGAGTTCGCCCGGTCGATCGTTGCTCACGGCGCGGTCGCGGCCCCCAAGAAATCCATGCCCGATGTAATCTGTGATGGAAAGCTATACGCCGCCGCCCCGTTGCGACGAAAGAGCGCCCTCGAAAGAGATAAGATTTGTCTTAGCACCGTTGCAGATGGATGACGGGGGTGGAAGAAAAGCCGCCGTGGACTGTTGTTTCCATGAATAAGCGTTGACGCAGCGGAGAGCCTGTTCATGTCGAAGCCCCTGACCGTTTCCATTCCCCACAAGCTCGGCCGGGACGAGGCGAAGCGGCGCGTGGCGGAGGGGGTGGGACAGGCCCGCTCCCACCTCGCCGCAGTCGCCAGCAGCATGGACGACCACTGGACCGACGACCGCGTGGATTTCCGCGTGGTGGCGATGGCCCAGACCGTCACCGGCTTCATCGACGTGCAGGACGACAGCGTCACCGTGGAGGTGCAGCTTCCCTGGGCGCTTGGCCTGCTGGCCAACAAGGTCAAGGACCGGCTGCAGAGCAAGGGCACGCTGCTGTTGGAGAAGAAGTAAAGTCCCTCTCCCGTCCCGGGAGAGGGAGAAGGCTACTCGGGCTTGCCGATCAGCCCGTGCTTCTTCAGCAGCCCGCGAAGCTGGTGGTAGCCGAGCCCCAGCGCCTCGGCGGTCTGGCGCTGGTTGAAGCGGTTGCGCTCCAGCGCCGTTTCCAGCAAGCCGGACTCGAAGCGCCGCACCTGCTCCTGGAAGTCTTCGGCGGCAACGGGCGGCGCCTCCTCCGCGACCGGTGACGGGGCCGGGGCCGTTGGCGCGGCCGGTCGCCAGGCGGAGGCGAAGGGGTCGAGCAGGATTTCCTCCACCAGCCCCTCCGGGTCGGACGCGGCGACGGACCGCTCCACCGCGTTGCGCAGCTCGCGCACGTTGCCCGGCCAGCCATGGTCCAGAAGCTGCTCAAGCGCCCGCGGGGCGAAGCCGGGGAACAGCGCCCGCTCCAACTCCCGCACCATGCCCAGGGCGAAATGCTCGGCGAGCACCGGAATGTCCTCGCGCCGGGCGCGCAGCGGCGGCAGGGTCACCACGTCGAAGGCCAGCCGGTCCAGCAGGTCGGCGCGGAACCGCCCGGTCTCGGCGAGCGCCGGCAGATCGGCGTTGGTCGCCCCGATCACCCGCACATCGACCGTCTGGGTCCGCCCGCCGACCCGCTCGATCTCGCCATACTCCACGGCGCGCAGCAGCTTTTCCTGAACGGCGGCGCTGGCCGTGGCGATCTCGTCCAGGAACAGCGTGCCGCCGTCGGCCTGCTCCACCCGCCCGATCTGCCGCCGGATCGCCCCGGTGAAGGCGCCGGCCTCGTGCCCGAACAGCTCGGAGTCGAGAAGGCTTTCGGTCAGGGCGGCGCAGTTCACCTTCACGAAGGGGCGGTCCCAGCGGCGGGACAGATAGTGCAGGCGGGCCGCGATCAACTCCTTGCCGGTCCCGCGCTCCCCGATGACCAGCAGCGGGCGCTCCAGCGGCGCCACGCGGGAGACATGGGCAAGGACCGCGTGGAAGGCCGGGGACTCCCCGAGCAGGGAGGGCGGATTGGGTTGCATGGTCAAAAAGGCAAAAAGTTAGCGAATTTATTTATTCTATCGCGGAAAGGGCGATGCTCCAAGCCTGGGCGCCAATCACCCGCTCCAGAAAATCCAAGGCTTTGCGGGGATTCCCGGCTTTGGCACGGCCATTGCGAAGAAGGAGACCAAACAAGGAGACCCGCATGAGCCACTACAGCGACTACCACCGCCGCTACACCCGCGAGGCCCGTCCGCTGGCGGCGCGCATCCGGACCTACCTGACCAGCCGCCCCACCGAGAGCTGGGCGTTTTTCGCCGCCGGCCTGCTGATCGCCACGATCCTCGGCTGACGCAACCAACGCCCACCCAAAGCGACCAAGAACGGACACATCCCCATGAGCATCTTTTCGCGCCTCACCGACATCGTGCAGTCCAACCTCAACTCCCTGCTCGACCGCGCGGAGGACCCGGAGAAGCTGATCCGTCTGATCATCCAGGAGATGGAGGACACGCTGGTCGAGGTGCGCTCCTCCACGGTGAAGATCATCGCCGAGCGCAAGGAGATCGAGCGCCGCATCGCCGACCTGCACCGCGAGCGCGACTCCTGGGACCGCAAGGCCGAGACCGCGCTGACCCACGACCGCGAGGACCTCGCCAAGCAGGCGCTGCTCGCCAAGTCGCGCGCCGCTGAGGAGGCGGACGTCCTGACCGCCCAGCTCGCCCAGGTCGAGGAGGCGCTGTCCAAGTCCAACGAGGACATCGGCCGCCTCCAGGCCAAGCTGACCGACGCCAAGAACCGCGAGAAGGCGCTGGTCGCCCGCACCAAGACGGCGGCCAACCGCGTGCGTGTCCGCTCCACCCTGCACGACGAGCGGATCAACGACGCCTTCTCCCGCTTCGAGCAGGTGGAGCGCAACCTCGACGAGCTGGAGGGCCGCGTGGAGGCCTACGACGTGGGCCGCACCAAGACGCTGACCGAGGAGATCGCGGAACTGGAGGCCGACAAGAAGGTCCAGGACGAACTGGCCGCGCTGAAGGCCCGCGTCGCCGCGCGCCGGGGAAGCTGATCCCACACCGGCGTCGACACTGGCCCCGACTTCGTCTTTGCCGACAGCGGGGTTGGTGTTGAGCCCCCTCTCCCGCCGCTTCGCGGGAGAGGGGTTTCCTCAAACAACAAGAAAGGCCGTCCCCTGATGAGCGGTTTCAGCTTCGTCCTCGCGGCGCTCTTCATGACCGTGGTGGCACCGCTTTGGATTATCTTCCACTACATCACCAAATGGCGTGGGCAGCGCGGGCTGTCGGCCCAGGACGAGCAGCTTCTGGCCGAGCTGTGGGACATCTCCAACCGTCTGGAGGGCCGCATCCACGCGCTGGAACGGGTGCTCGACGCGGAGTCGCCCAATTGGCGCGACAAGCTGTGAGCCGGCCGCATTCCACGATCATTCCGACCTGACGGGAGCCCGACGATGGACCGTTCTTCGCCCTACGACTCGCCCAACCCGCACCGGCTCTACCGCGATCCGCAGCGTGGCGTGGTGGGGGGCGTGTGCGCCGGCATCGCCGATTATTTCGGGTTCCGGCCCGGACTGGCGCGGCTGGCCTTGGTGCTGAGCCTGTTCTTCTTCATGCCGCCGGTGATCCTCGCCTATGTGATCGCGGTTCTGGTCCTGCCGGTCAAGCCGCCGGCGGTCTACCGCAATCCGGAGGAGGAGGCCTTCTGGCGCGGCGTGTCGATCAAGCCCGACCGCACCCTGGCCGGCTTGACGCAACGCTTCCGCGATTTCGAAAAGCGCGTGGGGAACCTGGAAGCGCATGTCGCTTCCAAAGAGTACGAACTCAACCGCGCGATCCGCAACCTGGACCGCTGACGGCAGCCCCGGAACGCCTCCGGGGCCAAGCCGCCGTCTGACCGAAGCGCCGCGTTGCGCGGCGCCGGGGGTCAGTGCCGGCGGCGATCCCGGCTGCGCACGCGCACCGGCTTCATGGCCGGGCGGGCGGCAGCGAGACCGGCGAGGGCCGCAGCCATCGCCCCAACGAGCACGACCAGATCGAGATCCATCATGGCTCCTCCGCTTGACCCGATCAGAATGACGCAACTGTGAAGGACATGGTAGCGAAAAGAGGTGACAGCAACCGTCCGTCCGGCAGATGACCGCCACCGGGGCTCCCCCAAACGGGGAAGCCTATCCGTCCGGGTCGTCAATCGAGGTAGGGCTTCACCGAAAGAACGGAGAGGCCCTTGTGTTCGGGATGGCGGGCGTTGCTCTTCTGCCGGGCCTTCGTCTCGTCCGGTCCCCTGACCGGAAGCGACGCCCCCTCTTCCAGGGCTCCGGCGCCATCTTTTCCAAAATCATGCTCTCAAGGCGGCCGGTGACGCGCGCGGCGTGACGCAGGATCAGGGCCGGATCAAGGGTGGCCCGGTGCCTTCGGCTCGTCCGCCGCGCACACGCGGTCCCGCCCGGCCAGCTTGGCCTCGTAGAGCGCGGCGTCGGCGCGGCGCAGGGTCAGTTCGATGGAGGGCTCCGACGCGTTCCACTCGGCCACGCCCAGGCTGGCGGTGATGGGGATGGCCCGGCCGTCGGTCACCACCGGGCTTCCGGCGATGGCGGCGCGCACCCGCTCGGCCACGATGCGGGCTCCGGCTAGGTCGGTTTCCGGCAGCAGCGCGACGAACTCCTCCCCGCCGAAGCGGGCGATCTGGTCGGAGGTGCGCAGCGCCTCGCGGGCGCGGACCACCGCCGTGCGCAACGCCTCGTCCCCGGCGGCGTGTCCGTGGCCGTCGTTGACCGCCTTGAAATTGTCGAGGTCGAGCAGGATGACGCTGAGCCGCCGCCCGTGGCGATGCGCCCGTCCCAGCTCCGCCGCGGCGAGGTCCAGGAAATGCCGGCGGTTCCACACGGCGGTCAGCGGATCGACCGTGGCCAGCCGCTCCAGCTTGGCGTTCGCCGCTTCCAGCGCGCGGGTGCGCTCGGCGACGCGGGCCTCCAGCGTCTCGTTGGCCTCGCGCAGCCGTTCATACAGGCTGACGTTGGCGAAGCTGAGGGCGATCTTGGAGGCGAACACCTCGACCAGCCCACGGTCCACCTCGTCCAGCGGTCGATCGGTGTGAATCCACGCCGCCACCTCGTGCCCGTCGGGGACGCGGATGAACAGGGTCGTCTCGTTGGCGCCATAATGGCTGCGGCGGCTGCGGAAAGCGTCGGTGATGCGGTCGGCGAGGGCCGGCGGGATCACCGCTCCGGTCGGCGACGCCGTCTGCCTGGCCGCCTCGGCGTAGCATCCGGCCCCGGCCAGCACGTAGAAGGCGCCGTCCGGCAGCGGCCGGCCGGCGGCGCCGCGCTGGGCGCAGAGAATGGCGTCGGGCTTCACCCGCAGGAAGGCGGACAGCTGGGTCAGCACCCCGGCGGCGAACTGCTGCATGCAGCGCAGCTCGAACAGCCGGTCGGTGGACTGGATGATCTGCTGGAGCCCCCGGCGGTTGGTTTCCAGCGCCACGATGTCGGCGTAGGCGCGCAGGGCGGCGACGACGGAGGTGAACAGCTTCTTCGCCGTCAGCTCCGCCTTGGATTTGTAGTCGTTGATGTCGTAGGCGAGGACCACGTCCTCCTCCGGCGCCTGTCCCGGCTGTCCGGTGCGCAGGATGATGCGGATGGCGTGGTTGTTCAGGTCCTCGCGGATGGTGCGGACCAGCCGCAGCCCGGCGTCGTCCGTCTCCATCACCACGTCCAGCAGGATGATGGCGGCGTTGGGCGTGCAGCGCAGGATGGCCGCGGCCTCGCCCGCCGACAAAGCGCTGACGAGCGACAGGCGCCGCCCCTTGTAGCGCAGACCTCCCAGAGCCAGCCGGGTGACCGCGTGGACCTCCGGATCGTCGTCCGCGATCAGCACGATCCACGGCTCCGCCCCGTCCTCGGGCGGCGGCGGCTGGTCGTCGTCTGCGAACAGAAGGTCGGTTTCCATGCTGTGCGTTCCGCCCGTCCTGCCCGTCCGTTCAGCCTGCCCGTCCGTTCGGCCCGTTGCCGGCCGACATACCGGTTCCCCGGCGGTGCCGGTCGGGGTTCGCCACGCGGATTGCTGCCATTCAGCGGTAACCGATGCAACTTCACCTGCGCAACGGGTTCGTTGTCCTTATGGAATGAATTTCGTCCTTTCGCAACCATCGGTCCGCGGCGTGTCGTTTGACCACGATCAAAGCGGGCGACGGCGGCGGGCGGCAGACTGCTTTGAAACTGGGTGGCGGCAGGCCATCTTTCCGCAAGTCTGTGGAGCGGGTGTTGCGAATGTTGGATCGTCGGATGTTTCTCACGGCCATGGGGGCGAGCCTGACGGTGGGCGCCCTGGCCATCGCGGTGCGCAGCCTGGCCGGCACCTCCCCCGCCTCGGCCTCCTCCGCGGCCAAGCCGGAGGTGATGGTGTGGAAATCGCCGACCTGCGGCTGCTGCGGCGGCTGGGTGGACCATATGCGGGCCGCCGGATTCCCGGTGACCGTGCAGGAGGTCGACGATGTGGAGCCGGTGAAGATGCGCCTCGGCGTGCCCGCTCGGCTCCAGTCCTGCCACACCGCCCTGGTGGGCGGCTATGCCCTGGAAGGCCATGTGCCTGCCGACAGCGTGCAGCGGCTGCTGCGCGAACGTCCGGCGGCGGTTGGCCTCGCCGTTCCCGGCATGCCGCAGGGCTCGCCCGGCATGGAGACGGGGGTGAAGGACCCCTACGACGTCGTGCTGTTCGGTGGGGCGGGCGGCGACAGCGTGTACGAGCGGCGCTGACCCTTCCGGGATAAGCCCGATACCCACTACCCTCGGGGCTTGCCCTTCCGTTCCCTGCTCCCAGCGGTCGGCCTTCCAAAGGTCGGCCGGCTCGGCGGAACGGAGGGAACGGCGTGACCACGGCATTCGACCTCGTCATCATCGGCTGGCTGAACGGCTACAGCCGCGCCAGCATGGCGGCGGACAAGACCATCTATGTCATTGCCCAAAGCGACCTGCTGAAGGGCGGCGTGCTGATGGCGCTGCTGTGGTGGTGCTGGACCCGGCGCAGCGGGCGGCTGATCGGGCCGGACCTCTATTCGGTGAAGACCATCGCCGGAGCGCTGCTGGCCATCGCCGTCGGGCGCGGGATGCAGAACTTCCTGCCGATGCGCCTGCGCCCGGTCCATGATCCGGAACTGGGCTTCGTCGTTCCTTATGATGTGAACGCCTGGGCGGTCGACGGCTGGAGTTCCTTTCCCAGCGACCACGCCGTGCTGTTCTTCGCGCTGGCCGCTGCACTGTGGTGGTCGAGCCGGCTGGTCGGGGCCTTCGCCTTTCTATGGACGCTGATGGTGATCTGTTTGCCGCGCATCTATCTGGGGCTTCACTTCCCGACGGACATCCTGGCGGGCGGGGTGGTCGGTGTCCTCATCATGGCGGCGGTGCTGGCCGTCCCGGTGCCGGAGCGGCTGAGCCGCCGCGTCCTCGATTGGCAGGAGGCGCAGCCGGGGATCGTCTACGCGCTGGCCTTTCTCGTGACCCTTCAAATGGCGACGCTGTTCGCCAACGCCCGGCGGCTGATCGAGGGGGCGATGACCGTCCTTTTGGGCTCGTGATGCGGTGCAGCGAAAAAAATGCGGAGCGATGAAAAAAGCTCTTGCCGGGCTAATCCAACCCGCCTATAACCCGGCTCCCACGACGCCGGGGCCGCTGAGAAGCGCGACGGCGGCAAGGGATCGGCAGAGATGCCGAAGACGAGACGAAGTAAAGTTTGGCCAGCGTGAAAACAAAGGCTTGACAGACCGCTTCGGATCTTCTAGATAAAGCGCCCCGACGCGCCGCACCGAACTCCGGTAGCGCAGCGCGAGACGGGCAGCGGTCCTTCTCTGAGGGCCGCGGGATCTTGGATATCGTTGATACCGTGTTGTGAGAAGGGATGCGCAGGCGGCGGTTTTGGCCGTTGGTCGCGGACCGGTTCCGGAGTGGGACCGGCATCGCGGGTCGCTTGAGCATCTCGGTCAAGCAGTAAGAGACTTCAGTTTCGAAAGCTTGGGTGAGGTCGCGTTGAGCGGCCCTGTCAAGTGGAAGCGGTCTTCGGATCGCGGTCCAGCTTGAACCTGAGAGTTTGATCCTGGCTCAGAACGAACGCTGGCGGCATGCCTAACACATGCAAGTCGAACGAGGGCTTCGGCCCTAGTGGCGCACGGGTGAGTAACACGTGGGAACCTGCCTTTCGGTTCGGGATAACGTCTGGAAACGGACGCTAACACCGGATACGTCCTTCGGGAGAAAGTTTACGCCGAGAGAGGGGCCCGCGTCCGATTAGGTAGTTGGTGGGGTAATGGCCCACCAAGCCGACGATCGGTAGCTGGTCTGAGAGGATGATCAGCCACACTGGGACTGAGACACGGCCCAGACTCCTACGGGAGGCAGCAGTGGGGAATATTGGACAATGGGGGCAACCCTGATCCAGCAATGCCGCGTGAGTGATG